>JANSXZ010000028.1 GCA_024742705.1 Paracoccaceae bacterium | reverse complement strand
GCCGGGATCGCCCTGGGAGAACGGATACTGCGAAAGCTTCAATGCCCGGTTCCGCGACGAGCTGCTCAACGGCGAAATCTTCTACAGCCTAAGGGAGGCCCAAATCCTGATCGAGCAATGGCGCATCCACTACAACACCGCCAGGCCGCACAGCGCGCTGGGGTATCGCCCGCCCGCGCCAGAAAGCATCGTGCCAATGGACCACAGGCCCACGATGCACTAAAAATCAAACCGGACCACCCGATAGGGGCACGCCAAGGCCGCCACGTCTGACATCCGGCCCGTGGAATTCACTCCCAGCAGGGATGGTGACAGTCCTACCTTGCCGGAACTGCTCAACCAGATCCCCGAGGCCGAAGAGATCGGCACCGTGACCGCCCCCTTTCGGCAGATTGCCTTGCAATCGACTGCCGGGCAATGGATTGGGCGTATGACACGCGCCGTTGCCACGCCGCCATCATCGACCGTCAGGCCACGCCGATCATCCCTATCCGCAAAAACGGGCGGCCGTGGAACGACGGCTGCCCGGCGGCAATCACCCGAAACGAAACCCTTCGTGCCACTCGGCACCAATGCAGGGCGTTCTGGAATCGATGGGCCGGATACCATGTCCGAAGCCAGATCGAGGCGAAAATGCGTTGTCTCAAGGCGTTCGGCGAGCGCATCGCCGCAAGAGACCCGAACCGGAAAACCGCCGAAATCCAGATCAGCATCTCCCTCATCAACCGTTTCATGGCGCTCGGAACCGCTGAGACCGTCCGCGTGGCATGACGTCGAAGGGGAAGGGGGCCATCATGCCCCAGACATGAGTTGCACAACAACGCCGCATCAGCGGCAATATTGGCAAGGGTGTTCAGGGGCTTTGCGGCCTCGCGGCGTTCCCGCTCACACTCTTTGATTGGGTCTTTGCCCTCTCGGGCCACAGCTTGCCACCTTGCGGTCTGGGTGCGGGCTGCCTTGACGGATACATCGTCCAGCCTGCCAAGCCCCATTTCACGTTGTCTGCCGTAGACCGTCACACGCAGCACCCATTGCGCGCCGCCGTCCCCACTCTTGTGAAGCCACTGCCCGCCTCCATCCGGGTATTTGCCGGGTGCGGCTGTCTTGATCTTCACCGCAGACAGCCTGTGCAGTGCCGGCATTTTTTGATCCACCTCTACTTGTCGTATGAGTTGGGAATGTATGGAAAAGGCTGATAACGTTAAGAAACTGAAAAATATAGGTAACACTCAACTCTGCACTTGGATGAGATTGATTGATATCGATTTTCCACGCCATTCACCCGCACCATCTTCCCGTCTTTGCGCGCCCGTGCCCCGGTCTTGCCGGGTATCGCGCTGTGCGGGCATCGGTGTACGTCGTGGACGGGCCTTGGGCTGTCGGGATGCATCGGCGCCCCCCGCTTCCGGTGTGGCGGGTGTTTCGTGGGCAACTGGCGCGGCACTTGCGCCCGGCAACGCGATGCGGGTGCGCCGCGTTTGCTGACGGGTACAATCCGGTGTAGGGTCGAATCCGAATTTCCCGTCAGAAGTCGGCCGGTTCCGAGGATTCGCTCCCCGGTCGCGAGTGGTAAAAATGTCCGTATTGGGAACTGAACTGCGCGACATCCTCGCACCCGCGTTTTCCGGCGATACCGTCTACGGGTTTGGCGGCGACGATCTTCTGTCCGGAACGATCGACGGCACCACGCTGGTCGGAGGCAGCGGCGACGATCTCTACCGGCTCTATAAATCCGAGGTGACGATCATCGAGGATCCGGACGGCGGCCATGACACGATCCGCGCCTGGCGGTCGCTGGAAATGCCCGACAACGTCGAAGACCTTGATTTCCAGGGGACCGGAAACATCCAATACCTGCGCGGTAACGATCTGGACAACGCGATGGTGTCGGGCGATGGGCGGCAGAGCCTGGCGGGACGGCGCGGCGATGACACACTGACCGGCGGCACCGGGCGCGACACGTTCTTCTTCGAGGCCGGCGACGGCCATGACCGGGTTGTCGATTTTGTACCCGGAACCGATCTGGTGACGATCTGGGGGCTGGGGCTGAACGATCTCGACGATCTTCTGGCGCTGGGCACCGACACCGCCGAAGGTGCCCGTTTCGCATGGGGCGCGCAACAGTCGATCCTGCTGGAAGGGGTGGCTCTGGCCGATCTGACATCTGCCGATTTCCTGCTCGACCGGTTGCCCGATGATTTTCTGGCAGAGGCCGAACTGACCTTCGAGGACACGTTCGACGACGCCACGTCGCTGACCGATGGAACCTGGAACACGCAGCCCTCGAATGGCCACCCGGTCACCGCCGCGGTTTCCTATGGCAAACGGCACCACACCTATGTCGATGCCAGCTCGGGCACCGCCGATGGCGTTTCCTTCGGGATAGATCCCTTCAGCGTCGAGGATGGCGTCCTGTCGATCCGCGCCCAGCCGACTCCCGAACATCTGCGCGATGCCATCCCCGAGGACTGGGTTTCAGGCCAGATCGAAACCCATGGCCTGTTCGCACAGACCTACGGCTATTTTGAGATCCGCGCCCGCACCCCGGAAGGCCAGGCGTTCTGGCCGGCCTTCTGGCTGCTGGCCGACAATTTCATGTGGCCGCCCGAGATCAACATTCTCGAACAGTTGGGCAACGAAACGCACATCCACCGGGTGGGCGCACATGCGCCGTTCTGGGGCCAGCGGGTGAAGGTGAACGAAGAGCACATGGTGCCCGACACCAGTGCCGCGTTTCACACCTATGGTGTGCTTTGGACGCCGCAGAGCCTGACATACACCTTCGACGACCGGATCATGTTCGAAACCGAAACCCCCGAAGGCATGCACGAGCCGATGGCGCTGCGGCTGAATCTGGCGATCGGCGGGTGGCGTGGCGAACCCGACGAATCCACACTGGCCGATGAGAGCTTCGACATTGATCATGTGCGGGTGTGGCGCATCGAAGATCTGGAAACACTGCCGCGCAACACCGATCAAAGCAGCTATGCCGACCCGGTTTCGGGGGTGCTGAACGTCAGCGCCGACAGGCCCGATGCACTCTATGACGAGGTGGTGCTGCGCACCGACGTTCTGGGCACGGACGTGCTGCGCCTGGCCTCGGGGAATGGCGCGACGATGGTGGGCGGGGCGGCGGCAAACCTGCTGACGGGCAACGACGAAGGCACCGTTTTGAACGGTGGCGGCGGCGATGACACGCTGATCGGCGCGGGCGGCGACGATTATCTGATCGGCGGCGAAGGCGCCGACACGCTGGATGGGGGGGCGGGCCGCGACACCCAGGCCGGCGGAACCGGCGACGACACCTACCTGCTGCGCCGGGGCGACGGCACCGCCGCGCCGAACCAGGGGCTGATCGTCGAGCGGCCCGGCGAAGGGTTTGACCGGCTGGTGTTCGAGGACGTGAACCCCGATGCGCTGCGCAGCTATGTCGAATGGGCGCGTTGGCATCTGGTCGTCGAAAGCCTGGACGGCCCCGAGTATTTCACCATCCAGGTGTCGCCGGGGATCGGCGGAATGGACATCGGAACGCGCTTTGAGGCGATCGAATTCGCCGATGGCACGATCTGGGATCTGACCGGTGGGCTTTTGCTGCAAGGCGATGCGCGGCCCAATTCCAGTTCGGGCACGCTGTTTGGTGACACCATGCATGGCGGCGACGGCGACGATTCGCTGTTCGGCATGGATGGCGACGATGAAATCGACGGCGGCCACGGGATCGACGACATCTATGGCTGGAACGGCAACGACCGGCTGACCGACACTGGCCTCAAAGGCGGTGACCGCCTGTTTGGAGAGGCTGGCGAAGACACCATAGATGCCGGCGCCGGCATCGACAGCGTCTATGGCGGCGACGGCGACGACCAGCTTTCGGCCAGCACCGATGGCGATATCATCTACGGCCAGAACGGCGCGGACATGATCAAGGGCCACCGCGCCGCCGACACGCTGTCGGGCGGTGCCGGCAACGACAGCCTGTTCGGGGCCAATGGCGACGACCTGCTGGAGGGTGGCGAAGACGCCGACCGCCTGTCGGGCGGCAACCACGCCGACACGCTGATCGGCGGACCCGGCGACGACACGCTGATCGGCGGTGACGGCGATGATCTGATGGATGGCGGGCCTGGCCGCGATCAGTTCCGCGGCGGCGCGGGTTCGGATGTGTTCCGCTTTGTCTTCGACGAGATCGCCTACGACATCATCAATGATTTCGAACCGGGGGAACGCATCGAGATCGACGTTCCGGTGGCGCCCGAGGCTGTGACCGTCACGACCGAGGGCCATGCCATGTCGATCGCGCTGAACGACACCGGCGAAACCGTCTACCTGCGCGTGGTGGGCGCGGTGGAAAGCGACGTTTTCCTGTTCTGACGCGGCCCGGGTGCGATATCAGACCGACCAATGCGCAAAGGCCATGCCGGTGTGCTGGCGCAGCATCCGCGCATCCTCGGCGACGGCGGCGCGCATCTGAGCGCGCAGGTTTTCGGGAAACGGCGGTGCCTTTCGGATGCGACCAAAGGCCATCGCCCGGCGCAGCGCGTCGCGCGCGCCGCGGTCCAGCGGCCGCAGGATGCGCCGCCCCAGGGGCGCTCGGGCAAGCCGCAGCAACGGCGCGGGAATGCGCGACATCTCTTCGGACGAATTGTAGGTGCCGCTCTCGGGGATCGGGTGCGACGGCAGCCCGATATGGTCATAGATCCGGTCCATCGTCGCCTGCGGCGCCCGCACCAGCGCATCGAAATCAATCACCTGGATACTGTCGGCGGCAAACACCTCGAGATAGGCCAGGATCTGCCGATGGTAGAAGCTGGCGTCCATGATGTGGCGCAACTGGCGCGTGCCGGGCAGATCGGCCGGCGCGACGGTGATCTCGCCCGACGCGAACATGTGGCGATATTGCGATTCGGCCCGTGCCACCGGATCGCGCAGCACATAGATCAGGCGCACCGGCCCGCAGGTTCGGTGAATCCGCGCCGGAACGCCGGGAAAATCGGTGCATTTGGTGTAGTTCGGGCAAACCTCTCCATGTACCGGCCGGCTGTGATCGAACTGGGCGCCATAGGCGGCCAACGCAGCCGGCGCGGGATCGGCGCGCAGAAAGAAATCGGTTTCCTTTTCGCGTGACATGCCGATGCCGGGATGCATCGACAGATATTGATAAAGCGTAGTGGTGCCAGATTTCATCGCCCCTATGACGATGAAGTCGGGCAGCACCGAACCATCCCTCAACACGGCGCTATCCTTTCCCGGCGGATTTGCCGGCGGCAACAAGGGCGCGGGCGTGATCGAAGATCTCGCGGTCGGCGGCGCAGAGCCGTCCGAGCAGCGCGCGCTGTGCATCGGTGCATTCCAGCCGCTCGGCCGGGGCCGCGTTCAGCCGCCCGACCGACAGTTTCACGCCGAACGCCTGCCGGTAACGCCGGGCGAAATCCGGCAGATCATCGAGAAATCCGATCACCGCAAACCGTTCAAGCCGGGATTTTGCACGCGCGACGGCGGCGGGGATCTCGTCGGGTTGAAACGTGTTGCGGCCGGCGAGATAGCGCAGGAAGACGGTGCCGTGCAGCCGCGCCAGCGGCCCTTGCAGGTAGCTGTCCAGATCGTCGCGGGTGGCGCCGCGCCGCCGCGCCATGCGGTAGTTCGATATGGTCCTCTCGGCGGGGTCGCGCAGCACGGTCACCAATTTGTAGAGATCGCCATATTCCCGCATGGCCATGTCGGAATAGAACACATGGCCGTGGATCAGCCATGTGTCCCAGGCCATGTGCTGCAACAGCAGCGCATGGCGCAGATCGAACACCTCGTCCCCGGCGGCCGAATCCTCGTGCGACAAAGCCGGATCGTTGCAACCGTGATGGATCATCGCGGCGGCGCGGCGGGTCGATACGGCGTCGATCACGCCCAACCTCTGGCGCAACGGCACTGTCGCGTACATCGCCTCGGACAACGATGTGCCGCCGCATTTGGGCATGTGCAGGAACACGCTGCGGTGGCGCGGCGCGGCGCCGGGCAGGCTGTGCCACAGGCGGCCTGACAGAATGCGCATCCGCCGCATGTTGCGTTCAACAAAGGGCGCGTTTCTTGCCATCGGGTGTATTTGTCCAAACGTTCGGGCCGGTGCCGCGCCTGCGGCGACGTCCGCGCGGGAAATGAAACCGCATCGGCGGTGCGGGCCGGAACCCGACGCCGACGCGCTGTGCACGCCGCCAACCTAGGGCGGATTTTTCCACGTTGCAAAGGCTTTGGATTGCGCGCACGGGTCAAACGATGCACGATCCGGCGAAAGCGCAAGACAGGTGCAAACATGGCTTTTCACGGCGATCCGCTGCCCAAGCGGGCGATCCAGGCGATGCTCAGGCCGCTGGGCCTGAAGGTTGTGCGCACCGCCGCCTACGAGGCGATCGACGCGGTGCCGCGCCGCAGTGCCACCAGCTTCGACAAGCTGTTCTGCATCGGTTTCAACAAGACCGCCACCACCACCCTGGAAGAGGTGTTGCGCGGGCTGGGCCTGCGGATGCCCAAGCAACTGGACCAGGAACAGTTTCTGGCCGATGTCATCGACCGCGGCGCCTATGCTAAGCTGGCCGCCTTCTGCGCCGAATACGACGCGTTCCAGGACCTGCCGTTTTCACAGGGCGCGTTCTATATCGCCTGCGACGCGCTGTTTCCCGGATCGAAGTTCATCCTGACCCTGCGCGATCCGCAGGCCTGGGCCGATAGCTATATCCGTTACTACAAGCGCGAATTCGGCCTTGAAGATGCGCAGCACTTCGACGAGACGACCTTTCGCGACAAGACCCTCTATCTGGAACGGGGTTATGTTCACCGCGTGCTGCGCCTTTTGCTTCTGGAGACCGGATCGGGCCAGCCGGTGACACGCTGGGACATGGCGTTCGACAGGGATTTCCTGATCGAGCGCTACCTCCGGCGCAATGCCGAGGTGCAGGCCTATTTCGCGCGGCGCCCCGACGATTTCCTGGCGCTCGATCCCGGCACCGAACCCGATACAGGCCGCTTGTTGCGGTTTCTCGGGATCGAAGACGTGGCGCCGCAACCGTTTCCGCGCGCCAACGCCGGCTGAAACCGGCCCGACGGGATGCGCGGCCCGCGGATCAGCCGCCGGCGCGCAGCCGGCCCAGATCCTTGCGCGCGCTGATGGCGAAGGCGGTGATCAGGATCAAGAGGCCTTCGTGCTGGCCATAGAGACCGGGTGTGTTCAACGCCAGCAGCGTGAACATCACGACAATCACCAGACAACAGGCCGACGCCACCGACCGCGTGGCCCGCCAAAGGCCGAAACAGCGGCGCGCGCAGGTAAAGATGTGCAGGCCCATGGCGATCAGGCCCAGACCGCCGGTCGCCACCAGTATCTCGAGGACAAAGTTGTGCAGCGAAGGCGATGTCGCCCCCGCCACCAGAATGCGGTACCTGTCGCTGGCGAATTGCGGCGCCTCCCAGAAAGCGGCGAAACCGACGCCGATCAAGGGGTGGTCGGCGATCTGATCCAGGGCGATGTCCCAGATCAGGGTGCGCCCGGTCAGGGTGCGGTCCTTGCCCGTCACCTCGAACAGCGCGTCCAGCGGATCGATGCCGGCCAGAGCAAATCCCACCGGCACCAGCGCCACCAGCAGCACACAGGCCGCGATCGCCATCAGATTGATGGTTGCCGGCAGGTGGTAGCGGCAGAAATAGCCCAGAAGGCCCACCATCAGCGGCAGCACCAGAAGGTTGGTCATGGATTGCGACAAACCGATCAGCGCAAGGCTCAGCGCGATGCCCAGACCGGCGCTGAGGCGGGTTGCCCTGCCGAAGGCCGGCCCTCTTGTCATCAGGATCGCCAGCGCCGTCAGGGTGCACAACAGTGTCTGTCGCGCAAGATAGCTCTTGTGCCCGAAGACGCCGATCAGCCGTCCGCCACGGTCCACGCGATCTATTGGAAAAGCACCCGTCGCCGCATGGAGGACCGACAGCACCACCAGCACGAAAGCCGACCAGAAAATCAGCACCACCAGCGCCCGCAACGAATAGCGCGCGCCCAGAAACACGCCGAACAGCAGCGAAATCGCCAGCTGGACCGATGAAACCAGGGTTGCCGAAGGTGCCAGCGACCACAGGACCGATGCGCAACAGACCCCGAGATAGAAAAACAGCACCCGGTTGCGCAGTACGGTCGCGGCAATATCCTGAAACCCCAGAACGATGCGCAGTATCAACAGCCCGTAGCACAACAGCCACTGGAGCGATGCAAGGCCCAGTTGCAGAAACCCCGTCGACATGGTGATCAGCAAGAAGAACGCCAACCCCAGATCATAGAGCGCCCAGAAGGTGCTGCCATTGGCGCGTTGGGCCGGCGCGGCAGCGCGCGCCGCCGAAGTGGCGGTGGCGGTTGTCATGGCCGGCGCGGCCCGCCGGCGGCGCCGAAGAACCGCCGCTCCAGCGCGGCGGGGTCGCCGGCGATCTCCAGCGATTGATCGGGCCCCAGCCACAGCCGCAATGCATCCGCGCGCGGCTCGATCCACCATTCCTCCCGGCGGGTGCTCAGCGTGCGGGCCATGTCGATGCGGTCATCGGGCTTCAGCCCCACAACAAGGTCGTGGCCGGGCGTCTTGCCGATGCGGATCGTCGCGCGCGCCTGCGGGTCGATCTCGTAGAGATCGCCGCCGCCGCGCCCGTCCAGTGTTACCCCCGGGCGCGCGGCCTGCAACCGGTCGCGGCCGGGCGTTCCGCGCAGCACCACGCCGGGGCGCATCGCGATGCCGTGCTCGATGTGTGCGGGCAGATCGGCGGAAACCAGCGCCACCATCGTGTCGATGCCGCCGCGCGCCGGCTCGTCGATCCGGGTGGCGGGGTGTGAAACCGTAAAGTGGTCTGGCGCGGCGCTTCCGATCAGCGTCACCGGCGTTCCACCGTCGTTCAGCTTGCCGCCACCTCGCGGCGCGCGCAGTTCGGTCGCGCCGGCGTCGGGCCGCGCCGCGACGGTCGGGCGCGCGGCATCGCCGGCCCAGATGTCCAGCGCGCGCGGCCAGCGCAGATCGAACTGCCGGGCGCTGAAGTCCGCCACCCGCGCATCGCGGAAAACCAGGGTCTGCGGATTGGCCGGATCCGCGCCGCTGGGCAGCCAGACATCGGCGCCCACCTGTGTCAGACGGCGCAGAACGTCGGCGGCGCCATCGAAGGGATACCCGATCAGCTCGGCCACATCGTCGGGCCCGAATCCGGCGATAACCTTGGGCAGCGGTCCACGCTGAAACACGATCCGGTCGGCGCCACCTTGCAAGGCAATGACATCGAAACCGGTGCCGGGGTAAAGCGTGTCGTCGCCGGACGTGTCGCGCAGCACACTGTCGCCGGGATCGGCATCTTCGGCGCCGATCTCGGCATCGGGCAGCAGCGCGCGCACCACGATCCGCCGGATCGCCAGATCGTTTTCCGGCACCGCGACGCGGCCGGCCATCCCGGCGAAAGGCTCCCACCAGCCGCCGCGCGTCGTGAACTGATCGTTGGCGATCAGATACATGGGCGATTGCGCGTCCGGTGGGGTGGGCGTGCGGTAAATCTCGCGCAGCGATGCGGGATCTGGCCCGAAGTAGAACCGGATCGAAGAGGGCGTCCAGAGCGCGGCATAGGTGTGGAATGCGTCGTAGATATCGGCATCAAAGGCGCGGGCCGCATCGAAATGGCGTTGAAACGCATAGTTCGGCCCGTCCGGACGGTCGCGCCGGTTGGGCCGCTCGGGTTGGCCATCGACCTCGGCAAACGGGTTGACCAGATCGGTCTCCAGGGTGCTTTGGCCGAACATATCCACATCGTCGAAATGCACCGCCACGTTAAAGCGGTGGTCGCGGCGCGTGGTGCGTTCGATGCCTTTTCCATAGGCTTCGAAGATGTCGATTTCGGGCGGCCATCCCAGAGCGGCCGACGTCAGCCAGAAGGCCGGCCAGCGGCCCTTGCCGCGCGGAATGCGGGCGGTGATCTCGAAATAGCCGTATTGCTGGGCCCAGGTCTGGTGCGTGTTGATCTGCCCGGTCAGGTAGGCGATGCCATCAGCGCGCGGATCGCGCGTTGTGCGTGCCAGGTAGCCGCGCAGGGCGTCGAGCGCCGAAGCCGGCACCGGCACCGTGCGCAGCGACAAGCCCTCGGGGGTGACGGCGACGGTGGGCGTGATCGCCGCTTCGGCATCGGGGGGCAGGGTGCCCGTGTCCCAGAAGGCGGCGGTGCCGGCGTTCGACAACAGCTGACGCCGGCGGGGCAGGGTGGACCAGACGCCGCTGAGGCCGTCGTAGCGGTGCAGCCCTTCGGCGAAATCCGTATCCAGAATGGGGATTGTCGCGGTCAGGTCGGGGCCTTCGGCGCGCGCCGCGCCACCCGCCAGGCCAAGGCCAAGGCCAAGCGCCATTGCGGCAAGGGCCGTCAGTGCGGACCGCGCGCGGCGCATAAGTACGGCGAGAGAGAAACAGGCGATCATGCCGAAAATCCTAGCACGGGCATTGTGGCCTTACCATGACCGCGCGGCATGGATGAAATGCCGAAACAGCGATGCATTTTGCCGATGGTCAAAACACGGGCCCGGCACTAGCGTCCGGCCATGTCCCAATCCGATACCCCAGATTCGCGCAGCCCGGAAAATGGCCCGCGGGGTCGAAGCGCGCTGCGGATCGCGGCGCTGCTGGGCGCGCGGGTCGGTGGCAACGCGCTGACGTTTCTCTATACGCTGGTTTTGTTGCGCATCGCCACGCCCGAGGCGGCGGGCATGGTGATGGGGGGGCTTTCGGCGATCATGCTTCTGGCCTTCGCGCTGACGCTGAACGTAGAGGCGGCGGCGATCCGTTTCGTCGTCGGCTATGTCCGGGCCAACGAGAAGGCTGCGGTGCGCGGCTTCATGCGGATCAACCTTGGCATCCTCTTGGCCTTGGGCGGGCTTGCGCTGGCAGCGGGGATCGGGCTGCGGGCCCTGGGAATTGCCTTGCCCGATGGCCCGTGGTCCGGGGTGGCGGTTGCGGTTCTGATCGGCGCGCCGCTGGCGGCCTACTCGAAGATCCTGACGGCGCAGGCGGTCGCGCTCGATTCGGTTCTGCGTGGCACCCTGCCCACCATGCTGGGGCTGCCGGTGCTGCTGTCGGCGCTGTTGCCGGCCTGGGCCTGGCTGGGCCTGCCCTTGACCGCCGACCGGTTGATATGGGTGATCGTCACGGCCTTCGCGGTGACGGCGGCGGTCCAGCACCTTCTGGTGCGCGGGCCGCGCCGCCGCGCATCGGCGGCCGCCGGCGCGGACACCACGGAATGGTGGGCCTGGGTGCGTGGCGGTTTGCTGTTGTCGCCCAACACGGTGCTGAACAATGCGCTGAAACACCTGATCGTCGCGGCCGCCGGCCTGACGCTGGCGCCGGCGGGGATTGCGCAACTGACCCTGGCGCTGTCGGTGATCGGCTTGCTGCACTTCGCCATGAAGAGCGTCGACATCACCTACAGCCCGGCGATCTCGCGCAGCCTTCAGGCCCGCGACCTTACGGCGGTGCGCGGCCACCTGCGCCGGGCCGCGCTGTTCAAACTGGCCGGCACCATCATGGGTGCTGCGCTTCTGTACCTTTTCGGCGGCCGGATACTGGCCCTTTTCGGTGCTGGTTACAGCAGTGCCTTTGTGCCGATGCTGGTGCTGGTGGTGTTGCCCGCGTCGGACGCGCTGTTCGGCCCCTCCGGCCTGATCCTGAACGTTTCGGGCGGCGCCGCCGTGGTTGCGTGGTCGGCCTGCGCGGGTGTCGCGGGCATCGTCACGGGCACGCTGACCGGCGGGATGATCGCCGGTGCGCCGGGCGCGGCGGTTGGGTGCGGCCTGGGATATCTGGGGTTCAAGGCGCTGCAATGGATGCTGGTGCTGCGGCGTCAGGGCATAGATACATCGCTGCGCGCGGCGTTCGTGCGTGGATGATCAGCGCGCGCCATGCGCGGCCAGCACCGCTTGAAAGGTGCGCGCCGTCAGCTGCAGATCCAGCCAGAAGCTCCAGCCCTTGATGTATTCGACATCCATGCGCACCCGTTCCGCATAGCTGGTGTTGCTGCGCCCGCTGACCTGCCAGACCCCGGTGATGCCGGGGCGCACGGTGAAATACGTCATCAGGTGTTCGGCGTATTGATCGGCCTCGTCCACTGAAATCGGCCGCGGCCCGACAATCGACATGTCGCCGCGCAGCACGTTCCAGAATTGCGGCAACTCATCCAGACTCGAACGGCGCAGGAACGCGCCCAGCGGTGTGATCCGGGGATCTGGATCCAGCTTGCGAAACTCATGCCACTTGGCGCGCGCCTCGGGATCGGATTCGATCAGCGCCTGCAACCGTGCATCGGCATCCGGCACCATCGTGCGAAACTTGAGGCAGGCAAAGGTCTTGCCGTCCTTGCCCAGGCGCGGATGGCTGTAGAACACCGGTCCGCGCGATGTCAGCCGGATGGCCAGAGCGATCACGCAGATGAATGGCAGCAGCGAAACCAGTGCAACAGCCGACACGATCTTGTCGTAGAACAGTTTTACCCCCGGCACCCAGTTTGAGCCGCCGTTGTCTGACCGGTGGATGCGAACCGAGGAGTTTTGCGCCAAGGGGCGCTCGATTTTGCCAAGCATGATCCGAAACTCTGTCAATTCATTCATTCAATACCGGGAAACTGGAGCGCGGGCGGGGTGTGATCAAGGGATTTCCCGGCCTTTGCGCATGTGGCCCGCGAATAAGCGGCCTGTCGGCGGAGCCTTGCCCAGATAAATACTCGGCTGCATGTTTTTCGCGTCAAGGTTGTGCAAAAAGCAGGCGATCCCCGGTCAGGGTGTAATTCGGCCGGCGGTGATTCTGATCGGCAAGGGGGAATCAGCGCGCGGCGGGATCGGTCGACGGGGCGGCACCGTACAGATCGGCCTGTGGCAGGGCGATGCATCCGGCGCAGACACCCGCATGCATGGTGCCGCGCAGCAGCCAGAAGGCGCGCGCAGCCGGCCTGTGCAGAACCGGCAGGATGCGCAGCCCGCAATAGCCGGCCTTGGCGGCGGCCAGCACCAGGCGCTTTGCGCGTGCCAGTGGCCCGCCGGCGATCTCGCCATAGGTCTGACCCACCCGAAACCGCCGCCGCAAGAGCCACCGCAGGCTCAGCCGGTCGCGGGGCACCGGCTCGCGCACGCAGGCTTCGTCGCAGCGTGCGAACGCCGCGCCCCTGGCGTGGACGCGCCCGAAGAACGCGGTGTCTTCCCCGCCCGAACGGCCGTGCCGCAGATCGAACCGTTCGCCGCACCATGCGGTTCCGGCCCAGCGCAGCAGCGCATTGCAGGTGTGGCCGGTCTGTACCTTGCCATCGCGCAGCGGCACGTCCTGGCGGTGAAAATCGCCTTCCACCATCCATCCGGGCGTGTCCGGCGGATAGATCGGAACGCTGGGGCCGAAAACCGCATCGGCACCCTGGCGTGCGGCGCAGGCGATCAGCGCCGCCAGCCAGCCGGGATCTGCGATCTCGTCATCGTCGAGAAAGGCGATCCAGTCGGCCCCTGCCAGATCCAGGGCGGCGTTGCGCGCCAGCGAGATGTTGGCGCCGGGAACGTGATGATACTCCACATGGCACCCGGCAGATCCGGGAAGCCGCCCGGCGGCATCCGCCACGGTCTGGCGGGCGCTGGGCGTGGCATCGTTGTCGATCACCAGGATGCGCAGGTCGACATCGGCGGGGATCTGCGCGCCGGCCACCGACAGGATCGTATCGGCCACCGATGCGCGCCGGAACGTGCAGATGCACAGATCGATCCTCATGCCCGCGCGCGGCGTTTCCACAGCACCTGCCACAACAGGCCCGCCCCCCACGAGAGGTGGATGATCGCCAGCGCCGGGCCCGACCAGAACACGCAGATGCTGGCTTCGCGCAGCGCCAGCAGGATGCCTGTCACCAACACCAGAACCACATAGGTTTGCGGTAGGACGATCAGCCAGGGAAACAGCGGTGCCAGAAGCAGACACAACAGGTTGGCCAGCAGGCTGACCGGCGGGATCAACTGGCGCAGTCGCGGGCGCATGCGGTGCCGCAGCAGGGTTTCGCCCCGCCCGCGCCCGTAGCGCCAGTATTGCCGCGCCAGTTTCCACGGTGTGTCGCGCACGATGTAGGACAGGCGGATGTCGGCATCCAGCCAGATCCGCCCGCCGTTCAGACCGATGCGGTGGTCCAGATCGGCGTCTTCGTTGGTGATCAGCCCGGTGTCATAGCCGCCCACCGCGCGAAAGGCATCCAGCCGGAAACCGGCGTTGTGGCCATGATCCACATACCCCGACTTGCGCCCGCCGCGATGATCGGACCCGCCCGATCCCAGAACCGTGGAAAAAGCTGCGGCCACGCCCTTCTGAAAACAGTTGTATCCAATCGAATCCATCACCGTGGCCACAGCCTCGGCCTTGGTTTCCTGCATGGTGCGGGCCACTTTCATCACATAGCCGTCGCAATAGATCGCATGGGCATCAGTGCGCACCAGGAAATCGTGCCGGGGTTCGGCACATTCGGCGACGATACGGTTGACCGCCGCCGCCTGGCGCACTTCGGGGTTGGCGATCAGAACCAGGTTTGGCCAACGCCGCGACAGGTCGCGCACCAGCGCCGGCGTGCCGTCGGTGCTGCCGCCATCGGCCACCACCACGGTGACATCGCGCATCGCCGGATCGTCTCCGATCAGGGATTCCAGCATGGTTTCGATATGCGACGCCTCGTTCAGCGTCGGGACGGCCACCAGGATCCGCGCCGGATCCACATCGCTGCCGGGCTGGCGGGGGGCGGTCATGGGGGCGATCCGGTTTCGGCCGCCGTCTGCCACGACCGTGCCGGCGCTGCGGTGTGCGGCGCGTCGAGAACCGCGCGCAGGTCGGCATCGTCGAACTGGAAATCCGATGCCGGGCGCGCCAGAAGCCGCGTGGCGCAGGCGTGGATCGCATCGCGGTCGAGACCGCGCAGCAGATCGGCCAGAAGATCGGGATCGGCGCGGTCGATCACCCAGCCCAGCCCGTCGGCGCGGATGCGGCGGGTGGTTTCGGTATCGCCCGATCCCAGGCCCGGGCAGCCGCACCAGCTGGCCTCGTAGAGCCGGTTGGTCAGCGACCAGTCCGAATTGCCGCCGGCCTGCCACAGGTCGCTGGCCCAGACCAGATCGATCGCGCCGTAGACGCGCGGCAGGTCCGCAGGATAGCGATATCCGCCGTGGTGGACAACGTTGCCGGCCGCGGCCACCGCGGCGTGGAAACCGGGCAGCGCGTGGTCGTGCACATGTCCGTGGATGTGGATCTCGATGGCATCGCCCATCCGCCGCGCCACACCCAGCATCAGATCCAGCGTGGGTTTGCAGCGGATGCTGCCCACCCATCCCAGCCGCAGAGGGCCCTGCCGGGACGTGGCCGCGCGGGTGGGTCTTGCGGGCAGGGCGGCATCGGCGACCACCTTGTTTTCCCACAGCGCCCAAGGACCGTCATAGCCCTGCACCGGCGCGAAATACCCGCGCACGAAGCCCGGCGAAGATACCACCAACGCCTGTGACCGGCCCAGCAGAAAGCGTTCGGCGGCGCGAAACAGCCGGTTCTTGGCCGAACCGCCGGTCATGTTGCGGTGAATGTCGAGACATTCATAAACCAGAGGCACCCGTGTCCGCCCGCACAGCAGCCGCGCCGCCCATGCGATGGCCAGCATATCGAGGTTGCGTGCCACGATCACGTCGGCCGCCCGCATCCTGGCGCGGTGAAAAAGCGCGATGCGGATCACCGAAAGCACGATGACCACGACCCGCTTCCAGAGCTTTTCGTGATCGGTCCAGAACAGATGGGTGTTGGAAAATCCGGTCCGCACGGGGTGCGAGCGGTCTCCGCGGCGCATGGTGAAGGCGTGCACGTCATAGCCGATGCGTTCGAAGGCGGCGATCCTGCGCACCTGCGATGCTTCGGCGGAATCGAAGCCGAACACCACGACAGCGCGCCGCCCGGTTTCGGCGTCGCCCCGCGATGGTACCCCGGCCTTGTCCCCTGCCGCCGTCACCGCTGACATCAATAGTAAATCCCTTTGACGAAGTCCGCGTTATATTTGAGGTAACTGTTAATCTCGATTTTTGAAAATATCGTACCGACAACCCGGTCGCCCAGATTTTGTAGATGACGCACCGCGATTTTCAACTCGGATTTCTGCGTCACGCCCCATTGCGCCACAAATGCAACGCGGTCGCACAGCGTTGCCAGAACCACGGTTTCGGCCACGCCCAGAAGCGGCGGCAGATCGACGATGATCCATTCGTATTCGTCGCGCAGCCGTTCCAGCATCTCGGCCAGTTCGTTGGCGTCTTCGCCCACCGCCGGATTCAGATCGACCGAGCCATCGTTGACGACCACGGTCAGCCCCTCAAGTTCTGGCAAAGGTTGAAACGCGCTGGCCGATCCGTCCATCACCAGGTTGCTGAGCGTGTTTGTCGCGGGCACGATTGCGCTGATCTGGCGTGATAGATCGGTTTTCAGCAGATCGAGATCCACCAGGATCGTGCGGGCCGAATTCTGCGCCAGAAGCGTGGCCATGTTGGTGGCCAGCGTTGTCTTGCCCTCTCCGGACACGGTCGAGACGAACCCGACGACCTTGCCGCGCTGATCGGGCGCCTTGGCCGGCTGCGGCGCGGCATCGGTGGCTTGCTTGCGCCATTCCAGCTGGATTTGCAGCGACCGCAGGGTTTCGGCCATGATCGAACGTGGATTGTCGGCCGCGAAACGCAGGATCATCTGCTTGCGCCCCAGCTTTTGCCAACTGCCCGATTGTCGCGAGGTGGTCGGTTGCATCCCCAGTTCGCGCATTCGCTGCATCTCGTTGCGGATCAGGGGAACCGCACCGAGAAAATTCAGCCCCGTCGCGCTGCGCAGATCGTCGGGTGTGCGCACCGAATGATCCAGGGTTTCGCGCAGAAACGCGGCAGAAACCCCCAGAACCAGCGCGCCGAAGGTGCTGACCACCACCAGCATCGTCGATTTCGGTTCCGACTTGCGGTCGGGCGGAACTGCCCAGGCGATCACCCGCGCGGGCGATCCGTCAAAGCTGCTCATGGCCGACGAGGTGTTGAACGAGGCCAGGAACTGTTCGTAAAGCCGGCGCTTGGCCTCGGCCTGACGTTCGATGCGGCGCAGATCGATCATGTTTTCGGCGTCGGCATTGGCATCGGCGCGCAGCGTTTCGATGGCGGATTCGATTTCGCTGACCCGCCGTTGCAGGGTTTCGCGCTGGGCCAGCATCCGGCTGCGGATCTGGCGCAGCTCTTCCATGATCAGGCCGCGGGTCTGGTCCTGGTAGACACGCAGTTCGCGCACCACCGTAGAATCCGCCCCGCGCGACAGCGCGCTGGTCATCTCGTCCTGCAAAAGCTCGGTGTAGCGCGCCTCGAAGGCGGTCAGGGCGACGGTGCGGTCCTCGGGCGCGAGGCTGACCGAACGCACATCGCCCAGTTCGATCTGCTGGGTCAGCTGTTCGATCTTGACGCCCAGCGCGACAATGGCGTTGCGCGTGTTGATCAGCGTTTCGGTTGCCGAAGTCAGTTCAAGCTCGGAGGTCAGCCGGCCGTCGCGCAATTCGAACAACTGGTTGTTCTTGCGGAATCGCGCGATCTCGGATTCGGCGGCGACGAGCTCGGCCTCAAGGCCGGTCAGCCGATCGCCCAGCCAGGCGTTCAACCGGTCCAGGTCCGAATTGCGCCGGTCGAACGACGCCGAAAGATAGGCCCGTACAACCGCGTTCACCGCCTCGGCGGCAAACTCGCGATCCTTCGATGTGTAGAACACGTCGATCACGAAAGTGTCTTCCGAACGCTGGATTTTCAGCGCTTCGACAAATCCCCGGCGGATCTGTTCGCGGCGGATCTGGTCGGAGGTTTCGGGATTGATCGAGCCCGACGAACCCAGAAGCTGACGCAACCGCGTGGTCATCCGCGACACGATCCCCGGCTCGCGCAGTTCGGCGCTTTCGTAAAGACCCATGGCCGCGGCTGCCCGCCCCGTCACCTCGCGCGAGCGCAGAACCTTGACCTCGCTGTCGACGATCAGCGCATCCACCGTCATGATCAGCGAAGGCGTATCCGGCCCGTTGGGCGACCCGTCGATGCGCGGGTCGATGATGATCGAAGCCGAAGCGGTATAGCGCGGATCGGCAAGCAGCGCGTAGGCCACGGCCAGTGCTGCGCCGATCATCATGCACAGGGCGATCAGCCGGAACCGGCGTTGCAGCACCCGGTAGCCGCCCACCAGAGACGCGCCGAGGTCCAGGTTGGGAAACGGGTCGTCTCGTTCGTCGAATTTTTGCGTCATGAACAAGTTCCCCGTCGTTTGGTCAGGATGACCGCGCGCAGCGCATTGTCAATTTACGAGGGCTAGTAGCTGCAGCGCGAGGAGAAATTGAGGCAATGCGATGAAAAATTGATCCAGTGACCGCCCGCCGGAGGGCCGTGCGCCGCCCGGCGGACGGTCCGCGCCACCAATGGTTGTTGAGCGGGCGCGGCGAATGGCCTAGAAAAACCGCAGGTGGTCCAGAGGATACGGGTTAGGGTTGATGTCGCATCGGGGGCCTGTCGCATACCGTCCCGAAATTGACGGGCTGCGCACGCTGGCGGTGCTGCCGGTGCTGATCTACCACCTGAAGGTGCCGTTTTTCGGGGGCTATCTGTTGCCTGGCGGTTTTCTGGGCGTCGATGTGTTCTTTGTGATCTCGGGGTTTCTGATCACCCAGATCCTTTTGGCCGAACGCGACGCGACGGGGCGGATTTCGCTTTGGCGCTTCTATCAACGGCGCGCGCGGCGAATCCTGCCGGCGCTGGTGCTGGTGATCCTGGCCAGTTCGGTTGCCGCCTGGGCGATCATGCTGCCATCGGAATTGCTGCGTTTCGCCAACTCGGCCCTGGCGGCGCTGGGTTTTGTCAGCAATGGCTTCTGGTATCTGCAACTGGGCGAATACGGCGCCCAGTCGGCGCAATTGCAGCCCTTGCTGCACACCTGGAGCCTGGCCATCGAGGAGCAGTTCTACCTGCTTTTTCCGCTTTTGCTGATGGTGCTGCCAGGCGGGCGGCCACGGGCGCTGTTTTGGGCTCTGGTGGCGCTGTGCTGTGTCGGTCTGGCGGTGGCGCAGGCCAGCACGATGGCCCGGCCCGAACTGTCCTTCTTTTCGCCGGTCAGCCGCGCCTGGGAGTTGCTGGCGGGCGCGGTTCTGGCGGTGGCGGCCCGGCACAGGCCCGCCCGCGTCGCCGGTGGCAGGCTGGTGCCGGCGCTGTCGGTCGCGGTTCTGGCGCTGTGCATGACCACGGTGCATCTGCCCGACGTGGTGCATCCTGGCCTGGTGACGGTGCCGGCTGTTCTGGCCACGGCGGGCCTGTTGTGGTTCACCCGTCAGGGCGAACCGGTGACCGACGCGCTGTGCCGGCGGCCCATGGTCTATATCGGTCGCCTGTCCTATTCGCTGTATCTGTGGCATTTTCCGATCTTTGCCTTTGGGCGGCTGGTCCGGCTGGAGACGCCGGGCCCGGCGGATTGGGCGGTGTGGCTGGCGCTGACATTCGGCTGCGCCGCGCTGGGCTATCACCTGATCGAACGGCCGTTCCGTGCCGGATTATCGGGGCGCACCGTGGCGGTGGCGCTGGGGGCGTCGGTGGCCGTGATCGTGGCCCTTGCACTGACGGTGCGCGGCAGCGACCTGTTGCTGCGCGACCCTCCGTCGGATCTGGCGGCGCTCTACGGTGCCAATCAAATCGACAATGCCGCGCTGCGCGACCAGTCGTGGCAGGTGCTGGACCGGTTGGCGCCGGATGAGAAGATCACGGCGACGCGGGCGGCCCGTGGCCCCTCGCAGAGCGAGGCCGGGCGGCTGTGGTTCACTGGCGCCGATACGCGCAAGGTTCTGATCGTGGGCAATTCGCATTCCAAGGATCTGTTCAACGCGCTGTATCTGAACGCCGATGCCTTCCAAGGGGTCGAATTCGCCCGATTTGGCCTGGCGACGGCCTACCCCGAAGATCAGCGCGCACTGTTGTTCGCCGCGCCGAATTTCATGGCCGCCGATGTCGTCATGATCGCGCAGCGCTACACCGGCGACTATGCCACCCTTCTGCCCGGCTTCGTCGCAGAACTGCGGGCGCGCGGCAAGCGGGTGATCCTGGTCGGCAACACGGCTGAATTCACGGCTCCGGGTACGCTGCCGCTGTTCGACTGGTTCATTCATCAGTACCGCAGCATCCCCACGCCCGAACGGCTGAACGTTCTGGCCCACGGGGCGCAGGCCGCCGAGGCGCAGCGCCGCAACGATCGTCTGCGCGAACTGGCCGGCGGGCTGAACCTGTCGTACCTGTCGCGCCGTGCCCTGGTCTGCGATGACGCGGCCGGGCGCTGCGATCTGGTGACGCCCGCGGGCCGCAAGACCATGTACGACGATACCCACTGGACACTGGAAGGGGCGGCGCATTTCGGCGCGCAGGCCGCCCGCGCAGGGTGGTTGGCCGAATTGATGCGCGACGGCTGAGCGCCGCCGCCAGCCCTGAAAACCGCGTTGCACGGCGCCGATACTGCGGGCAGTGTGCGCGGGTATGCAAAGGGGGGCAGCGATGGACCGCGCCGAAATCGTACACCAGAATTTCCTGACCCGCGTGCGCGCCGGCGATCTTCCGCAAGGGCGCACGCCCGGCGATGGCCTGACCGCCGATGCCGCCGTCGGGCTGTTTCGCGCGCAGGTTCTCAGCCGCGCGCTCGACCGTGCCAGCCGCGCGATGCAGAAGGCGGGGCAGGGGTTCTACACCATCGGATCGTCCGGACACGAGGGGATGGCCGCCGTCGCCCATGCGTTGCGGCCCGATGACATCGCCTTCCTGCACTACCGCGATGCGGCGTTCCAGATCGCCCGCGCGCACCAGGTGCCGGGCCAGGATCCCGCATGGGACATGCTTCTGAGCTTTGCGTGTTCCGCCGAGGATCCGATCAGCGGCGGCCGGCACAAGGTGCTGGGCAGCCGCGCGCTGATGATCCCGCCGCAAACCTCGACCATCGCCAGCCACTTGCCCAAGGCGGTGGGCGCGGCCTATGGCATTGGCCTCGCGCGCAGGCGCGCGCCCGAACATCGGCTGCTGCCGGCGGATGCGGTGGCGATGGCGTCCTTCGGCGATGCGTCGCTGAACCATTCGACCGCCCAGGGCGCGATCAACGCGGCGGGTTGGGCCAGCGTGCAATCGGTGCCTCTGCCGCTGCTGATGATCTGCGAGGACAACGGCATCGGCATCTCCACGCCCACGCCGCGCGGATGGGTTGCCATGTCGATGCGGCACCGGCCCGGCATCCGGTACTTCGAGGCGGACGGTCTGGATCTCTACGCGACCGCGCGCGTGGCCGCCGAGGCCGCCGACTATGTGCGCACCCGGCGCAAACCCGCCTTCCTGCATCTGGCGACGGTGCGGCTCTATGGCCACGCGGGGGCCGATTTGCCCACCACATACATGCCGCGCGCCCAGGTCGAGGCGGAAGAGGCCAACGATCCGCTGTTGCATTCCGTGCGCCTGTTGCAGGCGGCGCAGGCGCTGGACCCTCTGGAAGCGCTGGACATCTACGAACAGACCAACGCCCATGTGGCGGCGTTGGCCGAACGCGCCGGCCAGCGGCCGCACCTGCGCACAGCGTCGGATGTAATGCGGTCCCTGATCCCGCCGCGCCGCGCCTGCCGGCCGTCCAACGGCCCCGATGCCGCTGCGCGCGCCGCGGCCTTCGGTGCCGATCTCAAGGCGATGGAGACGCCGCAGCCGATGTCGCGGCTTTTGAACTGGGCGCTCAGCGATCTGATGCTTGAGCACGGTGAAATCGTGATGATGGGCGAAGACGTGGGCCGCAAGGGCGGTGTCTATGGCGTGACCCAGAAACTTCTGGGCCGCTTCGGGCCCGACCGGGTGATCGACACGCTGCTGGACGAACAATCCATTCTCGGTCTGGCCATCGGGCTGGCGCACAACGGGTTCGTGCCGATCCCCGAAATCCAGTTCCTGGCGTATCTTCACAACGCCGAAGACCAGTTGCGCGGCGAGGCCGCGACGCTGCCGTTTTTCAGCAATGGCCAATTCACCAATCCGATGGTGCTGCGGATTGCCGGGCTGGGCTATCAGAAGGGCTTTGGCGGGCATTTCCACAACGACAATTCGCTGGCGGTTCTGCGCGACATCCCCGGCATCGTGATCGCCTGCCCTTCGACCGGCGCGGACGCGGTGCGGATGCTGCGCGAAGCGGTGCGCCTGGCGCGCGAGGAGCAGCGCGTTGTGGTGTTTGTCGAACCGATCGCTCTCTATCCCATGCGCGACATCGTACCGGGCGACGGGGCCTGGATGACCCGGTATCCCGCGCCGGGCGACAGCATCGCGCTGGGCGAGGTCGGAGTGCACGGTGCCGGCACCGATCTGGCCATCGTGACCTATGGCAACGGCCACCACATCAGCCATCAGGCGCTGCCGGATCTGCGCGCGCTGGGCATCGACGCGCGGATCGTCGATCTGCGCTGGCTGGCGCCCTTGCCCGAGGCGGCGCTACGCGCGGCGACCGAAGGTTGCGCGCATGTCCTGATCGTCGATGAATGCCGCCGCACCGGTGGCCAGGCCGAAGGCCTGATGGCACACTTCACCGAGAACCTGCCACGGAAGACGGCGCGGGTGACGGCCGAGGACAGCTTCATCGCCACCGGCCCGGCCTATGCGGCCACCTTGCCGTCGCGTGCCGATATCGTTGCCGCCGCGCGCCGGCTGACCGGCATGGGCGCCTGATCTGCGGCGCCTTGCATCCGGGCGGCCCTGCTAGCCCGATGCGGGATGGGTGATGTCGTCTGGCGGCTGGGTGATTCCATGCTGCGTCTTGTCCCAATAGAACGGCCGGATCAGCAGCTCGTAGAGCGCCTTGTAACTGGCCAGCGCGCCCATCGGGAAATAGAATGTCAGCGCGGCGACCCACGGAAGCAGGAACTTGTGCTCGCGATTGGCGACGGCCACCAGGCCAATGCCGAGGTTGAGCATCTGGCTGAAGAAGAACAGCGCCGCCGTGGCCTTCATCAGCCCGCCCGAGGCAACGGTTTGCACCGGATGCAGTACACCCATCGGGATCAGCCAGTACGACCAGAGCACAGGCGCGAAGACGAATTGCGACAGCGTTCCGACAAAAAACAGTTGCAGACCCAGAAAGCGGAACAGGCCCAGGTCCGCCAGCAATTCGCGCGGGTTGGACATATGCACCAGATAGGTGACCATGAACCCCTTGAGCCAGCGCGAACGCTGTTTGACCCAGGGCCAGGCGCGGTGGTTCGCCTCTTCGTGGGTGACAGTATCGACCATGGCGGTGCGATATCCGAACCGGGCGATCCGCACGCCCAGGTCGGCGTCTTCGGTGACATTGTGCGCGTCCCAACCGCCCATTTCATCCAGCGCGTCCCGTCTGAGAAACAACGTGGTGCCGCCCAGGGGGATCACCATGCCCAGCCGCGCCATGCCCGGCAGGATCATCCGCCACCAACTGGCGTATTCAATGGTGAAACAGCGCGCGATCCAGTTGGTGCGCGGGTTGTAATAGTCTAGCGCGCCCTGAAGGCAGACCACGTCGGGCGGATGATGCGCGAAGGCATGGGCCACCCGCTCCAGCTGATCCGGGGCCGGCGCGTCCTCGGCGTCCCAGATGCCGATGATCTCGCCCTCGCAGAAATCCACCGCAAAGTTCAGCGCGCGCGGCTTGGTGGTCACACCGCCGGTATCGGGCACCTCGATCACGCGCATCCAGGGCGGCAGGGTGGTATCGGCGAGGGTTGCCCGGGTCTGGCCGTCTTTCTCCTCAAGCACCAGAACCACATCAAGAAGCGCCTTGGGATAGGTCAACCGGTGCAATCGTTTCACCAGATGCTGCGCGATTTCGGTTTCATGGAACATCGGCACCATGACGGATATCCGGGGCATGCGCAGCGGCGGGCCGGTATGCAGCAGCGCCGCCGGCGGTGAGCGCGACCGGGTGAGCATCAACGTCACGAACCCTGTTAGTTTCAACACCGTTATGCAGGCCAGCAGCAGCACCGCGATCAAGGCCACGGATGCCACGCTCTGCATTGGCCAGAAAAAGGTGCACAGGCTCAGCGATGCCAGCAACAGGAAGATCACGACCTTGCGGAAGGGTGTTGGCGGGCTCCAGTGGCGGCACGAGAACCGGTGCGGCACGCGATCTTCCGCGCGCGGCGCAAGATCGCGGGCCAGCAACCGGGTCAGCGCATCGAGGATCTGGCCCTGGGCGGCAACAACGGGCAACACCCCGTCCCATTCCGGCGGCAGATCCGCAGCGACAGCGGCGAACCTGTCGGGCCGCGCGGTGGCCAGAACCAGGGTTCGGTCCATGCGCATCCAGGGCACCACCCTGTGCCGCAGCCAGAATTCCGCCGGCATCGCCGCGATCAGCGCGGCATCGGGCGGATCGCGTTGCAGATCTGCATGGTAAAGCCCGTGCTGAACCGCGACAGCAGCGCTGACCGCCCGCGCATCGACCATGCCTTCGGCCACCAGGATATCGCCCAGCGGTGCGTTCTGGCACAGCTGAAGTTCGAGCGCGCGCACCAGATCGGCTTGGCGGATTTCGCCGGCATTGACCAATATATGCCCCAGCGGGCGGGCCGGCGGCGCGATGGGCGCCTGGCCCTGCCCATCAAAGGGGTACAGCCGATTGTGGATCTTGTTCATGCTATGACCTTGCCGGTGGCGCTTGGCCGCCCACCGGACTATCGGTCAGCAAGGTTAAGGGCGCGTTAACGCCTTTCGGATCGCCGCCTCAGACGGCAGAGCGGGCCGCTTCGGCCATCGCATCGGCGAAACGCTCGAACAGATAAAAGCTGTCCTGCGGACCTGGGCTTGCCTCGGGGTGATGCTGGACCGAATAGACCGGCCTGTCGATCATGCGGATGCCGCAGTTCGATCCGTCGAACAGGGATCTGTGCGTCTCGCGCACGCCGTCGGGCAGGGTCTGGGCATCGACGGCAAAGCCATGGTTCATCGAAGTGATCTCGACCTTGCCGGTTTCGAGATCCTTGACCGGGTGGTTCGCGCCATGATGCCCGTGGTTCATCTTGACCGTGCGCGCGCCCAGCGCCAGCGCCAGCATCTGATGCCCCAGGCAAATGCCGAATACGGGCATCCGCGTCTCGCGCAGGATTTCCTGAATCATCGGCACGGCATAGACACCGGTTGCCGCCGGATCGCCCGGCCCGTTCGAAAGGAACAGGCCGTCCGGATCATGCGCCCGCACATCCGCGGCCGTCGCCGTCGCCGGCAGAACGGTCACGTCGCAACCGGCGCTGGCCAGGCAGCGCAGGATGTTGCGCTTGGCGCCATAGTCGATGGCGACGACCTTGTGGACCGGATCGCGTTGGCGGGTGTAGCCTTCGGGCCAGGCCCAGCGCATCTCGTCCCAGCGGTAGGACTGGGCGCAGGTCACGTCGCGCGCCAGATCGGCGCCTTCGAGGCCGGCAAACCCGCGCGCGGCGGCAACCAGCGCCGCGATGTCGAACTTGCCGTCGGGATCGTGGCTGAGCGTGACATGCGGCGCACCCTGCTGGCGGATCGCGCGGGTCAGGCGGCGGGTGTCGACACCGCCGATCGCGATGCGGCCACGCCGTGTCAGCCAGGCCTGAAGCGTTTCCTGCGCACGCCAGTTGCTGGGCTGGGTCGGATCCCACTTCACCACCATGCCTGAAGCCACCGGATCTGCGGTTTCATCGTCGTCGGGATTGACGCCGACATTGCCGATATGCGGGAAGGTGAAGGTGACGATCTGCCCGGCATAGGAAGGATCGGTCATGATCTCCTGATACCCGGTCATCGCGGTGTTGAAACACAGTTCGGCCACCGTCTGCCCGGTGGCGCCAAAGCCGTGACCGTAGAAGATGGTGCCATCCGCAAGGGCAAGGCAGGCGGTCGGGTGCTGGGCCATCGGCGTGCTCCGGGGTCAGGTGGCTGAAATCCGGCGGACCATAGGGCCGGCGCGCCCGGTGGTCAAGCCACGCTGCACCTGCGAGATCGGCTTGTTTCCAGGGCCGATCGACGCTAGATAAGAGGCTTCGCAATCATGGGGATGAACGCGGATGACGGAATTGCGCACGCGGGTCAACACGGCCCTCAAACAGGCCATGAAAGACAAGGAGGCGGACCGTCTTTCGACGTTGCGCCTGATCAACGCCGCCATCAAGGACCGCGACATCGCCGCGCGCGGCGGCAGCGACGAGGGCGGTGTCGACGATGCCGAGGTTCTGCGCATCCTTGGCAAGATGACCAAACAGCGCCACGACAGCGCGCGCGCCTACGAAGAGGGCGGGCGGCTTGACCTTGCCGAACGCGAGCGCGCTGAAATCTCGGTGATCGAAGAATTCCTGCCGCGCCAGTTGAACGACGACGAGGTGCGCAGCGCCGTGCATGACGCCGTTGAAAGCACCGGCGCCACGTCGATCCGCGACATGGGCAAGGTCATGGGCCATCTCAAGGGCCGCTACACCGGCCAGATGGATTTCGGCCAGGTTGGACCGTTGGTCAAGGACCGGCTCTGTTCGGGCTGAAACGGTCCGGGCGGCCTGCCTGCCCGTTGCCAAGGCGATCAGGCGCGCAGCCGCGTCTGTAGCTCGGCAAACAGCGCGATGCGTTCGTCTTCCGAAAGGAACGCGCCGATTTCCACCTCGCGGCCCTCACCGCGCAGGGTGACGTAGTTGGGCACCGGCCCTTCGGTCTTGTGCAGTTCGGGCACCGCCCAGTAGCGGTTGCAATGCCATTCCTGCGTGTCGCCGCGCGGATTGTGCCGTATCAGGTGCGCGCGGTCTTCGGTCAGGGTGAGGATCTCGAGGATCTGGCGGCTGCGCCACGAGCGCGTCAGCCCGAACCACACGCCCCCCACCGCCAGCATCAGGAACGGCAGGATACCGAAGAAGATCACCGATCCCAGAAGCGGGATCAGCGGGACGGTGATCAGGGCGGCGGTGCTTCCGATGAACCAGACAAACCCGCGCGGCGGCAGCGACTGGTGCGGCCAGAGCTGCAATTCGGCC
This sequence comes from Paracoccaceae bacterium, assembly GCA_024742705.1. Lineage (GTDB taxonomy): Bacteria > Pseudomonadota > Alphaproteobacteria > Rhodobacterales > Rhodobacteraceae > JANSXZ01. Next base: position 15,567 of record JANSXZ010000028.1, on the reverse strand, counting down.
GGCGGGCGGTCTGGGTCGGGTTGGGTCCAGTTGTAGGGCATCGGCGTATGGGTATCAGGGCTTGGGCGCCGGCCCAACAGGAATTTCCGTCGCAGGGCGCGGTGGTTGTGCGATGTGGATGCAGGCCGCAACCCGCGCCGCCCAGGCGGCATAGACAGGGGCAGACGGGTGAAACCCGTCCGCTGCCATCAGCGCCGGATCAGGCGGAAATGCCATTGAGACATGGCTGCAATCGTCTTCCGCCTCGAGGGCGCGCCGCAGGTGACGGTCGAGCCGAAGCGCCTGCCGGCCCAGAACCCAACGCAGCGGCTGTGGCAGAAGCGGAAACAGGCCCAGCGGCGGCACACCCGACACGATGATCTGGCGCGCGCCGAGGGCGCTGCGCAGATGCGCGCGCAGCCGCGCCTGCCGCGCAAGCCACAGTTCGAGCGGCACCAGCCGGGTCACGTCGTTTACCCCCAGCGCAACCACCGCCACATCGCAGGTGAAATCCTCGTCTGGCAGCCGTTTCAGCATTCCGGCAGTGGTCAGCCCGGTGCGCGCGTTCAACCGCCATGTCACCCGCGCGCGATCGGCCAGAAGAAGGCCCAGTTGCCCGGCCAGCGCCTGATCCTGTGTCGGCGCGCCCACACCGGCGGCCGATGAATCGCCCAGGATCAGCAACCGCAGGGGCGGGCCGGCCCCCAATGTGCCGCTCCGCGCACCGGCGGCTTCGGGCAGGATGCGCGCATGTCGCCGCACCGCCAGCGCCTGTACAGCCAGCAGCGGCGCAAGCGCGGTGCGCAACACAAGATCCATCGCGTGCATCCGGGTGTGCCTCGGGCGGTTGGTGCAACGAAAAAGGGCCGCGGTCTGTGCCGCGGCCCTCGGGTTCGGACGGGTGCCCGATTGTCAGTGGGCGTGGCCCTTGTCCCAGTCCTCGCGCTTTGGAAGCTGCTCGAAGGTATGTTCGGGCGGCGGGCTGGGCAGGGTCCATTCCAGCGTGTCGGCATATTCGTTCCAGGGGTTGTTCTCGGTCACCTTTGCGCCGGCGCGCAGGGTGTAGAGGATGACCCCGAAGAAGAACAGGAACGACGCGAAGCTCAGGAAGGCACCCATCGAAGACCACCAGTTCCATGTGGCGAAAGCCTCGGGATAGTCGATGTAGCGGCGCGGCATACCTTGACGGCCCAGGAAGTGCTGCGGGAAGAACGTCAGGTTGGACCCGATGAACATTGCCCAGAAGTGCAGCTTGCCGGCCCATTCGGGATACATGCGCCCTGTCATCTTCGGCAGGTAGAAGTAGACCCCCGCAAAGATCGCGAACACGGCACCCAGGCTCATGACGTAGTGGAAGTGGGCCACGACATAGTAGGTGTCGTGATAGTAACGGTCCACGGCGGCCTGGCTGAGAACGATGCCGGTGACGCCGCCCACGGTGAAGAGGAAAAGGAAGCCGAAGGCCCAGAGCATCGGCGTCTTGAACTCGATCGAGCCGCCCCACATGGTTGCGATCCAGCTGAACACCTTCACGCCGGTGGGCACCGCGATGACCATGGTCGCCAGCATGAAGTAGGCCTGCTGGTTCAGCGACATGCCGACGGTATACATGTGGTGCGCCCAGACGACAAAGCCCAGCGCGCCGATGGCGATGATGGCCCAGACCATCGGCAGGTAGCCGAACACCGGCTTGCGCGAGAAGGTGGCGATGACGTGGCTGATGATGCCGAAGCCGGGCAGGATGATGATATACACCTCCGGGTGGCCAAAGAACCACAGGATGTGCTGGTACAGCACCGGGTCACCCCCGCCTGCGGGATCAAAGAAGGTGAACCCGAAGTTGCGGTCCATCAGCAGCATGGTGATTGCGCCCGCCAGAACCGGCAGCGACAGCAGGATCAGCCAGGACGTCACAAAGATCGACCACGAAAACAGCGGCACCTTGAACAGCGTCATGCCCGGCGCGCGCATATTCAGGAAGGTGGTGATCATGTTGATTGCGCCCAGGATCGACGAGGCCCCCGAAACGTGCACCGCGAAGATCGCCAGATCCATCGACATGCCGCCTTCGTTCACCGACAGGGGCGGGTAAAGCACCCAGCCCACGCCCGATCCCAGCTGGTCGTTGCCGCCGGGCGACAGCACAGAAGCAACCGCCAGGGTGGTGCCGGCCACATACAGCCAGAACGACAGGTTGTTCATCCGCGGGAACGCCATGTCCGGCGCGCCGATCTGCAACGGCATGAAATAGTTACCGAAACCGCCGAAAAGCGCGGGGATCACGACGAAGAACATCATCAGGATGCCGTGGCCGGTGATCAGCACGTTCCACAAGTGTCCGTTGGGCGTGCAGACCGCGTCGGATGCGAACATCCGTGCGCCTTCGAGGCACATGTACTGAACGCCGGGGTTCATCAGTTCGAGCCGCATGTAGATGGTGAATGCGACCGAGATGAAACCCACCAGCGCCGAAACGATCAGGTAAAGTATCCCGATGTCCTTGTGGTTGGTCGACATGAACCAGCGGGTGAAAAATCCGCGCTGGTCTTCATGATCGTGGCCGTGAATGGCTGCGTCTGCCATTTGGTGCCTCCTGATGTTGTGTTGCACCGCACCGAATGCTGCGGTGCGAAGATTGTTACGGTTCTAGAATGGCTCCCGGCGGGCTTCAATCCTTAAGGCGGCGATTGGCGAGGCTAAATTGACGCGCCCCCGCCGCCGCACGGCGGCCTGCATTCGGTCACCCGGCGGCGCGGCCCGCCCCAACAAGGCCTTGACGCGGGGCTGCGGCCCGGTACGACTCGGGGCGAATCTGATCATCCACCGGAGCATCCCACCGTGAGCTATGACGACACCAACATCTTTGCCCGTATCCTGCGCGATGAAATCCCTTCGGTTCGGGTGTTCGAAGACGACGACACGCTGGTGTTCATGGATATCATGCCGCGTGCCGACGGCCATTGCCTGGTGATCCCCAAGACCGCGTGCCGCAATGTTCTGGATGCCACCCCGGCGCAGCTGGCCGCCTGCATGGCAACCACGCAGCGCATCGCGCGCGCAGTCATGGCGGCCTTCGATGCCACCGGGGTCACGCTGCAGCAGTTCAACGAGACAGACGGCGGGCAGGAGGTGTTTCACCTGCATTTCCACGTCCTGCCGCGCCATGCGGGCCTTTCATTGCGCCCGCCCGGCAAGATGGAGGATATGGCCGTGATCAACGCCAACGCCGAAAAGATCCGCGCCGCGCTGGCGGCCATCTAGCAGGCCGGGTGCGTCGGGCGACCGGTCAGCGGGGTTCGAACACCGCCGCGAAACTGCGTTGCAGCGCCACGTCGAGATCCTGCATCGTCACCGGCAGGCCCAGGTCCACCAGGCTGGTGACGCCGTGTTCGCGGATGCCGCAGGGCACGATCCCCGAAAAGTGCTCGAGATTCGGCTCGACGTTGATCGAGATGCCGTGGAAGCTGATCCATTTGCGCAGCCGGATGCCGATGGCGGCGATCTTGTCCTCGGCGGGCGCGCCGGTGGCGCCAAGCGGCTTGTCGGGGCGTTCGACCCAGACGCCGACGCGGCCGGGGCGAATGTGGCCGGTCACGTTGAACTCGGCCAGCGCGGCGATCACCCACATCTCGAGCTGTTGCACGAAACGCCGCACGTCGCGGCCCCGCGCGCCCACGTCCAGCATGACGTAAATCACCCGCTGGCCCGGGCCGTGATAGGTGTATTGCCCGCCGCGCTTGGCCTCGAACACGGGAAAGCGGTCGGGATCCGTAAGGTCGGACGCCCGCGCGCTGGTTCCGGCGGTGTAAAGCGGCGGATGCTCGAGCAGCCAGATGCACTCTGGCGCCGTTCCCGCGGCGATATCCGCCACGCGCTGCTCCATCGCGGCAAGCGCGTCTTCATAGCCCGTCTGCCCGTTGCTCGTGATCCATTCCACCATATCGCTAACGCGGCGAATGCCGCGCCTCCCTGGATACCTGCGGATCGTGGCGGCGGGACAAGGCAATGCCGCCCGCAGCCATGGCCGTTTGCGTCTGAAGATCCCGCCGCCGGGAAACCGCCGGTGCCACGGGCACCTGACGCGGGCACACCGCCGTTGCGGCCGCCGCGACAGATTGAGCGTAGCGCGACACGTCGGGCACAGGGGCGCGCGCCCGCAAGGCACGGGGCGCGCGGCGTGGAATGGTGTTGTCGGTCACGGATGGCACATCGATTTCAGTAGGTTGGCGCGGCACGCGGTGCGGAAAGACTTGCGGCCCGTGGTCGCGTATTCAGCGGCCAACCGCAAGAGGGCGCAATGTCACTGACGCCGTGTGCCGACCGGTCTGCGGCACGCGGTTCCGGCCCTGGTTGCCCCGGCCGTCCGCACCGGTGCGGGATCGGTCCCGCACGGCCCCGCTTTGATCGGTGTTTTTTGCTTGTGCTCGCTGGGGGCTTTCGCTAGTCAGCACAGCGAAAGCCCCACGATCATGCGGCCGTGGCGGAATTGGTAGACGCGCAGCGTTGAGGTCGCTGTGGGGTAACACCCGTGGAAGTTCGAGTCTTCTCGGCCGCACCAGATCTTCTTGCTTTTCTGGACAAAATCCAAAGGTTTTTGTCCTCATTCTCCCTACCACATTCGCGCGGTCTGGTTCTTCATGAAGTGCCATCTCCCGGACAGGTTGGCATAGGGCTTGTTGGATGTCCTGAAAATCCTGATATGCCGCTGCGCCGCCCTGGGGTTGCTGCGGAGGACGTCGGATGCATCGGGGTCCGGCAGGAAATGCAGGGTCAGTTTCTCACGGAGATCCAGGGTATGGTCGATGATTGCCGTTGCCGGGGGCGCTGATCCTGGCGCGGGTTCCAGCCGGTCTTTCGCATCATCCGAGACGTCGCGCTTTTGCCGGCCTTGGTGCCTGTGCGCCTCGGCAAGGAGAAGCTGCATTGTGGCGCCGTCGGCAGTGAGGCAGCGGGGCCGGAATGCGCGCGCCAAGTCTCTGCCGGCGTCGTCGTCGGCAGTCGCGTCCGGCCGGCGCCCGACCGCCCGCCGGTAGAGAATTGAGCGATCATGCCGGGGCAGTGACGCATGATCCCTTCCTTGAGACGGGCGAATTTCTCGGGGTCGCAGCTTTGGCTCGGGTCGTCGTTGCCAACGTGGGCGTGGAGGATCGTGGCGCCGACCTCAAAGGATCCATGCGTGGTTTCCACCTGTTCGGCCACTGTGATCGGCACGGCGGGATTATCCGCCTTCGGCGGCAGCGATCCGGTGATGGCAACGCAGATGATGCATGGGCGCGCCATGGTTGTCACATCGGCTTGAGCACGAAATCGAAGGCCGACCGCCACGCTGTCTCTCCCCCCTGGACCGGTTCGCAGGGCACGATCAGCGAATGCTTGACCCCGAAGACCGCGTCGCTTTCGAGATAGGGATCGCCGGCCACGAAGGTGTGTGTGGTGATCGGCTCGAAGCCGTCGGCCGTGACAAGAAAATGCATGTGCGCGGGACGCCACGGGTGGCGCCCGACCTGCTCCAGCATCTGCCCCACCGGGCCGTCATCGGGGATCGGATATGACACCGGCTTGACCCCGCGAAACCGGTAAGCGCCATCGACACCGGTGCGAAACACGCCGCGGTTGTTCCATTGCGGCTGGATGTCAGGCTGTTGGACGTCATAGAAGCCGTCTTCGTTATCCGACCACACATCGACTACGGCCCCCTGGATCGGGTTGCCGTCCAGGTCCAGCACCCGGCCCTCGAACAGGCAGCTTTCGCCCTTGCCGTCCAGCGAGATCGTTTCGCCCATCGCGCGTTCGGGCGCGCCGTCGACATGGAAGGGGCCGAACACGGTGTTTTCGGTTGCACCATCGGGGCGGCGGTGGTTGATCGCGTCGACCAGCATCGACACGCCAAGCACGTCTGACAGCAGGATGAATTCCTGGCGCGTATCCGAACACATCTGGCCGGTCTTGGTCAGGAAGGCGATGGCGGCCTCCCATTCCTCGGTCGTCGGCTCTACGTCCTTGATGAAGGCGTGCAGATGGGTGACGAGGGCGTGCATGACCGCGCGCAGCCGAGGATCCGTTTGCGCCCCCATGCGCGCGTTGACCACCTCTGCGGAACTGGCTTCTGAAAAATACGTCATGGATTGTCTCTCCGATTCAGCGTGCGAGGATCTTTCCGAGGACGCGGCGCAATTCGCCCTCCGGGTCTTCCGCCAGGGTTTCCGCGCGCCATGCGACATGGTGATCGGGGCGCACCAGGATGCAGCCCGAATCCGTTATCTCGCGCGCCCGCGCCCAATCGCCGGTGAGATCCTCGAATTCGCGGCGCGGTCCGATCAGGCGCGTCGTGATCGGCAAACCCAGTTCGGCACCGACCGCATCCGCCGCATCCTGCCAGCCCCCGCCGCCGATGCCGGTAAACAAGGTGAAGGTTCCCTTGCCGCAAAGATCGAGTGTGGAATGCCTTTCGCCGGTCGCGTGGTCGAAGATCCAGATATGCGGGATGCGTGCGCCGGGCCACGTCGTCGGCTGATAGTGCAATTCGGCATCCATCTCGAAGGCGGGTTCGATCTGTCCGTCGGTCTCGACCGCATCCGAACGATAGCGCTGGTTCATCTCGACGCCGTGCGCGTCGAATTCGTACTTCTTGAAGGCGATTGCCTCGCGAATGGCGGCGCGCTGTTTCTCCGCTTCTGCGGTGGTGTCGCAGCGCGCTTGCAGGTTCTTCCGCATCACGTCGGGCTTCACGCCCTCGGCCATGCCAAGGCTTTCGAAGATGGGGCCGAATTCGCCGATGGACTGGTTGGCCCGCGTCACGATCTGCTTGGCCACGGGCGCGCGTTCGGTGCTGTAGCTGTCAAGAAGCGACGCGCCGGCCTGTCCCTTGAGTACGGCGGCAAGCTTCCACGCAAGATTGAAGCTGTCCTGGATCGAGGTGTTGGACCCCAGCCCGTTCGAGGGCGGATGCCGGTGCGCCGCGTCGCCCATGATGAAGACGCGCTGGTTCTGCATATGCGTGGCATACATGTTGTTCACGGTCCAGATGCTGGCGCTGAGCAGCTCGATCTCAAGCCCCGGGTCGCCCACAAGCTGCCGTGCCACCTGCGTGGCCATCTTTTCGTCGACCTCGGGGGCGGGTTCGTTGATGTCGTAGCCCCAGACAATCAGCCATTCGTTCCACGGCCGCACCATCCGCACCAGGCCCATGCCGATCCCGCCGACATTCGATCCCGGTTGCATAACCCAATACAGCACGCTGGGACGGTGGGCGACATATTTGCTGAGGTCGGCGCGGAAGACGATGTTCATGGAACCGCCCACACCCATCTGGCCTTCGAACGGGGCGTTGATGTGCTGCGCGACCAGCGAATTGCCGCCGTCAGCACCGACAAGATACTTCGACCGGATCGTGAACTTCTGATCCGTAAGACGATCGAGGCAGGTTGTGGTGACACCGTCGGCGTCCTGTTCGTGGCTGAGATATTCCGTGGACATGCGCGCTTGCGTCCCGCGCGAGCAGGCGGTCTTGAACAGCAGCGGTTCCATGAATGTCTGCGGCAGATCGTTCATCATCGTCGGGCTGGACAACAGGTGTTCGGCCTTCGACAGGGGATGGTTTCCCCAGCTTTTCATGCGGCCGATTTCCTCGCCGGCCAGGCTTTCGCAGAAGACGTTCTCGCCCATCAGGTCTTGATGCGCGGCAAAGAGATAGGCTTCGTCCTCCACCTCCCGGCCCAGATCGCGCAGCACCTCCATCGTGCGCTGGTTGGTGATATGCGCCCGCGGCGTGTTCGCCAGCCAGCGGTAGCGGTTGATCGCCATGTTCTCGATGCCATAGCTCGACAGAAGCGCCGCGGTGGCCGATCCTGCCGGCCCGGTGCCGATGACAAGGACGTCGGTTTCGATATGAGCCATGATCAGCCCTCCCTTTTCTTGATTGTTCCGCCCGACAGCCGCCGCCGCACGGGGAAAAGTTGAATGCCGGTGCGTTCGGAGATCAGGCCCCAGAGGCCGCGCGGGGCAAAGAGCATGACCGAGATGCCGATAAGCCCGAGGACCATCAGGTACCAACTGCCATAGTCGGCCAGCACGCTTTGCAGCAGGAAGAAAATCAGCACGCCAAGGATCGGGCCTTCGATGGTGCCGATGCCGCCGATCACGACGATGAAGATCACATAGGCGGTCCAGTCGGTCACGCTGAAGGCCGCGTCGGGCGAGATCCGTGCCTTTTGCAGGTAGATCAGCCCCCCGGCAAGCCCGGTGCCGCATGCGGAGGTCAGGAAGACGAACCATTTCATCCGCCCGGCATCCACGCCCACAGAGCGCGCCGCCTCGGTGTTGTCGCGCACCGCCGCCAGCGCCAGGCCGGGTTTGCTGCGCAAGAGCCAATAGATTCCGGCGATGGTCGCCACGGCAAGGACCAGCGCCAGCCAGTAGGTCAGGATGTCCCGCGCCGCGCTGGCACGGACATCGAAGGCGCTCTCGATCCACCCGACCAGCATCATCTCGCGCAGTGCGCTGCGTGGCAGCGAGGTGCCGGTGCCGCCGCCGACCGCCTGCCATTGCGCTACCGAAAGGCGCGCCACCTCGGCGATCACCCAGGTTCCGATGGCAAAGTAGGCGCCCTGCAGACGGAATGCGAAGAACGCCGTGGGCACCGCGAGAACAAGCGCCGCGATCCCGGCGAACAGGATCGAGATGATCGGGTCCAGCCCCATCAGGATCACCATGCCGTAAAGCGCGTAGGCGCCGAGGCCCACGAAGGCCTGCTGGCCCACCGATACCAGCCCGCCATAGCCCGCAAGCAGGTTCCAGAACTGCGCCAGCGTGAGCATGGTCAGGATGAAGAACAAATCCTGGATCAGGCCGCGCGAGGCAAAGTAAGGCGCGGCGAACAGGATCGCGACAATCACAAGCGCGGAGATCATCGCCATCGAAGAAGCCGGTGTGCGGGTGGTGACGGTGTATGTGGCGGCCATCGGTCAGTTGCCTCTCGGGAACAGGCCGCGCGGACGCACCAGCAGCACGACAAGGAACGCGACATGCCCGGCCAGGATCTGCCATTCGGGGTTGATCGCCGCGCCGACGGTCTGGGCCACGCCAATGATGATGCCGCCCGCGAGCGTGCCCCAGAGGCTGCCCAGCCCACCGATTATGACAGCCTCGAAAGCATAGATCAGGCGTGCCGGCCCGACATTGGGATCGAAATTCGCCCGCGTGCCAAGGTAGAGCGCGGCGATCGTCACCACCAGCATCGCAATGGCCGTAGCGGTCGCGAAGACGCGGTCGGGGCGGATGCCCATCAGGCTGGCCGTGGTGGGATCGTCGGACGTGGCGCGAAAGGCCCGGCCGATGGCGGTGCGGTAGAACAACCGGTTCAGCGCGACAATCACCAGGACCGCCGAACCGAAGGTCAGAAGGGGCAGGACGCCCGCGCTGATCGGCCCGATCGAAACCGACGCGGTTTCGAGCGGGCCCATCGAAATGCGCTGGCTGTCGGCCGAAAAAGCCTCGAGCAGGCCGTTCTGGATCACGATGGACAAGCCGAACGTGACCAGCAGAGGCGGCAGGATGTCGTCGCCCAGCGTCCGGTTCAGCACCGCCTTTTGCAGCACCCAGCCAAAAACGAACATCACCGGCGCCGCGATGAAGGCGGCAAGGAACGGGTGCAGCCCCAGCACCGATACAACGATCAGGATAAGGTAGGCGCCGAAGACGATCAGGTCGCCATGGGCGAGATTGACCAGCCGCATGATGCCGAACACCAGGCTCAGCCCCGCGGCGAAGAGCGCATAGAGCCCGCCCAGCAGAACGCCCTGAAGGATGGTATCGACCCAGATCATGCCGCTTCTCCGAAATAGGCCGCGTGGATGTCGTCGCGGCTGATATCCGACGGGCGGCCCTGAAGCGTGACCCGTCCTTCCATCATGCAATAGACCCGGTCTGCCACGGCCATGGCCTGTCCGATGTCCTGTTCGACGACGATCACGCTGGCCCCGCTTTCACGGATCTTCGGCAGGGCGGCATAGATGTCGCGGATGACAACCGGCGCAAGGCCCAGGCTGATCTCGTCGCACAGCAGAACGTCGGGGTTCGACATCAGCGCGCGGCCGATGGCGACCATTTGCTGTTGCCCGCCCGACAGCGCGGTGCCGGGGCTGTGCCGCCGCTCCTTCAGGATCGGGAAAAGGTCGTAGATCGTCTCCAGCGTCCAGTACCCCACACCGTCGTGGCCGGCGCTCAGCTCCATCGGATCCGGTGCCCCGGTGAGCCGGGCGATCATGCTGTCGATCCGGTCGCCCAGATCGCGGCCGCGCTTGTTCTGCCCGCCGATGATCAGGTTCTCCTCGACCGAAAGCGAGGGGAACAGCTTGCGGCCCTCGGGCACCATCGCGATGCCTCGCTTCATGATCGTATCCGCCGGCAGGTGGCCGATCTCGACGCCCTTGTGCCGGATCTGTTCGGCCGCGTTGCGCAACACACCGGTGATGGAGCGCATGAGCGTCGTCTTGCCCGCGCCGTTCGCGCCGATGATGGCGACGGTCTCGCCGGCTTCCAGGCGCGCATCCACACCGAACAGGGCCTGGAAATCGCCGTAGCGGGCTGTAAGACCATGCGTTTCGAGCAGCACCATCAGACCTCGATCCCCAGATAGATTTCGCGCACTTCGCGGCTCTCCATGATTTCCTTCGGATCGCCGATTCCGATCACCCGGCCGAAATCCAGCACCAGCAGACGTTCGACAACGGCGTTGAGCGCGTGCAGGACGTGTTCGATCCAGATGATGGTCACGCCCTCGGCGTGGATGTCCCGGATCGTCTGCACCAGCGACCGGCACTCTGCTTCGGTCAGCCCGCCCGCGATCTCGTCGAGAAGCAGCAGCTTCGGGCCCGTCGCCATGGCGCGCGCCAGTTCCAGCCGCTTGCGTTCGAGAAGCGACAGGCTGCCCGCCGGGGCGTTGGCCTTGGGCATGAGGCCGGTGCGCTCCAACACATCGGCGCAGGGCGCAAGGGCTTAGGCCTCGGACGCCGCGCGGCCGTGCGTGGCCGCCACCAGCAGGTTTTCGAAAACCGTCAGTTTCTCGAAAGGCTGCGGGATCTGGAACGACCGCCCGACACCCGCGGCGACCCGCTTCATGGCCGGCACGCGGGTCACGTCGCCGCCGTCGAATTCGATCCGTCCCGCGTCGGCCATCAGGTTGCCGGTGATCAGGTTGAACAGCGTGGATTTGCCCGCCCCGTTCGGGCCGATGATGCCCAGGGCCTGCCCCTCGGGCACGTCGAAGGTGACGTCGTCGGTCACCTTCAGGGCGCCGAAGCTCTTGGACACGGATTTCAGCGACAAAATCGACATATCGGCTCCGTCGGGCCGCCAATCGGGCGCGCCCGCTAGGCGGGTTGCAAAGGGGGGCGCGGGCCAGTTGGCCCGCTTTGGTGGATCAGGCGGTGATCGCTTCCATGACACCGCCGGTCGGAACATCGGGCGCGGTCTGGTTGTCGACGATGACCAGATCATAGCCGCCGTCGTCGCGCAGCCGCCACTGACCACCCACCAGCGGGGTCTTGGCGACATTGCGCTGGGCAAAAGGCGGCAGACCGGCCCCGTCCCAGGCCAGACGGCCCACGATCGTATCGAGCCGCGTCGCCGCGATCGCCTCGGACACGGCGTCGGGGTCGCCGCTGTCGGACACCCGGCCCATGACATTGGCGGCAACTTCGAAAAGCGCATGCACGAAGCCGATGGGCTTGGTCCATTGACGGCCCGTTGCGGCGGTGAAGCCAGCGGCCAGGTCGCCCGCGCCGATGCCGTTCAGCGACGACACAAATGGGTGCGACGGCGACCACCAGACCTCTGAGGACAGGTTGTGCCCTGCATCGCCCAGCGCCTCGACGGCCTGCGGGAACAGGATCGCCTTGCCGATCGAGGCCGCCTTGGGCGTAAAGCCCTGCTGTTTGGCCTGGGTCCAGAAGGTGGTGAAATCGGGCGGGATGACCACGCCGGTCACGATCTCGGCATTGGCGGCCTTGAAGGCGTTGATCTGGGCGCTGAAATCGTCGGTCAGGTTCTGGTAGCGGCCGGGATCGGTCAGGGTGTAGCCCTGGTCGGCCAGAACAGGCGGGAAGCCCACGTTGGGATCGCCCCATGCGTTGCCGTCGCCGTCGTTGGGAAAGAGCCCGCCAACCGACTTGTTGGTGTCGAGCTGCCCCCACATGTTGGTGAAGGTCGCGATCACGTCCTCCAGCCCCCAGAAGAAATGAAAGGCATAGTAGAACGGCTCCCATGACGCGGGATTGCCGGGGTTGCCCTGCTGGCCGATGAACCACGGCTGCCACGGCGCCACCGTCGAGATGCAGGGCACCTCTTCGTTCTCGCATGTGGTGGTGACGGGGTTCGTTGTCTCGGGGGTCGAGGCGACCAGCATCAGGTCGATGCCGTCATCTACGATGAGTTCCTGCGCCACTTCGGCGGCACGGTTCGGGTTCGACTGGCTGTCCTTCACGATGACTTCGAAGTTCGCCCCGGCATCCGTGGCGGAAAATCCGTCGAGAATGAAACGGTCGGCTTCCGCGAAGGCCGCCAACGGGCCCGATTGCGGCGTGACGTAGCCGACCTTGATGCGGGCGCCTTGAGAGATGGCCGGTGCGGCAAGGCCGCCCGCGGCCAGCGTAAGGCCCGTTGCAGCGCTCGATTTGAGAAGTCTGCGGCGTGTGAGCATGTGATGTTCCTCCCTGTCCTTGTTTACCGTTCAGGCGCGCGGCCGTGAAAGGCCGCGTCCAGCAAACGGCGTATCCCGTCCCGGTCGATTCCTGCCGGGTTCCAGTAGGCGTTCTGCGTGGCGATTTCTGCGGCGCGGTCCAGATCGGCCTCGGCCAGCCCGATGTCCTTCAGCGAAAGCGGCGCGCCCATCTTTGTGGCGAACCGGTGAAGCGCGGCACCGGCCGGTCCGCCCCCGAAGGCTGCGCCCACCGGCGCCAGCAAGTCGGGCACCGCTGTTTCATTGAAGGCAATGGCGTGCGGCAGCACGATCGCGTGGGTTTCCGCATGCGGCAGGCCGAAAGACCCACCCAGCGTGTGGCAAAGCTTGTGGTGCAACGCCATGCCCACCTGGCCCAGCACCGTGCCGCAGAGCCACGCACCATAGAGCGTTTCGCCACGGGCATCGAGATCGGCAGGGTTGGCGACCACCTTCGGCAACGCCGCTGCGAAAGCCTGCATCCCTTCCACCGCCAGCGCCGAGGACAGCGGATTGCGTTCGCGGGCATAAAGCGCTTCCGCTGCATGGGCGACGGCGTTCAGCGCGCTGGTGACTGTCATGCCGACAGGCAGCGTCGCGACCAGCTCCGCGTCATAAAGGATGATCTCGGGCTGCACCCTCGGATCGGTCAGCGTCGTCTTCCGTCCTTGTTCGGTCTGGCCAAGGATCGGCGTGGCCTCGGAGCCTGCGTAGGTTGTCGGCACGACAATCTGGGGCAGGTCCGTCCGATAGGCGATTGCCTTGCCCAGCCCGGTCGTCGATCCGCCGCCCACCGCGACAATGATGTCGGCATCGATCTCACGCGCATGGTCAACCGCATTTTCCGAGACTTCGACGGGCGTATGCATTGCCGCGCCCGAGAATACGCCGGCGGCACGTCCTCCAAGGGTCTCTGCGAAAGTCAGCGCGGATTCGGCCTGTTGCGGCGTGGACAGGATGAGAGCACGGGTTGCCCCGATGCGGTCGATCTCGGCGCCCAGGTCGTGGCGAACACCCGGCCCGAAGCGCACCCGCACCGCCGCGCTGTTGGCCACGAATTCTTTCTGGAAGAACGACATTCCAATCTCCGCCTGTCGCAATCTCTGCCTGTCTGGTGCCGTTACGATAGCAGTGAAGACTTTTGAATTTGATCCGAAGTCGGGCGTGCAATATAGCATTGTGTTATGAAGCTGGATCCGCGCCACCTTGAAATCCTCGCAGCCATCGTGGACCACGCAGGTTTGACCGAAGGGGCCGAGGCACTCGGCAAGTCGCAGCCCTCGGTGTCGCGTACCTTGTCGCAACTGGAAGCGCGGATCGGTGCCCCGCTTTTCCAGCCCGGAAGACGCCCGCTGCAACCCACGGAACTGGGGCGGGCGCTGGCCGATCAGGGGCGCGCCGTGCTGAAGGCCGGTCAGACCTCGTCCGACATCGTGGCCCGCTATCTCACCGGTCACACCGGGCTTGTGCGGGTCGGCGGAACGCCGTTCTTCATGGATGGGGTGATCTCGGGGATGATCGCCCTGTTCCAGCAACAGATGTCCGACGTTCGCGTGGACCAGTCCTATGGCTACGCGGCCGAGTTGATCGAGAAACTGCGCAACGGCACGCTGGACCTGGCAATTCTCCCGCTGCAGCAGAACAGCGTGCCAAAAGACCTTGCCTTTCAGCCGATCCTCGCTGGGTTGAACGTGATCGCTTGCCGTAGGGACCACCCGTTGGCGAGAAAGAAATTCGTAACTCCGGGCGAGATGGGCCAGTACAGTTGGATCGCTCCGCCGGCGGACAGCCCTCTCTACAAGGATCTTCGCCGCGCGCTGAAAAACCTTGGTGCCGAAGAGTTCCGTATCAGCTTTTCGGGTGGATCGCTGGCTTCGGTCATCGAAGTCCTTTCTGAATCCGACAGCCTGACCGTTCTGCCCTATTCGGTCGTGTTCATGATGCGCGACAGGTCGGCGATCACAGCGCTGTCCCTCGAAATCGGTCACCCCGAGCGTGAACAGGGCCTTCTCATGGCCAACGAACGCGACCAGACTCCGGCCGTGCGCCGGTTCAGATCCTTTGTGGTCTCTCAATTCGATTCGTTGTCTCGCAGAATTGCCAAACAACAGACCGACCGACTTTGGCGATGATCCCCGCACATTCCGCTATGGATTGATTGCGCTGGCCGCCACTCTCTTCACGTTCGTGAAACGAATTACCGATGAGGCATATGCAGAAAAACGGCGCGCGCAGGTATCCTGCCAAGGCGACTGTGCGTTCCCGAGTTCGGTGGAAGCAAAGCTCGCGGCCCGGCTCACCGCCAGCCATGAGCCGAGGCGCCGATGCCGCCACCCTAGTCTGTAACCCAGCCGAATGCTGCTGTCTTGTCGGCATCCCCGGTCTCCTTCTCGCCGAAAATCAGCCGACCGCAAATCGGGGCCTGCGTCTGGATGCGAACTCCGCGGGTAGGTCACGTGCGGATGGGCGACTGGTCCCGCTTGGCCCAAAGTCGAAAGCCGCTGGGAAGCCCCATGTCGATCACTGCGACACTAGCTGACAAATCCGGTCGGGGCCCCAGCTTCCACAAGGGGCGGTTCACCGTGAAGAATTCGTCCGCCCATGGGGCAGTTCTCGGGAACATCCCGCGGTCAGGAATTGCCCCCGATGCCGCGTCACACGAACATGTCGTCGGTGAAGCTGGCGAGGGTGGTGCCCTCGAAGGTGATCGCGGTGCCCTGGTCGGCGAAGACGACGGCGGTGGCGGTTTCGGTCAGGTGGGCGCGGGCCTCGCCGGGGGTGGCGTAGCCGAAGCCGCGGAAATCGAGGCTGTCCCAGGGTTCCAGATCCATCACCCGGTGCTGGCCCGCCGCGGCCGCATCGAAGACGAAGGT
>JANSXZ010000016.1 GCA_024742705.1 Paracoccaceae bacterium | reverse complement strand
TATCGCCCATCAGTCCGCCGGTCAGCACGTTGGCCCCGGCGCCACCGTCCAGCACATCGTCAACGCCCTGCGCGCGCATCCACGCGGCCAGCGGTGCCGCCGTGGCCGCCGTGAATTCCGCGCTCTGCGAGAAGCCGCGCACCACCTCGGCGCGCGTGCCGCCATCCGCCAGCACGGCCAGCCACCCGCGCAGCCCGTCCGAATCGCCGTCCCGCCCCAGCACGTTATTGTAGAGCAGGTTAACAAATCCCGAATCGTCCACCGCGCCGTAGGTATTCTGGAACTCGGGGCTGGCGACAAAGCCGGTGACCGCCGTGTCGAACGGCGTGCCGGTGCCCAGCGCATCGGCCCAGCCGGCAAATCCGGCGCGGTCTGGCGCGCGGTCGAGCGTGGCCTGATAGAGCCGGAAGATATCGCCCGACCAGACGGAATCGGTGTTCGAGAGGGCAAATCGCGCGGCCTCGTCTCGGGTTGCATTCTGAAACTCGGAGCTGTCGGAGAAGCCCAGAACCACCTCGGGCCGCGACCGTCCGGCGGCCATCAGATCGGTCCAGGCGGTGATTTCGGCGGCCTGCGCGGCGCGGCCCAGCACGTTCTGATACAGCAGCCCGACAAAGCCCGCATCGTCCAGGCCACTGTAAACGTTCTGAAATTCGGTGCTGCCCACGAAGCCGGCGGCCACCGCGACGGGCGGTGTCTCACCCTCGAACAGCTGGCGCGACCAGCCCTGGTGCCCGGCGCTGTCGGGCGCGCGCCCCAGCGTCGCCTGATAAAGCCGGTAGACCTGCCCCGGCACATCCGCCACCAGCGCCACCTTGATCCCGTCGCCATAAAGAAAATCGTCGCCGTCCAGCCCCGACAGATCGTCGGGTGCATCGCCGCCGATCAGGATGTCGTCATGGGCCGCGGTACCGGCAAAGGCCTCGATTTCGGAGAACGAGGCCAACGACGGCGCCCCGCCGCTGCGCGCCGAAACGTTGCCCCCGGCCACATCGATCACCACACCATGCCCGGCGGAGAATTCGGCAAAGCTGAGCGTGTCGATGCCGGCGCCGCCCTCGATCGTATCGGGCCCGCCGCTGCCCCCGAGCAGATCGTCGCCGTTGCCGGCCACGAGGATATCGGCACCCGCTCCGCCATCCAGCGTGTCGTCGCCATCGCCCGTGATCAGCGTATCGTTGCCGGCGGCACCGAAAACCGCATCATTCCCGGAAAAGGTGACCAGGCGGTTATCGGCGGCATCGCCTGTCAGGCGGTTGTTGCCGGTTTCAAGGCCCGCGATATCCTCGATTCCCGAGAGAACATCGCGCCGGTTCGAACTGCCGTCGGCCAGATCCACAACCAGCGATCCCGACCGCACATAGCGGTAATCGAGAACGTCCTGCCCGATGCCGCCATCCACTGTCATCGCGGTTTCACCGGCATAGATCAGATCGTTGCCCGCGCCGGCGTTCACCGTGTCGGCACCGCCATTGCCGTCGATCAGATCGTTGCCGCCCAAGCCGGCGATCACGTCGCCCACGGCCGAACCCGCCAGGTAATCGGCGGATTCGGTGCCTGTGACCGTGTCGGCGCGCACCGTCGTCTCCTGCCAGGCGGTTTCGGCGAATGCGGCCGGTTCGGTGTCCGACGGGTCGGAGAGGCCCAGCGCCGCCCAATCCACGGTCATTTCCCCATCCTGCGCGAAGACGCGCCAGTTGCGGCCGTCGGGCTGACCGGCGAAGTAATCCGCCACGGTAACTTCGCCGCCCTGGGCGGTGGCCGCCACCAGATCCAGCCCGACCCGCGTCAGCGTGACCTGATCCAGTGTGGCCGATTCGAAGATCAGCCGGTCGCCCGAGGACGTGTCTTCGATGCGGTCCGACCCGAAGTCGCCGTAGAAATAGTAGTAATCGGCGCGCCCCATTCCCTGTGCCAGGTCGTTGCCGCTGCCGAGGTGGAAGTAATCGATTGTGCTGCGATCGGGATCGGTGCGCAGGAAAGATGTCTCTGCGACATCCCAAAGGTGCGATCCGCCACGCGAAGACACGGCCATGCGCTCGATGCCCTCGATCTGGATCAACCCGGCGTCGCTATAGATCGCCACGGCGCGATTGCCGGCCTGATATTCGGCATAGATTTCGGCGTTGAGCGACGTCCAGTCGCCGGCATCGTTCTGTGTTCGCATCGTGTAGACGCCAGCGGTGACGACCAGCGTATCGACGCCGTCGCCGCCATCGACATTGGCACGCGCGTTGCTGATGTGAATCGTATCGTCGTTGATGCCCAGATCGACAATCGCCGTGGCGTTTCGCGACGAATTGAGGCGCACGAAATCCTCACCCGCGCCGGTGGAGATCGTTTTGTCGCCATATGATCCGTTGCGCAGGACGATCTGATCGTCGCCACCGTTGGTTTCGATATTGTTGGCGCGCGCGTCCAGCCACAGCCGGTCGTCGCCATCGCCGGTGCGGATGAAGGCCTCGTTGATGTTGCTGACGCGCCCGCCGCCGGGGGTGTCAAACACCTTGTCATCGACGGTGAAATCAATGGCAACCGGCGTATCGAAAGCGGACCAGTCGGCATAGAGCCGATCCTGATTGCCTTCGCCTCCGTCAAAGAAACTGCCCTGGCCCAGTTCGACAAACACCTGGTTGTCGGTGCGCCCGACCTGGTGCACGGTTTCAAAGCCGGTCAAATGCAACAGGTCGGTGTCGCGGCTTCCGCTGCCGAAAATGCGGCCGCTGCCGCTTTGCAGGACAACGGTGCCGCCGGCGTCGTAATGGGCGCGGATCGCATCATAGCTTTCCATATCGCCGACGTGCAGATCGGGGCCCTCGGGATCGGGCGTCCAGTAAAACGCGTTGCCGCTGACATGGGCCACATCCATGCCCGCGCCGCCGTCGATGGTGCCGCTGGTGCCATATTCGGAAAACAGCAGATCGTCGTCATCGCCGAGATCGGCGCTGAGGCTCTGATACAGTCCCGGCCTGCCGAATGTCACGGTGTCATTGCCGCCGCCGGTCTCGGCATAGCCGCCGTTCAACAGAACCGAATCCGCCCCCAGCCCGGTATAGGCGCTGCCCGACAGGATCAGCCGATCGTCGCCAGATCCGGTGCGGACGTGGTGATATTCGACCGAATTCGATTGGAACCCGTTCGAAAACACATGGATGCCATCGTCGGTGACCTCGTTCGAAATACTCTCGGTCGCGTCGGACCATTCGGCATAGACATAATCGTCGCGCGCATAGCCGTTCACCGAGGCAACGCCGTCAAACGCCACAAAGACATCCCCGGCACTGGGCCGGAAACCGCCATGGGCGCCGCCGCCCAGGTGAATTTCTTCGATGCCGTCGATTTCGATGATCACATCGGCGCTGCTGCCGGATCCGTTCCGTGCCGCGATCCGCCAATCCTGTGCCGTGGCGATCTGGTCGAGGATCTCGCCCGCGTCCGCGCCCGAGGGCCGGACCCATTCACCGTTCTCCAGAAGGATCTGGGTGTAGAGAACCGAACTCGAATAATATCCGCCCTGTGCGCCGCGCATGTCGTACAGCAACACGTCGTGGCCATCGCCGCCCTGCACCGTGGCTGCGCCGGTGACATGGACGAAATCGTTGTCGTCGCCCAGGTCGATCTGGCCTGTACCCGTAACCGTATCGTCGCCCGCGCCCGTGGCTATTTCACCATCGCCGATCACCAGATCCTCGCCCGCGCCGGTGTCGAGAAAGACGTACTGGGCCGCGCGGTCGAAAACGTCATCGCCGCTGCCGGTCAGCGCGGTCAGGGTTCTGGGCGCGCCGTTCATGGCGAACCCGTCCACGCCGCGAATCGAACTTTGCGTGACAACGATGTTTTGCGTGATCCCGGACCAGTCAGCGCGCAGTTTGGTGGTCCGGCCGGGTTCGACGAATGCCAGTTCGGGCGTCCAGACCAGCAGGGACGAATCCGCCGCCGTGCCAAGAACCTCGATGCGTTCGATACCCGCGACCTGAAGCTCGCGCATCCCTTCGTTCGACACGAAAACGAAATGCCCCAACCGCGCCGCGCCGTCGCGTTCGGCCAGAAAATCCGACACCGAATCGCCGGAAAAGGCGATCGCTTCGCCGTCCGCGTCCACGAAGCTTGTGTTATAGCGGGCGCCGTTGAAGCGCAGCGTGTCGAAGTCCGGGCCGCCATCGATTTCGCCGTTGCCCAGATAGGTGGTGACGGTGATGATGTCGTCCTGCGGTCCGGCGTCCAGGATGCCACGGTAGAATTCGATGGTGTCCGCGCCGCCCCCGGCGATGACAAAACCGCCCGACTGATTGATGACGTCGTCGCCGTCGCCGAAGTATTCGGTGCCTGCCGCCACGCTTTGGCTTTCGCCCGCGAAGCCGGGTGTCACATCAATTTCGAGGCGATAGTCGTGTGACAGGCCATCGCCCTGCACCGCCACGATATAGGTGCCCGCCGAAAGGTTCTGCGTTGTCGCGGCGGTTTCTGGTTCGGCGTCGGAGGGGATGAAAAGGGCGCGATCCTCGTAGGCGTCGAACAGCTGCTCATGCGCCAGCCGCATCGAGAATTCCGCCTGGTTTCCATCGGCCACGGCGCGGACCGTCACGGCCGACGGATCGTCCAGCGTGAACGTGTAATGGTCGACAATGTCGATCCCCAGCGGTCCGCCCAGATCGTCCTGAACCTGCGTTGTCCCGGCCCCCAGCGTACCCAGATCTATGGCATTTCGGGCCTGATCATCGGGTGCCAGCAAATCCGATTGCAACAACAGCGCCTCAAATTCGTAAACCTCGGTTGTGCGGCCATTGCCTTGCAATTGCAGGAAAAACGTGCCCGCCTCCAACGCGGGAGAGGTGAATCTGCCAGAGCTGAACGTCATGTCGATGCGGTCGCCGTTCGCGTCCAGCAGGCGGGTTGTCACTCCGGTGTTCACGAACCGCAGCGTGCCGCCTTGCGGCAGGTCGATTTCGAACGTGTCCGATTGATCGAACCGCGACAGGCTGCCCACGACCGTCGCACTGACCGACCCGTCAGACTGACGCGCCAGTTGCAGTGGTTTGGCGTCCTCGGTGGTGTTGCCTTCGGCGTCGGCAAAGCTCTGGAAGCCGACCGTGGGTTGCAGCGCGTCGACAGCGCCCACCAGCCGCTCCTGAAACAGATCCACATCCAGACGGTTCAGGCCCTCTTCGTAGAAGGCCAGCATGTCTTCGGCCAGTTGCCCGCCGACCACATCCACCGAGACCGCGCCGATGGTGTCGACCGTACTGATGATGGTCTTGACCAGTTTCAGCGAATTCTTTGCCAGATCGTCGGACAGCGCGCCGCCCAGAACCGAAGCTGTCGATTTTCCGGCGAACTTGGCGGTGCTTTCGACATCGTCGGGAATCCAGCCCAGAAAGGCATCGCCCAGCGATTTGATGGCCACCGTCAGCCCGTTGCGATCGTCCAGTGTCAGCCCGGCGTCGCCGAAGGACATGGCGCGCAACGCTTCCATCGCACGGTTTGCGGTGCCGTAGGCGATCGACGTGTTGAGGTAGGCCTGAAGAACGGTATCCACACTGATCGGCTGGTCTTCGCCCCCCGCGCGTTCGAGGCTGGAAATCAGGCCGCGGGCGGTGAAGGCCGCTTCGCCGGCGTTGCGGATGCTGTCTTCGATCCAGCCCAGTTCGGCCACGGCGCGCCCGTGCTCGGCCACCACCTTTGCCCATTCCAGGCCGATCTTGTAGAAAATCTCGGCCTGTTTCAGCGGCGACGCGTCCGAGCTGAAGGATTTCGTGGTGCTGTTCAGCCAGTCTTTGTTCCACCCGCTGTAGGGGGCCTCGGCCGAAATCGGCACCAGCACCTGGCCGAGTGCCGTTCCGATGACAGTATTGACGGGCACCGAAATCAGCGCCGAGGAAAATCCCAGCGCGGTGCCGGTTGCATTGGCGCGCCCCGCCGCAAGCAACGTCTGATCGGCGGCATCGACGATCGGCACCGGATCGATGTCGCGGACCAGGTCGTAGTATCTGTTCGCCGCAAACAACTGTGCGCCGACTTCGACGGGAATGACGCGATCCGGCTCCAAGGTGTCGCGGGCTGCGAAACCCGCATAGGAGCCGTCGTAGAATGTCTGGTAAATGCGGCCATTCAAATCGAAACTACGCAACATGAACAACCATCCCTGACTTGAATTCGTATCAGCATGGCTGGCCAGAGGCGGTTTTTCAACTGCCTTGTTTGGTACAGCGGCGAAACGCCTGTGCCGGCGTGCCCCTATCGCGTGACGGGCGAAAAAAACCGGCCTGATCGGCTTGCCGGTGGTGGGGTGATGCGGGCACGGTACGGGCGGATCGGGGCAACGGGCGGAGACGAAGCGATGCAACAGACGATGCCGGTGCCCGTCACCCGCGATCTGGTTCTGGTGGGTGGCGGCCACGCACATGCGTTGGTTTTGCGCCGCTGGGGCATGAACCCGTTGGCCGGGGTGCGGGTGACAGTGATCAACCCGGCGCCCGATGCGCCCTATACCGGGATGTTGCCGGGGCATGTGGCCGGGCACTATGGGCGCGGTGCGCTGGACATCGATCTGGTGCGGCTGGCGCGTTTCGCCGGCGCGCGGCTGCTGGTGGATCGTGCGGTGCATGTCGATCCGGAAGCGCGCGTTGTGCGGCTGGCCCAAGGCGCACCGGTGCCCTACGACGTCGCCAGTATCGACATCGGCATAACCGCCGAAATGCCGGCCCTTCCGGGATTTGCCGATCATGCCATCGGGGCCAAGCCGCTGGACCGATTTGCCGATGCCTGGCGCGGGTTCCTGGCGCGCGCGGCCGATACCGGCGCGCCGGTGCAGGTGGCGGTGATCGGCGGCGGCGTGGCCGGCTGTGAACTGGCGCTGGCGATGGCCCACGCCCTGCGCGGCCCGGCGCCGGGATCGCGGGTGCGGGTGATCGAGGCGGCGCCGGGCCTGACAGGCATGGGCGCGCGCGCCCGTCTGCATGTCCGGCACGCGATGGAGCGGCTGGGCGTCACCGTCCAGACCGGCGTGCCGGTCGCGCGGATCGCGGCGGACGGCGTTCAGCTTGCCGATGGCCGCGAGCTGCCGTCGCAATTTACCGTCGGCGCGGCGGGGGCCACACCGTGGCCCTGGCTGGGCGATACCGATCTGCCGCTGAACGACGGTTTCATCCGTGTCGGCCCGGACCTTGCTGTGCCGGGATGGCGCGGGCTGTTCGCGGTGGGTGACTGCGCGCACATGCAGGCCAGCCCGCGCCCCAAGGCCGGCGTGTTCGCGGTGCGCGCGGCGCCCGTGCTTCATGCCAACCTGCGGGCGGCGCTGACCGGGGCGCCGCTGCGCCGGTTCCGCCCGCAGCGGCATTATCTGAAGCTGGTGTCGCTGGGTGGCCAGTCGGCGCTGGGGGAAAAATTCGGCCTGACGTTGGCCGCGCCGGCGTTGTGGCGCTGGAAGGACCGCATCGACCGGCGGTTCATGGACAAGCTGACCGATCTGCCGCCGATGCCCGCCCCGCGGCCGCCGCGGACGGCGGCGCAGGGGGTGGCGGCGGAAATGCGCGGTGGCCGACCGATCTGTGCCGGTTGCGGATCGAAGATCGGTGGTGCGGTTCTGGCCGATGGCCTGCACGGCCTGCCCGACATGCGGCGCGACGATGTGCTGTCGGCGCCGGGCGACGATGCGGCGGTTTTGCGCTGGGGTGGGACTGGCCGGCAGGTTTTCACCACCGATCACCTGCGCGCCTTCACCGCCGATCCGCGGCGGTTTGCCCGCATCGCGGCGGTGCATGCGCTGGGCGATATCTGGTCGATGGGGGCGGCGCCGCAGGCGGCGCTGGCCACGGTGATCCTGCCGCCGATGGCGCCGGCCATTCAGGCGCGGGTCTGGGCCGAGGTGATGCAGGCCGCCGGCGACGTTCTGCGCGCGGCCGGGGCGGATGTGGTGGGTGGCCACAGCATGACCGGCGCAGAGATGAGCCTGGGCTTCGCGCTGACCGGGCTGGCCGGGGCGCAGACGCTGACCCATCGCGGGGCGCGTCCGGGCGATTGCATCGTGCTGACCCGGCCGTTGGGCAGCGGCACGCTGCTGGCGGCGGAAATGGCCGGGCGCGCGCGCGGCGCCGACGTGATCGCCATGCTCGATATCATGCAGACCCCGCAGGACGATGCCGCGCGGCTTCTGGCCGGGGCGCGGGCGATGACGGATGTCACCGGCTTCGGGCTGTCGGGGCACCTTCTTGCGATTTGCCGGGCCAGCGAGGTTGCCGCGCGCGTCGATTGGCCGGCGGTGCCGCTCTATGATGGCGCGGCGCAGGCGGCCAAGGCTGGTGTGCGCTCGACGTTGTTCGCGGCCAATGCCGGGGCAACGGGTGGGGCCGGGCCGGTCTTGCTGCACGATCCGCAGACGGCCGGGGGCCTTCTGGCCGCGATGCCGCCTGAAGCGGCCGCACCGGCGGTTGCCGCCCTGTGCGCGGCGGGCCACCGGGCGGCGGTGATCGGGCGTTTCGAAGCGGGGCCGCCGACCGTTATCGTGTGACCTGGGCCAGAACCGTGGCGCAGGCCGCATCCAGGCTGGCGTCAGAGAGATCGGGCAGGGCGACATGCACAGGCGCTGCGGCGCGCGCCGGTCCCGGCATCGCATAGCGCGGATCGTAATGATGGCGGATCAGATCCGCGACCAAGGGTTCCAGCCGGGTCTTGCGGGCCATGATCTGCCACTGCGCGATGCGGTCGGCAGGGTGAAACGGCCGCAGCGCGTCAAGCTTGGGCAAAAGCCGTTCGGGCGGACCCCACCTTTCGCCGTATTGCCGGGTCAGGAAGGCCGCGCGCGCCCCAAGCGGTGCGTCCAGAACGACGGCCTCGGCGGATTTCATCGCGTCCCACAGCGCTGGCGGCAGGGTCAGCCGCCCGATCTTGTTGCTTTCGGCTTCGATGAACACCGGGCGCGCCGGGTCACAGGCTGCCAGCCGTGCCGCCAGGCCGGTTTCAAAGAGCTTTTGTGCCGGTTGTCCGCCAGGTTCTGCGCCGAACAGCGATCCGCGATGCGCGGCCAGTGCCTCGAGATCGACGACCTGCGCGCCCGCCGCCTCCAGCCGGGCCAGAACCGCGGTCTTGCCCGTGCCGGTGCCGCCCGCCACAAGGATCAGCCGGTGCGGCAGCGGATCTTTGTAAAGCATATCGACAACCAGACGCCGGTAGCGTTTGTAACCACCGTCCAGCCGGACCACGCGCCATCCGATCTGTTCGAGAATGGTAGCAAAGCCGCCCGACCGCTGCCCGCCGCGCCAGCAATACACCAATGGCCGCCAGCCGCCGTCACGGTCGGCCAACGCGCCGTCCAGATGTGCGGCGACATTGCGGGCCAGCATCGCGGCCCCGATCTTGCGGGCCACGAACCTGTCTTGCTGAACATAGATCGTGCCAACCCGCGCGCGCTGGTCATCGTCGAGCGCCGGCAGGTTGATCGCGCCGGGCAGGCGGTCCTGGGCGAACTCGGCCGGCGCGCGCACGTCGATGACATCGTCGAATTCCAGGTCGGCCAGATGCCGCAGAGAGCGCAGGGTAAGGATCATGGCGGCGCCTTAGCACGGGCGCGGCGCGGTGCAAATCGGCGTGCCCTGCCGCGCGGCAGCGAATTTACCGCAGCGCAGCATAGCGGCACGAACCCGCGCAGGGCATTTATCAATATTTGCCAACAGGTTGCTCATTTTCCGGGATTTGATTACTGCTGCAAGGGCTTGTTGTGATTTTTGGAAGGCTTCGCGCGATGACGACGATTTTTGGAACCCTGGGCGACGATGTGATCCAGGCACCGACCGCGGCGGGGCTGGTGGTGACGTTGGCGGGCGACGATGTGATCACGCTGCCGCCGGGGTTTGACGGGTTCAGCGGCCAGACCACGGATTATGTCCGGGTGGATGGCGGAACCGGCGCGGATCGGGTGGAAGTGGTTTTTCCCGGCACCAATAGCCTGGACCTGGTCGGCGATCTGGTGCTTGAGGTCGATCCGATCCTCTATCCCGGCTATACGCACCGGATCATACACACCCAGGTGAACACGCTGAATTCCATCTTTGTCGTGGAATCGATGTCGCTGGTGCGCGATGTGGAAACGGTTACACGCCTTGACGGCACCGTGGTCACGCTGACCACCGGTGCGCTGCCGTGGCATGCCGAAACCCGCGTGGTGCAATACGACACCGAACTCGAGTTCCGGTCCAACCTGAACGACTGGCAGACAGTGGCATCGCTGACCGGTGGCAATGTCGCGCGGGTGCTCACACTGCGCGACGGTGATCTGCCGGGCGCCGACAACACCAAGAACGTGGTGCAGATCCTGAATGGCGATGGCGCGGTTGTCTTTACCTCGGCGCCCTTCGGCGCGGATTACGTCCAGAGCTCGCCCCGGCTGATCGTTACGCAAAACAGCGATCCGATGATCGCCGCGTTGCCCGATGGCGGATTCGCCGTGGCCTGGATGGAACAGTTGCACGCATCGTCATCCCAGGCCGGCCCCGGCGCAGCGATCCGGATCCAGATGTTCGAGGCCGACGGCAGTATGCGTGGCGACGAGCAGACGGTCGCCGTCGGCGATCGACTGAGCCGCGGCGACATGAACCTGAGCGCGATCGCGAACGACCGGCTGGTGCTGACGCGCGACAATTCCAGCGGCACCGAAGTGATCACCCACATACTGGATTCCGACGGCGCGACGTTGGCCACCAACGTCTTCGACGGTTCGGGGTTCCTGAGCCATGATACCGCCATAGCCTATGGCGACGGCTATGCGCTGCTGTATCAGACGGCAGGCCAGACCGACCAGTTCGGCCGCAACTTCGTGGATCTCGCGTTGCGGCTCTACACCGTCGATGAAGCCACCGGCGCGGTTTCGGCGAACGGGCAGGCCACGCTGATCGACATGAACCCCGATGAGCGGATCAACTACGCCGCCTATGCCAACCTGGGGCCCGATGCCCTGGCCGCAGTGGTGGCGACGACCGAGGGCCGGCTGTTGCTGAGCACATATGTCGATGGCGCCGTGAACACCCGTCCGGTGGAAATGCCATATGCGCGGCAGTCGTCGAACGATCAGGTCAGCCTGGTTTCCGCGCCCGGCGGTGGCGCCTGGCTGTCCTTCGAGGCCAACACGATCACCGACCGGGAGGGTGTCGCCTTTGGCACCGATGCCTTCGCGGGCTTCATTGATGCCAACGGTGTTCAGGGGCCGATGGCATCGGTCACCGACCGTGTCGACAACCTGGTGGGCAACAATTACGACCCGGTTACCGCCGCCACCGATGACGGGATCATCGTTCTGTGGCAGGCGCAGGCCAATCTCTACGGCATCAGCTACCAGGCGGCGGACGGTTACAACACCATCATCGGCGGAGCAGGGGACGAAACCCTTGCAGGCACCGCGGCCGACGATCACATCCTTGCCGGGGATGGCGACGACCGTCTGGAGCAGAATGCCGGCGTCGATCGGTTCGACGGGCAAGGTGGGCGCGACACCTTCGTGATGGATCCCGGCACCGGCGGCTTTGCCTCGCTGGAACAGGGGCGCACCGGCGCTCTGGACGGGACTGGCCCTGTCGAGGCGTTGATCGGCATCGAGAACCTCGTGGGCAGCGATGCGGCGGATTCGCTTGAGGATGACGCCGGCGCCAACGACATTCAGGCAGGCGGCGGCGACGATACCATTCTGGGCCACGGTGGCGACGACACGTTGAACGGCGGCGCCGGAGAAGACCTGTATCGCCCGACCGAAGGCTTGTTTCAGCAGATCAACCTGCCGGCATCGGCGGCGATCGAAAGGCTGGACCTGGTGAACGGCGATCTCGACGGCACCGATGGCGCGGATACCTTCGATCTCTCCGGGATCACGTCCTACGAGGTGTTCGACATCATCGACATGGGCAACGGCAACGACGCCTTCACCGGTACCCAGGCCGACGATTCGGTGCAGGGCGACGCGGGCGATGACAGGCTGGACGGCCAGGCCGGCAACGACACGATCACCGGCAGCAGCGGGTCTGACACGCTGATCGGCGGCACCGGCGACGACCGGTTGTCGGGCGGCACCTCGTTCAGCACGGGCAACACGTTCGTCTTCGCTCCGGGGGACGGCAACGATGTCATCACCGATTATCAGCAAAGCCGCGATTCAATCGACCTGAGCGGCTTCACCCTCGATCAGCTTGCGCAGATGCAGGTCACGCTGGACGGCGATGGCAACAGGTTCATCACCTTTCACGACGGCGGCACGCTGACGCTGGAAGGCGTGGGGCGCAACCATACGCCCATCGGTTCTGTAGGTGTGTCCGGCGAAAGGATCGAAGACGCGGTTCTTACCGCCGATATCTCGACCTTGACCGATTACGATACCTTCCGGCCCGAAGACGTTACCTATCAGTGGCTGCGCGATGGCGATCCGGTGTCCGGTGCCACCGGCACCAGCTATACGCTGGGGCAGGCGGACGTGGGCGCGCGGGTGACCGTTCAGGCGCGGTACACCGATCTTTTCCGGACCGAGGAAACGGTGGAATCCTCGCCCGGTCAGGTGGTGCGCAACATCAACGACCTGCCCGTTGGCGAGGTTATCCTGAGTGGCGATGCGGTGCAGGGGGCGGTCCTGTCGGCGGATGCCTCCGGGCTGAGTGACAGCGACGGTATCAGCGGCGCGTTTTCCTATCAGTGGAAGCGCGGCGATGCGGCCATCGCGGGCGCGACCGATGCCACCTATACCACCACCCAGCAGGACGTGGGCCAGAGGATCTCTGTCACCGTTGCCTACACCGATGATCAGTCGACCCGCGAAGAAGTGGATTCCGCGCGCACCGAACCTGTTGTCGATGTCAACGACGAACCCGAAGGCACCGTTTCCGTGTCGGGCACTGCCCGGGAAGACGATACCCTGAGGGTTCTGACCGATCTGCGCGACGTCGATGGAATTGGCGCGTTTTCCTACGAATGGCTGCGCGGCGGCACGCCCATCCCCGGCGCGACCGAAGCAACCTATCAGCTGCGCCAGCCGGATGTGAACGCACAGATTTCCGTGCGCGTCAGCTATACCGACGCAGCAGGCACGCTGGAAACGGTCACGTCGCTGCCGACGCAAGCGGTGAGCAACCGCGACGATCCGCTGACCGGCACGGTGCGGATCACCGGCCCCGCCGTCGAAGGCAGCACCGTGACCGCCCGACCCGACCTGACCGACGAGGACGGGATCACCGAAACCACCTATCAGTGGCAGCGCAACGGGGTGCAGATCTCGGGCGCCACAGACCAGACCTATACGCTGAACCTGGCAGATGCCGGGGCAGCGATTTCGGTTCTGGTGCAGACAACCGATGCGTTCGGCGGTACGGGCGCGGTGTTCTCTGAAACCCTTTCGGGCATTGCCGCCCGTCCCGAATTGCGCGCGACACCGGATGCCAACAATGTCTTTCTGGCCATGGGCACGCCCGAAGCCGAACGGCTGATCGCTGCGCCGTCCCCCGATTCCCAGAACGTTCGCAACGTTCTGGTCGGGAACGGCGGCAACGACCTTTTGATCGGCAGCGACCTTGCCGAAAGCAGCGATGAGCTTTCGGGCGATCTGCGCGGGCTGTTCCGCTATGAAGGTCTGCCCGGCGCCCAGCTTTACAGGCTGTACCGCGCCACGCTGGATCGTGACCCGGATGCGGTGGGCTTTGCGGGATGGATGGATTACGGCAGCCAGTTCCGCAACCTGCCGCTGCCCGAGATCACAACCGCCTTCATCACCTCGCAGGAGTTCCTGAAAACCTACGGAACGCTGGACGACCGCAGCTTTATCGAAACGCTCTATCAGAACGTGCTGGGCCGGTCGGCGGACGAAACCGGCCTGAACGGCTGGCTTGAACAGTTGGCGAACGGCGGGTCGCGCGAAGGTGTCGTTCTGGGCCTGTCGCTCAGCCCCGAATTCGAGGCGCAGACCACCGCGTCGTTCGACGTTTTCATCCAGCAAAGCGCCAGCAGCTACTGGACCGACGACGTGTTCCGTCTCTACAAGGCGACGCTGGACCGCGAACCGGATGTGGCCGGGCTGACGGGCTGGGCCACGCAACTGGCCGGCGGCACCGAATTCCTGAGCGTTGTCGGAGGTTTCACCGCGTCGGACGAATTCGGACTGACCTACGGTGCGCTCGATGACACGGCGTTCGTGTCGCTGCTCTACAACAACGTTCTGGGCCGTTCGCCCGCCGATGCGGAAGTGGCCAGCTGGCTGGCGCTGATGGACGGGGGCCTTTCGCGTGTCGAGGTGGTGCGCGGGTTCTCGCAGAGCCCCGAGTTCATCGCCGCCACCAACGCCGACGTGGCCGCCTGGGTCAGGGCACAGGGCACCGACGACGTTCTCGATGGCGGGGGCGGGGACAACATCCTGCGCGGCGGCATTCTGTCGGATCAGTTCGTGTTCGATCAGGCCGACGGGGGCAGCCACCAGGTGGAAGATCTGGAAACCTGGGATACCCTGGCCTTCAACGGCTTTGGCTACGCCGATGCCGATGCCGTGCTGGCGCTGTTCTCGCAGGGGCCGCAATTGTTCGAAGGGCAGGATGCCTATGTGTCCTTCGAAGATCAGGGCACACGGATTCAGTTCCAGAACACCGTTCTGGCCGATATCACCGCCGATATGATCGTCATCTGACGGGCTGCGCCGCCCCCATCCCGAAGGTGGGGCCGGCGCGTGTCACGCTGTCAGCGCGGCCAGGATGCGGCTTACGGCATCCTGTGCCTTGGCGCGCATCTCGTCATCGGTGGCATCCTGGATCGGATGCGGCACCAGCACATAGCGGGCGTCGTCCATGCCCAGTGCGCGGCGCTGGTGATCGGCGGCTTCGTCGAACACCGCCGAGGCGACCGAGACCGAAGGAATGTTCTGGATTTCAAACCAGACTGTGTCGTGCATACTGCACGTCGTACAGGATCCTCAGTCGGCCAGACCTTCGACGACGAAATCGCATTCGTCGCGGATCTGCTGGCGCAGCGCATCCGGGCAGGGTTTGGTAAAGGTCGGCTTCTTGTAGCGCCGCACTTCCAGCCCCGGCGCATGGTCCGTCAGCAGCCGCGCCAGTTCGTCCAGCAGGACATTGCCGCGCGGTTTGCTGATGTCCAGCAGTCCGACAACGCCGCGCAGATCCGTCGGGCGCGGCGTTGTCTGCCGCGCGACGGGTTCGCGTTCGTCTGTCGGGTCGAGAATTGTTGTCATATGCTTCTCCTCCTTTCGCGATCACGCTAGCCCAGATCGATCTTGCGCGAAACCACCGTCGATCCCGTCGGCCCGGTGACCCATCCGTGGAACGCCGACGAGAACTTGCCCGCATCGGATCCGGCGACAACGATGTGGATGTAATCGGTGCTGGCGAATTTCGGCGCCGGCGCGGCCAGCGCCTCGGGGCCCAGCCGGGCGGCGTCCTCGGGGCCGATGCCGGCGCCGGATGCCGCATCGGCCAGCATCTCGGACAACGGCCGCGAGGTGACATCCTGAATCCGCGCGCGCAGGCGCTCCTTGCTGTAGGGGCCGTCGCGCGTCAGCGTGTCGATATGTTCGGGGCACACCACCAGAAGCGCGTCGATGGGCAGGTTGTGCATCTTCGGCAGGAAAACGGATTCCAGCCCCTGGCCCAGCGATCCGGCCACCTGATCGGGGCTGCGCGAGGTCTGATCGACGATGTGCACCGGGCCGCCGGTCATGGCAAACACGGTCACCACGGAATCGCCGGCGTCGAACCCGCGTTCCACATGCAACGGCGGAAATGGCGAACGTTCCTCCCATTCCGCGAAGCACATGGTGAACTTCATCGGATTGCCCAGCGTCGACCGTTCGACACCGCCGCTGGACGCGCCGCCCACATTGCGCACGACCAACCGCAGCGCGCGTCCGATGGTGGCATTCGCGCGGTTGCCCGCACCCAGCGCGCCAAGGCCCTTGTTCATGCCGATACGGTCGCGGATCGGCCCGTTCACCACCATCACCGGAGATGCGCCCATGGTCGTCGCGGTGACGCCATGGACATTGAAGGCATCGGTACAGACCGCTTCGACCGCCGCGATCACCACCGGCAGGTACTCTGGCTTGCATCCGGCCATGACGGCGTTGATCGCGATCTTCTCGACGGTGGCGATGCCCATGTTGGGGGGCACGGTGGCAACGATCTCCTGCGGGTCGCGGTGTGTGCCGCCCAGCATCCGAAGCACCCGTTCGGGTGTTGGCGGCACCAGGGGCAAACCGTCCGAGAACCCCTGGTCGAACAGGAATTCGGCCATGTCGTCGGCTGGTGCCACCTCGATCCGGCGGGCGCGGATCGGGCTGTCATCGGCTTCGGCGCGCAACCGGTTGTTCACCGCCGGGTCCAGATGGGCCGATCCGCAGCCCGGACGCCAGGCCGGCAGGCTGTCCCAATCGATCTGCGCGGCGGGCCGGGCCGTCATCTCGGCAAGCCGTCCGGCCAGCGCCTGCCAGTCGTCGCGCACGAATCCTTCGAACCGGGTGACGGTGGCGCCGTCGGCGTCGCGCAGAAAAACCGATGGCACCGCCTCGATGTCCCAGGTGAAGGCGGCCCGCAGCGCGGTGTCGTCCAGAACCGGCATCTCCAGCGCGTGGCGCCGGGCAAAGGCTTGGTTGGCGGCGCCCGACTGGGCCACGACCCGCACCGCGACATCCGCGCCGAAGGCCCGGTGCAGCGCCCCGAGAACCGGCGCCGCGACATTGCAGGTTTCGCAATCATCCTTGACGAAACAGATCAGCGCGGCGCCCGCGGGCGGCAGGTCGTGGGGGTGGCCGGACAGATCCGCGAGGCTCAGGGCGGTTGGCGGTGTGGTGGGCATGCTGCGGTCTCCGGCTGTGATCGGGTTCAGCATCGCGCGCAGTGGCCGCATTGTCCAGCGGCGCCCCTGTCAGCGCGGCCCGGCCCACCGGCGCAGATCGCCGCTGCGTTCGGTCAGGCCGCGCGCATCGAGATGTTCGAGAACCGGCACGATGACCCGACGCGTGGTGGCCAGCGCGCCGCGCGCCTCGCCGGTGGTGAAGGGCCGGGCGAAGGCGGTGCGCAGGGTGCGCGCGGCGGTGTTCAGCGTCTCATGGTGAAACACCAGCGTCCGGTTCAGCGCGACATTGCGCAGGGCCACGGCCGTGCCGCCCGCGATCAGCAGCGCCAGAAGATCGGTGTCGGTTTCATCGGCGCACAGCTCCTTTGGCGTGGGCGGCGCAAGACCGCCTTCCAGAAGGGCACGGGCCATGGCGTGCTGGCGGGCGCGCTGGGCGGGGGTGATCCGGGCGTCGGGGTCATGGCCGGCCAGCGCCAGCCCCGCGTCGGCGGCACGCACTCGCGCATCGCGGATCAGATCGGCTTCGGCCGCCCGCCAGAGCGGCGCGGGCCACGTCCTGTCGTGCAGGGCGGCGCGCGGCACCAGCGGTTTCAGTGGCGCAAGGTCGTGGGCAGTCTGCAACCGCGCGCAGAGATCGGCGCGGCAGGCGGCCAGTGCATCGCCGCTGACGAACCGATCGCCCTGCACCACCACATACCCGCGGGGCAGCGCGTTCGGCAGGCCGGGGATCAGCCGTGCCAGATGCGCGCGGTCGGCGATGCCGCGGCCCGCATCGATCAGCGCGGCGGCGATGCGCCCGGCATCGCCGGTTTCTGCCGCCCGCAACAGCGCGGCGCGTTCGGTATCGCCGGCGCGCGCTGGGGTCGCCTCGGGGTCGCGGATCACGGCCCCGCCGATCGTCGCGGCGGGCGAAAGCCGGCGCAGCACCGCATGTTGCCCGCTGTAGGCCACCACCGCCGTTTCAAACCGCAATTGCGCCGGCCCGGACCCGCCGGCGGCCATCTGTCCGCCACCCAGCAGGCGCACCTGCGCCACCGCGCCGGTGGCGCCGAACATCACCCACAGCCGGTCCATGTGCCGCAGCGCGCTGTCTGGGCCGGGCCCCAGCCGCAGCCAGACATCCACACACCGTCCGGGCCGCACGGCGCCGGGTGCATGCAGCACCGCGCCGCGCGCCACATCGCCCAGCGCCACGCCGCGCAGGTTGACAGCCACCCGCGCGCCGGGGGCCACCTGCGCGCAGGGTTCTCCGCGGCTGTGCAGTTCGCGCACCGGGGCGGCATGGCCGCCGGGATGCAGCACCAGCCGGTCGCCTTGCGCCAGGGGCGCGCCCAGCAGGGTGCCGGTGACAACGGTGCCGCGTCCGGGCAGCGCAAAGGCCCGGTCGACCGGCAGGAACGCGCCGGGCGGAAGGGCTCGATCCGGCGGCGGCCGCCGCAACAGGCCGCAAAGCGCGGCGCGCACATCTCCGAGGCCCTCGCCGGTGACCGCCGAACAGGCAATGCGCGGCACCTGTGCAAAACCCGTGCCGGCCAGCGCGCCGGCGATACGCGCAAGGCAGGCGCGCCGGTCGCGCGGCGCGATACGGTCGATCTGCGTGACCGCGACAAACGCCGGGATCAGCCCCAGGAACCCCGAGATCGCCAGATGTTCCAGGGTCTGGGCGCGCAGGCCGTCGACCGCCGATACAACCAGAACCGCCGCCGCCGCGCCCGAAGCCCCCGCAACCACGGCGCGGATGAAGTCGCGGTGGCCTGGCGCGTCGATCAGATCGACGATGCCCGCATCGCAGGCGCAATGGGCAAAGCCGGGCACGATTGAAAGACCGCGCGCGCGCTCTTCGGGCAGGCGGTCGGTCCGGGTGCCGGTCAGGGCCTCCACCAGTGCCGATTTGCCGTGATCGACATGGCCCAGCACAACCACCGCGCATGAGGTCATGCGATATCCGGCGCCCCGAGCGCGGTGCGGATCAGCGGCAATTCGTGATCCTCGACGCCGCGCATGTCGAGCACGACGGCGCCCCGCGCCACCCGCCCGATGATGGGCGTTTCGGCGCCGCGCAGCCGGGCGGCCAGCGCGTCGGGCGACAGGCCGGGCGCGTTGACGCGCAAGCCGAAGCTGGGCAGATCCTGTTGCGGCAGCGATCCGGCACCGGCCTGGGCGGCGGTCGCGCAGACCGCAACCTTTAGCGCCCGGGGCAGCATCGCGGCCAGCGTTTCGGCCCGCTGCCGCACCGTGTCTGCGGGCTGCGACAGCATCCGCAGCACCGGGATCAGGCGCAAGGGATCATGCGGCGGCAGGTACAGCCGCAGCGTCGCCGCCAGCGCGGCCAGCGACAGCTTGTCGATGCGCAGCGCGCGGGCCAGCGGGTGCGCCCCGAGCCGCTGGATCACATCGGCGCGCCCGGCGATGATGCCGGCCTGGGGCCCGCCCAGCAGCTTGTCGCCGGAAAACAGCACCAGATCAACGCCCGCGCGCAGGACATCGCCCACCACCGGTTCCTCGCGCAGGCCGAACCGCGCCAGATCGACCAGGACACCGCTGCCCAGATCCTCGATCAGGATCAGGCCGCGGGCCCGTGCCAGCGCGGCCAGTTCGGCGCGCGCGGGTGCCTCGGCAAAGCCGACCACCCGGAAGTTGCTGGTGTGGCTTTTCAGCAGAACGGCGGTGTCGTCGTCGATGGCGTTGGCATAGTCGCCCGTCCGGGTGCGGTTGGTGGTGCCCACTTCGATCAGGCGCGCGCCGCTCTGGGCGATGACATCGGGCATCCGGAACGATCCGCCGATCTCGATCAGTTCGCCGCGCGATGCAATCACCCCACGCCCGCGCGCCGTCGCCGTCAACGCCAGCAGCACCGCCGCCGCGCAATTGTTGACGACCAGCGCGTCGTCGGCGCCTGTCAGATCGCATATCAGGCCGCGCACATGGTCGTGCCGCGCGCCCCGGCCGCCGGTGACGATGTCGTATTCCAGCGTCGCGGGCGCGGCTCCGGCCTGCGCCACCGCTGCCAGCGCGGCCTCTGCCAGCGGCGCGCGCCCCAGGTTCGTGTGGATCAGAATGCCGGTGGCATTGACGACGCGGTGCATGGCGGGCCGCCGCGCCGCCGCGATGTGCCCCGCGACGGTTTCGGCGAATTCCGGCGCCGTGAAATCCGGCAGCACCGTCGCCTGGCCGGCCAGCATCCGCGCGCGCAAGGCGCCGGTGGCCGCGCGCAGCGCCGCGACGGTTTCGGCCCGCGAATACCTGCGCACCAGCGCATCTATGCCCGCAAGCCCCAGAAGCGCGTCGATCTGCGGAAGATCCCGTGGACTGTGGTTCACCTCCGGCCTTCCCCCCCCTTTGCGGTCGCCGCGCCGGCGATCACTGTGAAAGAGCCACGCCCGGGTGGCAAGTACCGGTGGCATTTCGTGCTGAAAACGCGGCACGCTGGATGCGTTGTGAGCGGAACGCGGCAAAGACCTGACCGGTTTCCCTTGAGGTTGTAGCCTGTATGACCCAAATAGAGCGCCAGAACCGGACAGGATCGGGAGCAGACGTGTCGCTTTTCATTATCGTTGCCTTGCCGTTTCTCGGCGCGCTTTTGCCGGGGTTGATGAACACGGCGGGCCGCGCCGCCTGTGCCGGCGTGACCTTCACCGTCACCGCGGCCGCGCTGATCGGCCTCTTGACCAACGCACCGGCAGTCTTGTCCGGGCAAGTCGTGACCGCCGGTTTCGAGTGGCTGCCGCTTTTGGGCCTGAACGTCACGCTGATGCTGGACGGGCTGGGTTTCTTCTTTGCCTGTCTGATCCTGGGGATCGGGCTGTTGATCATCACCTACGCGCGGTTCTACCTGTCGCGTGATGACAATATGGGCGAATTCTTTACCTACCTTCTGTTGTTCCAGGGCGCGATGGTTGGCATTGTCCTCAGCGACAACATCCTGCTTTTGCTGGTTTTCTGGGAGCTGACATCGCTTTCGTCCTTCCTGCTGATCGGATATTGGAAGCATCTGCCCGAGGGGCGGCAGGGCGCGCGGATGGCACTGACCGTGACCGGCATGGGCGGGCTGGCCATGATCGGCGGGATGCTGATGCTGGGCCAGATCGCCGGCAGTTACGACCTGAGCGTGATCCTGCAAAACCGCGAGGCGATCCAGGAATCGCCGCTGTACCTGCCGGCGCTGATCCTGATCCTGCTGGGATGTTTCACGAAATCGGCGCAGTTTCCGTTTCATTTCTGGCTGCCGCACGCGATGGCGGCGCCCACACCGGTTTCGGCCTATCTGCATTCGGCGACAATGGTCAAGGCGGGCATTTTCCTGATGGCGCGTATGTGGCCGGTTCTGTCGGGCACGCCGGAATGGTTCGTGATCGTGACCACCGCGGGCCTGGTGACGATGGTACTGGGCGCGGTGATCGCGTTGTTCAAACACGACCTTAAGGCGCTGCTGGCGTTTTCCACAGTGTCGCACCTGGGGTTGATCACCATGCTTCTGGGCACCGGCACGGCGTTCGGCGCGATGGCGGCGGTGTTTCACATCCTCAACCATGCGACCTTCAAGGCGGCGCTGTTCATGTCGGCGGGCATCGTCGACCACGAGGCGCATACCCGCGACATTCGCCGGTTGGGCGGTCTGCGCAGGCTGATGCCGGTGACATTCGTGATCGCAACCCTCGCGGCTTTGTCGATGGCGGGGATTCCGCTGCTGAACGGGTTCCTGTCGAAGGAGATGATGCTGGAGGAAGCCTGGCGCACCGAATTGTACGGCGCGCCCTGGTTGGTGCCGGCGCTGGCGACCCTGGGGTCGCTCTTCTCTGCGGCCTATTGTTTCCGGCTGATCGGGCACACCTTCCTTGGCCCGGTGCGTGACGATTACCCGGCCAGGCCGCACGATCCCGGCGCCGGCATGTGGCTGCCGCCGGCCATTCTGGTGGTCATGGTGGTGGTGATCGGGATTGCGCCGTTCCTGGCCGAACCTTTCGTCAAGCTGGTTACCGCATCGGTTCTGGGCGAGGCCGCCGAGGTGCCGAAGGCCTATTTCAAGATCTGGCACGGCCTTGTGCCCGCTCTCTATATGTCGATCGCCGCGGTGGTTGGCGGCCTGATCGTCATGGCGATCTTCGCGCCGATGCTGCGGCTTTGGGATGCGGCGCCCCGCCCCGAGGCCAAGGCGATTTTCGACCGTCTGATCGCGGCGGTGGTCCGGCTGGCCGAGCGCATCGCGCTGCCACTGCACAACGGCGCGTTCACCCGCTATGGCGCGGTGTTTGCCGTCACGGTCTTTGTTGTCGGCTACTATGCCTGGAGCACCGGAACCGTGGGCCCCGCAACCCGCGCGCCGCAGCCCGCCGATCCGGTTGCGATCGCGGGGTGGCTGATGTTGGTGGCGGCGACGCTGGGCATGGTGTTCCTGCACCGCAACAGGCTGCTGTCGCTGATCCTGATCGGCATCGTCGGCCTGATGGTTTCGGTGGGCTTCGTGTTCTTCAGCGCCCCCGACCTGGCCATGACGCAGATCACCGTCGAGGTGGTGACGATCATCCTGCTGCTTCTGGCGCTGAACTTCCTGCCCAACCGCACCCCGATCGAAAGCACGGTACTGCACCGCACCCGCGATGCGGTGGTGTCGGTTGCGGGCGGGCTGGCGGCGACGGCCCTTGCCTATCACTATCTGCTGCGCGATGCGGTTGTCACGCCGATCTCGGAATTCCATCTGGCCAATTCCTACAAGGGCGGCGGCGGCACCAATGTCGTCAACGTGATCCTAGTGGATTTCCGGGGCTTTGACACCTTCGGTGAAATCATCGTTCTGGGGATTGCCGCGCTGCTGATCTATGCGCTGACCGAAGCCTTGCTGAACGGTCCGGTGCGGGCGCGGCTTCTGAACCGGCTGCCGGATCAGCCACGCGCGGGCGACATGCACCCGATGATGATGGTGATCCTGACGCGTGTCACCATGCCGGTGGTTCTGATGGTCGGGTTCTTCATCTTCCTGCGTGGTCACAACGAACCGGGTGGCGGTTTCATCGCCGGGCTGGTGGTGTCGATCGCGGTGGTGATGCAATACATGGCCAGCGGTTTTGGCTGGGCTTCGGCGCGGTTGCGCTATCCCTATCACGGGATCATCGGAACCGGCGTTCTGATCGCCGGCCTCACCGGCATCGGATCATGGTTCGTGGGCAAACCGTTCATGACCACGGATTTCACCTATGTGCGGATCCCGCCGTTCAACGAATTCGAACTGGCCACTGCCATGTTGTTCGATCTGGGCGTGTTTCTGACGGTGGTGGGCGCGGTGATGCTGTCGCTGGAGAGTTTTTCGAGATTGGCGCGACGCGCGCACATGCCGGATGTCGAGCATCCGATGGACATCGATCCCTCGCGCGGAGATCCGCCGGTGGCATCGGTGCCGACCCCGGCAAAGGAAGGTGTCTGACATGGAATTTCTGGTTGCGTCGGCCATCGGCATCCTGACCGCATCGGGATTGTATCTGGTGCTGCGATTGCGCACCTTCCCGGTGATCATGGGAATTTCGCTGCTGACCTATGCGGTGAACGTGTTCCTTTTCGCCTCGGGGCGCCTGGTGATCGGCGCGCCGCCGGTTCTGGTGAAAGGGGTGGAAACCTACAGTGATCCGCTGCCGCAGGCGCTGGTGCTGACGGCGATCGTGATTTCCTTCGGGATGACCGCGGTTGTGGTGATGATCGGGTTGGGCGCCTACCTGGGCTCGGACGACGACCATGTGAACGATCCCGCCGATGAAGTCGCGCAGCGGGGAGATGCATCATGATGCACTGGATCATCGCACCGGTCATGTTGCCGGCGTTGCTTGCGCCGTTCATCGTTCTGGCGGCCCGCCATCACATCGGGATTCAGCGGGTCATGTCCCTGGCCGGGGTGATCGCGCTGATCGGCATAGCCGCCGGGCTGGCGGTGCAGGCCGCCGACGGCACCGTTACGCTGTATCAGACCGGCGATTGGGCCGCGCCGTTCGGCATCGTGCTGGTGGGCGACCGTCTGTCGACGATCATGGTGCTGCTGACGGCGGTTCTGGCGTTTTTCGTGCTGCTGTACGCCATCGGATCCGGTTGGGACGACCGCGGCCGGCATTTTCACGCGCTGTTCCAGTTCCAGCTGATGGGGATAATGGGCGCGTTCCTTACCGGCGACCTGTTCAACCTCTTCGTTTTCTTCGAGGTTCTTCTGATCGCCTCCTACGGCCTGATGATCCATGGCGGCGGCAACACGCGGTTGCGCGCCGGGGTGCAGTATGTGCTGTTCAATCTTCTGGGATCCACGCTGTTCCTGTTTGCGCTGGGATCGATCTATGCGGAAACCGGCACGCTGAACATGGCCGATCTGGCCCAGCGCGCCACCCTGATCGGGGCCGATGCCACCGTGGGCATCCGGGTTGCGGCGGTTCTGCTCCTGCTGGTTTTCGCCATCAAGGCGGCGGTGGTGCCGCTGCATTTCTGGCTGCCTTCCAGCTATGCCGAGGCGCCCGGTCCGGTTGCCGCGCTGTTCGCGATCATGACCAAGGTCGGCGCATACGCGATCATCCGGGTCTACACGATGATCTTTCCGCCACAGCTCGAGGCGACGGCCGGCCTGCATGGCACCTGGCTGTTGCCCGTGGCGCTGGTATCGGTGGCGCTGGGCGCGATCGGCGTTCTGGCTGCGCGCAAACTGGACCGGATGGTGACGTTTTCGGTGATCGGCTCGATGGGCATGGTGCTGGTGGCGATTTCGCTGTTCACACCGCAAGGCATCGCGGCGGCGCTGTATTACATGGTGCATTCGACGCTGGCGGCGGCGACGCTGTTCCTGATCGTGGATCTGGTGCGCCACAGCCGGCGCGACATGGTCCTGGGGGCGCAACCGCCGGTGGCCGGCACGGCGCTGGTGGCGGGGCTGTTCTTCGCCGGAGCCATCGCGATGACGGGCCTGCCGCCGCTGTCGGGGTTCCTCGGTAAACTTCTGGTGCTGGACGCGGCCTATGACAGCCCGCTGATGGTCTGGACCTGGGCTTTGATCCTGGGCGCCAGCCTCGTCAATGTTGTGGGCTTTGGCCGCGCGGGCAGCGTGGTGTTCTGGAAGGCAAAGGCGGTGCCGCCTTCCGATGACGCCCCCGCCGATGCCGCACCGCCGCATCCGCTGGCCTTTGTCGCGGTGGGCGGCCTGCTGGCGCTGCTGGTGGCGCACACGGTGTTCGCCGGCGCGGTGCATGGCTATACCACGCGGGTGGCCGCCGGGCTGTTCGCGCCGTCGCCCTATGTCGATACGGTGATGGACACCCCCGGCAAGCTGAGCGAATCCAAGGAGGGCGAATGACATGATCCGCTTCTGGAACTGGCTCCTGCCGCACCCGCTGCTGACGGTCCTTCTGGCGCTGGTCTGGGTGATGCTGCAAAATCAGCTGTCGGCGGGCATGGTGGTGTTCGGACTGATCCTGGGCATCGTCATTCCGGTGGTGACAGCGGCATGGTGGCCGGACCGCCCGCGCGGCTTCCGCATGGGGCGTTTCGCGGTCTACATGCTGATCGTTCTGTGGGACATCCTGATCGCCAATATCGAGGTGGCGTGGATCGTTCTGACCCGTCCCAACGCCAAGATGCGCCCGGCATGGGTGGTTGTGCCGCTGGACCTGCGCCAGCCCGAGGCGATCACGGTTCTGGCCGGCACGATCACCCTGACGCCCGGCACCGTTTCGGCTGACCTGTCGGATCAGGGCCATTGCCTGCTGGTTCATGCGCTGGACACGCCCGACCCCGACGCGGTGCGCGACGAGATCAAACATCGCTATGAACGCCGCCTGAAGGAGATTTTCGAATGATGAATGCCACCGCGCTGCATGACATTGCGTTGATCGTCGCCTTCGTTGCCATCGGCATTGCCCAGATCATGGCGATGATCCGTCTGGTGATCGGGCCGGACACGGGCGACCGTATCCTCGCGCTCGATACGATGGTCGTCAATGCCATCGGCCTGATCGTGCTGTTGGGAATCGCGCAGGGCACGCAGGTGTTCTTCGAGGCGGCGCTGATCATCGCGATGCTGGGATTTGTATCTACGGTTGCCTATGCCCGGTTCGTGCTGAGAGGAGACATCATCGAATGACCCTGGAGATATTCGGCACCTATTTCGTTGCCGCCTGCCTGTTTGTCGGGGCGGCCTTCGCCCTGGTCGGATCAATCGGGCTGCTCAAGCTGAACGATTCCATGACGCGGCTGCACGCGCCCACCAAGGTCGGGACGATGGGCATCGGCGCTCTGTTGCTGGCGTCGATGGTGCAGTCGTTCGTGCGCGGCGAGGGATCGCTGCACGAAATGCTGATCATGGGGTTTCTCTTCGTGACCGCGCCGATTTCCGCGAATTTCATCGCCAAGGTGCAGATGCATCGCCGGGCATGTGTGCCGCCGCCCGCTCCGCTGGGCGATGAAACCTGGTCGACGTTCGACACCCCCGAGGCGGATCGCGTGATCGACTCGCCCGAAGATCGCCCGGCATGATGAAACATGGCGCGCGGGAAGGGTCTTGCGCGGCTCAGAAATCGATGGCTATTCCCTTTTTCTCCCAATCGCCGTAGCGCACGGGTTCGGGGCCGTCACGGCCGCCCAGTTCGCGCGGCAGGGGCGGTTGGGCTTCTGCGGCCTTGCGCCGTTCTTCGGCTTCGGCCAGGGCGCGCTGCGCCGCAGGCGGCAAATCGGATCGCGGGGTCGTCATGGCGGGCTCCTGTCTGATGTGACACAGGATATACCTCCGGGTCGGGCCGGGGCAAGGGACAGCGGGAAAGGAACGCGGATGGCGGATCGGGGCGTGGCGGCGCGGAAGGCCGCCGTTTTCCTGCTGGACCAGGTGCTGGGCGAGGGCCGGCTGCTGCCCGAGGTTCTGGGCGCCGGTGCCGTCGATGCGCTGCCCGCCGATGACAGGGCGCGGGCGCAGCGCCTCGCGCTCGAGACGCTGCGCGGCCTTGAACGGGCCGACAGGCTGCTGGCGCGGCATCTGCGCAAGGCGCCGCCGCTGCATGTACGAAATGTCCTGCGGCTGGGCACTGTCGAACTGTGCCAGGGTGGCGCGGCGCATGGCGTGGTGGACGCGCTGGTGAACGTGGTCGCGGGCCACAGGCGCCACGCGGCGCTGAAGGGGCTGGTGAACGCCGTTCTGCGCAAGATTGCCGCGCACGGGCCCGAGGCCTGGCCGGCGCTGCGGGTGCCGCGGATGCCGAAATGGCTGCGCGCGCCGCTGTCGGATGCCTGGGGCGCCGAGGCCATTGCAGCGATGGAGCGCGCGCATTTCGCCGGGGCGCCGCTGGATATCACCGTGCGCGCCGATCCGGCGTCGTGGGCGGCGCGGCTGGGCGGTACGGTTCTGCCCACCGGCACGGTGCGGGTGCCGGACGCGGGGCAGGTTTCGGCCCTGCCTGGCTTCGATGAAGGCGCGTGGTGGGTGCAGGACGCCGCGGCGGCCCTGCCGGTGCGGGTTCTCGATCCGCAGCCGGGTGAACGGATCGCCGATCTGTGCGCCGCGCCGGGGGGCAAGACGATGCAGATCGCCGCCAGCGGCGCCGAGGTGGTCGCTGTCGATACCTCGCCGACGCGGATGGCGCGGGTGGCCGACAACCTGGCGCGGACCGGGCTGCGCGCCGATCTGCGGGTGGGCGACGCGCTGGCCGAAACCGGCCGCTACGACGCGGTTCTGCTGGACGCGCCCTGTTCCGCCACCGGAACCCTGCGGCGGCACCCGGACCTGCCCTTTGCCAAGGACGGATCGGAATTCGCGGCGCTGATTGCGCTTCAGGCGCGTCTGCTGCGGCACGCCTGGACGTTGGTTGCGCCGGGCGGACGGCTGGTTTTCTGCACCTGTTCGCTGCTGCCCGATGAAGGCGAGGTACAGATCGACGAGGCGCTTGCCGATCTGCCGGGCGCCACCGCCGACCGCGCCGCCCTGTCGCGTCCGGGCATCGCGGCGGATTGGATCAGCGCCGAAGGTGGCCTGCGTCTGCGGCCCGATTTCTGGCCGGATGCCGGCGGAATGGACGGTTTCTACATCGCCTGCCTGCGCAAGGCCCAAGATGGGTGACTTGGGCCGCCCGGCGGGCTATGGTCGCTTCAGCGCGCGCCAGAGAGCGTGAAGGGCAGCATCATGTCGAAATCATCGGGGTTTTCCGCGCGGCGAACGCGGTTTTTGAACCGTCTTTATGCGCGGCTGAGCGCCCGGCAAAAGGCCGCCGAAGGCTTTGTTTCGGCGCCCGAACCCCGCGCCATCGGCAGTTTTGCGCGGGGCCGGCAGCTGGTGGCGGGCAACCTTCTGTTTTCGGGCTTTCTGATTGAATCCCGCGATGCCGATCTGTGGGCGATCACCGCGCCCGGTGCCGCCTTCGAGGCGGAAATCCACGGGTTTGGCTGGCTTGACGATCTGGCCGCCGTGGGCGATGCGCCGGCTCGCGAATGTGCGCAGCGCTGGCTGTGGGGCTGGATTGATCGCCATGGCGACGGGCAGGGCCCCGGTTGGACACCCGACCTGACCGGGCGGCGGGTGATCCGGTGGATCAACCATGCGCTGTTCGTGCTGCGCGGGGTGAAAGACCCGCGCCATGCCACCTTTTACCGGGCGC
Organism: Paracoccaceae bacterium; assembly: GCA_024742705.1. GTDB lineage: Bacteria > Pseudomonadota > Alphaproteobacteria > Rhodobacterales > Rhodobacteraceae > JANSXZ01. The sequence goes on along the minus strand of JANSXZ010000016.1, from coordinate 47,452 downwards.
TTGCCGGCCAGACGTGGTTCCTGTCGAAACGCTGGCGCAGCGCGCCGCCGGGGCTGGCCCGGTTCGAGGCGCTGACAGGTCTGATCTATGCCGGGCTTTCGTTGCAGGGCAAGGAAGCCCTGGCCGAACCCGCGCTGCGGGCGCTGGCGCGTGAATGCCGCACGCAGATCGACGCGTGCGGCGGGCTGCCCACGCGCAACCCCGAAGAACTGCTCGAGGTGTTCACGCTGCTGACATGGGCGGCGGCCGCGATGGTGGCCTCGGGACAGCGGCCGCTGCCCGACATCGCCGCCGCCATCGACCGCATCGCGCCGACGCTGCGCACCCTGCGACACGCCGATGGCGGCCTGCCCCGGTTCCACGGCGGCGGTCGCGGGCTGGACGGGCGGCTGGATCAGGCGCTGGTCGCCAGCACGGCGCGCGCGCGTCACGCCGACGGCATGGCAATGGGGTTCATGCGGCTGTCGGCGGCCCGCACCAGCGTTCTGATCGACGCCAGCGCGCCGCCCTCGGGAAATGCGTCATACGATGCCCATGCCTCGACGCTGGCCTTCGAACTGACATCCGGGCGCCGTCCGGTCGTGGTGAACTGCGGGTCGGGGCGCATGTTCGGGCCGGAATGGCGGCGCGCGGGGCGCGCCACCCCGTCGCATTCGGTGCTGTGTCTGGACGGGTATTCCAGCGCGCGGCTGGCCGAAGCGGCGCCGGGAACGCTGCGCGAGGCGCTGGTGGACGCGCCCAGCCATGTGCCCGTCGCTGCCGATCCCGCCGCCTCGGGGTTGCGGTTCGAAGGCGCGCACAACGGCTATGTCGCCACCCATGGCGTGACCCACGCGCGGGTTCTGGACCTGGCGCCGGATGGCCGGAGCATCACCGGCGAAGACATGCTGCTGGCGCTGGAAAACGCCGACAAGCGCCGGTTTGACCGGGTTCTGGATGCCGACGGGCTGCGCGGGATCGGCTTTGAGATCCGGTTTCATCTGCACCCGGATGCGGATGCCGCCCTGGATATGGGCGGCGCTGCCGTGTCGATCGCTTTGAAAAGCGGCGAGATATGGGTGTTTCGGTACGAAGGCGGCGCCGATCTGACGCTCGAGCCCGGTGTCTATCTGCAAAGCGGGCGGCTGAAACCGCGCGCGACAAAACAGGTCGTTCTCACCGGGCGCGCGATGGAGTATGCGACGCGCGTTCGTTGGTCGGTGTCGAAGGCGCGCGAAACCGCCGTTGCGGTCCGTGACTTTGCCCACGACGAAAGTTATCTGACCGAATAGCCCGATTGAAGGAACTTCCATGACCGATCTTTGCCCCGTGCGCCGCGCGCTTCTTTCCGTGTCCGACAAGACCGGGCTTGTCGAACTGGGGCAGGCCCTCGCGGCGCGGGGGGTCGAATTGCTCAGCACCGGCGGAACCGCCCGCAGCCTGCGTGACGCCGGGCTGACGGTGCGCGACGTGGCCGATGTGACCGGGTTTCCCGAAATGCTGGACGGGCGGGTCAACACGCTGCACCCGGCGGTGCACGGCGGCCTGCTGGCGCTGCGCGACGATCCGGCCCACCGCGCCGCGATGGAGACACATGGTATCGGCGCGATCGATCTTCTGGTCGTCAATCTCTATCCGTTCGAGGCGACGGTCGCGGCGGGTGCCGATTATGCGACCTGCGTCGAGAACATCGACATCGGCGGCCCGGCGATGATCCGCGCGGCGGCCAAGAACCATGCCTTCGTCAACGTCGTGGTCGACACCGAGGACTATGCGCCGCTGCTGGCCGAACTGGCGGCGCACGACGGCGCGACGCGGATGGCTTTCCGGCAGGGGCTGGCGCTGACCGCCTATGGCAGGACCGCGGCCTATGACGCAGCGGTGTCGCAATGGATGGCCGATGCGCTGGACTGCGCCGCGCCGCGCCGCCGGACCGTGGCGGGGCACCTGGCGCAGGAGCTGCGCTATGGCGAGAACCCGCATCAGGCCGCCGCCTTCTACACCGACGGTTCCGGCCGGCCCGGCGTTGCCACCGCGCGGCAGCATCAGGGCAAGGCGCTGTCTTACAACAACATCAACGATACCGATGCCGCGTTCGAGCTGATCAGCGAGTTCGATCCGGCCGACGGCCCCGCCTGCGTGATCGTGAAACACGCCAACCCCTGCGGCGTGGCCCGTGGCGCAACCCTGGCCGAGGCCTATGCCCGCGCCTTCGATTGCGACCGCACCAGCGCTTTCGGTGGCATCATCGCATTGAACCAGCGACTGGATGCCGACACCGCGCGCGAGATCACCGGCATCTTCACCGAGGTCGTGATTGCCCCCGATGCCGATCCCGAAGCGGTGCAGGTCTTTGCCGCCAAGAAAAACCTGCGCCTGCTGACAACCGGCGCACTGGCCGATCCGGCACAGCCGGCGCGGGCGTTCCGCCAGGTTTCGGGCGGTTTTCTGGCGCAGGACAAGGATATCGGCCGGATCGGCCTCGATGATCTGCGCGTCGTCACCCGCCGCGCGCCCACGGATGCCGAAGTGGCGGATCTGTTGTTCGCCTGGCGGGTGGCCAAATACGTCAAGTCGAACGCGATCATCTACGTCCGCGACGGTGCGACCGTGGGCGTCGGCGCGGGCCAGATGAGCCGTGTCGACAGCACCCGCATCGCCGCCCGCAAGGCGCAGGACATGGCCGAGGTGCTGGGCCTGCCCGAACCGCTGACCCGCGGTTCGGTGGTGGCATCGGATGCGTTCTTTCCCTTTGCCGATGGTCTGATCACGGCCGCCGAGGCCGGCGCCACCGCGCTGATCCAGCCGGGCGGGTCGATGCGCGACGCCGAGGTGATCGCCGCGGCGGATGCCGCCGGCCTTGCCATGGTGTTCACCGACATGCGCCATTTCCGGCACTGACGGGATGCGCGCGCTGGGCTGGGCGGCCATTTTCGCCTTTTTGATCGACCAGGCGAGCAAGTATCTGGTGGTGGTCTGGATGGATCTGGCCCACCGCCGGGCCATCGACGTGATGCCGCCCTATCTGAACCTGCGGTATGGCGAAAACCGGGGCATCAACTTCGGCATACTCGACGGTGCGCCCGACATGATGCGCTGGATTCTGGTGGCGCTGTCGCTGGTGATCATCCTGGCGGTTCTGGTCTGGATGGTGCGGGGCCACAAACCGCTGGCGATGCGTCTGGGTGCGGGCCTGCTGATCGGCGGGGCGCTGGGCAATGTTCTCGACCGCGTGCTTTATGGCTATGTCCTGGATTTTCTCAATATGTCCTGTTGTGGGATCAACAACCCCTTCGTGTTCAACCTGGCCGATGCCTTCATCTTCCTGGGGGCGGCGGCCCTGGTGATTTTCGACGCCCGCCCCACCGGCAAAAAGGCCCCGTGACCTTGCCCCGGAGTTGCGATATGAACGACGCAAACCAACGGGAGAGTGGCCGGATGACGATGCCGCGCCTTGCAATAATCGTGGCGGTTCTGATGCTGGCGGCCTGTTCGCGGCAGGGGCTTGTCGACCTGCGCAGCAACACCGGCGGGCCTGACGAGTTTCTCGTTCAGCCGGCCAAACCCCTGACGCAGCCCGACAGTTATTCGGTTCTGCCGCCGCCCACGCCGGGTGGCGCCAATGTGACCGATCCCAGCCCGCTTGCCGATGCGGTGTCGGCGCTGGGCGGACGTCCCGGTGCCCTGGTGGCGGGCGGCGCGGCCACGTCGGACAGCGCGCTTGTCAGCCAGGCCAGCCGTTTTGGCGTCCAGAGCGGAATCCGCACGGTCCTGGCCGAGGAAGACGAAAGTTTCCGCAAACGGCGCGGGCGGCTGACCCAGATCCGCCTGTTCCGGCGCGACACCTATCGCGAGGTCTATCGCCGGCAGGCCATCGATCCCTTCGCCGAGGCGCGGCGCTATCGCCGCGCGGGCGTCACCACGCCGTCATCGCCACCGGAATACGGCGAATAACGCTCACTTTTCCGGCAGCAACGCTTGAATGCCGCGCGGATCCACCCAGCTTGTGCTTCAGCGTGCTGACAAGAGGAACCTGCGATGATGCGAATTATTTCCGTTCTGCTGGCCGCGGTGCTGGCCTTGCCGCTGGCGGCGCAGACCAACGATGAACTGGTCACATCCTTCGTTCTGGACAACGGAATGCAGGTGGTTGTGGTGGAAGATCACCGCGCGCCCGTGGTGCAGCACATGGTGTGGTATCGCGCGGGGTCTGCGGACGAACCCAAGGGATCCTCGGGTGTTGCGCATTTCCTGGAACATCTTCTGTTCAAGGCGACCGACACACTGGCCTCGGGTGAATTGTCGGCCACGGTGGCGGCGAATGGCGGGCGCGACAACGCCTTTACCAGCTATGACTATACCGCCTATTTCCAGAGAATCGCCGCCGACCGGCTGGAGCTGATGATGCGCATGGAAGCCGACCGGATGACAAACATCCGGTTGACCGAGCGTGACATCGTCACCGAACGCCAGGTGATCATCGAAGAGCGCAACCAGCGCACCGAAAACAACCCGCGGTCGCTTTTCAACGAACAGATGAACGCAACCATGTACCTGAACCATCGCTACGGCACGCCGATCATCGGCTGGATGCACGAGATGGAAACGCTCGACATGGACGACGCGCTTGGCTTTTACGGCACCTACTACGCCCCCAACAACGCCATTCTGGTGGTGTCGGGCGATGTGGATCCCGCCGAGGTGCGCCGCCTCGCCGAACAGTATTATGGCGCGATCCCGGCCAATCCCGCGCTGCCCGAACGCCTGCGCACCGAAGAGCCGCCGCACCGCGCCGCCCGCCGGCTGGTGTTTGCCGACGCGCGCGTCGCCCAGCCCTATGTCAGCCGCTCGTATCTGGCACCCGAACGCGATCCCGGCGATCAGGAGAAAGCCGCCTCGCTGGTGTTGCTGGCCGAGGTTCTGGGCGGTGGCACCACGTCTTTCCTTGCGGAAAAGCTGCAATTCGACACCCAGGTCGCGGTGTATACGGGTGCGTTTTACAACGGCACCGCGCTTGACGATACCACCTTCGACATGGTGGTGGTGCCCGCAGCCGGCGTCACGCTCGAGCAGGCCGAAGCCGCGATGGATGCCGCGGTGGCCGAATTCATCGAAACCGGGGTGGAACCGGAACAACTGGACCGTATCAAGATGCAGTTGCGCGCCTCGGAGATCTATGCGCGCGACGATGTTGACCGTATCGCAAACCGCTATGGCCGCGCGCTGGCTTCCGGTCTGACGGTTGCGGATGTACAGGACTGGCCGCGCGTTTTGCAGGAGGTCACCGGCGACGACATCGTTGCAGCGGCCCGCGCGGTGATCCGGCCCGAGGCATCGGTTACCGGCTGGCTCATGCAGGCCGAGGAGGCAATCCAATGATCCGCCCGTTCGTTTCGCTTTTCGCGCTGCTGATGTTGGCGCTGCCCGCCTGGGCCGAGGTCCGCATTCAGGAGGTGACATCGCCGCAGGGCATCACCGCATGGCTTGTCGAGGATCATTCGATCCCCTTCACCGCGCTGGAAATCCGGTTCCGCGGCGGCACGTCGGTGGATCCCGCGGACAGCCGCGGCGCGGTTCACCTGATGACGGCGCTTCTGGAAGAAGGCGCAGGCGACATGGATGCCCGTGCCTTTGCCCGCGCCGCAGAGACGCTGGCCGCGCGGTTCGGTTTCGACGCGTCGGACGACGAGGTGTCGATTTCCGCACAGATGCTCACCGAGAACCGCGACAATGCCCTGGCTTTGCTGAAGCAGGCGATCCATGCGCCGCGTTTCGATCCCGATGCGATCGAACGGGTGCGCCGTCAGGTTCTGTCGGGGCTGGCGTCAGACGCAAACAACCCGAACGATATCGCGCGCAACGTTTTCTCGCGGCTGGCGTTCGGCGATCACCCCTATGGCGCTCCCGGCGAAGGCAGCATTGAAAGCGTTTCGGCGCTGAGCCGTGACGATCTGCTGACCGCGCACCGTGGAACCTTTGCCCGCGACCGGCTGTATGTGGGCGCCGTCGGCGACATTACGCCTGCGGAACTGGGCCTGCTGATCGACGATCTTCTGGCCGATCTGCCGCAGACCGGCGCGCCGATTCCCGGCCCGGCCGAGGTGCTGCTGAGCGGCGGGGTCACGGTGGTGGATTTCGAAACGCCGCAATCCGTGGCCATCTTTGGCCATGCCGGCATTCCGCAGGATCACCCGGATTTCTTTGCGGCCTTCGTTCTCAATCAGGTGCTTGGGGGTGGCTCGTTCGAATCGCGCCTGATGACCGAGGTGCGCGAAAAGCGTGGGCTGACCTATGGCGTCTATTCCTACCTTGCGCCCAAGGATCTTGGGGCGCTTTACCTTGGCAGCGTGGCATCGGCCAACGGACGCATCGCCGAAGCGATCTCGGTGATCCGCGATGAATGGCGCCGCGCCGCCGAAGAAGGCGTGAGCGACGCCGAGTTGCGCGATGCCAAGACCTATCTGACCGGCGCCTATCCGCTGCGTTTCGACGGCAACGCGCGCATCGCCAACATCATGGTGGCCATGCAGATGCAGGGCTTGCCAATCGATTACATCGCCACGCGCAACGCCCGGGTGGACGCGGTAACCGCCGACGACGTCCGGCGTGTTGCGGCATCGCTGCTGGATCCGGCGGGGCTGCGGTTCGTGGTGGTGGGCCAGCCCGAAGGACTGCCCGTCGCCACCGAATGATGCCGCGCGCCTTGCCTGTCAGGCAAGGACTTCGCGCAGGAACCCGGTCAGCGCGGTCCACGACCTGTCCGATGCGCGGCGGCTGTAGGCCATGCCGCCGGGCTTGTCGTTGGCGCCCGGGTTCGTGAAGGCATGGCCTGTCTGGCCAAAGCCCAGCACCTGCCAATCGGCGCAGCCCGATGCGTCCAGCTCGCGCGCAAGGGCCGTCAGTTGCTCTGGCGTGGCCAGCGGATCGTCCCAACCGTGCAGCACAAGGACGGCGGCACCGATCGCGCGGTTCGGTCCTGGCGGCGGATCATAGACGCCGTGAATGGGGATCGCGCCGCGAATGTCCGCGCCGGCGCGCGCCAGATCCAGAACCGCCTTGCCACCAAAGCAATATCCCATCGCCGCGATCCGGCCGGCATCGACGATCCGCCGCCCCGCCAGAGCGGCCAGCGCGGCCTCCATCCGCCGTGCCAGAACCGGGCGGTCGCGCTCTACCGCCATCATCATCTCGGCCGAGCGGGCGCGATCCTTGGATCGCTGCGCGTCGCCATAGTAGTCCACCGCCAGCGCCGCGTATCCCAGGGCCGCCAGCCGGTGTGCCTGTTCGATCTCGAACGGGCCGAGGCCACCGAAGGCAGGGGCCACCAGAACACCGGGCCGGGGCCCGCCGCGCGCCGCGTCCCAGACCAGTTGCCCCCGAAACCCGACACCGCCTTCCTCGTAGGCCAGTTCAGTTTGCGTGATCGCCGTGATCTCATTCGCCATAGGGCACCCATATGTTCTTGATTTCAGTCGCGGCGGCAAGGAAAGCCGCGCTGTCCGCGCGGGTCCAGTCGCGCGCCAGCCCGTAGTTCACCCAGGTCCGCTTCAGGTTTCCGGCCGACAGGTCTTCGATTGTGGCCGAAAGATCGCTGGACGAGAACGACCAGACCGCGTCCACATCCAGATGCCCCGCCAGCGTCGGTGCCAGATCGGCATGCGCCCCGGTCAGGATGTTGACAACCCCGGCCGGCACATCCGACGTGTCCAGCACCTGGTAGAAATCCGTCGCGGCCAGGGGATAGGGTTCCGAGGCCACCAGAACCACGCGGTTGCCCATCGCCAGTGCGGGTGCCATCGCCGAAACCAACCCCAGCAGCGGCGCCTCGTCCGAGCAGAGCGCGCCGATCACGCCCACCGGTTCCTTGACGGCCATTGCGATGCCCCGGATCGGAACGCCATGAACCTGCCCGTCGTATTTGTCGGCCCAGGCGGCATAGGTAAACAGCCGCTGGACAGCCGCCTCCACCTCGGCCGCACCGCGCCGGCCACCCTGCATCGCATCCAGCCGCGCGGCGAACTCACCGGCGCGGGCCGACAGGTTCTCGGCGATGTAGTAAAGGATCTGCGACCGCAGGTGCCCCGTGGTCCGCGCCCACGATGCGGCACCCCGCGCCGCCTCGACGGCGTTGCGCACGTCCTTACGGTTGGCCAGCGGCGCATGTCCCAGAATCTTGCCCGACCGGCCATAAACCGCCCGGCAATAGCCGCCGTCGGGCCGCGCCTGCCGTCCCCCGACATACAGTTTCGCGGTCCGGTCGATCCCCTCCACCGGTCCGCCTTGCCCCTCGGTGGCCGAAACCTGCGTCAGCTTCGCGCGCGTTCCCGCGGGGCGGGTGTAGGCGGCCAGACCCTCCCAGCCGCCTTCCCGGCCAAACCCGCTTTCGCGCTGCCCACCAAAACCGGCGGCGGCGTCGAAAAGGTTGGTGGCGTTGATCCAGACAACGCCGGCGGCCAATTGCGGCGCCACCGAAAGCGCAAGGTTGATGTTTTCGGTCCACAGCGTCGCGGCCAGGCCATAGCGGCTGTCGTTGGCCAGCGCGACCGCCTCGGCCGGCGTGCGGAACGTGGTCTGCACCAGAACCGGGCCAAAGATCTCCTCGTGCATCAACGGATCCGCCGGCGCCAGCCCGGTGATCAGCGTCGGTGCATAGAAACACCCGGTTGCCGGAAGGTCGGTCGCCGCCCGGTACACCGTGCCGGCGGTGTTGGCCTCGACCATCCGCGTGATCCGGTCGTGCTGGGCGGGATCGACGATGGCCCCAACGTCGATGCACTTGTCAAGCGGGTTGCCAACGCGCAGCCGGTCCATACGGGCCTTCAGGCGCGCGGTGAAGTCCGCCGCGACGCTCTCTTGCACCAAAAGCCGCGAGCCGGCGCAACACACCTGCCCCTGGTTCAGCCAGATCGCATCCACCAGCCCCTCGACAGCCGAATCCAGATCCGCATCCTCGAACACCACATAAGGCGACTTCCCGCCCAGCTCCAGCGTCAGGGCCTTGCCTGACCCGGCGGTGGCACGGCGGATCGCACGGCCCACCTCGGTCGATCCGGTAAAGGCGATCTTGTCGATACCGGGGTGCGCCACGATTGCCTCGCCCACCGCCCCGTCGCCGGTGACGATGTTCACAACCCCCCTGGGCAACCCGGCCTGCCGGCAGATATCGGCGAACAACAGCGCCGTCAGAGGGGTATATTCGGCCGGCTTCAAAACCACCGTATTGCCCATCGCCAGCGCCGGCGCGATCTTCCATGCCAGCATCAACAGCGGGAAATTCCACGGCACGATCTGACCGCAGACGCCGATGGCCACCCGCCCGGACAACGCCTCGTCCATCACCTGCGCCATCCCGGCGTGGAAATAGAAATGCCGTTGCGCCAGGGGAATGTCGATGTCGCGGCTCTCGCGGATCGGCTTGCCATTGTCCAGCGTTTCCAGCACCGCGAACAGCCGGGCATGTTTCTGCAAAAGCCGCGCCAAAGCATAAAGATACCGCGCCCGCCCTGCACCGCCCAGCTTCTCCCACCGCGGCTGGGCGCGCCGTGCCGCGTCGATGGCCTGCGCCACCTCGTCGGGTGTCGCCTGCGTCACATGGGCCAGAACCTCGCCGGTCGCCGGGTTGCAGGTGTCAAAGCCGCGGCCCGGATCGGTGAACGCGCCGTCGATGAAATGCCCCAGGCGCCCGCCCTGATCGACCAGCCACGCCAAGGCCTCCGCCGCGCTTTCTGGTGCCGGGCCATATGCCATCGTCTCGAAAATCTCCCTCACCTGCATCGCGGCGCTCCCGGTGCCTTCATTGTTCCGAAAATACTCGCGGCGCCACCGTGCATCCCGCCGTCACCCCGCCGCATGGCGATGCCCCGCGGAATAATACCCGCTCACATGGTGTTCCAGTTGCCGTTCGATGTCACCCAGCAAGGAAGACGCCCCGAACCGGAACAGCGCCGGCCGCAGCCAGGCATCGCCAAGCTCCTCCTTGATCAGCGCCAGGTAGATCAGAGCATCGCGGGCCTTCGATATGCCGCCCGCCGGTTTGTAACCCACCGCTACACCGGTACGCGCATGATAGGCCCGGATCGCCCGCACCATGCTCAGCGTGACCGGAAGCGTCGCATTCACGCTTTCCTTGCCGGTCGATGTCTTGATGAAATCCGCCCCCGCCATCATGCACACCAGCGATGCGCGCGCCACGTTGCGCAGACTGCCCAGCTCGCCGGTGGCCAGGATCGCCTTCACATGCGCCTCTCCGCAAGCCGCGCGAAAGGCACGCATTTCATCATAGAGCGCCTGCCAGTCGCCACCCAGAACGTGACGCCGCGAGATCACGATGTCGATTTCGGCGGCGCCGGCGCGCACGCTTTCCTCGATCTCGGCCACCCGCAGGTGAAACGGCGACAGCCCGGCGGGAAACCCCGTGGAAACGGCTGCCACAGGGATGCCCGTGCCTTCCAGATGCGCCACCGCCGGCGCGACCATGTCGTGATAGACACAGACCGCGCCCACCGTCACCGGCGGCATGTCCAGCGCCGCCAGCAGGTCGTGGCGCACCGGCTGGCGCGCCTTGGCGCACAGCCGCGCGACGCGCCCCGCGGTGTCGTCGCCGGCCAGCGTGGTCAGATCGATACAGGTGATCGCCCGCAGCAGCCACGCCGCCTGATGCGGCCCCTTAACCGACCGCCGCCCCGGCAAGGTCGCCACCCGCCGTTCGATGGCCGATGTATTGGCCTGCACGGCGCGCACCCACGCCATGTCGAGCGGCATGCCGGGATTGCGCGCGGGCGCGACGGTGGGCAGTTGCGCGGCCTGAAGATGGGTCTGTGTCATGGCAATCGTCCGGTCACGAATTCATCCGCAGCGTTGCATGGGGGCCGGCGCTTGGCAAGAACGGCTCAGCTGCCGCGATAGGTTGAATACCCGTAAGGCGACAGCAGCAAGGGCACATGGTAGTGCGCCTGCGGATCGGCGATGCCGAACCGGATCGGTATCTCGTCCAGAAACCGCGGCGCGGGCGGCGCGGCGCCCTGCGCGTCAAGGTAAGCGCCCGCGTGAAACACCAGTTCATAGCGGCCAACGGCGAATTTGTCGGCCGGAAGGATCGGCGTATCGGTGCGGCCATCCCGGTTGGTGCGCGCTTCGGCGATCGCGCTGGCCGCACCGCTCCCGTCATCCAGGCGGTAAAGGACGATCTTCAGATCCGCCGCCGGTTGGCCCGTGGCGGTATCCAGAACGTGGGTGGTCAGATAGCCTGCGGTCATCGGATGCTCCTTTGTTGGGCGTCGGCGTCACAGGTTAGCCGGAAACCGGCTGCGAAGGCACGGCAGAAACTGTTTCAAGTATTTTTTGAAACCCGCGCCGCGCCAATCGGCCTACCAATGGGTGATCCGAACCACGGCAGGAGGATGCGATGATCCGCTATCCGCGCGACATGATCGGCCACGGCCCGGTGCCGCCCCACCCGCAATGGCCGGGCAATGCCCGGATCGCGGTGCAATTCGTTCTGAACTATGAAGAGGGTGGCGAAAACAACATCCTGCATGGCGATGCCGCGTCCGAGGCGTTCCTGTCCGAGATCGTCGGCGCCGCCGCCTGGCCGGGCCAGCGGCACTGGAACATGGAATCGATCTATGATTACGGCGCGCGCGCCGGTTTCTGGCGGCTGCACAGGCTGTTCACGGCGGCCGGCATCCCGGTCACGGTCTATGGCGTGGCCACCGCGCTGGCGCGCGCGCCCGAACAGGTGGCCGCCATGATCGAGGCCGATTGGGAAATCGCCAGTCACGGCCTGAAGTGGATCGAACACAAGGACATGCCTGAAGCCGAGGAACGGGCCCAGATCGCGCAGGCCATCGCCCTGCACACCGAAGTGACCGGCGCGCCGCCGCGCGGCTGGTACACCGGGCGTGCCTCGATGAACACCGTGCGCCTGGTCGCCGAAACCGGGCAGATGGATTATGTATCGGACACCTATGACGATGATTTGCCCTATTGGCTGTCGGTTTCGGGGCGCGATCAGCTGATTGTGCCCTACACGCTCGATGCCAACGATATGCGCTTTGCCACGCCGCAGGGGTTCAACGCGGGCGATCAGTTTCTGAACTACCTCCGCGACACCTTCGACATGCTCTATGCCGAAGGCGAGGCGGGCGCGCCGCGGATGATGTCGGTGGGGCTGCACTGTCGTCTCGTCGGGCGGCCCGGCCGCGCCCTGGCGTTGCGGCGGTTCATCGACCACGTCCAGTCCCATGAGGGCGTGTGGTGCGCGCGCCGGATCGACATTGCCCGGCATTGGGCCCGCATGCATCCGCCGACAAGGCGCGAACGCCCGTCGCAGATGGATCGCGCCCGTTTCGTCGAACGCTTCGGCGGGGTTTTCGAACACTCTCCCTGGATCGCCGAAGCGGCCCACGATCTGGAACTGGGCGCCGTTCATGACCGTCCCGCCGGGCTGCACAATGCGCTGGCGCGGGTGTTTCGCACGGCCACGCCCGACGCGCGGCTGGCAGTGCTGCGCGCGCACCCCGATCTGGCGGGCAAGCTGGCGGCGGCCCGCCGCCTTACCGCCGAAAGCGCGCAAGAGCAGGCGGGGGCCGGTCTGGACGCGCTGACCGACGCGGAGCGCGCACGTTTCACCGCGCTGAACGCCGAATATGTCGCGCGGCACGGATTTCCCTTCATCATCGCGGTCCGCGACCACGACAAGGCCGCGATTCTCGCTGCTTTCGAAAGGCGGATCGCGCAACCCTCCGAGGTGGAGTTTGCCGAAGCCTGCCGTCAGGTCGAACGCATCGCACGGTTGCGGCTGCAAGACATGCTGGCTTCGCCGCCCCCATCTGCCGGAACCGGCACCGGCCCAGGAGAAACGACATGACCCGCCATTATGCCTTCCCGCCGGGCGGGCTGCCCGATCAATCCGTCAATCCCGAAGGAACAGCGATCTTCACCACCGCCTATGCGGTGCTGCCGGCGGTGACGCAGCGCGATATCGTCACCAGCGTCCTGCCCGGCTGGAGCAACGCGCGGGCGTGGATCCTGGCCCGCCCGCTTGGCGGATTTGCCGAAACCTTTGCGCAATACGCCGTGGAACTGGCCCCGGGCGGCGGCAGCGACAGGCCCGAACCCGATGCAGGGGCGCAGGGGGTTCTTCTGTTGGCAGAAGGGCAGGCACAGCTGCGCATGGATGGCGTACCGCACATGCTGACGGCAGGAAGCTATGCCTATATTCCGCCGGGCACGGCATGGTCGCTGTGGAACCATAACGACGCGTCCTGCCGGTTTCACTGGGTGCGCAAACGCTGGCAGGGGGCTGACGGCATCGTTCCGCCCCAGGCTTTTGTCACATCGGATCATGAGGTGGCACCGGTGGCCATGCCCGACTGTGGCGGTGTCTGGGCCACGACGCGTTTTGTCGATCCCGCCGATGTTCGCCACGACATGCACGTCAATATCGTCACGTTTCAGCCCGGCGGGCGCATCCCCTTTGCCGAAACCCACGTGATGGAACACGGACTATATGTTCTGCAGGGCACGGCGCGGTATCTTCTGAACACCGATTGGGTGACGGTCGGGCCGGGCGATTTCATGTGGCTGCGCGCCTTTTGTCCGCAGGCCTGCATTGCCACCGGAGACGAGCCCTTCCGGTACATGCTGTACAAGGACGTGAACCGTCATGTGTCGCTTTGACCGGGGCGCGCGATATCCGGTGCCAGCCCCTGACAGCGGCCGGTTTCGCGCCCTTCGGCGATGTTCTGGAATGTACCGGCGCGCCGGACCGGATCATCAACGCCGGGTTGTGCGGGCGCTATCATGACCGCGCCACGATGGCGTTCGATGCCGGCGGGCGCGCCGGGCTGAGCCTGTTTCACGCCCGACCGCGCAGCCTTCCCTACCATCTGGACCTGATGGAACGTCACCCCGACGGCAGCCAGGCCTTCGTGCCGATGTCGCAGCATCCGTTCCTTGTGATCGCGGCGCCGGACGCGGGGGGTGTGCCGGGCGTGCCGGTGGCCTTCCTGACGGCGCCGGGCCAGGCGATCAACTTTCACCGGGGCACATGGCACGGGGTTCTGACGCCGCTGCACGAACCGGGGCTGTTCGCGGTCGTCGACCGCATCGGGCCCGGCGCCAACCTGCAAGAACACCGTATCGACCCGCCCTGGCGGATCGTTGCGGCATAAGCCGGAACAACCGGCATTCCCAATCAAGGGAGGACAAAAGGAGAGACCATGACAGACACAACCCGCTACGCCGACCCCGATGTCACCCCGCCGCTGGTTCAGGCGGTGCCCCTGGGCCTGCAACACGTCCTTGCGATGTTCGCATCCAATGTTACGCCTTCGATCATCGTGGCCGGGGCCGCCGGGCTGGCCTTTGGCGGCCCGGAACAGGTGTACCTGATCCAGATGGCGATGTTGTTCGCGGGGATCGCGACGCTTTTCCAGACCGTCGGACTGGGCCCGGTGGGCGCGCGCCTGCCGATCATGCAGGGCACCAGCTTTGCGTTTGTCGGCGTGCTGGCCGGGGTGGCGGCGACGCAGGGATTGGGCGTGGCGCTGACGGCCTGCCTGATCGGCGGCTGCCTGCACTTTCTTCTGGGCACGGTCATCGGCAGGCTGCGCTGGCTGTTTCCGCCGCTGGTGACCGGGCTGGTGATCCTGGCGATCGGTCTTTACCTGATCCCGGTGGCGATCAAATACGCCGCTGGTGGCGCGGCGACGTTCCAGATGGAGGCCGAAAGCTTCGGTTCGCTGCGGCACTGGTCGGTTGCGTTGACGGTGGTTGTGGTGGCGCTGGCGGTGAAGTTCTTTGCGCGTGGGGCATTGTCGAATGCGGGTATCCTGATCGGGCTGATCGTCGGCTATGCGCTGGCCTTCGTGCTGGGCATGGTGAATTTCGCCGCCGTCGGGCGGGCCGACTGGCTGACCGGCATCACGCCGCTGCCCTACGGGTTCGAGTTCTCTCTGGGCGCGGTGATCGCGGTGACCCTGGTATCGGTGGTATCGGCCATCGAAACCGTGGGCGACGCATCGGCCACGACCAAGGCGGGCGCGGGCCGCGAGGCGACCGACGCGGAAATCCGCGGCGCCACCTTTGCCGACGGTCTGGGCACCGCCGTCGCCGCTGTGTTCGGCGGTCTGCCCAACACATCCTTCAGCCAGAATGTCGGGATCGTCGGGATGACCGGCATCATGAGCCGCCACGTCGTTACCATTGGTGCGCTGTTCCTGATCCTGTGCGGCCTCGTGCCCAAGATCGGCGCAGTGATCGCGGCGATGCCTTTGCCGGTGCTGGGCGGCGGGGTGATCGTCATGTTCGGGATGGTCGCGGCCGCCGGTCTGAACGTGCTGTGCGACGTGCGCATGAACCGGCGCAACATGGTGATCATCGCGGTGTCGCTGGCGGCCGGTCTGGGGTTGAACCTGGTGCCTACGGCGGTCCAGTATCTGCCGGGCGTCGTGGCGACGCTGGCAACCTCGGCGGTGGCGCCCACTGCGCTGGTGGCGGTGGTGCTGAACCTGGTGTTGCCCGAAGAGGCATGACGCGGCGCCGCATCCGCGGCGCGGGTGCGGCCCGACATGCCGCTTGCGGCGCGCGGGCAGGGGTGCGCGGAAAATGACGCGCGGACAAGGGAGTATCGCGATGGGCAAGACGGCATTGATTACAGGCGCGGCGCGGGGCATCGGGCTGGCGACGGCGCGTATTCTGGCGCGGCGCGGCTGGCGGGTGGCGATGCTGGACCGCGACGCGGATGAACTGGCGGTCGCGGTGCGGGAAACCGAGGGCGCGCATGCAGTGATCTGCGATGTCAGCGATCCCGAAGCGGTCGCGGCGATGGCCGCCGAACTGCAAGCTGGCTTCGGTACGCTGGACGCCCTTGTCAACAACGCCGGCGTCGCCGATTTCGGACCGATCGCCGAAACGAGCTTTGACCGCTGGCGGCGGGTGATGGCCACCAACCTCGACGGCGTGTTCCTTGTGAGCCAGGCCTGTTTGCCCTTCATGGCGAGCCCGGGCGGCGCGATCGTGAACGTGGCGTCGATTTCGGGGCTGCGGGCCAGCACGCTGCGGGTGGCCTATGGCACGTCGAAGGCGGCGGTTGCGCATCTGACGCAGCAACAGGCCGTGGAACTGGGCGAGCGGGGGATTCGCGCCAATGCCGTGGCACCCGGCCCGGTGAACACCAAACTGGCGCTGGCGGTTCATTCGCCGGAAATCCGCCAAGCCTATCACGATACGATCCCGCTGAACCGCTATGGTTCGGAGGTGGAGATCGCCGAAGCCATCGTTTTCCTGTGCTCGCCCGAAGCCGGCTATATCACCGGGCAGGTTCTGGCCGCGGACGGAGGTTTCCAGGCGGCGGGCGTGGGTGTGGCGGACCTGCGGCGCTGATCCGGGCGGCGGTCTGCGTTGCGGTTTCGGGAGCCTCCGGCGGGAGTTTGTCGGGCAAGATGAAACAGGATGGTGCGCGCGCCGCGGGCAAGTGCCGCGAAATGGCCGCATGGTGCGGTTCACCCCATTGCCAAGCGCAAGAGAACGTGGCTTGATCGCGCTTCGCGCTGACAGGAGGGCCGGGCATGAAGGACGATAATTTTCTGCGTGAAAACAACGCGCGCCACTTGTGGCATCCGATGGGGCATCCGGGGGCTTTGCAGGACAATCCGCCACGGATCATAACCCGCGCGGAAGGTGTGCGGATCGAGGATATCGACGGGCATTCGACGATCGACGCGGTTGGCGGGCTGTGGTGTGTGAACCTCGGGTATTCGAACCCGGTGGTGAAGGAAGCGATTGCCAGCCAGCTTTACGAATTGCCCTATTATTCAGCCTTTGGCGGCACGTCGAACCCGACCGCCATCGAAGCGTCTTACATGGTGCGCGAGTTTTTCGCCGAGGACGGCATGGCGCGGGTGTTCTTTACCTCGGGTGGGTCGGATTCGGTGGAGACCTGTCTGCGGCTGGCACGGCAGTATCACAAGCTGCGTGGTGAGCCGGGGCGCACGAAGTTCCTGAGCCTGAAGAAGGGATATCACGGCACGCATTTCGGCGGCGCTTCGGTGAATGGCAACAACCGGTTTCGTGTTGCCTATGAGCCGTTGCTGCCCGGATGTTTCCACATTCCCGCGCCCTACACCTATCGCAACCCATTCGGTGAAAGCGATCCGGCCGCCCTGGCGCAGCAGATCGCCGCGGCGATGGAGGACGAGATCCAGTTCCAGGGGCCGGGCAGCATTGCAGCCTTCATAATGGAGCCGATTCTGGGCGCAGGCGGTGTTCTGGTCCCGGATGCGAGCTTCATGCCCTTGATGCGCGAGATCTGCGACCGGCACGGTATACTGATGATCAGCGACGAGGTTATCTGCGGCTTTGGGCGTACCGGCGACTGGTCGGGCGCGCGCCATTGGGGGGTGCAGCCGGACATGATGAGCACCGCCAAGGGCATTACCAGTGCGTATTTCCCTGTCGGGGCGGCAATGGTGAACGAGAAGGTTGCCGAGGTTTTCGAAGGTGCCGACGCGAGCGACGGGATCTTCCACGGCTATACCTATTCTGCGCACCCCGTGGGCGCGGCGGCCGTGGTTGCCTGCCTGACGGAAACGCTGCGTCTGGACACCCGTACCAATGCCGCGGCACGCGGCGAGCAGATGTATCGCGGGGCGCTGAAACTGGCCGAGAAATACGATTTCATCGGTGACGTGCGCGGCGGCCATGGTTTGATGACGGCGCTTGAACTGGTCAGCGACAAGACCGCCCGCACTCCGATGGACAATGCCACGATGGCGCGGATGCATACGGTGATCTATGACGCGGGCTGCATGGTTCGGCTGGGTATGAACAACATCCTGCTGTCGCCGCCGCTGACGATCACGGAAGCCGAGGTAGACCAGGTTCTGGCCGCCATCGACGCCGGGTTAGCCAGCGTCGGCAGCTGAGGCCGGCCCAGCGCCCGCGCGGCGATCTGCGCAGAGGGCCATGATCCAGTCGTGCACCACCTGCGCGGCGACAGGCAACTGTGCGTCGCGCGGGTGAATCAGATGGTAGGCGAAGGTCGTGTCCCATCCGTGCCCGAAGGGATCGACCAGCGCGCCCTGAGACAGTTCGGCCTGCACCAGCCATTCGGCGAAGAGCGACACGCCCAGACCGTTGATCGTGGAGCTCAGCTGGAAATGCCGATCCTCGAGCATCATTTGCGGCTGGGTGCCGGCGCGGGTCAGGCCCGCGTTTGCGAACCATTCGGCCCACATCCTTTCATCATCGACATGCAGCAGCGTGCAGGTTTCCAGATCGGCGGGCGCAGCGATCGGGTGATCGCGCAGGTAGTCGGGGCTGCAAACCACGACCAGCCGCTCTGGCCAGAGCCGCGTGACGCGGAAATCGGGCCAGGCCCCGCGCCCCCACTGGATGCCCAGATCGGCGAATTGTTCGGGTTGGCCATTCCGCGCATAGCTGTTGTTGTGGCTCTGGATCGACAGGTTCAGTTCGGGGTGCGCTTCCAGAAGCGACCCCAGCCGCGACGAAAGCCAGCGGCTGGAAAACATCGGCAGAACCGCCAGCTTGACCGAGCCGGCGCGGCTGACGGCTTTTTCCATGCCGGTGCGGATCATCGCGAGGCCGCGATCGACATAGGCCGACAACAGCGTGCCCGCCTCGGTCAGTTCCAGGCCGGTGGGGGTACGGCGGAACAGCGTCACGCCCATGTCTGCTTCCAATTTTTTAATGTGGTAGCTGACCGAGCTCTGGCTGATGTGCAGCGTCTGCGCGGCGCGGGTTACATTCAGCACGTGGGCGACGACGCCAAACACCTGAACTGAATTGATATTCTTGATCTGCATGGTCGGGGCCTCGGGCCTGGGCAAATGGCGACGATGACACCTTACCATAGAATAATTCGATGGCCCGGACGAATCTTTGAATTTTCCGAGCGCTCTGCCGCTCTGTAGCGTTCATTCAACCGCAACGCAGATGCGGACCAGGGAGGGGAAAGATGACGCGCACCGTTCTTCGGGTCGAAGGGCTATGCAAATCGTTTGGCGGGGTGCACGCGCTGCGCGATGTGTCGTTCCGTGTGGACGAAGGCGAGGTTCTGGGCCTGATCGGTCCGAACGGATCCGGCAAGTCGACGACCGTGAACACCCTGGCGGGGATTTTCCCGCCGACGGCCGGGCAGATTTTCCTGAACGACACCGCCATCGAACGCATGCCGGAATATTCGCGCGTTGCGCGGGGACTGGCGCGTACGTTCCAGACCGCCAGCGTGTTCCCTGAATTCACCGTGCGCGAACAGATCACCCTGGGCTGTGCGGTGACGTTGAAATCACATCCGGCGTCTTCGATCTTTGGTTTCGGGCGCAAGGCAGGCGAGGCCGAAGCGACCGCCGCGCTGGTCGCCGACCTGTTGCGGATCACCGGGCTGACCCCGGTGGCCGATGCGCCGGTGGCGACGATCTCGTCGGCGCAACAGCGGTTTCTGATGATCGCCACGGCGCTGGCGGCACGGCCCGCCGTGGTGCTTCTGGATGAACCGGCCGCCGGTCTGGTGGCGCATGAACGCAAGACACTGAGCGAGCTGATCGGCGCGATCCGCGACCGCGGCACATCGGTTCTGGTGATCGAACATCACATGGCGTTGATCATGGAGGTCTGCGACCGGATCGTCGTGCTGAACTTCGGTGGCAAGATCGCCGAAGGCCCGCCGGCCGAGATCCGGGCCGACAAGGCGGTGATCGATGCCTATCTGGGCGAGGCGGCCTGACATGCTTGAGGTGAATGACCTGAGAGTGGCCTACGGTGCGATCGAGGTGGTGCATGGCATCACGTTGAACGTGCAGGCGGGCGAATGTGTGGCCCTCGTGGGGGCCAACGGCGCGGGCAAATCATCGACGCTAAAGGCGATC
Source organism: Paracoccaceae bacterium (assembly GCA_024742705.1). GTDB lineage: Bacteria > Pseudomonadota > Alphaproteobacteria > Rhodobacterales > Rhodobacteraceae > JANSXZ01. The sequence continues at coordinate 27,584 of JANSXZ010000016.1, read as the reverse complement.
TGCGGGCTGATCCCGGCCAAATCCGGCCGGATTTCGCTGGAAGGGCGCGACATTACCAACGCCAGCGGCCATGCCATCGTGAAGGCCGGCATCACCATGTGCCCCGAGGGGCGGCAGGTGTTTCCGCAGATGAGCGTTCTGCAAAACCTCGCCATGGGCGCCTATGCGCGGCGCGATGCCGAACAGGCCAGCGACATCGACGAGATGATGGACATGTTCCCGATCCTGCGCGATCGCGCCGGGCAGGCGGCGGGCACATTGTCGGGCGGTGAACAGGAGATGCTGGCGATTGCGCGCGCGCTGATGGCGCGGCCGCGGCTGTGTATCTTCGACGAGCCTTCGCTGGGCCTGGCGCCCAAGATCGTCGCCGAAGTCGGCGCGACCATCGACCGGATCAAGAAGATGGGCAAGACGATCCTTCTGGTCGAACAGAATGCGGCAATGGCGCTGCGGCTGGCGGATCGCGCCTATCTTTTCGAAGCCGGAGAAATCGTTCTGACGGGCACCGGCGCGGAACTGCAAAAACACCCCGAGGTCGCAAAGGCGTACCTGGGTCACTGACCCGGCGCGGCACCGGACCAAATCAGATCATCACGGGAGGAGAACCAGATGAACACGATGCTTACCAAATGGACAGCTGGCGCGGCTGCGGCGCTGGTGCTGACGGGCGGCGCTGTCTTTGCCGCCGACAAGACGCTGGACATCGGGGTCAGCGATGCGCTGACCGGCGGTGCGGCGGTCTATGGCCTGCCGCAGGCCAATGCGGTCAAGATGGCCGCGGCCGAGATCAACGCGGCGGGCGGTATCGCCGTCGGCGGCGATACCTACATGCTGAACGTCATTGCCTATGACGACAAGGCAAACCCCACCGAGGCCAGCAACGCGGTGCGCAAGCTGATCGACCGCGACGGCGTGAAGTTCATCCTCGGGTTCTGCTGTTCCGGTGCCACCGGCGCGGTGGCCTCGTTCATCGAAAACGAGGATGCGGTGATGCTGGTGGGCAATGCCGCGGAACGGTCGATCACCACGCGCGAAATTCCGAACCTGGTGCGTACACGTCCCCCGGCGGATTACACCGGCGCCGCGGCCGGCACCTTTGTCGCGGACAAGGGGCACAAGCGCGTGGCGGTTCTGGGCGCGCTCGATGTCGGGTTCTACGCCAGCTATGTGGATGCCTTCGAGGTCGAGCTGAACAAGGCCGGCGGCGAAATCATCTCGCGTGAGGCATTTTCGCTGAAGGATCGCGACATGTCCCCGCAGCTGACCAAGATCCGCGAGCAGCAGCCCGATGCGATCCTGGTGGTGGGCTATGTCGAACCGGCGGCCTTTGTCTATCGCCAGGCGGTGGAGCTGGGCATTGATGTGCCGCGCTACGGCTTTACGTCGGGCAGCGAGGAACAGTTCCTTCGCGTCGCTTCGTCCGAGCAGATGGAAGGCGTCTGGGATCTGCGCCCCACCGAACTGACCCTCCTGTCGGCGAGCGACAACGGAATCGCCTATCACAAGAACTATTCCGACACCTACGGGATCGCCCCTTCGCCCAGCTCGCCCTATGCCTACGATCAGACCTATGCGCTGAAGGATGCGATCGAGGCGGCCGGCACGGTCGACGACACCCAGGCGGTGGCGGCGGCGCTGCGTGAACTGGCGGTGCCTGACGAGGTGGTGATGCAGTACCTTCCGGTGGACGGCACGATGTTCGACGTGAACGGACAGGCCTATACATCGAACGGCGCCTTCCAGTGGCAGAGCGGCAACTGGGTCTTCGTGCAGGATCTGCCTTCCGATGCGGCGGCCTATTCGGCCTTCCTGAGCACCATCGACTGATACGGAACGGCGGCACGGACCGCAGCCGCGGTCCGTGCCCGATCGCCACGATGCCCGGCGCCCCCTTGTCGGCGCGCAACTCGCGAGATTTTCCCCATGATCGAAATCCTGCAACAGATCGTCAACGGAGTGGCCATCGGCGGCGTCTACGTCCTGATCGCGCTGGGCCTGACAACGGTCTTCGGCATTCTGGGCATTGCGCATTTCGCGCATGGATCGGTGTCGATGTTCGGCGGCTATCTGACCTTCTTTCTGGTTTCGGGCATGGGGTTTCCCTTGTTGCTGGCCATTCTCGTGGCGCTTCTGACCGGGCTGGTGATCGGCATGGCCATTGAGTTCCTGGCCTATCGCCCGGTGAGAAATGCCAACCATATCAACGCCTTCATCGTGGCGCTGGGCCTGACGATGATGGTCGAGGGCCTGAACCTTGAGTTTTTCGGCCATGAGCAGGTGGTGATCCCCACCGATCTGGGCCGGGTTTTCAATATCGGCGGCGTGACGCTGCCCGAACTGCGGCTGTACGTCATTCTGGCGGCGGCGCTCTTGATCCTGGCGATGACGATTTTCGTGGAAAAGACCAAGACCGGGCAAGCGATCCGGGCAGTGGCCGAAAACCGCGATGCCGCGATCCTGATGGGGGTGAACGTCAATACCATCCCGCTGGTGGTCTTTGCCATTTCGACGGCGCTGGGCGTCTGCGCCGGTGTCATGGTGGGATCGCTCTTTGCGATCGCGCCCGGCATCGGCGAGGGCCTTGTGGTCAAGGGCTTTGCCGTGCTGATCCTTGGCGGCCTCGGGTCGATCCCCGGTGCGGTGGTCGGCGGGCTGGTGCTGGGCATAACCGAGGCGCTGGCGGCGGGCTTCATCTCGTCTGCCTACAAGGACGTGATCGCCTTTGTGGTGATGATCACCGTGTTGCTGGTGCGCCCGCAGGGCCTGATGGGGAAAGCGTGATGAAACCGGGTCTGAAACTCTTGGTCGCGGGCGCGGCGCTGGCGTTCTTTGTCGCGCTGCCGCAGCTGATCACCGTCAAATACTACCTGCATCTCAGCGTTCTGGCGCTGGTCTGGGTGATCGCGGCGCAGGGGCAGAACCTGATCCAGGGCTATACCGGCTATGTGTCCATCGTCCAGGCGGGGTTCATGGGCATCGGTGCCTATTCCACCGCGCTTATGGGGCTGCACTTCGATTTGCCGGTCTGGCTGACGATCCTTCTTGCGCCCTGCGTCACCGCCATTTTCGCGCTGGCCACCGGCTATCCCAGCCTGCGGGTCAAGGGCCACTACTTTGCCATTGTCACGCTGGCGTTCAACATGGTGATCTTCATCGTTCTGATGAATTTCCACCAGCTGACCCAGGGCGAGGCCGGGATCACCGGAATCCCGAAACCGGGCAGCCGCGACGGCTGGATCAACTTCCGCGACCGCGAAGTGTACTACTATTTCGTTCTGATCGTCGCGGTGGCGATGACCGCTCTGGCCTGGCTGATCGTGCGTTCGCGGGTGGGCCAGACCCTGATGTCGATCCGCCAGAACGAAGACCTTGTCGGCGCCATCGGCATCGCCGCGTGGAAATACAAGCTGTTCGCCTTTGTGGTATCGGCGATGTTCGCGGGGTTGGCCGGGGCGCTTTATGCCCACTACCAAAGCTTCATCAACCCCGAAATCTTCGGTGTCGCGCAATCGCTCGATGCGATCCTCGCGGTGATCGTCGGCGGATCGGGCACCATCGCCGGGCCTGTGATCGGGGCCTTCGTCGTGGTGTTCCTGCCGGAATACCTGCGCTTTGCCGACAGCTTCCGGCTGATCCTCTATGGGCTGCTTCTGGTGCTGGCCACGATCTTCATGCCGCGCGGCATCGTCGGCACGCTGGCCGTGGTCTGGAGCAAGCTGGAGCGCCGCGGATGACCGATGCCGTTGAGGATTGGCTGAACCGGGTGGCGCAGTTTGCCAATGGCCCGGTGGCCGATGCGGCGCCGGGCTGGTCGCTGGGCGGGGCGCCGGCGCCCGGCCTGATCCGCGACGCCGCCGCGCTGGGGCTGACCGGAATCGAAGTGCCGCCGGCCTCGGGCGGGCAGGGGCTGGATTTCGCCGCCAAGGTGGCCGCGGCCGAGCGCATCGCGGCTGTCGATTTCGGGTTCGCCATGTCCCTGATCAACAGCCACAACGTGGCCGCCCGGCTGGTGCAAAGCGCACCGCCGCAGGTGCAGGCACGGTTCGTGCCGGCCATCCTGACGGGCGAGATCACCGCTTGCACCGCCCTGACGGAACCGGGCGCGGGATCGGATGCCGGTGCCATGATCACCACGGCGCGGCGGGTGCCCGAAGGCTGGTGCATTGCCGGCGAAAAGGCATGGATCATCAACGCGCGCCATGCCGGGGTGGCCATCGTCCATGCCCGCTGCACCGGGCCCGACGCCGGTACGGGGGGTGCGGCGATCGGGGCCTTTGTCGTTGATCTGACGGATCCGCGCGTGCGGCTTTCGCCGTTGGACAGCGCCCTGGCCCAGACGTCGCTGGGCACCGGGGCGATTGCCCTGAACGACGTGGTGGTGCCCGAAAGCCATCTGATCCTGCCGCCGGGCACGGCCTTCAAATCCATCCTGGGCGAGATCAACGCCGCCCGCAGCTATGTTGCGGCGATGTGTTGCGCGATGCTGGATGCGGCGCTGGACGCGGCCGTGGCCTTCGGCCGCCAGCGTCAGACATTCGGCCGCCCGCTGGCCGGGCACCAGGGCTGGCGCCTGCCGCTCGCGCAGGTGCGCAGCGAACTGGCGGCGGCACGGGCGCTGACAGATGCCGCGGTGGCCGCTGGGCCCGACCGGGTGCAGATCCTGGCGGCCGAGGCAAAGATCAACGCCGTCACCATGTGCCAGCGGCACATGCCCACGGTGCTGCACGCAATGGGAGCGGCGGGATTGTCGCCGCATCACTGTGTTGCCCGCCACCTGGGCGCGGTCCAGAGCGCCGCCCTGACCGATGGAGCAACCGCGATGCTGCTGGAGCGGGTGGCGCAACTGACCGGCTCTGTCGTCCGGCCCGAACACGCGACGAAAGGATAACCGATGCGCGTCTTTCAGATCGAAGGCGATTGGGGGTTTGACAACCTCAGACTGGCCGAAAGGCCCGATCCGGAACCGGGCCCCGGCCAGGTGAAGGTGGCGATGCGCATGGCGGCGCTGAACGCCCGCGATCTTATCGTGCCTCTGCGCGGCTATGGCCGGGCCACCGGCGAACTGCCGTTGATCCCGGTATCGGACGGTGTCGGCGAGGTGGTGGCCATCGGCGAAGGAGTGACGCGCGCGGCGGTGGGCGACCGTGTCTGCCCGACCTATTTTCAGGACTGGATCGCGGGCGATCCCACGCCCGAACGCTTTGCTTCGGCGCTGGGTGGTCCGCGCGACGGGGTGATGGCCGAATTCGTCTGCCTTTCAGAACAAGGCGTGGTGAAGGTGCCCGATTATCTGACCGACGCCGAGGCGGCAACCCTGCCCTGCGCCGCGCTGACCGCCTGGAGCGCCATCGCCGGGCACACCCGGACCCGCGCGGGCGACCGGGTTCTGGTGCAGGGGACCGGCGGAGTGGCTTTGTTCGCGCTGGCCTTTGCGAAGATGCTGGGCGCGCATGTCACCGTGATCTCATCCAGCGACGACAAACTGGACCGGGTGCGCGCGATGGGCGCGGATGCCACCATCAACTATGTGCAGACACCCGACTGGGCCAAGGCCAGCCGCGCCATCACCGCCGCCCGCGGCGGTTTCGACACGATTGTCGAACTGGGCGGCGCGGTGACGCTGCCGCTTTCGCTGCGGGCGGTCCGGCCCGGCGGAACGCTGGCGATGATCGGCGTGCTTTCGGGGTTGTCGCCCGAGGTCTCACTCGGGGCCATCGTAGCCCGGCAGGTCCGCCTGCAAGGGGTGACAGTCGGCCATCGCGACGGGTTCCAGGCGATGCTGGCCGCCATGGAACAGCACCAGTTGCGACCGGTGCTGGGCGAAACCTTCGGGTTCGGCGATCTTCATGCCGCGCTGGCGCATCTGCGCGAGGGCGGGCATTTCGGCAAGACCCTGATCCGCTTCGACTGACATGGCCACTGTCCCGTCTCACCCCTATCAGCCGCGCCACCACATGCGCAGCCGCCCCGATGCGACGGCCTTCGCGATCTGCGATACCGGAGAAGAGGTCAGCTTTGCCGCTCTCGAGGCCTCGGCCAACCGTGGCGCACATGTCCTGCGCGCGGCGGGCATCCGCACCGGCGATCATATCGCGATCCTCATGGAGAACTGCCGCGCCTTTCTCGAGGTGTGTTTCGCCGCCGACCGTTCGGGCGTGTACTACACCACCATCAGCACGCACCTGACACCCGACGAGGTGGCCTATATCATCCGCGACTGCGGGGCGCGCATGGTCATCGCATCGGACCGGTTCACCGACATGCTGCGCGCGATCGCCCCGCGCTGCGCCGTCTACCTGACCGGCGCAGAGGCCGTGGGGTTCCAACATTGGGACACGGCCACAGCCAATGCCCCGGCCACCCCGATCGCCGACGAGGCGCAGGGCCTCGACATGCTGTATTCATCTGGAACCACGGGGCGGCCAAAGGGCATCAAATGGCCGCTGACCGGCGATCTGCCGGGCGGACGCAGCATGCTTATCGATCTGCTGACCGGGCTTTTCGGCTATGGCCCGTCCACGCGGTATCTGTGCCCGGCGCCCTTGTACCACGCCGCCCCGCTGCGGCACACGATGGTTACGATCAAGATGGGCGGTTGTGCCCACATCATGCAGAAATTCGATGCCGAAACCGCGCTGCGCCTGCTTCAGGACCGGGCCATCACCCACAGCCAATGGGTGCCCACGATGTTCGTGCGGATGCTGAAGCTGCCCGAAGCGGTGCGCGCGGGCTATGATCTGTCGGCGATGCGCATGGCCGTGCATGCGGCGGCGCCCTGTCCGGTGGATGTGAAACGGCAGATGATCGACTGGTGGGGGCCGATCCTGCATGAATACTATGCCGGCACCGAAAACAACGGCTTCACCGCCATCGACACCGCCGAATGGCTGGCCCACCCCGGTTCGGTCGGCCGCGCGAAACTGGGCGTTCTGCATATTTGCGGCGACGATGGCAACGAACTGGCACCGGGCTGCGAGGGCGAGATCTTTTTCGAGAACGGCCACCAGTTCACCTACCACAACGCGCCGGAAAAGACCGCGGCCTGCACCAATGCGCAGGGCTGGACCACGCTGGGCGATATCGGCCGCGTCGATGCCGAAGGGTATCTTTACCTGACGGACCGCAAGTCGTTCCTGATCATCTCGGGTGGGGTGAACATCTATCCCCAGGAAACCGAGGACGTGCTTCTGGGCCATCCGATGGTGATGGATGCGGCGGTGATCGGCGTGCCGAACGAGGACTTCGGAGAAGAGGTGAAAGCCGTCGTGCAGCTGGTGCCGGGCTGCGATGCGTCCGACGCCGCCGAGGCCGAGTTGATCGCGTTCTGCCGGGCGCGGCTGTCGGCGATCAAATGCCCGCGCAGCGTCACCTTTCGCGCGGCGCTGCCCCGGTCGGCGACCGGCAAGCTGTTCAAACGCAAGTTGCGCGCCGAATTCTGGCCCGGCGCCTGATCCCGGTTCAGTCGAAGATGTCCAGCTTCAGCTTGGGCATGGCGCCCATCCAAATGCCGTGATCGCGGTGATCGGCCAGATCGTCGCCGGTGTCGGGGTGGGTGAACACGATCAGCCCGTCGCGGTTCAGCGCAAGCCATGGCACGATGTCCGCAAAAGCCTGGGGGCCGAAGGCCAGTTGGCAGCTGAACATCGGATGCGGACCGACGGCGCGTTCATGCACGCGGCCCATTTCGGCGCCGAAACGGTCGCGCACGGCCTCGCACAAGGCGCGGGCCCGGTCGACGGTTTTTTCGTCGAAATAGACGTGCGCGTGATAGCCCCTGATCTGTGACATGGCGGTTGTCCCTTCGGTTCAAGCCGTGGCAAACCTTGCACAGCTTGCGGCCTGCGGCCACCCGCGTGATTACACCGGCCCTGTGCGATGGTGCAGAACCCGCCCTATGGTGTTCAACAAAACCTGCGCCGCCAGGATCGCGGTGCCGCCCGTGGGGTCGTAATCGGGTGCAACCTCGACCAGGTCGATGCCGACGATATCGCCGCGCCGGGCGAGGGCCTCGATCAGTTCCAACACCTCGTAATAGAGAAAACCGCCATGGCTGGGGGTGCCGGTGCCGGGAGCGATCGACGGATCGAAGGCGTCGATATCCACGGTCAGATAGTATCTTTCCCCTGCCGGAACCCGTGCCGCCATCGCCGCGACACCCATGGCGCGCACCTGTCGCACCGATTGTATATCCGATCCCATGGCGCGCGCCGCGTCATAGCCTTCGCGCGCCGTCGACGAGACGTTGCGGATGCCGATCTGGCTGAGGCCGGTCACATGCGCCTTTTCGGCCGCGCGGCGCATCGGGTTTCCGTGGCCGAAGCGCACGCCGTGGCGCTCGTCCACGAAATCCAGATGCGCGTCGATCTGGATCACATGGATCGGGTCCTGATTGTCGAAGGCGGCGATACAGGGGATGTTGATCGAATGATCCCCGCCCAGAACCACCGGCAGCGCTCCGGCGGCCAGGATCTTGCGCACGCCGGCTTCGATGTTGGCGTGGCTTTGCAGCGTGTCGGTGTGGATGATGTCGGCATCGCCGATGTCGACGATGCTGACCCGCGAGGGTTCGAGGTAGGTGACGTCGTCCTCGTGATCGTAGGCGCCCGCATGTCCGAAGGAAAACAGCGTCGAGGCCTCGCGGATCGCCCGAGGCCCCATCCGCGCGCCGGCGCGCCATTGCGTGCCGCCATCGAAGGGCGCGCCCAGCACCGCGACATCGGCGTCAATGGCATCCCAATCTTCGACATAGGGGTATTTGCCAAACGTGCAGATGCCGACAAAAGGCAGGTTCAAACGCCCGCTGTTGTAGCCATGACCCGACATGAAATGCGCCTTTCTGTTTTCCGTGGTGATCAGCCGCCAGCCGGCTTCGGCCGCGCGAGTTTCAGGGAAGTGCGGTGTTTGATGCGTTCGGCATCTATGCCGTGGCCGCGGAAATAGTCGCGTTGCCATTGTGCCCGCGCGGCGTCGGAATCGCGGTCTTTCATCTCGGCCAGAAAGCTGCGGCGCGATTCAGAGAAACCGCTGAACTGGCTGTGCAGTTCGGGTGAATCCGCCAGGTCGTGCAACTCCAGCGCATAGCCCTCCAGTTCGTCCAGCCGCACGGGAAAGAACTGACAGTAAGGATCGCCCTTGCGGAACGAGATCCAGTGATCGCGCGCGTAGACCTGCCAGTTCATGGTGAAGGTGAACGGCAGCCAATCGGTTTCGACCACCCCGCTGAGAGGCGCCAGCCCGAGGCGGTTGGCATTGGTCGGCCCCATCGCAAAGATCGCAACGCCGGGCGGTGTGCGGAACACGGCCGGAATGTCGAAGGTGACGATACCGGCGCCGAAATGCGATATCGCCGGTTGCACGCCCGGCGTGTCATAGCGGAATTCAAGAGCATCGGTGCCGGACGTGCCGTTCCACCTGACGCTGAAACCGGCACGGCACAGGATCTGCCAGCCGTGCGCATTGGCGATGTTCATCGGCAGGCAGCGATAGGCGGCACGTTCGCGCGACCGGTCCATCCACCCGCGTCCGACCGGCGCCGGGACGATATCGACGGACATGCCGGGCAGCCGATGGATCTGGATCGTGGCGGCGGGACAGGGCATCGGTGCAAACCTCGGCGCGCAATGCGCCGCCGCAACCGTAGGCGAAGCGAAAACCCGATGTCCAGCCACAAGGCCGGTGTCAGGCGGCGACCAGAAGAACCATGTTCGCCATGCCCCACAGCGTCATCTGGTAATGCGTGTTCTGCGCACCCTCATGGCAGAACCAGTATGAGAAATAGTTCCCCACCACCAGAAATGCCCCCCAGACGGCAGTGAACAGCAGCGCGCCCGCCAGGGCGATTGTGCGGGCAATCTCTGGTGTGGCGGTTCCGGCGAGGGCCATCAGCAATGCCACGACCCCGGCCCAGAGCACAAGCGCCGCCACCAGCTCGGCGGCGACGACGATCCGGAAGGCCAGCCGTTGCAGCGCCCGGCCGTGGATCGCGCGATGGGCGACCTGCGCGTGTTCGGCGGGGTATTCCTGAGCCATGCGCGCCATGCTGAGAACCTGCGCGGTGTAGGTTTCATTCACTGAAGGATGGCGCAGATTATCCCAGACGCCGGTGGCGAGCCAGGCCGCAATCAGCGCCAGCGAAGACGCCTGCGCGATCAGGATCATGACGTCGAACATGCCGGGCGTATCCATGACCGTTGGACAGAAAAAAGGGGCCGCATTGCAGCGGCCCCCGGTCTTTTCGTGCGATCAGGTCCAGGCCAGACGCTCGGGCCGGATCTCGAACGAGATATGGTGGCCGCCACCCGCAAGGTTTTCCTTGGTGTGGTTGTACAGCGACCGCCAGTAAGGCTGGATCGTCACCGCATCGGCCTGGAGCAGCGCTTCGCCCTGCGCCATCAGCACCTTGCGCGCTTCCAGATCCGCCGTGGCAAGGGCCTTTTCGAGGATGGCGTCGAACTCGGGGTTGGAATAGCCGAATTCGTTCCATGCCTCGCCGGTGCGATAGGCCAGTGCCCAGATCTGGACACCCAGCGGGCGGTGGTTCCAGTTGGTGGACGAGAACGGGTACTTCACCCAGTCGTTCCAGAAGGTCGAGCCGGGCAGAACCGTCCGCTTGACGTTGAAGCCGGCGTCACCCAGCTGGGCGGCCACGGCGTCGGTGGTGTCCTTGCGCCACGCATCGTCGATGGACATGATTTCCATTTCGAAATCGCCCATGCCCGCTTCGTCCAGAAGCGCCTTGGCACCGGCCGGATCCACCGTCAGCGGCGGCAGCGGCGCGTACTCCGGGTGCATCGGACCGACGTGGTGGTTTTCGGCAACCTGCCCGCGCCCGCCATAGCCCAGCTCCAGCAGAACCGAGTTGTCGACGGCCATCTGGATCGCCTTGCGCACGCGCGGATCGGCGTAGGGCTTCATGCCATCCACTTCGGCCAGCTGGTTGGGCCGGATCACGATCGTCGAGGCGGTCACGATCTCGTGCTGGGTCCAGCCGTCGATCGTGGCCATGATGTCGATGAAATCGCCATCGACCGAATACAGCATGTCGACTTCGTCGGCCTCGGCGGCCGCGACCCAAGCAGACGGGTCGGTGCCGTAGTCGATGATTTCGATCCGGTCCATGAAGGCGCCGTTGCCTTCGTTCCACCAGGTGTGGTTCTCGTTGCGCACCAGAACCGCCTTCACGCCGACTTCCAGCATTTCAGGCAGGTAGGGCCCGGTGCCGACCGGGTTGTCCAGCATGGTTTCCGGCGAGAACCCGGCAGGCACGATGGCCGCGGGGTAATCCGCCATGCCGGGGATCAGCGAGATGTCGGGCTTGGGCAGCGACAGCACCACGGTGTGGCTGTCGGTTGCGGTGATCGCGCCTTCCATGGCCTTGCCGGTGGCTTCGTCGATCAGCGTGGCCATGCGGCCGGCCATCGAATTGCCTTCCATGTTCTTGTCGCACCATCCGGTGATGTTGCGCGCCACGTCTTCTGCGGTGAAGTCGCTGCCGTCATTCCACTTGACGCCCTTGCGGACGTTCAGCGTGTATTGAGTGGCGTCGTCGTTGACTTCCCAGCTTTCCAGAAGCTGCGGCTGGAACGTGCCGTCGTTTTCATACGACACCAGATACTCGAGCCAGCCCCGGCTGAAGTTCGCGATCTGGCTCCAGTCGTAGGTGCGCGGATCCTTCAGGGCGCGCACTTCCTGCTGGATGCGTACGGTGCCGCCCATCTTGGCGTGGCCGCCGGCATGCGCCGGTGCCGCCATGCCCAGCATGGAATAGGCGGTTGCGGCGGTGGCGCCAAAAGCGCTGGCCAGTGCCAGGAATTCGCGGCGGTTCACCGCGTCCTTGCCGACCTTGTCGGCCTGATCCACGATAACCTGCGGCAGTTTCCTGCCGGTGCGTGTGTAAAATGTCATCTTCTTCCTCTCTGTCATTGGTTCAGCGACTTTGCCGCGATTGTTTTTTTGTGCCACTTTGTGCGGCGTTGGAGAACGGAAAGTCAAGTGTCGCTCGGGTTTCTCACCTCATCGTCATGGCCGCCAGTCCGTCCTCATCCGTGGCCGAAACGCACAGGCTTGTCAGCTTGCGCGGTTCGGAAGAATTCCAGGGCGTCGCCCGATGCAACACTGCACGCTGGTCCCATACTAGTACATCTCCGACATTCCAGCGGTGAGAAAAGACAAACCGCGACTGTGTGGCCCACTCGAGAGCCTCGTCTATCAGGCCGGCACCTGCCTTCGGGTCCATGCCTTCGACCTCGTAGGCGTGGCTGGCAACATAAAGCGCCTCGGCGCCGTTGACCGGATTGCGCCAGACCGCGGGCCAGCTCTGGGCGGGCCATTTGTGGAACATCGGCAGCGCGGCAAGCTCGGGCGAGATCCGGGCGCGGCTGTGGGAATAGTGATGCCGCAGCCGGACGTGGCGCAGCCTGGCCTTCAGCGTTTCGGGCATCTGCGCCCAGGCGGCGCGGGTCGATGCCAGTTGGGTTTCGCCTCCGGTGCGGGTGACGATGCGCCCGATCAGGATGTTGCACAGCGCCGGCTGAGGCATGAAGGTGCTGTCGCAATGCCACAGCATGTTGGCCTTGAGGTGCAGCGTGTGCAGATCCATTTCCCCGGTCAGCGAGCCGTCCTCGCGGATGTTCGACACCGATGGAACCGACATCTTTTCGCCCTTCGGGCGTTCGTCGGCGTTGCGGTCCTCGATTGGGCCGAACCGCTCGGCCAGCCGCATGTGATCGTCGTCCGTCAGATCCTGCCCGCGAAACAAAAGCACGGAATGGGTTTCGAAAAGAGCGCGAATCCGGGCATGGCCGGTGTCATCGACGGTGGCCAGTTCGACATCCTGCACCTCCACTCCGAAAAGCGGATGCAGCGGGACGGTGCGCGGCGCCGGGGCGTTCATTGCGCCACCTGTGTCTTGCGGGCTTCGATCGCCTCGGGCGACAGATGCCTGACCTCGGGCCAGACGGCGGATTTGGCGGCGTTCAGAAGCCCTTTGGGATCCATGCGTTTCTTCCATGCAAGGTGGGTGTAATCGGCGTTCTTCAGGCCGCCGCCTTCGACGCGCCAGGTATGCGCGTCGTAGACGGGAAACCCGTTCGCCTCGTAGGTGGCATTGATCTCGGCCAGCCGTTCGGGTGTGGAATACCAGATGATCGGCAGATCGAAGGTGACGATCTCGCCGCCGACGCGGGCGAATTCGTGGTGCATCCAGACGTCGTCGCCCAGTTTCGGGCGCAAGGCCGCGATGGCTTTCGGATCGGGCGGCACCGGGCATCCGACTTGCTGATAGGTTGCCTTGCGATCCTGCTTGAGCACCTGAAGTGTCGTGTGGTTGTAGGAAAAGTCGAACACATGCGGCAACTTGAGAGCGGTGCGCCGCGCTTCGGTCAGAACCAGATCGACATGGCCGCCCATATCTTCGATCAGCGCCTGGAAGCGCAGAACGTCTTCGGCTGGAAGCATCGACACCAGAAGGTGTTTGCCGGGGCGGATATGGCCAACCAGCCGCGGGAAATATTCGGTGATCCGCGCGTCTACCGTTGTCAGCAGCTTGCGCCCGATGTCTTCGGCGCGGGCCAGCGCATGACCGGCGGCATAGGCCTGGGCGTAGTCATCAAAGGTTGCCAGGCAGCCGACCCAGTCGCGGGTTGGCACGGTGCGCAGCGTCACGTCGACGATGACGCCGTTCAGACCCCATGCGTGGTGGATCTGCAGCGCCTCGGCGCCTTCGAACACCCGCGCCCGTGGCGTTTGTTCGACCGACAGCGCGGTCAGCGCGACGATGTTGCCCGGATCGCGCAGCGCGCCGTTGGCGATCGATCCGATGCCCGCCGACCCGCCGGCGACGAACCCGCCGACGGTTGCGATGTCCTGGGTGGATGGAAACATCGCCATTTCCCGCCCCTGCGCCAACAGCGCGGAGTTGATGTCGGCCATGAGAGCACCCGCTTCGGCCCGCACGAAATCGTCGCCGATCTCCAGAATCCGGTTCATCGCGGTGGTTTCCACGATCAACCCGCCATCCATCGGCACCGCCTGGCCGTAGTTGCCCGTGCCGCCCCCCCGCAGCACCACCGGCGCGTCATGGGTGTGGGCCACCGAAAGAACATGGGCCATTTCGCCGGCATCCGCAGGACGCGCGACCAGATCGCCGAAGCAACTGCGCAGTTCGGCGTTCAGCAGCGGCGAATACCAGAAGAAATCGCGGCTGCGTTTCTTCACCAGGACAGGATCGGAAATCACCTCGACCGGAGCCAGATCGGCCGCGAAGGCCGCCCAGTCGATGTCGGTCTTGCCGGAAATGGATGTCATGTGTCAGATCTCCTGTGGTTGCGGCAGGGGCGCCAGCGCGCCGGCCCTGCCGGATATCAGTGTGGCGATGTCGCTGGCGTCGCTGATCCGCAGGTCGCGGATATGCGCGCCGGGCACCATCGTCGGGGCATGGCCCAGCGCGCGGGCCGCATCGGTGGTGACCATGCCCAGCCAGCGATCGAACGGCGGGTCCAGGTGGCCTGTGAGAACCGCAAGATGCAGCGCCGCCATCGGATCGTGCGCGCCGACCGGGCAGAAGGCATCGGCCACGTTGTCCGAGCCGACAGCGATGGCCACACCGGCGGCCCGCATCTCGCGCAGGCGGGTCAGGCCGCGCCTGTCCGGGGTGCCCGCGCCGCGCCCTTGCAAATAAAGGTTGGTGGTCGGCAACGCGCAGACGGTGATGCCCGCGCGCGCCAGCTTGTCGAGGATGCGCGCCAGATCCGCGCCGGTGACGTTCATCAGGCTGCAGGCGTGGCCGCACAGCACCGGCCCCTGGAACCCGGTGTCCAGAGCGGTATCGGCGATCATTTCCAGACCGTTCAGCCCCTGTGCCAGCCCTTCGTCGACATGAAAATCCAGCGCCAGCCCGTAGCGGTCGGCGGCGGCGAAGGCGGCCCGCACGCCCAATGCGCGGTCGGGCTGATCCAGAACGAAGGCGCCCAGCGTCCCGGCATCGGGCGCGATCGCACGGGCCACCGCATCGGCCCAGCCGTCCCGAGCCAGAGCGTCGGCACCTGTCAGTGCCGCGCGGTTCAGCGCGACGCCGGGCACCTGCCGTGCCGCATCGCCCAGAACCCGCCAAGCCAGCGGCGGATCCGCAGCGTCGCCCCAATCCACATGGCTGCGCAATGCGGCGCATCCGTTGGCCGCCGCCTCGCGCAGGCCGCGCGCGGCGCGGTCGGCCAGGTCTTCGGCGCTCCAGCGCACCTTGTCGGCGCCCTGCGCGGCGATGGCGGCGGCCAGATCGCCGCCGACAGCGGGCAGCCGGTGCACCGTGTGGCATTTGTCGAGATGGCAATGCGCTTCGGTCAGCGCCGGCAGGACAAGGCGCGTATCGGGGCCGGCGGGCTGCGCGCGCGGCCGCAGGCCGGCCACCCGGCCATTGCGCAAGACCATGTCTCCGTGATGCCCGCCGGCAGCGCCGCGGCCGAAATCTTCGCCGGTCGGCACAAAGCACGCGGGCACCAGGACGTCGGGTATGATCCGGGGGGCGGTCATGGACGGGGCCATGGCCAATGGGCGACAGGAACACGCTGTGTCATCATTCCTCCGTTCAGAGAATGTGCGTTGCGTGGCCCTGGAGACGATCAGTCCGTGCCAATTTCAAGGGCCAGCCTTTCAAATGCCGACGATTCAGGCAAGATGAAACTTCAGCCGCCGACGGAGACACCGATGAAATCGCTTGGGCCCGCATCCATCGCCCCGCCTTTCGCACGCTATGCGCATGGCGTCGAAATCCAGCCCGGCCAGCGCATCGTACGCACGTCGGGCCAGTTGGCGTTGGGGCGAGATGGCAGCGTGCCGCCCGATGCCTACGATCAGGCGCGCCTGTGTTTCGGCAACATAATCGCCATCCTCGCCGAGGCCGGGATGGGCGCCGACGATGTGTTTCACGTCAGCGCCTTCGTGACCGACCGCGCCCACATGCAGGGCTATATGAAGGCGCGCGACCAGTTCCTGGCCGACACCGACGCAGCGTCATTGCCGACATCCACTCTGGTGATCGTTTCGGGGTTTACCCGGCCCGAATTCAAGGTCGAGGTCGAGGTCTGGGCCGCCGCGCCGTAATGTTCAGCGCAGCCGGAAGGCGGCCGAATCGCCGGCCCCACGGTCCGAGGTAAACCGGATTTCGTCACCGCGAACAGCGACTTCCTGGCAGTTGTATCCCAGATCGGTTCCGCCCCACGACAGGTCGCGGCAGAAATAGCCATCCTGCCAGCGCCATTCGCCCGTCACCTCCCAGGCCGCGCCCTTGCCCGAGATGACGCCGGCGGGCGACACCTCAAGCCGGACGAGTGGCCGGGTCAGGGTTTTGCCGGTGACGATCTGTTTGAACAGGCCGCCATCCGACACCTTGGCGAAATCGGCCAGCGCCGGCCCTGCGGCGGCCAGCGACAGCCCTGTTATCCACGCTGCGATCCTCATGCCCGTTATCCTTCGGTTCAAAGACATATCAGATATACGATACATACCTGATTCCGGTTTCATCAGGCAGCAAAAAAATCCGCGCGGGCCGTGTCAGAGCCCCAGAACGTCCAGCATATCGTACTGCCCCGGTGCCTGATCCTGCCCCCAGAGCGCGGCGCGCAGCGCGCCGCGGGCAAACAGCATCCGGTCGGTGGCCAGGTGCCGCAGGACGATGCGTTCACCGGCGCCGGCAAACATCACGTCGTGTTCTCCGACGATGTCGCCGCCGCGGATCGCGGTGAACCCTATGTCGCCGCGCCGCCGTGCGCCTGTCATCCCGTCGCGGCCGCGATCGGCAACTTCGGCCAGCTTCACGCCACGGCCTTCGGCCGCCGCCTCGCCCAGCATCAGCGCGGTGCCCGAAGGCACATCGACCTTCTGGTTGTGATGCGATTCGACGATTTCGATATCGAAATCCTCGCCCAGCGCGGCGGCCACCTGGCGGGTCAGTTGCACCAGAAGGTTGACGCCCAGACTCATGTTGCCGGCGCGCACGATCACGGCATGGCGCGCGGCGGGCGCCAGCCGCGCGGTCTGGTCATCAGACATGCCTGTGGTTCCGATCACATGCACCGCGCGCGCCTGGGCCGCCAGCGCGGCGAATTCCAGCGTGGCCTCGGGGGCGGTGAAATCCAGAACCGCCTGGGCCTTGGCGAAGGCTTCGACCGGATCGTCGGTTACCCGCACACCCGTGGCCGCGCCGCCCATCGCCTCGCCCAGATCGGCGCCGATCCATGGGTGGCCCGCGCGCTCTACCGCTCCGCTGAGATATGCGCCGTCGTGTTCATCGAGCGCCCGGATCAGCATTTGCCCCATCCGCCCCGAGGCGCCCGTTACAACCATTCCCGGCCCCTGTGCCATGTCGTTCTCCTGTTGTGGGTCGGGTCTGCTTATCCAATGCGGCCCCGCTTGGCAAAGCCTGCCGTTAGGCTTAGATGGGCTGTATGGCAAAGAACCGATTTCATGAAGGCGGCGGACCGTCCCAGAGACAACTTCGCGTTGGCGAATTGATCCGGCGCAGCCTGTCCGAGGTGCTGGCGCGCGGTGACGTGCACGATCCGGAGCTGAACCGCCTGTCGATCACCGTGGGCGAAGTGCGCACCTCGCCCGATCTGCGCATCGCCACGGCCTATGTTCTGCCGCTGGGCGGCAAGGGACAGGACGACGTTCTGAAACTGCTGGCGCGCAACAAGGGCGAATTGCGCCGCATGGTCAGCCGCAAGCTGGCGCTGAAGTTCGCACCCGACCTGCGGTTCCAACTGGACGAGACGTTCGACCGGATGGATGAAACGCGCCGGATGCTGGATCAGGACGTGGTGCGGCGGGACGTCGAAAGCTGATGCTTCCGAGGGGTCCGGCCATTGCGGTTCTGGCATTCGGCCTGATGCTGATGTCGGGCGCGGCGGGATTGTGGGGCGGCGCGGCCGAGGCGACCGGATCGGATGGCGGCAGCGCAACGCAATGCCGCGACATGCGCCACGACGACAGTCTCTTTTCCGTCTGCCAGGTGGATATGCGCAACGCCGATCTGCGGCTGTTTCTGAACGATGCCGATGGCGTTCCCTTCGGGCATTTCTCGCGGATCGACGCGGCGCTGGCCCGCGACGGCCTGCAACTGGGCTTTGCGATGAACGCGGGCATGTACCACGACAACCGCGCCCCTGTCGGGCATTATGTGGAAAACGGCGTTCAGACGATGCGGGTGATTCCCAACGCCGGGCCTGGCAATTTCGGGTTGCTGCCCAACGGGGTCTTCTGCATCCGGGACGGCCGGGCCGATGTGATCGAAACGCTGCGCTTCATCGAAACCGCGCCCGATTGCCGCTTTGCCACGCAATCGGGCCCGATGCTGGTGATCGACGGTGCGCTGCATCCCCGGTTTCTGGCCGATGGCACATCGACCTATGTGCGCAACGGTGTCGGCACCACCGCCGATGGCAGCCAGGCGGTTTTCGTCGTCTCGCGCAACCCGGTCAACTTCCACGGGTTCGCCAGCTTCTTCCGCGATGCGCTGAACCTGCCGCAGGCGCTGTACTTCGACGGCAATATCTCGCGGCTTTATGCGCCGGATCTGGGGCGCAACGATCCGGGGTTCCGCATGGGGCCGGTGGTGGGCACTGTGGTGCCGCAGGGCTGACCGGGCATTGACCCCGCCGCCGCAGCCGCTATACCCGGCCGGCTTCAACCGAGGGAGAGCACGACATGGCACGCAAGGGGCGCGATATTTCGGGATGGCTGGTGGTGGACAAACCCGCCGGCCCGACATCGACGGCCGTGGTGAACAAGGTGCGCTGGGCCTTGGGTGCGAAAAAAGCGGGCCACGCCGGAACGCTGGACCCCGACGCCACCGGCGTGCTGGCGGTTGCGCTGGGCGAGGCGACCAAGACGGTGCCCTATGTGACCGACGCGCTGAAGGCCTATGAGTTCACCGTGCGGCTGGGTATTTCAACCAATACCGACGACGCCGAGGGCGAAGTGACCGGCACCAGCGACCTGCGGCCCGAAGACGATGCGATCAAGGCTGCGCTGGCGGCATTTGTGGGCGATATCATGCAGGTGCCGCCGCAATTCTCTGCCGTCAAGATCGACGGGCAGCGCGCCTATAAACTGGCGCGCGAGGGTGAAAATCTTGCCCTTGCGGCGCGCCCGCTGTGGGTTGAGGAACTGGTGCTGACAGATCGCCCCGACGCCGACCATGCGGTACTGCGGATGACCTGCGGCAAGGGCGGCTATGTGCGATCCATCGCCCGCGATCTGGGGCAGGCGCTGGGCTGTCTGGGGCATGTCGAAACCCTGCGCCGCGTGTGGTCGGGGCCGTTCGACGTGGCGCAGGGCATCACCATGGACGAAATCGAAGCGCTGGCGCATACCGAGGCACTGGATGCGCGGTTGTTGCCGCTTGAGACCGGGCTGAGCGACCTGCCCGAACTGCGCTGCAACGCGGAAGCGGCCACGAAGCTGCGCAATGGCAATCCGGGGATGGTGATTACATCGGACGCCGATTATGGCGACGAATGCTGGGCGTCGCTGGACGGGCGCGCCGTGGCTGTGGGCATCTACAAGGCCGGAACGCTGCATCCCAAACGGGTGTTCAGCGCGCCATCGGGTGGAACGGTCTGAACCGCTTGCGACGGGGGCCTGCGGGCCGCCGGGTTTGAACCGCGCCGCCGTCGCCGTTAGGGTGATGTGGCAACCGCAAGGCGCGAAGGGACCACCAAACCCGTGATCGAAGAATTCGTCGCCGCCCTGCGCGCGGCCGGCACGCCTGAAAACTGCGTCAACCCCTACGCGGGGTATCAGCCAGGCATTGATGCGCATCGCCGTTGTGACAGGGTCCGTGCCGATCAGCTTGTCTCGTACCTGAACCGCCGACGGGACAGCGCGCGTTTGATCCTGATCGCCGAAGCGCCGGGATATCAGGGCGCACGGTTCACCGGCGTCCCCATGACCTGCGAAAGAACGCTGCTGGGCTGGAAAACGGGCGTGCCTTCCGATCTGGTGCTGAGCGGCGGACACCCCGGCCAGCGTACCAGCAGCCCGCGCATGGCCCGGAACCGGCCCGAACAGGAGCGTGGCATCACAGAGCCGACGTCGACGATCGTCTGGAAAGAGCTGGTGGCGCAGGGCATGGCCGACAGGACCGTCTTGTGGAACGTGTTTCCCTTTCATCCGGTCCGACCGGGCAACCCGCTGAGCAACAGAACCCCTACGCCCGCCGAGGTGCAGGGCGCGCGCGGCCTTCTGGAGATGTTCCTCGGCGCTTTTCCCGGTTGCGCTGTCGCCTGTGTCGGCAAGACGGCGCTGACCCATCTTGCGCCGGACATGCCGGGGGCCACGGCGCTGCGCCACCCCGCAAACGGCGGCGCAGGAGCCTTTCGCAGGGGGTTCGCGGCACTGGTTCGCGGCCTCTAGCGGCCTTGCCCGCCGCCGCTCAGGCCGCGGGTGTCTGCGATTGCCGACGCATCACCATGCCGAACAGATCCCGGGGATCGTCGGGATCGGCCAGCAGATCCAGATTGGTGAAAAACGGCCGCTTTTCCAGTTGCCCGCGCACATAGCGCAGCGCGCTGAAATCCTCGGTCGCGAAACCGACGCTGTCGAACAGGGTGATCTGCCGGTCGGATGTGCGCCCGGCGGCGCGTCCGGCGATCACCTGCCAAAGCTCGGTGACGGGATGATCGGGGTCAAGCTGCTGAATTTCGCCTTCGATCCGCGTCTGTTCGGGGAATTCGACAAAGATATCCGACCGCAACAGGATGTCGCGGTGCAGTTCGGTCTTGCCGGGGCAATCGCCGCCGATGGCGTTGATATGCACGCCGCTGCCGACCATGTTATCGGTCAGGATCGTGGCAAACTGCTTGTCGGCGGTGCAGGTGGTGATGATTTCAGCGCCCTGAACCGCCTCTTCCGCGCTGGTGCAGGCGATCAGTTCGAGGCCCTTGCCGGCAAGATTGCGCATCGCCTTTTCCGTGGCGCGCGGATCGGTATCAAAGAGTTGCACCCGGTCGATCCCGCAGACCGCCTTGAACGCAAGGCACTGAAACTCGGATTGCGCGCCGTTGCCGATCATCGCCATCGTTCTGGCGCCGCGTGGCATAAGGTGCCTTGCCGCCATCGCCGAGGTTGCCGCGGTGCGCAGCGCCGTCAGCAGAGTCATTTCCGTCAGCATCAGCGGATAGCCGGTTTCCACATCCGCCAGCACGCCAAAGGCCGTCACGGTCTGGCGCCCGCTGCGGGTGTTGCCGGGGTGGCCGTTGACGTATTTGAAGCCATAGGCCTGACCGTCGGATGTGGGCATCAGTTCGATCACGCCCTTTTCGGAATGGGCTGCCACACGGGGTGTCTTGTCGAACGCCTCCCAGCGCATGAAATCCGTTTCGATGGCCTCGGCCAGATCGCAGAGCATCCGTTCGATGCCGATGTCGAGCACCAGTTTCATCATGTCGTCGACGCTGACAAAGGGAACGAGGCTGAACGGTCCGGGCAGGTGATTGGTCATGTGGCAAACCCTTTCATGCGGGGCGGATGCGGTCAATCGGGCTGTCCTGAAATCGCGCCCGGATCCGGACGGGCCATGAACAGCTATCGCCGGTTTCCGCTGGTCACAAAATTTACCAGGGATCGAAATAAGTATGCATACATACCTTTCTCTTTCAGATTTAGTAAGTATAGGTATCAATGCCTGTCCAGGGCGGGGATTTGCGGAGGAAACCCATGCAGTATTACATCGACGGCTTCAGGCCAGGCGATCCCGACATCTCGGCCCCCGCGCCGGGAAGGTCGGCGGATGGCGCAGATGCCCCGCCGCAAACGGTCGACGTTCTGATCGCGGGTTGCGGGCCGGCCGGCCTGTGCCTGGCCGCGCAGCTGGCCGCCTTTCCGCAGATTGCCACGATGATCGTCGATCCAAAGCACGGGCCCCTGGAGAAGGGCCAGGCCGACGGTGTCAACGTGCGATCCATGGAGATGTTCCAGGCGTTCGGCTTTGCCGAAAAGGTCAAGCGCGAGGCCTACTGGGTGAACCAGACCGCCTTCTGGTCTCCCGACCCCGCCGATCCCTCGCGCATCCATCGCATCGGTATCGCGCAGGACGTGGCCGACGATCAATCCGAGATGCCGCACACCATTGTCAATCAGGCGCGGATCCATCAGCTTTTCCTGGACGTGATGCGCAATGCCCCGACGCGCCTTGCGCCGCACTATGGCTATCGGGTGGCCGATCTGACGGTTGAACCCGACACCCACGATCACCCTGTTCGGGTCACGCTGGAACAGGTCGATGCGGATGGCGCAGTGACAGACAGCCTGACGGTGCGTGCCAACTATGTCGTCGGATGCGATGGCGCGCGCAGCAACGTGCGGCGCGCGATCGGCGGCAAACTGCATGGCGACGCGGCGCATCAGGCCTGGGGCGTGATGGATATTCTGGCAAATTCCGATTTTCCCGACCTGCGGCGCAAATGCCTGGTTCAGTCGGCAAGCGAAGGCAATGTCCTGATCATCCCGCGCGAAGGCGGCTACCTGGTCCGGCTGTATGTCGAACTGGACAAGCTGAATCCCGACGAGCGCGTGTCGAACCGGAACCTTGAGGCCGGGCATATCATCGCCGCGGCCAATCGCATCCTGCGCCCCTATTCCATCGACGTCAAAGAGGTGGTCTGGTGGTCGGTCTACGAGATCGGGCACCGCCTGACCGACAAGTTCGACGATGTCCCGCCCGATCTGGTCGCCTCGCGCAACCCGCGTGTCTTCACCGCCGGAGATGCCTGCCACACCCACAGCCCCAAGGCCGGTCAAGGCATGAACGTTTCGATGGGCGACACCTTCAACCTGGGCTGGAAACTGGCGCATGTGCTGACCGGACGTGCCGATGCCAGCCTGCTGCACAGCTATTCGGCCGAGCGGCTGGAAGAGGCCCGGCGGCTGGTCGAGACCGATCACAAATGGGCCCGTATCATGAGCGCGCCGCCGGGTGCGTCCGACCTCGACGGTGGCGAAATGCCCCGGTTCCAGAAGCAGTTCATCGAAAACCTTGAATTCACCGGCGGTCTGGCCGTGCACTACGACCCTTCGGCGATCGTGGCCACGCCGGACCATCAGCACCTGGCGGCGGGCCAGATCATCGGCAAGAGGTTTCATTCGGCGCCGGTGACGCGGCTGGCCGATGCCAAGCCGATGCACCTGGGCCATGTCGCCGCCGCCGACGGACGCTGGCGGATCTATGCCTTCGCGGGCGCGGGTGACAGCGGCGCGCCGGGCGGCGCAATCGAGGCACTGTGCGGCTATCTTCAGAACGCGCCCGATTCGCCGGTGCGGCGGTTCACCAAACCAAACGAAGACATCGACGCCCTGTTCGATCTGCGCGCGATCTTTCAACAGGACTTCAGGGCGCTGAACCATGAGGAAATGCCGGCACTCCTGCGCCCCGCCAAAGGCCGCTACGGTTTGCGCGATTACGAAAAAGTGTTCTGCGTGGATCAAGACCCGGGCCGCGACATCTTTCGCCTGCGCGGGATAGACCGCGACGGCGGATGCATGGTCGTGGTCCGGCCGGATCAATATGTGGCCCAGATCCTTCCCCTTGCGGCCCACGCCGACCTGGGCGCTTTCTTCGGCCAAGTGCTGCGCCCCGCGAACGGGCGCTGAGCCAAGGGCGCCCGCCAACCGGGAACCGCCGCATCGTTGGATGAACGCCGGGCGTTATCGCCCCTCGGCCTGCCGGCTGTAATCCTCGGCATCAAACCACCCGCGCGACGCCTTCACCTTGAGATCGTCCGCAAGCTCCCATTCTTCCCAGCCCCGAATGTTCAATGGGTTGCCTGTGGTTGCGTCGTGGCCCGTGAATGTCCAAACGAAAATCACATGCGTTCCCGAACAACGCACGTCATCACAGGTGAGCGTCAGGTCCGGAACATCCGCATAAAAACCTGCGGCCATGTCCTGCACACGCGACCGACCGCTCCAGGGATCGCCATTGTTGATAATAATCTCGCCATCTTCTGCGTAAAATGAGGCCACAGCTTCGGCCGACTTCGAGTTCCAGGCCGCAGTATATTCAGCCGCCATCCTCGCCACGGCCTGAACGTCAATCATCGCATTGCCCTTTCATCTTATACCTTGCGAACGCTAGCATACACCTGTTGTCAGTCCAGAGCGATCAGGCGCATCAACTCCATAAAGCTCCGGCAGATCAACCAGGTCGTCTTGACCTGTCGCGGTTTGATGCCGCTCCTTTGATGGCATTTATTGCAGCAAAGGAGGTTGACTATGAGGTTGAAACGGCTCAGTTGCACAAACCGCATGAGGAATTCATCTCGTGAATCCAACATGGTAGATGGGATGCATGAGCAGACCTACACCCCCAAGCGAAATAATATCGCGGTCTGTGGATCGGCGGTTGCGGCCGCGATCCGCTGGCACCGATCAAGGATGCAGTAACGGCGGATGGCGATGTCGTGGTGCCGCTCGACGCGGAGGCCTTCGGCTTCTGGCCAAAGGCGGCCTTCGGCGCGCCCACGACCACGGGCGCAGAGGCCCCGTACAGCCACGAGTTCCAGTCCGGGTCCTGGACGCTGACCCCGATGTCGATCGAGACCGGCATGCCGGAAGCGCCGCGCTATGCCATGTATTCCGGCTGTGTCCTCGACCAGCTGACCTGGCAGATGCAGCGGTCTGGGCTCCTGACCGCGACCGCGCGTCTGGTGGCACAGGGCGAGACGGTGGGCACGACGACTAGCGCTGGAACGCCCGCTGCGCTGGAGCTGAAGCGCTTCGGCCATTTCAACGGGTCGATCACCCGGAACGGCTCGGCGCTCGGCAACGTCGTCTCCGCCGACATCACCTACGCCAACAACCTCGACCGGATCGAGACCATCCGGAACGACGGTCGCATCGATGGCGCGGACCCGTCCATCGCGGCGATGACCGGGTCCATCGAAGCCCGTTTCGCCGACAGCACACTGGTGACGCAGGCGATCAAAGGCGAGGCCTGCGAGCTCGAGTTCGGCTAAGGGTCTGAGCAATGGCGACGCTTGTTCTTGGTGCTGTCGGCACTGCTATTGGAGGGAGCATCGGCGGCGCTGTCCTCGGCGTGAGCGCGGCTGCGATCGGCGGGTTCGTGGGCTCCACCATCGGGTCGGCAGTCGACAGCTGGATCATCTCCTCGCTCGCACCGACCCAGCGGATCGAGGGGCCTCGCCTGGACACCTTGCGGATCACCTCGGCGACCGAGGGCGCCGTGGTCGCGCGGATCTTTGGTCGGATGCGTCTTGGTGGTCAGCTGATCTGGGCGACGGATTTCCGCGAAGAGATCAAAAAGACCAGTAAGGGCGGGGGTGGTCCCAATACCGAGACAACCGAGTATCTCTACTACGCCTCATTTGCAGTCGCGCTTTGCGAGGGCGAGATTACGGGCCTCGGTCGGGTCTGGGCAGACGGCAAACTGCTGGAAACCTCCGGCGTCACGCTGCACTGGTATCCCGGCTCGGAAACACAAGCGCCTGATCCGGTCATGACCGCGAAGATGGGCGCGGATCGCGCGCCTGCCTTTCGCGGCACGGCCTACGTGATGTTCGATGACATGCCGCTGCAGGATCACGGCAATCGCTTGCCGCAGTTGTCCTTCGAGGTTTCTCGGACGCTCGAGGAAGATGGCGGCGCGGAGACACTTGTGCACAGCGTCGCTGTCCTGCCTGGTGCCGGTGAATTCTCTTACGCGACGGTCGCGCAGCGGCGCGGGGCGGATGGCAATGAGACGACGCAGAAAGTGCATGCGATTGCGGATCGGGCAGACTTTCTGGTGTCGATCGACAACCTGCAGGCGGCAGTTCCAAACCTCGAGGCGGTGACCTTGATCGCGTCCTGGTTGGCGACGATCTGCGTGCGGGGGCGTGCGACATCCAGCCTCGGGTGGAGCAGGACGTGCATAGCTCGTCACCGGAAGAATGGCGCGTCAACGGGATTGAGCGGACGGACGCTGCAGTTGTCACGGCAAATGCCGCCGGTCTGCCGGTGTTCGCGGGGACTCCATCGGACAGCTCAATCTTACAGGCCATTCAGGAGCTGAAGGCACGCGGGCTTCGGGTGACCTTCCGGCCTCAACTGCTGATGGACATACCGGAGAGTGATGCGCTGCCTGATCCATATTTGAACAACGCAGGCACCTTGGATCAGGGCACATTCCCGTTGGCCAGCCGGATAACCTGTTCTTCGGCGGCCGGGTTCACCGGAACCGTGGACAAGAGCGCGGCGGCGGCGTCCCAGCTCGCCGATTTCTTCGATGGCGTTGCCATTGGTGATTTCAACGTGGTCGAACATGAGGTGAATTGGACGGGTGCGGTCACGGAATGGGGCTACCGGCGCATGGTCCTTTACTATGCGAACCTCTGCGCTGCGGCGGGTGGCGTCGACGCGTTCCTGATCGGGGCGCAACTGCCGGGGCTGACGACGGTCCGATCCAACACAGCCACCTATCCCGCGGTCACTCAGTTGGTCAATCTTGCTGTGGATGTTACGGCGGTCCTCGGGTCCGACACGGCGATCAGCTACGCGGCGGACTGGTCGGAATATTCGGGTCATCGTCCGGACGACTTCTCTGGCGACGTGTATTTCCACCTCGATCCACTCTGGTCAAACGCAGTGGTGGATTTCGTCGGCATCGACAATTTCATGCCAGTGTCGGACTGGCGCGACGGGGCCAATCACCAGGACGCGCTCGCGGGATGGGAGAGCATCCATGACCGCGCCTATATCAAGGCGAACATCGCCTGGGGCGAGGCCTTTGATTAGATCTATGCCTCGGCAGCGGATCGCGCTGCACAGACGCGGACGACAATTGCCGATGCCGGGGGCAAGCCGAGGGTCTATCGGGTCAAGGACATAAGGTCCTGGTGGTCGAACCTGCATTACAATCGACCGGGCGGCGCTGAAGTCGGGACACCGACCGCTTGGGTTCCTTCCTCAAAACCGATCCGGTTTACGGCACTGGGATTTCCTGCGATCGACCGGGGCACCAATCAGCCGAGCGCGATCCAGATGGGCCGCTCCTCGGACAGCGCTGTTCCATGGCATTCGCGGGGCTATCGCGACGATGCCATCCAGCG
Source organism: Paracoccaceae bacterium (assembly GCA_024742705.1). Taxonomy (GTDB): domain Bacteria; phylum Pseudomonadota; class Alphaproteobacteria; order Rhodobacterales; family Rhodobacteraceae; genus JANSXZ01. The sequence continues at coordinate 489 of JANSXZ010000016.1, read as the reverse complement.
GTCGTTCCTCGAGGCATCGCTCGAGTTCTGGGGCGATACAGCGAACAACCCTGCGGGCATGGTCGATCTCGCGAACAGCGCGGTCTGGGCGTGGGATGCGCGGCCTTACTCGAGTGGGCCTATCGCTATGATCGCTCTGATATTGCTGCGGCGATTGATGGTTTGCTGTCGGCAACAGAGTTGATGATCGAGGCCGCAGACGATGTGGGGCCGGCGCTGGAACTCTATCGCACTGAGCGGTTCGGCTTTTCCGATCTGATGATCGCGGCTGCAGCCCGGCGTGCTGGTGGCACCGAACTTGTCACGTTTGACCGCAAGGCGGCGCGACTGCCAGATGTGCGTCTGCTCGGAGAGTGTCCGATCTTCTGTGTACTTGCGCTTTGGTCCATGCTTCCTGAGAGGAGCAAGGACGATGACGATTTCCAAGGAACTGCTGGACGAACTTCTGAAGGGCTGCGAACGGCCTGAAGATCTGCTTGGCGATTTCGG
>JANSXZ010000019.1 GCA_024742705.1 Paracoccaceae bacterium | reverse complement strand
TTGCCAGCCATCGCTGATCCTCCAATTTGAGGGATATCCTATCCCAGTTGGTGGACCACTTTCAGGGGGCTACTCCATCATCGGCCCGGCCTTGCGGCACCTTGCGCTGTGTGGACCGGTGTTGACCGAGCGTGCGGCAGGCGCGGCGTTCCGATACGCCAAGCTCCCGCCGCACATGGTCGATGCATTTCCGGCGACGCGAAGGGCTCAGAAGTTTCCCTTTGCAGCCTTGGTCAGAATGAGCTTGTCCAACGTCAAGTCTGATACAGCGCGCCGCAACCTTTGGTTCTCTTTCTCAAGCTCTTTCAGCCGAGCGAGCTGCGACCGCTGCATCCCGCCATAGAGCTTCCGCCATCGATAGAACGTCTGCTGCGTCACGCCGATCTGGCGCACCGCTTCGGCTATCGTCGCGCCTTGTCCCTGCAGAACTTCAACCTGCCGAAGCTTCGATACGATCTCTTCGGGCTTCTCTCGTTTCCCAGCCATCGCTGATCCTCCAATTGCGGGACAAATCTATCCCAGTTGGTGGACCACTTTCAGGGGGCTACTCCAGCTCGCGCTTTACGGGCGCGTCTATCTCACCGCCCTCATCATCCCCATGCTTTCGGTGAGCGGCGTGGTGCTACACGCCATTCTGCAGAGCAAGGAGCGCGCGGCGGGCCGGTCGCTGCCCCCACCGGCAGAGGCCACGGAAGTGAACTGGCCGATCCTCGGCGGCGGGCTGGCCTTCGTGCTCTTCAGCATCCTGCTGGGCACCTCGCGGTTCGCCTACGCGCAGGAAGCCGTCTTTGCGGTGTCGCTGTCCATTATCGTTTATCTGATCGCGCAGCTGATGAAGGAATTGCCACCGGAAAAGTCCGCAGCGCTGATCGGTACAGCACTCATCATCTTCATGTTCCGCGCGGTGCCCTTGCCCGGGCCGGGGCTGACGTGGTTCGAGATCGACGAACTGGGCTTTGACGAGCAGTTCCTCGCGATCCTCGCTTTCATCACCTCGCTTCTGGCGCTCGTGGGGCTCGTCGTGCTGCGCCCATTGATGGCCACACGGTCGATTGTGCAAGTGATGTTTCTGCTCACACTGGCCGCAGGCGTTTTGTCCCTGCCAAACCTCGCGCTGGTCTACGGCGTGCACGAATGGACCGCGGCGCGCACCGGCGGCATCGTCGATGCGCGTTTCATCGCCATTCTCGATACGGCAATCGAATCGCCGCTGGGGCAGGTCGCCATGGTGCCGATGCTGGCGTGGATCGCGCGCAACGCGCCCGCGCATCTGAAAGCCACCTTCTTTGCGGTGATGGCCTCCTTCACCAACATGGCCCTGTTGGCCAGCAGCCTCGGCTCGAAGTATCTCAACGAGGTCTTCGTCATCACCCGCTCGGCGGTTGATCCCGAAACCGGCGCGGTCCTCTCCACGGCGGATTACAGCCAGTTGGGCGCGCTGCTGATCACCGTCATCGTGCTGGTCGTCGCCATGCCGCTCATCACCATCTTCGCAGTGCAGCACTCGCGCTTCCGGACGACCGACTAGCCCCTGCGCTATGGGTTTCCACTGCGTCAGCTTGGCAGGTTCGGCCATGACCTTGGCAGGACCAGCCAATACCGCGCGCGCCCCGGCGCCTAGTTTCCTTTCAACCGCAAACGGAACGTGCTGCCCCGAAAAACCGCCGGCACCTTCCACAACAGGAAAGGAAACAGGCATGAACCAGAACATCCACTCTCATGCCACGCCACGGCAGGGCACGGGCATCACCCGGAAGCGCAAGGCGGCAACTGGCCTTGCAATGGACGACATGACCGGCCTGATCATCGCCGCCATCGCGGCGGCCCTGCTTGCGGGCCTGCTGGTTCTGCCGGTCACGATGCCCGCAACCTCGCACCATCGGGCGCACACGGGGCTTGCTGCGCCCGATGCGCCAGCGGCCGCGATCGAAGGCGCCAAAGCTTTCCAGGCCTGACCGCCCAACTCCCAACCACCCCTTCGGCGGCCCACCGTGACCGGCGGCCCGCCATCACCCAGGCAAAGGAGCTTTGCGATGAAGACCCACGATCACCACCACACCGACAGCTGCGGTTGCGATGTCATCCCCGAAAGGGTCGACATGGCCCGCCGCCGCCTGATGGCCGGCGCGGCAGGTGCCGCCGCGGCCAGCGCTGTCGCCATCTCCGGCACGTCCGCTGCCGCCGCCACCGATGAGGCACGCGCGCTTTATGCCGATCCCGAAACTCCCGGCCTGTCGCAGATCGACATGGAGATCGTGCCCGGCCGCACCGCCCTTGTGGTGACCGATCCCCAGATCGATTTCCTGTCGGAAGACGGCGTGACCTGGGGCGTGGTCGGCGAAAGCGTCACCGAGCAAGGCACCGTGGACAACATCGAAAGGCTGTTCATCGCGGCCAAGGCAGCGGACATGCCGGTGTTCATCTCGCCGCACTACTACTATCCGCACGATCACGAATGGCAATTCGAGGGTACGCTCGAGGCGACGATGCACGCCATCGGCATGTTCGACCGCCTCGGGCCATTGAACCTCGACAACTTCGAAGGCTCGGGCGCCGACTGGATGCCCCAGTACAAGAAGTACATTCACGACGGCAAAACCGTCGTCTGCTCGCCGCACAAGGTCTACAGCCCCGCGCAGAACGACCTGAACCTGCAAATGCGCAAACGTGGAATCGACACAGTGATCCTGGCGGGCATGTCGGCCAACCTTTGCACGCAGGCGCATCTCTATGAATTGCTCGAACTCGGCTACGAGGTGGCCGTGGTCCGTGACGCCACGGCGGGTGCCAAGGTGCCCGAGGGCGACGGGTATCTCGCCGCCATCATCAACTTTCGCATGGTCGCCAACGGCGTCTGGTGGACAGACGACGCCGTCAAGCGGATCGGCAATTCCGCCTGACACCCGGGCCTTCCGGAACCCCGCGATGCACCCCGGACGCATCTTTCCCGGTGCAGCGACCGCTTGGTCGCTGCGCCTCACCGCAGCTGTCGCACAGCCATATACACCGCCCCAACAACCCCCTGAAAGGAAAACAAATGACCAACACACGCATTCTGCCATCCCTCGCAACGGCCCTGTCGATCGCCTTCGCAACCGTCGCCTTCGCCGCCGATGAATACAACGTCGCCAACGGTCTTACACTGAACGGCAACCCTTTGGGCATGCATGGCAACGATCCCGTTTCCATGTTCGACCGAGCAGCCCCCGCGCAGGGCGACGCAACCTTCACATCCACCCATGACGGCATCGACTATTACTTCACCTCTGCCCGCGCACAGGCGACGTTCGACGCCGATCCCGTCGCCTACCTGCCGCAATTCGGAGGCTTCTGCGCCTTTGGCGTCTACGTCGGCAAGAAGCTGGACGGCGACGTGCGCTATGCCGACATCGCAGACGGCAAGCTGTATCTGTTTGTTAACGCGGCGATCCTGGCAAAATACCGAGAAGACCCGCAGACCGTAATCTCCGGCGCCAACGCCCAGTGGGCAGGTATCGTCAACACTCCGGTCAGCGATCTCTGAATCGCGGCGATGCGGGGCGGCCAAGCGCAGAGCACGGCCGCCCACACCTCTCTGCCCGGCGGGCCGCCCTGCCCCAGAACCAAGGACATGACAATGCAAGACTTCCCCTCACACACCATCGATTCCGCTCCGGCCGGCGCGAAACCCGTCCTTCAGGCGGCGCTGAAAGGTTACGGCTTCGTTCCCAATCTCTACGCCACGATGGCCGAGGCACCGGCCATTCTGGAAGGATACACCACGCTTTCGACCATCTTCGGCAAGACCGACCTGTCCGAGACCGAACGCCAGATCATCCTGATGACCAACAACCGCCTGAACGGCTGCAAATACTGCATGGCGGCGCACACGACGCTGTCGCAGATGAGCGGCGTGCCAGAGGATGTCATCACCGCGCTGCGCGATGATGCGCCCATCACGAACCCGAAGCTGGAAGCCTTGCGGCAGTTCGCGATCGTGATCAATGAAAGCCGAGGCTGGCCGACGGACGCGCAGATCGACAGCCTTCTGCAGGCGGGCTACACCCGGCAGACCGTGCTCGAAGTCATCCTCGGGACGGCATTGAAGGTCTTGTCGAACTACACAAACCACGTTGCCGATACCGAACTTGATCCCGCTTTTGCAGCCAACGCGTGGCCCGCGCCCGCTGCGCAGGCGGCAGAGTAACCTTCTGCAAAGGGCTGCCTCGCGCGCGCGTGTCGGTGTCGGCATGCGCGCATCGGCGGAAGCATTTGGGCGCAGGCAAGTCTGGGCGTTTGGCAGCTTTCTGCCGGGTGCAGGATTGCCCAAAGACGGCCATGCGCCCAAAAGCCGTGGCCCCGATCACCGCAAAACGGGGTTGGCGCAGGGTTTCGCGCCAACCCTCGCTGCGGCCATGGCAAGGTGAGGGGCGGCCTTCCCGATCAGACCGCCCAGGCGGTTTGCGACGTCGCCCCTGCGCCGATCCGCAAGGCAGGCCGCTTCTGGCGGATGCTGGGCCGGCAAGGCGGCGGCGGAGCGAGACCGCGCCGCGCCCATTCAAGCCGAGGCTTCGCCGACCCGGCGTTCCAGCGCGGGCGGCGCTTCGGTGGCAGGGCGCAATGGCACGCCTATGGTCGGGGCTAGCGCGGTTGGGCGCTTGGCCGGCTCAGTCGAAATAGATCTCGTTGTCGTCGAGGTACACGTTCGAGGCGGCGCAGATATCGATTGAGATCGGTTCGTCGAAGACTTCGCTTCCATCCGATCCCAGCCACCCGACCTGAAGCACTTGATCGCAGGCGCCGGTATCGGCGTAAAATTCGGCGGTGCCGTTCTGCCCCGGCATGATTTCGATCCCGTCGATCCAGTTGTCGGACCACCCCGATCCGTCGTTGGTGTAAAAGCCGATCACCACGTTGCCGTCAGTGTTGTTGTAAATCTGGAAGTAGCCTTCCGAGCCTGTGCCCTGGGCATTGGCACCGACGGCCGACAGCATGAATGCAGCAGCCAGAAGCGTGAAGCGTGTGGTCATGGCGGTTTTCCTCAAGATGAAACACCCTGAAATCTTCGAACGCCCGCACCGCGAAATCAAGCTTTCTGCGCGGGGCGGGGGCTGTGGCCCCGGTCTGGCTGCCCGCGAGGGGTGGAACGCCAGCCTCGCGGCGGCGCTTGCCGGGCCGCGCGGGTCAGTCATCGCGGTTGTCTTCAGTATCGCCGGGGTCCAGCCCGGCCAGTTGCGATATCTCGAGCGCCATTTCCGAGGGGTTGAACCCGCTGTCGGCGTCCCCGTCCTGCATGGCGGTGGCTTCGATGTCGGACATGGGTGGCAGATCCGGCAGGTCCATTGAGGGCCAGTTGCTGTCCCGATCGCCGGACACCGCGCCTTCGGGCGCCACCACCATCGGCAATTGCACCATTGGTGGTTCATCGGCATCGCCCTGCCACGGACCCGCCGGTTCGAAATCGTCGGGATCGGCCCCGCCATCTGCCCGCGCTGCCGCAGGCGCAGCCGCAGGAACCGGCCCCGCCGCCGCCAGCTTTACCGCGCGGTTGCCGTTCATCTGGCCCAGGATGACGGTGGCCACCGTTCGGTTCGACAGGCTGATCAGCCGCGTCTGGCTGAGTCGGTCGGGCGGCAGCGCCAGAAGATCACCGGGCGCGAGCGCCGTCAGATCGGACAGCGGTATGCGCAGTTTGCACAAGACCGCTGTCAGTTCGGCCTGAACCGCCAGCATCGGGTTGTCATCGTCGGTGTCGCCTTCGGCATCGCGCGCATCCGCCGGTGCGGGTTCGGCTGGCGGTTCCGGCAGAAAGAACGCGATATCGCCGCGATGCAGGCCCAGCGCGATATCGACACCAAGGTGAAAGCACCGATAGCCGGGCGCATCCAGCGACAGCAACAGCGCGCGCGCGTCTTCGGCCAGCGCGCCATAGCGGCGGCCCGACAGACAGGTCTTTTCGGGCTGGAATTCCACCGCGGCCGCGGCGCGGCGCAACACGTCCTCGATCAGCGGGGCGCACATGGCCGCATCGGTCGCGGTGCAGGCACGATCAGGGGTGGCCAAGCGCGACACCTTGCCCATGGTCTGTTGCTGGATCAGCGCGCCGACCAGTGTCAGCGATACCGCAGCCGCGCCGGTGGCGCCCTGTGGCCCTTCCAGCAGCAACAGCATATGGTCGCGCGGCAGCAGATCGCCCAGCGCGTCCTGCGACACGACCTGCTGGCGCGCGTCGATCACCGACAGCGGCAGATCGAACTGGTCGGCCGCCGACCTTGCCAAACCAAGCCGCAACGCCTTGAGCACGGCAAGTTCCCGCGCGGCCGTTGCGGCCTGTGCGCCTTCCAGTTTGCGCCGCATGGTTGCTTGTGCGTTCAAGATTCCCATCGCCCTCTACCCGGTCAGCGGGCCAGTTGCCTCCAGGCATAGCGCGCATATGGTTACGAATGGCTTTACAAATCCTGCCGCTGCACGGGGTTTTTACTGCGCGGCCAGCGCGCGGGCTGCCGGCAGGGTAACGCGAAACACCGCCCCGTCGTAGCCTGCGACATATTCGATGGATCCGCCCAGCCGTTCAAGAATCTCGCGGCAGATCGCCAGCCCAAGCCCCGCGCCACCGGCCTTTTCCACGCTGACCCGCGCGAATTTCTCGAACACCATGTCCTGCGAATGCGGCGGAATTCCGGTTCCGTTGTCGCGGAAATCCACCTGAAGCGTCTCGTCGGCATGGCTGACCGCGATCCGCAAAACCGGGTGTTGGGCGTCACAGTATTTCTGGGCATTGGTGATCAGATTGATGAAAACCTGTGCCAGCCGATCCAGATCCGACCGGATCGCCACGGCTTCGGCACCACGGTCGCGGCGGATGTCGAGCGGCCGGTCGCTGCCCGCCATCGCTGTCGAAACCGCATGATCCAGAACCGACCGCAACGACCCGTCGCTGAGGTTGAGACTGATCTGGCCACTTTCCAGAACGCTGAGATCCAGCAGATCGTCCAGAAGGCGCGTCAGGCGCAGCGCCTCGTTGTGGATGATCCCGGAATAGCGGGTCTTTTCCTCTTCGCTGAGCCCGCCGGTGTCGCGAAGGATCTCGGAAAACGCCCGGATGGATGTCATCGGTGTGCGCAACTCGTGGCTGACCTGGCTAAGAAACGCGTCCTTTTGCAGGCTGATCTGGGTCAGCTTCTCGTTGGCCACGCGCAATTGCGCTGCGGTCCGGGCCAGTTCGGTGGATTGCGCCTCGAGCCGGTTGGAATACTCGAGGATCTGGGCCGATTCACTGGCCACCGCCATCAGATCCTCGACCGACACCGCCGCGCCCCCCACGATCTGCCCCAGCATCGCATGGGCCGTCGCCGCCCCGACCGAGCCTGACAGCTTGCGTTCGAGCACCTGCAGGAAATCCGGCGTCGGCTCGGGCAGACGGTCGGCGATGCCCTGCTCCGCGGCCGCCGCGTCAAACAGCGCGCGCGCATCGCGGGCCCCGAGAATGCGCTGGGACATGATCATCAGGTCTTCGGACTGGGCGACCGAACCGGACCAGCCGCGCGGTTCGGGCGTATGATCGAAAACATTGACGAATTGCGCGCCCTGCACCCGTTCCATCGGGCCGGGGAAGGTGACGAGAGAGACAACGAAAAAAACCAGGAAGTTCACCGAAAGCGACCAGAACACCGCATGAACGATCGGATCCAGACCGGAGATGCCGAACAGCGCGTTGGGCCGCAACCATCCGATGCCGAATGGCCCGTCGCTGATCATGCGGTTGCTGATGATCCAGTCGGCGCTGTCCAGCCCCGGCAACATCATGGTGTAGAGCCACAACACCGTGCCCACGGTCAGACCCGACAGCGCCCCCAGCCGCGTCGCGCCGCGCCAGAACAGACCACCCACCAGCGCGGGCAGCATCTGGGCTATGCCGGTAAAGGCGATCAGCCCGATCGAGGCCAGCGCCGTGCCGCCGCCCGACAGCCGGTAATAGAAGTAGCCCAGCGCCATCGTTGCCGCGATCGCGATGCGCCGGGCCAACAGCACGACATACCGCACATCGCCCGACACTGTCGCGCCGGGCCCGCGCTGAAACCACAGCCAGATCGGCATGACGATATGGTTCGACATCATCGTCGAAAGCGCCATCGCCGCAACGATCACCATAGATGTGGCCGAAGAGAACCCGCCCAGAAAGGCCAATACCGCCAGGCTGTCGCGCCCCTCTTGCAGCGGCAGCGACAGTACGAAAAGATCGGGGTTCGATCCCGCCGGCAAAAGATCCAGCCCGACAACGGCGATCGGCACGACAAACAGGCTCATCAACATCAGATAGAGAGGAAACGCCCAGGCGGCGGTGCGCAGGTGCGATTCCTCATCGTTTTCCACGATCATCACCTGGAACATGCGTGGCAGGCAGACGAAGACCGCCGCCGACAGGAAGGTGATCGCCGCCCAGCGGCCGGGGTCCATGTCCCAGGTGCCCAGGTCGGATGCGTTGATCCGCGCCATTGTCGCCTGAACGCCCCCCGACAGCCCCCAGACCACGAAGATGCCCACCGCCAGCAGCGCGATCAGCTTGACCACCGCCTCAAGCGCGATGGCGGTGACGACGCCGTGGTGGCGTTCGTTGGCATCCAGGTTGCGGGTGCCGAAAAGGATCGCGAAGACCGCCAGCCCGACGGCCACCACGAAGGCGCTGGTGCCGGGATTGTCCAGACCGTTCTGGCCCGGCTCGACCGCGGCAAAGATCGAAAATGACAGGGTGATAGATTGCAGCTGAAGTGCGATGTAGGGTGTCACGCCGATCACCGCCAGGATGGTCACGCAGGCGGCCAGAGCGTTGGACTTGCCGTAGCGCGACGACAGCAGGTCGGCGATGGATGTCACCCTCTGGCTGCGGCCCACGCGCACCAGCTTGCGCAGGCCCCACCACCATCCGATCATCACCAGCGTCGGCCCGAGGTAGATCGTGACATACTCCAGCCCCGACCGCGCCGCATAGCCGACGGCGCCGTAGAAGGTCCAGGCGGTGCAGTAGATCGACAGCGACAGGGTATAAACCAGCGGCGAGCGCAGCCAGCCGCCGTGCCCGGTTGCAGCCAGACGATCCGCCGTGAAAGCCACCGCGAAAAGGATCGCCACATAGACCAGAGCCACCGCAACCAGCAGGTTGAGAGAGGCCATCACCCGGCTCCGTCGGTATCGGCCCATCCACGAGACAGCCAACCGAACAGGATCGCCGCGCCCACCAGCACCGCCCAGACCCCGAAAATATAGGCCATCGCCGACGATGTCGGCACCGTCGCCACCGCGCCGGCCACCACATCGGGATCGTCCGGGCGGGGCCACATCAGCGGAAGCGCGAACAGAACGGCCCCCAGCAACGGCATCAGGCGCGCGGCCTCCATCCATCTGCGGCGGCGATAATTCTGCCGCTCAAGAAAGACGGGGCTGCGCCGCCGGGTCATTGCCGCGATGCCTGGGCCACCAGATCGCGCACCGCCGTCATCACCTCGACGTTCGAAAAAGGCTTGGTCATGAACCGGCTCACTCCGGCCTTCTCGGCCATGTCGCGGTCACGGCTCTGGCCCCGCGCGGTCAGCATCAGCACCGGCAACCGGCTGGTGGCGCTGTCGGCGCGCAGGTCGCGCAGGATTTCCATGCCCGAGCGCCCCGGCAGCATCAGGTCGAGAATGACCAGATCGGGCGCGTGGTCGCGCACCGCCTCGACAGCATCGACGCCGTTTGAATGTGTCTCGACGCTCCAGCCGTCCCGCGCCAGAAGAAAGCGGATGGCCTCGATGATGTTCGGCTCGTCTTCGATCAGCAGCACCTTGCGGTCCATCCGATTGTGTCTCCCCCCGTTTTGCCCACATTCGCGGTGCGTATTATGATTAGACTGTATCCCCTGAATTTCGGCGTCTGTCAAAACCCTTGGCGTCACATCCCGTCGGCCAGGATCGAAGGCTCGCGCCGGGCGTTGCATTCGGGTTTTGGACAGACCCGGCAGCTGCTGCCGACCTGCCGGACCGGCCCGGCCGGAGCGGCATCGTCCGACGCCGGCGCGATCAGCATAGTGGCGCGCAGCAGCGGATCCTCGTCAAAGACCGGCCGGCCGACCGGCTGGGCCACGGCAAAGCAATCGAACATCGCCGACGACCGGCCCAGCTGCGACACCCGGCGCCGCAGCGGGCGCATCGGCTGGCCCAGCGCGGCGAACAGCGGCCACAGCGGGCAGGACGCACCGAACCGCGGCAACGCGAAATCCGCCAGTTGCTTGCGAAACAGGATGCTGCCCGAGGCATCGCAGATCACAAGGCCCACGTCATGCCCCAATACAGCGTGCGGCATCGCCGCCAGCCGCCGCAGAACCGCAGCCAGGTCGCAGCCGAAACGCGCCGCCAGATGCGCCGGATCCAGCCCCGCGGCGCGCACTTCGGCGGCAAAGGCGCGCATCGGCATCGCACGCGCGTCGTCGAGGTACTGATTGAGCACGCCGCGCGCGATCTGACGGGCAGCGGGAGTGCTCAGCATGTCCGCACCGGCCACGATGTCACGCGGGGTTTCCGCTTCGGTTTCCAGCGCGGCGAAATGGTGATCATGCGCGGCGATGAACGCCTCGACCTCTTCCTGAGGCACCGCGCGCCGGCCCGAGACGACATCGCTTTCGTCGAGATACCGCACCAGCGCCTTGCTCGATTCGGCCAGGCGCTGACTGTCCTGGTTGAGGTTGCGGTGAAAGCGGTCGCGCCATTCCGGTTCGATTTCGCCGGGTTCGGCCAGGATCGACGCCGTCGACCGGATCGCCGCCGCCGTCGAAAGCACCTCGTGCAGCGAATGGGCCAGATGCGGGTCGTGGTTCAGGCGGTCCGCCAGGCTTTCGACGGTGCGTTCCAGGGTTGCGCCGCGCCGGTGCGCCGCGGCCAGGACCGCCGCCCAGCCGGGAAACCGGCCGGCGAATTCATCGGCGCGCTGCAATTCGGCGCCGCTGTCGCCGACCTCGGCGGCGGCCTCGCGCAGCGTCACGACCAGCGCCGCCTCGGCGCCCTCGCTCAGCATCGACGGCTCGACGCCCAGAACACGCGCGATATCGACAAGAAGCTTGCCGCCGATTCTGCGCCGGTTGTGTTCGATCAGGTTGAGATACGACGCTGAAATCCGCACCTCGCGCGCCAGTTCGGCCTGCCGTATACCCGCCATCATCCGCCGTTCGCGAATCCGGCTGCCTGTCAGCGTGTCGCGCATCGCGCGGCGCCTTCGGAATATTGCGCCGCATCAATGGCTTTCTGCGGCGCAACATAAGACAATTTACACATCGTACATTCCTCTTGTCACATTGTTTACAACATTATCCTTAAATTCAAGGGGTTTATTGCACGGTTTTTCACTCTGCGGCATCCTGCCTTTGCACAAATGTGCGCCGCGCCGTACCACTGCCAGACAAGCAGACCGGCGCGCATCACGAAATGGGAGGATTTCATGTCCAAAACTGATGTCACACGTCGTGGCCTGCTGCGTACCGGGGCCGTTGCCGGCGCCGGGCTGATGGTGCCAACTTACCTGCGGGCCGGCGGCCACGAAGGTTTCACCAATGCGCCCACCGGATCGACGGTCACGCTGGGTTTCAACGTGCCACAGTCGGGCCCCTATGCCGACGAAGGCGCCGATGAACTGCGCGCCTATGAACTGGCGGTCGAGCATCTGAACGGTGGCGGCGATGGCGGCATGCTGTCGACTTTCAGTTCGAAGGCGTTGCAGGGCAACGGCATCCTGGGCAAGAAGGTGGAATATGTTACCGGCGACACGCAGACCAAGTCTGACGCCGCGCGCGCATCCGCCAAGTCGATGATCGAAAAGGACGGCGCGGTGATGATCACCGGCGGTTCGTCGTCGGGTGTGGCCGTTGCCGTTCAGGCGCTGTGTCAGGAAGCCGGCGTGATCTTCATGGCCGGGCTGACCCACTCGAACGACACCACCGGCAAGGACAAGCGCGCCAACGGGTTCCGCCACTTCTTCAACTCGTACATGTCGGGCGCCGCACTGGCGCCGGTTCTGGCCAACGCCTATGGCACCGACCGCAAGGCCTATCACCTGACAGCCGACTACAACTGGGGCTATACCACGGAAGAGGCTGTGAAATCCTCGACCGAAGCCATGGGTTGGGAAACCGTGAACGCGGTCAAGACGCCGCTGACACAGACCGACTTCTCGTCCTACATCGCGCCGGTGCTGCAGTCGGGCGCCGACGTTCTGGTGCTGAACCACTATGGCGGCAACATGGTCAATTCGCTGACCAACGCGGTGCAGTTCGGCCTGCGCGACAAGATGGTCAACGGCAAGCAGTTCGAAATCGTCGTGCCGCTCTATTCGCGCCTGATGGCAAAGGGTGCCGGTGCCAACGTGAAGGGCATCTTCGGTTCGACGAACTGGCACTGGTCGCTGCAGGACGAGGGATCGAAGGCCTTCGTGCGCTCGTTCGGAACCAAATACGGCTTCCCGCCCAGCCAGGCGGCGCACACCTGCTACGTTCAGGCGCTGCTCTATGCCGATGCGGTGGAACGCGCGGGTTCGTTCAACCCCTGCGCCGTTGTCGAAGCTCTGGAAGGGTTCGAGTTCGACGGCATGGGCAACGGCCCGACGCTGTATCGCGCCGAGGATCACCAGTGCTTCAAGGACGTGCTGGTGGTGAAGGGCAAGGAAAACCCGACATCCGAATTCGACCTTCTGGAAATCGTCGAAGTCACCCCTGTCGATCAGGTTACCTATGCCCCCGACCACCCGCAGTTCGCGGGCGGTGCTCTGGGCACCTGCAACCCGGGCGCCTGATCCGGCGCACACCAGAGGCCGCGCCCTGCGCGCGGTCTCTGACCCTGGGCCCGGCGATGCGGCCCTTGTATCCAATCCAAGGCGGGGACGACCATGGAAGCCATTATCCTTCAAATTCTCAACGGTCTGGACAAGGGGTCGGCCTATGCGCTGATCGCGCTGGGCCTGACGCTGATCTTCGGCACGCTGGGCGTGGTCAATTTCGCCCATGGCGCATTGTTCATGATGGGCGCGTTCTGCGCGGTGACGCTGTCGCGCATCCTGACGCTGAGCCATACCGTCATCGACCCGACGCAAACGGACTTTCTGGGGAACCCGCTGAAGGTGCAGGTGCCCTACATCCATGACATATTCGGCCAGGCCACCGGCGATGCGATCATCGACTGGGCGGTTCCGCTGTCGATCCTCTTCGCCATCCCGATCATGATCGGCATCGGCGTGATCATGGAACGCGGCCTGATCCGCCACTTCTACAAGCGCCCCCATGCCGACCAGATCCTGGTGACCTTCGGCCTGGCGATCGTGCTGCAAGAGGTGATCAAGTATTTCTATGGCGCCAACCCGATCCCGACCCCCTCGCCCGAGGCATTCCGTGGCTCGTTCGACTTTGGCGCGGCTCTCGGGTTTGATCCCAATGTCATCATCTATCCCTACTGGCGTCTGGTCTATTTCGGATTTGCGGCACTGGTGATCGGCGCGGTCTTTGCCTTTCTTCAGTTCACCACCTTCGGCATGGTGGTGCGCGCCGGCATGGCCGACCGCGAGACCGTCGGCCTTCTGGGCATCAACATCGACAAGCGCTTCACCATCATGTTCGGCATCGCCGCCGCGGTGGCCGGCCTGGCGGGTGTGATGTACACGCCGATCAATTCACCGAACTATCACATGGGCATGGATTTCCTGGTGCTCAGCTTCGTCGTGGTCGTCGTGGGCGGCATGGGTTCGCTGCCCGGCGCGGTCCTGGCGGGCTTTCTTCTCGGCATCCTCGAAAGCCTGGCCTCGATGTCTGTCGTCATCGATTTCATCCCCGGCATCAATCAGGTGATCATCTACCTGGTCGCCATCGTAATTCTGTTGACACGTCCGCGGGGCCTGATGGGCCGCAAGGGCGTGATGGAGGACTGACCCATGTTTGCACTGGACAAGAAAGACGCCAGACTTCTGCTGATGGTGGCCGTGCTGACCATGCTCGCCCCCTTCATCCTGAACCCGTTTCCCGCCGGTTCGGAAATGGCACAGTTCAACGCCGGTTACCCGGACCTGATGCAGCGCTTCGTGATCTTCGGGATCTTCGCCATCGGCTTCAACATCCTGTTCGGCCTGACCGGGTACCTGTCGTTCGGCCACGCGGCCTTCCTGGGCGTGGGCAGCTATTCCGCTGTCTGGATGTTCAAACTGCTCTCCATGAACGTGCTTCCGGCGATTGCGCTGTCGGTTGTTGTCGCGGGGCTGTTTTCGGTGGTGATCGGCTTCATCTCGTTGCGGCGCTCGGGCATCTATTTCTCGATCCTCACGCTGGCCTTCGCTCAGATGTCGTTTGCACTGGCCTATTCGGTGCTGACGCCGATCACCGGCGGCGAAACCGGGCTGCAACTGGCGCTGGACGATCCGCGCATTCTGGATGTGGCGGCCTCGGCCACCGGAAACATCCCCGTGCCGGGCCTGTTCGGGCTGGAAATGCGCGCCAGCACCAACCTTGAACTGGGGCCTTGGGTCTTTACCTTCAACGTGGGCTACTACTTCTCGGCGCTGATCATGCTGGCGGCCTTTTATCTGGCGATCCGCATCTTCCGGTCGCCTTTCGGCATGATGCTGCGCGCGATCAAATCCAACCAGCAGCGGCTGAACTATACCGGCCTGAACGCCCGGCCCTACACTCTGGCGGCCTTCGTGATCTCGGGCATGTACGCCGGTCTGGCCGGTGGCCTGATGGCCGCGATGGACCCGCTGGCCGGCGCCGAGCGGATGTTCTGGACCGCCAGCGGCGAGGTCGTCCTGATGACCATCCTCGGCGGTGCCGGCACCCTGATCGGGCCGGTTCTGGGCGCAGGCTTCATCAAGTACATGGAAAACATCATTTCCAAGATCAACGAAAGCATCCTGCATCAGTGGTTCTACTGGCTGCCCGACGGGCTGGAGGATTTCGTGGTGGCGATGATCTATCCGTTCATCGGCAAGGGCTGGCACCTGACGCTGGGCCTGTTGTTCATGGCGGTGGTGATCTTCCTTCCCGGCGGTCTTGTCGAAGGCGGCCAGCGCATCGGACGGATGTTCGGGCGCAAGAAGTCCGAAGAAAAAGACAAGCCTTCGGGCAAAACCACGCCTGCGGAATAAGGAGCCGGACCAATGGGAATTCTAGAAGTCAAGAACGTCGGCAAACGCTTCGGAGGCCTTCAGGCGCTGGGCAATGTCAATCTCAGCGTCGCGGAAAACTCGGTCCATGCGATCATCGGACCGAATGGCGCGGGCAAGTCCACCTTGCTCAACTGCCTGGTGGGCAAACTGATCCCCGACACCGGATCGGTGATGTTCGACGGCCAGTCGGTGCTGGGCCGCGCCCCGCACGAGATCAACCAGATGGGCATCAGCCGGGTGTTCCAGACGCCCGAGATCTTCGGGGATCTTTCGGTGCTCGAGAACATGATGATCCCGTGTTTCGCCAAGCGTGACGGCGCGTTCGAAATGAACGCGATCACGTCGGTCGTGTCGCAAAAGGATGTGATCGCCAAGGCCGAGGCCATGCTGGAAGACATGAACATGGCCGACAAACGGCACATGCACGCCGCATCGCTTTCGCGCGGCGACAAGCGCCGGCTTGAAATCGGCATGTGTCTCAGCCAGGAACCGCGCCTGTTGCTGCTGGACGAACCCACCGCAGGCATGGCCCGCGCCGACACCAACAACACCATCGACCTGCTCAAGCAGATCAAGCAGGATCGCGACATCACCATTGCGATCATCGAACACGACATGCACGTTGTGTTCAGCCTTGCGGAAAGGATCACGGTTCTGGCACAGGGCACGCCGCTGGTCGAGGACTCGCCGGAAAACATCAAGGGGCATCCCAAGGTGCGCGAAGCCTACCTGGGCGAAACCGCCCACTGACCCCCGCGCGGCCGGGCTTTGCCCCGGCCCCCGCCGCAGCCTTTTAGGATCCGAAAAATGAACGTAAAACCCGACTTTTCCAAGAACGCCAACATGGCATCCACCGCCCCGGCCTTTCTTTCGGTCTGGGACATGCACGCCTATTACGGCGAAAGCTACATCGTGCAGGGCGTCAGCTTCAACGTCCACGAAGGCGAAATCCTCGCGTTGCTGGGCCGCAACGGCGCTGGCAAGACATCGACACTGCGCGCCATAGCGCGGCTGGACAATCCCGAAGTGCGCAAGGGCGAGATCTGGCTGGACCACCAGCCGCTGCACACCATGAGCTCGTACGAGGCCTCTACCGCCGGTCTGGGCCTGGTGCCCGAAGACCGCCGGATCATTCCCGGCCTCACGGTCGAGGAAAACCTGAAGCTGGCGCAGATCGCGCCGCCGATCGGCTGGTCGCTTCAGCGGCTCTACGAATTGTTTCCGCGGCTGGGCGAAAGGCGCCAGCAGGAAGGCGTGACGCTTTCGGGGGGCGAACAGCAGATGCTGGCCATCGCCCGCGCGCTGGCCCGCGACATCAAGGTGCTGTTGCTGGACGAACCCTACGAGGGTCTGGCGCCGGTGATCGTGGACGAGATCGAAAAGACGCTCTCGATCATCAAACAGCAGGGCATTACCACCATCCTCGTGGAACAGAACGCGGTGCGCGCGCTGAAACTGGCGGATCGCGCTGTCATCCTGGATACCGGCGGGATCGTTTTCGACGGCACCGCCGCCGAAGTTCTGGAAAACGCCGAGCTGCGGGCCGAATACCTGGCCATCTGAACCGGGCCGCTGCGGTCAGGCGGCGCCATCCGGGGCCGCCAGCGCCGCGCGCAGTTCGGTTTTCAGCACCTTGCCATAGTTGTTCTTGGGAAGGGCCGGCACGAAACGATATGTCCGGGGCCTCTTGTACCGGGCAATCGCCGCCAGGCACAGCGCGTCCAGATCCTGGGCACTGGCCTCGCCCACCACGAAGGCCACGATTTCCTCGCCCCATTCGGCGTGAGGCCGGCCCACCACCGATACTTCGGACACCTGCGGATGGGTCAGCAGAACCTCTTCGACCTCGCGCGGGTACACATTGGATCCGCCGGTGATGATCATGTCCTTCGAGCGGTCCTGCAACGTCAGATAGCCCCGCGCATCCAATACGCCGATATCGCCGGTGCGCAGCCAGCCATCCGCCAGGGCCGACGCTGTGGCCTGTGGGTTGCGCCAGTATCCGGGCATCACCACCGCGCCGCGCACCACGATTTCGCCGGCCGTGCCGGGCGGCTGCGGGATGCCTTCAGGATCATGAATCGCCACCTCGACCGCCGATTGCGCCCGCCCCACCCCGGCCAGCCGCGCGCGCCAGTCCGGGCTTTCGCGGTCGGCGACCTCGTCGCGGGTCAGCGCGCTGATTCCCATGGGGCATTCGCCCTGGCCATAGATCTGCGCGAAGACCGGCCCGAAACAGGCCGTCGCGGCCTCGATATCGGCCATGTACATCGGTCCGCCGCCATAGACCACGGTGCGCAGGCCACGGCCCGTCGCCCCGGTGGCGCGCGCGGCATCGGTCATGCGTTTCACCATGGTCGGTGCCGCGAACATATGCGCATTGCCGAAGAACCCGGCCAGATCAAAGACCTCGGCAGGATCGAACCCGCCTGATTCCGGGCAGACATGACGCGCGCCCACGCGCACATGGATCATGTTGTAGATCCCCGCACCGTGGCTGAGGGGGGCGGCATAGATCGCCGCGTCGCTGGCGCCCGGCACATCCACATCCAGCGGATAGCTGAGCGACATGGCCACCAGCATCCCGTGGGTGATCATCACGCCCTTGGGCCGTCCGGTGGTGCCCGAGGTATAGAACAGCCAGGCCAGATCGTCGGCCCCGCGCGCCACGGGCTCGGCCGGCGCGGGGTGCGCGCAGGCCGCCGCGAAGCCCGGCGCCGACACGTCGATCAGATCGCAGCCGGTTTCGGCGCCGCGCAGTTCATCCATCTGCGCACCCGAACAGAAACACAGCGTCGCACCCGAATCCGCCAGGATGAATGCAGCCTCGCGGCCATGCAGCCGGGCGTTGATCGGCACCGCCACCGCGCCGGCGTACCAAACCGCATAGAGCGTGATCAGGTAGTCCGGGCAATTCGTGAGAAACATCGCAACCCGGTCGCCCGGACGCACGCCCCGCGCCACCAGCCATCCCGCAAGCGCCGCCGCCGCACCATCGAAGCCCGCGTAATCGGCAACCTGCCGCCGCCCCAGAAACAGCGCCGGTCGCGACGGATGACGCAATGCGCTGCGACGCAGCCAGATCCCGATGTTCATGCGCTCTCTCCTCGCCCCGCGCTGGCGGCCTGCCCTGGATTATGGCGCGATCGCGCGGCATGGGCAATCCGCCGGCGCGGGGCCGAACCGCATCGGCGCTTTTCACGCCGCGTCGCTTGCCATATAAGCCCAGCAACAACAGCCCGGAGCAAGCGGGCGCGCCGAAGCCTCGAGGACACCATGACAGACAAAAAGCACGAAGCGGACGTGGCCTTCATCAAAGCCCTGGCTGAGCTGCTGAACGAAAACGATCTGACCGAATTGCAGGTCAAGCGCGAGTATGGCGAAGACGACAGCCTGAACGTGAGGATCAGCAAAGGCGGCGTGACGGTTGCGCCGGCGCCCGTGCCCGCCGCTGCACCCGCAGCGCCCGCCGCCGCACCGGCCGCCGCGGCCGCACCCGCCCTGCCCGAAGATCCCGCCGGCCACCCCGGGGCCGTCAGTTCGCCGATGGTGGGCACGGTCTACATGCAGGCCGAACCCGGCGCGCCGGCCTTTGTCAGCATCGGTGCCACCGTCAAGGAAGGCGATACGCTGCTGATCGTCGAAGCCATGAAAACCATGAACCACATTCCCGCCCCGCGCGCCGGAACGGTCAAGCGCATCCTTGTCGAGGATGGCGCCGCGGTGGAATACGGATCGCCCCTGGTGATCCTCGAGTAAGCCGGAAGGCCCAGCAAGATGTTCAACAAGATCCTGATCGCCAACCGGGGCGAAATCGCGCTGCGCATCATCCGCGCCGCGCGCGAAATGGGCGTGGCCAGCGTGGCGGTCCACTCGACCGCCGATGCCGACGCGATGCATGTGCGCATGGCCGATGAAAGCGTGTGCATCGGCCCGCCGCCCGGCGCCCAGAGCTATCTTTCGATCCCCGCGATCATGTCGGCCTGCGAGATCACCGGCGCCGAGGCGATCCACCCCGGCTATGGGTTTCTGTCCGAAAACGCGGCTTTCGCACAGATCGTGCAGGACCACGGGATCAGCTTCATAGGCCCGACCGCCGAACACATACACATCATGGGCGACAAGATCACCGCCAAGGATACCATGAAGGCCCTGGGTGTGCCCTGCGTGCCCGGATCAGACGGCGGTGTGCCCGATCTGGAAACCGCCGAACGGCTGGGCGCGGAAATCGGCTATCCGGTTATCGTCAAGGCCACCGCAGGCGGCGGCGGGCGCGGCATGAAGGTGGCACAGACATCGGACGACATGCGCAGCGCCTTTCTGACCGCCCGCTCCGAGGCCAAGGCAGCCTTTGGCAACGACGAAGTCTATATCGAGAAATACCTGACCACGCCGCGCCACATCGAGATCCAGGTCTTTGGTGACGGCAAGGGCCGCGCCGTGCATCTGGGCGAACGCGACTGTTCGTTGCAGCGCCGCCACCAGAAGGTATTCGAAGAAGCGCCCGGCCCCTCAATCAGCGCCGAGGAGCGCGCGCGCATCGGCAAGATATGCGCCGATGCGGTGGCGCGCATAAACTATGTCGGCGCCGGCACCATCGAGTTTCTGTACGAAAAGGGCGAATTCTACTTCATCGAGATGAACACCCGGCTTCAGGTGGAACACCCGGTGACAGAAGCCATCTTTGGCGTCGATCTGGTGCGCGAACAGATCCGCGTGGCCGCCGGCCTGCCGATGTCGTTCCATCAGGACGACCTAAAGATCGCGGGCCACGCCATCGAAGTGCGGATCAACGCGGAAAAGCTGCCCAATTTCTCGCCCTCGCCGGGGCGCATCACCCAGTATCACGCGCCCGGCGGGCTGGGCGTTCGGATCGATTCGGCGCTGTATGACGGGTATCGGATCCCGCCCTATTACGACAGCCTGATCGGCAAGCTGATCGTGCATGGCCGCGACCGCCCCGAGGCGCTGGCGCGTCTGAACCGCGCATTGGGCGAACTGATCGTCGATGGAATCGACACCACGGTTCCGCTGTTTCACGCGCTGCTGGAGGAGCCGGACATCCACGCCGGCCACTACAACATCCACTGGCTGGAAAAATGGCTGGCCCGCAACAACGCAAACACATGATCGGTAGCGCCGCGGCCAGCTGCCGCGCGATCCGGGCCGCACAACCGCGCGGATGACCCTGACGCCGGATCTGTTGCTGCGCGGATATGCGATGGGCATTTTCCCGATGGCGGAACATCGGGACGACCCCGAGATATTCTGGGTGGATCCGGTGCGCCGCGGTGTCATACCGCTGGACCGGTTTCACATCTCACGCAGCCTGGCGCGGCGGATCCGGCGCGGCGATTACCGCATCGCGGTGAACACGGATTTCACCGGCGTCGTCGATGGCTGCGCCGACCGCGCCGAAACCTGGATCAACGCGGAAATCCGGCGGCTGTACCTGGCACTGCACCGCCGCGGACAGGCGCACGCTCTCGAGGTCTGGGACGGCGCGGATCTGGTGGGCGGTGTCTATGGTGTTGTGCTGGGCGCCGCGTTCTTCGGCGAAAGCATGTTCTCACGCCGCACGGACGCATCCAAGATCGCACTGGCCTATCTGGTGGACAGGCTGCGACAGGGCGGCTTCACCCTGTTCGATACGCAGTTCCAGACAGCGCATCTGGCCAGTCTGGGCGCCGAGGAGATCCCACGGCATATCTACCGGCGCCGGTTGGCGCAGGCCCTCGAAGGGCGTGCCGATTTTCTGGCCCCGGATATGCCGGACCCTCAGTCATTGCTGCAACGCAACACCCAGACATCGTAGCGCGCGTGATCCAGCGCGTTCAAAGCCGGGGACGACGCGATCATCCAGCCCTGGAACACCGGGGTATCATCCGCAAGGGTACCTATTTCCAGATAGGCATAGGCATCGCCGGTGGGGTTTCCGGCAGGAAACCGGCAATCCCGCACGACCACGCGAAACCCGAAAAACGGTGCGCTGGCCCCTATGGGCAAGGTCAGGTCAGAAACATCCCCGCTGACCTTGTCGAGCCCGCGCAGCACCGCGCCGGTGCCCGATGCCGCCGTTTGCGCCACCAGCGGAGTGGCACACACAAACATGCAGGCCGCCAAGGCCCATGCCTTCACTGGGCGTCTCCGCCACTGACGAATTTGAGCAACAGCGAGATCAGGCTGACGGCGCCCTGCGTGTCGGTGATCTCGGCCCCCGGTTCGAAGAAGAAAGGCGATCCGCCAGGCATGATTTCCACGAAGTTGCCGCCAAGCAGACCCTCGGATGCGACCACGACCGCGCTGTCATCAGGCACCAGAATGCCCTCGGTCACTGTGAAGGTCGTGTCGGCCCGGTATGTTTCGGGGTTCAGCTCGACCCCTGTCACCGTGCCGATCTTGACCCCGGCAAGCCGTACGTCGGTGCCGACGTTGACACCCTCGAGCGATCGGAAGCTGGCGTGCAGCGGGTACCCGCCGCCGCCCGCGGCAAACCCCGTGGATTGAAGCGCGAAAACGGCAAAGCCGATCGCGGCCGCCAGAACGGCGCCGCCGACCAGCACTTCGGTGGTGTTTTCCGACATCTGCGTGACCTGCCTGTGTTACTCGGGGCTCCAGGCCTCATAGTCGCGACGTTCGGCCGGTTCGGCCCGGCGCAACGATCCGGCGGGCGCATAGGCCAGCGCGGTTCCGGTCAGGTTTTCCTGATGCGGTTTTTCCCAGGATTTGCGGGGCAAAGGCCGGTCGGTGGGCGGTTCGTCCCATGTGCGGTGGAGCCATCCATGCCAGTCGGGGCTGACCCGGCTGGCCTCGGCCTCGCCGTTGAAGATGACCCAGCGGCGGCTGTCATCGGCGGTGCGGTAGAAGATATTGCCCTGATCGTCCTCGCCCACGCGCTGGCCGTTACGCCATGTGAACAGCTGTGTGTTCAGCGTCTGTCCGTTCCACCATGTCACCGCGCGCAAGAGAGTGTTCAGAATACCCATCGGGTTCCTCCGGTCATTGTTGTGCAAGATATGACCGAAGCGTCGGCGAAGGTCCAGAGGCGGGATGGTCGCGGGGGCCACCCCTGCGACAGGGTTGTAAAGACCGGGGGGCCCGCCCCCGGGACCCCCCGGGATATTTGGGGCGAAAGGAAAGCAAGATGGTCAGGCGAGTGCGGTCAGTTCGATTTCGATGCGGTACTTTGGATCGATCAGGCCCGCTTCGAACATCGTGGCCGCCGGCGGATTGGCGCCAAAGGTTTCCCGAAGCACGGGCCAGCATGCTTCGAAATCAGCGCGGTCGGGCAGGATGTAGGTGACGCGCACCGCCTTTTCGAAAGAGGAGCCGGCGCGGATCAGGGCCTGTTCGATGGTTGCCAACGCGGCGCGGCATTGCGCCACCACATCGGCCGGCACATCTGGGCCCGGTGCGACCGTGCCAGACACGTGCACGAAACCGCCAGCGACGACTGCCCGGCAATACCCGACGCGATCTTCGAATGCGCCGCCGCCGCGGTGGCGCAGGATCGTCATGGCGAAGCCCCCGCCCGGCAGGTTCGCTGGCCGAGGCAGGCGGATCGCGCCATCACTGGACGGTCAGCCCGCTGTTGCGGGTTCTTTTTCCGCATCCGCGTGGATCATCAACGGGGCCGCATCGGATGTGACCGCTTCTTCGTTCACCACAACCTTGGTGACGCTTTCCATGCCGGGAAGATCGAACATGGTGTCGAGCAGGATGTCCTCGAGGATCGAACGCAGCCCTCGCGCGCCAGTCTTGCGCTGGATCGCGCGTTTGGCGATGGCGGTCAGGGCGTCTTCGGTGAAGCTGAGTTCGGTGTCTTCCAGTTCGAAAAGGCGCTGGTATTGCTTGACCAAGGCGTTCTTGGGCTTGGTCAGGATGGTCACCAACGCGTCTTCGTCGAGATCCTCGAGCGTGGCGAGCACCGGCAGTCGGCCGACGAATTCGGGGATCAAGCCGAATTTCAGCAGGTCTTCGGGTTCGAGATCGGTGAAGATCTCGCCGACGCCGCGCTGGTCGTTGTCGCGGACATCCGCGCCGAAGCCCATCGCCGACCCCTTGCCGCGTGCGGCTATGATCTTGTCGAGGCCCGCAAAGGCGCCGCCGCAGATGAACAGGATGTTGGTTGTGTCGACTTGCAGGAATTCCTGCTGCGGGTGCTTGCGCCCGCCCTGGGGCGGAACGCTGGCGACGGTGCCTTCCATCAGCTTGAGCAGCGCCTGCTGTACGCCTTCGCCCGACACGTCGCGGGTGATCGACGGGTTTTCGGACTTGCGCGTGATCTTGTCGACCTCATCTATGTAGACGATCCCGCGCTGGGCGCGTTCGACATTGTATTCGGAAGACTGGAGCAGTTTGAGAATGATGTTTTCCACGTCTTCGCCGACATAGCCCGCTTCGGTCAGCGTGGTGGCGTCAGCCATCGTGAAAGGCACATCCAGGATGCGCGCCAGCGTTTGCGCGAGCAGGGTCTTGCCGCAGCCGGTGGGACCGATCAGCAGGATGTTGGATTTGGCCAGTTCGATATCGTTGCCGGCCTTCTGGGCGTGGTTGAGGCGCTTGTAGTGGTTGTGCACGGCAACAGAAAGTACCCGCTTGGCCGTCGACTGACCTATCACATAATCGTCAAGGACTTCGCATATGTCACGGGGCGTTGGCACACCGTCGGTGGATTTCAGACCGCTGGCCTTGGTTTCCTCGCGGATGATGTCCATGCAGAGTTCGACACATTCGTCGCAGATGAACACCGTCGGGCCCGCGATCAGCTTGCGCACTTCATGCTGGCTTTTCCCGCAAAAGCTGCAATAGAGCGTGTTTTTGC
Source organism: Paracoccaceae bacterium (assembly GCA_024742705.1). Classification (GTDB taxonomy): domain Bacteria; phylum Pseudomonadota; class Alphaproteobacteria; order Rhodobacterales; family Rhodobacteraceae; genus JANSXZ01. The sequence continues at coordinate 45,389 of JANSXZ010000019.1, read as the reverse complement.
TGTCGCCGCTTGAGTTCGTTGCCATGCTCAACCTTTCAGGCTCTTAATTTCGCCTTTGTCTATGTCGCAGGCCCCGTTCGGGCCCGCGCCAATTCGTCGTTCGACAAGTCTAGGACAGGGCGTCTGGGGCCACAATCGCAAAATGCCCCACCTTGCGGGATGCGGCGGAAGGGCTACACCCCTGCGCCGGCAAATCAGGCATCCTCGCTGCCGGCCTTGCCGCGGCTTGCGACGATCTCGTCGATATGTCCCCATTCCTTCGCTTCCTCGGGAGACATGAAATTGTCGCGGTCCAGCGCCTTTTCCACGGCTTTCTTGGTCTGGCCGGTGTGTTTCACATAGATGTCGTAGAGCCGGTCCTTGAGTTTCTGCGTTTCGGCGGCGTGGATCATGATATCGCTGGCCTGGCCCTGATAACCGCCCGAAGGCTGGTGCACCATGATGCGGCTGTTGGGCAGCGAGAACCGCATGCCCGGTTCGCCGCCGGCCAGAAGCACCGAACCCATGGATGCCGCCTGTCCGATGCAAAGCGTGCTGACCTTGGGTTTGATGTATTGCATCGTGTCGTAGATCGACAGCCCCGAGGTGACGACACCGCCCGGCGAGTTGATGTAAAGGCTGATTTCCTTCGACGGGTTTTCCGCCTCGAGATGCAGAAGCTGGGCGACGATCAGATGCGACATGCCATCGTGGATCGGGCCGTTGATGAAGATGATCCGTTCCTTGAGCAGGCGCGAGAAGATGTCGTAGGCCCGTTCGCCGCGGCTGGTCTGCTCCACAACCATGGGAACGAGGTTCATGTAGGTATCGATGGGATCGTGCATGGGAAACGCCTGCTAGAAGGGTTGCCGGGACCATACCCGACAATCTGTTACCCAAGTCTTAGTATCGCCCAGAAGGGGCTGCAAGGGGCCGAAGGCAAACACTTTGCCGGCCACGCGCCTGGCGCCACCGGCAATTGCCGCTTGCGCCGCACCGGCGCACAGTTAGGGTGATGCGGCAACGAACCGGGGCCGCAGATGACACCGCAAGACATCCAGACGCTATACGACACCCATTTCGCGCCCTGGATACAAGAGCTTGGCATTCAGACGCTTGAGGTCGCGCCCGACAGTTGCCGGTTTCTGATGCCGATCACGCCGCGCCTGATGCGGGTGGGCGATATCCTGTGCGGGCAGGCGCTGAGCGCGCTTGCGGATACCACGCTGGTTCTGGGGGCTGTCGCCCATTCGGGCGTGTTCAAGCCGCTGGCGACGACCAACCTCGAGACGCAGTTCCTGCGGCCGGGCACCGGTCCGGCGATCGAATGCCGCACCTTCGTGGTGCGGGCAGGCAAGGCGATGGTGTTCACCCGTGCCGAAATGCGCGCCGCCGATAGCGCCAAGATGGTGGCAACCGCCACCGCGACGTTCCATTCCCCCTGAACCGAACGATGCGCGACGCCTTGACGCTTGATTTCGCGGCGGGCGCGAGGCCCTATCGCGCCATGTTGTTGCGATGCCTTTTGATCCTGGTGCTGCTGGCCGGCTGCGCCCGCCCGCTGACCGAAACCGAACGCGCCTTTGCCGCACGGGTGCACGGCCCCACGCTTGATCTCGACCGGGTGCGGCTGGGCAATGGCACCCTGGCCGGCAGCGTGACCTACCAGCGCAAGGCGCGGCCGCGTGTCACCTGCCGGGAACGGATCTTTCCGCCGCCCACCGATGCGCTGGTCACCGTGCGCCCGGCGGCCGTGGCGCTGTTCAACCGGGTGAATTTCAGCCGCGGCTGGTATCTGGAAAACTACCAGCCCGACTACCCCGAGCGGCTGTACCTGGTCGAGGCGATGCTGCTGGCGCACGAGCTGACCCATGTCTGGCAATGGCAAAACCGCGCGCGCACCGGCTATCATCCGCTGCGCGCCGCCGCCGAACACCGCCCCGGCACCGATCCATACCTTTTCGAACTGGACGACCGCGCGGCGTTTCTGGATTTCGGCTTTGAGCAGCAGGGCGGCATCGTCGAGGAATACGTCTGCTGCCGCGCCATTGCGCCGGACGCCGCGCGTACGCGGCGGCTGCACGACATGCTGGCCGAGGTGTTCGACCCCGCCGCCTTGCCGGGCCGGCGCGAACACGCGGTGATATTGCCTTGGAACGAAGCGGACCTGCGCGGCATCTGCGACTGATCGCCCGACGCCCGCGCGGGGTCAGTCGACCTGGATGCTTTCGAGATAGAACAGAAGCGCGGCAAGGGCGCGGGGCGTCGGGGTGAACACGCCTTCCACCTCGACGGGCACCGGATCGCCGCCCAGAAGCGCGCCGAACTCGGGCATGACCCGCGGAGTGTGCGCGCCCTGCCCGAACCCGTCCATCACGCTCAGAACCTCGACGCGGGCGAAGGTGCCGCCGTTGCGCGCGGCCAGACCGGTCAGGTCAGGCGCCGCCTGCCCGCCGACCAACGCGCTGCTGCCGGTGCCGCGATAGTCGTGGCACGCCGTGCAATTGTCGGCGAAGAGAACCGCCCCTTCGGCGGCATCGGGCATGGCCAGTGGCGGCGCGGTGCAGCCGCTCAGTGCCGCGACACCGACGGCAAAAACAAGAGAACGCACCTTCCTACCCGCCCTTCTGCAAATCGCGCAGATACGCCACCAGATCGACGATCGGCTGGCTGGTCAGGATCGGCTGGCCCGAAGGCGTCTTCAGCGCCACGTCGCGGCCTTCGAAGAAATCGCCATAGACGGGCATCGGGCTGCCGTGGCTGACCAGAGGGTCGCGCCCGTCGATCCGCCGAACCACCCGTTCCACAGGAAACGCGCCGCCGTTCCGGGCGCTCAGCGCTGTCAGATCGCTGGGCTTGATCACCATGGCACCGGCCATCGGCCCGTGGCCGGTGGCCTCGATGCCGTGACAGGTGGCGCAATAGGTCCGGTAGATATCGGCACCCGCGCCATCGTCCGCCGCAGCGGCCAGCGGCCAGGCCAGCACGACAGCCGCCCCCAAATACAAAACCGAACGCATGATGATACCTCCTCGATTCGTGTCAGGCCCTTGCCCGGGGCCACCCCTGTCAGGGCATGTTCCAGGGTTGCCGATGTCCGCCCGAAACGCCATGATACAGATCAACCGAAACCGCACAAGGTCATCCCCCAGTGGCACATCACGCCCTTATCATGCTGGCCGCGGGCATCGGAATTCCGTTGCTGGCGGCGCTGAACGCGGCATTGGGCCGGCACCTGGGATCGCCGGCGGTAGCCGCGATGGTGCTGTTTTTCGTCGCCCTTGCGATCTGCGTCGCGGCGGCGGCGATGACCGGACTGAAGCCACTGGCGCGGCTGGCCGGAGCGCCCTGGCACCTGATGCTGGGCGGCAGCTTCGTGGCCTTCTATGTGCTGGCCGTCACCTACATCGCCCCCAGCTTCGGCGTCGGCAACGCGGTGTTCTTCGTTCTGATCGGCCAGTTGATCAGCGCCGCGGCCATCGATCACTTTGGCCTGTTCGGCGCCCGCGTCAGCCCGCTCGACCTGAAACGCGCGGCCGGCCTGACGCTTATGGCGGTGGGCGTCTGGGTCACGCAGCGGGCCTAGCCAGCGCCTGCATGCGCGCCCAGAAATCCGCGTCCTGCGCCACCGGATCGGCCAGTTGCCGGTCGCGGCCCGGCAGGCGCGCGCCCGGATCCGCCGCGACCGCCGCCACCAGCGCATCCAGCGTCGCCGCGAAATCGCCCGAACCGGCCGGATCGATCAGCAGATAGTACTGGCCCAGGTCGTGCGGCGCGCCTTCGGGCGCCTTCAGCGCCTGCACCGCGCGCGACGACACGCCCCCGGTCAACCCGGCGGCCAGAAGTTCGGCCATCACGCCGAGGCCCCAGCCCTTGTAGCCACCGCTGGACACCAGCGCACCGGCCAGCGCGGCCTCGGGATCGGTGGTGGGCCGGCCTTCGGAATCCACCGCCCAGCCTTCGGGAATGGCCGTGCCCGCCGCGCGGGCCATCGTGATCTTGCCCAGCGCCACAGCCGAGGTCGATTGATCGAACTGCATCGCCACGCCGCCGGCGCCATCGGGCACCGAAAACGCGATCGGGTTGGTGCCAAGGATGCGCGTGCGCCCACCCGGCGGGGCCACCACGGCCGAGGCATTGGTGGCCCCGAACCCGATGTAACCCGCCCGCGCGATCTGCCCGGTGAAAAACCCCAGCGACGTGCAGGTATGCGCATGACACACCGCCAGCGACGCAACCCCGTTCTCGCGGGCGGCTTCCAGCGCCTGCGGCAAGGCCCGCGCAAAGGCCGGCTGGGCAAATCCAAAGCCCGCATCCACCGTCACCACGCCGGGGCGCGGGCGCGACACCGCCGGCGTCACCGTGCCGTCGACACGGCCGCTGCGCAACTGCTGGCAATAGCTTTCCAGATAGTACAGCCCGCAGATGCGATTGCCCGTGGCCTCGGCCTCGACGACCGCGCGGGTGACTTCGGCGGCGATCCACCGCGCGGCGCCGTGCCGTTCCAGCGCGGTGCGGGTCACATCGGCGATTTCGGCAAGCGAAACATCGGGCATTCATCTGTCCTTTCAGGGCGTCAGCCGCCCGGCGTCCAGACGGATCACGCGATCCATCCGGGCGGCGAGCGCAAGGTTGTGTGTGGCGATCAGCGCCGCAAGGCCGGTGCCCGCGACCAGCGCCAGAAGGGCCGCGAAGACCTGGTCCGACGTCTCGGGGTCAAGGTTGCCTGTCGGCTCGTCCGCCAGCAGCAGCCGCGGCGCATTGGCAAGCGCGCGGCAGAAGGCGACACGTTGCTGTTCGCCGCCCGACAGTGCCGCGGGGCGGTGATGCGCGCGCGCCGCCACGCCGACGCCGGCCAGCAGCGTATCGGCCCGCGCCGCCGCGCGCGCCGCCGGTATGCCATTGGCCAATTGCGGCAGCACGACGTTTTCGGCGGCGGTGAATTCAGGCAAAAGATGGTGGAACTGGTAAATGAAACCGATCTCGGCCCGGCGCGCGGCGGTGCGGGCACGGTCGCTCTGGCCGGTCATGTCGCGTCCGCCAAGCCGCACCTGACCGGCATCGGGCGTGTCCAGCAGACCGGCAATGTGCAAAAGTGTCGATTTGCCGGCCCCGGATGGCGCGACCAGGGCCACAACTTCGCCGGGATGCACCGTCAGGTCGATCCCGCGCAGCACCTCGACCTCGCCGGGGCGGCCCTTGTTGTAGGTCTTGTGCAGACCGCTCAGTTGCAATGCCGGATCACTCATACCGCAGGGCCTCGACCGGATTCATCCGGGCCGCGCGCCGGGCCGGAAAGATCGTCACCAGAAACGACAGCCCCAGCGAAAGCGCCACCGCCGACAGCACATCCGACAGATGCAGTTGCGCCGGCAGGGCATAGATGCCGCGGATCGACGGATCCCAGACGCCGCCGCCCATCGCATAGTTGACGAAGGAAAACAGCGGGTCGATGTAGATCGCGAAAAGGCAGCCCAGCAGCACGCCCATCGCCGTGCCCAGCAGGCCGGTGAAGGCGCCGCAGATGAAAAACACCCGCATCACCGATCCTTCGCTGAGCCCGATGGTGCGCAGGATGCCGATGTCGCGGCCCTTGTTCTTGACCAGCATGATCAGGCCCGAAACGATGTTCATCGCGGCGATCAGAACGAGAATCGACAGGATCACGAACATCACGTTATCCTCCACCTCGAGCGCGCGCAAAAACCCGCCCGAGGCGTCGCGCCAGGTCCAGACCTGCGCCCTTTCGCCCGCCGCGCGGATCAGCGGCAGCATCATCTGCGCCACCGCGTCGGGATCGCTGACCATCACCTCAAGTTCATCGGCCACGCCTTCGCGGTTGAAGAACCGCTGCGCCTCGGCGAAGGGCAGATAGACGCGGGTGCGATCGATGTCCCAGCGCCCCAGAGTGAAAATGTGCACCACCTCATAGGCGTTCACCCGCGGGCTGGTGCCCAGCGCGGTGCGCACCCCGTTGGGCGAAATCAGCCTGATCCGGTCGCCGACCGTCACGCCCAGCTCGCGCGCCACGCCCGATCCGATCGCCACGCCCGCGTCGAAACGGGCCAGATCGCCGGTGCCGGCCTCGGCAGCGGCAAGGCCCGGCAGGCTGGCCAGATCCGCCGCGTGGATGCCGAAAACCTCGACGCCGGCGTTGCGGTCGCGCAGGCTGGCCATCACCTGCCCGCGCACCAGCGGCGCAACCCGGATCACCCCCGGCACCTGCTCCACCCGCGCCGCCATTTCCGCATAGTCGGGGATCGTCCGGTCAACCCGGCCCGACGCATCGACATTGGCGCTGTTGAAAAGCGTCACATGTGCGTTCGCCCCGAGGATCGTATCGACGAATTCCGCCCGGAAGCCCGACCGCACCGCCAGCGTCGCGATCAGCGCGAAGACCGCCAGTGTGATGCCGATCAGGCTGATCCATGTCATCACGCTGACGCCGCCCTCGGCGCGGCGCGCGCGCAGATAGCGCCATGCGATCATCCATTCGAAAGGCGCGAAGGGGCGCGTCTGGGTTGCCACGGCGGGGCCTCCTGTCGGGGTTGCGCGAAACCTGATCGGTTGCGCGCGCGGGGTCAAGCACAGTTGCGGCGCCTGCGGTCAGGGCCGCAGCGCCGCAATGGCCAGCGCATTGTCCAGCGCCACCAGCGCATCAAACCCGATGCAGGCATCATGGGCGGCCACGACGCCCCATTCGCCCTTCCAGCTGACCGCAAAGCTGCCCCGGCGAAACCGTCCGAAACACAGCGATCCCGAATGCCAGAAGTTATGCGCACCCTGATATTCGCGAAAGAACATGCCCATGCCATAGTGCGTGCCACCGCCCACCAGCGCGTGCGGGAACGCCTCGGGATCGGCGGCGATGGGCGAACCGGGGCCGAAGTGGCGGCCATGAAAGGCGGCGTAATCGGCCACCGACATGACCCACCCGCCCCACGCATCGAAGCCGCCGGTGCGCGGCGAAGGCGCGGCGCTGGGAAAATCCGCCAGCACGCGCGCCGCACAGGCTTCGCGATAGGGCAGGCCCGCCAGCCGTTCGATGACCGTGCCCAGCACCGCATAGTTTTCGTTGTTATAGGCATAGCCGCCCGGTGCCGCCGCCTGTTCGCCGCGTCCCAGCGCCGCGGCCGTCACCTGTGCATGGCGCGCGGTGTCGTCGCCCAGCCAGTCCCACATCGGCGCCTGCGTGCCATCCGGCCCCAGACCCGCCGATTGCGACACGACCTGCCACAGGGTGACATCGGCAAGGGCGCCGCCCGCGCCCGGCAGATCGCCCAGAACCTCGCCGAGGCGCGTGTCGTATCCGGCCAGACCGGCGCGCACCAGCGCATCGAGACAGAGCGCGGTGATCGACTTGCCCACGCTGGCAAGTTCGACCGGCGCGGCGGCCGCGCGGCCCGCTCCGGCGGCATGCACGACCTCGCCGCGATAGCTGATCGCGAGGGTCGCGCGCGGCACGTCGTGCTGCGCCAGCCAGAAGCGCCATGCCTCCTCGATACGGCGCAAACGCACCGGATCTGCGGCCGGCGCGCCCTGCCCCGGCTCGGCCCGATCCGCGTTCGCCGGATCCGGCCGAACCTGATCGGGGCCGGCCTGCTGCGCCGCGCCCGGCCCCGCCAGCGCAAGCGCCAGCCCGGCAAGCGCCGCGCGGATCATCTGTGCGGCGCGTAGATTTCGGCCAGCCGCGCCACCGCGTCTTCGGGCGGCATTTCCTCGCTGATGCCGGTGCGACGGCTGGTCAGCTCGACCACGCCGTTCTTCAACCCGCGCGGGCCCACGGTGATGCGCCAGGGCAGGCCAATCAGGTCCATCGTGGCGAACTTGCCGCCGGCGCGCTCCTTGGTGTCGTCGTACAAGGGCTCCAGCCCGATCCCGACGACCGCCTTGTAGAGCGCCGCGCAGGCCGTATCGGCGGCCTCGTCGCCCTGCTTGAGATTGACGATGCCACAGTGGAACGGCGTCACGCCCTCGGGCCAGATGATGCCACGGTCGTCATGGCTGGCTTCGATGATGGCGCCCAGAAGACGGCTGACCCCGATGCCGTGGCTGCCCATGTGCACCGGCACCGGCTTGCCTTCGGCATTCTGCACCGTGGCGCCCATCGCATCCGAGTACTTCGTGCCGAAATAGAAGATCTGGCCCACCTCGATGCCGCGCGCGCTGCGCCGGCGCGACTGCGGGATTTCGGCGAACAGCGCCTCGTCGTGGGTTTCGTCGGTGCGCGCATAGCGCGAGGTGAATTCCTCGAGCACCGCCTGGCAGGCCTGCGGGTTGGCGTAATCTATGTCGCGGTCGCCGAACCTCAGATCGGTGATCTCGCTGTCATAGAACACCTCGCTTTCGCCGGTGTCGGCCAGCACCAGGAATTCATGGGTGTCGTCGCCGCCGATCGGGCCGCTGTCGGCGCGCATCGGGATCGCCTGAAGCCCCATGCGTTCGTAGGTGCGCAGATAGCTGACAAGGTGCCGGTTGTAGGCATGGCGCGCCGCCGCCTCGTCGATGTCGAAGTTGTAGCCGTCCTTCATCAGGAATTCGCGGCCGCGCATCACGCCGAAGCGGGGGCGGATCTCGTCGCGGAATTTCCATTGCACATGGTACAGCGTCAGCGGCAGATCGCGGTAGCTGCTGACATGGCTTCGGAAGATATCGGTAATCAGCTCTTCATTGGTGGGGCCGTACAGCATGTCGCGGCCGTGCCGGTCGGTGATCCGCAGCATTTCCTCGCCATAGGCTTCGTAGCGGCCGCTTTCGCGCCACAAGTCGGCCGATTGCAGCGTCGGCATCAACAATGCGATGTGCCCGGCGCGCTGCTGTTCCTCGTGGACGATGTTCTCGATGCGGCGCAACACCTTGAAGCCCAGCGGCAGCCACGAATAGATCCCGGCGCTGGCCTGCTTTATCATCCCCGCCCGCAGCATCAGCCGATGGCTGACAATCTGCGCTTCGGCGGGGTTTTCTTTGAGAACGGGCAGGAAATACTGGCTGAGGCGCATGTGCGGACCCTTGTTGCAACGGTTGATTTTGGGTCTAAGCGAAACCGGGGGCACAGGCAATCCGCGCCGTGCCCGCATCCCCCGCAACGGCAGCCGGAGACAGGGGCAGCAAGACAAGAGGACTTGAACCGAAATGCGCGCACGCACTCGTTTTCTGATCATGGCGGCACTGGTCTGCGCGGCAATGGTGGCGCTGGCGTGGCAACGCGCCCAGGCGCCGCGCGCCGCCTGCGGGCCGGACGACGCCCGCAGCCCGGTGCCGGGCTTCATCGTCGATGCGCCACAGGCGCCCGGCGCCACAATCATCGCCAGCTTCTTCGGCCCCGGCACCGCGCTGCGCGGCGATCACACCGATGCCGCCGGCAACCTGTTTCTGGGTGCCGCCGAACGCGCGGCGGATGCGGCGGGCACCGTGCGCTTCGACAAGGTCACGCTGTGCACCGACCGGCTGGCACGGCTGGCGCTTGCCGGGCAGTACCGGGTGCGGCTGAACGTGGCCGGCGACACATGGGTGGCCGATCTGCCGGACATGGCCATCGGCGACGTCGCCGGAAGCACCATCGCGCTGACGCTGCGCCCTGCGGCGGCGGATTGACGGAAGCCGCGGGCGATCTTGCCGCAATGGGCCACAAGGCCCGCCTGCAAATTCCGCGCACACCAGTGCACGACGCCGGCGAGGCACCGCCGGGCGTGGGCGAAATCGGCGAATGTGCCGGACAGGCGCAATCATAGCCGACGCGGCACATGAATTGCTGGCGCCGACGGGCCGATCCCGTTGGCGCTCTTTTGTCCCTGCCAGGTTTTCGGGCGCCGTCCCAGCGAGCTGAAATCCGGTTCGGCCAGCGCAACAGGCCCGCGACGAGGCCCATGGTCTGCCTTTACGCGGAATGCAGCGGTGCGGTGATACGTTGGCCCATCTTCAGTGGTCTTCGCGCGTCCCCCGACCGAAAACGCAATGCCGGGCCCATTTGCGTCATCACGCAATGCTCAGGGTCGAGCAATCCCCGGCCAACAGACCTGGTTTCAAAACACTGGATTCGCTATTCCCAAAACCGATATTTTCACGATCATTTCATGCATTTGTTGGCTGAAGGGCAGAACAGCGCCGCGAAGAAGCTTGATCGTTTTGCGAAAAATACGCAATATCAGAAGGTTAAAATTCCAGATGGCGAATCCCTGTTTCGATACTGCTTTGCCATCGCATTTTCGCATTTTCTGCGGCAGGTTGGCTGAAATCCCCCTCAGGTTGATCTGCGTCGATACCCGATTGGCCAAAGGATACACCCCGGATGCGAAAAGCCGTTCTGATGGCCCTTGCCCTTGCAGCTTTGACCACCTCAACACCGCGCGTCGACGCCAGAAGAGCAAGCTACACGGACCATGACTGGAACGTATACCTTTACGACAACTGCGGCATGCCCGACCAGGCTGACGGAGGTTTGCAAGCGGCTGAAAGATCGGTCGTCTGGCTCCACGATGGCGATGATCAGCAGCTGCGCCTGAAGTTGGATGGCGGCGATGTCGGCGGATGCAGGTCCGACCACAAAAACCGCAACGGCGCCAGGTTCTGGGAGCGTGCCGAACTGCTGCAAGCCACGCGCATGGAAACGGGCGAGTTCCATGAGGTCAGTTTCGAGGCCGAATTTCCTGAAGGATTCATCATGAAGCGTGAGAATTTCTTTCAGATTCACGGATGGAGCAAGGAATGCCCGTCCGCTCCCATCGCAATGATGCAATTCGACCGGGGAAAGCTTCGACTGCGTTTGTTGCGTGGAACGATCGAGGGTGGCGCCGAACAAGGCGCACGGCCCTATCGCGGGGATCTCGAGGATGTTCTCCAAATCGACATTTCGATTTCGGATTTGCGCAACAGCCGCAACAAGTTTCGTATTATCTTTGACGCTCGGAAGATCAGCGGAACGATTTCGATATGGCTGAACGGCGAAAGCCTTGTCCAGGAAGAGGCGTTGACATTTGAAGCATGCGCCAGGCCTCGGATCAAACTCGGCATCTACCGCCCCGGGCACGAAGGCAACAGCAGGTCGGTCCTGCATATCGACAAGGTTTTGGTCAACAGCACCTGGAACAACCGGTCGGGCGGATTCTGAGGCGCATGAACGGCCCGGCGCCGCGCATATCTCGACGCAAACCGGGACTGTCCCAAAATTCGCGGCAGCCGGCCCCAATCGGAAGGTTCCCCCTGATCTTCCGGACGCAGACCAAAGAGAGTGTATCCCAATTACACATGTCTCTTCTGCCGGTGTAACGGCGCGGCCCGAAAGGCGCGAGCAGGAGATCGAGACATATGCTAAGAAGCTTGCCTAAGCCCCTGGCCCACAGGCCTTTTCTGATCCACGATGGGCGGGGATCACCGGAGAGGCCATGCTCAGGATCAGCAACAGTTTCCTCGAGTTGGCCGCATGGTCGCCAGAGGTTGAGCATGCCGTGAAGCAGGACTTGGCGACGGTCTCAGGCGACGTACTTGCTGATCTCGAAGATGACTTCGAGTAAAACCCGCAGGGTCTGATTGCTTTTTGTGTGGGAACCCGGCGGCTCTATGCCGCTGCGAACCCAGCAGAAATCCCGCATTTGCGGGTTTTCGATAGTTTGAGTGAGGGCGGTTGCCATCCATAGTTCTGGTTTGGGCTTGTCTCCCTACCTTTTGTGGCTTGCCACGCCAACACCGCACATTTTTTTGGGTACAAAGCAGGGTACAAAAGCAGCGACCGCATCACATCAAGCATCTGATTTATAATACTTTTCAAGATTAACTTCAGAGTTCGAGTCTCTTATCACCCACCATTATGCCTATGGTTTACACATGTATTTTTTCGTTGATTCCGCCGGTTTTCCAAGCGGCGTTCGGTTCATTGAACCTTTACCTCCCTTCTCGTACCAATCCGGGGTTTGTATTCGGCCATGACAGCGGCCCGTCTTTCGGCGGAAAGATCGCCAGCCAATATAGCCATGAAGGCGGATCCGAGCTCGGTATCGGTCCATGCCTGAGGATCATTCCTTGCCCATTCGCTGAGGCCGCGAATGTCGGCAAGGTTCTGACCTGTAAGCATAAAGTAGTTCCGATTGCGGGCCGGCAGCATCGCGCGACCATCATGGAACTCGGTCTCGGACTCGCTTGCCAAAAACGTGCTGCACGTCAGCAGGAATTGCCACTTTCGCCGATCAAGTCCGGCCAGCTTTCACAAGGTGGTTCGCCATGTTCGAAAACCCGTTTGTACCCAGGATTACACCCGAAATTGTGGGGTAACTGCATGAAATTCAAGGGTTTCAACAGGATAGGTGGTGGGTGATGAGAGACTCGAACTCCCGACATCTTCGGTGTAAACGAAGCGCTCTACCAACTGAGCTAATCACCCGCGCCGGGCGGGATTAGCCTGTTGCGCAGCTTCGTTCAAGCGTGAAAATCCGGTGGTGACGCTGCGGGAGGGCGCAGGCGGTATCGGACGGGGTCGGGTGGCCGTCCGGGGCCTTTCGCGCGGCATCATGCGGGCCGCGGGCCGGGCGGGCGCGACGATCCGACCGGACCGGGTGCGCAATCCGCGCGTGACCCGGCGGGCGAAACCGCTTAACGGTGCGCCATGGATGCCCGCGCACCGATGCGCCGGGTGCAATCGTTACGAACTCCCGTCGCGTCCTTTTTCACCCCCTGCCCCAAGCGAGGCGCTCCATCCCATGACATCCCTGAACACGACTGCCAATTCCCCGACCGCGCGGGATTGGGTCAAGATCCTCTCGGCCTACCGCGATCCCGACGACTGGCGCAGCGCCTTCGAGCTGGCCGTGAGCCTGGTGCCCTTCGTCGGGCTTTGGGCATTGTCGCTTTGGCTCGCCGGGTCCAGCCCCTGGGCGGCGGCGGCCGTGTCGCTGGTGAACGGCGGGTTCCTCGTGCGGCTGTTCTGCATCCAGCACGATTGCGGCCACGGATCGTTCTTCAGCAACCGGAGGTTCAGCAACTGGGTCGGGCGCAGCCTGGGTGTGCTGACGCTGACACCCTACGACGTGTGGCGCAACACCCATTCCATCCACCACAGCCACGCCGGCGATCTCGATCATCGCGGCATCGGTGACGTGATGACCCTGACACTGGCCGAATACCGTGGGCGCAGCCCGCTGTGGCGCTGGCTTTACCGGCTCTACCGGCATCCGCTGGTGATGTTCGGGCTTGGGCCCACATTCCTTTTCATGATCGAATTCCGCCTGCCTCTGGGTCTGATGAACCAACGGCGGTACTGGCTGAGCGCGATGGGCACCAACCTGGCGCTGGCGCTGGCGCTGTCGGTGCTGGTTCACCTTTTCGGCTGGCAGGCGGTGGCGCTGGCCTTCCTGCCGTCGACCATCATGGCGGCTTCGGTGGGGGTGTGGCTGTTCTACGTCCAGCATCAGTTTGAAACCACGCATTGGTCGCAGGCGCCGGACTGGTCGCTGCACGATGCCGCCCTGCGGGGCAGTTCGCACTATGACCTGCCGCCGGTGCTGCGCTGGTTCACCGCCAACATCGGCATCCACCATGTACACCACCTTTACAGCCGGATCCCGTTCTACCGTCTGCCGCAGGTGCTGCGCGATCACGGGGCGCTGGCCGAACATGCCCGCATGACCCTGCGCGAAAGCCTGGGCTGCGCGCGGCTGGATCTGTGGGACGAGGACAGCCAGCGGCTGATCTCTTTCGCCGCGGCGCATGCCGCACCACAAGAGGGTTGATCCGGCGCGCCGCCCGACCGAAAGTCGGGCAGCACCGCCGTTTTCGAAAGCCCGCTTCATGATTGCCAACGAACGCTCTGTCATCGCCAATTCGCTTTGGACCGCCACCGCCAATCGCGCGCCGGACTGTCCACCCCCGAACGGGGATTACAGCACCGACGTGGTGGTGATCGGTGGCGGTTTCACCGGCCTCTCGGCAGCGCTGCACCTGGCCGGGCGCGGCGTCGCTGTCAGCGTTCTCGAAGCCGAAACGCCGGGATGGGGCGCGTCCGGGCGCAACGGCGGGCAGGTCAACCCGGGCCTGAAGGACGATCCCGATGCGATTCTGCGGCGTTTCGGCCCGGAGACGGGCGCGCGGTTGAACCGGCTGTCGGGCGGGGCTGCGGATCTGGTGTTCGATCTGATCGACCGCCATGGCATCGATTGCGCCCCGGTCCGGGCCGGATGGATCCGCGCGGCGCACAACATCGCAGCGCGCGACGCGCTGGCCGACGTGGCCCGCGCCTGGCAGGCGCATGGTGCGCCGGTGGAGCGGTTGAACGCCGCCGAGATGCAGCGGCTTCTGGGCACCCGCGCCTATGTCGGTGGCATCATTGACCGGCGCGGCGGCAACCTGCACCCGCTGAACTATGCGCTGGGGCTGGCCGATGCGGCGGCGCGGGCGGGCGCACGGCTGCACGGCCAGTCGCGGGTGACGGGCATCACTGTCGAGGACGACCTGCACCATGTGAGCACGGCACAGGGCACAATCAGCGCGCGGCGGGTGCTGATCTGCACCAACGCCTACAGCGGGCGGCTTGACGACCGGTTGCGCCGGTCGATCGTGCCGGTCCGGTCGGTGCAGGTGGCCACCGCGCCGCTGCCCGACGATCTGCGGGCGGCCATCCTGCCCGAACGGCAGGCCCCGTCGGACCAGAGGCGGTTGCTGCTCTATTTCCGGATGGATCCGCAGGGCCGTTTCGTTATGGGCGGGCGTGGCACGCTCGACGATCCGGGCACCAAAGCACAGATGGCGGCGCTGCGGCGGGCGGCGGTGATGTTGTACCCAGCGCTTGCCGATGCCGATTGGCAGTACGGCTGGGGCGGCAACGTGGCGATCACCGCCGATCACCTGCCCCGGCTGACCCGGCTGGGCCAGGGGGTGTTGGCGGGATATGGCTATAACGGGCGCGGCGTGGCGATGGCGACCGCGATGGGCCGCGTTATGGCGGACTGGGCCAGTGGCACAAGGGTGGCGGATCTGGATGCGCCCGTCGGCCAGCCACGGCCGATGCCGCTGCACGGGATGCGCGAACTGGCGGTGGCCGCCGCGGTCACGCGGGCGCGGGTCATGGACTGGCTGGGGGTTTGAGCCCGCCGCCGCCGGCCCGTGGCGGCACGAGCGGCCAGAACCACCGGCGGTGCGCGGCATCGGGCGTTGCGACGGGGGCTGTCTGCCCCCGCTTGCCGTTGGCAAGCCCCCCCGAGAGTTTTTTCAGCAAGATGAAGCGCGGGCGTTTCAGGTGACGCTGCGTAACAGGGCCTGCCGGTCGATCTTGTCGGTGCCGGTTTTGGGCAGCGTATCAAGATAATGGACCTCGCGCGGGTACTTGTGCGGCAAGAGCGCCTGTTTGGCGTGATCCTGAAGCCGCCGGGTGAGTGCCGCGTCTGCGGGCACCGCGGGCACCACCCAGGCACGCAGTGTCATGCGACCGTCGGGCAGTGGTACGGACAGAACGCAGGCTTCGATCACATCGGGGTGTTCGTTCAGCGCCCATTCGATCTCGAGCGGGTAGACCCATTGCCCGGACACCTTGACCAGATCGTCGGCGCGGCCCTTGAAGTAGTAGAAGCCATCGCTGTCGCAGAGGAACCTGTCGCCGGTGTCGAGCCAGCCGTCGCGCATGGTCTGCGCCGTCTTGTCGGGGCGGTTCCAGTAGTATTCGGCACCCGAAAGGCCGCGCACCTGCATGATGCCTTCTGCGCCCGGCGCTGCCGGGCCGCCTGTCGCGTCGCGCAGCCGGATCTGGTAGCCCGGCACGGCCTGCCCGGCAGAGCCCTGCTTTTGCCTTTCGGGCGTGTTGCTGAGGTAGATATGCAGCATTTCCGTGGAGCCGAGACCTTCGAGGATGGTATGCCCGAACCGGTCGCGCCAGGCGTCGGCGATATCCGCCGAGAGCACTTCGGCGGCCGACAGGCACAGGCGCACCGATTGCAGGTCGGCCGGGGCCGGGTGGCGTGCCAGCGCGGTGTAGATCGTCGGCAGCGCGAAGAACACCGTTGGGCGGTGGCGGGCGATCGCGGCGAAGATACGTTCGGGTGTCGGCCGGCCGGAAAGCAGCAGAACCGCCGCGCCGGCGGCCATCGGGAAGGTCACCGCGTTGCCGAAGCCGTAAGCGAAGTAGATGCGCGGCACCGAAAAACAGATGTCGCCGGGGTGTAGCTTCAGGATGTGGTCGGCATAGCTTGCGGCGGTGTAGGCCGCGTCTTCGTGTTTGTGGACCACCCCCTTGGGCCGGCCCGTCGAGCCCGAGGAATACATCCAGAAGGCCCTGTCGCGCCGCGTTGTCGGATGTTCGGCCAGCGCCACCGGCGCATCCGACCAGGGCCGGTCGGCGACGTTGAGGACCAGTGCGCAGGCGGTGCCGGAGATCATATCGGGGCCGAAGTGCGAGGCGAATGCAGCCGAATGGATAACCGCCGTCGCGCTGCTGTCTTCGAGAAAGAAGCGGACAAGGTCCGGCGGCGACAGGGTGTTGATCAGCATCGGAACGAGGCCGGCGCGCATGGCGCCCATGATGGCGGCGGGATAGGCCGGTTCGTCGTCGAGAAACATCAAAACCCTGTCACCCGGCGCACAGCCCGCCGCGCGCAATGCGTTGCCGATGCGGCCCGCCTCTGCCGCCAGTTCGGCGTAGGTCCAGGTGCCGCTTTCGTGCAGCACCGCTGGCCGGTCGGCGTTGCTGTGCAGGTTGTCCCACAACAGCCGCGCGGCGTTGTAGCGTTCGGGCAGGTCAAAGCCGATCTGGCCTGCCAGCCCCGACAACGCATGCGCCGCAGTCATGCCGCCACCTCGAGGTTCAGCCCGCGATCCAGCGCCGATTGCGTGAAGCGCGGGGCCAGCTTGCGCAGCCGGTCGGGGCTGAGCCGGCCGGCCCGGCGGATGTACGACAGGGCGAAGGGCCAGGGTTCGAGATCCATGTGCCGGTCATAGGCTTCGTACCATTCCGCCGAGCGCCGTGCGGCACCCTGGATCTTGGCCAGAACCGGCGCGCGGGCGGCCTGATAGGCGGGCAGCGCATCGGCGACCGACCATTCGTTTGCCACCAGCGCGCGCACCAGCGCGATCACGTCCTCGAGCGCAAGCCGCGTGCCCGACCCGATCGAGAAATGTGCCGTGTGCAGCGCATCGCCCACCAGAACCGTCTTGCCATCGTACCATTTCTCGCAGGCGAGATCGGGGAACCGCCGCCAGGCCGAGTTGTTCGCGATCAGCGGTGCGCCCGCCAGCGTCTCGGCGAAATAGCCCGCGCAGGCGCGCCGGTATTCCGGTTCGGCCATATCGGCGAAACCGGCACGTTCGAACACCGCATCCGTCATTTCCACAATGAAGGTGCCGCGCCCCGGCGCATAGGTATAATGATGTGCGTTCATCCGGCCCACCGGCGTTTCGACAAAGGTTTGCGTCAGCGCGTCGAACTCGCGCGCGCAGCCATACCAGACAAAGCGGTTCGACATCTGCGTGACGGTCGCGCCAAAGCGGTCGGGCGCGGCCGAACGCAGCACCGAATTCAGCCCGTCGGCGGCGATCGCCAGATCGCACTCGGGCAGGTCGGCCGGGCCGGTCAGCCTTGTATTGTAACGCGGGTGGATGCCCAGGTCAGCCGCCCTGCCCTGCAGGACGCGCAGCAATTCGAGCCGGCCGATGCCCGAAAAGCCGACCCCGTCGATAACCACCCGTTCGCCACGATGCACCAGCGCGATATCCGACCATCGGGTCATTTGCGGTGCGATCAGTTCGGCGGTTTCGGGATCGTCGGCGCGCAGGAAATCCAGCGCCTCGTCGGAGAACACCACGCCGAACCCAAAGGTCGCATCGGCGGGGTTCTGCTCCAGCACGGTAATGTCGATGTCGGGGCGCATCCGCCTTATCAGGATCGCCGCATAGAGACCCGCGGGCCCCGCGCCTGCTATGGTGATTTTCATGGTAGACCTCCGCTCCCCCGTTGCATTATATGAAAATACTTCCACATTATGGAAACTGTCAAATGATAAGTGCGCCTACAGGTTCATTTCACCGGCATGAAACCGTGCATTGGGGCGACTGTGATGCCGCCGGCATCGTGTTTTACCCCAACTTTTACCGCTGGGCAGACAACAGCTTTCACGCCCTGACGCGGGCCTTGGGCTTCGATCAGGCCAGCCTGAGCGCAGATCACGGCATTCTGGGCACACCGCTGGTCGAAACCTCGGCGCGGTTCGCGGCGCCGGCACGGCCCGGCGACCGGCTGGACATCGCGGTGCGCATCACCCGGATCGGACGCAGCAGTTGCGCATTGCACTATGCCATGGCGCTGGACGGGCGCGCGGTGGCCGATGTGCAAGAAGCGCGGGTCTTTGTCCGCCAGACCGGCACACAGCTGGCGCCCTGTGCCATACCCGATGCGATCCGCGCGGCCATGGCGCCGCACTTCGTGACGTCATGACCGGGCCGCCGTCACCCACGGGCACCCAGGCGATGGACGCGGCGCTGCCGGTGCTGCGGGTCATCGCGGCCAGCGCCGGCGGGCTGACGCTGAACGATCTGGCCGGGCACACCGGCCTGTCGCCCAGCAAGCTGCACCGCTACCTGGCCAGTTTCGCCCGCGCCGGTCTGGTGGTGCAGAAGCCGGGCACGCGGCACTATGATCTGGGCCCTTTCGCCGCCGAACTGGGGCTGGCCGCGGTGGCGCGCAACAGCTTCGTCAACCGCGCCTCTGACAGTCTCGCGGCCTTGACCGCGCAGACCGGGCTGACCGCGATGATCGCGGTCTGGGGAAATCAGGGCGCCACCATCGTGCGGTGGCACCGCGCGCCGGGCTTTGCCGCCACGTCCTTCGGGCTGGGCAGCACGCTGCCGCTGCTGGGTTCGGCGACCGGGCGGGTGTTTCTCGCGCATTTGCCCGACGGGCTGACAGAACCGCGGCTGCGGCATGAGACAGCGGACACCGCCGAATGGCCCGACCTGACACCGACGCCCGAGGGGCTGGCGGCGCTGGTGGCGCGGATCAGGGCGGATGGCTTCGCCGGAGTGGACGGGCGTTTCATTCCCGGCCTGCGGGCGCTGGCCGTGCCGATCCTGAACTGGCAGGGCGAAGCCGAGGCTGCCGTCACGCTGATCGGCACCGAAATCGGCCTGCTGGCCCCGGATGGCGCAGCCTGTGCCGCATTGTTGCGGTTTTCACGGGATCATTCGCTTGCCACGCCGGGGTCGCGCAACAGCACGGACGGCACGGCATAGCGTTCCGCGCCGATGGCAATGTCGATGCGCCCCAGTTCACGCGCAAAGATCAGCGACAAACCGGTTTCGGCGGCGCTGCGTTCGAAGGCGACAGGGCGGCCCTGGCGGAAGTGGATCGTGCGGCTGCCCTGATCCGGCCAGAACACTGTCAGCTTCAGCAGATCCGCCTCCGTCGCGCGCAGGCCGAAGTCACAGGGTGTGAGAGGCGCCGCGCCGTCGGGTGCGCAGGGCAACTGGCCGGACGTTTGGAAATCGGGATCGTCGCGCGTGGCGGCACCCACCGCCACAGGCGCGGCTGACGTGTCCGGCGGTGCCGATGCGTCTCCGGACGGTGGCGCGGGCGCCGGTTGCAACGAAGACGGCTCCGAAAGGAAAGCTTCGGCCACCCAACCGCGCGCCCCGCCGGCCACGCCAGGCGCGGTCAGGGGAACGACCTCGCACCACCTGCGGCCTTCGGCAACACGGCACGCCTGGCTCAGCACCTGTTGCGAATCGGGCAACCTGCCGAGGATCGGCGCGGATGCCGAAGGGGCCGCGCGCAGGTTCAGCCGGCCGTCGGGGTCGTCCAGAACGACCCGCCGCAGATCGCCATCGGGTTGCGCCCCCGCCGGGCCCGCGCCGATTGTGGCATGGCCCAGCACCAAAGCGACGACCATCACCTTCAATCCGAGCTTAACCAGCGCCATTGCCTCGATCCCCCCGCCGCCCGCGATGCGCGAGAATGGCGCCATCGTGGCGCCCCGGTCAACCGGGCGATCCGGCGTTCCCGCGCGCCCCGGTGCCGGCACCGGCGACGCGCGGGTGGGCCGGACGCATCAGGCGACCGACACGATCTCGAAATCGAAGGTCAGGTCACGGCCGGCGAGAGGGTGATTTGCATCCAGCGTCACCTCGGTTTCTGTCGCCTCGATCACCGTCACCGGCATTGCCTGCCCGTCGGGCGTGCGCATCTGAAGCTGCGTGCCGGGATCCAGCGGGATATCCGCCGGAATACCTTCGCGCGGCACGGCCTGGCGCATCTCGGGGTTGATCGGGCCATAGGCCTTGTCGGCGGGAATCGTCACGGTTTTCTGTTCGCCAACCGACATGCCGGGCAAAGCTTCGTCCAGTCCCGGAATGATCTGGCCCGAACCGACCTGAAACTCCAGCGGCTCGCGGCCTTCGGAACTGTCGAACGTCGATCCGTCCTGAAGGGTGCCGGTGTAGTGGATGCGCACTGTGTCGCCTGATTTCACTTCGCTCATGGTCTTTGTCCTTTTTCCGTTTGAGGCGGCGCCGGAACCTCCCTGTCCGGCCTAAAGCGGCAAACCTGACGGTTGCGGGCACGGATGTAAACCGATGCGCGGGGGCGTTTCGCCCCTTTCACCCCCGCGAGGGCTGTGTCAGTCTGACGCAACACCAGCGAGGAGAGCGCCACCATGCCGATCACCACCTGCGTCTTCGATGCCTACGGCACGCTGTTCGACGTCAGCGCCGCCGCGCGCGAGGCGGCGGGTGAGCCGGCCTTTGCCGCCATCGCCGAAACCTGGCCGGCGATCGCCGCGAACTGGCGGTTGAAGCAGTTGCAATACAGCTGGCTGCGGGCGGTCGCCGGGGCCCATACGGATTTCTGGGAGGTCACCTGCGACGGGCTGGACTGGGCGCTCGAGGCGGCGGGGATAGCCGACGAAAAGCTGCGCCAGAGGCTTCTGGACCTCTATTGGGAGCTGGCGGCCTATCCCGAGGTGCCCGCCATGCTGGCCACACTGCGCGCGCGCGGCCTGCAAACCGCGATCCTGTCGAACGGATCGCCCCGGATGCTGGCAGGCGCGGTTGCCTCGGCGGGCATCGGCGCGCAGCTGGATGCGACGCTATCGGTCGAGGACGTGGGGATCTTCAAACCCGACGCGCGGGTCTACGACCTGGTGGGCGCGCATTTCGGATGCGCCCGGTCCGAGGTTCTGTTCGTTTCGTCAAACGGTTGGGATGCGGCCTGCGCCACCGGCTACGGCTTCCGCACCGTCTGGGTCAACCGGGCGGGCGATCCGGTCGACCGGTTGCCGTGGCGTCCCGCGCACCAGTTGTCCGACCTGACCGACGTGCCCGGGCTGGCCGTCTGATGCCGCATTTCACCTCTGCCGACGGGCTGCGCCTGTATTATTCCGACGAAGGGGCCGGCCTGCCGCTGTTGTGCCTGCCCGGCCTGACGCGCACCTCGGGCGATTTCGATTACGTCCTCCCCCATCTTCGGGGCTGCCGGATCCTGCGCACCGATTACCGCGGGCGCGGCCGGTCGGAATGGGCGCCCGATCCGGCCACATATGCGTTGCCGGTGGAAACCGCCGACGTTCTTGCGCTGCTGGATCACCTCGGGCTGGAACAGGTCGCGGTTCTGGGCACTTCGCGCGGCGGGCTGATCGCGATGGCGATGGCCGCCGCCGCGCCGGGCCGGATCCTGGGCGTGGCGCTGAACGATGTCGGCCCGGTTCTCGAAATGGCCTATCTGAAGGTTATCGTCGGCCTGCTGGGGCAGCGGCCGGTCTGGCGCAATCACCGCGAGGCCGCGCAGGGGTTGCCGATGGTGATGGCCGGTTTTGCCAATGTGCCGGAAGACCGATGGCTGGCCGAGGCGCGGCTGCACTTCCGCGAAACCCACGACGGGCTGGACCTGACCTATGATCCGGCGCTGCGCGAGGCGACCGCGATTGATGAAAACGCCCCCGCGCCCGATCTGTGGCCGCTGTTCGACGCGCTGGCCGCCAAACCGCTGGCGGCGATCCGCGGCGCCAATTCGCCGCTGCTGTCCCCCGCGACCCTGGCCGACATGCGCGCGCGCCGGCCCGACATGATCGTGGCCGAGGTGCCCGACCGCGGCCATGTGCCGTTTCTGGACGAGCCGCAATCGCTGACCGCGCTGCACGCCTGGCTGGAGATGCTGCAATGAACATCGACATGATCGAAGCCGCCGCCGGGCGTCTGGCGGGCCATGCCCTGCGCACGCCGCTTCTGGAATCGCCGTTTCTGAACCGGATTGCCGGGCGGCGGGTGCTGATCAAACCGGAATGTCTGCAACGTACCGGCAGTTTCAAGTTCCGCGGCGGATGGTCGGCGGTATCGGCGCTGGATCCCGAAACCCGCGCGCGCGGCATCATCGCCTTTTCCAGCGGAAACCACGCCCAGGGCGTTGCCATGGCGGCGCAGGCGCATGGTGCGCCGGCCGTGATCGTCATGCCGGCGGATGCGCCCGCCATCAAGATCGAAAACACCCGCGCGCTGGGTGCCGAGGTTTTGACCTATGATCGCGCCACCGAGGACCGCGATGCCATCGGCGCGCGGATTGCACAACAGCGGGGCCTCACGTTGATCCGGCCTTTCGACGATCCGCAGGTGATCGCCGGCCAGGGCACCACCGGCATCGAGATCGCCGAACAGGCCGCCGAAGCCGGGGTGGACCAGGCCGATGTGCTGGTGTGCTGCGGCGGCGGCGGGCTGACATCGGGGATCGCGCTGGCGCTCGAGGCGCGGGCGCCGGGGCTGCGCGCCCGCCCGGTCGAGCCGGAAGGCTTCGACGATGTGGCGCGGTCGCTGGCGGCAGGTCGGATCATCCGCAACGACCGTACCTCGGGCAGCCTGTGCGACGCTATCATCACGCCGCAGCCCGGAGAGCTGACGTTTCCGATCATGGCGCGGCTGTGCGGCCCGGGCATCGCCGTCGGCGAAGCCGAGGCGCTGCACGCCATGGCGCTGGCGTTTTCGCGGCTGAAGCTGGTGGCCGAACCGGGCGGCGCCGTGGCCCTGGCGGCGGCCTTGTTTCGCCCCGACGCGGTTGCCGGCGACGCGGTGATCGTATTGATTTCCGGCGGCAACGTGGAAGCTTCGGTGTTCATGCGCGCGCTGGCCGAACACGCCACCAACGAGGAGGAACAGACCCGATGATGCAGCTTCTGGACCTGGGCGATGTGCAATTGCATTATCGCGTCGATGGCGATCCGGGCGGCGCGCCGCTGGTGTTTGCCAATTCGCTGGGCACCGACATGCGGCTGTGGGACGCGATCCTGCCGTTGCTGCCGCGCACCGGCCTGCGGATCATCCGGTTCGACAAACGCGGCCACGGCCTGTCGTCTCTGCCGCGCGCGCCCTACAAGATGGGTACGCTGGTGCGCGATGCCGAACTGCTGCTGGATCATCTGGGCGTCACCGACAGCCTCTTTGTGGGCCTTTCCATCGGCGGCATGATCGCGCAGGGGCTTGCGGTCAAACGGCCCGATCTGATCCGCGCGATGGTCCTGTCGAACACCGGTGCCAAGATCGGAACCGCCGATCTGTGGGCCGATCGCATCGCCACTGTCGATGCGCATGGCATCGAACCGCTGGCCGACGCGGTGATGGAGCGCTGGTTTTCACGTGCCTTCCGCGCCAGTCCCGAACTTGCGCTGTGGCGCAACATGCTGGTGCGCCAGCCCGCCGAGGGGTATTCAGGCTGTTCCGCGGCGATCGCCGGCGCCGATTTCTACACCACCACCGCATCGTTGCGCCTGCCGACGCTGGGCATCGCCGGGTCCGAAGACGGATCGACGCCCGCCGACCTGGTGCGCGAAACCGTCGATCTGATCCCCGGATCGCAGTTCCACCTGATCCGCGGCGCGGGCCACCTACCCTGCGTGGAAAACCCGGCCGAATTCGCCTTGGCGCTGGGCCGCTTCATCGCCGGCACGGGCCACCTGCGCGAAACGGACGACCGGGGCAACACATGACCGATTTTCTTTTGGTGCACGGCGCTTGTCATGGTGCGTGGTGCTGGCGCGACACGATCCCGGCGCTGGCCGCCCTTGGGCACAAGGCCCGCGCCATCGACCTGCCCGGGCATGGCGACGACAAGACGCCGCTGGCCGAGGTCACGCTGGACCGGTACCGCGATGCGGTGCTGGCGGCAGCCGGGCCCGAAACGGTTGTTGTCGGTCATTCGATGGCCGGGTTCCCGATCTCCGCCGCCGCCGAAGCGCGGCCCGACGGGCTGCGCGGGCTGATCTACCTGTGCGCCTATGCACCGCGCCCCGGCATGTCGCTGATCGACATGCGCCGCGCCGCGCCGCGCCAGCCGCTGTTGCCGGCGGTGGTGCCGTCGCCTGACCGCACATCCTTCACCGTTGATCCCGAACAGGCCGAAGCGGTGTTCTATCACGATTGCCCGCCCGAAGCCGTGGCCTTTGCCATTCCCCGGCTCTGCCCGCAAGCCGTTGCACCGCAGGCTGTGCCCGTCGCTCTCGGGGCCGCCTATGCCAGCGTGCCGCGCGCCTATATCCGCTGTGCCTTCGACCAGACGATTCCACCGGAATACCAGAGCACGATGACAGAAGACTGGCCCGCCGGCAGCGTGCACCACATGCCCACGTCGCATTCGCCGTTCTTTGCCGATCCGCAGGGCCTTGCGCGTATGCTGGCAGACATCGCAAGGGGCTTTTGATGGCGGCCTGCGTGTTCGACAGCCCGCTTTACGCGCGGCTCTTCGACACCGGCCATGTGGGGCGGCTGTTCAGCGACAGCGCGACGTTGCGCGCCATGCTTCTGGTTGAAGGCGGTCTGGCGAAGGTGCAGGGCCAGTTGGGCGTGATCCCCGAACTGAGCGCGGCCGCGATCGCACGCGCCTCGGTCGAGGTTCAGCTGGATCCCGGCGCGATGGCCGAAGCCACCGGCCAGAACGGCGTTTGCGTGCCGGCCCTGATCGCCGCGTTCCGCAGCGCCATGCAGGCACCGGAACATGCGCAATACGTTCATTGGGGCGCCACGTCGCAAGACATCATCGACACCGGACTGATGCTGCGCCTGCGCCAGTCGCTGACCCTGATGGAGGCGGACCTGAAGGCGCTGCTGGCAACGCTGGGCGATCTGGCCCGGCAACACGCCGCATTGCCGATGGCCGGGCGCACCTATGGCCAGCACGCCACCCCGACAACCTTTGGCGCGGTCGTGGCCGGCTGGGGTGCGCCGTTGCTGGACCTGCTGGCGGCGTTGCCGGAACTGCGCTGCGCCACCCTGTGGGTGTCGCTGTCGGGCGCGGCCGGCACCAGCGCGGCGCTGGGCCATCCGGCCACGCGCGCGGCGCTGGCCGAGGCGCTGGGCCTGGTCGATCCCGGCCGCACCTGGCACACCGACCGCACACCGGTCCTGCGGATCGCCGACTGGATGCAGCGGCTGACGCTGGCGCTGGCCAAGATGGGCGAGGATCTGACCGAACTGGCCCAGACCGGAATCGCCGAAATCGCCCTGGGCGGTGCGGGCGCTTCCTCGACCATGCCGCAAAAGCAGAACCCGGTGGCGCCATCTGTGCTGGTCGCGCTGGCGCGGCAGGGCGCGGGGCTGACGGCCGTGTTGCAATCCAGCGCGGTGCACCGGCACCAACGCGACGGGGCGGCCTGGTTTACCGAGTGGATGTGCCTGCCCCAGATCGTCACCGGCACGGCGGCGGCGCTGACGGCGGCGCGCCCGCTGAGCGCGGCAATCACGCCGCAGCCCGCGGCCATGGCGGCGGCCCTCGGCGAAGGATCGGGCACGATCCATGCCGAGGCGCTCAGCTTTGCGCTGGCGGCGCGGATGTCGCGGCCGGATGCGCAGGCGGCGGTCAAGGCGCTGTGCCGCGAGGCCGCAGCCACCGGCGCCGCGCTGGCCAGCCTGGCGGCGCGCGACCATCCGCATCTCGACATCGCCGGCCTCTTCGATCCCGCCCGTCAGACCGGCGCCGCGCCGGCCGCGGCGCTGGGCTTTGCCGATGCCGCATCAACAGCGACGCGCGCGGGATGACCGGGGCAGACCGCCGGCCCGGCCCAAAGCCCGGACAGGACGCGGCGGCAAAAGGAAAGCCGCGCCTGCGTCTGCCGGTTCTGTTCATCCTGATCACGGTGCTTCTGGATGCGATGGGGATAGGCCTGATCGTACCGGTGATGCCAGATCTCATCCGTGACGTGCAAGGCGGCAGCCTGGCGAATGCGGCGCTCTGGGGTGGCGTTCTCAGCACCGTTTTCGCGCTGATGCAGTTCCTTTTCGGCCCGCTGGTCGGCAGCCTCTCCGACCGCTACGGCCGCCGGCCCGTGCTGCTGGTGTCGCTGGTGGTGATGGCGCTCGACTATCTGGTGATGGCCCTGGCCGGGGCGATGTGGTTGCTGGTGCTGGGACGGCTGATCGGCGGCATCACCGCCGCAACCCACGGCACCGCCAGCGCCTACATCGCGGACATTTCGACGCCCGAGGAAAAATCCGCGAATTTCGGCCTGATCGGCGCGGCTTTCGGGCTGGGTTTTGTGCTGGGCCCCCTGATCGGCGGCATGTTGGGCACGCTCGGCCCGCGCGCGCCGTTCTACGCCGCGGCCGGGCTGGCCGCGATGAACGCAATATTCGGCTATGTGGTGCTGCGCGAAACGGTCACCGACCGCATCCGCAGGCCCTTCACCCGCGCGCGCGCCAATCCCTTCGGCGCGTTCCGCCAGATGTCGCGGCTCGACGGGGTGCTGCCGCTGCTGGGGGTCTACTTCCTCTACCAGCTGGCGTTTTACGTCTACCCGGCGATCTGGGCCTACTTTACCCAGTTCCGCTTCGACTGGACCCCCACCAACATCGGCCTTTCGCTGGCGTTGTTCGGCCTGACGATGGCGGTGGTGCAGGGGCTGCTGATCGGTCCGCTGCTGCGGCGCTTCGGCGATCGTCTGACCGTGGCCGGCGGGCATGTCTTCGACATCGGCGTCTTCGGCCTGATCGCCTTCGTGCCTTCGGGCGCGCTCCTGCTGCTTCTCACGCCGATGGCCGCGCTGGGTGCGGTGATCACCCCGGCCTTGCAGGGCATCATGTCGCGCCGCGTCAGCGACGATGCGCAGGGCGAACTTCAGGGCGTGCTGACCTCAATCAACGCGCTGGCGATGATCTTTTCGCCGCTGATGATGACATCGGTCTTCGCCGTCTTCACCCGCGGCGACGCCGGGCTGATTCTGCCCGGTGCCCCGTTCCTGCTGTCGATGGTGCTGATGATCGCCGGGCTCGCCGTCTTCCTGCGCCATCACCGGGCCGCCGGGTGACCGTCAATTCGATTGACCCGTTGCGATGCGCCGGGAACTGCGACACAAACATGCGCAACACATTCGACTGTCCAGCCAACGAAAGACCAGCCATGCAAACGATCAAAGCCGCCGTCTGCCATGCTCACGGCTCGCCCCTCGTGATCGAAGATATCAACATCGCCGCCCCCGGCCATGGCGAAATCGAAGTCACTCTCGACGCCGTGGCGATCTGCCATTCCGATATCTCCTACGCCGACGGCGCCTGGGGCGGCACCCTGCCGGCGGTCTACGGGCACGAGGCCGCGGGCACCGTCACCGCGCTGGGCGCCGGGGTCACCGGCCTCGCGGCAGGCGACGCCGTGGTGGTGACGCTGATCCGCGCCTGCGGCACCTGCCGGACCTGCGCGGGCGGACGCCCGACCAATTGCGAAACCCCATTCGACACCGCCGCAGGCCCCCTCTCGACGACGGCGGGCGGGCGGCTCGATCAGGCGATGGCCTGCGGCGCCTTCGCCGAAAAAGTCGTGGTCCAGGCCAACCAGGCGGTTGCGATCCCCTCGGAAATGTCACGAACCGCCGCCTGCCTTCTGTCATGCGGCGTGATCACCGGTGTCGGCGCCGTGGTAAACGCCGCCAACCTGCGCGCCGGCGAAGATGTGGTCGTCATCGGCGCCGGCGGGGTCGGTCTCAACGCCATCCAGGGCGCCCGCATCGCCGGCGCCCGCCGCATCGTCGCCGTCGACATGACCGAGGAAAAACTCGACATCGCAAGGCAGTTCGGCGCCACCGACGGCGTTCTGGCAACCGCGGCCCGGCCCTGGCGGGACGCATTCCGCGCAATGGGCAAGGGGGCCGACGCGGTCATCGTAACGGTCGGCGCCATCCCCGCCTACGAACAGGCGCCGCGCTATCTCGGCCGCGCCGGTCGCGCGATCATGGTCGGCATGCCACATTCCGGCGCCATGGCCAGCTACGAACCGGTGATGATGGCGGCCACCGGCCAGGCCATGATCGGCTCCAAGATGGGCGACGTCGTCATTCAACGCGACATTCCCTGGATGATCGATCTCTACCGCCAGGGCCGCCTCAAACTCGACGAACTGATTTCCGGCACCTGGAAACTCGATCAGATCAACGAGGCCATCGCCGACACCCGCACCGGCGCCGCCAAACGCAACGTCATCGTCTTCGATCGCGGCTGACCGGCTTCATCTTGCCCGAAAAACTCCCGCCGGAGGCACCCGCCCCTTCCGCCCGCGCCCCGGCCCGAACCCGAAGAAGAGACGCTCCGTGAAACTCGCCGATCTCGACATCATCGTGACAGCGCCCCCCGCGCCCGGATGGGGCGGAAGATACTGGATCCTCGTCAAGCTCACCACCGACGACGGCATTACCGGCTGGGGCGAATGCTATGCCGCAACGGTCGGCCCCGACGCGATGCGCGCGGTGATCACCGATGTCTTCGCCCGGCACATGCATGGCGAGAACCCCGAAAACATCGATCTGATGTTCCGCCGCGCCTATTCGTCGGGTTTCACCCAACGCCCCGACCTGACAGTGATGGGGGCGTTTTCCGGGCTCGAAATCGCCTGCTGGGACATTCTGGGCAAGGCACGCGGGCGCCCCGTCCACGCCTTGATCGGCGGGCGCACCAATGACCGGATCCGCGCCTACAGCTATCTCTACCCGCTCGCGCATCACGACCCCGCGGCGTTCTGGACCTCGCCCGACATGGCAGCCGAATCCGCCGCCGCCCTGCGGGCCCGCGGCTATACGGCGGTCAAGTTCGATCCCGCCGGGCCCTATACCCTGCGTGGCGGCCATATGCCGGCAATGACCGACATCGCCCTCTCGGTGGCCTTTTGCAAGGCGATCCGCGAAACCGTGGGCGATCGCGCCGATCTGCTCTTCGGCACCCACGGTCAGTTTTCCACGGCCGGTGCCATCCGCCTCGGCAAGGCGATCGAACCCTTCAGCCCGCTTTGGTACGAAGAACCCGTGCCACCCGACGCAACCGAGGCGATGGCAGAGGTGGCTCGCGCCCTGACCACGCCCATCGCGACCGGAGAACGGCTCACCACGACAACGGAATTCGCACAGGTGCTGCGCGCCGGCGCCGCGCGCATCCTGCAACCCGCGCTGGGCCGGTCGGGCGGGATCTGGGAAACCCGCAAGATCGCAGCGCTGGCCGAGGTGTTCAACGCCCAGGTCGCGCCGCAGCTCTACGCCGGTCCGGTGGAATGGGCGGCAAACATCCACCTCGCCACCGCGATCCCCAACGCGCTGATGTGCGAAACCATCGAAACGCCTTTCCACGCGGCTCTGATCGGCAACGCGATCACGGTCGAGGATGGCTTCATCGCCCCGCCGGAACGTCCCGGCCTGGGCATCGAGATCGACGAGGCGCTGGCCCGCGCCCATCCCTACACCGGCACCGGCCTGCATCTCGAAATGACCGAAACGCCCTGCAACTACGCAACCGGCAATGCCTTTCAGGGCGGTGCCGCCACGCCGGCGCGCTGACCGCACAGGGCTTCGCGGGCGCCGGGTCCGTCGTGCCGCGCCCCGGCGCCGCGCTTGCACGCCAAAGCCCGGCGCGTCACTGTGCACCTGAAAAGCGAACAGCCCCGGAGATTGCGATGACCACCACCCAAGACCAGCGGTTTACCGGCCCCGACCTCTGCGCCATGCCCGCCCGCACGGTGGTTGCTCTGCTGCGCAGCGGCGAAATCGGCACCGAAGATGTCATCGCCGCCTCGGCCGCGCGCATTGCCCAGGTCGAACCGGCGATAAACGCCATGCCGACGGTCTGCGCCGATCGCGCCCGCGCCAAGGCCCGCGACCTGCCCGCGCGCGCCAAAAGCCAGGGCGACCATCCCGGCTGGCTCGCCGGGCTGCCCGTGGGGATCAAGGATCTCAACCCCGTCGAAGGTGTCCGCACCACCTGGGGCAGCCGGTTTTTCGCCGATCACATCCCCGACGCGACAGATCCGCTCGTCGCCCGGCTGGAAAGCCGCGGCGCATTGGTGATGGGCAAGACGAACACACCCGAATTCGGCGCCGGCGGCAATTCCACAAACCCGGTCTTCGGTGCCACCCGCAACCCCTGGAACACCGCGATGAACGCCGGCGGATCGTCCGGCGGATCCGCCGCAGCACTCGCGGCCGGCGAAATCTGGCTGGCTCAGGGGTCCGATCTGATGGGCAGCCTGCGCACACCGGCGGCCCATTGCGGCGTGCTGGGCCTGCGCCCCTCGCCCGGCCGTTGCGGCGGCGGACCGGATGGCGCGGCCTTCCTGCCCGAAGCGCTCCAGGGCCCGATGGCCCGCGATGTCCTCGACCTGGCGCTGGGGCTGGATGCGATGGCCGGCCACGACCCGGCCATGCCGATGTCGCTCGATGCGCCCGCCACACCCTTCAGCGCCGCCGCTGCCGCAGGGCTTGCCCATGCGCCCCGCATCGCCTTTTCCGAGGATCAGAACGGCTTCGCCCAGGTCGAAACCGAAATCCGCCAGGTGCTGCGCGACGCCATGGCCGCCGTGGGCCGCGCCGGCGCCCGGATCACGGAAACCTGCCCCGCCATGCCCGGCCTTCATGAAACCTACATGACGCTGCGCGCCCTGCACTACGGCGCTGTCGTCGCGCAGATGCCGGCTGCCGTGCAGGCCACCTTCGGTCCACGCCTCGCCAGCAACCTGGCCATAGCCCGGACCACCGCAACCGCCGACATCTTCCGCGCCATGTCCCATCGCAGCACCCTGCACCACGAACTGCGCATCTTCCTGCAATCCCACGATGTGCTGGCCATTCCGGTGGTCGGCATCGCGCCAGCGCCCGTCGAACAGGAATTCCCGCTCTGCGTCGACGGCGCCCCGACAGGCAGCTACGATGACTGGCTGGCTTTCTCGTTCCTGGCCACCACCACGCTGATGCCGGCCCTGTCGCTTCCGGTCGGCATGACCGCCGCGGGCCTGCCGGTCGCGATACAGTTGATCGGCCCCTACCGTGGCGAAGCCCTGCTGCTGCAGGTCGCCCGCTTCATAGAAGAAGCGCTGAACCTGCCGGTTACGCCGATCGACCCGCGCAGCCCCTGATCCTTTCCCGGCTTTCCTTTCGCCGGAAATATCCTCGGGGGTCCGGGGGCAGAAGGCCCCCGGTCCGACAGACGCCTACGCGCGCTTGCGTGCCCGGCTGTGCGCCATGATGTCGACAAACCCCTGGCGCGCCATTCCAAAATGTCGCGACAGCATGGCGGTACGCGGGGACTGCGCCGCGAAATAGGCGCCCACGGCGCAGATATGCGCCGCGAATTCCGGATGCACGCCGGCATCGTCATACTTGCGCACCCGCGCCTTGCTCTGCCATCCCCGCTTCTGCACTTCCTTCACGATCAGCTTGAAGCGCTGGACCGCGTGGAAGGTCAGGTAAACCGAGAGATACTCCAGGTATTGCGGCAGAGCGTGCCCGGTGTCGGGATCATAGGCATCGATGATCACATCCACCATCGCGTCCGGCGCGATCGGCCATGCCTCGTCGCCGATCAGCCATGCCAGATCCTCCGATCCGTGCCGCAGGCCGCAATATTCGAAGTCGAACCACCGCAGCCGGCCGCCATCGTCCAGCGCCGCATTGCCCGACCGACAGTCCCATTTGACAAACTGCCGGCCCGTGTCGGCCAGGAATTCAGCGGTGGCGATCCGGTCGAAGGTATTGGGAATGCCCATCGCATAAGGCTGCAACGCGTCCACCGCGTTCACGAAATTCTCCATCCATTCCACGTTGGATCCAAGATGCGGAAGGAAATCGTGCAGGTCGGTCCGGCGGGCGGCGTTCTGGATGCGAAAGATCGCCGCCACGGCTTCGCTGGCCAGGGCCATCCGGTCGCTGCCCTCCTGGCGCACGATTTCCTGGTTCAGGCGGCGCTTGCCCACATCCGACTGGAACATGATCTCGCCGACAACGCCCAGGCATTCGGGCAGATCGCCGCTGTAAACCGCAAGCTCGCGCAGCACATGCGCTTCCAGGTGCGTGCGGCGGAAATTCGGCCGCAACGTGGCGATGACATCGCGATCGGCAAAATGCAGCCGGAAACTCGACCGGCCTTCGCCGCCGGGTGCGGTGACGCGATCCACAGGCTGGCCGAAATGCGCTTCAGCGCAATCAACGATCCGGGTCAGTCGGCTGGAACGGGGTTTTTCGGACATGGACGGGCTCCATTCGTTGTTCTGCCGGTGCACACGACCGGGACATGGATCAACATCGCACCTGGCTGTGGCAAGACTGTGTCTGTTTCAAGAAACCAAATGTCAGAATTCGGATGTGCGCGCTGCCCCGATTCGGCCCCGATCGCTCGGGCACCGCGTTTCCCATTGCAAATCGGCCGGCGACAGTGCGCTCGGGCCTGAACCCACTGTTTCCGAAATTCTGTCAAAATTGGCCGGAATGAGGCAAAACATGTTCAAAATTTGCCAGAAATCGACCGAAACCATAGCTTCGAACCTCAGAAAGACGGCCACCCGGATACTTCGTGTCAAGCCACCGACACATTCAAGGAACGCAGGGCCCTGGACCGCAAAGAACAAACGAGGAGACGATGTCATGGGTTATCAGAGCTTCAGCGGGTTCAAAACTTCGCTTTTTTCAAATTGGGGATCGGGAACCAAGTCCTACCATAATGGTGGCGTCGAAGGTGACTGCTTTGCCGATTGGTACGAAAAGCATCTGGCGGTGCATTTCAAGGACGATGCTGATGGCTCCGGCTCGGGCGGCACCAAGGGCTCCGGCTCGGGCGGCACCAAGGGCTCCGGTTCGGGCGGCACCAAGGGCTCCGGTTCGGGCGGCACCAAGGGCAGCGGCTCGGGCGGCACCAAGGGCAGCGGTTCGGGCGGCACCAAGGGCTCCGGTTCGGGCGGCACCAAGGGATCGGACACCTGCGATGACGCGCCCGAAAAGCTGACGATGACCTACATGATGGGCGATCACCAGATCGACGTGAACGTGACCGAAGGCGATGAAGGTACTTTGTTCTTCGACATTCGCCCGACAGACCCGGACGCACCTGAAAACATCGACATCGACGGGCTGTTTTTCGACGTGGCCGACGACGCCAAGCTGGGCGGTCTGATGTTCTCGCCCGATGGCAACAGCATCCCTGTCACCAACGTCCAGGCCGATGCGAATGCTGTATCGATGCTGACCAACGGTCAGGGTCCGGGGTCGGACTTCGACGCCGCGGTACAGTTCGGCCAGTTCGCCGGTTCGACCGAAGGCGAGGTGGAAGCAGCGACCTTTACACTCTGGTCGACGCATGGCCCGCTGTCCTTCGAAGATCTGGATCTGAGCAACATGCAGGTGGTGGTCAATTCCGACGGCGACACACCCGAATTCCTGCCTGTCAGCTCTGTTTCGAACAACTGGGGCGACGCGGACGACGGTGAAACCTGCGACACCGACGGTTCGGGCGGCACCAAGGACTCCGGCTCGGGCGGCACCAAGGGCTCCGGCTCGGGCGGCACCAAGGGCAGCGGTTCGGGTGGCACCAAGGGCTCCGGTTCGGGCGGCACCAAGGGCTCCGGCTCGGGCGGCACCAAGGGCTCCGGCTCGGGCGGCACCAAGGGCTCCGGTTCGGGCGGCACCAAGGGCTCCGGTTCGGGCGGCACCAAGGGCTCCGGTTCGGGCGGCACCAAGGGGTCGGACCACCATCGCCTGCCTGACTACGAGCAGGACATCTGGAAAGACTATGAGGACGAAGACGTGGTCTATTGCAGCGGATCCGGTTCGGGCGGCACCAAGGGCTCGGGCGACAAGACCGACTTCATCGCCAAGCTGATGTCGCAGAATCCGGACGACCAGATGCCGGACCCCGACGAATACGATGATGCCGAAATGGACGACGACTACGTCTGATCCATAACCCTGGACAAAACCAACCGGAGGCGCGCGCGCCTCCGGTTTTTTGCGTCGCGCCGGAATGTTGCAGGATCGCGCCGCTTGATCCATAACCCCACGGACCCATCTTTGGGACACAACCGGAGGGCAGACCGCATGAAAACGACGCTGGGCACCGTAGCTTTCGCTTTGATGTTGGCCACGTTCGACGCGCGCCCGGCACTGGCGGTGGGCATTGTCGAACGTGCCTGCCTGCTGTCAGACCGGCGCGCAGCGTCGCGCAGCCTTTGCAAATGCATCGATACGGTCGCCCGCCAGGATCTGACATTGGCCGACCGCCGCTTGATGGTGCGATTTTTCAAAAATCCGGATCTGGCTCAGCGAATCCGCCAATCCGATCGCCGCAGCCACGAAGCGTTCTGGGCGCGTTATGTGGCCTACAGCCGCCGTGCATCTCAGGTTTGCTCCTGAAATCGTCATATTTCGGTTACGCGAAACCGTCACCTTTCAGCCACGCACCTTGACCCGGTGCGGCAGTAGTTTCACAAACGGTAAAACCGGCGGAGCCAGCACATGCTGATGAAAGGGATCACCCTGCGGGGTCTTGAGGTGTTCGAGGCGCTGGCCGAAACCGGTTCCGTGGCAACGGCATCCGAAATCACCGGTCTCAGCCAGCCGGCGGTCAGCCAGCAAATGCGCAACCTGGAAAAGGCGCTGGGCATCGATCTTCTCGATCACGCCAGGCGGCCCATGCGGCTGACGCCCGCAGGGCGCGCGTTCCGGGCGCGCACCGAAACGGTTCTGGGGGAATTGCGGTTGGCCCAGAGCGAACTGACCGTGATGGACCTGTCGGACCTGACCACCCTGAGCATCGGCCTGATCGACGACTTCGACAACGACCTGACGCCGCGTCTGGTCACGATCCTGGCCGAAAGCATGACCAATTGCCGGTTCCGCCTGATCACGGCGCCCAGCCATGAAATCAACGCCGCCATGCGCGAGCGCAGCCTGCATATCGCGGTCGCGGCCCATTCCGGCGAACTCGTCGAAGGCATTTCCGAACATCCGCTGGTCGACGATCCGTTCATCATCGTGGCGCCGCGCGACGTCCAGTGCGACCCCGAAACCGTGATGGCGGGGCTGCGGGCGCGGCCGCTGCTGCGCTATGACAGATCGCAGCTGATCGCGCGGCAGATCGATGCCTATCTTCAGCGCCACCAGATCGATTTCCCGGCCCGCTTCGAAGTGGGCAGCCACCTGGCGTTGATGGCAATGGTCGCGCGCGGGATCGGCTGGGCGGTAACAACCCCGCTGGGTTACATGCGCGCGGCCCGCTTCCATGAAGACATGACGGTCTATCCCCTGCCCTTCGGTTCGTCCTCGCGCCGGATTTCGTTGTTTGCGGCAACCGATTGGGCCGACCGCGTGCCGCGCGATGTCGCGCAAACGATGCGCCGCCTGGTGCGCACCCAGATGATCGACCCGGCGCTGGTCCGGCTGCCGTTCCTGCGCGGCCAGCTTCGGGTGCTGGAATGATTCGACGGCAGAAACCGTCTTGCGCGGGGCAGGCATGCGCCGAACCGGGCATTTCCAGAAAAGGCGCCGACCGATGCGAAAGATCGTGATCCTGACAGGGGCCGGCATCTCTGCGCAGAGCGGTCTGGGCACATTCCGTGACGCAGGAGGTCTCTGGCAGACCCACAGGCTGGAAGATCTGGCCACGCCCGAAGGTTTCGCCCGCGATCCCGATCTGGTGCTGGGCTTCTACGATGACCGGCGCGCGCAAGCGGCGCAGGCCGCGCCCAACGCGGCGCATCTGGCGCTGGCAAGGCTGCAACGTGACTGGCCGGGCCAGGTGGTGCTGGTCACACAGAATGTCGACGATCTGCATGAAAGGGGCGGATCGCCAGAGGTGTTGCACATGCACGGCGCGCTGGCAGGGGCACTTTGCGCGGCCTGCGGACACCGCTGGAGCGCACCCGGACGGATGCGCGAGGTGCGCGCATGTCCGGCCTGCGGCACCGAAGCCGCGCGCCCCGATGTGGTCTGGTTCGGCGAAATGCCCTACCACATGGACGCGATCCTCGGGCATCTGACACAGGCCGATGTCTTCGCCGCCATAGGCACCTCGGGCGAGGTTTATCCCGCCGCGGGCTTCGTGCGCGTCGCAGCCGAGGCCGGGGCGCATACGGTGGAACTGAACCTCGAACCTTCGGCGGTGGCATCTGATTTCACCGAGGCCCTGTTCGGCCCGGCCACCCAGGTTGTGCCGGCCTGGGTCGATCGGCTGTTGCGCAACGGCTAGGCCCCCGCCAGAGCCTCTGCGCGGCCCAGACCGCGGGTGCAGCGGGGCGACGGCCGGACCCGAAGGCCCGGCCCACGCGCGCCCGCCGGCCGCAGCGCGGCCCAAGGGCGCGCGTTCACCCGGTGTCAGCCGCCTGACATGCCGTCGGGCAAGCGCGCATTGTCCACTGGCACCACCACGGTAACCTCGCCGGCCTTTTCAAACACCAGTGTCAACGAAATCTGGCCACCCTGCTCCAGCGGACCGTTCAGCCCCATCAGCATCACATGATCGCCACCGCGCTTCAGCACCCGTTCCGCACCCGCGGGGATCGGCAGGCCGGCTTCCAGTTCCGTCATCCGCATGACGCCGTTCGCGTCCTCGACATGGGTGTGCAATTCCACCCGCTTGGCCGCATCGGTGCGTGCCGCGATCAGCACGTCATCCTCGGTGCCGGCGTTGCGCAGCACCATGAAAGCCGCGCCCGACATGGCCATCGCCGAGGCCGCGCGCGCATAAGCGTCCTCGACCGCGATGGCGGCCGGCTCGGCCATGGCACCGGTCGAAAGGCTCATCGCCACCAGACCGGCGACCAGGGATCTGTTCCAGAACATCTTTTTCTCCTGTCACTCACAAATTCATTGCGGCCCGGCCGCGGGGCCCGGGCACAGCCACCCCGCAGCAACCGCCGGAAACACGAAAACCCCGCCACGGACCGGGGCGGGGCGGGGCGGGGCGGGGTTCATCAAGCGAAAGCGGCCCGGATCAGGACGCGGCGAGCGCCTTGGCCACTTCCTTCTTGACCTTCAGAGCCGCCGGCGACAGCGAGTCGTCCTTGGCCTTGGCCAGGTAGGCGTCCAGACCGCCACGGTGATCCACGCTGCGCAGCGCCGCCGCCGAAATCCGCAGTTTGACGCCCCGGCCCAACGCTTCGGACTGCAAGGTCACGTCGTTCAGGTTCGGCAAGAACCGACGCTTGGTCTTGTTGTTGGCATGGCTGACATTGTTGCCAGACATTGGGCCTTTTCCGGTCAGTTCGCAACGGCGCGACATGGCGTTATCCTTCGTCTGATCGGCCGGGCGCGGGCAAGCGCGGCGCCGTGGCCGAATACACAGGGGGGTATCTACATAAGGCACAGCCCGCGAAGGCCGGCCCGAATTTCGTCACAGGGCAATAGGGGGAATCGTGATTGCCGTCAAGCGCTAAGCCGCCGGCGCGCCGGCGCGCCCCGCCTGCGCCCGATGCCTGCCGTCAGTCGCGGTCCAGAAACAGCTGTGCGGCATGCGCCGGCGCCAGTTCGCCGGCGGCAACCCGCGCGCCCAGATCACCCAGCCGTGTCCGCGCCTCGGCGGTTTCAAGCCGCGCCAGAAGCGCCGCGCGCACCTCTTCCTCGAACCAGCTGCGCGCCTGATCGGCCCGCCGTGCGGCCCAATGGCCGGTCTCGCGGCGCCATTCGGTCAGGGCGCCGATTTCATTCCACACCCGTTCCAGCCCCTCTGCCTCGAGCGCCGAAACCATCAGCGCCTTGGGGAAATCCGCCGGATCCTGCGGCCGCTTGCGCAGCAGCCGCAGCGCGCCGGCGTAATCGGCGCAGGTGCGCGTGGCGGCGGCCTTCAGGTCGCCGTCGGCCTTGTTCACCAGGATCATGTCGGCGATTTCCATGATCCCGCGCTTCACGCCCTGCAGTTCATCGCCACCCGCCGGCGCCAGCAACAGCACGAACAGGTCGGACATCTGCGCCACAACGGTTTCGGACTGGCCAACGCCCACGGTTTCGATCAGCACCAGATCGAACCCCGCCGCCTCGCACAGGCGCACCGCCTCGCGGGTGCGGCGCGCCACCCCGCCCAGATGCGTCTGGCTGGGCGACGGCCGGATGAACGCGCCCGCTTCGCGCGACAGCCGGTCCATGCGGGTCTTGTCACCCAGGATGGAGCCGCCGCTGCGGGCGCTGGACGGATCCACCGCCAGAACCGCAACCCGCAGTCCGCGCGCAAGGATCATCATGCCGAAATTCTCGATGAAGGTGGATTTGCCCACGCCAGGCGTGCCCGAAAGGCCCACCCGGATCGCCCGGTCCGGCGCATCCTTCAACGCCTCGATCAGGCGGATGGCATCGGCACGGTGATCCGCGCGGCGGCTTTCGACCAGCGTGATCGCCCGTGCCAGGGCGCGCCTGTCGCCCTCCGCGACCTTTCGTGCCATTTCCGCCATGTCCATCGTACAGCCTGCCCGTTTCATCGCCACGTCGCGCCCGGTTGTCCGGCAGGTCCGGCCGGATGTCCAGACCATCTTGCCCCTTGGCCTGCGCGGAGGCGCGCGATAAGCGCAACACATGCAGACGCCATTGCCCATCGATCCGATCCTGCCCGACCTGATCGCCGCGCTGCGCGCGAAAGGGCGCGTGGTGCTCGAAGCGCCCCCAGGTGCCGGCAAGACGACACGCGTTCCGCTCGCCCTGCTGGATTCGGGGCTGACGACGGGACGCATCGTGATGCTGGAACCGCGCCGCCTTGCCGCGCGCGCCGCCGCCGAGCGGATGTCCGAGGCGCTGGGCACCGCAGTCGGCGCCACGGTCGGCTACCGGATGCGCGGCGAGGCGCGGGTATCGGCCGAAACACGGATCGAGGTTGTCACCGAAGGGATCCTGACGCGGATGCTGCAATCGCAGCCGGACCTGCCCGGTGTCGGCGCGGTGATCTTCGACGAATTTCACGAACGGTCGCTGAACGCGGACCTGGGGCTGGCGCTGTGTCTCGAGGTGGCCGATGCGCTGCGCGACGATCTGCTTCTGGTGGCGATGTCGGCGACGCTCGATGCCGGGCCGGTGGGCGCGTTGATGCACGCGCCGGTGCTCAGCTCGCCGGGCCGGGCCTTTTCGGTCGATATCCACTGGCGCGACCGGCCGTTGGCGCCGGCCATGCGGCGCGACGCGGCGCTGGCCGATCTGGTGATCGAGGCCGAAGCTGAAACCCGCGAAATGGGTGGTGCCATTCTGGTGTTCCTGCCCGGTGAAGGCGAAATCCGCCGGGTCGCGCGGCTTCTGACGCCCCGGTTGCCCGGGAATTGCACGATCCGCCCGCTGTTCGGCGCGATGCCCTTCGAGGATCAGCGCGCCGCGATCCGGCCGGCCAGCGCCGGGCGCAACGTGATCCTGGCCACCGCCATCGCCGAAACCTCGCTGACGTTGCCGGATGTGCGTGTGGTCGTGGATTCGGGACAGGCGCGGCGGGCCCGGTTCGATCCCGGATCGGGGATGGCCCGGCTGGTGACCGAACGGGTCACACGCGCCGAGGCGACCCAGCGCGCGGGCCGGGCCGGACGGGTTGCGGAAGGCCGCTGCTACCGGTTGTGGACACGGGGCGAAGAAGGCGCGCTGCACCCCTATCCGCCCGCGGGGATCGAGATCGAAGACCTGGGCGGGCTGGCGCTGGAACTGGCGCTTTGGGGGGCCGCGCCCGAGGATCTGCCATTTCTCACGCCGCCCAATGCGGGTGCCTTCGGCGAGGCGCGTGCGCTTTTGCAGATGCTGGGCGCGCTGGACGGCGCGGCGCGCATCACGGATCATGGCCGTATGCTGGCGGCGCTGCCGCTGCACCCGAGGCTGGCGCATATGCTGGCCGTGGCGGGGGCCGGTGCCGCGCCGATGGCGGCATTGATGTCAGACCGCGACATATTGACCGGCGCACCGGCGGACCTGGGGCTGCGCCTTGAGGCGCTGCGCGATCCGCCGGGTTTTGCCCGTCGCAGGGCCCACGATCTGCGCCGGCCCGCCCTGGACCGCGTGCGCGTTGAGGCCAGGCGCTTGGCCCAGGCGATCCGGCGGCAGCGCCAGACGCGGCGCCAGACGGCGGCGGACCACACGCCGGCCGAAATGGCGGCGCTGGCCTATCCCGATCGCATCGGCCAGCGCCGCCCCGGCGACGCGCCGCGGTTCGTGCTGTCGGGCGGCAAGGGCGCGGTGGTGCGCGCGGGCGATCCGCTGGGGGCCGCGCCGTGGATCGTGGCCACCGATCTGGACGGCAACCCGCGCGAGGCACAGGTGCGTCTGGGCCTGCCGATTTCCGAGGCCGAGATCCGCAACCTGTTCTCCGACCGGATCCAGTGGCACGACCTGTGCCAATGGTCGCGCCGTACCCGCCGTGTGGAAACCCGGCGGCAGGAACGTCTGGGCGCGCTGGTGCTCGACGACCGGGTCTGGCGCGATGCGCCGGATCACGAGGTGGCGCTGGCGATGGTCGCGGGGCTGCGCGATCTGGGCCTGAGGCTGGAGGGCGCGGCGGCGCAGTTTGCCGCGCGCGTCGAACTGGCGCGCGCCGACGGCATGGCGCTGCCCGAGATGTCTCTGGAGGCCCTGACCAACGGGTTGGAGGACTGGCTGGCGCCGATGCTGACGGGTGTCCGCAGCGCCGAGGACTGGAAGCGCCACGACCCTCTGCCCGCGTTGCGCGCGATGCTGGACTGGGACCAGATGCAAATGCTCGACGCCGCGGTGCCGGCGCATTTCGAGACGCCGCTGGGGCGGCGCGTCGCCATCGACTACTCGGGCGCCGAGCCGGAAATCGCGCTGCGGTTGCAAGAGCTTTTCGGGGTGACGCGCCACCCGTCCAGCGCCGGAAAACCGCTGAAGATCACCCTTTTGTCGCCGGCGCGGCGGCCGGTGCAGGTGACGATGGACCTGCCAGGCTTCTGGGCCGGCAGCTATGCCGATGTGCGCAAGGACATGCGGGCCCGCTATCCGCGCCACCCCTGGCCCGAGGATCCGCGCACCGCCGACCCGACGCTGCGCGCCAAACCGCGCGGCACCTGACCGGGCCGCCGCCCGCCAGGCCCCCGTCTAGACGTCGAGGCACCAGCGCATGATCGCCTTTTGCGCATGCAGCCGGTTTTCGGCCTCGTCGAAGACCACCGAGGACGGACCGTCCATGACCGCCGAGGTCACCTCCTCCTCGCGGTGGGCGGGCAGGCAATGCATGAACAGCGCATCGGGTCGGGCCGCCGCCATCAACCGATCGTTCACCTGATAGGGCCGCAACAGGTTGTGGCGCCTTTCGCGCGCCGACTGCGCATCGTGCATCGACACCCAGGTGTCGGCAACCACCAGATCGGCGCCGGCAACGGCCCGCGCGGGATCGCGTTCGATCGTGACGGTGCTGCCCCTGGAGCGCGCGAAGCCGATGAATTCGGGGTCGGGGTCGAGCTGGGCGGGGCCGGTGAATGTAAGATCGAAACCGAATTGACCCGCGGCATGGAGGAAGGACGCGCAGACGTTGTTGCCGTCGCCGGTCCATACCACCTTCTTGCCGGCGATGGGGCCGCGATGTTCTTCGTAGGTCATGACATCGGCCATGATCTGGCAGGGGTGCGAGCGGTCGGTGAGCCCGTTTATGACCGGAACGTCCGCGTAATCGGCCATTTCGGTCAGCACTGCCTCGTCGAAGGTGCGGATCATGATCATATCGACATAGCGGCTGAGCACGCGAGCGGTATCGGCGATGGTTTCGCCATGACCCAGCTGCATGTCGTTGCCGGAAAGCACCATCGTTTCACCGCCCATCTGGCGCACCCCGACATCGAAAGACACGCGTGTGCGGGTCGAGGGTTTTTCGAAGATCAGCGCCACCATGCGCCCGGCCAGCGGGGTTTCATCATCGGGCATGCCGCGGGGGCGGCCGTCGCGGGCGGATTTCATGCGCCGCGCCTGGGCGATCATGCGGTGGAGCGCGTCGGCATCGGTGGTGTGAATGTCTAGAAAGTGGTTCATGGCATGCGGCCCTGTCTGGCGTCGGGAGTGGGGGCCAGCCCCCACACCCCCGGGATATTTGGAGCGAGCGGAAGATCAGGCCGGTGCGGCCAGAGCCCCGGCTGCGCGGTCGAGCCGCTGCACGGCCTCGGCGATATCGTCGTCGGTTATGGTGAGCGGCGGCAGCAGGCGCACGACGTTGTCGGCCGCCGGCACGGTGATCAGCAGTTGATCATAGGCCGCCTTGACCACATCGGCATTCGCGGCGCGGCATTTCAGGCCCAGCATCATGCCGCTGCCCCGCACCGAATCGAAGATATCGGGGTGCGTGGCGACCAGACCTTCGAGGCTCTGGCGCAGCATCGCGGCCTTGCGGTTGACCTCGGCGAGGAACCCGGCTTCGGCGACGATGTCGATGACCGCGCAACCGACCGCGCAGCCCAGCGGGTTGCCGCCGTATGTCGAGCCGTGGGTGCCCGCCGTCATGCCCGAGGCGGCGTTTTCGGTGGCGAGGACCGCGCCGAGCGGGAAGCCGCCGCCGATGCCCTTGGCGATCATCATGATGTCGGGGGCGATGCCCGACCATTCATGTGCAAAGAGCCGCCCGGTGCGACCGACACCGCACTGAACCTCGTCGAGGATCAGCAGGATGCCCTTTTCATCGCAGAGCGCGCGCAGTCCGCGGAGGCATTGGTCGGGCAAGGGACGGATGCCGCCTTCGCCCTGGACCGGTTCGATCATGATGGCGGCGGTGGTGTCAGAGATCGCCGCCGTCAGCGCCTCGTGATCGGCCCAGCCGAGGTGCACGAACCCCGGCAACAACGGGCCAAAACCGCGGGTCATCTTTTCCGATCCTGCGGCGGCGATGCCAGCCGACGAGCGGCCGTGGAAGGCACCTTCGAAAGTGATGATGTCGACGCGCGCTGGGTGGCCCTTGTCGTACCAGTACTTGCGCGCCATTTTCACGGCGAGTTCGCAGCTTTCGGTGCCCGAGTTGGTGAAAAACACCGTATCGGCGAAGGTTTCGGCCACCAGCCGGTCCGCCAGAGCCTGTTGCTGGGGGATGTGGTACAGATTGGACGTGTGCCACAGCGCCCCGGCCTGATCGGTCAGCGCCTGCACAAGAGCCGGGTGCGCATGGCCCAGAACGTTGACAGCGATGCCGGCACCCATGTCGAGAAAGCGTCGCCCGTCCATCTCGGTCAGCCAGGCGCCTTCGCCCTTTGCGAAACTGAGTGGGGCGCGGGAATAGGTGGGGAGTACG
The DNA here is from genome assembly GCA_024742705.1 of Paracoccaceae bacterium. Taxonomy (GTDB): domain Bacteria; phylum Pseudomonadota; class Alphaproteobacteria; order Rhodobacterales; family Rhodobacteraceae; genus JANSXZ01. The sequence continues at coordinate 2,009 of JANSXZ010000019.1, read as the reverse complement.
GACGGGATCATGGGATCTTCCTTGTGGACATGGGCCGTATTGGTGCCCGGTCGGGGCGTCGGCGTCAACATGGGGGAGCGGGAACAGTGGCGGCGGCAGGTTTCGCCCGCCACCACAACGGACCGAAGCGCGGAGCGAAAGCTCCGTCAGTGCAATCAGCGTCGGCGTCGGAGGCCGTCAGATGCGTTCTCATGGTCCATGTGCAATCGCCTACACCGGCGCGACCGGTTTGAAAAGGCGCAAATTGTCCGCGCGGGTCACGGTTTCAGACGATAGCCGCTGCGCAGCATGGCCCAAGCCAGGGCGGTGACGCAGGCGGTCGCGCCGAGGCATATCGGCAACCCGAGGGCGGGCGGGGAATCCGAAACGCCGATGGTGGCGAACCGGGCGCCGTCGATCAGGTAGAACACCGGGTTGGCATGGGTGACGGCATAGAGCGGGCCCGGCAGCGCCTCGGCCGAGTAGAAGGTGCCCGACAGGAACGCCAGCGGCGTGACCACAAAGTTCGTGATCGCGGCCATCTGATCGAAGCGCGTGGCGAAAATGGCGGCAATCACGCCCAGCGCGCCCATGAACACCGAACCGACCAGCACATAGACCAGAAGAAGGACCGGATGCTGGGGCGTCAGCCCCAACCCCAGGGCCAGCGCCAGCCCGATCGCCAGCGCAACCGCCAGTCCGCGTGCCGCGCCGCCGGCCAGATAGCCGATCGTCATTTCCGCCCCCGAAAGCGGCGGCATCAGCGTATCGACGATATTGCCCTGCACCTTGGAAATCATGATCGACGACGAGGTATTGGCAAAGGCGTTTTGCACAACCGTCATCATCAGAAGACCCGGCGCCAGAAACGTCGTGAAAGGCACCCCCATCACATCGCCGCGGCGCGGACCTATGGCGATGGTGAAGATCAACAGAAACAGCGCCGCCGTGACCAGGGGCGCCAGAACGGTCTGGCTCCACACCGACCAGAACCGCATCACCTCGCGCGCCGCCATCGTATACAACCCCAGCCAGTTGACGCGCCCGAAGCGCCGCACCCCGGGTTCTTGCTGTGCCATCATCTTTTGCCTCCTCATGCCGGCGATCCCGGCAACGTGCCTTGTAACTCGCCTGCCAGTGATTAGAATAGGACGCTGACATGATATTTTCAGGTGGCCGCGATGATGCGCCGTCTCGATGCTAGGAAAGGCCGCGGATGTCCTGGACCGACGAACGTGTGGAATTGCTCAGGAAAATGTGGAGCGACGGACAATCCGCAAGCCAGATCGCCAAGGAGCTGGGCGGTGTGACGCGCAATGCCGTGATCGGCAAGGTGCATCGGCTGGGGCTGTCGAACCGCGCCGCCGGCGCGCCGGCGGCCAAACCCGAAGCCAAACCCAACCCCGAGGTCGCCGCCGCCGCGCCGGAACCTGCGCCCGAGGTCCGGGCCGAACCGCGCCCCCGCCCCAGCCCCAAGACCGAACCGGCGCGCCCCGCAGATCCGCCGGCCCAGGCCGACAACAAGGCCGCTGTACCCGCGCGGCGACAGATCATTCCGGCCGGTCAACCCCTGCCGCCCCAGCCCTCCGCCAACGAAATCAGCCCCGAAGCTCTGGCAAAGGTGAACGAGATCGAAAAGAAGGCCAAGAAAATCAGCCTGATGGAACTGACCGAACGGACCTGCAAGTGGCCCGTCGGCGATCCGGCCACGCCCGATTTCTGGTTTTGCGGGCTGCCGGTGCAATCCGGCAAACCCTACTGCGAGGCGCATGTGGGCGTAGCCTTCCAACCGATGAGCGCACGGCGCGACCGCAAACGCTGATATCGGGTCGCGGACGCGGGATGCCTTGCGCGCCGCGCCCTGGCCCTGTGCTGCCGCTCCCCGTCGTGCGCGAAACGACGGCTCCGACGCCACCGCGTTTTCGCAAGAAAACGCAAAACATCATGTGGTGGGGGCCGGGGGGCGCCCCGCCCCCCGGCAGATCCGTCGGGCAGCGGGGCGGGGGGTGCGGAGGTCGGGGTGGGGGTCG
>JANSXZ010000033.1 GCA_024742705.1 Paracoccaceae bacterium | reverse complement strand
GCTCCGCGATCGAAGCTTGCGATCGCTGTATTGCTGCTCTGACAGCGTGCGTGGTCGTGGCGCTGCCGTGACGAATTTGCCCCATAGTGCTTCCTTCCATTCCAACGAAAGGATCACACCATCAAACCTTGGGATCAAACAGCTAGGGCTCTTGCTGATCCTGCTCTTTTCGGTGGAACTCGGCTGGTTGCCTGCGATGGGCGCGCGGACTTCTGCGCATCTGATCCTGCCCGCACTGACTCTTGGGCTCGGTGTCGCCGCCTCGCTCACGCGCATCTTGCGCTCCGGCTTGCTGGAGGCGCGAGGCGCGCCGTTCCTGCCCGCGTTCGCCCGGCGCGGTGTGCCCAATCGCCGCATCGGCCGGGACCATGTGGCCCCTCATGCTGCGATCCCGGTCGTTACTGTGCTGGGACTGGAACTGGCCTTCCTGCTTGAGGGTGCGGTGATCGTGGAGGTGATCTTTTCGCGTCCGGGCCTCGGCAGCTTCCTTATCGAGGCGATCTTTGCGAGGGATTTTCCGAAGGTGCAGGCGGTGGTCATCCTGACCGCGCTTCTGTTTGTGACCGTCAATCTGTTGATCGATCTCACCTACCGTCTCATCGACCCGCGGACTCAAACCGCCGATGCGTAGCGTTCTCATTCTGACATTTATGCTGGCGGCCATAGCGCTGTTTGGCCCGGCTCTTGCGCCCAATGACCCGACGGCCATCGACATTCCGAACCGTCTTGCATCCCCCGGCGGGTCCTATCCGCTCGGGACCGATGCCATGGGGCGTTGCGTTCTATCGCGTCTTTTGCATGGCGCGACATGGTCGCTTGGACTGGCCTTCATCACCTCGATGATCGCGCTCGTTGCAGGCACGCTCGTAGGGCTGGCCGCAGCCATGGGCGGGCGTTTGGTGGACTGGGTCCTCATGCGCGTCACCGACAGTTTCCTCGCCTTCCCGGAACTGGTCGCCGCTGTGGTTATCGCCGGCGTGTTGGGCGCAAGCACATGGAGCCTTGTTTTCGCACTCAGCGTTACAGGCTGGATGCGCTATGCGCGCGTGGCGCGGGGTGTGGGCCTATCGCTGAAATCGCGCGGCCATGTTGTTCAGGCCCGCCTTGCCGGGCTTTCGCCTGGCGCCATCGCGCGCTGGCATTACCTTCCAGCGCTTGCCCCATCGCTGATCGTCGTGTGGACTGGGATGCTGGCCCGTTCGATCCTGTTCATCTCGGGGCTCGGGTTCCTTGGCTTCGGCGTCCAGCCCCCAACACCGGAATGGGGCACCATGCTGCTCGATGCGCGCGTGCACCTGCGCTCGACTCCGCTCCTGATGATCTGGCCCGGGCTTACGATTGTTGTGACGGTCCTCGCCATCAACCTGACCGGTGATGCACTGCGAGACAGCCTCACTGCGGAGGAGCGTGCGTCGTGACACTCATCACCGAAGATCCTGCCGAAAGACCAGCGCTCGGGATCGGATTGCGCATCCTGTCAGGGCTCCTGTTCGCTGCGATGGTCGTCTGCATCAAGGCGGTCAGTCTTGACGTGCCGCTCGGACAGGTCGTGTTCTTCCGCTCGTTCTTTGCGCTCATCCCACTCGTCATCTTTCTGTGGCTCCGGAGAGAGTTCCCCGAGGGTCTGAAAACCAAGCGGCCGCTCGGCCACCTTGCGCGGTCGGGCTTTGGCGCGCTTGCAATGTTCGCATCCTTTGCCTCCATCGCGCGCCTTCCGGTGACGGCGATGTTCTGGAACTGGCGCGGCGGCTACAAGTTCGTGAAGATCGAATTCTCGCCCACCGCGCCCTCGGGCATGTCCATGACGGCCGAGGGCCACAGCGAGGATGCGACCCATGGGCAAGGGCCGCGCGGCTGGATGCTTCACCTTGGATCGACGCAATGCGCCGCACCCGAGGCGACGACCCCGCCGTCCGAGGCCTGCGCCAACCCCAACCGTGTCGCCGTGGCACTGCCTGACTTCGTGCCGGGTGAGAGCACCGTGGTGATCGACCCTGCGGTCGTCGTGGCAGGCGCGGACCTGACACAGAATACGCCCGAGACCAGCCCCGGCTGCATGTCCTTCCCCAACGATCCGGACTGCAGCACGGTGCTGCCGCGGCTGGGGCTGGCGTTCAACGCCTTCCCGGCCGAGGAGCAAGTACTCGTCTCGATGCGCTGACGGGTCTGGCATGCGTCCCTTTGCAAGCCTCGCGCGTGTCGCGGGGAAGGGGGCCTTCGCGGCTCCCCTCCTGATCCTTGGTGCGTCGGCGGTCCTCGCCGCCGTGTTTCTGCCGCGCGACGAGGTCCCGGCAGAAACGGTCGCCGCGCGCCCGGCGATCCTCGATGCCTTCCGCTGGCCCATGCCCGCCTGGATGCCGCCGCCGCCCGTGCCGGATGACATCACCATGACGCCGGAACTCGTCGATCTCGGGCGGCACCTCTTCTATGACGCCCGGCTGTCGGTCGATGGTCAGACGGCCTGTGCGTCCTGCCACCAGCAGGAACTGGCCTTCAGCGATGGCCGCCCGGTCGGCGTGGGCGCGCATGGCACCATCGGCCACCGCAATTCACCCTCGCTCGCGAATGTGGGCTACATGCCGACACTGACATGGGCGAACCCGCATTTCACCACGCTGGAGTTTCAGGCGCTGGTGCCGCTGTTCGGCACTGAACCGGTCGAGATGGGGCTGGCGGGGCAGGAGGAGGCGCTCTTCGCGCGCCTCGCCGCCGATCCCTGGTACGCGGAGGCCTTTCCAGCGGCCTTCCCCGACCGGCCCGCGCCCGATCTCTACACGATCACCCGCGCGCTCGGGGCCTTCCAGCGCACGCTGATTTCGCTGAACAGCCCCTATGACCGCGCGACCTATTATGGCGAGGTCGACGCGATGTCGGACGCCGCCCGTCGCGGGCAGGCGCTGTTCTTCGATCATCGGCTGGAATGCTACCACTGCCACACCGGGGCGCTGTTCTCGGACAACCTGCAGACCGCGCGCACCCCGTTCCCCGAGAACGCCTTTCACAACACCGGCCTCTACAACATCGGCGGCACGGGTGCTTATCCCGCCGGCGGCCTTGGCCTTTACGAATTCACCGGCGTTGCCGCCGACATGGGCCGCTTCCGCACGCCGTCCTTGCGCAATGTGGCCGTCACCGCGCCCTACATGCACGACGGCTCGATCGCCACGCTGGAGGAGGTGATCCGCCATTACGCGGCGGGCGGGCGGACCATCGCGGACGGCCCCCATGCCGGTGCGGGCCACCAAAACCCGAATCGCGACAGCCTCATCGGCGGCTTCGAGATTTCGGACGCCGAGATCGCCGATCTCACAGCATTCCTCGAAAGCCTGACGGATCAGGACTTCCTGACCGATCCGGCCTTTGCGGACCCTTGGCCGGACGGGCACCCGGCCAATGCGAACAGGGTAATGCCCCTCAACTGACAACCAGGAAACCAACAGGAAACGCCAACATGAAACACATACTTGCACTTGCAACCCTTGCCCTGCCTTTGGCCATCGGCTCTCAGGCCCTGGCCCACGCCACCTTCGCCGAAGGCGAGGTCGTGCAGGGCGAAACCGCCCGTCTGACCCTGCGGGTGCCGCATGGTTGCGGCGACGAGGCAACCTTGAAGGTCCGCATCCAGATCCCCGAGGGCCTGATCGCCGCGCAGCCGATGGTCAAGGCGGGCTGGGAGCTGGAGACCGTGACCGGGCCATACGAGAACAGCTACGAGCTCTATGGCCGCACGCTCACCGAAGGCGTGCGAGAGATCATCTGGTCGGGCGAATTGCCAGATGCCTTCTACGACGAGTTCGTGTTTCGTGCCCGCGTGACCGACCGTCTGCCGGTAGGCGAGATGGTTTATCTCCCCGCCATCCAGGAATGCGCCAACGGGGCCGAGCGCTGGATCGAGATCCCGGCGGCCGGACAGGACAGCCATGACCTTGAAGATCCGGCCCCCGGCGTGATGGTCGTGCCCGCCTCCGCGGGCGGTCACGGGCACTGAGATAGCCGGCAGGTCGGGGTCTGGAGGCGTCCCTTTCCCGACCTGCCTGCTCCGGTGCGTGCTTCCGTTTCTTTCGCGCGCGCCTTAACGCCCGCCGGGCTGACCCATGGCCCGGCGGGACATCAGCAGGATACCGAATGATGCGCCTTGCCCTGATCCTTCTTTGCCTCGCGCTCCTGCCGCTGCAGGCGCTGGCCCATGCGCAGCTGCGCGGCTCGGACCCCGCCGAAGGGGTTGTGGTGACTGAGGCGCCCGCCGCGATCGTGCTGGAGTTCAACGAAGGCGTGGCGCCGCTCGTCCTGCGACACATCGGACCGGACGGTACGGCGACAGACCTCGAGGGCACCGCCGAGAACGCCACGATCACCGTCGCGCCGCCAGCCGATCTCGGGGACGGCACACATCTCTTGTCCTGGCGCGTCGTCTCGGACGATGGCCATCCGGTTGGTGGCACCCTCACCTTCCATGTCGGTGCCCCCTCCGCCACGCCGCCGACGCCAGCGGAGCTTGCCGCGGGGGCCGCGCGCTTTGGCGCCGCCCTGCGCGCCGTGCTGACCGTGTCGCTGGTGGTCGCGGTCGGCGCTGCCGTCTTCGTCGCCTTCGTGGCCCCTGCGCAGGCAGGATCGGCACTCGCCCGCATCGCCATGTTCGCGGCTGGCGCGACGATCCCGGTGGGCGGTCTCTTTATCGGGGTTCAGGGTCTCGACATGCTGTCGCGCGCGCCCGGCGCGCTCCTCACGGTGCAGCCGTGGCAAGCCGGGCTCGCGGCGCCGATTACCCTTTCTGTCGGCCTCGCTGTCGGGGCGGCGGTCCTGGCTGCGCTCACACTGCACACCTTCGGCAGCACCACGCCAAAAGTTCTCGCGCTCGGCGCATGGGCACTCGCGTCGCTGTCTTTCGCGGTCTCCGGCCATGCCGCCGTAGCGCCGCCGCGTGTCGTGGCGCTCCCCGCCGTCACTCTCCACGCTGCCGCGCTGATCTTCTGGATGGGCTCGCTCATGCCACTCCTCCTCGCTTTGCGTGGTTCCGAGGTCGACTCCGTCTTGCGCCGGTTCTCGTCCATCGCCATTCCGACGGTCGTGGCTTTGATCCTGAGCGGGATGACCCTGACATGGCTGCAAGCGGGCAGTCCGGCTGCGCTGCTCGGCTCGTCCTATGGCGTCCTGCTTGGGGTGAAGCTGACCCTCGTCACGGTGCTCCTCGCCCTTGCCGCACGGAACCGGCTTGTCCTGACGCCCGCGCTGGTCGCAAGCAAAGAGACTGCCACACCGCGCCTGAAACGCGCCATCCGGGCCGAGATCGTGCTCGGCCTCGCCATCCTCGTCCTGGCCTCGGCCTTCCGCCTCACGCCGCCACCGCGCGCCCTGATTGAACCGGCCGAGCCGCTCTACGCCCATATCCATACCGCAGCTGCCATGGCCGACATCCGCCTGACCCCGGGCCGCGCTGGCCCTGTCGAGGTCATGCTCGGCTTCCAGACCGGCGATTTCGCCGAGCTGGTCCCGCAAGAGGTCGAGGTCGTCTTCGCCCAGCCCGCCGCCGGGATCGAGCCGATCCGCCTGACGGCCCTGCAGGGCGGAGACGGGCTCTGGCATGCCGGCCCCGTGACCCTGCCGCGCCCGGGCGACTGGGACGTGACCCTGCGCCTTCTCGTCACCGATTTCGAGCGCGTGACGCTGACCGACACCCTGACCCTTCCAGACTGACCGGAGCCTTCCATGAAACGTCTTGCCTTCGCCCTTGCCCTTCTGGCGCTCCCCGCCGCCGCCCACGAGGTGACCACCGATAGCCTCGTGATCGATCATCCCTACGCGTTGGAGACGGTGGCGACAGCCATGTCCGGCGCGGGCTACATGACCATCACCAACACCGGCAGCGCGCCCGACCGCTTGCTGGACGTGCGGGCCGATTTCCCCCGCGTGACCCTGCACGGCACCGAGACCGACGCGCAGGGTGTGACCCGGGTGATCCCGGTCGAGGGCATCGAGATCGCGCCGGGCGAGACGGTGACGCTGGCGCCGGGCGGCATGCATGTCATGTTCATGGGGCTCGACGGCGACCCCTTCGAGGAGGGCGAGCGCATCCCGGCCACGCTCGTCTTCGACCGCGCGGGCGAGATCGCGGTGGAGTTCTGGGTCGAACCGCGCGGTGGCAGCACGGGGGGGCATGAGGGGCACGACCAAAGCGGCCTTGCGCCCGCGTCGGATGAGGATGACGTCGCGGCGGTACAGTTCGCTCTGGGCGAGGTCTTGGGACCTGACGCTGCATTCGGAGCCATGGCCCTGGAGGGCGACGCGGCCGTCGTGGCCTGGCGGGCGGGCGACGAAGCGGGCCGCGCCTTCTTGCGCGAGGAGGCAAATGGGTGGCGCGTGATCCTGCTATCGGGCGAAAGCCTGCGCTTTGCCGCGACGTTCCGTGTTCTCGGCTTGTCGCCACGCCGCGGCTCGGCCCTCCAAGAGGCGGTAGCCTTGGCGGAAGCCGATCTTGGCTACGCCCGGCAGGCTGAATTTGACGGGTTCGTCGGAACTCTGCTCGTCGCCGGTCATTGACGACCTGGCGCTTCGAGCAGGCTGCCGCAGGGCTATTCCATTCTGACCCGCAAACCGGAATGGTAATGTGAACGCAAAGGCTCATACAGACAACGTCCATTCCGTTGGCCGCTTTAGCCCGATCGGATTTTGACTTTAAGTGGCGTCTGATCTCTCATGCGACCTACCCTCGGTGCCGAGACTGCTTGGTTCTAAGTCGGGCCGTAGAACCGGGCCGCGCCGGGTTTCTCTTGCGCTGCCTCGGGTCCCGTGTGGTGACTTCTGCAATCCAGCTCCAGTCTGCGAATTTGTCGCCGGTCTGGCGCAGATGGGTGTAGCGCTTCAACGACGTCCATGACCGGTGGCCGGAAACAGCCGCCGCGTGTGGAACGTTGTAGCCAATCTCGAACAGGCGCGAGACGCCTTCGTGCCTCAGGTCGTGGAAGCGCAGATCCTCGATCCCCAGAAACTGCGTTGCTCGAGTGAACGCAGCGCTGATCGCATCGGTGGAGTAGGGGAAGATCTGGCTCGCGTGTTTGGGCATCGCCTCGATGATTGCCAGCGCCGGATCGGGCAGGTCGCACCAGACGTCGTTGCCAATCTTCTCTCCGGGGTTCTTCATGTCGCGCACGAGGATCCGTTTGCCCTCCTTGTCGAGATCGGCCCATTTGATCCGGGTGATCTCTTCCTGCCGCCGCGTCGAGAAGATCGCAAAGGCGATGATGCGATGCATCGGGACGGAGGAGGGGCGGCGGATCGAGCGATCGCGGAAATGCGCCATCAACTGCTCGAGCTCGTCCAGTGTTGGCCGCCTGTCGCGGTGACGGCTCTTCTGGGTCAGGCCCAGCTTCTTGGCGACGATCATCGCATTGCGCATCGTACGCTCGTCCAGCGGATAGTTCCAGGCCGGGCCGGCCACTGTGAAGACCGCGCTGAGATGTGACAGGTAGTTAGACACGGTCTGCGGCGAGACACCGGTATTCAGCTTCTCCTTCGCGAAGGCCACGATGTCGGCGCTGTCGATCTGGGCACAGAGCTTGTTCGCGATGTCGAACTCCTTGATGCTTTTCAGCACCTGCGCCTTGGTCCGACCGATTGCCTTCGCGCTGTCTTCCACATATTTGTCTATGGCGTCGCCGAGGGTCACTTCGCGGCGGCGGGTCTCTCCGATGGGCAGGTTTTCGAGGGCGCCGGGCTTGGCGAGGTCCTTCTCGCGCTTCTCGATCCAGGCCGCGGCGGTCGAGCGCAACTCGAAGGTCCGGTTCTCGCGCCAGACGGTTTTTCCAGCCCGCCGAACGGCGATCTGGGCGAGCCAGGAGGCAGTGCCGTCTTTGCGCTTTCGCTTGATGATGGTACCCATGGGGTTACAACATTTGGCCCAAGTTACAACATTTGTTGTAAATCCTACCCGAAATGGGCGCGATTTACAACAAATGAGACAGGAACAGGCTTGAGGATTGAGCGATAAATGGCTGATAAAAATAAAAAAACCAATAATTTCAATATTCCCCTTTTGGCGGTCGCCCCTATGATGGACTGGACCGATCGACACTGTCGGTACTTGCATCGGCTGATGAGCCGACGGGCGTTGCTTTATACAGAAATGGTGACGGCAGCGGCCTTGGTGCGGGGCGGTGCGTTGCATCTGCTGGATCACAGCCCGCAGGAACATCCTGTCGCCTTGCAGATCGGCGGCGCGGATCCGGCCGAGCTTGCGCAGGCGGCGCGGTTGGGGCAGGCGGCGGGCTATCGCGAGATCAATCTCAACGTCGGGTGCCCGTCGGATCGGGTGCAGTCGGGATGCTTCGGCGCGGTGCTGATGGAGCGTCCGGGCCTTGTAGCCGATTGCGTGGCCGCGATGGCCGAGGCAGCCGGCGACGCCGAGGTTACCGTCAAGTGCCGCATCGGTGTCGACGAGCAGGATCCCGAAACCGTGTTGCCCGAGTTTCTGGCCCGGATTTCGGCGGCCGGGTGCCGGCGGGTGATCGTGCATGCCCGAAAGGCGTGGTTGCAGGGGCTCAGCCCAAAGGAAAACCGCGAGGTCCCGCCGCTGGACCACGATCTGGTGCTGCGCATGAAGGGGATGTTTCCGGGACTGCATGTTTCCATCAACGGCGGGATCGATTCGCTTGGCCAGGCCCGGCGGTTTCTCGATGCCGGGCTTGACGGTGTGATGATCGGCAGGGCGGCCTATCACCGCCCGGCGGATATCCTTTGCGCCGCCGACCGGATGATCTTCGATGATGGCACCGACAGCGATCCGGAAACGGTGGCGCGGCTGATGCTGCCCTACATCGAGACGCATCTTTCGGGTGGCGGGCGGCTGCATCAGGTGACGCGGCACATGCTGGGGCTGTTCGCGGGGCGGCCGGGGGCGCGGCAGTGGCGGCGAATGCTGTCGCAGGAAGGGCATCTGCCGGGCGCCGGCCCCGAGGTGATCGAGCGCGCGCTGGCCGGCATGTCGTATTCGCCGGTCGCTGTGCCGGCTGCGGGGCGCGGAGCCTAGATGGTGCTGCGCCAGGCCGGGGCAGGGGCGCTGTGCTGAGCGGCGACTACGATACGCGCGGATGGGCCCGGTTCGCGGCCGATCCGCGGCTTGCGCCCTGGGTTCGGGCCGCGCGCGGGCAGGGGCTGGCGGCGCTGGCCGACCCGGCGCTGGCGCGGTGGTACCAATGCGAGCGGACGTGGTTTGTCGGCGTCGATGCGCTGGACAACGATGGCGCCGGCGCTGTGGCCGGCGTCGCCCCGCGCGCAGCGGCGATCGATGCGCTGGTGGCCCGGTATGGCCAGTTTCCCGCGTTGCACCGGGCACAGCTTTCGGTGGTGTTTCCCGGTTATCCGCGCCCGCGTGAAGGCGAATCCGCTGCTGCGTTCGGCTATCGCCGCGACCGCGACGCGGCGCATGTGGACGGTGTCATGGGATCGGGATCGCCAAAGCGGCGGCGGATGCGCGAAACCCATGCCTGGATACTGGGGCTTCCGCTGAACGCCGTCGATCCGGACGCCGCGCCGCTGGTCGCCTGGGAGGGCAGCCACCGCATCATCGCGGATGCGCTGCGGGCCGCCGTGCGGGGCTACGATCCGGCCTGCTGGGGCGATATCGATGTGACCGAAGCCTATCACGCCGCGCGCCGCCGGGTCTTCGAGACCTGCCGGCGCGTGGCGCTGGCGGCCGTGCCTGGCGAGGCCATCGTGCTGCATCGCCACACCCTGCACGGGGTCGCGCCCTGGGCCGCACCCGACACGGCGGACGCGCCGGAAAAGGGGCGGATGATCGCCTATTTCCGTCCGCCGCATCCCGGTGGCGTCGCCGAATGGCTGCTTGGCTAGGAGTTTTTCAGCCGCGCCGCGCGGCCGCCCCTGCGCCGGGCCAGCTGTGGCGCGCGACCGGGCAATTCGGCCATCACCTTGCTGCGGGCCTCGGGCGACATCCGCGACCATTGCGATATCTCGTCGATGGTGCGGAAACACCCGGTGCAGATCCGTTCCGTGGGGTGCACCACGCAGACCCGCACACAGGGCGATTGCACTTCGGCGCGGCTCCAGATTTCGTCGCTCATGCGGGGGCTCCCTGACGCAGATGGCGCAGGCGATCCAGCGCTCCCTGCAAGATATATCCGGCGGCGACGTGATCAATCACTTCGGCGCGACGTTTTCGTGTCGTATCCGCCTCGAGCAACGCTCTTTCGGCGGCGACCGTGCTCAGCCTTTCGTCCCAGAAGGCGATTTCGATCCGGGTCTGGCGGTCGAAGTTGCGGGCAAAGGCGCGCGTCGACTGGCAGCGCGGGCCTTCGCTGCCGTCCATATTGCGCGGCAGCCCCAGCACCAGGCCGCCGATGTCGCGGGCGCGCAGGATGTCGATCAGCTGCGCGGCGTCCAGCCCGAACTTGCGCCGCCGGATCGTTTCCAGCGGTGTCGCCACCGAAAGCAAGCGGTCCGAAACCGCCACGCCGATGGTCTTTTCGCCCAGATCCAGCCCGGCAATGGCGCGGTTGCGCGGCAATGCCGCGGCGAAATCGGCGATGTCGTCATGGATCACGGGATCAGCGCCGCCCGGCGCGCGCCTTCGCGGATCAGGTTCAGCGCGGCATCGTTGCCGGCAAACACCTCGAGCGCGTTGTTGTAGATGGCGATCGCCTGCGCCTCGTCGCCCAGAACGCCCAGCGCGCCGATCAGCCGGGCCCAGTCTTCGGGCGGGCCGCCTTCGGTGGCCAGCCGGTCGGACAGGCCGGCGACCATGCCTTCGATCATCGTCATCCGTTCTTCGGGGGTCATGTCGCCGGCGGCTTCGATGTCGGCGGCCGTGGGGCCGCGCGGCATGTCCTCGGGGGGCAGCACGAAATTGTGTTGGCCCGCGCGAAACGCCATTTCCTCGATCTGGCTGCGGATCGGCGCGATCCAGGGCGCATCCGCGGGGCCTTTCACCAGAAGATCCTCCCAGATGCGGAATGCGGTGTCGGGGCGGCCGATCTGGCCCATCATCAAGCCGGTATAGTAGCGCGCCACCGGGTTGTCGGGTTCGATCTCGAGCGTGCGCGCCAGCGCCTGTTCGGCTTCGGGCGACACATAGCCGCCGGCCGACAGGATCAGCATGTCGGCGTAATCGGCCCAATCCGAGGCCTCGACCGACGCGCCCTTGATGCGCAGCACCTGGGCCTGCGCCGCATGGGCATCGGCATAGTTTCCGGCGGCGGCCTCGTTGCGGGCCAACAACTGATGGCCGCGCAGATCGTCCGGGCGCTGTGCCACGATGCCGCGCAGCTGTTCCATCAGCGCGATGAAGTCGGGGCTCAGATCCGGCCGCGGCGCCGGGTTCAGGCTGGCTTCGGCCTGCGCCTGCGAGGGGCGTTCGCTGCGCGCCGCCTCGGCCCGTTCGATCCTGTCGGCCAGTGCCAGATCGCCATAGCCCGGCGCGCCCAGCCGATCGTAGATCAGCCAGCTGCCGGCCATCAGCGCCGCGCCCATCGCCACACCCAGCGCCAGCCGCGCGGGCCCCTGCCGCTTGGACGGCGCGGCGCCGCTCTGGGCGTCGGCGGCCAGGATGCGGCGCGAGATTTCCGCGCGGATACGCTCGGCGTCGGCCTCGCCGATGATGCCGCGCGCCAGGTCGCGATCGACCTCCTTCAGTTGGTCGCGATAGACCCGGAGATCGTAGTCGGCCGCCGATACATCGCTGTCGCGCGCGCGCAGCGCCGCCAGCCCGAGAATAACGGCGACAAAGAACGCCAGAACGAGAGTGAGAACGGTGAACATCATAACGTGTGATGTAGACGCAGGGACCGCGCGACAAAAGACCAAAACGGCAGGGCCGCAACCTCATGTCGCAACCGGGCACTATTGCGACGGTTCGCGGCGTGGGTCACACAACGGATCGCGCCATATGCGTAACGACCCACATCAGATCGGATTCGCCCGTCATGAAACGATACTCTGCCTTTGCCATCGCGCGCGAAGCCCTGCGTCATCACAGCGGCTGGCAAAGGGCCTGGCGCTCGCCCGAGCCGAAATCGCGCTATGACGTGGTCATCGTCGGGGCCGGCGGGCACGGGTTGGCGACGGCCTATTACCTGGGGCGGCGGTTCGGCATAAAGAACGTGGCGGTCATCGAAAAAGGCTGGCTGGGCGGTGGCAACACCGGGCGCAACACCACGATCATCCGTTCGAACTATCTTCAGGATCCATCGGCCGCGATCTACGAAAAATCGCGCAGCCTGTACGAGACGCTCAGCCAGGAACTGAACTACAACATCATGTTCAGCCCGCGCGGCGTGATCATGCTGGCCCAGACGCACCACGAGGTGCGCGGCTATCAGCGCACGGCCCATGCCAATGCTTTGCAGGGTGTAACCACCGAATTCATCTCGCCGCGGCGGGTTAAGGAACTGGTGCCGATCATCAACATCGACGGGCCGCGCTATCCTGTTCTGGGCGGTCTGTGGCAGGCCCGCGGCGGCACCGCGCGGCACGATGCGGTGGCCTGGGGCTATGCCCGCGCCTGTTCCGACATGGGCATGGACATCATCCAGCAATGCGAGGTGACAGGCATACGCCAGACCGACGGCAAGGTGACCGGCGTCAGCACCACCCGCGGCGAGATCGGCTGCGACAAGCTGGGCCTGGTGGTGGCCGGACACTCGGGCGTTCTGGCGGATATGGCGGGGTTCCGCCTGCCGGTCGAATCGGTGGCCTTGCAGGCGCTTGTCAGCGAACCGATCAAACCCTGCATGGACGTTGTGGTGATGGCCAACACGGTGCACGGTTACATGTCGCAGTCGGACAAGGGGGAAATGGTGATCGGCGGTGGTGCCGACGGCTATAACAATTACACCCAGCGCGGCAGCTTCCACCATATCGAGGAAACCGTGCGCGCGCTGATCGAAACATTCCCGATGATCAGCCGGCTGAAGATGCTGCGCCAGTGGGGCGGTATCGTCGACATGACGGGCGACAGGTCACCGATCCTGTCGCGTACCCCGCTCGACGGCTGTTTCATCAACTGCGGATGGGGCACCGGCGGCTTCAAGGCGATACCGGGGTCGGGCTATGGCATGGCCGAACTGATGGCCAAGGGCTATTCGCCGCTGACCGATGCCTTCGGCCTCGAGCGTTTCCGCGAAGGGCGTTTCATCGACGAAAGCGTCGCCGCCGGGGTGGCCCACTGATGCGCCGCATCCTGCCAGGCCCCCCGGTCGCGCCGCGCGCCGCAGGTTCAGCGTTTCGGAGTCTGGTGCCGGGGTCCGGTCGCCGCTTCGGAACCGAAGAACAGGATATCCGACGGATCGACATAGGTGCCGTTCGCCTTGCGCTGCGCCACCGCGCGACGTTCCAGCGCAAACATAACCAAGACGCCCACGCAAAGCCCGCCAAACACCAGTACCGCAATCATTTGTTCGCTCATGTTACACCCTTTCTGTCCAGTTTGGTTGACACACTAGCCGCAAACCCGATGCGCTGCAAAGGATTCTCCATGTCTTTTCGCTCACGAGCCTTCTCATGCTGACGCTGCGTTGCCCCGTCTGCGGCATCGACGCCGATGAAACCGAACTCAGCCCCGGCGGCGAGGCGCATCTGACCCGCTTCGGGCCGGACGCATCCGACGACGATTTCCACGACTACCTGTTCACCCGCGAAAACCCGCGCGGTGTGCATTTCGAACGCTGGCGTCACAGCTACGGCTGCGGGAAATGGTTCCACGCGGCGCGCTGCACCGTCACCCTGGAAGTCTTCGGCACATACTCTGCCCAGACCACCGAACCGCCCGCCGGGATCCGTGCCGTCATCGCCGAAAAACGGCCCGGCTGGTCCTGGAGGGGTCTGTCATGATCCGCATTGCCCACCAGGAGGCTCTGACATGAGCACCCGTCTGCCCACGCTCGGCCGCCTGATCGACCGCAGCGCCCCGGTCAAGTTCCGATTCAACGATCGCCACATGCAGGGCCTTCAGGGCGATACGCTGGCTTCGGCGCTTCTGGCCAACGATCAGATGCTGGTCGGGCGGTCGTTCAAATATCACCGTCCGCGCGGTATCGTCGCCTATGGCGCCGAAGAGCCGAACGCGCTTGTCAATCTGGGCCACGGCGCGCGGCTCGAGCCGAACCAGCGCGCCACCACCACCGAATTGTTCGCCGGTCTGCGCGCCACATCGCAGAACCACTGGCCGTCGCTTGAATTCGACATCGGCGCCATAAACGCGCGGCTTTCGCGGTTTCTGCCGGCGGGCTTCTACTACAAGATGTTCATCCATCCCCGGCCGCTCTGGAAACACGTCTATGAACCCTTCATCCGGCAATCGGCCGGGCTGGGCCGGGCGCCACGCCGGGCCGATGCGGATCGCTACGAACACTTTTACCACCACACCGACGTGCTGGTCGTTGGCGGCGGTCTGGCCGGTCTTCAGGCGGCGCTGACGGCGGCGCAATCCGGTGCGCGGGTTCTGGTGATCGAACAGACCGCCCATTGGGGCGGGCGCGCGCCGGTGGATGTGACAGCCGATCCTGACAGGTCGCATGTCAACGGCAAGCCTGTGGATACTTTTGTGGAGCAAACCTTGGCCGCGTTGCGTGCGATGGACAACGTGACGCTGCGCACCCGGCTGATGGGGGCCGGGGTTTACGACCACGGCTATGTTCTTGGCTATGAACGGCTGGGCGATCATATCCCCGACGCGGACGGCCCGCGGCACCGTTTGTGGCGCATCCGCGCCCGCCGCATCATCACCGCAACAGGCGCCATAGAACGGCCTTTGTCTTTTGCGGGCAATGACTTGCCGGGCGTAATGCTGGCATCTGCCATGCGCGATTATGCGGTGAACCACGCCGTCGCCGCAGGCCGGCGCGTCGTTGTTGCCACCAACAACGACGATGCCTACCGCACCGCCATCGTGCTGCATGACGCGGGCATCGAGGTGGTGCGCATCGTCGATGCCCGCCCCGCCGGCGGCCTGTTGACGGATGACGCGAGGGCAAGGGGAATCCGTGTCGAAACCGACCGCGCAATTGTCCGGGTCAAGGGCGGCAGGCGGGTCTCGAAGGTTCAGATTGGCAGCCAGTCGGGCACCGGCGGCGCGCTGGACGAGGTCGCCTGCGATGCGGTCGCCATGTCGGGCGGATGGTCTCCGGTGGTGCATCTCTGGTCGCATTGCGGCGGCAAGCTGCTGTGGGACGCGGCGGGCGCCTTCTTCCGTCCCGATCCCGAAAGGCCGCCGCTGGGTGCGGACGGTGCGGGCTTTGTTCTGCCGGCCGGCGCGGCGAATGGCGAAACCGACATGGCGTCGGTGCTGCGCGATGCCCACGCCGCCGGCTGCGCCGCGGCACAGGCGGTGGCCGGCACCGCGCCCGACACCGCCGCGCCCGAGGCCGCCTCGACACCCGAGGCACCGCTCGATCCGGTGTGGCTGATGCCGCGCAACGCGCGCGCCGACCTGCGGGCCAAGACCTGGCTCGATTTCCAGAACGATGTGAAGGTCTCCGACGTGCAACTGGCCGCGCAGGAAGGCTATGAAAGCGTCGAACACACCAAGCGCTATACCACGTTGGGCATGGCCACGGATCAGGGAAAGCTGAGCAACATCAACGGGCTGGCGATTCTTTCTGATGCGTTGGGTCAGCCTATCCCGGCAACGGGCACCACGACGTTCCGCCCGCCTTACACCCCGGTCTCGATGGGGGCCATCGCCGGCGAGGCGCGCGGCCCGGTGTTTCAGCCCCTGCGGCGCACGCCGATGCACGGCTGGCACGCCGAAAACGGCGCCCATTGGGAGCCGGTCGGCCATTGGCGCCGGCCCTATGCCTACCCGCGCGCGGGCGAATCCGTGCATGGCGCGGTGATGCGCGAGGTGACGAACACGCGTGCCAACCTCGGGCTGCTGGATGCCTCGACGCTGGGCAAGATCGTCGTCAAGGGCCCCGACGCCGGGCGCTTTCTCGACATGCTCTACACCAACATGATGAGCACGCTGAAACCGGGCCGCTGCCGCTATGGGCTTATGTGCAACGAAAACGGCTTCCTGATGGATGACGGCGTCGTCGCGCGCATCGACGAAAACACCTTCCTGTGCCACACGACCACTGGCGGCGCCGATCATATCCACGCGCACATGGAGGAATGGCTGCAAACCGAATGGTGGGACTGGAAGGTCCATGTCGCCAATGTCACCGAACAATATGCCCAGATCGCCGTCGTCGGGCCGAAGGCGCGGCAGGTGCTGGAAAAGCTCGGCGGCATGGATGTCTCGGCCGACAAGCTGCCCTTCATGGCCTGGGCGGATGGCACCATAGGCGGCTTCGATTGCCGGGTCTTCCGGATCTCGTTCTCGGGCGAACTCAGCTACGAGATCGCCGTGCCCGCGGGGCGCGGCATGGCCTTCTGGCAGGCGCTCGTCGATGCCGGCGCCGATTTCGGTGCGATGCCCTATGGCACCGAGGCGCTGCACATCATGCGCGCGGAAAAGGGCTTCATCATGATCGGTGATGAAACCGACGGCACCGTGATCCCGCAGGATCTTGGCCTCGATTGGGCGATTTCCCGCAAGAAAGCCGATTACCTCGGCAAGCGCGCCCAGCAAAGGCGCCACATGGTCGATCCCGACCGCTGGAAGCTGGTGGGCCTCGAAACCATCGACGGCTCGGTTCTGCCCGACGGGGCCTATGCGGTGGGCAGCGGGCGCAACGCCAACCGCCAGGCGGTAACCGAAGGGCGTGTCACCTCGACCTACCATTCCCCGACCCTGGGACGTGGCATCGCAATGGGCCTCGTGCGGGGTGGCCCCGACCGGATGGGCGAGGTTCTCACGTTCCCCGGCACCGATGGCAAGATCTACAAGGCCCGGATCGTCGATCCGGTGTTTTTCGACAAGAACGGAGACAAACAGAATGTCTGACGCCACCGATATCCACGGCGGCGGCGGCGCGCGCGTCAGCGGCCTCGCCGATCTGCGCGCGACCGGGCCACAGGGCATGATCGTGCTGCGCGGCGATCTGGCTGATCCCGGTCTGCGCACTGCCGTGGGCGCGGTGTACGCTGCCGCCTGGCCGGGCGCACATGGCGTCAGCTTCGCACCGCCCCGCGGTCTTTGCTGGATGTCGCCCGACGAAATGCTGCTGCTCGGCCCGAAGGACGCCGTCGCCGACGATCTGGCGCAACTCACCGCCGCGCTCGGCGATCAGCACGCGCTTGCGGTTGACGTCTCCGACGCGCGCTGCGCCTTCGCCCTGTCGGGCCCCGCCGCGCGCGAGGTTCTGGCCAAACTCACCCCCGCCGATCTCTCGCCCCAGGCCTTCGGCCCCGGCCGCATCCGCCGCTCGCGACTGGCGCAGGTGCCGGCGGCCTTCTGGATGGCCGAAGACGGCACGACAATCCACATCGTCGTCTTCCGGTCGGTGGCGCAATACGCCTGGGATCTGCTGGTCGGGGCGACCGATCCGAAGGCGCCGGTCGGCCTGCGTCAGGGCTGAAATCCGTCCCGATCGAAGGGCAAATCCCGCGCCGCACCGGCCAGGCCACCGCCCTTCATCTTGCCGGGTAAACTCCGGGGGCCCGGGGGCTGGCCCCCGGTCCCGTCCCGTCGCCGTCGCGCGCCGGCGACGGTTGATCGGCGTCCGGGGTTTTCCTTGCGACCCCTTGACGCGGCCCGATGCGCGGTACAGGTACGCAAGACAACGCAAAGCAAACCGAGGGGGCCCAAATGGCTTTTGAACTTCCCGATCTTCCCTATGCCCACGACGCGCTGGCCGACAAAGGCATGTCCAGGGAAACGCTCGAGTATCATCACGACCTGCACCACAAGGCCTACGTCGACAACGGCAACAAGCTGATCGCCGGCACCGAGTGGGAGGGCAAGACCCTCGAAGAGATCGTCGTCGGCACCTATGATGCCGGC
This sequence comes from Paracoccaceae bacterium, assembly GCA_024742705.1. GTDB lineage: Bacteria > Pseudomonadota > Alphaproteobacteria > Rhodobacterales > Rhodobacteraceae > JANSXZ01. The sequence goes on along the minus strand of JANSXZ010000033.1, from coordinate 14,851 downwards.
GCTGTCGCCCAGAACGGCATCTTCAACAACATCAGCAAGCGTTGGAACCACAACCAGTTCTGGGAAATGATGGGGCCGGGGGCATCGGCCATGCCGGGCGAGCTTGAAAAGGCGATCACCGAAAGCTTCGGTTCCGTCGACAAGTTCAAGGAGGCCTTTTCGGCCGCCGGCGCCGGTCAGTTCGGCTCGGGCTGGGCCTGGCTGGTCAAGGACACCGACGGCAGCCTCAAGATCACCAAGACCGAAAACGGCGTCAACCCGCTGTGCTTCGGCCAGACCGCGCTTCTGGGCTGCGACGTGTGGGAGCACTCGTACTACATCGATTTCCGCAACAAGCGCCCCGCCTACCTGACCAATTTCCTCGACAACCTGGTCAACTGGGAAAACGTCGCCGCGCGCATGTGATGGCGCCCGCGCCGGTGGTCCGGCATCCAGCTGCGGCCCGCGTCCGAAACCGGACGCGGGCCTTTTTCGTCGGCCTCGGCCGCCCCGCGCGCCTGGCAAGGCGTTGCGGGGACACCGCGCTGGCGCGGTCTTGCCTTTGGCCGGCGGAACGGGCATTGCGGACCCGGTAACCACAGGCAGAGACAGCATGGGCGAGGCGGCAAAAGGCGTGATTTCGATGTGCCTGGCCTGCGCGATCTGGGGCTTGTCGGCGCTGTTCTACAAACAGGTGGATCACATCCCCGCCGCCGAGGTCATGGCGCATCGGATCGTCTGGTCGCTGGTGTTCTTTGCGGCGGTTCTGGCGGCGCAGTCGCGTCTGCGCGCGATCGCCGGGGTGCTGGGCGATCCGCGCTATCGCGTCCGCATCGCGCTTTCGGCGGCGCTGATATCGGTCAACTGGTTTCTGTTCATCTTCTCGATTCAGATCGGCCGCACGGTCGAGGCCAGCCTCGGCTACTACATCTTTCCGCTTCTGGCGGTGCTGGTCGGCCGGTTCGTTTATTCCGAACCGCTGGACCGCGCGCAATGGCTGGGTGTGGCGCTGGCGGCGGCGGCGGTGGCGGTGCTGACGCTGGGGCAGGGCGTCGCGCCCTGGATATCGCTGATCCTCGCCTCCACCTTCGCGCTCTACGGCGTTCTCAAGAAAACGCTCGATATGGGGCCTGTGCTGTCGGTCAGTTGCGAAATCGCCGTGGTGTTCCCGCTGGCGCTGGCGTTGCTGGTCTGGCTGCACGTCACCGGACAGGGCGGTTTTGGCGAAACGCCCGGCACCAGCGCGATCCTGGTGTTTTCAGGGCCGCTGACCGCATTGCCGCTGATCCTGTTCAGCTACGCGGCGCGGCGCATCGCGATGGGCTCGGTCGGGGTGTTGCAGTACATCAACCCGACCTTGCAGTTTCTGGTCGCGGTTCTGGTCTTCACCGAACCCTTCGGCACCTGGCACCTGTTGGCCTTCGCCCTGATCTGGAGTGCGGTCGCGCTCTATTGCGTGTCGGCGCTGCGCCGCGACAGGTCCGCCGACAGAAGCCGCGCGGCATCGGCGGGTGTAACGGCCACCCACAGGTAATCGCGCAGATCCGCATCGGCAAAGCCCTCGGCGATCACATGCTCGATCAGCGCCAGCATGGGATCCCAATAGCCTGCGGTGTTCAGAACGATCACCGGTTTCTCGTGCAGCCCCAGTTGCCGCCAGGTCAGGACCTCGAACAACTCGTCCAGCGATCCGGCGCCGCCCGGCATCACGATCACCGCATCGGCGTTCATGAACATCACCTTCTTGCGCTCGTGCATGGTTTCGGTCACCACATAGCGGGTCAGATCGGTCTTGCCGACCTCCCAGGCGACCAGATGCGCCGGGATCACCCCGAAGGTATCGCCGCCCGCGGCCTGTGCACTGCGCGCCAAAATTCCCATCAAACCGACGTCTCCGGCGCCATAAACCGTGCGCCAGCCGTTTTTTGCAAGGGTTTCGCCCATTTCGCGGGCCGCCTCGGCATAGGCGGGCATTGCTCCCGCGCGCGATCCGCAATAGACACACACGGATTTGATCGACATGTACGATCCTCTTTCTGCCAGGGGTGATGCGGCTGCGCCGCCTTCTGCATATCTTGGAAAAAGGGTCGGCTCAACCTGTCCCAGCGGGGGCGGGCACCAGAAGGAAGACGGCATGGCCGGAGAAACTCAACGGGCGGGCGCGGTATCGGCCCGCGCTCTTGTGGGTGCGGGCGCGGTGGTGGCGGCGCTTGCGGCCGGGCTTTTCGCCCTGGGCGCGCGCGATGCCTCGCAACCGGCGCCGGCCACATCCGCCGATGCGGTGCCGGAGCCCGATGCACCGGCCGACCGCGCCCCCACACCCGCAGCCGTGGCCGCGCCCGAGACCGATGCACCAGGTACCGATACACCGGGCGCCGATGTCGCTGACACGGCCGCGCCCGATACCGATGCGGATACGGCGGCTGAAACCGGCACAACCGCAGCCGATGCGCCGCCGCCCTTTCCCGCGCCGCAGTTCGATGTGGTGCGCGCGGCCCCCGATGGCACGACGATCGTTGCCGGTACGGCGGCCGCCGAAAGCACGATCACGGTTCTGGTCAATGGCAACGACGCGGAATCCGGCATGGTCGATGGCAACGGCAGCTTCGTGGTGTTCCTGCTGCTCGATCCCAGCCCCGATGCCCGCGTGCTGACACTGCGCGCCCGGTCCGGCGACCGGGTGGCATTTTCGCAAAGCGATATCATTCTGGCGCCGACACCTTCGGTGATCGCCGATGCGCCGTCCGAAACGCCCGATCCGGCCCCCGCCGATCCCCCCGTGGTGGCCGAGGCCGCGCCGGCGGAACCGGCCCCGTCAGGCGAGAGTGAGCCCGCCGAACCCTTGCAGATGGCACAGGCTGCGCCCGCCGCCGCGCCTGCCGAAGAAAACGACGCCCCCACGGTGGCCGTGGCGCCGGCACCGCCGGCCAAGCCGACCCCCGAACCGTCATCCGGGCAAGTGTCCGAACCGGCCACGCCGACGCCCGCGCCGGAACCGGCCGCCCCGGAACCGACAACCCGCACGGCCACTCTGATCGCGCCAGACACGGGCGCGACGCCCCCGGTTCCGTCTGCCGCCGCGGGGCGGTCGCCCGATCCTGCACCCGGTGCAACGGCAATACCCGCGCCGGCCGGCCAGAACATCGTCACCGCATCGCCAGCGCCGGCGCCGCAGACCACGCCGGCCCCGGCGGCCGACACACAGGTGACCACCGCGCAACCCGACGCCGGATCCGGCGCCGCCCAGCCTGCCGTTCCGCCCGAACCGGCCGACGCCGGTGCGGTGCCGCAGGGCCTGCGCACCGCCGTGGCCGACGTGGTGGCAACCCCTGCCGACGATGCCACACCGCGCCCCGACGAGGGGCCCGGCGCCGCGCCGCAGGTTTCGGGCACAGCGCCCGACGCGCCTGCGGTGGCCGCCGCCGCCACGCCGCAGGCCGATCTGCCCCAGCAGCGCCCGACCACAGCATCGCCCACCGTGGCCGCCGCAGGAACCGCCATCGCCACCCCGGCGCCGGCCGATCCCGCGCCCGAGGCGCTATCGGCGGTGATCGCGCCCCCGCAAAGCGCGGCGCAAACACCGGCGCCCGCCGTACCCGGCGTGGCGCCCGCGCCGCTGGCCGTGTTGCGCGCCGATGCCGATGGGGTAGAGTTGTTGCAAGCGCCGCGGGCCGCGCCGGTCGAACTGGTTTCAGGAATCGCGCTCGACACGATCAGCTATGACGACGCGGGCGCGGTGCTTCTGTCGGGCCGGTCGCAGCCCCACAGCGGCATCCGCGTCTATCTCGACAACCGTGCCATCGCCGAACTTTCGGCCGACCGCAACGGCCGCTGGCGTGGTGGCCTGCCCGAAATCATCGCCGGCGTCTACCGGATGCGGCTGGACGAGGTCGGGCGCGAAGGCGCGGTGCTCAGCCGCCTGGAAACGCCGTTCCAGCGGGCAGCCCCCGAAACCCTCGCCGCCTTGCGCCAGAACCGCGCTGCGGATGCGCCGCCGATCCAGTCGGTCACGGTCCAGACCGGCGATACGCTCTGGGCGATCTCGCGCGATCGCTACGGCGCCGGGGTTTTGTATGTGCGCGTCTTCGAGGCCAACCGCGAAACCATCCGCGATCCCGACCTGATCTACCCCGGCCAGATCTTCGCCCTGCCGAATTGACCGAGGCGGTCTCTGGCGCTCGTTGCCCCGCGCGGGTATGTCAGGGGCAATCAGCAAGGATCCGCCATGACATCCGATCTTTCGAATGCGGCTGAACAGGCCGCCGCCGAACGCGCTTCGGGCCTTCGCACGCTGCGCAAGGTCGCACCCTACCTGTGGCCCGCAGACAAACCCTGGGTGAAGCGGCGTGTCGTGCTGTCGATGGCGCTTCTGGTGCTGGCCAAGCTGATCGCCGTGGGCACGCCGGTGCTCTACAAGGGCGCGGTCGATGCGCTGGCCGAAGAGGGCGTGCCGATGCTGGCGCTGGGCGCGGTCGGCCTGACGGTGGCCTACGGTGTCGCGCGTCTGCTGAACGTGGCGTTCCAGCAAATGCGCGACGCGGTCTTTGCCGCCGTCGGCCAGAGAGCGCTGCGGGCGCTCGCGCTGGAAACCTTCCGGCACATTCACCGCCTGTCGATGCGCTATCACATCACGCGCAAGACCGGCGGGCTCAGCCGGATCATCGAACGCGGGGTCAAGGGCGTCGATTTCCTGCTGCGGTTCATGCTCTTCTCGGTCGGCCCGCTGATCCTAGAACTGGCGTTGGTGGCGATCATCCTGACGGTGCTCTTCGATGCGTGGTACCTGGCGATCGTCGCCGGCACCATCGCGCTCTATGTCTGGTTCACCTTCAAGGTGACCGAATGGCGGGTGAAGCTGCGCCGTGAGATGAACGATCAGGACACCGATGCCAACCAGAAGGCGATCGACAGCCTGCTGAATTTCGAAACGGTGAAATACTTCGGCGCCGAAGACCGCGAGGCCGAGCGGTACGATGGGGCCATGCGCCAATACGAGGCGGCGGCGCTCAAGACATCGTATTCACTGGCCTTCCTGAACACAGGCCAGAGCCTGCTGATAACCGCCGGGCTTGTCGGGGTGATGATCCTCGCGGCCTTCGGCGTCCAGCGCGGCGACCTGACGGTCGGCGATTTTGTCATGGTCAACGCCTACATGATCCAGATCACCATCCCGCTGAACTTTCTCGGCACGGTCTACCGCGAAATCCGCCAGGCGCTGGTCGACATGGGCGAGATGTTCGATCTTTTGGGCCAGCCCACCGAAGTCGGCGACAAACCCGGCGCGCCGCCGCTCCGCGTCACCGGCGGGCGCATCGAACTGGACGATCTGCGCTTCGGCTACGACCCCGATCGCGAAATCCTCAAGGGCATCTCGCTGTCCATCGAACCGGGCGAAACCGTCGCCATCGTCGGCTCGACCGGTTCCGGAAAATCCACCATCGGACGGCTGCTCTTCCGGTTCTACGATGTCACCGGCGGCGCGCTGCGCATCGACGGTCAGGATGTCCGCGACGTGACCCAGGCATCGCTGCACGATGCCATCGGCGTGGTGCCCCAGGACACGGTGCTCTTCAACGACACGATCCGCTACAACATCGCCTACGGCCGTGCCGACGCCACCGAAGCCGAAATCCACGACGCCGCCCGCGCGGCCCAGATCCACGACTTCATCGAAGGTCTGCCCAACGGCTATGACACCGCGGTGGGCGAACGCGGCCTGAAACTTTCGGGTGGTGAAAAGCAACGTGTCGGCATCGCCCGCACGCTGCTGAAGAACCCGCCGATCCTGCTGCTTGACGAAGCCACCTCGGCGCTCGACAGCGGCACCGAGCAAGAGATCAAGGACGCGCTCAGCCGCGCGGGCGAGGGCCGCACCGTGATCACCATCGCCCACCGGCTCAGCACCGTCGCCGAAGCCGACCAGATCGTCGTGCTGGAACAGGGCACCGTGGTCGAAACCGGGCGCCATGCCGATCTTCTTGCCCGCGCCGGGCGCTATGCCACCCTGTGGATGCGCCAGCAGGCCGATGGCGCGGCCGCCTGACAGGGCTTCATCTTGCCGGAAAAACTCCGGGGGTCCGGGGGCTGGCCCCCGGTCCCGTCCGTGCCAGTCTGCCGCGACGCCCGGCGCTGCACGCCAGACCGGCAATTGTCCGGTTTGCGCACGCCTTCGCGCCCGCAGGACACGCTGCGAGGCTGGACAATGGCGCGGCGCAGACTAGTGTCGCCTTGGCAGGCTCAACAGCGAGGATACGATGGACAAGTTCGGAAAAAGCCAACCGGTGAAGCGTTTTGAAGATGTCCGGTTCCTGACCGGCCAGGGCCGTTATGTCGATGACATCGCTCCCGATGGCGCGCTCCACGCCTATTTCTTCCGCAGCCCGGTGGCCCATGCCCAGATCGACGCCCTGGATCTCGACGCGGCGCGCGATGTGCCCGGCGTGCGCCTCGCCTTCGGCGCGGCCGACCTTGAGGAAGCCGGGCTCAGCCTGGCGATGCGCAGCACCCAGGTCGACAATCGCGACGGCACCAAGGGCGCGGCGCCGCTGCGTCCGTTCCTGGCCAAGGGCCGGGTACGCTTCGTCGGCGAACCGGTGGCGGTGATCGTCGCCGACACCGCCCAGGCCGCCCGCGACGCCGCCGAACTGGTCGAATTCGACTACACTGACCTTCCGGCCAAGCTCGACATCGCGCCGGGTGGCGAAACGGTACATGCCGAAGCGCCCGACAACCGCGCCTTTGACTGGGCCATGGGTGACGAGGCGGCCACCCAGGCCGCCTTCGACGCCGCCGCGCGCACCGTGGCGCTGGACGTCGAGGACAATCGCATCATCGTCAATTCGATGGAACCGCGCGGCGCTTTCGCCGAATGGGACGGGGCGCGGCTTCACCTGGCCTTCGGCGGTCAGGGCGTCTGGGGGATGAAGGACCAGCTGGTCGAGGTTTTCGGCCTCGATGCGGCCGATGTCCGCGTCACCAACCCCGACGTTGGCGGCGGGTTCGGCATGAAGGGCATGGCCTATCCCGAATACTTCTGCCTCGCCCATGCGGCGCGCGTTCTGGGCACGCCGGTCCGCTGGATGTCCGAACGCACCGAAGCAATGCTGACCGACAACGCCGGGCGCGACCTGACTTCGCTTGCGGAACTTGCGTTCGACGACGATGGCCGCATCACCGCCTACCGGGTGCGCACCCGCTGCAACCTCGGGGCCTATAACTCGCAGTTCGGTCAGCCGATCCAGACGATGCTGTTCAGCCGGGTGCTGATGGGCGTCTATGACGTCCAGACCACCTATCTCCAGGTCGAGGGGTATTACACCAACACCACCCAGGTCGACGCCTATCGCGGCGCCGGCCGCCCCGAGGCGATCTATGTGCTCGAGCGGGTGATGGACCGTGCCGCGCGCGAGCTGGGGATCGATCCCTGGGAGCTGCGCCGCCGCAACTTCATCAAACCCGACCAATTCCCCTACAAGACCGCCACCGGCGAAAACTATGACGTGGGCGATTTCTTCAAGGTTCTCGGCCGTGGCGCCGAACAGGCCGACGCGGCCGGCTTCGCGGCGCGGCGGGACGCGGACGCGGCGCGCGGCTTGTTGCGCGGGCAGGGGCTGTGTTATTATATCGAAAGTATCCTAGGCGATCCTTCGGAGGGCGCCAAGGTCGAATTTCTCGACGATGGCACGGTGCGCATCTACGTCGGCACCCAGTCGAACGGCCAGGGCCACGAAACCGTCTATGCCTCGTTCCTGTCGGACAACACCGGCATCCCGATGGACCGGATCACCGTGGTGCAGGGCGATTCGGACCTGATCGCACAGGGGGGCGGCACCGGAGGTTCGCGTTCTGTCACCACTCAGAGCACGGCGACTTTGGCAACCGTGGATGTGATGATCGCCGCATTTACGCCCTATCTTGCCGATAAGATGGGCGTGGAGGAGAGCGATGTGACCTTCGATGATGAAATATTCAGCGCGCCGGGATCGAACCTGCGGCCCACCCTGATGGAAGCTGCCGAAATGGCGCGCGCAGATGGCCGCGCCGACCTTCTGAGCCACGAGGCCCGCGCCACCCTGCCGGGGCGCAGCTATCCCAACGGGTGTCACATCGCCGAGGTGGTGATCGATCCGGAAACCGGTGTCGTCACCGTCGACCGCTATACCGTCGTCGACGATTTCGGCAACCTGATCAACCCGATGCTGGCCGAAGGCCAGGTGCACGGCGGGGTGGCGCAGGGCATCGGCCAGGCGATCACCGAACATGTGGTGTTTGACGAAGACGGCCAGTTGCTGACAGCCAGCTTCATGGATTACGCAATGCCGCGGGCCGACAACATGCCGATGATCGGCTTCACCTCCGAGCCGGTCCCGTCCACGGCGAACCTGATGGGAATGAAGGGCTGTGGCGAAGCCGGCACCGTCGGTGCGCTGGCGGCCGTTGCAAATGCGGTGCAGGATGCGGTGTGGGACCGGGGCATTCGCCAGGTCGATATGCCCTTCACGCCGATGAAAGTCTGGGAATTGTTGCAGGATGAACCTATCGCGGCTGAGTAAACGACTTTTCGGATGGGTGGGCCGCCCGCTGATACGCGGCTCATCCGGTCCCGTGCCGCTGCGCGGGGCCCAGACCCATGTGATTATCCTCGATGGCACGATGTCGTCGCTGCGGCCCGGCCACGAAACCAACGCCGGGCTGACCTACCGGTTGATGTCCGAGATGGGCGATGCGGTGTCGGTCTACTATGAGGCAGGCGTGCAATGGACCGATTGGCGCAGCACGCTCAATGTGATGATGGGCGTCGGCATCAATCGCCAGATCCGACGCGCCTACGGCTTTCTGGCGGCGCGCTACCGGCCCGGCGACCGGATCTACCTGATGGGGTTCTCGCGCGGTGCCTATGCGGTGCGTTCGCTGGCCGGCGTGATTGATCGCGTCGGCCTTCTGCGCGCCGAACATGTGACCGCGCGCAACATCGAAACCGCCTATCTGCATTACCGTGAAAACCCGTCGGGGCCGGCGGCATCGGCCTTTGCGCGGGTGCATTGCCATGATCCGGTGCAGATCGAGATGATCGGCGTATGGGATACGGTAAAGGCGCTGGGCCTTCGCCTGCCGCTGTTGTGGAAGCTGACCGAGTCGCGGCACGGGTTTCACAACCATCACCTGGGTCGCAACGTGCGCAACGGTTTTCACGCGCTGGCGCTGGATGAAACCCGCGATGTTTACGCGCCGGTGTTGTGGGACCGTCCGGAAAACTGGGAAGGGCGCCTGGAGCAGGTTTGGTTCCGCGGCACCCACGGCGATGTCGGCGGCCAGCTCAGCGGGTTCCATGCGGCGCGCCCGCTGGCCAACATCCCGCTGGTGTGGATGCTGGACCGGGCCGAATCCTGTGGCCTGCCGCTGCCCGACAACTGGCGCGACCGCTTTGTCTGCGACCTCAATGCGCCTTCAATGGGGCTGTGGATGGGGTGGGCCAAGATTTTCCTGCTGCGTCATCGCCGCACCTGGGGCACCACTGCCAGCGAAAGGTTGTATCCGGGCATGGCGCCGGCCAATCTGAAACCGCTGGTGCCGATGCTGGAACCGATCCTGCCGCCGCTGCACGGTGCCCGCTGAAAGTCACCGTTCCGCCCGGCCGAGCGCCGCACAGAAAGATCCCGCGATGTTCCGACTGCTGCACAGCTCTGATCTGCATCTCGGTAAACCCTTCGGCCGCTATCCCGAGGCCGTGCGCAACCGTCTGCAACAGGCCCGCCACGACGCGCTGGGCCGTCTGGCCGGGGCCGCCCGCGACAGCGGCGCCGGGGTGATCGTTCTGGCCGGCGACACCTTCGATGCCGAAACCCCGGCGCCGCAGGTGTTGCGGCAGGCGCTGAACGAAATCCGCGCCGCCGCCGATCTGACCTGGATCGTGATGCCGGGGAACCACGATTCGCTGGCCGCGACCGAACTGTGGCGCACCGTTTCGGGCGATTGCCCGAACAACCTTTGCCTCGCGCTCACCGCCGACCCGATCGAACCGGCGCCGGGTGTCTGGCTCTTGCCAGCGCCCTGCACGGCGCGCAATCCGGGGCGCGATCTGACGGATGCCATGGATCGCGCCACGCCCGAAGGCGCCCTGCGCATCGGGCTGGGCCACGGCGGCATCCGCGACTTCACCGCCGAAAGCGAAGCGGCCGCGATCATCCCGCCCGACCGTGCGGCGCGTTCCGGGCTGGATTATCTGGCCCTGGGCGATTGGCACGGGCAATTGCGGGTGTCCGAGCGGTGCTGGTATGCGGGCACGCCCGAGGCCGACAGCTTCAAGCACAGTGCCACGCCGGCATCGGCGCTGGCCGTGGGCTGTGCGGGGCCGGGTGCGGTGCCCGATGTCGTGGCGATGCCCACCGGCGGGATCGAATGGCGCGATGTCGCTCTGGATCTGCGGCCAGGCGACGACGGTGCAGCGATGCTGGCCGCGGCCTTGCCCGATCTGGCAAGGCGGCGCGACTGCATGCTTGCGGTTGCCCCCGGCGGGCGCATCGGGTTGCAGGGGCGCGCCGATCTGGCCGAAGCCATGCGCCGGATTGCGCCGGACTTCCTGCACCTGGCCGAAGACATGGGTGGCCTGAGGATTGCCCACGCGGTCGAGGATCTGGATCTGATCGACAGGGCGGGCGCCCTGCGCAGCGCGGCGGCCGAGCTGGCCGACGCCATGAGCGATCCCGATCGTGACCCCGTCGCGCGCGCCGATGCCGAAGCGGCGCTGGGCCTTCTGTTCGACTACGCGGCGCAACAGCCATGAAGCTGCGCAGCATCAGCCTGACCAACGTGCGCCGCTTCGCGGGCCAGACGGCAACGGTTTCGGGCATCGGCGACGGCGTGTCTGTGGTGGCCGAGGCCAATGAATTCGGCAAATCCACTTTCTTCGATGCGCTGCACGCGCTGTTCTTTGCGCGCTACGGCGCGGCGTCAAGGGATGTGCGCGCGCTTCAGCCGCCTTCGGGCGGGGCGGTTGGCGTGGCGGTTGAAATCGAGCTGCCCGAAGGCCGCTTCCGCATCGAGAAATCCTACCTCGCGGCCCGCGGCGCGGCGGTGCACGACCTTGCGCGCGACCGCCTGGTCGCGCGTGACGACGAGGCCGAGGCATGGATCTCGGCGCTGATCGACACCGGACTCGAAGGGCCCGCCGGGCTGTTGTGGGTGCGCCAGGGCGTGACCGGGCTTGATCCCGATGGCCCGCGTGGCGAACGCGAGAAGCTGTTGGGCGCGCGCCGCGACCTGCTGTCTTCGGTGGCCGGCGAGATCGAGATGATGACCGGCGGACGGCGCATGGACCGCGTTCTGGAAAGCTGCAAGGCCGATCTGGGGCAACTGGCCACCGCGTCGGGGCGGCCACGCGCGGGTGGCGCGTGGAAGGCGGCGATGGATCTGGCCGAAGATCTGGGGCGCAGGCAACAGGATCTGGCGGCCAAGGTGCGCGACCTTTCCGAGGCGCTGTCCGAAAGGCGATCGCGCGAGGCGCAGGTCGCACGGTTGCGGGATCCCGAAGCGATGCGGGCGCGCGCGGCGGCGTTGACGGCGGCGCAACATGCGTTTCAACTGGCCGAGGATCACGCCGGTGAATTGCGTCAGGCCGAACAGACGTTTCAGATCCGCACCTTCGAACATGAGCGCGCCGAACAGGCGCTGGCGGCGATTGTCGCCCGTGAAACAGATCTTGAGCGCGCGACCGTGGCCATGGCCGAAGCGGACGCGCGGCATGATGCGGCGCTGGAGGCGGTCGAGGTGCGGCGCACGGCGGCGCGTCGGCTGGTCGATGAGCGGGACGCGGCGCAGCGCGCGGTGGAACGGTTGCGCACCGAACTGGCGCGCGCCGAGGCACATGCCCGCGCCGATGCGGCACGCCGCGCGGTCGCCTTGCTGGAAAAACGTCTTGCCGCCGCCGAAACGCAACGCGCGCATCTCGAAACCGCGACCGCCCAGTTGCAAAGCAATCCCGCGACTGCCGAACGCCGCGCGCGCGTGGATGAATGCGCCGCCGCGCTGCGCCATCTCGAGGGCCAGCGCGACAGCCGGGGCGTAACGGTCACATGGCAGGGCGCGGGCGATCCCATGCTTGGCGGCGCGCCGATGCCGCAGGGCGTTCCGCTCGCGGTGGCGCGACCCACAGCGGTTGATCTGCCGGGCGGCGGCCGTCTGACCATTGATCCCGGTATCACCGGAGACGACGCCGGCGCGCGGCAACTGCAACAGGCGGGTGCGGCGCTGGCAAAGGCGCTGGCCGCCTGTGGCGCCGCCACTGTCGAGGCCGCGCGCGCCATGGCCGAAACGCGTGCCGCCGCCGCCGAAGCGCAGCGTCTGGCGCAGGGGCTGTTGTCGGGCCACGCGCCCGAGGGTCTGGATGCGCTGCGCCGCGAACTGGCGGCCGCGCGCGCCGAAGCCGATGCCGCCTTTGCGGATGAAGGCCCGGTCGGCGATGTGGCGGCGCTGCGCGACGCGCTGCAATCGGCGCTGGCGGATCTGGCCGATATCGAACCGCGCGCCGTCGAAGCCGAAGCCCGCGCGGCGGATGCGCGCGACGCGCTGGCGGCGGCCGGGTCGGCGCTGCAGTTCGCCCGCGACGCGCATCTTGCCGCTTCGGCGGCGGCGGGTGATGCGCAAGCGCGGGCGAGGCAGAAGGCCGATGCGGCCCGCGCCATCGCCGTGACCGCCCAGGCGCTGGAGGACGCGCGCGCCGAATCCGCCCGGCTGGTCCGTGACGCGCCAGATATGGCCACAGCGCGGGCCGGCCTTTCGCGCGCCCAGAGCGCCAGCGACGAGGCCGCGCGCAGCACCGCTCTGCACGAGGCGCGGATTCAGGAACTGGGCGGGATCATCCGGGCGCGCGCCGAAGACGGCGCCGAGGCCGCTCTGGCCGAAACCGAGGGGCAACTGGAGGACGCCGAGGCGCGCGTCGCCCGCTATGAAAGGGAGGTGCGGGCGCTGCAATTGTTGCGCCAGACCCTCGAGGATACCCGCACCGCGGCGCGGGATGCCTATTTCGAGCCGGTCCAGACCGAGCTTGCCCCATTGATCGCCATCCTGCATCAGGACGCGGCCCTGTCGTTCGACAGCGACAGCATGTTGCCCGACAGCCTGGTGCGCGGCGGCGAAGCCGAAAGGATGGAGACGCTCAGCGGCGGCACCGCCGAACAGATCGCGGTGTTGACGCGCCTGGCCTTCGCGCGGCTTCTGGCCCGGCAGGGACGGGCGGTGCCGGTGATACTGGACGATGCGCTGGTCTATTCCGACGATACGCGGATCGTGCGGATGTTCACCGCGTTGCACCGGGTGGCGGCGGATCAGCAGATCCTGGTGTTCACCTGCCGGCAGATGGCGTTTGCCGAACTGGGCGGAACACGCCCGCTGATCACCATAGCCCAGGCCTAGGTGTACAGTCGTGGCATCCTGTGGATCGGCTTCAAGATTGATCTGGGTGGCTCTGATGTCCGGATCTTGCAGATTTGGTCGTAGGGTGTGAGCCCGTTGAGGGGCTTGATCCGGCGCGCGAAGTTGTCCGCTGTCATGAAGTGTGTGAGGCGCCGCAGCTGATCATGGCTGTCATTGCGGAAGCGTTTTACAGCGGCCGCCTTGATCGTGCGGTTCATCCCTTCGACCTGTCCGTTGGTCCGGGGATGGTTGGGTTCGGTCAGCCGGTGCGCAATCCCGTTTGCCTCACGGAGCATGCCAAAGCGCACCGGCCTTGAACACGCGGTGTTCCGGTTGCGGGGCTGCTGGGCGAACCGAATGCCGTTGTCGGCTGAAACGGTGTTGCCCCGATACGGCACGACCTCGAGCATGTGTTGCAGAAACTCCCAAGCCGTCTTTTTGTCCGCCTTCCCGACAAGCCGGGGCACGACAGACTTGTTCGTGTGGTCGATGCCGACGAACGAGAACAGCTTTCCTTCAGCGGTCCACACCTCGGCGATGTCCCCTCTCATGCATTTAAACATGCACTGCTGGGCAGTGGATGTGGAAGAAGCCCACAGGGTAGCGTTTGAATTTCGATCGCCGCGGCTTGTCGCCCGCGACATCAGGCAGGCGCGAGATGCCATGTCGCATGTCTTATCCTGATCACGGTTCCTGATTTAGTCGGGAGCCAGTGCCTACCACACCATTTATGGTGGTCAGTGACGGTGGCTGGCTCGCGATGAGCTGGGTCGTGACGGACCGTCCTGCAGTTTGATCAGCCGCCGTCTTCACCGGGGGCCTGAACGGATACGCATGCGACAAGCATAGGTCTTGGCGAAGATGACATACCTTACCATTGGCTTCGACAATTCGAAATCCCATCCGGACGTGTTCCGGCCGGCAGATCGTGCGGCGCAGCGCTTCGCGAATTCGGCTGCGGGATTTCGTGCTCTGACCAAATGGCTGGGCAAGGCGCGGCTCGCTCAAGTGGAACGTCAGATTGCCGAGTTGGACGTCGAAATCGCGGTGCGGATCGAGGCAGAACCGACCACCGCATTCAGCCGCAATGCTCTGTGCTCCATGCCGGGGATTGGCACTGTCACGGCCGCAACCATGCCGACCTTGATGCCAGAAATCGGGATACTTGAACGCAAACAGGCGGCAAGCTTGGCTGGTCTCGCGCCCATCACGCGCCAATCCGGTCAGTGGCAGGGCAAGGCGCTTATCGGAGGCGGGCGCAAACCATTGCGCGATGCCCTCTCCATGCCCGCATTGGTTGCCATGCGGTTCAGCCCGGACCTCAGAACCAAATACGAGCACCTGCGTGCAGCCGGAAAACCCCCAAAGCAGCCATCGTAGCCGTCATGCGCAAGCACAGCGAAATTGCGAATGCACTCGTCAAGGCTGACCGAAAGTGAACGCCAAGAACCGCTTGATCAAG
>JANSXZ010000041.1 GCA_024742705.1 Paracoccaceae bacterium | reverse complement strand
CGTCGATCCATCGAAACGAACCAAACCGCCCACATATCTCTTCAGATATCATCAATGTCAAACAACGTAGAAACACACACAACCCACCAACGCCAAAATACCCTCAGCGCCATCAAGGTCTCACATGCCTCTGATCTTTTCTTCCGCTTTCGTTGCACCCGGCGTTGTCTTGCCTGTGTGCCTTTCCGGCGGCCCGTTCAGCATCTCGTCGCTGCCCGGAGCCGTCATTTACGACTAGCACCGGCGACTCGCAAGAGCTTTTTTGCGATTTCTTCCAAAAAAGTGTCCGGGGGCCATTTTTCAGATTTGCACGCCCGTTTCGCAGGCAACCTCAAAGGGGCGGATTTTGCCCCGGAATCGCCGGATTCATGTGATTTCAGGCGATTCCGGCGTTGGCAGGGCCGGTTCCTGCTGGGTGATGCAGTGAATGCCTCCGCCTCCGGCCGCCAGAGTGTCGATACGGATCTGGACCACCTCGCGGTCTGGAAACGCCTGCTGAACCGCCGCGCGGGCGGCTGAATCGGCCTTGATTCCGAATCCGGGCATGACGATTCCACCGTTGGCGATGTAAAAGTTCACATAGGATCGGCAATATCCCCAATCGCCGACGCCCTGTTTGCCGGGCATCGCCGGCGCGCCGGGCAGATCGAACAACTCGAGCGGGCGCCCATCGGCATCTGTCGCCGCCTCCAGCACGGCGCGGTTGGCCGCGTTGATGGCCGCGCCGGCCGGGTCGCCCCCTCCATCGGTTTCAAACAGCAGCGCACCCGGGCGGATGAAACAGGCGATGCCGTCGATATGGCCATCGGTTCCGTATTCATGCGGATCGCCCGGCAGCCAGATCACCTTGCGGATGCCCAGCGTGCGCGCGAACTCGGCCTCGGCGTGGCTGCGGCTCAGGCCCGGATTGCGGTTGGCGTTGAACGTCACGGTATCGGTGGCCAGCAGCGTGCCCGCTCCGTCGACCGCGATCGCACCGCCTTCCATCGCCAGCGCCGAGGGAATCACCGGCACGCCCAGATGTTCGGCCACACCGCGCCCCACCGCCGCATCGCGCGTGAACGCGGTGTTGGCACCGCCCCATCCGTTGAAACGCCAGTGCACCGCCGCCAGCCCGGCGTCACCGGTACGAACGAAGGCGGGGCCGCTGTCGCGCAGCCACGCATCGTCGAGCGGCATCTCGATCACTTCAATGGAGTTGCCCAAGGCACGCCGGGCGCGGGCCGCAGACGACGGATCGGCCAGCATCCGCACCGGCTCGAATTGCGCGACCGCCTGCGCGACGCGCGCATAGTCGGCCTCGGCCGCCTTCAGGTCGCCCCCCCAAAGCGCCGCCTGCGGCCAGCCCATCCAGCAGGCGGCGTGCGGCTCCCATTCGGCGGGCATTCGGCGCGGGGTCAAATCTCTGGTCGGCGCGAAAGAGGTCATGCTACTGTTCTCCCTGATGGCGCGATCATGCACCGGCACGGCGTAGCCGCGAAACGTTTTCCGGCGCTCTCTGCGCTGATTCCACATCTGATCCGAGCGCACGCCAGCCCCCTGCCCGAAAAGGAACCCGCATGAGCCGAATTCTGAACGTCGCCGCCATCCAGACGTCGCATACATGGGACACCGCCGAAACCGAGGATCGGGTGTTCGATCTGGCCCGGCAGGCGGCCGCCGACGGCGCGCATCTGGTGCTGCCGTCGGAATTGTTCGCAACACCCTATTTCTGCAAGGCCCGCAACGCCAGCTACCGCGACCTGGCCCAGCCGGCGCTGAATCACCCGCTGATCGCAAGGTTCCAGACGCTCGCGCGCGAAACCGATACCGTGATACCGGTGTCGTTCTACGAACGTGGCGCGACCGGGCTTTACAATTCGGTGGCCGTGATCGATGCCGACGGCAGCGTTCTGGGCATCTACCGAAAATGCCATATCCCCGATTTCGACGGCTATATCGAAACCGCTTACTTCGATCCCGGCCCGGATGGCCCTGCGGTCTGGCACACCCGGCATCTGGTTCTGGGGGTCGGCATATGCTGGGACCAGTGGTTCCCGGAACTGGCGCGGGCGATGGCCCTGCAGGGCGCCGAACTGCTGGTTTATCCTACGGCCATCGGCAGCGAACCCAATCATCCCGAATGGGACACCGCCGAACAATGGCAGATCGCGATGCGCGGCCATGCCGCCGCCAACCTGGTGCCGGTGCTGGCCGCCAACCGGGTGGGCCGCGAAACCGACGACGGCGTCACGCTGGATTTCTACGGCTCGTCATTCTGCTGCGATCACCGCGCCGCCAAGATCGCCGAACTTGACCGCACTTCGACAGGCATCCTGCGCGCCACGCTCGATCTCGACCGGGCCGCGAGCGAGCGCAACATCTGGGGCACGTTCCAGACCCGTCAACCGCGCAATTACCACAGCCTCGTCGCCACGCCGCCCGGCCCCCCGCCGGTCAAATGATCTTGACTTGAACCGCGCGCGCCACCCACAAATGCGCCATTGCCCCGCACCCCCGACACCGGGGGCCGAGGGCGCGATCATATGGTCAGGGAGGACAGAATGGTCAGGTTCGACAGAAGACAGACGATCGGATTGCTGGGCGCGGCGGCGGCCACGGGGCTGGCGGCGCCGGCGATCGCACAGCGACGCAAGATCGTGATCGGCGCATTGCGCTTCACATCCCACGCGGGCAGCTTCATCGCCGTCGAGCGCGGCTATTTCGCCGACGCCGGTCTCGACGTCGAGCTGAAGTTCTTCCAGGCGGCCCAGCCGATGGCGGTGGCGATTGCATCGGGCGATGTGGATTATGCGATAACGGCGGTTTCGGGCGGTCTGATTTCACTGGCCGACAAGGGCGCGATCAAGGTGATCGGTGGTGCGCTCAGCGAAGAACCGGGGATCGACGGGCAGAAATTCCTGGTCTCGGACGCGGCCTTTCAGTCGGGTGTGACCACGCCGGCGGGGCTGGATGGCAAATCGTTCGGCATTTCCACTGCCGGTTCGTCGTTCCACTACATGGGCGCCAAGATGGCGGCAGCCGAAGGTATCCAGATGCGGTATACGCCGCTGCAAAAGGTCGGCGCGATCATCGGTGCACTGAAATCGGGCCAGATCGACGGTTGGTCGATCGTGCCGCATATCGCCAAACCCCTCGCCGGGTCGGGCGCGGTGCATATCGTCGGCAACGTGTCGGACTATCTGCCCAATTACCAGGTGACCACGGTGTTCACCTCGGCGGCGAACGCCAGCGGCGAACGCGAACAGACCGGCGCCTTCCTCGAAGGTTTTGGCGCGGGGGTCGCGGATTACAACGCCACGATGATCGATCTCGCCTCGGGCAGCGAAGGCGTGGACGCGATGGTGGACCTGATCCACAAATACGTCTACACCGACCGCCCGCGCGAGAAGGCCGCGCCATCCATCATCAACGGCACCATGCGCATCAACGAAGGCGCCCGGCTAAACACCGCCTCGCTGCTGGATCAGCTGACCTGGTTCCAGTCCGAAGGTCTGGTCGGCGCCGACATCACGTTGGATACCCTCGTGGACGACAGCTATGTCGAAACCTTCGGCGCGTGATCATCATGGGTGACGTGGCGACAGCCCCGCACCCCTTGCCGCGCGCACGGAACAATCCGCGCGCGCGGAGCGAACCCAGAGCATGACCCGCGCTGCCCGCCCCCGCGCCATCGCCGCCCTCGCCAAGGCGTTCCGCCACACCCACCCCGGTGCCCGGCTGAATTCAGACGGCTACGCAAGCGATTTCCGTGACGGATTGCTTGCTGGCGTTGCGCCCGCCGACTTCGTGCCCGACCTTGCAGCCGGAGACGGCAACGAACTGAAAACCAAGTTCCGCGCCGCACACTCTTCTTCGGCCCTTGCGGTCAACTGCTTCGCGCCTTTCCGGCGCAACCTGCCGGATCTGAGACTGATCGGATGCGGCGGCTTCGACGGGCTGCAATTCGAACGCAAGTGCCCGACCGGATTGCGCGGCGGACGCGCGCCCAACCTCGACGTTGTGCTTTCGGGCTCCCGCACGCTGGTGGCGATCGAATCCAAACTGACCGAACACCTTGGAGTAGCCCCCTGAAAGTGGTCCACCAACTGGGATAGGATATCCCTCAAATTGGAGGATCAGCGATGGCTGGCAAACGAGAGAAGCCCGAAGAGATTGTATCGAAGCTTCGGCAGGTTGAAGTTTTGCAAGGACAAGGGGCAACGATTGCCGAGGCGGTGCGCCAGATCGGGGTGACGCAGCAAACGTTTTACCGATGGCGGAAGCTTTATGGCGGGATGCAGAGGTCACAGCTCACACGGCTGAAAGAACTTGAGAAAGAGAACCAGCGGCTGCGTAGAGCGGTATCCGATCTGACGTTGGACAAGCTCATTCTGACGGAAGCG
>JANSXZ010000011.1 GCA_024742705.1 Paracoccaceae bacterium | reverse complement strand
GCCAGAAATGCCTCGAAGTAGTCGGCCATCGGCGGCGAGGGGATGCGCAGCATCTTTTCGGGGGTGGTTTCGGCCATGCCGCGCACCGCGGCAAGCGCCGGTTCGATCTGTCCCAGGAACATCGCGCCGTAGATCACGAAGTGATAGTTGTGCTGGCGATAGCCGGTGTAGATGTTGAAGGCGCCTTCGCGCTCATAATACTTCAGATCGGCGCGAACCGCCGCCTGGTTCCAGTCGACGACATTCTGGTAGTGGCCGCACAGCACATCTATGTGCGTGGGCATATGCACAAGGTGGCCCGCATCGGGCACCAGCCGGCGCAGACGGTCGGCCGCGCGCAATGCCTTTTCCGGCGTCGGCGACATTTCCATCAGGTGAACATAAAGGTGCAGCAGCCCGGGATGGTCCATCGCGCCGGGGCTTCTCTGAAAAGCGGATTCCAGAACCCTCTGCGCCTCCTGGGTGGCGGCGCCTTTCGCGGGTGTGCCGCTGGCCAGATCCCACATCATCCAGGGCGTGAGCGTCAGAAGCGATTCAGCGAAAACCGCCAGAATATCCAGATCCTCGGGGAAATCGGCGTGTACCTTGCGCATCCGGTCGGCAAAGGCGCAGTTCCAGCTTTCCATGTCGTCGCTGGTATCGGGCTGCGGATAGCGTGCGCCCAGCGCCGATATCAGCGCCCTTTCGCCCGGCGTGGCGTTGGCTTTGGCGGCATTGGCGGCGGCGCATTGGGCCTTGTGTGCCGTCGACAGCGCCTCGGCCCGCGTCGCATCATCGAACAGCGCCCATGGCATATTGTAATTTGGCCCGGCTGCATATGCGACACCCCAATGGGCCATCGCGCAATCGGGATCATGCGACAGTGCATGGCGGAAACAGGCCACCGCTTCCTCGTGATTGAAACCGTAGGTCCAGTTCAGGCCGCGATCGAACCATGTCTGCGCGGCCGGTGCGCCGGTGGTGACGGTGCGCCCGTGGTGCCCGAGGTCGTAGTAGTCCATCGCGGTGCGTCCTTTCGATGCCGGCAGAGGTGGCAGGCTAGCGGCGCAGGCGATTCGGCGAAAGTGTCAGCGAGTCTCGAGGCGCCGCATCCGCATCATCAGCAAAAGCCCGGCCACCGCCATCGTCCATATTCCAAGGGTCAGCGGCAGCAGGGTGCCGTTGAACAAAAGCGCGATGGGCGTTGCCAGAAGCGCCGAAGCCACCGTTGCCACCGATCCGATGACCGAAGCCGCCATGCCCGCGATATGGCCCATCGGTTCCATCGCGATGGCGTTGAGGTTTCCGATCGTGGTGCCAGCCTGCAGGAACACCGTTGCCTGCCAGATCAGGAAGGCCACGAACAGAACCTCCGGCGCCAGACCGGCCAGCGCGATCAGGGTCATGACCCCCGAAACGACCACCTGTGCCGCCAGCGTCCATGTGATCATCGCGCGCATGCCCAGACGCACCACAAGCATCGCGTTCAGAACCGAAGCGCTGGCCGAAATCAGAACCACGGCGCCGAACCACAGCGGAAAGCTTTCGGCCATGCCGAACACGCGGTCATAGACCGGCTGCACCGTGGCGATCATCGCGAACAGCATCCCGAAGCTGAGCGTCTGCACCATGATCGAAAGCCGCACCACCGGGTGCGCGAACATCTCGCGCAGCGCCAGCCAGATCAGCCCCAGACGCATCGGTCGGCGATGGGCGACCGGCAGCGTTTCAGACAGCCGCGTGCCCATCCACACCATCATGATCACCGCAAACCCCATGAACACCAGAAAGATGCCGCGCCAGCCCGCCAGCGCGATCACACCCGATCCGATCAGCGGGGCGACCGCCGGGAAGAGCGAAAAGATCACCATCGCCACCGACATCAGCCGGGCCATTTCCCGGCCCTTGTAGAGATCGCGGATGATCGCCACCGACACCACCCGCGGCCCGGCCGCGCCGATACCCTGAATCACACGCGCCACCAGCACCAGTTCCAGAGAGGTTGAAACCCACGCCAAAGCCGCCGCGAGGCAATACAGCGCCGCCCCCCACATGATCACCGGCCTGCGCCCCACCGCATCCGACAGAGGCCCGGTGAACATCGTGCCCGCACCCATTCCCAGAACGAAAGACACCACAATAAGCTGCGCACGGTTCAGATCGTCCGGTGTCAGTTCGCGGGCGATCTCTGGCAGGGCGGGCAACATCGCGTCGATGGAAAAGGCGATCGTCGCCATCATCATCGCAATCAGCGCGATGAACTCTGTCCGGCCCATGGCGGTCTTGGTCATCTGGCGTTCTTTCGGGGCGGCGTGCAAACCGGGACGGGCGCGCGCGGTATCGGGGTGGCCTTGGCCGATCAGCTTTCGGCGCCGCTCTTCATTTCGGCGATCACCCGTTCCCACAGGTCCGCTGGCTGGGCGCCGGGCACCGCGTGCTTGCCGGCAACGATGAACGTGGGCACCGAATTGACCCCCATCTCACGGCTGTGCGCATCGCGTTTGGCGATGTCGGCGCGGTCCGCGTCCGACGCCAGCAGCCGCATCACAACCGACGCGTCCAGCCCGATGCCATCGGCGATATCGCCCAGCACCTCGGCATCGCCGATGTCGCGCCCTTCGGTGAAATAGGCCGCGAACAGCGCTGAAACGGCCGCGGTCTGGCGGCCTTCGATCCCGGCCCAGTGGATCAGGCGATGCGCGTCCATCGTGTTCGGCGTCACCTGCATGGCGTCGAAGTTGATTGCCAGCCCCGCCGCCTCGGCATGTTCGACAATGGGCGCATAGGCCTTGGCCGCGCGTTCCTTGCCGCCGAACTTGGCCTCTAGATAACTGCGCCGGTCCATGCCACCAGCGGGCATGTCGGGGTTCAGCTGGAACGGATGCCATTCGATCACAAAGGGATGATCGGGCACGCGGGCCAGAGCGGTGTCCAGTTGCGCCTTGCCGATATAGCACCAGGGGCAGATCGGATCGGAAAGGATATCCAGCTTGACGGTCAGGTCGGTCATGGGGCGGAGCCTTTGAAGAATGGGGGCAGGGCGCGGCGCAGCAGTTTGCCGTTGGCGCCCGCGGGAAGCGCATCGAGATGCACATAGGCGCGGGGTTGCTTGTAGCGCGCCAGCCGCGCGGCGGCAAATGCCGCCAGTTCGGGTTCCGGCAGCGGCGTGGGCGCGGTGTAGAAGGCCACGATGATGCGCGCGCCGGATGCCACGGCCACGTCGGTCGCGCCGACCTGAACGATACCGGGAAATCCGGCCAGCGCGCCTTCGACTTCCAGCGGCGACACGCGGTATCCACCAGCGTTCATCATGTCGTCGGCGCGGCCCAGATAGGCGATCTGGCCGTCGTCTTCCATCACGCCCTGGTCGCCGGTCATGAACCAGGGGCCGCGAAACCGGCTGGCGGTTTCCTCGGGCTGGCCCAGATAGCCCAGCATCAGCCCCGGATCCGAGCGGTGCACCGCGATGGTGCCCTCGGTGCCCATTTCCACAGGTCCGTCAGCGCCCATGATGGCGACGCGGCGGCCTTCCTGCGGGGTGCCGAGGCGCCCGTCGCGCGCCGGATGGTCGGGCGAGGACGAGATGAAGGTGGAACACTCCGACATGCCGTAGGCCTCGAAGAGCGGCGTGCCGGTGGCCGCCGTCCAGGCGGTGTGCAGATCCGGCGCCAGCTTTTCGCCGGCTGTCAGGCCATGCCGCAGATGCGGCGCGGCGATCCGGTTATCAGACTTGAGGATCCGCCGGTAAACCCCTGGTGCAGCGGCAAAGATCGTCACGTCATGGGACGCGATCAGCGCCCCGAGATGCTCGGGCGGGGTGCCCTGGGCGGGGATCAGGGCGGTGGCGCCCATCGTCCAGGGATCCATCAGCCCGGTGCCCAGCGTATAGGTCCAGTTGAAGGCGCCGGCATGAAGCAGACGGTCGCTCTGGCTCAGGCCATACCACCCGCGCATCATCATCTGGCGCGCCCAGATGGCGCGATGGGCATGGGCCACCGCGCGCGGCTTGCCCGATGTGCCCGAGGTGAAGACCACATAGGCCATGCGTTCGGGATCGCCCATGTCATAGGCGGCGGCGGGCAGGTCGCGCATCGCGCGCAGTGCCTCCAGCCCGATCACCCGTGGATGCGGCGGCACGACCACATCGGGTGCCGCGACGATGGCCACCGGCGACAGCGTGTCGACGATCTGGCGGCACTCGGGCAATGTCAGTTGCGCGGATGTCGGCACCGGGATCAGCCCGGCGGCGATCGCGCCCAGGTAGGTCAGCGGGAAATCCACCGAATTGCCCAGCCGCATCAGCACGATATCGCCCGGTGTCAGTCCGGTGCGCAACAGCCCCGTGGCGGTGCCGCGCACCGCCTGTTCCAGCGCGCCATAGCTCCAGACCTCGGTTGTGTCGCCCGGAAGCACCAGCGCCGGTTTCTCGGCAAGCGCGCCGGCCCGGCCCAGAACATGGGCCGCCAGGTTGAAAGACGCGGGGGCGGGCGGAAAGCGGCCCTTCTCGAAGACGGAGATCATGCCCCCTGCTATCGCCCGACCCGCCCCGTTGCAAGCCATGCGGTCCGCACCTATACGTTTTGTCATGACAACACGCGATCCCAGATCCATCATTCGCATCGCCCGGTCGGGGGGCGATCAGAGCGTGCCCGAACCGCTGGATCTGGGCCTGCGGGTGCGCGCGCTGCGCAAGGCGCGCGACTGGACACTGGAGCAGGCCGCATCACAGGCCGGGTTGGCCCGCTCGACCCTGTCAAAGATCGAAAACGGGCAGATGTCTCCCACCTACGACGCGTTGAAGAAGTTGGCTGTGGGGCTGCAGATTTCGGTGCCGCAGCTGTTCACCCCGCCGCAGGAAGACCGTGTGAATGGGCGCATGGCGGTGACGCGCTCCGGCGCCGGCGCCGGACACGCCACGGCAACCTACGAGCACGAGTTGCTGGCCGAGACGCTGACCAAGAAACAGATGCTGCCGTACCGCGCGCGCGTGCGGGCCCGCGACATGAACGAATTCGACGGCTGGGTGCGCCACGACGGCGAAGAATTCCTGTATGTCCTGACCGGGGTGATCAGGCTGTTCACCGAATTCTACGAGCCCGTCGAGATGCGGCGGGGCGACAGCGCCTATTACGACGCCACGATGGGCCACAACGTGGTCTCTGTCAGCGACGAAGACGCCACGATCCTGTGGGTCACATCCTTGACGTGAAACTGCTGTCGTCGGTGCGGGCGCGATAGTCGATGGCCTCGCGGGCCAGCGACTCGATATAGAGGAATTCCTCGAACTCCTCGCGCGCCTCGGTCAGCGTCAGCTGGTGCGTTTCCGCAAGGTAGCATTCGAACCGCTGGCGATCCTGCTTGAGGAAAGGCATCGCGCTGTCCTCGAGATTGGGAAACCGTTGCTTGATTCGGGCGAACCATATTGCCCAGTTTTGCGTCAGATCGGCCCAGGTCATTCAACGTCCTCTTGTTGCATCTGCTCGAAGCGCGGGTCAGCCTTCGTCTGGGCCATAACTGCGATTGATGATGCTTCAGCTAATGCGTCATGGCGCCGCACTGTCAAGTGGCGTAGTCAAACACTTGCCGAAATTGGGCAAACTGACACGAAAAATACCCCTTTTTCGCGCTTGGGTTGTGGTTCGGGGGATATGGCACAATTCCGGTCAGGTGTGGGCCGCGCGATCAGTCGCCCGGATCGTACCACCAGACATCCGGCAGAAAACCGATGCGATCGCCGTAGATCGGCAGTCTGTCGGGATAACGCAGGGCGCGGTCATGCGCGATGCGGCCCACATCGTACTGCCAGATCGGGATCACATAACGCCCCGCCGTCAGAACCCTGTCGAGCGCGCGCGCGGCCTGCACGAAGCCATCGCGGCTGGCCGCGCCCAGCATGGCATCGATCATCGCGTCCACCGCCGGGGATGCCACGCCCATCAGGTTCCGGGTGCCCGGCGTATCGGCGACGGCGCTGCCCCAATAGAGCCGCTGTTCGTTGCCCGGCGACAGCGACAGATCGCGACGGAAATCGGTCATGTCGAAATCGAGCGCGGAAATCCGTTCGTTGTACTGTGCATTGTCCACGGATGCGGTGCGCACCGCGATGCCCAGCCGTTCCAGTGCGCGCGCGTAGATGTCGATCACCGTCTGCATGTCGCCGTCGCCCTGACGCAACAGCACCTCGAAGGCAAAGCGGCGGCCATCCGCGTTGCGCAGCGCGCCCGCATCGACCCGCCAGCCCGCCTGCGCCAGCAGGGCGGCGGCCTGCCTCAGGTTGGCCCGGTTGCGCGCCGTGCCGTCGCCTCGTGGAAGAAGGTAGCCTTCCAGCGTGCCCTCGGGCAGCTCGGCGGCAAAGGGCGCCAGAAGTGTGCGTACCGGCCCGTCGGCCGGCCCTGGCCGCAGCCCCAGTTCCGAGTTCGAGAAATATGATGCGATCCGCGGCTGCGCGCCGCCGGTCATCGTGTCGTTGATGAATTCGAAGTTGAAGGCCAGCAGCATCGCCTCGCGGACGCGCCAGTCGTCAAAAGGTGCGCGGCGGGTGTTCATGACGAAACCGGTCATGCCGCTGGGGCGCTGGTGCGGTATCTCGGATTTCACCACGTCACCGCGCAGCACGGCGGGGAAATCATAGCGGCTGGCCCACGCGTCGGCGTTGAACTCGCGGAACACGGTCAGCGCGCCGGCCTTGAAGGCCTCGAAGAGCACGGTCTGATCGCCATAGAACTCGATGCGGATTTCATCGAAGTTGTGCTGTCCGCGGTTCAGCGGCAGATCGCGGCCCCAATAGGCGGGATCGCGGGTGAGCCGGACGAAACGGCCGGCCTCGTAGTCAGAGACCACATAGGCCGCGCTGCCGATCGGGACGGTATCCAGACCCGACGCGGTGAAATCGCCGTTCTGCCACTGTGCCTTCTTCAGGATCGGGCGCATGCCGGCCAGAAGCGCCAGCTCGCGATCATTGGTGTTGAACGTCAGGCGCAAGCTGCGCGGCCCGGTCTGCGCGATGCTGTCGATGCGCGCGGCCAGACCACGATACCTCAGGTGCCCGTCCTCGCCCAGCGTTCGATAGGACCATATCACATCCTCCACAGTGACCGGGCTGCCATCGGAAAACCGCGCCTCGGGGCGTAGGGTGAATTCCACCCAGCTGCGGTCGGGCGCGGTGCGTACCGATTCGGCCAGCAATCCGTAAAGGGTAAAGGGTTCGTCCCAGGATCGCGCCATCAGGGCTTCATGAGTCAGAAAACGCAATTGCCAGGGTGCGGTGCCTTTCTGAACGTAGGGGTTCAGGCTGTCGAAACCGCCGGTGTTTCCGAAGACGATTGTGCCACCCTTGGGCGCATCCGGGTTGGCATAGGGCAGCGACACAAAATCCTGTGGCAAGGCCGGAGCGCCATACATAGCTATGGCATGGGATGATTCTCCGATTTCAGCCTTGACGGGAAAAACCGCTCCCAGACTCACCAGAACCAACGCTGCGAATCGGAAAAACACTGGATGCATTTTCGAAACAATCCTCCTTATGCCCCTGTTTTCTTGGGCCTGAGCCTACGGGGGGTTTCATTGACTTTCAAACTTTTAGCTTGGATGCCGCAAGGGAATTGCCTATAAAGGAGTCACTGCTCGATAGGTTTCTTGCCTGTATGAAACCTGCCTCAATAACTTGACGCCCGCCTCGCGCGGGCGTTTTTTTTGTTTGAGAGTGGCGGCGCGATTGTGGCGCAAATGTGGCTGGGCCGCGGCGGACTTGCGGCATTTGTCGGTTTTCTTCGCAGATGCAGCATGGCAGGTTGCCCCCGAGCCATCAGCGAAACGCGAGGAACGTTCATGACCCTTAACGGAAAAACCGCCATCATCACCGGATCGAATTCGGGCATCGGGCTTGGAATTGCATGGGAACTGGCGCGGGCGGGCGCGGACGTGGTGTTGAATTCGTTCTCGGACACGCCTGAAGACCACGCGCTGGCCGCCGAAATCTCGCAGGCGACGGGAACCACCGCGCGCTATATCCAGGCCGACATGTCCAACGCCGAAGCCTGCCGCGCACTGATCGGCAAGGCCGGGCGCTGCGATATCCTGGTGAACAACGCCGGCATTCAGCACGTCGCGCCGATCGACAGCTTTCCCACCGAAAAATGGGACGCGATCATCGCCATCAACCTGACGTCGGCGTTTCACACGACCGCCGCGGCGCTGCCGAAGATGCGCGCGGCGGGGTGGGGTCGCGTGGTGAACATCGCCAGCGCCCACGGCCTGACCGCATCGCCCTACAAATCCGCCTATATCGCCGCCAAGCACGGCATTGTCGGTCTGTCCAAGACCACGGCCCTGGAAACCGCGGAAGAGCCGATCACCTGCAACGCGATCTGCCCCGGTTACGTGCTGACGCCGCTGGTTGAAGCGCAGATCCCCGATACGATGGAAAAATACGGCATGGGCCGCGAAGAGGTGATCAAGAAGGTGATGCTGGACCGGCAGCCTTCGAAGGCCTTCGCGACGGTAGGGCAACTGGGCGGCACCACGGTTTTCCTGTGTTCGGATGCCGCGGCACAGATCACCGGCACAACGATCAGCGTCGACGGGGGATGGACCGCGCTGTGACCGGCGCAGGGACGGGGGCGCTGCCCCCCGTCGCCGTGGGCGACGTCCCCCGGGATACTTCGGGCGAAAGGAAGGACAGGGCATGACCAAGCGGATCAACCTCGCCTTGCAGGGCGGCGGCGCGCACGGGGCTTTTACCTGGGGTGTTCTGGACCGTCTGCTGGAAGAGGAGGACATCGAGATCGCGGCGATTTCAGGCACTTCGGCGGGTGCGCTGAACGGTGCTGCGCTGAAGGCCGGCATGGTGCGCGGGGGCCGCGCGGGCGCGCGGGCCAGTCTGGACGAGCTTTGGGAACAAGTCGGTGCGGTGCGCGACCTGCGGCTGGAGGGCTGGATGCAGGGCCTGCAGCCGCGCGCCGTGAGCCAGGCGCTGGAGTTTTCGCCGGCCTTCCTGCTGAGCGACGCGATGAGCCGGGTGATGTCGCCCTATGCGTGGGGGCCGCTCTATCGCAATCCGCTGGAACCGATTGTCGAGAAGTTCGATTTCGGCAAGGTCTGTGCCGACGACGGCCCGGCCCTGTTCATCTGCGCCACGCGGGTGCGCAACGGCAAGATCCGGGTGTTTTCCGGCGATGGCATCACGTCGGAGGCGATCATGGCGTCGGCCTGTCTGCCGACGATCTTTCGCGCGGTTGAAATCGATGACGTGGAAACCGGACGGCGCGAGGCGTTCTGGGACGGGGGCTATACCGGCAATCCGGCGCTGTTTCCGCTGTTCGATCCGGCGCTGCCAGCGGATGTGCTGATTGTCAACATCAACCCTCTGGAGCGCGCAGATCTGCCGACCACGCCGCAGGAGATCCAGAACAGGATCAATGAGATAAGCTTCAACTCTTCGTTGCTGCGTGAACTGCGTGCGATCAATTTCGTGCAACGGCTGCTGGACGAAGGCATGGTGGATGACGGGCGGATGAAGCGGGTTCTGGTACATATGATCGCCGATGATGCGCTGATGAACGCGCTGTCGGTGGCGACAAAGCTGGTGCCGACGCCCTATACGCTGGCCCGGCTGAAGGCGGCGGGGCGGGCGGCCGCGGGCGGGTTCGTGGCGCGCCACAAGGGCGATCTGAACCACCGCGGAACCGTCGATCTGGAGGAGATGTTCGGCTGAGCCGCGCGGGCCGCGATCAGCCGCGGCCCGGTTTCTGCGTTGGATCCTTGCCGTTGGGATAGACCAGCCCCGCCGATATCACCAGCTTGGCGGCGTCTTCGACCGACATGTCGAGTTCGATCACGTCTTCGCGCGGGACAAACAGCAGGAAGCCGGATGTTGGATTTGGCGTGGTTGGCAGGAACACGCTAAGCAAGGCACCAGCGGTGGGTGCGCGTGTCGAGATTTCGCCCCGCGCCTGGGTCGATATGAACCCGATCGCCCAGATCCCCCGCCGGGGGTATTCGATCAGGCAGGCCTTTTCGAAGGACCGGTCGGACTGGGCGAAGACCGTTTCCGAGATCTGCTTGATCCCCGAGTAGATCGAGCGCACCACCGGCATCCTGTCTACCAGGCTTTCGGCGAAGCGGATCAACGAGCGGCCTATCAGGCCCTTGGCGACCCAACCGACCATCACGGTGAACATCAGGAAGATGATCACGCCGACGCCGCGCAGGTTGATGCCGATGTATTGTTCAGGGCGGAACGTATAGGGCACCAGCGGCAGCACCACGCCGTCGATCCATCCGACCACGGTCCAGATCAGCCAGATCGTGAGGCCCACGGGGGCGATCACGACGAGGCCCGTCAGGAAAGAGGCGCGCAGACCGGCCAGCAGACCGGGCCGTCGCGTCTTGGGGTCATTGTCGAATGGGGTGGTCATTTCAATCCGTCCGGGTGCGGTGCAAATCTAGGAAGTCTGCCGGGGCGCCACAATGGGTGGCGCGATCATTCTGCATGCTCTTGCGCGGCGTTGCCCATCGCTTGGGCAATCCGCGCGGCCAGGCGCGCGTTCGAACGCACCAGCGCGATGTTGGCGGCGAGCGAACGGCCTTCGGTCTGTTCGTAGATCCGTTGCAGCAGATAGGGTGTGACCGCCTTGCCGGTGATGCGGTGCCGCGCGGCGTCTTCCTGGGCCCGCGCGATGATCGGGGCCAGCGTCTGCGGCGGGATTTCATGGCTGGCTTCGATGGGATTGGCCACCAATTGCCCACCCGGCAGGCCCAATGCGGCGCGCGCCAGATGCGCCCGCGCGATGGTGGCGGGATCGTCCATGCGCAGCGGTGCGCGCAGGCCCGACGAGGCCGACCAGAAGGCTGGGAACATGTCCTGCCCCACGGCGATGACCGGAACGCCCAGCGTTTCCAGCACCTCCAGCGTTTTCGGCAGGTCGAGGATCGCCTTGGCTCCGGCGGAAACGACGGTCACGGCGGTCTGGGCCAGTTCGTGCAGATCGGCCGAGATGTCAAAGCTGCTTTCGGCGCCGCGGTGCACGCCGCCAATGCCGCCGGTCGCGAAGACCGCGATGCCGGCATGGCGCGCTGCGATCATCGTCGCGGCGACGGTGGTTGCGCCGGTGCCGCCTGTGGCCAGGCAGGCCGGAAGATCCGCGCGCGACAGTTTCGCCACCCCTTTGGCCTGCGCCAGCGCGGCCAGTTCCGCATCCTCGAGCCCGATGTGCAGCCGTCCGTCCAGCACCGCGATCGTCGCCGGCGTCGCCCCCGCCGACCTCACGTCGGCCTCGACCTGGCGGGCCACCTCGAGGTTCTGCGGGTAGGGCATTCCGTGGGTGATGATCGTGCTTTCCAGCGCGACGACGGGACGGTTTTCGTTGCGCGCGGCGGCAATCGCGCCAGACAGGGACATCGGGATCAAAACGCGGTTTCTCCGGAAACATAGGTGGCTGCAGCCTGCAACGCGAGTGTCAGCGCGAGGGTTCTGTCGGCACCAGCGGCTTCGGCGGCGATATGCGCCGCCATGAAGGTATCGCCCGCGCCGGTGACGCGGGTTTCGAGAACTTCGGGCGGGGTCTGGGTGATCAGTTCGTTCTGCATGGCCTCGGTCGCCGATCGCGCGCCATCGGTCACCAGAACCCGCCGCGCGCCCTGCGCCAGCAAGGCCGCGGCGGCCTGCGCCGAGCTTACGAATTGCGCGTGGCACAACAGGCCCGCCTCTTCGAGGTTGACATAAAGCGTGCCGCGCCCGTGCCGCACGAAGGGCGCCAGCCGCTCGGCCTTGCCGGGCGATGCGGGCGCGATGCGCAGATCCGCGCGCGCGAAGGCCGGGCTTCCGGCGATATCGGCCAGCAGATCCGCCGTCAGGTTGCCATCGAGCGCGATCAGCCCCGCATGCGGCGATGCCGGCGAACCCAGCGCGCCATCCATCAGCGGCGCGAGGATGCGCGCGCCCGCCGCCTCGAGCGAATGCGCATCGGCGATTGCGGCGATCAACCCGTTGGCCGCCTCGATCGCCATGTAGCGATCGGTGGGCAGATCCGGCGAGCGGTAGACGTGATCGGTGTCCATGCCGCGCCGCTGGCAGGCGGCGATCAGGTCGTCGCCCTCGGCATCGCGGCCAACGGCGGTCAGAAGGACCGGGCGCATACCGAAGCGCGACAGCGTCATGGCGATGTTCATGGCGACGCCGCCGGGCAGGCGGGTGATCCGCCCCGGCACGTCCGATCCCTGGCGCATCGCCCCGGCCGAACGGCCGATCACGTCCCAAAGGACGCTGCCAATGCACAGAACGGAGAGCGGCGCGCGTGTCATGCCCGCTTTGTGGCGCGGGCGGCGCGGGGGCGCAAGCGACTTTGTGCGCGCCTCCGGTGCCCGGTGCCATCCGCCCCCCGGTCAGGGCACCGCGAAGGTCAAGGCCGCCCAGAGCGTTTCCCACACCGCTTCGCCGCCATCGGGGGCCGGACGCAGCACAACCGCGTCCAGCAGGTACTCATGGCCCGGCCGCACCGGCACCCGCACCTGCCCGGCGTCATCGGTGCGCATCAGCGTCACGGCCACGTCGCCGCCGGGCGCGCGTTCGAAAACCTCGACCTGCGCGTCGCTGCGCGGCGCATCGCCATAGAACAGCCGCACCGTCAGGCCCTCTTCGGGCGGATCGGTGTAGGGGTTGCCCAGCGCCACGAATTCCTGGGCCAGGCCGAATTGCCGGTCGGACCCGGCGCCCGCGCCCACGGCGATCAGGCTTTTGGCGTGGCGGGTATAGCTTTCGCGGAACCCGGTTTCGGGAAGGCCACGGGCCAGATGCCGCGCGCGGATGTCGGGGAAATCCTTGTGTGCGGCAAAGGCGGCGAATTTTTCCCATTGGGTGTAGGCCAGCGTGCTGGGTGTGGTTTCGTGAACGATCACGGCCAGACCTTCGGGCAGGCCCGGCAGTTGCAGCGCCGGCACATCGCCCATGCGCGCGGCCACCGCCGTCAGCTGTCCGCCCGCCAGAACCTCATAGCGCGCGGTGCGCCCTTCGAAGTATCCAAGCGCCATCCCCGAGAAGGTTTCGCCGTTGCGCAGGTCGGCTGTCACTGGCGTATCGGGCGTGACTTGATATTCTGTCGGTGCGATCCAGAATTCATGAGCGAGAGCGGCCGGAGACAGAGCCACCAACAACAGACAGGCGGACAATCCGCTACGGAGTGACATCGTGAGTTTCCTTTCAGAATTGGTATTCAAGCTGCGCCTTGTGGCGGTATTGTCAAGCCTCGGGTTGTTTGCCGCGATGGCGCAGGCGCATGAGATCCAGCCGTCGATCGCCGATCTGACGGTGACGGACGGGCAGATGGTTTTTGATCTGCGGTTGAACGCCGAGGCCTTTGTTGCCGAAATCGATCTGTCCGATGCGCATGACACGGATCTGACCGACCAGGCCGAACGCTACGATGCGCTGCGCGTTCTCGAACCCGACGAGATGGCGGCCCGGTTGCGGGCCTTCGCGGAAAGCTGGGCGCCGCGTATCGCGGTGGACGCCGATGGCCCGGTCGCCTTGCAGGTGAGCGATGTGGTCGTCCCCGAAACCGGCGATCTCGCCTTGCCGCGCGCATCGCGTCTGGTGCTGACAGGGGCGGTGCCGGCCAGCGCGCGCACGCTCGATCTGACCTGGCCGGCGGATGGCGGCGCGCTTGTGTTGCGCCAGCAGGGCGTCGAGGCGCCCTTCACCGGGTTGATCGAGGCCGGCGCGTCGACCGGGCCGATTGCGCTGGCCGGAGGCAACGCCGCCACCGGGTGGCAAACCTTCGTGGGCTATATCCCGGTGGGTTTCGACCACATCCTGCCAAAGGGCCTGGACCACATCCTGTTCGTGTTGGGGCTGTTTTTTCTCAGCACCCGACTGCGGCCCCTGATCTGGCAGGTCAGCGCGTTCACGCTGGCCCATACCGTCACGCTGGCGCTGGGCGCCTTGGGCTGGGTCAACGTGCCGGGCAGCATTGTCGAGCCGCTGATTGCCGCATCCATTACCTATGTCGCGGTCGAAAACATCTTTTCGAAGGGGCTCAGCCGCTGGCGGCCCGCGGTGATCTTCGGGTTCGGCCTGCTGCACGGTCTGGGGTTTGCCAGCGTTCTGGGCGAATTCGGTCTGCCGCAGGATCAATTCATCCCGGCGCTGATCGGTTTCAACATCGGTGTCGAACTGGGGCAGTTGACGGTCATTGCCGCGGCTTTCCTGGCGGTCGGCTACTGGTTCGGATCGAAACCCTGGTATCGGAAGGCGATTTCCATTCCGGCCTCGGTGGCGATCGCGGCTGTCGGCGCCTATTGGGTGGTCGAGAGGGTGTTCCTGTAACGCCTGCGTCGCCTCAGGCCGTCAGGGCAGCATGGAGCGCCGAAAGACAGGCGGCGGGATCGGGGTCGGACCAGATTTCAGGCCCGATCCCGAAGAAATCCGCGTAGGGCGCCAGCGCCGCGATGCGTTCGGCGTTCAGCGCGCCCTCGGCGACCACGGGCAGTTCGATCACCTCGGACCACCACTCGAACAACCCGGACGGGGCGACCGCCCCGTCACCCAGGCCCGATTCAGCGACCGGCCCGAAAGCGACATAGTCGGCACCCGCCTCGCCGGCGGTAAGACCGTCGTGGCGCGATTGCCCGCAATAGCTGCCCACGATGACATCGGCGCCCAGCGTCTTGCGGGCGGCGCGCAGCGACCGGGCGCCATCGCTCAGGTGCACCCCGTCGAGCCCGAGCGTCTGCGCCAGCAAGACGTGATCGGACAGCACAAGCGCCACGTCACGGGCATGGCAGACTTCGCGCAAGGCGTCGCCGGCGCGCGATACGGTGTCGGCATCCGCGCCCGGCAGGGTCAGGCGCATGCAGGCCACGGGCACCGCGTCGAGAACCCGGGCCAACAGGTCGGGAAACCGGCTCAGTTCGAAAGCGGGCGGCGACAGAAGATAGATCTGCGGTTGTTCGGGGGCGGTGTCGGCCATCGGGGCGATCCTTCGCTGTGTTGCCGGGCGGTGTAATCCAGACGGCGCGGGGGCCGCAACCGGCGAATGGCGCTCAGGCTTCGAGAATGAAGATCTGATTGTGCAGCGCGGCCTTCAGAACCGCCTGGGCGGTGGTTTCCACCGACAGCGCCGCGCGCGCAAGCCGCAGGTGCTTTTCCACAGTCGCCTGCGTCAGCCCCATCAGGATCGCGATGTCTTGTGTCGTCTTGCCGTCACCGACCCATTCCAGCACCTCGCGCTGGCGGCGGGTCAGGTTGCGGTTGGGCGCCGGGTGCGGCAGGGTCAGGATCTTCAGATGCGCGACATTGTTCATCAGATGGATGTCGCGGCCGTGCTCGGCCCAGATCGCATCCACCTCGTCCTGGCTCATGCCGGGGCGGGCGGTCAGGGCGATGGCACCCTTCGAGCGCGGCGAGATCGATTTGAACGACACGGTATACCCGGCCGTCACATCCATCTTGCGATTGAAATCGAACACGCGCCGTTCGCCGGCTGTCATCTCGCGCAGGGCATAGGTGTCCTGAACGTGCCGCCAACTGCACGCGCCGTCGTTGTCCAGCGCCCAGCGGGTCATCGGCGCGTCGAAATACAGCGTCTCGCCGATGAAGACGCGCAGGTATTCGGGGGCGTGGTTGGTCAGGACGATGAAATCGTCGGGATCGCCCAGCGACCGGCCCGAGCGGTGCCGCGTGAACCCGTAGAGCAGCCTGTCGAACCCGTATCTTGCCATTTGCCGGGTGTGGCCCAGCCAGAGTTCCTCCATCGAACGCGCCGCGCTGAGCTGCATGAGGTAGTCGGGCAGGTTCATCTCGTGGGTGCGTTCAGATGGGCGGCCAGAGCATCCAACGCCAGCGCGTACCCGAGGATGCCGAAGCCGCAGATCTGGCCCAGCGCCACGGGCGCGATGTATGATCGATGTCGAAACGGCTCGCGGGCGTGGATGTTCGACAGATGCACCTCGATAACCGGCAATTCGACCGATGCGATCGCATCCATGAGCGCGATCGAGGTATGGGTATAGGCGCCGGCATTCAGCACGATGCCACGGTCACGGCCGCGCGCGCCATGCACCGCGTCGATCAGCGCGCCTTCCGAATTGGATTGCAGACATCTCACGGCAAGGCCGTGGCGAGCGCCACTTGCGAGGCACAGCGCTTCGACATCTGCCAGCGTGTCGTTTCCGTAAACCTCTGGCTGGCGTGTTCCCAGCAGGTTCAGATTGGGCCCGTTCAAAACCAGAACACTTGTCATAAAACATGACCTCACAAACTCGATAAACACTTAAGGATGCAATAACCGATTTGTCCAGAGCGGTTCAGGCGCCCTCGAACACCACCAGTCCCAGCCAGTCGGCAACAAGGGCAGGTGTCGTCTGGCCATCGATTTCGATGGTCAGCGTGTTCTCGCGCAGAAGATCCGTGGCCGAACGCGCGGTGACGGATTTCAGCACGAAACGCCCGCGCAGCCGCGCGCCGGCGCGCACCGGGTTGAGAAATCGCAACCGGTTGAACCCGTAGTTGATGCCCATGACCTGACCGGGCAACACAGGAAAGCAGTCATAGGCAAAGCGGCTGGCCAGCGACAGCGTCAGAAATCCGTGCGCTATGGTGCCGCCAAAAGGGGTTTCGGCGGCGGCGCGGGCCGGATCGACGTGAATCCATTGGTGATCGTGGGTGGTTTCGGCGAACTGGTCTATCATCGCCTGGTCGACCTCGATCCAGTTCGACACCCCGACTTCGGTGCCGATCTTCGCTTCGAGATCCTTCTGCGCTTCTTGCAATGCGGTCATCTTCTGGGTTCCTTTCTCAGGCCGGATCGGGTGCGACGCGCACCATGCGCTTGCCCTTGTTGTCGCCGGCCAGAAGGCCGATCAGCGCGGCGGGGGCGTTTTCCAGCCCTTCGACCACATCTTCGAAAACCTTGATCTGGCCGGTCCCGACCCAGTGGCGCAGGGCGCGCAGCGCGCGCGCGTCGTCGCGGGCGAAATCCATCACGATAAACCCTTCCATGCGCAGCCGTTTGACCACGACCAGGCCGGGCAGGTTGCGCGGACCCTCGGGCGCGGCGCTGTCATACTGGCTGATCGCGCCGCAGCACACGACCCGCCCGCGTTCATTCATCACGAACAGCGCGGTTTCCAGGATCTTGCCGCCGACATTGTCGAAATACACGTCCACACCGTCGGGGCAGGCCGCGCGCAGCGCCTTGAAAAACCCCGGATCGCGGTAATCGACGCAGGCGTCGAAGCCCAGCGTTTCCGTGACCCAGCTGCATTTTTCCGGACCGCCGGCGATGCCCACCACCCGGCACCCCAGCGCGCGGGCAATCTGACCGACATAGCCGCCGACCGATCCCGCCGCCGCCGAAACCAGAACGGTTTCGCCCGCCATCGGCTGACCGACACCCACCAGACCGTGATAGGCGGTCTTGCCGGCGATGCCATAGACCGAGATCAGGTTGGACAGGGGGCTGACCTTGGGCAGTTTTTCAACCTTGTGCGCCGGGCGTGTGATGTATTCGGCCCACAGCCCTTCGCAGCCGACGATATCGCCGGCCTGAAGCCGGGGACTGTTCGAGGTGACGACCTCGGCAATGGAATAGGTGGCCATCACGTCGCCGGCCTTTATCGCGTCGCGGTATGTGGCGCCCTGCATCCAACTGCGGTTTGCCGCGTCGATCGACATCAGGACCGTGCGCAAAAGCACCTCGCCTTCGCCGGGCGTCGGCATATCGGCGGTGCGGGCGGCGAAGTGATCGGGCGTCAGAACGCCCTTTGGCAGTTCCTGTACGGTTATGGTGAGGTTTGACATGTCGGTCCTTTCGAGGCGGCGGTTCAGCGGCCTTTGAATTCGGGTTGGCGTTTTTCCAGGAAGGCGCGGGTCGCGGCCTGATGATCCTCGGTCAGCATGCAGCGCACCATCCTGTCGGCCTCCATCGCCATGGTCGAGCGCAGATCCGACACCACGGCGCGGTTGTGGTTCTCCTTCATCGCGCGCAGCGCCAGCGGCGCCTGCGCGGCGATGGCGTCGGCCATCTGCTTGGTGGCTTCGGCCAGGTCTTCGGGCGGCACCGCGCGGTTCAGAAGCCCCAGCGCCAGCGCTTCGTCGGCGGCGATGCGGCGGCCGGTGAAATACACCTCCTTGGCGCGGGCCGGACCGATCAGCCGGCTGAGATACCAGCTGCCCCCGAAATCGCCGGACACGCCAACCGCCCCGAAGGCGGGCACCAGCGCGGCGGTGTCGGCGGCGATGCGCAGGTCGCAGGCCAGCGCAAGGGCCATGCCCGCGCCCGCCGCATGGCCGGGCAGCACGGCAATGGTGGGTTTCGCATAGTCGTAGAGCGCGAGGCTGACCGCCTCCTGCGCGCGTTGCAGACGGCGGATCAGGTCGGGCGTGGGCATGTCGGCTGCGGCGCCGATGCTTTCGCCCATCCCCTCGAGGTCGCCCCCGGCGCAGAACGCGCGGCCCGCGCCCGTCAGCACCAGCACCCGCACACCGTCGTCGGCTTCGGTCTGCGCCAGCATCCGCGCCAGCGCATCGGTCATCGCCGGGCTGAAGGCGTTGCGCCTGTCGGGCCGGTTCAACGTGAGGACCGCGGCGTGGCCGCTGATATGGCACAACAGGTCCGGCGTTCCGGTTTCGATACTGCGCGTTGTCATTGGCACGGCTTTCCTTCTAGGTTCGCGCACCCGATCCCAAGGAGCGCAGAGGCATGAGCGAAGAATACCACCAGACCAAGTACACCCCCCCGCCCGGAGCGGCCGACATCCTGCTGGTGCGGCACGGGCGCACCGAAGCGGCGCGGCCCGGTGTTTCGTTCCCGATGGTCGATGGCCACGGCGATCCGGCGCTGCACCCCGAGGGCGAAGTCCAGGCCGAACGCGTGGCCGCGCGGTTGCGCGATACGCCGCTGGCGGCGATCTATGTCACCACCCTGCGGCGCACGCACCAGACAGCCGCGCCGCTGGCCGCTGCACTTGGCCTGACGCCGCGCATCGAGGCGGACCTGCGCGAGGTCTGCCTGGGCGCGTGGGACGGCGGCGCGTACCGTATGCACGCGGCCCGCAACCATCCCGCCTTCGTGCGGTTTCGCGAAACCGGTGAATGGGGCCATATACCCGGCGCCGAAACCACCGCGACGCTGCACGCGCGGGTGCGCGCGGGGCTGTTGCGCATCGCCGCCGCGCATCCCGGCGAACGGGTTGCGGCGGTGGTGCATGGCGGTGTGATCGGCGCCGCTCTGGAAATGGCCTGCGGCGCGCGGCCGCTGGCCTTCACCGGGGCCGAAAACGGATCCATAAGCCGGCTGGTGATCGAAGGCGACAGCATGGCCGTCAAGGGGTTCAACGACTGCGCGCATCTGTGACACGCGTCAGTCGAAGGTCAAGGCGACCTTGCCCATCACTTTGCGGTCCTGCATCAGTTCCAGCGCCTGTGCCGCGTCGGCCAGCGCGAAACGCGCCGAAATCCGCGGCTTGATGCGGCCTTCGGCGTACATGGCAAACAGTTCGCCCATATTGGTCGCGTGGCCCGCCGGGTCGCGCGCCACCGATGCGCCCCAGAACACGCCGACGATCTGGCTGCCTTTCAGCAGCGTCAGGTTCAGCGGGATGCGCGGGATGCCCGCCGGGAACCCGACGACCAGAAAACGCCCCTCCCAAGCCAGGGCGCGGATCGCCGGTTCGGCATAGTCGCCACCGACCGCGTCATAGACCACGTCGACACCATCGGGCCCGGCCAGCGCCTTGATTTCGGCCGACAGCGCCTTTTGCGCATCACGGTCCAGCGTGCGCGGATAGACAAGCGTTTCATCGGCGCCGATGTCGCGGCAGAAGGCGGCCTTTTCCTCGGACGACACGCCGGCGATCACCCGCGCGCCGGCGGCCTTGCCCAGTTCGATGGCCGCGGCGCCCACACCACCGGCGGCCCCGAGGATGAACAGCGATTCGCCCGGACGGATGCGCGCGCGATCCTTCAGGGCATGATGCGACGTGCCATAGGTGAAGATGAAACAGGCTGCATCCTCAAAGGGCATGGTTTCGGGAAACTTCACCGCACGCGCCGCCTGCACGTTGATGTGGGTGGCAAAGCCGCCAAAGCCGGTCAGCGCCAGAACCCGGTCGCCGACGGCAAAGCCGGTGACGCCTTCGCCCACCGCCAGAACGTCGCCTGCCACCTCGCCGCCGGGCGCGAAGGGGCGCGGCGGCTTCATCTGGTACATGTCGCGGATCATCAGCGTATCGGGAAAATTCACACCCGCCGCGCGGACCCGCACCAGCAGTTCGCCCTTGCCCGGAACCGGGTCGGGCAGTTCGCTTAGAACCAGTGTTTCCGGCCCGCCGGGCGCCGTGCTCAGCATCGCTTTCATCGGTTGTCCTCCCCATGTCCGGCGCGCGCCGCGCACCGTTGTCATCTGCGCGTCAGTCAAAACGTCGCGGTTGGCGCTTGTCAATCGAATTTCGAAATGCAATTCTGCACAGCGGAACGACATGGATGCCGGGGGGAGACATCGTGCAGAGCCATTCAGAGCTTGAGCAATTCCGCGCGGACCTGCGCGCGTGGCTGGAGGCAAACTGCCCGGCCGAGATGCGCGATGGCCGCAGGGACGAGACTACCATTTGTTGGGGCGGAAAGAACTGGAACTTCGCGTCACCCGCGCAGAAGGCGTGGCTCGAGGCTTGCGCGGGCAAGGGGTACACGGTGCCGCGCTGGCCCGTCGAGTATGGCGGCGCCGGGCTGACCCGCGAAGAAGAAAAGGTGTTTCGCGCCGAAATGGACCGGATCGGCGCGCGGTCGCCGCTGGAAAGCTTCGGCATCTGGATGCTGGGCCCGGCGCTTTTGCATTTCGGCAGCAATGAACAGAAGTTGCAGTATCTGCCGCCAATCGCGCGCGGCGAAATCCGCTGGTGCCAGGGCTATTCCGAGCCGGGGGCCGGATCCGATCTTGCATCCTTGCAGACCCGCGGCGAGGACATGGGCGATCACTGGGTGGTCAATGGCCAGAAGGTGTGGACTTCCTATGCCGACAAGGCCGATGCGATTTTCGCGTTGGTGCGCACCGACCGCGACGCCAGGAAGCATCTGGGCATTTCCTTTCTTCTGATCGACATGAACACGCCGGGCGTGTCGACGCGCCCGATCAAGTTGATTTCCGGGGCGTCGCCCTTCTGCGAGACGTTCTTCGACGACGTGAAAGTGCCCAAGGCCAATATCGTCGGCACCGAAAATCGCGGCTGGGACGTGGCCAAATACCTGCTGACCCACGAGCGCGAGATGATCTCGGGCGGTGGCGGCGGCCTTCTGGGCGGCCGCGCGCTGGGGGCGGTTCTGGCCGACAGCGGCGCGGATGTGGCCGGTGACGTCACCCTGCGCGCCGCCGCGATGACCTGCGAGGTCGATGCGATGGCGATCGGGCTGACGCTGGAGCGCTACAAGGACCAGGCGGCGGCGGGCACCGGCGCGGGCGACGCATCGGCGATGCTGAAATACATGGGCACCGAACTGAACAAACAGCGCCACGAACTGTTGATGGCGGCGGGCGGTTCGGACGCGCTGGAGTGGGACGGACCGCTGGGCGGCCGCGCGGCCGACTGGCTGCGCACCAAGGCAAATTCGATCGAAGGCGGCACATCCGAGGTGATGCTCAGCATCGTGTCGCGCCGCGTTCTCGGGCTACCAGGTTAAGAAAATGGCGAAACTTGTTGTAACGGAAGAAGAAACCATGCTGGCCGATGCGGCGCGCGGGTTTCTGGACGAGGCCGCGCCGGTGGCGCATCTGCGTGGTTTGCGCGACAGCGGCCAGACCCGCGATGCCGCTCTGTGGCGCGAGATGGCGTCGATGGGCTGGACCGGCGTGTTGATCCCCGAAGCGGCCGGCGGATCGGCGATGGGCCATGCCGCCGCGGGCGTGCTGGCCCACGAGATGGGCAAGACCCTTGTCACCAGCCCGTTCATATCCTCGGCCGTGATCGCGGCGACCGCGCTGCGGCAGGTGGCCGATGCGCGGGCCAACGCCGCGCTGGCCAGCATCGCCGATGGAACCGCGACCTACGCGCTGGCCCTGGACGAAGGCTCCAAGTTCAATCCGGCGGGCACCGAGATGACCGCCCGACGCGACGGCAACGGCTGGCAACTG
Organism: Paracoccaceae bacterium; assembly: GCA_024742705.1. Classification (GTDB taxonomy): domain Bacteria; phylum Pseudomonadota; class Alphaproteobacteria; order Rhodobacterales; family Rhodobacteraceae; genus JANSXZ01. The sequence goes on along the minus strand of JANSXZ010000011.1, from coordinate 101,874 downwards.
ACCGGAGACAAGACGTTTGTCGTCGATGGCGGCCACGCCGACAGGTTGCTGGTGCTGGCGCGCACCGACGACGGGCTGACGCTGTTCGACCTGGATGCAGGGCGCGCTGGCATCACCCGCGATCCGCGCAACATGATCGATGCGCGCGACGCGGCGCGGGTGCGGTTCGACGCGGTGGCAGCCACGGGCGACGACGTCCTCGGCACGGTCGATGACGGCATGACAGTGCTTCGGCCCGCGCTCGAAGCCGGGCAGGCGGCGCTGGCCGCCGAGATGTCCGGGCTTGCCGCCGGTGCCTTCGCCATGACCACGCAGTACCTGAAGGACCGCAAGCAGTTCGGCGTGCCCATCGGCAGCTTCCAGGCGCTTCAGCACCGTGCGGCGCATCTGTGGTGCGAACTCGAGGTGACGGCCTCGGCGATCCTCAACGCGGGCCGACAGCTCGATTCGGATCCGGGCGACGCCAGTCTCGCGGTGTCGCTGGCCAAGGCCCGCGCGACGGCAACCGCGCAACTTGCGGTGATCGAAGGGGTGCAGATGCACGGTGGGATCGGCATGACAGATGCCTTCGACATGGGATTTTACATGAAACGCGCGCGTGTCTCGGCCGAATGGCTGGGCGACTACGGCTATCACGCCAGCATCGTCGCCGCGCACAGGGGGTTCTGAGATGACGCCGGAAACGCTGTTTTCACTGCACGGCAAGGTGGCGCTGGTCACCGGGGGCGCTACCGGTATCGGGCGGATGGCCTGCGAGGGGCTGGTTCAGGCAGGCGCGCGGGTGCTGCTGGCCAGCCGCAAGGGCGATGCCTGCGCGGCGGTGGCAGAAGAACTGAACGCGCTCGGCGCGCCGGGCAGCGCCGAAGGCTTTGCCGGCGATGCGGGCTCTGAAGCGGGCGTCGCCGCGCTGGCGGAAGAGGTCGGGCGCCGCACCGACGATCTGCATATCCTGATGAACAACGCGGGCCGCACATGGGGCGCGCCGCTGGGGCAGGTGCCCTGGGACAGTTGGGACAAGGTCATGACACTGAACATGACCGGCCTGTTCCAGTTGACGCAGACGCTGCTGCCGAAGCTGATCGCCTCGGCCACCCCCGACGATCCGGCCCGCATCGTGAATGTCGGTTCGGTCATGGGCGAGGCGCCGCTGGGCGACGGCGCCTATGCCTATGCCGCGTCGAAGGCGGCGGTGCTGCACATGACGAAGATCCTGGCCAAAGAGCTGGCGGGCCACCACATCACCGTCAACGCGCTGGCGCCGGGCCCCTTCGTGTCGCGGATGACCGCCTTTGCGACGGCCGATAGCGACATGCGCGAAAAGGTCGGCCAGGACGTGCCGCTCGGACGGGTGGGCCGCGACGAGGATATCGCAGGCTGCATGCAGTTCCTGTGCGGCAAGGGCGGCTCCTTCCTTACCGGCGCGGTGCTGCCGGTGTCGGGCGGCATCCAGGTGATGAGCGGCCCGAACCTCTTTCGCGCGGCAATGGAGTGAAATCATGAGTGAAATCCGCTTTGACGACAGGGTGGCGATCGTCACCGGCGCCGGCACCGGCCTCGGCCGATCGCATGCGCTGGGGCTCGCGGCGCGCGGAGCACGCGTGGTGGTCAACGATCTGGGCACCGCCACCGATGGAACCGGGCGCTCCTCCTCGGCCGCCGAAGCGGTCGTCGCGGAAATCGAGGCCCTCGGCGGCACCGCCATGGCGCATGGCGCCGACGTGGCCGATGCCGCCGAAGTGGCGGACATGGTGGCAAGAACCACCGAAGCCTGGGGCCGGATCGACATTCTGGTAAACAACGCCGGCATCCTGCGCGACAAAAGCTTCGCCAAGATGACAATGGCCGATTTCGCCCGCGTTATTGAAGTTCACCTGACCGGCACCGCAAACTGCTGTCATGCGGTCTGGCCGATCATGCGCGAACGCAAGTACGGCCGCATCGTTCTCACGTCCTCCGGATCGGGCCTCTATGGCAATTTCGGCCAGGCCAATTACGGCGCCGCGAAGGCGGCGATGATGGGGCTGATGAACGTGTTGCACCTCGAAGGCGCGCGCGACGATATCCGCGTCAACACCCTTGCCCCCACGGCCGCAACCCGGATGACGGAATCGCTGATCCCGCCTGACGCACTGGCGTTGCTGGCCCCCGAAACCATCACGCCGGGTCTTTTGTACCTGGTCTGCGACGATGCCCCCAGCCGCACCATATTGGGCGCCGGAGCCGGCAGCTTTGCGGTCACCCGGGTCTGTGAAACCGCCGGTATCACTCTTGTCGATGGCGAAAACACACCCGAAACCATTGCCGCCCGCTTCGCGCAGGTCACCGATCCGCAAGACCAGCAGGAGCTGACCAACGCATTCGAGCAGACGCAGAAGTACGTGCGCAACGCCGCGCGCGCCCGAAATATGAAGATAAACTGGTAACCCTTTCATTGTTCAACAAATACTCCGGGGTCCGGGGCAGCGCCCCGGTCCGGACCCAACCCACCCGAGACAGGATCACACAATGCGCGACGCCGTCATCGTTTCAACCGCCCGCACCCCGATCGGCAAGGCCTATCGCGGCGCCTTCAACGCCACCACCCCCCAGGCGCTGGCCGCCCATGCCATCGAACATGCCGTTGCCCGTGCCGGCGTCGACGGCGGCGAAATCAGCGATTGCGTGATCGGCGCGGCACTGCAGCAGGGGCACTCGGGCGGCAACATCGCGCGCCAGGCCGCGGTGCGCGCGGGCCTTCCGGTCACCGTGGCGGGCATGTCTCTCGACCGGCAATGCGCCAGCGGCATGATGGCCATCGCAACAGCGGCGAAACAGGTTGTGCACGACGGCATGGATGTGGTCGTCGGCGGCGGCGTCGAAAGCATTTCGATGGTCCAGACCCCCGAGATGCGCGTCGCAGGGGACCCGTGGCTCAAGCAGAACAAGCTGGCGATCTACATGTCGATGCTGGAAACCGCGGAAACCGTGGCCGACCGCTACGGCGTTTCGCGCGAATCCCAGGACGCCTATGCAGCGCAGAGTCAGGAGCGCACGCATCTGGCCCAGGAAGCTGGACGGTTCGACGACGAGATCGTTCCCATGACGACGGTCATGAAGATGCAGAACCGCGAGACCAAGGAGATCACGGAACACGAAGTTACGCTGTCCAAGGACGAGGGCAACCGGCCGGGCACCACGGCCGAAAGCCTGGCCGGGCTGCAACCGGTCTTCAAGGACGGGCAGGTGGTGCAGACCGGACGGTTTATCACCGCGGGCAACGCCAGCCAGCTTTCCGACGGCGCTTCTGCCACGGTGGTGATGGAAGCCAGGCTTGCCGAACAGCGCGGCATCGAGCCTCTGGGCCGCTATGTCGGTGTCATGGCGGCAGGCTGCGAGCCCGATGAAATGGGCATCGGCCCGGTCTTTGCGGTGCCGAAGCTGCTGGCTGCACATGGCTTGAAGATGGACGACATCGGCCTTTGGGAGCTGAACGAGGCCTTCGCCTGCCAGGTGCTTTACAGCCGTGACAAGCTGGGCATTCCGGACGAATTGCTGAACGTCGACGGCGGTGCAATTTCCATCGGCCACCCTTATGGGATGTCCGGCGCAAGGATGGTCGGGCATGCGTTGATCGAGGGCAAGCGCAGGGGTGCGAAATACGTTGTCTGCACCATGTGTGTCGGCGGCGGCATGGGCGCGGCTGGTCTGTTCGAAGTTCTGTGATGGCGGGCGGTGCGGGGGGCGCTGCCCCCGTCGCCCGCGGGGCGACTCCCCCGGAGTTTGTCCGGCAAGATGAAGGAGCGCGGATATGACGCGAGAATTGCCCGGCGCATTGCAGGGACTCAGGCTGCCGTTGATCGCCGCGCCCTTGTTCATCATTTCCGTGCCGGATCTGGTGATTGCCCAGTGCAAGGCGGGCATTGTCGGTTCGTTTCCGGCGCTGAACGCGCGCGAGGCCGAATGCGAACCGCCGCTTCTGGACGTCTGGCTGACGCGGATTTCAGAGGAGTTGGACCGGTACAACCAGGAAAACCCCGACCGCCCGGCGGCGCCTTTCGCGGTGAACCAGATCGTGCACCGTTCGAATGCGCGGCTGGAGCGCGATCTGGAGATCTGCGTGCGTCACAAGGTGCCGATCTGGATCACGTCGCTGGGTGCGCGTGTCGAGGTGAACGAGGCGGCGCATTCCTGTGGCGGCGTGGTGTTGCACGACGTGATCAACAACACTTTCGCGCGCAAGGCGATCGCCAAGGGGGCCGACGGCCTGGTGGCCGTAGCCGCCGGCGCGGGCGGCCATGCCGGTGCGCAGTCGCCTATGGCTCTGATTCGCGAGATCAGGGAATGGTTCGACGGACCGCTGGCGCTGTCGGGAGCGATCGCGACCGGCGAATCGTTGTTGGCGGCACGGGCCATGGGCGCCGACTTTGGCTATTGCGGATCGCCATTCATTGCCACGCGCGAGGCCAATGCCGATCAGGCCTACAAGGCCATGATCGTCGACAGCGGCGCCGAGGACATCGTGTATTCGTCGCTGTTCACAGGGGTTTGGGGCAATTACCTGCGCGGATCGGTCGAAGCGGCGGGCATGGATCCCGACAACCTTCCGACGGCGGATTCCTCGGCGATGAATTTCTCGTCGGGATCGTCGAAGCCCAAGGCCTGGAAGACCATCTGGGGATCGGGCCAGGGCATCGGCGCGGTAAAGGAGATCGCCGGAGTGGCGGATCTTGTCGGGCGCATTGATCGGGAGTATCGCGCCGCCGGTGCCGCGCTGGCGCGGGAGTTTGCGGGCTGATGGCCGAGATGCTGGTGATCCGCCATGCGCAGGCGTCGTTTGGCGCCGACGACTATGACCGGTTGTCCGATCTTGGGCACCGGCAGTCGGAACTGGTCGGGGCGGCGCTGCGCGAGGCCGGCTGGCACCCCGACCGCTGCATCACCGGCACGCTGACGCGCCAGAAGCAGACGCTGATGTCGATGGGGTTTTCCGCGCCGCCGGAGGAGCATGCCGGGTGGAACGAATACGACTTCCACGATCTTCTGGCGGTCAGGTTCGGCGGTGTGGTGCCCGAGGCTGTGCGCTCGGAGCGCAAGACCCATTTCCGGACCCTGCGCGAGACCATCCTGGAATGGCAGGGCGGCGGGCTGAGCGGGGCGCGCGAAAGCTATGCCGCCTTTGCCGACCGGGTGGCCGCGGCCAGCGCCTTTGCCCGCGACACCGATGCCCGGCGGGTTCTGGTGATATCGTCGGGCGGCGCCATCGGCCAGTTGGTCAGCGCCGCGCTGGGTGCGCCGGCGTCGCAGATGATCCAGCTGAACCTGCAGGTCAAGAACACCTCTATGACCCGTTTCATCTTCAACGCTTCGGCCTTTTTCCTCCATGAATTCAACGCAACGCCGCATCTGGCTGCCGCTGACCGGCAACCGATGCTGACCTATAGCTGAGGGACACCGGATGACCAACGCCGCCCAGACCTTTGACGTGCCGGCAGTCGAAGCCTACCTGACCGAGAACCTGCCCGGTTTCTCGGGGCCGATCACGGTGCGCAAGTTCGATGTGGGCCAGTCGAACCCCACCTTTCTGCTGAAGACCCCCGGCCACAACTATGTGCTGCGGCGCAAGCCGCCGGGCGTTTTGCTGAAATCGGCCCATGCAGTGGATCGCGAGTTTCGGGTGCAGAGCGCGCTTGCGGGCACCGACGTGCCGGTGGCGCGGATGCATCTGCTGTGCGAGGACGATGATGTCATCGGATCGGCCTTCTACGTGATGGATCATGTGGACGGGCGCAACCTGAACGAGCCCACGCTGGACGGTATGACCAACGCCGACAGGGGCGCGGTGATGGATGACATGAACCGGGTTCTGGCCGCCCTGCACGAGGTCGACATCGACGCCGTCGGGCTTTCGGATTTCGGCCCGCAGGGAAACTATTACGAGCGCCAGATCGCTCGCTGGTCAAAGCAGTACCGCGCCAGTGAAACCGAAAGCGTACCGGACATGGACCGCCTGATGGCGGCGCTGACCGAACGCCTGCCGGCCGATGATGGCCAGCGCACCCTGGTGCATGGCGACTACCGCATCGACAACATGATCTTCGAGGCCACCGGCACCCGGTGCCTTGCGGTTCTGGATTGGGAGCTGTCGACCATCGGACATCCCTATGCGGATCTGGCCGCCGTGATCATGCAATGGCAGATGCCCGCCGGCCCGGAAGGCCGGGGCCTGGCCGGGATCGACCGTGCCGCGCTTGGCCTGCCCAGTGATGCGGAATTCATCGCCCGCTATTGCGAACGCCGCTCGATTTCCGCAATCGACGATTTCGGCTTCTACCTGGGGTTCTGTTTCTTCAGGATGACGGCGATCATCCAGGGCGTTCTGAAGCGCGGTCTTGATGGCAATGCATCCAATCCCGAACGGGCGATGAAACTGGGCACTTATGTCCCGGTCTTTGCCGGCCATGGGCTGCGCGCGCTCAACGGGGCTTGAGGACACGACTTGGGGACGGGGCAATGATCGACGGCGATTTCAGTTCGGACCTGGCGGACGGGAAAGACCGGAATTTCATCACCGCCCTGGCGCGCGGTCTGGATGTATTGCGCTGTTTCAAGCGCAATGAAACCGAACTGACCAATACCGATTTCGCCGACAGGACCGGCCTGCCCAAGGCGACGGTTTCGCGGCTGACCTATACACTTTGCAAGCTGGACTATCTGGTGGCGGATCCGCGGACCGGCACTTACCGCCTGGGCGCCGGGGTGCTGCAACTGGGCTTTGGGGTTCTGGCGGGCATGGACCTTTCCGAGCGTGCGCAGGACGAGATGCGCGCGCTGCGCAACGGCCCGAATTCCTACCTGACGGTGGCGCTGGCCGAAGCGCACCGGCTGGACGCGGTCTATGTCGCGGTGCAGAGGTCGCGCGAGGACGTGTCGCTGACCATGCGGGTGGGCTCGCGCCTGCCGCTGTTTCATTCGGCGATCGGACGCGCGATTTTGGCCGGGATGAGCGATGACGCCCGCGCCGCGGCGATCGAACTGGCCGACCGCGAGGATCCCGAAGGCCGTGCGCGGCGCATGGCGGGCCTGAACGCGGCGCTGGCGGAATACGGCGAAGTCGGCTATTGCAGCAGCTATGGCGACTGGCGCCCAGATGTGAACGGCATCGCGGTGCCGGTGTTTTCGCTGAACGGTTCGCGGGTGTACGGGCTGAACGTGGGCGGGCCATCGTTTCACGTCAAGAAAAAGCAGCTCGAGACCGTCTATGCCAAGCGATTGCTGCAAGCGGCGCAAGTTCTCAGCCTGCGCGGCTGAGACGCAGGCGCGGCGAAAGAATCATCTGAGATCGCAACGAAAGGCTGTTCCGCTGTGCGGAATTCCGATGCGGGTTTTTCAGGCAGATCGGCCGCCCGGAAGGCGCCTTCGCGGGGCTTGTCGAACCCCGCATCTGCCGCAGCCCGGCAGGTCCGAGAAGTTTGCAGATGCAGCATTTCGGCCATGGCCGGCGGGCGTGAAATCGACCATCTCGGGGCGCCACCCGCTAAACGTTAGGTACGAAAGAATATTTACCGCCGGGGTCGCCATGGGCAAGAATGCTGCGCCCGCGATAATGCCGCAACTGCGAAAAGATCGCCTTGAACGCCCTTTCCCGTAGCCCGCGAGGCACCGTCAGATCGCCTTGTAAGTTGCGGCAAACGCTTGACTTTGCCCGGCAATCTGCGACCCTCTGGCACAAGGCCCGGCGGAGAACAAGCATCCAGCCCGCCAGGTTGATATAGGGAGGATACTAAATGCTTAAAACGACCAAGTTTGGCGTGGCGACTGCGCTCGCGCTGGTGATGAGCACCTCGGCCGCATATGCCGAAACCATCAAGATTGCTTTCATCGACCCGCTGTCGGGCCCGTTCGCCAGCACCGGCACCAACGGCCTGCATCAGTTCGAATTCGCGGCTGAGAAGATGGTCAACGAAGCCGGCGGCGTGCTGGACGGCGACATGTTCGAAATCGTCGCCTTCGACAACAAGATCAGCCCCAAGGAATCGCTGATCCAGCTTCAGGTCGCGATTGATCAGGGCATCCGCTACATCGCGCAGGGCAACAGCTCGGGCGTGGCGAACGCGCTGACCGAAGCCATCGACAAGCACAACCGCCGCAACCCCGACGACCGGGTTCTGTTCCTGAACTACGCTGCCGTCGATCCCGCGCTGACCAACGACAAGTGCAACTTCTGGCACTTCCGCTTCGATGCCAACGCCGACATCAAGATGGACGCGCTGACCGATGTGATGGCCAAGGATGAAAGCCTGAAGAAGGTCTACATCATTGGCCAGGACTACAGCTTTGGCAAGGCCGTGGCCGCCGCCGCCGTCGCCAACCTGGAAGCCAAGCGCCCCGACATCGAAATCGTCGGCAACGAACTGCACCCCATCGGCAAGGTGAAGGATTTCACCCCCTACAGCCGCAAGATCGTATCGTCGGGCGCCGACGCGGTGATCACCGGCAACTGGGGCGCCGACATGCTGGGCCTGGGCAAATCGGTGATCGAGAATGGCTTTGAAGGTCCGATCTACACCTATTATGCCGCCGGTTCGGGCATCACCGGTGCCTTTGGCGAAAGCGGCAAGGACCGTATCCGTCTGATCGCGCAGGGCGAAATCAACCCGATCGCCACCGAAGAAGCGCGCCAGATGTACATCGCCTTCAAGGAGAAGTATCCGGACGGCAACATCGACCAGAGCCGGATCTTCAACGTGATCGGAATGCTGGCCGAAGCCATCAACGAAGCCGGCACTGCCGACGATGTTGTTGCCGTGGCCACCGCGCTGGAAGGCATGGAGTACGAAAGCATGTGGGGCGGCAAGCTGTTCATGCGTCCGCAGGACCACCAGCTGATCCAGGACATGCATGTTCATGTGCACACCAACGAAGGCGTGGAGTTCGACTATGACAACTCCGGGTTTGGTGTCGTGACCGAATCATCGGTGACGATGGCGGCTATGGACAGCCCGACAACCTGCAACATGCGTCGCCCCTGATACATCGCGATCATGTCCCGCCTCGCGCCTGACGCGCGGGGCGGGTTTCGCTTTACTGAATTCCTGACCCTCCGGAGGGCACGATGGACCTCATCCTCGTCAACCTGATCGACGGGCTTGTAACAGGCTTGCTCCTGTTCATGCTGTCGGCCGGTCTTACGCTCATCTTCTCGATGATGGGCGTTCTGAACTTCGCCCATGCCAGCTTTTACATGCTGGGTGCCTATTTCGCCTATCAGATCAGCCTCGCGCTGGGGTTCTGGATGGGTCTGCTGATTGCGCCGCTGATTGTCGGGGTTCTGGGCGCGGGGGTCGAACGCTACGGCCTGCGCCGGGTACACCAGTATGGCCATGTGCCCGAACTGATCTTTACCTTCGGTCTGGCCCTGCTGATCGAGGAACTGGTGCAGTTTCTGTGGGGCAAGAACCAGATGCCCTACGACATTCCCGAAGTGCTGAACTTTACCGCCTTCGCGATCGCGGGCAATTCGATCCCGGCCTACAAGATCTTCATGATCTTCATTTCGGTGGGTATCTTCATCGGGCTACTGTACATCCTGACCAAGACGCGCGTCGGCATGATCATTCAGGCAGCTCTAAGTTATCCGCGCACGGTCGAGGCTCTGGGCCACAACGTTCCGCTGGTCTTCATGGGCGTGTTTGGCGTCGGAACGGCGCTTGCTGGCGTGGCCGGCGTGATCGCCGGGCCGGTTCTGGGCACGTTTCCGGGCATGGCCTTCGTTCTGGGGTCGATCGTGTTCGTGACCATCGTGATCGGCGGTCTCGGCAGCCTGTGGGGCGCGCTGGTGGCGTCGCTCCTGATCGGCTGGATCACCACATTCGCCAAATCCTACAACGTCCGCATGGAGGACGTCCTGAACGGGATCGGCATTTCAACGCCCACCAATCTGGACGACAACCTGTTCCGCGATTTCTGGACGATCACCAGCCCGCAGATCGCCGATATCCTGCCGTATATCCTGATGGTGCTGATCCTGATCTTCCGTCCCTACGGCCTACTTGGAAAGCGTGACGCATGACCGACCAGTTGACCACCGACCCGGCAAAGCCCGCGCAGCGTATGCGCGCGGGTTCGATGTCGATCACTCTGATGCCCTGGATCATCGCCAGCCTGCTTTTGCTGTTCCTGCCGTTCATCTTCCAGGCGAACAGCGCGATCACGATCATGAACCAGATGTCGATCACGATCATCTTCGCGCTGGCCTACAACATGCTTCTGGGGCAGGGCGGCATGCTCAGCTTCGGCCATGCGGTGTATATGGGTGTGGGCGGTTTCGCCTGTGTGCATATCATGAACATGGACGATTTCTTTGCCAACATCCCGCTGCCCCTGCTGCCGGTTTTCGGCGGTCTGTTCGGCATGGGGCTGGCGACCATCGTCGGCGCGTTCTCGACGCGCAAGGCCGGCACCGTCTTCGCGATGATTTCGCTGGGCGTCGGCGAACTGATCGCCGCCTGTTCGGTGATCATCGTGGCCTTCTTCGGCGGCGAGGAGGGCATCTCGGGCGACCGGACCTATGGCATGCCGTTCTTCGGTGTCGAGTTCCTGCAACAGATCGAGGTCTACTACCTGATCGCCTTCTGGGTCATCATCTCGGCGGCCCTGATGTACCTCTTTTCGCGCACCCCGGTGGGCCGCATGGCCAACGCGGTACGCGACAATCCCGAACGGGCCGAATTCCTGGGCTATTCTGCCCGCTGGGTGCGGTTCTACAGCTTTGTCGCCTCGGGGTTCTTCGCCGGTGTGGCGGGCGCGCTGTTTGCCATTAACTATGAAATCCTGACCGAGGAGAACCTGAACCTTGTGACCTCGGGGCAGATCCTTCTGGTGACGTTCCTGGGCGGCGTGGGCTTTTTCTTCGGGCCGATCCTGGGGGCGATCGTCTTTACGCTGGTGCAGACCGTTCTCAGCCTGCAGACCGAACTATGGGCGTTCTATGCCGGGGTTCTGTTCGTGGCGACGGTGATGTTCTTTCCCGGCGGTCTGGCGGGCGTGCTGATGATGCATGTTCCGGCGATGCGGCTGGGCAAGGCCAAGCTGCTGGTGGTGCCCTACATCAAGACGCTGCTGCCGGCGCTGATCGGCATCCTGGGGCTGTCGGCACTGGTCGAGATGGTGTTCCACTTCCGCCATGCGGCGACCGGCGATCATGAAATGACGCTGTTCTGGACCACCTTCGACAGTCACACGCTGCTGCCGTGGATCGTGGCCGTGGTGATCACCGTGGCAGCCTTCTGGCTGATGCGGATGAACATGCCGGGCATGGTCGCGGCATGGCACCAGGCCAATACAGTCGGGAAGGACCGGGCATGAAGGACATGAACGCAGCAACGACGCCCGCGCTGCACATCGACGGGCTGCGCAAGAGCTTCGGCAAGACCGAGATCATCCGAGGCATCGATCTGAGTATCGGCAGGGGCGAACGCCACGCGGTGATCGGGCCGAACGGGGCCGGCAAATCCACGCTGTTCAACCTGATCACGGCGCGGTTTCCGGCGACGGCGGGCAAGGTGGAACTGCACGGCCAGGACCTGGCCGGGCTGGCGCCTTATCAGATCAACCGCATGGGGCTTTCGCGGTCGTTCCAGATCACCAACATCTTTTCGAACATGACCGTGTTCGAAAACGTCCGCTGTTCGCTGCTGTGGAGCCAGGGGTACAAATATTCCTTCTGGAACCTGGTCAGCCGCAGCCGCGAGTTGACCGAAGGGGCGGATGCGATTCTGGAGCAGATCAACCTGCTGAACCGGCGCAACCTGCCGGCTGGCACCTTGTCGTATGCCGAACAGCGCGCCCTCGAGATCGGCATCACCATCGCCGGTGGGGCCGATGTGATCATGCTCGACGAACCGACCGCCGGGATGAGCCATTCGGAAACCGACTATATCGTCGAACTGATCCGCAAGGTGACCGAAAACAAGACGCTGGTGATGGTGGAACACGACATGGGCGTGGTCTTTGGCCTGGCCGATTACATTTCGGTTCTGGTTTACGGCGAAATCATCGCGACCGGCCGCCCCGAAGAGGTGCGCGGCAATCCCAAGGTGCAGGAGGCGTATCTGGGCGCCGCATTGGAGGCTGAACACTGATGCTCGATGTCAATGACATGCACGCCTATTACGGCAAGTCGCACATTCTTCAGGGTGTGACGATGAACATCCAGGAGGGCGAAATCGTGGCCCTTCTGGGCCGCAACGGCGTGGGCCGGTCGACCACTTGCAAGTCGATCATGGGCGAGGTCGAACCGCATGGATCGGTCAAGTTCAAGGGCGAGGAGATCGCCGGGCGCAAGGCCTTCGAGATCGCCAACCTGGGGATTGGATATGTGCCCGAGAACCGCGATATCTTTCCCGGTCTGACCACCCGCCAGAACCTGATACTGGGCCTGAAGCCGGGCCAGAAGGATGGCGCGGGCCGATGGTCGATGCAGGACATGTTCAACATGTTCGAGAACCTCGAGAGGCGCGCGGACGTGGAAGCGTCGGTTCTGTCGGGCGGCGAACAGCAGATGCTGACGATGTGCCGCACGCTGATGGGCGACCCGGACCTTGTGATGATCGACGAACCGACCGAGGGGCTGTCGCCACAGATGGTTCAGCGGGTGGCGCAACTTCTCAAGGAAATCTCGAAGCGCAAGATTTCGACCCTGTTGGTGGAGCAGAAGCTGTCGATCGCCATGGACATCGCCGACCGTGTCTATGTGATGGGCCACGGGCAGGTGGTGTTCGAAGGCACACCTCAGGAGTTGCGCGACCGCGAAGACGTGCGCAAGGAGTGGCTGGAAGTCTAGGCTGTCTGCGTCCGGATTTCCCGACCCGATGGGTCGGGAAGCCTCCGGCGGGGATATTTGTGGCGAAAGGAAAGCGCACGCCGCGCACCAGCGGTGCGGGGTTGTATCAGGTAACGGGTTGCGACAACGCCCATTCCAGATCGGGCAGGGAATCCTTGCCGAAGAACATCTGATCCGAAAAGAACAGTGCCGGCGCGCCGAAGACGCCGCGCGCAACAGCGCGTTCGGTGGCCTCGATCAGTGCGCTTTTGATCTCCGGCGTTTGGGTGGCGGCAAGAATGGCATCGCCGGGAAGACCGGCGCCGTTCAGCACGGCCAGAGCGGTTTGGCCATCTCCCATGTTCACCCCATCGCGCCACATCGCATCAAAGACGGTGTCGATGTAGGTGGCGGCATAGGGCTGGGTTTGCGCGAAACGTGCGGCGCGCATCAGTGTCAGCGTGTTGACGGGAAAATGCGGATTGAACCGGAACGGGATTTCGTGCCGTTGGATGAACCGTGCAATTTCAATGCGCTGGTAGGCCAACTTGCCAGGTATTCCGGCAAAGGCCGTAACTGGCGACTGGTTGTTGGTGGCCTTGAACACGCCGCCCAGAAGGATGGGCACAGGTGTGACGTGCGCATTGTGGCGGGTGGCCAGAGCGGGCAGGGCGCGGTGCACCAGATAGGCGTTGGGGCTGCCGAAGTCGTAGAGAAACTCGATCTGCCGCATCACCAGCTCTCGCGATGCGGGCGGAGATCCATTTCGAACGTCCAGGCGTCAGGGGATTGGTTGTAGAGCGCCCAGTAGGCATCGCCCACGGAATCGGGCGACATGAGCGTGTGCGGCGGAAGAGCCGCGACCTCCTTGCCCTGGCTTGCCAGGATATCGCGGACAAACGCGGTATCGACGCCGGCGTCGATCACCAGATGCGCGACATGGATGCCGGCGGGCCCCAGTTCGCGCGCGAGCGACTGGGCCATGGCGCGCAGTCCCGACTTGCCGGCCGCGAAGGCGGCGTAGCCGGCGTTGCCGCGCAGGCTGGCCGAGGCGCCGGTGAAGAAAATGCAGCCGCGTCCGCGTGGAACCATGTGACGTGCCGCCTCGCGCCCGGTGAAAAAGCCCGCAAGGCAGGCCATTTCCCAGACCTTGCGGAAAACCCGCGCGGTTGTTTCGAGAATGGGGAAGCGCACATTGCCGCCGACGTTGAAGATCACCACGTCGAGCGGGCCGATTTCGGATTCGATGCGGGCGAAGACCTCGGCGGTGCTGTCTTCCTGGCGGGCATCCATGGTGAAGGCATGGGCGGTGGCGCCCATCGCCTCGATCTCGGCCACCAACGGCGCCAGTTTGTCGCCATTGCGCCGCGCGAGACAGAGCGTGAAACCTTCGCGGGCGAAGCGGCGGGCGATGGCGGCGCCGATGTAGTCGCCGGCGCCGACGACAAGCGCGACCGGCGCGGTCACAACGCTTCGGCCCGTTGCAGCGCGGGCCGCGCCGCCAGCCGCGCGGCATAGGCGGCCAGGTTTTCGGTTTCGTTCAGATCGGCGCCGAACCGTCCTGCCGCCATGACCGCATGTCCGGTCATGATGTCGGCAGCACTGAAATCGCCCAGCAGATGGTCGCGCCCTTTCATGCGCCGATCGACCACGGTGAGCATCTGGCCCAGCAGTTTGGTCGCGCGTTTGACGTTGATCTCGGTGCGCCGTTCGGGCGGCAACAGAACCGTTTCCACCACAATCGTGTTGATCGGCGGCATCAGCATGCCTTCTGCGAAATGCAGCCATTGCAGAAAATCGGGATAATCGGGATCGGTCACGGCGGGTTGCAGCCGGCCCCCGGCGTGACGGGCCAGGATGTATTGCACGATCGCCCCGGATTCCAGCAGGCGCGCATCGCCGTCTTCCAGAACCGGCACCCGCCCCAGCGGGCTGATGCGCAGGAAATCTGCGCCGCGCATGGCCGGATCGCCCAGTTTGTAGTGTGCGATATCGTATTCCAGCCCGAGTTCCTCAAGCAGCCAGGCGACACGCACGGCCCGCGTGTTGGGCGCATAATAGAGTTTCATTGTCCCCCCGAAATTTTTGCGGCCATTGCTTGTACTTGCGGGCAATGTCCTGTTCAAATGCAGCCTAGGATATGAGCGGAAAGCCTGTCAATCGCGGGTCTTTCACGCAACCGGCCGGAGGGGGAGAGATGGTGGATATCGTGCGGTCGGAGTTGCCGGGAGGGATCGTGCGGCTGACGTTGTCTCGGCCACCGGTGAATGCGCTGAGCGCGCCCATGCTGATGGCGCTGGCCGATCACATGCGCATTCTGGGCGAGGACGCGGATGTGCGCGCGGTGATCGTGGACAGTGCGCAAAAGGTGCTGTCGGCGGGGCTGGACCTGAAAGAGGCGCAGGGGTTCGATACTGCCGAACAGGCGGCGGTTGTCGAAGGGCTGAACATGGGGTTCCTGGCGATGTACGCCTGCCCCAAGCCGGTGGTGGCCGCCGTGAACGGGGCGGCGATCGCGGGCGGGCTGTTTTTCGTGCTGGCGTCGGATTACCGCGTGGCGGCGCCGCGCGCGGTTCTGGGGTTGGCCGAGGTGCGCGTGGGCGTCGATTTCCCTCTGGGCCCGCTCGAGATCGCCCGCGCCGCGCTGGCGCCGGACGACCTGCGCCGGCTGATGCTGGGCGGCCATCCGATCGACGCCGAGGAGGCATTGCGGCGCGGCATTCTCGACGAGGTGGTGGCGCCGGATGACCTTTCAGCCAGGGCCCTGGCCACGGCCGAACGGCTGGCCGAACATCCGCCGGCCGCATATCGTGCGATCAAGGCACAGATCCGCGGTGCCGTCTGCGCCCGGATCGGCGAGGGGCTGCAACGCCCCGCGCGCGCGAACTGGTTTACCCCGGAAACCCGCGCGGCCATGCAGAAGATGATGCGCTGAGCCCGCCAGGCCAGAACGCGAACAGGAGAAGACATGACCGATCAGGCATTTGACATGACCCGGATGGAGCGCATCAAGGACTGGATGCAATCCTATGTGGAAGAAGGGAAATTTCCCGGATCGACCGTTCTGGTGACGCAGGCCGGCAACGAGGTGTTCTATCACGAGACAGGCTTGCGCAACATCGACGCCGGGCTGCCGTTCACGCGCGACACCGTGGCGCGGATCTTTTCGATGACCAAGCCGGTGACTTCGGTTGCGATCATGATGCTGGCCGAACGCGGGCTTTTCCACCTGGACGCGCCGGTCAGCCGGTTCCTGCCCGAGTTCGCCGAAATGCAGGCGCTGGTGCCCGGCGCAGAACGTCTGGACCAATGCGCGCCCTGCGCCACGCCCACGCTGCATCAGCTTCTGACGCATACCTCGGGGCTGAGCTATGGCTTCAACCCCGGCCCGCTGGGGGCGGCGATGACCGAAGGCAAGCTGGGCTTCGCGCCGCGCGCCGGCACGCTGGACGCGATGGTGCGCAAGGTCGCCGAACTGCCGCTGGCGTTTGCGCCGGGCAGCAGCTGGGAGTATTCGGTGGCCATCGACGTTCTGGGCCGGGTTGTCGAGGTGGTGTCGGGCAAGTCACTCGATGCGTTCTTCCGCGACGAGATCTTCGGCCCGCTCGAGATGTCGCAGACCGGGTTTTCCGTGGCGCCCGGCACTGGCGACCGTCTTGCGGCGCTTTACACTTCGTTGCCCGGCGATGGTCTGTCGCTGGAAAAGGCCACCGGCGATCCGATCATGCGTCAGACGGATGCACCGGGCAAATCGCCCTGGGAGGCGGCCACGCTGTTTTCCGGTGGTGGCGGACTGGTGGGCACCATCGACGACTACCACAGTTTCTGCGACATGCTGCGGCGCGGGGGCACGTCGCGCGCCGGCGCGAAGCTGTTGTCGCCGGCGACCTGCCGCTTCATGATGCGCAACCATCTGCCGGGCGACATCGCCTCGATGGGCCCCGACAGTTTCGCCGAACAACCTATGGAGGGCATGGGTTTTGGTCTGGGCGGTGCCGTGGTTCTTGATCCCGCGCGTGCCCGCGTGCCGGGGCATGTTGGCGATTTCAGCTGGGGCGGGATCGCGTCGACGTTCTTCTGGATAGATCCGGTGGCGGATGTGACGGCCCTATTCTTCACCCAGCTCACCCCCTCCAGCGCCTATCCGGGGCGCTCTGAAATGAAGGCGCTGATCCACGGGGCGCTGACGCGATGACCGGCCGTGAAATCCTGTGGACACCCGATCCGCAATGGGCCGAAGGCACCCGCATGGCCCAGTACATGCGGTTTCTCGCCGAAACCCGCGATCTGCATTTCGACGATTACAACGCCATGTGGGAATGGAGCGTGCGCGATCTCGACGGGTTCTGGTCGTCGATCTGGTCGTTTTTTGACATGCAGGCCGCAACACCGGCGACTGCGGTTCTGGCCGACCGGCGGATGCCCGGCGCGGTCTGGTTTCCCGGGCTGACCACCAATTTCGCCCAGCACATGCTGCGCCGGGCCGATACCGCGCCGGACGCGCCGGCGCTGATCGTTCATTCCGAATCCGCACCGCGCCGTGAATTGTCGTGGGCCGTGCTGCGCGCGCAGGTGGCCAGCGTTGCGGCACGGCTGCGTGCGATGGGCGTGGGGCCGGGTGACCGCGTGGTGGCGGTTCTGCCCAACACCGAAACCGCGATGATCGCCTTTCTGGCAACGGCCTCTCTGGGGGCGGTGTGGTCGCTATGCGCGCCCGACATGGGGCATGTGGCGATTCTCGACCGGTACCGCCAGATCGCGCCCAAGGTTCTGATCGCCCAGGATGGATATGTGCATGCCGGCAAGACCGTCGATCGCCGGGCGTTGCTGGATACGATCCGCGCGGGGCTGGACACGGTGGAACACCTGATCTGGGTGCCGCTGGTGGGCGATCTGCCGGACGGTGCCGTGGAATGGGACAGCCTGACCGCCGACAACCCACCGCTGGAGTTCGCGCAGGTGCCATTCGATCATCCGCTGTGGGTGGTCTATTCGTCCGGCACCACGGGCAACCCCAAGCCGATTGTGCATGGCCACGGCGGCGTGCTTCTGGAAGGCGCGAAACAATCGCTGCACCAGAACGTGGGCGCCGGCGACAGGTTCTGCTGGCTGACATCGTCGGGCTGGATCATGTGGAACGCGCAGATGGTCGCGTTGGGGCAGGGCGCCACACTGGTGCTTTTCGACGGTGCGCCCAACCACCCCGACATGCTGGCGCTGTGGCGTGTGGCGGCATCCGAAAGGCTGACGTATCTCGGCGCGGGGGCGGCGTTTTTCTCGGGCTGCATGAAGGCCGGCGTGCGGCCCGCCGATCTGGACCTGACGGCGCTGGTGGCGCTGGGTTCGACCGGATCGCCGCTGTCCGAAGACGCCTACGACTGGATCTACCGCGATGTGAAACCCGATCTCTGGCTGGCGCCGATCTCGGGTGGCACCGATCTGGCCGGTGCCTTCGTGGCCGGAAACCCGATGATGCCGGTGCGCAAGGGCGAGATGCAGGCCAGGTCGCTGGGCTGCGCCGTGCGCGCCTTTGACGCGGCGGGCAACGATCTGATCGGCAGCGTCGGCGAACTGGTGTGCACCGAACCCTTGCCATCGATGCCGCTGTACTTCTGGGGCGACGATGATGGCAGCCGCCTGCGCGAGGCGTATTTCGACACTTACCCCGGCATCTGGCGCCACGGCGACTGGATCGAAATAACCCCCGAAGGCGGTTCAGTGATCTATGGCCGTTCGGATGCCACGATCAACCGCAAGGGCCTGCGCATGGGCAGCGCCGAGATCTATCAGGCGGTCGAGGGGCTCGACGAGGTGCTCGATTCGCTGGTCGTCGATCTCGAATACCTTGGCCGGGAAAGCTTCATGCCGCTGTTCGTGGTGCCCATGCCCGGCGTGGCGCTCGACGATGCGCTGCGCGACAAGATCGCGCATGCGATCCGCGGCGCGGTCTCGGCCCGTTTCGTGCCCAACGAAATTGTCGAGATCGCCGAGGTGCCGCGCACGCTCTCAGGCAAGAAACTCGAGGTGCCGGTCAAGAAACTGCTGCTGGGCGGCGACCCGGCGCAGGTGGTCAACCGCGATTCGATGGCCAATCCGGCCAGCTTCGATTTCTTCGTCGCCTATGCAGCGGCGCGTGAAAACCTCAGGAAAGCCTGACAAATGATTGATCCCGCAGAAGAACTCCTGAACTTGCTGGATATCGAACAGCTCGAGGTCGACCTGTTTCGCGGCATCGGTTCGGGCGGCGAAACATCGGTGCGGATTTTCGGCGGCCATGTCATCGCCCAGGCGCTTGCGGCCGCCTACCACACGGTCGACGATCGCAGCTGCCACAGCCTGCATGCCTATTTCATCCGGCCCGGCGATCCGTCGATCCCGGTGATCTATCAGGTCGACCGCGCCCGCGACGGTGGCAGTTTCACAACCCGGCGCGTGGTTGCGATCCAGCATGGCAAACAGATCCTGAACATGTCGGCGTCTTTCCACGTCGATGAAGACGGCTGGCAGTATCAGCACCAGATGCCGAAAGTCGAAGGCCCCGAAGGCCTGCTGACCCGGCCGCAACTGCGCGACCGCTACCTCGACCGTATCCCGCAGAAGATCCGGGGCGATTTCCTGCGCGAAAGGCCGATAGAAATCCGCGAGGTAGACCCCCGCGACCTGTTCGATCCGGCACCCGTGGGCGATGTCAATCACCTGTGGTTCCGAATGGAGGCCGCTGCCGGGCAGGGGCCACGGATGCAGCATTGCCTGCTGGCCTATGCCTCGGACATGAACCTTCTCGGCTCGTCGCTGCGTCCGCATGGCAAGACATGGTTCCAAGGCGAGGTGATGACCGCCTCGCTGGATCACGCCATGTGGTTTCATGCGCCGATCCGCTTCGAAGACTGGCATCTTTACACGATGGACGCGCCCTTCACGGGCGGCGCGCGCGGGTTCAACCGCGGCGCGATCTACACACAGGGAGGCACATTGGTGGCAAGCGTGGCACAAGAGGGGCTGGTCCGCCCGATAAAACCCAAATGACCGCGCCGCATTATCCCGGCTGGGTGCGCGGCATGGAGGTGCGCGAGGACTGGCTGGCGCTGGTATCCGAACCCATTCTCGATCCCGACCGCGAGATCGTCGATCCGCACCACCACCTCTGGGATCGCAACGGCGGGCGATACGAACTCGACGCGCTCTGGCGCGACACGGGTTCCGGCCACAATGTGCTCCAGACCGTGTTCATCGAATGCCGCTCGTACTACGAAACCGACGGGCCGCAGAACATGCGTCCGGTCGGTGAAACCGCACAGGTCGCACGGATTGCCGCCCAAGCCGCCGCCCGGCCCGATCGGGCACAGATCGCCGGCATCGTGGCCCACGCCGATCTGCGCGATCCGGATCTGGACCGGGTTCTCGACGCCCATGAAAAAGCCGGCAACGGCCTGCTGCGCGGCATCCGCCACGCCGGCGCCTGCGACAGCGATCCCGCGGCCCTCACGATCCCGGGGCGCGGCACGCCCGGCCTCTATGCCGATCCCGATTTCCGCAGCGGTCTGGCGCGTCTGGGCGCGCGCGGCCTGACCTACGACACCTGGCAATATCACCACCAGATCGACGCCCTGGCGGATCTGGCCCGCGCCGTGCCCGACACGGTGATCGTGATCGATCACTTCAGCACGCCCCTCGGCGTCGGGCGCTTCACCGGTCAGCGCGACACGCTGTTCGCGCAATGGCAGCGCGATATGGAAGGGCTGGCGCGCTGCGCGAACCTGCGCGCGAAACTGGGCGGGCTGGCAATGCCCGACAACGGCTGGTCCTACCACACCCGCGACCGCCCGCCCGGCTCGGATGAAATCGCTGAAACCCACGGCAAATGGTATCGCCACATGCTCGATTGCTTCGGCCCGTACCGCTGCATGTTCGAAAGCAACTTCCCCGTCGACCGTGTATCGCTCAGCTACCCGGTGATCTGGAACGCCTTCAAGAAAATCGCCGATCCGCTCGACGAAGATGCCAAGACCGCGCTCTTTTGCAGCACCGCGCGTGACACCTACCGCCTTTGAAACGGAAGGCGGCGCATCAATGCCGCCTTCCTTTTGCTGTAAATATCCCGGGGTCTGGGGCAGCGCCCCAGCCATATCCAGCCGCGCGCAGGTGCTGGTTCCTGGCGCAGCCGCGCTCAGAAGCCGCCGTACTTGCGGTTCAGCTTGCGCATCCCGCCGATCCAGCGGTCGTAGTTTTCGGTTTTCCGCCGCATGTACCCCAGAACCTCCGGGTGCGGCAGAACCAGAAACGTCTCGGCGCGGATCGTCTCGACACAGGCTTCCGCCACCGGCTCCGGCTCCATCATGCCATCGATGGCGGCAACATGATCCTCGTGGCCTCGGGTCATTTCGGTGCGCACCGCTTGCGGGCACAGCACGCTGACCTTGATGCCCTGATCGCCGTAGGTCATCGCCAGCCATTCCGCCAACCCGACGGCGGCGTGTTTCGTCACGCCGTAGGGTGCACTGCCGATCTGGTTCAGAAGGCCCGCGGCCGAAGCGGTGTTCAAAAGATATCCGCCGCCGCGTTCCGTCATCAGGGGCACCAGGTGGCGCGCCGCCCAGACGTGGCTCATCACGTTGATGTCCCAGATCCGCTGCCAATCCTCATCGGCAACCTCGACGCCACCAGCGACAGAAATGCCCGCGTTCGAACAAAACAGATCGATTGGCCCGACTTCGGCCTCGACCGTGTCGATCATGCCGGTTACTTCCGACGGCCGGCCGACATTCACCTCGAATGCCACACCATCCACCATATCCGCCGTTTCCTGCGCACCGGCGCGATTGAGATCGACGCAGATGATGGCCTTCGGGCCTTCGCGATGAAACCGCACCGCCATGGCCCGTCCGATGCCGCTGGCCGCGCCGGTCACGACGATGATCTTGTCTTTCAGTTCCATATTGTCACGTCCACATGTTGGATCCGCCGCAGACGGTCAGGGCCTGTCCCGTCATGTAACGGCTTGCGTCCGAGGCCAGATAAACTGCCAACCCCGCGAAATCGTCCGGCTCACCCAGGCGCCGCAGGGGAATTTCACCCTGAATACGCTTTTCCACTTCAGGATTGTCCCAAAGCTCGCGGGCGAAATCGGTCTTGACCAACCCCGGACAGATCGCGTTGAACCGCACACCCGCCGGGCCGAACTCGGCGGCGAGATTGCGCACCAGGCCGATCAGCGCCAGTTTCGACATGCCATAGGTGCCCAGCATCTCGGATGGCTTGAATGCGCCGATCGACGATGTGAACATCATCGATCCCGATCCCTTGGCCACCATGTCCGGCACCGCCAGTTGCGCCAGCCAGAGGTTCGACTGCACATTGGCCTTCATGGTCTTTTCGTAAGCGTCATCAGGGATTTGCGAGGTCTTGCCGTAGTAAGGGTTCACGCCCGCATTGCCGATGACGATGTCGATGGGCCCGGCTTCGGCGCGGGTCTTTTCGACCAGCGCCGCCAGTTGATCCTTGTAGCCCACGTTGCAGGCCGCGCCGATGGCGCGCCCCTGTCCCATTGCGTTGATGTCCGCCGCCGCGGCATCCAGCTGATCCTGCTTGCGCGCCGATATCACCACCGTCGCGCCATGCTGTGCCAGCCCCCGGGCCATCGCCAGGCCCATGCCCTTGGAGGCGCCCGTCAGGAGCGCCACCTTGCCTGTCAGATCGAACATCATCGCTTATGGCCCCGAAAACACTTTGCCGGGTGCCGCACCCGGTTGCAGCGCCTTGCGCGCGTTGGAGTCCTTGAACGCGTTGACTTCGGCGCGGGCCACGACATGGTGGTGCACCTCATCCGGGCCATCGGCAAACCGCAGGGTGCGCTGGCCGGTGTACATCCCCGACAGCGGCGACCATTGCGAAATCCCCGTGGCGCCATGCACCTGCATCGCGTCGTCGATGATCTTGCAGACTTTCTCGGGCACCATCGCCTTGATCATGCTGACCCAGATACGCGCTTCCTTGTTGCCCAGAAGGTCCATCGCCTTGGCCGCCTTCAGCACCATCAGGCGCATGGCTTCGATTTCGATCCGCGACCGCGAGATGGTCTCCATGTTCTTGCCCAGGTCGATGATCCGCTTGCCGAAGGCTTCACGGCTCAGTGCGCGGTCCATCATCAGATCCAGCGCGCGGTCGGCCTGACCGATCGAACGCATGCAGTGGTGAATCCGCCCCGGTCCCAGCCGCAGCTGGCTGATCTCGAAACCGCGGCCTTCGCCCAGCAGCATGTTGTCGCGCGGCACGCGCACATCTGTAAACCGGATGTGCATGTGGCCATGCGGCGCGTCGTCGTGGCCGAACACATGCATCGGCCCCAGGATCTCTACACCGGGGGTGTCGATCGGCACCAGGATCTGGCTTTGCTGCTTGAACGCCTCGGCGTCGGGCGAGGTCTTGACCATCGTGATCATGATCTTGCAACGCGGGTCACCGGCGCCGGAAATATAGTATTTCTCGCCATTTATGACCCATTCGTCACCGTCCAGAACCGCGCTGGTCGAGATGTTCTTGGCATCTGACGAGGCCACATCCGGTTCGGTCATCGCAAAGGCCGACCGGATCTCGCCGGCCAGAAGCGGTTTGAGCCAGCGTTCCTTCTGCTCGGGTGTGCCGACGCGCTCGAGAACTTCCATGTTGCCGGTATCCGGCGCCGAACAGTTCAGCGTTTCCGACGCCAGGGGGTTCTTGCCCAGTTCCGCGGCGATATAGGCGTAATCGAGGTTGGACAGGCCTTCGCCGGTTTCGGCATTGGGCAGAAAGAAGTTCCACAGGCCGCTTTCGCGGGCCTTCTGTTTGGCGGTTTCCAGCAGTTCAAGCTGACCGGGCGCATGCGACCAACGGTTGGCCCGGCCTTCGCCAAGCCGGAAATATTCTTCGGTGATCGGCTCGACATTGTCGCGGATGTGGCGCACGACCGCGTCCAGCAGCGGCTTTGCCTTTTCCGACATTTCCAGATTGTTCATTTCCAGCGGTGTATGACTGATGCCCATCGGGGCCTCCCTGTTACCTGAAATTATATGATATCAACGGTTTACCCAGTTGGGCTTGCGCTTTTCGACAAAGGCGCTGACGCCTTCGCGGAAGTCTTCGGTTTTCATCAGATCCGCCAGCACAACGTAACTGTGTTCGAGGCTGTCGGGCAAACCTTCTGCCACGTCCATCGCGTTCAGAACCCGTTTGGTCGCCTTGACCGACGAAGGCGACTGGGCGGCGATTTCCTGGGCCTTGGCCATCGCGGTTTCCATCAGGTCGGCCGCCGGCACGACCGCGTTGAGAACGCCAAGCGACAGCGCCTCGTCGGCGCTCAGGTGGCGGCCGGTGAACAGCAGTTCGCGCGCCGCCATCCTGCCGATGTAGCGCGACAGGCGCTGGACACCGCCGGTGGCCGCGAAGAAACCGACCTTGACCTCGGGCAGGGCATATGTCGAGGTGTCGGCCCCGATGATGATGTCGCACGACAGCGCGGTTTCGAAACCGCCGCCCATGGCAAACCCGTTTACCGCCGCGATCACCGGCTTTTCCAGATCAAAGCGCTTGGACAGGCCGGCGAACCCCGAAGCGGGCACCGTGCCGCCACCGCCCTGCGCGGTATGCTTAAGATCGTTGCCGGCCGAGAACGCCTTGTCGCCCGCGCCGGTCAAAACCGCGACCCACAGATCCGGGTTGGCCGCGAAGTCGTTCCAGATTGCATCCATTTCGTGGTGCATCGGCGGATGCACGGCATTGTAGACATCGGGGCGGTTCATCGTGACGACCAGAACGTTGCCGACCACTTCGGTTCTTACGAATTCATATTCCATATCAATATCCTGTCAGTCGGTTTTCAGGCCGCCGGTGTCGATTTGCGTGAACGATCCACCGCGCGATGCCAGCGCGCGCAACGTCTGGGCGGGGGCGAATTCGGGGTCTTCGCGGCCCAGTTCCTCCATTGTCGCCAGAACTTCGGCGGCGCCGACCATATCGCCGTACCACATCGGCCCGCCACTGTCGGGCGGCCAGCCATAGCCGTTCAGCCAGACCACATCCACGTCCGACGGCCGCTGCGCCTTGTTCTCTTCGAGTATCTTCACCGCCTCGTTGATCATTGGGTGGATCAGCGTCTTCAGGATATCGTCGGAGGCCATCTGCGACGGCTCGGCGCCGGTGATGTCGCGGATCACGCCGGCGGTCACATCCGACGGAACCGGACGCCGCGCCGCGTCGTAATCATAATAGCCGGCCTGCGTCTTCTGCCCGCGCCGGTCCATTTCGCACAGCGCATCGCGGATCGGATTATCGGTGGTTGCACCCTTTGACCATCCGATATCCAGACCGGCCAGGTCGGACATCTGGAACGGTCCCATCTTGAAGCCGAAGGCGTTCAGCGCCGCATCCACATCCCATGGCATGACCCCGCGGTAGACCAGTTTGTTGGCCTGCTTTTGCCGCGCAAACAGGATACGGTTGCCGACGAAACCGGGGCAGACCCCAACCAGAACAGCGATCTTGTTGATGGTTCGCGCCAGATCCATGCAGGTGGCTACCACATCTTCTGAAGTGTGCCGCGCGCGCACGATTTCCAGCAATTTCATCACGTTGGCCGGCGAAAAGAAGTGCAGGCCGATCACGTCGCCGGGCCGTTCGGTGACGGCGGCGATCTCGTCGATGTCCAGAGCCGAGGTATTGGTGGCCAGGATCGCACCGGGTTTCATCACCCGATCAAGTTCGGTGAAAATGGTTTTCTTGAGGTCCATGTCCTCGAAGACGGCCTCGATCACCAGGTCGCAATCGGCCAGGTCGGCGATGGCAAGCCGGCCGTCGAAACGGGCCATCCGCGTCTCGACCTCATCCTGGGGAAACCGTCCCTTGTCGGCGCTGCGCTGATAGTTGCCGCGCACCACAGCCAGACCGCGATCCAGCGCCGCCTGGGCGGTTTCGACAATCCGCACGTTGAAACCGGCGGTCGCAAAGTTCATCGCGATGCCGCCGCCCATCGTTCCGGCGCCGATGATGCCCACGGTCGCGATCGCGCGCTTGGGTGTCGCCGGATCCAGCCCCGGCACCTGCCAGGCGCGGGCACCGGCATCGGCGATATAGGCACCGGTTTTTTCCTGATGCGTCATACTTTTGCCTTTTGCTCCTCAAGTTGCAGACAGGCCGCGCGCAGCGCGCGGCGGTCGATCTTGTCGGTGGCGCCACGGGGCAGGGGATCGGCCCGCAGCCAGATGTGTTCGGGAATTTTGAACGCGGCGATATGTTCGGCCAGAAATGCGCGCAATTCCTCGGGCGTGGTCTGCATCCCGCGCCGCAGTTGCACTCCGGCTCCCACAACTTCGCCCAGACGGGAATGCGGAACCGCGAAGGCACAGGCCTCGGCCACTGCCGGGTGCCGGTGCAGCGCGCCCTCAACATCCAGGCAGGCGATGTTTTCACCGCCGCGGATGATGATGTTCTTCTTGCGGTCGACGATGGTCACGAAACCGTCGGCGTCGATCATGCCCAGATCGCCGGTGCGCAGCCATCCGTCTTGCATGGTTTCAGCGGTTTCAGCGGGTTTGTTCAGGTAGCACCGCATGTTGCACGGGCTCTTGACGGTGATCTCGCCGATCTCGCCGACGCCCACGTCGCGCCCGGCATCGTCGAGAAACCGCAGTTCCTGCACCGGCGGATAGAGCCGCCCCGCCGATCCGGGCCGCGCCACATAGTCCAGCCCGGCCATTCCGATCCCGTTGGCATTGGTTTCCGTCATGCCCCAGCCGGTGGCAACCTGAGCCCTTGGAAAGGTCTGGGCCAGTTCCGCAACCTGCGCCGCCGGTCGCTTTGCCCCGCCGGATCCAAGGAAATCGAGGCTGGGCAGAGGTTCGCCCAGCCGTTTCGCGGCCTCCATCAGATCGGCACTTTGCGTCGGAACCCCCAGAAATCGCGTGATCTTTTCGTCACGGATCAGGCGCACGGCCGCATCCGCGTCCCATTTGTACATCAGCGCGATCTTGGCGCCAGCGGGCATCGACAGCAAGAACATGGGATGCGTCGCTGTCACATGAAACAACGGCGTGACCACCAGGACCGAGGGCCGCGGTGCAGCAGGGGCATCCACCGGAGGCGGGGTGACAAGCGGCGCCATCACCGCCTGCATCAGCCATGTGAAAACCGCGTTGATCGCACCGCGATGCGTCTGCACCACGCCTTTCGGATGCCCGGTTGTGCCCGAGGAATACATGATCGCGAAATCATCGTCGGTTTCGAGATCGGGCGCGATGTATGCGGCCCCCCGAGCGCCGTTCAGCAGATCGGAGAACGCGCGCGGGGCTGTCTGTTCGCCGTCGCGCACGCCGGCCACCGTCAGACCCAGCGGACCGATCAGATCGGCCAGCCGCGCAATCCGCGCGCCATCGGCAAAGACAATGCGTGCGCCGCTGTCGCGCAGCGCGTAGTCCAGTTCGGGTGTCGTCCACCAGGCATTCACAAAGACGGTTACCGCACCGACAGAGGCGATCGCCAGAGTCAGGATCAAAAGTTCGGGGCAGTTGCGCATGGCGATCGCAACTGGTTGGCCCTTGGTCACGCCATGATCGCGCAGAACCTGCGCCATGCTGTGAACATCGTCGCAGAACGCGTCATAAGTCCAGCGTTCATCTTCATAAATCAGGTAGTCGGCGGCGCCGTCGCCTTGGGCCGCGCGGCTGCCCATCATCAGGGCGGGCACATGCGGCGGCACGTTTTCGAACACTTTGTAGCGCACGCCGCGAATGTCGGCTTGGCCGACCGCGAAGGTCGGGTTGGTCGTGGTGACATGGTGCACCGCTTCATGCAACGACATGGCGGTCATGCGGGCACGGTCCAGGCCGCACGGATCGGGCGCGCGTTCGGTTGCGACATTGCTTATCCTCCCTCGGACGGTGCGGCGGCGGCAACGGATGTCATCTCCGATCTGGCCGCGACTCTGTCCGGGGGTCACGTTAGTCTGGTTTCAGCAGAGTGCCAATACCGCATGTCGGAACGTCATTCCGCATCTGGGATACATATCTAATATTTACCATAATACTGATTATAAGACTCTTGCGTTGCCGCAAAATCCGGTGCCGATCCCCCGTTTTGCAGGAATTGCGCCACCGGCGGAATGTACCGCACGGGCTGTTCCTGCGCTTCCGCCCGCCCTGGACGGCTACAGGATCATGTCGTCGGTGATGTCGGACAGCGCGGTTGCGGCCAGCACCACGGTCACGCCCTGATCGTCGAAGATCACGTTGCCGCCGGCTTCCGAAAGCCGTGCGCGTACATCGGCATCGTCGGCATAGCCGAACCCGCGGAATTCCAGCGTGTCCCAGGCTTCCAGGTCGAGAACCAGGTGCGAGCCTCCCTGGGCCGCGTCGAAGACGAACGTATCGCTGAACAGACCGCCCACCAGCACATTCTCGCCAGAGCCGGCGTCCAGAACGTCATCGACACCCTGCCCGCGCATCCACGCCACGAAATCATCCAGCGTGTCGCGGATGAATTCGGGGCTTTCCGAGAAGTTGGATACGATGGTCTCGCGCTCGGCGCCGCTCAGCGTCATGCGTTCTGTCCAATGCCGGACCTCGTCTTCGTCCGGCACGCGGCCCAGCACATGTTCGTACAGCAGCCTGACGAATTCGGATGGATCCAGTTCGTCGTTGATGTTGCGGAACTCGTCGCTGTCCATGAAACCGCGCACGACCTCATCCTTGAAATC
Organism: Paracoccaceae bacterium; assembly: GCA_024742705.1. Lineage (GTDB taxonomy): Bacteria > Pseudomonadota > Alphaproteobacteria > Rhodobacterales > Rhodobacteraceae > JANSXZ01. The sequence goes on along the minus strand of JANSXZ010000011.1, from coordinate 73,354 downwards.
GGCGCCGTCGCCCAACCGTTCCACCCAGTAGCAGAAGCCGTCGGTGTCGGGCTCGCGCCCCAGAACGGCCTGATACAGACGATAGACAACCCCGGTCCAGTCCGTGTCGGTCTGATTGCGGATGTAGAAGAACGACGACACCGCCGAATTGGCCTTCAGCTCGGGACTTTCGGAAAAGCCCAGCAGAACGTCGGCGCGAGTGCTGCCGGATGCCAGCGCGCTCAGCCAGCTGGCCAGGCCCGGTGCGTCGGCATCGCGGCCCAGGACATTGCGATAGAGCAACTCGACAAAGCCCGCATCGTCCAGCGGCCCGTAGGTGGCGCGGAATTCGGCGCTGGCCACGAATTGCGCGGCGACATAGTTCAGCGTGGTGTGGCCTTCGAACAGATCGATGATCCAGTGCACAAAGCCCGCGCTGTCCGGCTCGCGCCCCAGCGCGGCGATGTACATCCGATAGACCGATCCGGCCAGTTCGGGGTGCATCGAGGGTTTCAGGCCATCGCCATAGAGAAAATCGTTTCCGCCATCCGACACCAGCCGGTTCGCGCCCTTGTCGCCGATCAGACGGTCGGCGCCTGCCCCGGTCAGAACCGTTTCAAACCCCGAGATCTGGTTGACATCGCTGCCGATCGTGACGGTGCCCGCAACCAGATCGACGCGCGCGTCGCTGGCCTGATCGGCGAAACTGACGGTGTCGTCGCCCGATCCGCCATCGGCCTGGTCGCTGCCGGAACCCGGCAAGATCAGATCGTTGTCGGGGCCGCCGGTCAGCGTGTCATCGTCGCCCAGCCCGATGATCGTGTCGTTGCCGTCTTCGCCGTCCAGCGGATCGGGCCCGTCGGTGCCCAGAAGGTAGTCGTTGAGCGTGGCGAAAAAGGTGAAATCCGACGCCGACAGATCGCTGGGCAGAAGCGTGCCGGCGGTGTTCTGGATCAGCGCGCAGAAGCTGCCGTCGGGTGTGCTGACCAGAACGCCGCCGCCTGTGGCCGCTTCGATCACCAACCCCGAAAGCGACGACACCTCCCAGTTGCTGACGTCCAGAAGATCGACGCCCGGTTCGAAATCTGTCACCACATCCGGCGGGCTGCCGGTGGTGGCCGGCGCGAAAGCGACCAAACCGGTTGCCGAGAGGCTGGGCAACACAACGCTGGGCCCCAGAACCGGATCCGCGTTCAGCACGAAGACATCCGCGCCGCCGCCGCCTGTCATCGTGTCAGTGCCGGTGCCGCCATCTATCAGGTCATCGCCTTCGCCGCCGTCCAGCGAATCGTCACCCTGCTGACCGCTCAGCGTATCGGCACCCTCGTCGCCATACAGGCTGTCGCGGCCGAAATCGCCCAGCAGGATATCGCCTTCGGTGCTGCCGATCAGGATGTCGTCGGTTTCCAGGCCGAACAGAAGCGGCGCGCCGCCCTCGCGTTCGGTGGTCGCGGGATCGACGGTGCGCGCCGGCTGAAGCGGGGAAATATCGATGGTTACGGTGCGCACCACCTCCGACGTTCCGTCTGAAACCGCATAGGTAAAGATATCGACGCCCGGTTCGGGCAGGCTTTCGATGTCGAAATCCGCGTCCGACGTATAGAGAAATCCGCCATCGTCGTCGAAAATCAGCACGCCGGCCTGCGGCCCCGATACAAGCCGGAAGGTGATCGGATCGGATTCAGGATCGGTTGCTGTCAGTTTCAGCAACGGGTCACGGCCTTCCAGAACGCTGCCCAGCGTCAGCGAAAACGCATCGTCGGCGGCGCGTGGCGCATCGTTCTGGGGCGTCAGCACGATGTCGCGCCCAAGGGTGACGATGCCGTCGCGGTCATCGGGGCGCGGATCGGTCGCCCACAATCCGGTGGTGTCGTCGGGCAACGCCCAGGGGTCGCGCACCTCCAGTTCGAACGCGCCGACCGCGCCGTTGACGTCCAGATCTCCAAAGTACCGCAGATCGGCGATTTCGTCCTCGCGCAGCGTGTCGCCGACCGCCAGCGTCAGCTGGTCGCGGGCGGGCATGACAGAGGCCAGTTGGACGGGCAAGCCGTAGAAATTGTCGATGCTCAGCGGGGTCGCGCCATGATCGAAACCCACCAGCGTGATCTGCGAGCCATAGGCCGACAGCACCGTGTTCACATCCAGCACGCCATCGGGATTGTCGGCCACGACGGTATATATCTGCAGTTGCGACAGCGAGGTCAGCCCCAGTGCGCCCAGATCCAGCCGGTCCTCCAGGGTGAAATCGACGATCGTATCGGCGCCGGCGTCCCGCGCGACCACGAAGATATCGTCGCCGATGCCGCCTGTCAGCAGATCGTCGCCCTCACCGCCGTCGAGGATATCGGCGCCGCTGCCGCCTTCGATGGTGTCGTCGCCGCCCTGCCCCAGCAGCCAGTCGTCGCCGCCGCCGCCGCGGATCGCTTCATCGGCGCCGCTGCCGGTGACCAGATCGTTCTTCTCGGTTGTCAGCGACCGTACTTCCAGGATCGACGCATTGGTAAACGTGCCGTTGCCAAAGCCATCGTCCCAGGTTGGCAGCAGGATCGGATCGTCGGGATCTTCGCCGCCTGTCAACGGCGAGAAGACGGTCCCGGCATTCGTGTCGTTCACGAATGAGTCAGACCGCCAGGCGCTGAAGGTCTCGGAGGTTCCGTCGTCCCAGGCCAACCCGTTGCGGAACGAGGTCGTGCCATCCGAGCCGAGCAACGGCTGCCCGCCGAACAAGGGTCCGGTGAAACTGTCCTGAAACTCGCCTGCGGCCAGGGCCACGTCGAATACGAACTGGTTTTCCTGAGCGTCCGCGATGCTGGCCAGGTGAAACCCCTGATTGCCATCGCCCATCACGTCGTTCAACGCTGACACAAAGCTGTCATGGGTGTTGAGCCGGAACGATACATCGTAGGTCAGCACACCGTAGATCTCGCCGTTGCCGCCATCGGCGGCGCCGCGCTGCATCCAATCGACGGGCGCGGCCAGGGATGTGTCAACCCCGTCGATAGCCACGGTTCCGTTGCCCACCACCGTTTCCCAATCCCAAACCGACGTATCGCCGGTTTCGGCCAGATCGATGCGCAGCCCGTTGAATTCGGGCAGGGCGCGGTCCTTTTGCACCAGAACGGCGCGGATCGCGGTGGCGTCCTGCGCCGGGTCGTTGCCGAGCTTGTCGATTTCCGGCAGCGGATCGCCGGTGCCGAAAGCGCCCAGATCGGTCATCCGGTTCTGCGCTTGCTGTACCTCTTGCACGGCGGCGGCATCGCGTTCGGTGGCATTGCGCGCCGGGTCGGCGCGGAAGGACAGCCGCGTCAGCGTGTCCGCATCCACCGTATCGCCGGGTGCCAGCGCGCTGCGGGCGCCGGTTTCGGCGTCGCGCTGGAACAGCGTGCCGTCTTCGGGCACGCCCAGCAGCACATACTGGGTGTCGGCATCGCTGTCTTCGGGCAACTCGAACAGCACATCGACGTTGGGATTGAACACATGGCCCGCGTCCGGCACCTGCGACACGGCAAAGCTGAGGGTCTCGACCGGGGTAAAGCCCACCGAAACGCCAGCCGGCAAAATCGCGCCATCGGTGCGCAGTTCCAGATCTGCCGAATTGGTGATCCGGTCCCCGATTTGCAGAAGGATTTCCTCGCCGCTGTCACTGTCGAACCGGTAAAGCCGCCCGTGTTCGGGAATCGCCGTGATCTCGAACAGCTGTTCATCCCCCAGATACCCGACCGGAAGCCGCGCCAGCACGTTCAGCGTGGCGCCCTGATCCTGCCCGGCGAACACCTGGGTTTCGATGGTGATCTCGGCGGCGTCGAAATCTGTTACGGTGGGCAGATCGAGACTGGCCCCGTCAAAGGCGCGGGGCGCGATCTCGATCTTGCGAAACTGGCGGTCGGCCTCATCTTCGCCGGGATAGAGAAAACTGATAGCCAGGGCTTCGCCGCGCAGCGCGCCTTCGGTGCCGGCGGCCAGAACCGCCGCCTCGAGTTCGGCCTTGGTCAGTTCGTCGCCGTTCAACTCGGTCGAGAACAGCAGCGTTTCGCTGTCCACCGGCAGGCCAAAGTCCTGATCCGGCACAAAGACCAGGGTTGCCGCCTCGGCAGCCGTCAGCACGAGGCCCGCTGTAACATCGGTTTGCGGCCCGGTGCCACCGGGCTGATAGGTCACGCGCCCGGTTCCGGGCAGGATGTCGATGGTGATGCCGTCTTCGGTCTCAAGATCGGCAACGCCTTCGGGCGCGATGGAAAACGGCAGGGCCGGATCTTCGTCGAGCACCAGATCGCTGCGCGCGCCGACCACGGGATCGAGGTTGTCGAGATAGACAAGCGGCCCGCCGAAACTGGAATCGTAGATGTATTCGAAACCGCTGATATTCCATTCGGCGCCGTCGGCGTCGCGCGTCAGGCGCATTTCGGGCGCCGCGCCGGTGTAATCAATGCTGGCCGAAAACAGCGCGGCGTCGACGCCGGCGATCAGCACATCGATGCCCGTGCCGCCGACCAGATCGGTGTTGCCCGTGCCGAGATCGGTGTTGTTGAGAAACAGCTTGTCGTCGCCCTCGCCGCCCGAAATGCGGATGCCGGACAGTTCGGCAAACAGCACGTCGTCGCCGCCCGCGCCGTCGATTTCGATCAAATCCGAGGTTTCCACCACCGACGCGCCCAGCGACACCGCCAGCGTGGTGCCCATCAGATCCTCATGGGCCGAACCCACCACGAATTCGATGTTGCGCACCTGATCGCCATCGGCATCGCCGGCCGCGACCAGGAAGGTGTCATCGTCCTGCACGATGAAATTGATCGCTTCAGCGGCATTGGCATAGCTGAGCGTGTCGTTGCCGATCCCGCCATCGATGCGATCGCCACCGGCGCCGCCTTCGATCCTGTTGTCGGCGTCGTTGCCGGTCAGGCCGTCGGTGTTGGAGGTGCCGATGACGTGGTCGATATCCAGCAGCAGCGCCGACAGCGATCCCGTCGAACCGCCGGTCCCGAAAACCAGCCCGTTCAGCTCCGCCTCGCCAAGCACCAGCTCGCCTGTGCGCACCGCGCCCGAGGTGACGGTGCCCAGATTGACCTGCGCCGTGGCATCCGACGTGCCCGGCAGGAACCGGATCCCGCGATCATAGCGCAGATCCAGCGTGTTGCTGCCCGCGCCGCCGTCGAGAAAGCTGTGTTCCTCCAGCGGCGTCAGCGTTGTCCCACCGAAGTACGTCACCTCGTATGCGGCCAGATCGTCCATCACCTGGTCCAGCGCCGCAAGGTCGCGCCCGGCGGCGATGTAATCCGCAACCAGATCGTCCAGTGAGGGGCCGCTCTCGATCAGATTGGTCGATACCAGAGTCGTCGGGAAGCCGGGGAAGGAAAACAGGTCGCCCGCGCTCTGAACCTCGCCAAAGCCCAGCCTGTCGTCGCCGCCCATCGCGCTGATCGCGTCGCGCCCCCCGCCCCCGAAGAGCGCATTGGCCGCGTCGTCGCCCACCAGGGAATCGTTGCCGTAGCTGCCCGACAGGCCTTCGATATCGATCAGCGAATCCAGCGAACGCTCGAGCGTCACGTTGCGGTCGATCTGCGTGGGCCGCGAGGCAAAAACCTGGCCAAAAGTGGCGCCATCAGGCGGGCCGCCGAAGGCCCCGGGATCGTCGAACCAGTCTGACGCCAGAACCGGATCGATCTCGGTGAAGGCGCCAGCGGTCGATCCGACCGACGGGGCGCGCACGCCCGTCACATAAAGATCGCCCGGTTCGGGATCGGCCCTGGTGCGGATTTCCAGCGTACCGTCGGTGAGCGATCCGACGACTTCCGTTTCGAATTCGGCGGCAAACCGCAGCGTCCAGACCTCGACATCGATGATCGTGCCCGACAGCCCGTTCGACACCAGTGCGATTTCATGGTCGAAGCTGAGCGCGGCACCGCCATCCGTCAGCACCAGATCGAAATCGTCACCCCCATCCAGAACCGAAACCGTCCGCGCGGGCGCCGTCAGCCCGGTCAGAACGCTGTCGGGCACCGGCAGAACCACATTCGCGTCGCCAACTTCGGGGATCGCCACGGCGTCCACGGTGGCCGCGTTGCGATCGTCGCCCAACGTGTCGGGCAAGGCGCGCCACAGCACGTCATCGCCATCTTCGCCGCGCAGCGTGTCCGATCCGCCGCGCCCGGCCAGGCGGTCGTCGCCTTCGCCGCCCAGCAGCCGATTGTCGCCGGCATCGCCAAAGAGGATGTCGTCAAACTGCGATCCGTCGATGTTTTCGACGTCGCGCAATTGATCGCCCTGCGCCCAGCCACGCCAGCCCTGCCCGTCGATGCGCGCGAAATCCACGCTGGGCCCGCCCGGCGTGGGGCGCAGCGGTTCGGCATCCGCCTCCGACAGGGTAACGGGGCTGTTGAGAGACACGAAAACGCTGGTCGGGGCATAGCTGTAATCGACCGTATCGTCGCCCGCGCCACCGTCCAGCAGATCGGCGCCCGGCCCGCCTGTCAGCCGGTCATCGTCATCGCCGGCGTAGAGCCTGTCGTTCTCGCCTGTCAGCGCCGCGCGCGCCGCAAGGTCCAGCCCTGCGACATCCTCGCCCATCAGCGTGTCGTTGCCGGCGCCACCTTCGAAATAGTCCCGCGTCGCGGCCCCGATCAAACGGTCGCCCACCTGCGAGCCGGCGTATCCCTCGAAATTGCTGTAACTCTGGGTGCCCAGGTCGGCACCGGCGTCGACAGTGATTTCTCCGGTGGTCAGGTTCAGATCGACCGCATGGGCCAGCAGATCGAATGACAGAACGTCCAGATCGACCGGTTCCAGACCGGTGTCGCCGATCGCCGGCGCGATGCCGCCGTCCAGCTGGTCGTTGCCGCGGGTCACGAACAGCCGGTCAAACCCGGCGCCGCCGGAAAGCGTGTCGTCGCCCGCCGGTCCGGCGATGTCGTCGCCGACAAGGATGTCGTTGCCGCGGCCGCCTTCCAGCAGGTCGTTGCCGCCGTTGCCCGAAAGCGTGTCGTCGCCCTCGCCGCCCGACAGCTGGTTGTCGCCGTCGTCGCCCGTCAGGGTATCGCCGCCGCGTGTGCCGATCACGTTCTCGACCGATATCAGCGTCCAGGCCCCGGCATCGGTGCTGTTGGCCAGAAACGCGTTGACCCCGGTCGTGTTGCTCAGATCGATCAGCGAGGCCGGATCGACGCCTTCAACCGTTGCCAGGCTGAGGGTGGTGCCGGTGCTGGCCGATCCGTCGACTATGGCGCCGACCACGTCCTGGATATAGATCACCGAAGGATCGTCGGGCGTGGCGTTGCGCACCGCGAAATCGTAGCTCTGGACATCTTCCAGCGTCTCGCCTGTCGAAAAATCGGCGTCGAAGGTGCTGCCCGTCAGCTGGAAGCTGTCATCATAAAGCGATGCGATCCCGGCGTCGAAAAGCTCGATCTCCTGCTCCCAGAGCGGGCCGAAATCGACACCGATGCTCTTGCGGATCCCGAAAGCCGACCCCGAGGCCGAGAAGCTGGCGGCCAGCGCGCTGAGCCCCAGATCGCCCTGAAACCTGAGCCCGACCGAATGATCCACATCCACCGACGCCCGGTGCGCGACCTCGACCGCCAGCGCGTCGATGCCCGCCGGAAACACCAGGTCCAGCGTTGGCGCGCCATCCACAAAGCCGGTTGTGGAAACCGGCGTTTCGACAAAATCCTGTACCAGTTCTAAGATCCCGTCTTCGGACGGTTCGAAATCCAGATCGAATTGCCGGTCCGTGGGGATCGTGCCCAGATCCACGACTCCGTCGGCGTTTACGACGCTGTCCTGGTCGTAGATCACATATTTGAAGATCGCGCCGTCGCGCGGTGTCAGCGGAATAGCCGACGACACCGATGTCAGGCTGGCCTGAGCGCGCGCCAGGTACTTGGTTTCCTCGGTGAAGGTGCGCACCTGCTTCCACTCGGTCTCGCCCTCGGCCAGCGCGACGACACCGCCCGACACCGATCCGGTTTCGCCGGTGAACGCACCGGGTATGCCTTCGTCGAAATCCACGAAAACATCGACATCGCGCGCCACCTGCCCGTCGGCAGCGGCCAGCTCCAGCAGCTTTTCCGCAATAGCATCGCTCTGGAATGTAGCGTTTTCATTGAAGAAAACGGTTTGGCGCGGGGCCAGCGCGGTGACGAAGACCGCCTCGCCGGTGCTGTCGCCGGACGCATCGGCGCGCAGGAACGACAGCTTGGTTTCAAATCCGGCCTCTTGCGCCAGAATGTCTTGACGGACCGGTACGCTCAGCGTCAGGTCGGCGTCGAAAAGGTTGATTTCGGCGTCCAGCCCGAAGCTGACCGGCCCCAGCTTGGCCGAGGCCGATGCCGCCGCCTCGAGCGTCAGCGGGCTGCCGGTGAGGCTGCGGAAGATGGCGGTGGCGAAATTGTCCAGATCCAGTGTCAGCGAAAGGATATCCGAATCGCCGCTGAGGGGGGTGGATGTCAGCGGCTGCAGTTCATTGCTGATCGCCGGCACCGACAGCAGGATATCGGCGAGGTTTCCAAAGGAAATCTCTGTTTCTACACGGTTTTCTTCTTCCTCGTCGTCGTTGTCGGTGTTGCTGTCCTCGGCCAGCTTGTCCTTGTCTGCTTCTCGCTTGAACAGGCTTTCGCCGGGTCCGGGCGCCGGAATCGACAAAGCGATCCCCTCTTCCGAGATTTCGAAATTGCCCGCTTCGATCACCGTCGAGGTGCCGACCTCGATCAGGTCGGCCAGATCGATCCCCAGGAACGATCCGTTCAGGTTCTCGGTCGACTCGCCGACCAGGTCGTCGAAACCCGGCGCATCCACCAGGCTCGAGCCTTCGATCGGCACCCCGGCCAGGTCCGACGCGGCGATATCGGCCTCTTCGCTGTCGGGCACGCTGTTGTAGCTGATGATCGGAATAGACACAGACGTGTCGAAATCCGCCAGCGTGAACGACTGGTTGCGTCCCGCCGCGCCGAAGGTGGCGCCGACGTCGGCGGCCAGTTCGAACACCAGGTTGACACCCATGGCAAAGCCGGGCGAAACCGTCGAAATCAGTGCCCCGCCGGGATCGTGCACCGCCGAGCCATCGAGGCGAAACACCTCGCCGCCGGCGACTTCGTCGGGAAAGACGAAGGTCACGTCATAGGGCAGCACCGTCGTGATATCACCGGGCGACGCGGCAAAACCCACTTCCAGCCCCATCCGGAACGACACATCGCCCGACAGTTCGGCGCGCGCGAATTCGACGCGCCCGACAAACGGAATACTGGCGCGGGCCGATCCGCCGATGCTGAACGATGAGGTTGCGGGCTGATCGCCGCCCACCCCCAGAAACGTCTGAAACGAGACGCCGTTGGCGTCCGGGCCGAACTGGCCCGAGCTTTGTTCAAACGTAATCCTCGTAGAGACGGTCATGACGCCATCCAATAAAATAAAAAACGAATTGGCATATGATGCAGCAAACCTACCGAAAACTCAATATTTTTATTACTATTCATGCGCTTAGAGAACACTTCAATCGAGTGTTTCAATTTTGGAAACAGACACTGCCATGGCGCGGTATTGTATGTCTGCGGTGAACGGGGAAATCGGCCGATTCACCATCCCGATCACACAACGATCAGATCGTCGGAGGCAGCCGTACCGAAGAATTCCGGCGCGGTGTTCTGGAATATCGCAGTCAGGCCCTGATCGTCGAAAACCGTGTCCGCCCCCGAACGGGTCAGATTGGCGCGCACGGCATCGTCGTCGGCATAGCCGAAATTGCGGAAAACAAGGCTGTCCCAGGGTTCGAGATCCAGAACGATATGGGTGCCGCCCAGATCGGCATCGAAGACGAAACTGTCGCTGTACATACCGCCCACCAGCGTGTTGTTGCCGCTGCCGCCTTCCAGAATGTCATCGGTGCCAAGGCCGCGGATCCAGTCGTGCAGCGCCTGTTGCGTTGTCGCGATGAACTCGGGGCTGTCGGCGAAGGCCCCGACAACCGTCTCACGCTCGGCGCCGCTCAGGGTGATGCGGTCGGTCCAGGCTTTCAGCTCGGCCGCCGATGGCGCGCGATCGAGAACGTTTTGATAGAGCAGCCGAACGAAGGTTTCCGCATCCGGCTCGCCGATGATCGCCTGGAACTCGGGGCTTTGCATGAAGCCGCGGATCACCTCGTCCTTCAGGTCGGCGCCGCTGCCCAGTTGCGATGTCCAGTCGGCGAAGCCCGCCGCGTCGGGTTCGCGGTCGAGCGTGGCCAGATACAGCCGATAGACCGTGCCGGACCAGTTCACGTCGCTCTGGCTGCCCAGGTACCAGAAGGCGGAAACATCGGTGTTCGACTGCAGTTCGGGGCTTTCGGAGAAGCCCAGAACCACTTCGGCGCGGGGTGTGCCGGTGGCCAGCAGGTCCAGCCACCCCTGTACGCCCGCCGGTTCGCCGGGCCGGCCCAGCACGTTCTTGTACAGCAGTTCGACAAAGCCCCTGTCGTCCAGCGCGCCATAGATTGTCTGGAATTCCGGGCTGTCGATGAATCCGGCGGCGATTTCGGCCAGGCTGGCGCGGGCTTCGAACAGATCGAGAATCCAGCCGGCAAAGCCTTCGGCGTCGGGTTCGCGTTTCAGCGTGGCGATATAAAGCCGGTAAACCTGCCGCGCGATGTCGTTGTGCAGCGTCGGCTTGATCCCGTCGCCATAAAGGAAATCGTCACCTTCGCCGCCCGACAGCAGGTTGCCCGATCCGTCGCCGATCAGCCGGTCATTGCCGGCGCCCGTTGCCGCGTTTTCGAAGCCCGTCAGCGTCGAGACATCGCCACCCAGCCGCGCGATGCCCCGCGCCAGATCCACAAAGACATCGTCGGTCTGATCGCCGAAGCCCACTGTGTCGTCACCGTCGCCGCCCGCGGCCACGTTGTTGCCGCTGCCGGGCTGCACCAGATCGCCGCCGCCGCCCGCGTCGATGGTGTCGTCGCCACCCAGCGCATCGATGATCTCGCCGTTGTCGGTGCCGTTCAGAACCTCGCCGCTTTCGGATCCGGTGATCAGCAGCCCGCCCACATCCGGCACCGTGGGATCGATCAGGAACAGCGCCAGCGTTTCCGAAAACGCAGCCGCGCCCGTTGTCGAAGGCGTGCCGCGCAGCGCGACCGTTCCGGTCGACGCATCGCTGAAATCCGTTGCCAGCAGCGTCAGGTCGACGGTGAGATCGTCGTTCAGGTAATCCGCCGCCAGGATCACCACGCGGTCGCCTTCCGACGGGTTGAAATCGACGATCGTGTCGAAGATGTCGCCGATCTCTCCCGGCTCGCGTTCGGTGATGACAAAAAGATCGGCACCGGTTCCGCCTGTCAGCAGATCCTGCCCCGCGCCACCGATCAGAACGTCGTTGCCGATGCCGCCCTGAAGGTCGTCGTCGCCGCCTTCGCCGCGCAGGATGTCGTTGCCGTCGCCACCAATCAGCGTGTCGGGCCCTGCCCCGCCATAGATGTCGTCGTCGTCCGGGGTGCCGGTCAACAGACCGTCTCCGCTGATCGCCGGGCCATAGGTGATGATCGTATCGGTGCCTTCGGTGCGCACCGCGAAACTGCCCGCGAAAAGCCCAGGCAGCGTGATCACCGCCACATCGACACCGTCTGTCAGGGTCAGGACCGTGGTGCCGACAAAGGCGTCCGTCACCTCTTCGACACGGTCGTCGCCAAACAGCGCCTGCGGAGAAAACACCGTTGTCAACGTGCCCGGCGCGAATGTGGCCGTGGCCGGCGCGAAGACCGCCGGATCGGTCGTCGCCTGCAATGTCGCCACCGCCGAGGCCGGCGTCGAGGGATACACCCGCGTGACATCGAGGATCGTCACCGACGAGCCGAGAATCCGCAGACTGTCGTCCTGGCTCCAGTCGATCAGCACATCGCCGTTCAACTGGGAAAGGTCCCCGGCGATCTCGTCGCTGCCATCGCCCAGAACGAACTGTTCGGTCAGGTCGGTGGCCTGCACGGTGTCGTTGCCGCCCGATGTCACCCGCAGGGTGCCACCCGCCTCGGCGTCCGATACCAGATCCACCGATACTGTCCCGGTTGCGGTCTGGCCCTGTGCATCGGTCACCACATAGCTGAAGAAATCCACCGCTTCGAGCGCATCGGGATCGGTGGGCGAGGTATAGACAAAAGTCTGCTGCGCCACCGACCAGGCCAGGGTGCCGCCTACATCGTCGGGATCGAATGTGACAACGGGCAGGTCGTCGTCGTCCAGCAGATAGGCCAGGCCGGGGAAATCGTCGGTGTCGTTGGCGATGGCGTCGATGGCCACGCTGACCCCGGTGCCCAGCACCGTTATCGTGTCGTCCACCGTGACCGGCGGCGCGTTGACGATCAGCGAAACCTCGCGGCTTCCGGTCGCGGCGCCTTCGGGATCGGTCCAGCCAAAGGAAAACCCGGCGGTGCCGCTGCTCAGCCCCTCGATTGACAGCAAACCGTCGTCGGACAGATCGAAGGCAACCTGCGCGCTGTCGGTGGCCACAACCGAAAGGCCAGCCGCGTCAACCACATCGTCGGCATCCGAGATTTCCAGAAGAAGATCCAGAACGACGGTTTCGCCCAGGCTGACAACGGTGTCCTCCGGGGCGGCAACCACGAATTCCGGTGCGTCGTTGATGGCGGCCACATCGATCGTGATCTCGGCGGTTTCGGTGGCGCCGGACGGCTGGACCAGCGCCAACCCGATGCGGTCCGCGCCGTTGGCATCTTCCAGCGGCGTGTAGACGAAATCGTAGAGCAGCGGGCTGACCGCGTCGTCTGGTGGCGCCAGTGTCAGTTCCCCGCCCTGATCGCTGATCAGCGCGGCCGAGGTATCGGGCACCGGACGCGTTGCGATCAGCGCGGGCAAGGCCGCCGACGCGACCGCCGTTGCGGGATCGGCCACATAGGACAGGAACGCCAGCGCGTCTTCCAGCGCCATATCGTTGGCGGCATCCGGATCATGGATCAGCATCCGGCCGGCCAGCGGCGTGTCTTCATCGGTGCCGATCACATTATCGGCGGTGCCCACGATCCGCACCGATACGTCATCTTCGACAGGTGCCACGAAGACGGTGTAGTCGCGTGTCACCTGATTGCCGATGGCATCGGCCACCGTGACGGTGATCGTGGCGGTCACGTCCGAAAGGTCGTCGAGCGGCGTGAACCGCACCGCACCGTCCTCGATCTCGACCGTGCCGAGAACCGCACCGGTGGCGGCATCGACGGCATCGCTGACCTCGACGATGCGCGCAGCACCGTATCCGCCGGTCCTTGCCTGGGTCAGGTCCAGCGTGATCGCCGTATCTTCCGAGGTTTCAAAGGCGCTGTCGCCGGTCAGCGCGAAGGGCGCGGCCACCGCCACCTGAACCAGCCCAGGATCGGACGTGCCCACCAGGCCGCTCTGCGTCAGCGTATAGGTAAAATCGGCGGTGTCGCCGGGGTTGCCATAGGGCCCGATGGGATCGGCGGCCAGCCGCGCGAAGGCATCGGTGCTCAGCGATGCGACACTGGCGCTGGCATCGTCGACAAAGGGCCGGAAATCCGCCGACATGACGGCGGCGAAACTGTCATAGACCAACGTTTCGGGCGTATCGGGATCACTGTCGTTGGCCAGGATATCCCCGTTCACCACCGTGTCGGCAAAACCCGCCGGCCAGTCCGGCGACAGGCCATCGCGGATGTCGTCGACCCCGGAAGCCAGAAGCGCAATCGGCACGAAGCCGTCCAGCGCATCATCCGCATAGTCGTGCGGCAGAACGATCAGATCGTCGCCCAGCAACGGCGGCAATTCGGTCACGATAAACTCGAGAGCGATGACATCCGACTGAAATTCGCCATCCTCGGCGATATAGCCCAGGCTGAAGGTGCCGGTTTGCGTTTCGGGCGCCACGAAGGTGATCAGCCCGGTGCCGAACCCGCTGTCGAGATCGATCTGCTGAACGATTTCGCCGTTCGCCGTGTCGCCGTCCAGCAGGTCGGCCTCTTGCTGGGCGTTCTCGAACACCAGATCGAAGACCCGCAGTTCGTCGCCATCCGCGTCGGTATCGTTTTCCAGAACGTCGACAACCACCGCGTTGCCCCGGCGCACGATGGCCTCGTCGGCCACGCCCTCCGGCGCGCTGGAATCGTAGCGCAGCGCCAGGCCGATCGCGTCGCTGCCGGTGACCTCGGCGGTGGCCTGCTTGTCGAGATAGAAATAGTCGGCGCCAAGCCGGATATCCGGGAAATCCGACATCCGTACAAAAGGCGCCTCGGCAAGCTCTTCGAGGTGCACCATCTCGATGCTGAAACGGTCCGGATTGTAATATCCGTCGAGATCGAGGGCGAATGTGAGGGCGTTTGAGGACACTACCGATCCGGGATCGGTGGAAATGTCCTTTTCCACTACTGTCTGCACGTAATCGAAGGTCTGGGCGACCTCCAGGGCCGTGACAAAGCCGTTCTCGGCGCGCGACAGCGCCACCGTCGAGATCTCGGCGTCGCCGACCGGGACCACCTCAATCTCGACCCCGTATTCGCGCAGCGACACGTTCAGAACGGTAGAGGGAATCGTGCTGCCATTGTTGTCAATGGTCGTGCCCGAAATCTCGTAGCTGATGATTTGCGGCGCCGAACTGAAACTTTCGGCTTCATCGATATCGACCGTTTCGACAATGGGATCGCCCAGGGAGTCCGGCACGAAGGTCGTGGTGACCGTCTTTTGGGCGTAGACCGAAGAGAAGGAATCGCGGGTGAATTCCTGGCCCCAGACAGTTCGGAAATCGTTGACCGCATCGTTTCTCAGGACGTCTCCGCCCACCAGCCCCGATATGTCGCGATCCGTCAGGATCAGACCGGTGGCCTGCGGCACCTCGAATTCATAGGTGATATCGAATTCTGTGTTGACGCTTCCAAATATCCAGCCCAGCGACTCGCGGCCGGTGAAGTCAAAGCCGACCCGAGAACTGTCATTCAGCGGATCGGCGGAAAGCGGCAGTACGATCCGGTCGTCGCCATCGAAGCCGACAACCGTATCGTTGTCGAGCGCAAGAACGCTCAGCACCGCCGGCCCGATGTCCTCGATCAGATCAAAGCCGAAATCGTCATAGCCCCCGCCCGCGCCATAGAGCGATCCGGCGCCGGCGTATTCTTCCTCCCAGTCCAGATAGACCATCGGCCCGGTGACAATATCGGCGCCGCCCTCCAGAACGAAAACGCTGTGGCGTTCCTGGCCGTCGCCGCTGTTTTCCCGTGTCTGGAAGAAACGGTCGTTCAAGCTGGCGCTGAACACGTTGTCGCCGGCTCCGCCCAACAGGATGTTGGGCGCGACCGAGTTTTCGGCCGGGAAGGCCGCGTCGGGCAGCCGATAGGCCAGTTGCCCCAGGTCTTCGTCGTACCCGCCGCCGGACAGGAAATCGTCGCCCGCGCCACCCTCCAGCCAATCGGCGTTCAACCCGCCGAACAGACCGACATTTCCGCTGGCGTCGCGGGCATCCAGAACGTCATTGCCGCTGAGCCCGCGATAGTCGCCCGCCTGGGTGATGCGGATCACATCGTTGCCGCCCAGGGCGGTGGCGGGGTCTTCGCTGGCGTTGTCATGGGGCAGCGGGCGGGCCGTGCCGGTGGCGGTGTTCACGGTTTCGGCCAGTGTGGCCTCGAAGACGGTTTCGGTGCCGTCGCCATCGCGCGCCGTCACCTGAACCCGAGGCGGCACCGTGCCGCCATCGGCAAGGGTGATGTCGTCGGGCCGCACCAGAATGTCGATCCGGCCCTGGTTCGACAGTTCGCCCTCGACATCGAACACCTTGTAGCTGATCCGGTCCAGCCCGAAGAACGGCAGATCCAGCGCGGCGCTGAAATGGTCGGTCAGAAGCGCCGGGTCGGGCAAGGTCTTGGTCTTGGAAAATGGCCCCGAACCGCGGTTAGTGATCACCGTGTCACTGTCTGGCGCGTTTGTCACGGTGATTGCCGGTGTGCGCGCGTCATAGACCAAGCCGTCGGCTGTCAGCAGCAGGCTGTTGCCGAAATCGGTGTAAAACCGCGTGCCTTCGGCAACTTCTTCGATGCCAGCCGCAAAGGCGATGCGCGCGCCGTCCTCGTCCTGGGTGTCGATCAGCCCCAGCAGCCCGGCCAGCGATGCGTTCTCGGCGATCTGGCGGCGCACCAGCCCGTCCTCGGGTGCGGCGATCGTGTCGACGTCGAAATCGTTGGCGAAGGGATCAATCGGCTGATCGGCGTCGCCTTCGCCCTGAAACTGCGCCGTCAGATCATCGTCCACCGCCGTCGGCGGCACGTTGTTCGACAGGATCTCGGTAAACACCACCGTCGCGCCGGTTTCATCCACATAGGATCCCGGCAACGCGATCAGCTTGGGGAACAGCCCCGAGATCGTGAAGGTCGACAAAAGCGCGCCGCTGTCGGGATCGGAAATGGCGACT
Organism: Paracoccaceae bacterium; assembly: GCA_024742705.1. GTDB lineage: Bacteria > Pseudomonadota > Alphaproteobacteria > Rhodobacterales > Rhodobacteraceae > JANSXZ01. The sequence continues at coordinate 56,998 of JANSXZ010000011.1, read as the reverse complement.
TCGGTGTCTTCGGCGCCGAGCGTGAACGACATGGTGAAATCGTCGCGGCCGGTCAGCCGGACCCGGTCGACGCGGTTCGAAAAGCTGTTGATCAGGTCGCCGTCCAGATCGTCGGGCGTGCCCAGGATCACATCTCCGACCGCGCCGTAGATCACGAAACGGTTGCCCTCGTCGCCGATGCCGCCATCGACGATGTCCGCGCCCAGTCCGGGGCGCAGGATGTCGCTGCCCAGGCCGCCGGTCAGGGTGTCGTCTCCGGCCCCGCCTGCCAGCGTGATGCCGGTGGTGCCGCTGCGCGGCGCATCCACCCGCCCGCCGGCATCGTGCAACTGCACGGTCAGCGCGGTCTGGGTGCTGAGCGGCGTGCCCTCGGTGCCGGCCTCGGCGCCGTCCTGCGGGTTCTGATAGCGAGCCATGCCGCCAAATCCCCGCGTCACCGCCTGCGTCGCCGATACCACATCCATGTCCAGATCGCCCGATGCAATCTCGATCACGATTGCGCCGTCACCGACCAGCTGCACTTCGTCGAACTCGGTCAGGGTTTCGGCGACGGTGCGCATCGTCTTGGTTTCGCCGGTCTCGGATATCACCTCGAGCCGTTCGAAATTCTCGACAAAGGGCGCAAGAAGGTCCACATCGACGCTGCCCAGCAGCATGGTGTCGATGTTGGCGCCTCCATCGAAATACACGCCGTCCTCGATCACCGCGCCGGCGGCGAAATCGTCGGGCAGAACCACGCTGTCGCGCCCGGCGCCGCCGAAAAGCCGCGCGGTGGCGTCGATGGTGGCATGGGTGGCGTCGGTGTCGCCGCTGGTGCGGATCTCGTCGATCCCGTCTCCGCCATCCAGAACGTTGTCGCCGGATCCGGCGACCAGCGTGTCGACGCCGCTGCCGCCCAGCAGCGTATCGTTGCCGGTGCCCGCATCGATGTAATCGTCGCCGGTTTCACCGAAAAGCGCATCGTCGCCGGCGCCGCCGAACACCTGGTCGGCGCCGGTGCCGCCATAGACCTGATCGGCGTCGTCGCCGCCATAGAGCGTGTCGTCATCGGCCCCGCCCATCACCGAATCCGCGCCCGCGCCGGCCGTCACCTGATCGGCGCCGGCCTCGGAAAAGATCAGGTCGTCGCCGGCGAGGCCGAAGATCACGTCGTCGCCGGTGCCGCCGACCAGTAGGTCGGGCCGCGCGGTGCCGGTGATCGTATCGCTGCCATCCGAGCCAAGGCCATATCCGCCCAGACCGTCGGCGTCATAGCGCGCGTCCAGCGACAGGCGGATCTGGTCGTCGCCGGTGTGGCCGATCAGCTGCGACCGCCCGCTCATCTGCTGGTCGGCGCCGCTCAGTTCGGCGGCCACGCCCAGCGGCTGCGTCGCCAGTTCCTGGGCGACCTCGGTCAGAACCTCGAGCGCATCCAGGATCTGGGGCATGATGTCGACAAGATCCTGGAGCGGGTCGAAATCCACCAGGTCCAGCAGGTCGAGCGCCTCGGTGATTGGATCGAACAGATCCTCGATCGCCTCGCTGATCTCGGTCTCGATGCTTTCACGCAGCGCGCTCAGCCCGACGGCCTTGTCGACGCGGTCGATGATCCGGTCGATGATCGACGACAGGCCGAACAGCACGTTGAGCACCGGCTTGATCTTGTCATAGACGTAGCTGACCACCGATGCCGCCTTGCTGAGCGGCTCTATGGCCTGCGACAGCGCATCAAGCGCCTCGATGATCACATCGGGCGGCTCGACGTTGGAAACGGTCCCGAAGGCGTCCTCGATCTGGCCGAACCATTCGTCCACATTTCCCGGCGTCAGATCTTCGGCCAGCGCGATCATCAGCGACAGCAGATCTTCGGCCAGTTCGAAGGCGGCGACACGGTCCAGCACCCTTTCGTCCCAGGTGGCCTGGAACGCCGCCAGGGCGTCACCGATGTCCTCGGGCATCTCGGCGGTCTTGTCGCTGGTCAATACATCGGGCACATCCGACGCGGGGATGCTTTCCAGGGTCGTGGCTTCGGGCGCGGCGGTTTCCGAAGCGGCGGTTTCGGGGGCGGTTGCCTCGGGCGCGGCGCCGGTGGTTCTGGCCGCGGTCTGCGGCCCGCCCGCCCCTTCCGAGGTGATGTCGATCTCTTCGGCCATGGCTTCGGTGAAATCCGCCATCGCCTCGGCCGTGGCGATCGCCGCGGCGCTGGTGATCTCGAAGGCCTCGATGTGGTAATCGATCACAACTTCCAGCGCGGCGAAGACCAGCCCGGCCTTGTCCAGCGGCCCAAGGGCGGATTTCAGCCGCTCGAGGTTCTTGATGTAGCGGTCCGCGTCATCGTTCAGTTCGACGATCTCATCGGCGACCTGTTCGCGCCGGTCCTCGGCATTGTCGATCACCTGCTCGACCGTCTTGCCCAGCCCGCGGATCGTCGTCACCGGCACCTTCTGGCTGATTTCCGCCAAACCCTGAATATACTTAAGTTGCAGGTCCAGCCGTTCCAGCGCGTTGACGGTTGTTGTCAGGTTGTTGCGCTTGATAAAGGTCAGAAGATCTACGGCCTGAATCGTCAGCGAGGCCATCGACGTGACGATGGAAAGCACGTCGAACAGCTTGCGCAGCGCCTCTTCGTTAGCGGTTTCGTCGGGGTCCGGCGCGCCGAAGCCGGCCGGGTTCGACGTATCCGCAAGCGAATAGGATGCGGCAAAGATCGCGCCTTCCGCCTTGGCCACCTGAACAGCGCTCACCGGTTTGTTGCGCAGAAACTTAGCGGTGTTGCTGGCGCCGGTGGCGACGTATGAAAAGAACGATGGCATCAATGCGACCTTGCTGAAGGTGTATCAAACTTTGCATTTATGGGTTCGCCGGGCAAGCGAACCGGGGCAGAAACAAGGCGCCTCGTGGCCGATGCCGGGGCATTGTTTCGCTTTCGCTGACAAACCTGCGCGAGACGGTATTTTGGCGCGCGCCCCGCGACAGTGGTGCCTGGCCGGGCCAGCGCGTGCCCGGCGCCGGTGGCGACGATTCGCATCGGCGCGAAGCCCCGCACGGAATGCGCGGGAAAAAGCGCAGCATGTTCTTCGATGTTGCGGGAATGCGCAGGAGGTTTAATCTGCGGATACTGCGGGCGCCGGGGAAGTTGCGCTTTGCGCGTGCCCCGTGCATCCGATTGGCAATTGCGATTGGACCGGAACATGACTCTGACGACGGGTGGCACACTTCTTGATCTCACGGGCGACCGGCCCAACAACACCGTTGGCGTGGCGCAGATCCTTGCGGTGCAAACGATCGAACTGGCCAATGGCAAGGTGCTGTTGCATTGGCTGGATGCCGGCGACCGGCTGGGATACTTCACGGTTCTGAACCCCGACGGCACCCCGCAGATCGCGCCGCAACGCTACACCACCAACGAACTGATCCCCGACGGCCCGCCCGCCGGTTACGAGGAGAGGGTAAGCGGCGCACTGACCGACGCCGCCGGAACACTGACACTGTTCACCTACATCTTCCGGCCCGGCGATCCCTTCGACGGCGATCCGCCGCTGATCGAAAGCCACTACATGCGCCGCTTCGATGCGACGGGCGCGCCCCTGGATGCCACCATGCAACGGCTGGCCTATGCCGAGCCCGCCTTTGGCTATGGCCCCTCGGCCCCGCTGCAATTGGCCGACGGACGTCTGGCCATCGCCGACAATTTCCGCGGTCTGGCGATCTTCAACCCCGATGGCACGCTTTCGGCCACATCCGAAGCGCCGGCGACCAATGCGCTGGAAGCGCCGCGCGTGGTCGACCTGGCCGAAACGCCCTCGGGCATCGTGATGATCTGGGGCAACGGTTCGATCCTGGCCACGCAGACACCTGTCACCGGGCGCCTTTTCGATTTGCAGGGCAACCCGGTCGGCGCCGCCTACCAGATCAACGGCGGATCGGGGGGCACCTTCGTGGCCCGCTCGGGGCTGGATGTTGAAACGCTGGCCGATGGCCGCGTGGTCGCAACCTGGCAGGAAAATCGCGACGATGCGCTGGCGGATGCCGGCGGCACCGGCGTCTATTTCCGCATCCTCAACCCGGATGGCACCGGCGCGGGGCCGGTCACCGCCGTCAACACCACCTTCGGCACCGGCGATCAATACGGGCCGCAGGCCCATGCGCTGGATAGCGGCGGGTTCGTGATCACCTACCAGACGATCAACTCGGATGCCCCGGTAGAGAACTCCGCCCACAACACCGGCGTGATGCAATCCTTCGATGCCAGCGGCGCGCCGGTCGGTGGCCCGGTCCTGCCCCTGCCCCGCTATGAATTCGCAACCGAATCGGTGATCTTCGGTGATGCCACCGGCCTGTTGATCGGCGGCAACGGCTTTGGCATGACCGTCGGCCAGGGCGCCGGCGGCGGTGGTGGCGGCGGCGCAACGCCAACGCCCGACATCGAAGGCACCCAGGGCAACGACATCATCGTCGCCACGGACGACGCCGAACTGATCGACACCGGCGCCGGCAACGACGTGGTCGAGGCGCGCGCCGGCAACGACACGGTGCGCGCCGGCGACGGCAACGACACCGTCTGGGGCGAGGCCGGCGACGACGTTCTGGAAGGCGGCGCCGGCGACGACGAGCTGAACGACGGGCCCGGCACCGATACGGTGGACGGCGGCAGCGGCGTGAACACGCTGCGGCGTTACCTCGAACGCGACCACCCCGGCGACACCGGCTTTACCTTCGTGGTCGATCTGGCCCAGGGCCGGGCCTATTCCCAGGCCACGCCCGCTGTCTTCGATACGCTGATCTCGATCGGCAATGCCTGGGTGTCGGGCCCGCAGAACAGCGTGCTTATCGGCGATGGCGGCAACAACTACCTGCATGGCAGCGAAGGCGACAGCACCTTGCAGGGCGGCGCGGGCAACGACACGCTGGAAGGCAGCTTCAGCGGCACCGACACCGCGGTTCTGAACGTGGCGCGGGCGAACGCCCAGGTCACGCCGATTGCCAACGGCGCGCGCATCGTGTCGGCGGAAGGCACCGATACGCTCTATGGGATTGAAAGGGTTCAGTTCAGCGATGGCGGTTTCGCGCTGGGGGATCTCTTGCGGGGCGACCGGCTGAACGGCACCGCCACGTCCGAAGCCCTGACCGGCACCGCGCTGGGCGACACGCTGGTGGGCAACGGCGGGGCCGATACGCTGTCGGGTGGCGCCGATGCGGACGTGCTGATCGGCGACGGATATCTGGCCGGCTACGCCCCCGCCGAGGCCGCCCAGGTCTATCGGCTGTACCAGGCCACGCTGGACCGCGCGCCAGACCGGGCCGGCCACGCCGGGTGGGTCGAACAGATCACCAACGGCCAGATCGACCTGCGCGGCGCGGCCGCCGGTTTCGTCGACAGCCCCGAGTTTCAGGCGGTCTATGGTGCGCTGGCGTCCGGCGGATTTGTCGAATTGCTGTACCGCAACGTGCTGGGGCGCGAGGCGGACGCCGCCGGGCTGAATGGATGGCTGGCACAGCTGACCGCCGGGGCCAGCCGCGCCGATGTGGTCGTGGGCTTTTCAGAAAGCCCCGAATTCATCGCGGCAACGGTGGCGGCGGCCGCTGGCTTTACCGCCGCACGCAGCCCCGGCGCGTGGTCCGACGAGGTGTTCCGCGCTTACCGCGCCACCCTCGACCGCGACCCCGATCTGGGCGGGTTCAGCGCCTGGCTGGAACGGCTGGCCGATGGCACGCCGCTCAACACCGTGATCGACGGCTTCGTCGGCTCGGTCGAGTTTCAGAACACCTATGGCGCGCTGCCGAACGACGGTTTCGTCAACCTGCTGTATCGCAACGTGCTGAACCGCGATGCCGATGCCGCCGGGCTAGGCGAATGGCTGGCCCGGCTCGACGGCGGTGCGGGCCGGGCGGATGTGGTTCTGGGCTTTTCCGAAAGCACCGAGTTCCGCAATGCCGCCCGCGCGCCGCTGGAAAGCTGGATGCGCGCGCAGGCCGGCGACGACAGCCTGACAGGCGGCACCGGCAACGATTTGCTGGCCGGCGGCGCGCTGGCCGACCGGTTCGTTTTCGCCAGCGGCGATGCCTCGTCCGACCGGGTTGTGGATTTCGAACTCTGGGATACGCTGGAATTGCAGGGCTTTGGCTATGCCGACGTGGCGGCGGTGCGCGCGCAACTGGCGCAGGTGGGCGGCGATGTGGTGTTTTCGGATCAGGGTGTCGAAATCCTGTTGCAGGGTCTGACGCTGAGCGAGATCAGCGACACGATGTTCCAGGTCTGACGGCCCGCCGGCGCCGACACCGCCGCATCCGCAGGGGGCCGGCGGATGCGGCGCCGGAAAATTTGCTGAAAAACCGCAGGGCGTGGTTGTCGCGCTGCGCGAATACCGCGATGGTATGCGCGCATAGATGATCCGCCGTATGGAAGAGAGCCGAGATGACCGTCATTCGCGAAGAAGATCTGATTTCCTCGATCGCCGAGGGCCTGCAATATATTTCATATTTCCATCCGCCCGACTTCGTGCGCGCCATGTCCTCTGCATGGGAGCGCGAGGAAAACCCTGGCGCGAAACAGGCGATGGCGCAGATCCTGGTGAATTCGCGGATGTGCGCGCTGGGCCGCCGGCCGATCTGTCAGGATACCGGCGCGGCCAACATCCACATCCGTGTCGGCGTGCAGGCGAAAACCGATTTCTCGCGCGCCCTGCAGGACATATGCGACGAAGGCACGCGCCAGGGTTACCTGCGCGACACCAATCCGCTGCGCGCGTCCGTCGTGGTGGATCCGTTCGGCGCGCGGCGCAATTCCGGCGACAACACGCCCTGTATGCTGACGGTCGAAATGGTTGCCGGCGACAAGATAAATGTGGAACTGGCGGCCAAGGGTGGCGGGTCCGAGAACAAGTCAAAGTTCACCACGCTGAATCCGTCGGGATCGGTCGCCGACTGGGTTGTCGATACGGTCGAGACGCTGGGCGCGGGATGGTGCCCGCCGGGCATCCTCGGGATCGGTGTCGGCGGCAACGCCGACAAGGCGATGGCGCTGGCCAAGGCGGCGCTGTCCGAACCCATCGACATGGCCGACCTGCTGCGCCGCGGCCCGTCGGACCGGGCCGAGGAACTGCGTCTGGAAATCTACGAGCGGGTCAATGCGCTGGGCATCGGCGCGCAGGGGCTGGGCGGTGTGACGACGGTTCTGGATGTCAAGGTTCGGTCGTTCCCGACCCACGCGGCATCGCTGCCGGTCGGGCTGATCCCGAATTGTGCGGCCACGCGGCACGTCCATTTCACCCTGGATGGTTCGGGCCCGGCCAGCTTCGCCCCGCCCGATGTGGGCGACTGGCCTGAAATCCTTCTGGATCAGGCCAGCGCGCATGCCCGGCGCATCGATCTCGACGATCTCAACGACGAGGTGGTCGCATCGCTGGAACCGGGGCAGACGCTTCTGGTGTCGGGAACGCTGTTTACCGGACGCGATGCCGCGCACAAGCGGATGGTCGATCTTCTGGACCAGGGCGCGCCGCTGCCCGTCGATCTGAAAGGCCGGGCGATCTATTATGTCGGGCCGGTCGACGCGGTGGGAGACGAGGCCATCGGCCCCGCCGGCCCCACCACATCCACCCGGATGGACAAGTTCACCGACCGCATCCTGCGTGACACCGGGCTGAAGGTGATGATCGGCAAGGCCGAGCGTGGCAAGGCCGCCCGCGAGGCGATCGCCAAGCACAAGGCGGCCTATCTGATCGCAGTCGGCGGGGCCGCCTATCTGGTGTCCAAGGCCATCAAGGAGGCGCGGCCAGTCGCATTCGAGGAACTGGGCATGGAAGCGATCTACCAGTTGCGCGTCGAAGACATGCCGGTGACCGTGGCGGTGGACACGCGCGGAAACTCGATCCACGAAACCGGACCAGCCGCCTGGCGCCGCACGCCCGTGCCCGCCTGATCGCCCGATCGCGGCCCGCCTGCCCGGCGGGCCGCGCCCTGCGCCGCGTCCCGAGGATTCGGCCCGGTCGTGGCGCCACATCGCAAGGATCTGCCGGATGACCCCCAGACCGCACCCCGATCTTTCCGAATGGAACCGGCATCTGCATGCCTTCGCACATTTGCAGACCCAGACGCCGCTGGCGCCCGGAAGCCTTGCGGGGCTGTACTTTGGGGTGAAGGATGTGATCGACGTGGCCGGCATGCCCACCCGCAACGGCAGCGCAGTCTGTGACGGCGCTGGCCCGGTGCCGCGCGACGCCACCATCGTGCACCGTCTGCGCGCCGCCGGAGCAACCGTGGTTGGCAAGACCACAACCACCGAATTTGCCTTTACCGACCCAACGGATTGCCGCAACCCGCACGACCTGACCCGCTCGCCCGGCGGGTCGAGCAGCGGATCGGGGGCCGCCGTTGGCGCCGGGATCGTCGATTTCGCGCTGGGCACCCAGACCGCCGGTTCGCTGTGCCGTCCCGCTGCCTATTGCGGTGCGGTTGGTCTGAAACCGGGCCATGGGCGGTTGCCGACAGATGGCATCACGCCGCTGGCGCCGGGCTTCGACACCCCCGGCGTGATCGCGCGATCTGTTGACATTGCGCGGCAGGCCTTTGAAACCATGTCGGAAACGGCACTGGACAAGGTGGAAACCTCGGGTCTGAACATCCTGTCTGGCCTGTTCGGGCATCACATTCTGCCGGAGGCCGATCAGCATGACGCGCTGCAGGCGGCCACCGATGCGTGCCGTGACGGCGGCACATCCGTCCGCGCGGCCGCGTTGCGGGCCGATGTAGACACGATTGTGGCGGATCACCGCACCGTGATGATCCACGAGGCCGCCGCCGCCCATGGCGCATATCTTGAAGATGGCCGCAGCGCGTTGCTGCGGCCGGGGTTTCTGGCCGCATTGCAGGCGGGGCGCGCGGTTTCACCCGGGCAGGCCGACGCGGCACGCGCGCGCCTGCGCGACGCGCGCGCGGTGTTCTGGACAGAGCACGCAGAGGCCGATGTGATCGTCACGCTTCCGGTGCCCGAAGGCGCGCCGCCGCTGGACGGCACCACCGGGTATCAGCATTGGCTGACGCCCTGGACGGTCTTCGGCGGGCCGCTGGTGTGCCTGCCCTGGGGTTTGGACCGGATCGGACGGCCGCGCGCGATCATGCTGGCCGCACGTCCCGGCGGCGAGGCATCGGCGCTGGCACTGGCACAGGATCTGGAAGGCCGTGCGCCATCTCTGCCGTTGCCAGGGCTTGCGTCCGCGTCCGGCACGGGCTGACAGGGCCGGCACCACCCTCGCCTGTGTCAGTCGCGCAGTCGGATCACCGCGTCAACCTCGACAGCGGCATTGCCCGGCAGGCCGGCAACACCGACAGCCGTGCGTGCATGCCACCCGCGATCACCATAGAGTTCGACAAACACATCCGTTGCGCCATCTATCACCTTGGGACTGTTTGAAAATCCTGGCAAGCAGCTGACAAATCCACCCAGCCGCACAACCGCATCGACCCGGTCCAGATCGCCGTCGCAGGCCGTGCGCAGACGGTAGAGCAGGTTCAGCGCGCAGATCCGCGCGGCGGAACGGGCCGCCGCAATGCCATCGGCGGTGTCGGGGACCGGCCCCGTCAGTGTGACCGCACCGTTCCATTCGTTGATCTGCCCCGACAACCACACCAGCGGCCCGTCCTTTCGAAACGGAAGAAACCGCCCGCGCGGCGCCCAGTCGTCCGGCAGCTCCAGCCCCAGTTCGCGCAGCCGCTTTTCCGCGGGTTCGGTCATGGGGCACCCGCATAGGCGCGCCAGTCGGCGATATGCGTGATGTCGGTGGCGCCCGTGGTACCGGCCGCTTCGCACACGAAACCCTTGACGCGGCGCCCGTCGGTCAGCTCGACCGATCCGATGGCCAGCGGAGCGGGCACCAGATCGATGAAGGCGCCGAATTCGGCACGCGGCATCGACCAGACCTCGAGCGCGACACAGGCGCCCTGCCCGGCTTCGGTGCGCACAAGGCCCGGACGTTCGGGCGGTCCGCCGGCCAGCGCGAATAACTTGTAGCTGGGGGCGGTCTGTGCCGGCCCGACCAGATGCGCACCACGGTCCAGCAGTTGCCGGTTCAGCGCGAGGCCATCCATATGCGCGCCGCATACGGCGATTTCGATGTGATCGCCGGCAGGTTCGGGCAAGGGTACCGGCGCGCGCAGCTTGTGAGACGTGGCGCCCATGTTGCGCGTCACGTCGGATTCAAAGCCACGGGCCACCGCCGCCACCGCCGCGTCGTGCCCCGCCGCCGCCAGCAGCGTCACGCTGCCCGGCAAGCCATCGGTGCGCGGCGCCGTCGGCACGGCGATGCCGCACATATCCAGAAGGTTTACGAAGTTGGTATAGGTGCCCAGGTTCGAATTCGGCGTGATCGGATCGTCGTTCAGATCGGCCACCGTGTAGAAGGTGGGAATGGTGGGAACGCAAAGCATGTCGACCGCCGCCAGCATCGGTTCGGCCAGGCGCTTCAGTTCGGCCAGCCGGTAGATCCCGCGAAACGCGTCTGCCGCGCTCAGGGTTTCGGCCTGACCGATGATCTGGCGTGTCACCGGATGCACCGATTGCGGATCGCGCACCAGAAGATCCGCGATCACGGTGTAGCGCTCGGCAACCCAGGCGCCTTCATAGAGCATGGCGGCAATCGCGTGGAGCGGCGCGAAATCCACCGCCGTCACCTGCGCGCCCATCGTTTCCAGACGCGCGACATCGCGCTGGAACGCCGCGCGCTGGGTTTCGTCGCCGAAGAACCGCAGCGATCCCGCGTCGGGCACGCCGATGCGCAAGCCGCGCGGCGGGCGGGTCATCCTGGCTTCGGGTACCGGCCGGGAATAGGCATCGGTGGCATCGAACCCGCGCGCCACCGAAAACACCTCGTAGGCATCATCGACCGTGGGCGCGAACACCGAAATCGTATCGAGCGTCCGGCAGGCCGGCACCACGCCGCCCGCCGAAATCGCGCCCAGCGTCGGTTTCAGCCCGACGATGTTGTTCAGCGCCGCCGGCACGCGGCCCGATCCCGCCGTGTCGGTGCCCAGGGCGAAGGCCACGGCGCCATGGCCAACGACCACGCCCGATCCGCCCGACGATCCGCCCGGCACCAGCGCCGGATCCACCGCGTTCTTCGGCGCGCCGTAGGGTGTGCGCACCCCCACAAGGCCGGTCGCGAATTGATCGAGGTTGGTCTTGCCCACCACCAGCGCCCCCGCCGCGCGCAGCCGAGCCACGGCAAAGGCATCGTGCTCTGGCGTATAGGCGTAGGCCGGGCAACCGGCCGTGGTTTCGATGCCGGCGACATCGATGTTGTCCTTGACGGCGAAGGGCACCCCCCAGAGAGGCAGGGCCGGATCGTATGGCCCCAATGCGCGCGCTTCGGCGCGCAGCGCATCGCCGTCGCGCAGATGAATGAAGATGCAATCGTCGCCGGTGGCCGCGATGCGGGCCAGAACCTCGTCCACGACGGTTTCGGGCGAAGTGCCGTCGGCATAGGCCCGGCGCAGATCAGGCAGGGTGAAAGGCAGGTTTGACAGCATTATCGCGGCTCCGGTCATGTCTGGGGCTGGCGTCGCGCCGGCGGTTTCGGCGCGGCGTCCAGCAGGGTCTTGGTGTATGCGTTGCCGGGGTTGGCCATGACCGACTGGGTCGGCCCCTGTTCGCAGATCACCCCGTCCTTCATCACGACGACATGATCGCACAGCAGGCGCACGACGTGCAGGTCGTGGCTGACGAACAGGTAGGTCATCCCCAGTTTGGCGCGCAGATCCACCAGCAGGTTCAGAACCACCGCCTGGATCGACACGTCCAGCGCCGCTGTCGGTTCGTCGAGGATCAGGAACCGCGGTTCCAGAGCGACAGCGCGCGCGATGCCCACGCGGGCCTTCTGGCCACCCGAAAGCTGGTGCGGGAACCGGTCGAGCAGGCTGTGCGGCAGACCAACCAGCGCGGCCAGTTCATCCACCCGCGCGGCGCATTGCGCGCGGCCCATGCCGGCCAGCCGCCTGAGCGGTTCGGCAATGGTCTGACGGGCCGAGTGGCGCGGGTTAAGGCTGTCGGTGGCGTCCTGAAACACCATCTGGATGTCGGCGCGGCGCGGATCGCGCGCATAGGCGCGCGCCGGAGTGGCGGTGATATCGGTGCCATCAAAGATCACCGCGCCGCTGGTCGCATCCTGCAACCGGACCATGATTTCAGAGGTCGTGGATTTGCCGCAGCCGCTTTCGCCCACAAGACCCACGCTCTGGCCCTGCATGATATCGAACGAGATCCCGCGCACCGCATGCACGGGGCCGGATTTTCCGGCGTAGGTCTTGGTCAGATCGCGCACCTGCACCAGGGCACGCGGCTGCACCACATGCGGCTTCAGCGGCGTTCGGTCGGCGGGCGGCAGAAGGCTGCGGATGCTTTCGCCCGCACGCGGCGTCGCATCCACCAGACGCCGGCTGTAGGGGTGGCGCGGCGCTTCGAAGATCCGGGCGGGATCGCCCTGTTCGACGATCTCGCCGTCCTTCATCACCATGATCCGGTCGCAGTATTGCGCGGCAAGCCCCAGATCATGGGTTATCAGGATGCTGCTCATCTGGCGTTCGCGTATCAGGTCGCGCACCAGATCCATCACCGCCTTCTGGGTCGTGATGTCCAGCCCGGTTGTCGGCTCGTCGGCGATCAGCAACCGAGGGTCGCAGGCCAGGGCGATGGCACAGACGATCCTCTGGCACATGCCGCCCGACAGTTCGAAAGGATAGGCATCGAACCGCGATTCCGCGTCCTTGATGCGCACCGCCTGCATCGCCGCGATTGCCTTGTCGCGGCTGTCCTGGCGGGTGGCGCGCGCGTGCTGGCGCAGCACGTCCTCGATCTGGTGGCCGACCTTGCGGATCGGGTTCAACGCGGCGCGCGGGTTCTGGAAGATCATCGAAATCTCGCGCCCGCGCACATCGGTCATCGCCCGTTCCGACGCGCGCCGCAGGTCAAGCCCGGAATACTGCACCTCGCCCGCGCGGATCACGCCACCCGCGTCGAGGATCCGCATCAGCGCATAAGAGGTGACGGATTTGCCAGAACCGCTTTCGCCGACGATGCCCAGGATTTCGCCCTTGGCCAGATCGAAGCTGATCCCGCGCACCGCGTTGACTTCGCCGCGGCGGGTCTGGAACGACACCGCCAGATCCCTGACGCTCAGCATCCGGTCATGTCCTCTTGCGCGGGTCGACGATGTCGCGCAGACCGTCGCCCAGCAGGTTGAAGGTAAAGACAGCCATCATCAGCCAAAGCCCCGGAAACACCGCCAGCCACCATTCGCCCGAGACGATGAAGTTCGCGCCTTCGGCCACCATGATACCCCATTCAGGCGTTGGTGGGCGCACGCCCAGACCGATGAACGAAAGGCCCGCGGCATTCAGGATGGCCCAGCCGAGGTTCAGCGAGACCTGCACCATCATCGGCGGCAGGGCGTTGGGAAAGATGTGCACCGCCAGCACCCGAAGGTCGGAATTGCCGGCCAGCTTGGCGGCCTGTGCAAAACCGGCATTCCGGCGGATGTTCACTTCGGCGCGGACCAGCCGGGCATAGAAAGGCATGTTGATGATCGCCGTGGCGTAGATGATGTTTTCAATCGTGTTGCCCAGCGCGGCGACGATCCCCATCGCCAGAACGAACAGCGGAAAGGCCATGATCGTGTCCAGCACGCGGTTCAGCACGTTGTCGATCCAGCCGCCCCAGTACCCGGCGATGCCGCCCAGGACCGATCCCACCACAAACGACATCGCCACCGCGGCAACCGATATCGTCAGGTCCAGCCGCGTCGCAACGATCACCCGGCTGAAGACATCGCGGCCCAGGTTGTCGGTGCCGAACCAATGCTGCCACGAGGGCGCTTGCAACGCGTTGGATGCATTGGTGGCCAGTGGATCGTAGGGCACCAGCGCCGGGCCGAAGACCGCGCAGCCGAGGATGAAGAACAGCATCCCGAAGGCCAGAAGCGTGACCGGATTGGACCGCAGCACATAAATGAAATGATCCAGGCGCCCCGGCGCCATCGACGGTGTTTCCGTGGCTGACCCCTTCATTGCGACACGAACCCGATGCGCGGATCGATTACCGTGTAAAGCAGATCGATGACCAGGTTCAGCGTGACGAACAACAACGCCATCGCCAGGACGAACCCCTGCACCGCCGCATAGTCGGACACCACCAGCGCCTCGACCGCGTAGGAACCGATGCCAGGCCAGGCAAAGACCTTCTCGACCAGCACATTGGCCCCCAGCGCAAAGGAAAACACCATGCCCAGCGTCGTGACCACCGGCAACAGCGCGTTGCGCAGCGCATATCCGAACAGAACCTTGCGCCCGGACAGGCCGGCGGCGCGTGCTGTGCGGATGAAATCGGCCGAAAGCGCCGACAACATCGCCGCGCGGGTCATCCGCGCCACCGGCGCCAGCGTGAACAGCGCCAGTGTGATCGACGGCAGCATCAGTTGCTTGACCGCGCCGCGCCAGGTCTCCCAATCGCCGGCCAGCGCCGCATCGATCAGGTAGAAGCCGGTGACGTGGTCCGGTTCGAAATAGATGAAATCCAGCCGGCCCAAAGGCGACGGCGCCACCCCAAGGATGTAATAGAAGATGTAGATCAAAAGGATGCCGGTGAAGAACGTTGGCAGTGATACGCCCGCCGTCACCACGATCCGGCACAGATGGTCCACCCATGTGCCCGGCCGCGTCGCCGCCCAGACACCCAGCGGCACCGCCACCAGAACCGCCAGCAACAGCGCCGTCAACGTCAGTTCGAGCGAGGCCGGCAGGCGGTTCGCAAGATCGGTCGCCACGGCACGGCCGCTGGACACCGACTGGCCCAGATCGCCTTGCAACAGGTTGCCGACATAGATCGCGAACTGCTGCGGAAGCGGCTTGTCCAGACCCAGCGCGATGCGGGTCTGTTCGATGGATTGCTCGTCGGCCATGACCCCGGCAAAGTACACCGCCGGATCGCCCGGCAGCGCACGGGTGAGTAGAAAGCTGATAACCACCACCCCGAACACCACCGGCACGGCCTGCGCGATCCGCAATAGGATCGCGCGCAGCCGGGGATACCCCGAAAGCATCGGGTCAGGTCGCCTTGAGGGGGCGCACGTCCAGTTGGCGATGGAACCAGAATTCATAGCCTTCCGCCCCGTTGGCCGCCACGTTCAGCGCCGGCTGATACAGCGGGATACGCGGCAGTTCGTCCAGTGCGATCTCGAACATCCGCTTGATCTGCGGCGCATAGGCCGGATCGTCCATCGGCATGTGCAACGTCGCGTCCACCAGTGCCTCGATCTCCTCGTTGCGGTAGTTGGAGGAATTGAACAGGTGCCCATCCTTGTAGGCCCAGAAGAAATAGTAATCCGGCGTGTTCAGCCAGCCACCGAAATTCTCGAGATGCAGCGGCAGGCGCTTTTCCACCAGAACCGCTGTGCGCCAGTTGGCACCGGGGATCTTTTCGATTTCCACCTTGATCCCGATCTTGCCCAGGGCCTCCTGCACCAGAAGCGCGGTGGGCTCCATCCACGATGCCAGATCGAGGCTGATCGAAAGCGGCACCTCGAAGCCGTCGGGATAGGCCGACTTGGCCAGATGCTCGCGCGCCTTGTCCAGATCGGTGTAATACTGCGTCTTGCGCGGCCAGGCGATATCGTCGATCGGGCTGTCGTCACCCCAAAGCGGCAGACCGCGGCCATAGGCGGCGGCCTGGAAGATGTCTTCGTAGGGCACGGCATAGGCTATGGCCTTACGCACGTCGGGATCCTGGAACGGCTCGAATGCAAAGTTCGGGCACAGGCAATGGATGCAGTTTTCCACCGGGGTCGAGAACACGTCGATCTTGTCGGCAAGTTCGGCGGCGTCCTTGTCGGGGATGCCAAAGGCCAGTTGCACGTCGCCGCGTTCGATCAGCGCGCGGCGTGTCGCCGGGCTGGGCACTTCGCGGATCACCACGCGTTTCACCGCCGGCATCGTGCCGCCCACCCAGTCTTCGTTGCGCTCATAAACCAGCTGTTCGCCCGGATTCCAGCGCAGCACCTTGTAGGCGCCCGATCCCGCCGGCGTCATGTGCAGATAGTCCAGCGCCCAGGGGTCGTCGGCGGTTGCATTGGCGCGGGCCTCGACGGAATTGATGATATAGGGCACCGGCACAGCAAGGTCGGGAATTGTCAGCTTGGACGGCTGGTCAAGCTTTATCACGAAGGTTTCCTCGTCGACGGCCATGAACTGCTCGGGGCGCTCAAGCCCGCCGGCCTTCATCTGGACGGTCGGAAAACCGCCAACTGATACGGCCCGGTCGAACGACCATTTCACATCCTCGGCCGTCACCTTGCGCCCGTCCCAGAAGCGTGCCTCGGGCTTCAGTTTGAAGGTCAGTGTCATGCCGTCGTCGGACACGGTCCAGCTTTCGGCCAACTCCGGCTCGATCACCTGGTAGTCGTAGGAAAAACCGCCGCCGATCGCCTCCTTGGTGCCGAACGACAACAGCCGGTCATAGCAGTTCACGCCCACCTGATAGGACGCGCGGCTGGTACCGGTGCGGTGCAGATCGAGCGAATTGATCGTCTGCCCGGTCACCACCACCAGGGTATCGGACCCCTGCGCAAGTGCAGGCATAGCCTTGAGAAACGGCAGCATCGAAGCCCCGGCCATGCCCATTTTCATGAAATCGCGTCGGTTTGAATTTCCTGTCATCTGTCGGCCCTTTCGCGGCAGGTGCAATGGCGTTCCATTGCTTTGCGCCGAATGTGCTCTGGAACCATGCGCACTTCTACTGCTATATATTCATATACCCGTTGCGTTTTTTGCATCGGATAGTGAAAAGGTGGATGATTTGAAATACTTGCGAACATTTGAACTGATCGAGGCGGTGGTGCGTGCCGGTTCGATCCGCAAGGCCGCAGAAGACACGAATCTGACCGCTTCGGCGCTGAACCGGCGCATCCAGAGCTTTGAAAGCGAATTCGGCTGGCCGGTGTTCGAACGGCTGCCGCGGGGGATGCGGCTGAACCCGGCGGGCGAACTTCTGATGCAGCACATCCGCGCCCAGAAGACAGATCTGGCGCGGGTGCAATCGCAGGTTGCCGACCTGTCGGGCCAGAGACGCGGCCATGTCTCGGTGGCTTGCTCGCAGGCGTTGCTGCCGTATTTCCTGCCCCGCCAGATCGCGATTTACCGCGCCGCGCATCCCGGCGTGACCTTTACCGTGAACGTGCGCGATCGTGCGCAGGCCGAACGCGATCTTGCGGCCTTCAGCAGCGACCTGGCGCTGGTCTTCGAGCCTGTTCACCTTGTTGAATTCGAAGTGCTTTTTGCGATGCCGCAACAGGTTCACGCGGTGTTTTCACGCGGCAGCCCGCTGGCCGATAAAACCGAACTGAGGCTCAGCGATTGCCTGCGCCACAAGCTGGTGCTGCCCTCGGCGGCCTATGGCGTGCGCCATCTGCTGGAACTGGCGGCGATGCGGCGCGGTCAGACCCTTACGCCGGCTCTCGAAACCGAATCCTTCGAATTGATCCGGCACTATGTGACCCGCGAACAGGCTGTCGGGTTCCAGATCCCGATCGGTCTGAATGCCTCGGCCCAGAGCGGGATCGCCCATCGCCCGCTGTCCGACCGCGACATGCCGCCGGGTCGTTTGCTTCTGGGCCAGATGAAGGGCCGCACGCTGCCGGTGGCCTCGGCCAAGTTCGCCCAGCAACTGACCGCGGCGATGGCTGAAAAATCGGGCATCTGATCCGGCCTTGCCGGCACCCGGTTCCGTTCCGGGGCCGTTCTAGGCGGGGATTTCGATGATGCGGATCGACTGGCCCTTGGCCGCCAGCGCAAGCTGACCGTTGCACAGCCGCAGCGCGTCTTCGCCGAACACCTCGCGCCGCCAACCCGAAAGGGCGGGCACATCGCGCAACCCGCCGGCGATCGCGTCCAGATCGGCGGTGGGCGCGATCAGCTTGGCGGCAACGCCCGCGCTTTCGGTCTTGGCCTTCAGCAGCACCCGCAGAAGATCGGCCAGCGCCGGGTTCACCTGGATCTTTTCGCGGCTGCGGTCGATGCGCGGCAGATCGTTTTGCGGGCAATTCAGCCCCGCCGCCACCGCCGCCAGGATGCCATCGGCGATCTCGCCGCGCCGCGCCTCGCGCAGCAACAGGCGCGACTGGCCCAGATCCTGCATCGAACCGGGTTTTGTCGAGGCCAGTTCGACCAGCGCATCGTCCTTGAATACGCGCGTGCGCGGTATATCGTGGCTCTGGGCATAGGTTTCGCGGAAAGCGGCCAGTTCGCGCACCACCGCCAGGAACCGCACCGAATTGCTGCGCGTCTTGATGCGCCGCCAAGCCTCGGTGGGGACCACTTCGTAGGTGGCCGGGTTGGTCAGGGTTTCCAGTTCCTCGGCCACCCAGCGGCTGCGCCCGGTGCGTTCCAGTTCGGCGGCAAGATGTTCGTAGATCTGGCGCAGATGCGTAACATCGGCCAGCGCATATACCTTTTGCGCATCGCTCAGCGGACGGCGTGACCAGTCGGTGAAACGCGATGTCTTGTCCAGCGGCTGATGCACGATCTTGCGCACCAGCGTCTCGTATCCCACCTGCTCGCCGAAGCCACAGACCATCGCGGCGACCTGGGTGTCGAACAAGGGTTCGGGAAAGACGCCTGCATCGACGTAGAAGATCTCCAGATCCTGCCGCGCGGCGTGAAAAACCTTGACGACCGCGGTGTCGCGAAACAGCGCATAGAGCGGATCCAGCGACAGGCCCTCGGCCAGCGGATCGATCAGCACCGCGGCATCGGGATCGTCGCCCGGCATGGCCATCTGGATCAGGCAGAGTTTCGAGTAATACGTCCGTTCACGCAGGAATTCGGTGTCGACCGTGACATATGAATGTTGACGTGCACGGGCACAGTATGCCTCGAGTTCGGCGGTGTTGGTCAGCGTCTTCATCGCGGTGTGCCTTGCGCTTCTGGCTTTTGGTGCGGTGCTCGATACCTTGTAGCGCACGACCTTAGGACAGTTGTGCGCGATTGAAAAGGCTGGGCATCGCGTGGGCCGGCGCGCCGTTTCAGCGCGCGCCGGCGCCAGCCAGAACCGCCGGAACCGTGCGCAGCGTCAGCCGCAGGTCCATCCAGAAGGTGCGCTCGCGGATATAGGCCATGTCCATTTCGACACGGCGGTCATAACAGGTGTCGCTGCGTCCGTTGACCTGCCAGACGCCGGTGATGCCGGGCCGCACGCTGCAATAGGCGGCGAAATGACTGGCATAGAGCCGCGCCTCCTGTGGCGAAATCGGCCGCGGCCCGACGATCGACATATCGCCGCGCAGCACGTTCCAGAATTGCGGCAATTCATCCAGGCTGGTGCGACGCAGGAAGGCGCCCAATTGCGTGACCCGTGGGTCGGGGTCGAGTTTGCGGTATCTGTGCCATGCCGCGCGGGCCGCCGGATCGTCGCGGATCAGATCGTCAAGCCGCAATTCCGCATCCGCCACCATCGTGCGAAACTTGATGCAATCAAATCGCCGGCCCGCCAGGCCGACGCGGGTGTGGCGGAAAAATATCGGCCCCGGCGAAGATATGCGAATTGCCACGCACAACACCGCCAGAAACGGCAGAATTCCGATCAGGATCACCAACGAAACGCAGCGGTCGTAGATCACCTTTCCCAATGGCGCGCGCCACGGCCACCGGCGGTGCCGCGATGGGTATTCAAAGCCTTCGGCCAGATCGCGCATCCCAATTGTTCCGCCCTGGATCACCCCACAGCCACTCGTCGAAGGCACGCCGCGCCCGGATGGCCCGGCGCACGGCGATGATCGGCGGTGTGGCGCGATGTTTGAGCGATGAGTTCTAACAAATGTTCAATTGTCGCGCTGAAATGCCGATCAATTGATTCAATCCGCCTGAAAATGCGTATGGCCCGGTCGCTGCCGGGCCCGGAATTGCATCTGTGATGACTTGCGCGGCAAAAGCCCGGGGAATCACCACGCAGGCCACCAAAAGGCCGTGAAACCGTCACAGTTAACCGACCGTTCACAAGTTTTGGCCACTAACTTCGGAAAAGGCTTCGGAAAGGTGCGGCAATATGGTTCAGGATTTAGCAAATCGGTTCCCGCAAGGCGAGAGTTCTGCAACTATCGCATGCATGTTTCTGGGCAACGGAGTATTCGGATGACCGCCATGGCGCGTAACCTGGGATTGCTCGACGGTCCCGTCGAACCCGAATACGATCGATTGGTCGCGCTGCTGGCCAACAAGTTGCGCGCGCCGGTCGGGCTGTTGTCGATCGTCGACAAACCGGGCCGCCGGCAACACTTCAAAAGCCTCGTGGGCCTGTCCGAACCCTGGGCCTCGCGCCGTGAAACGCCGATATCGCATTCGTTCTGCCTCCATGTCCACGATACGGGGCGGCCGATGGTGGTGCCGGACGCCCGCGTTCACCCGCAGCTCTGCGACAATCCCGCGATTCAGGATCTGGGTGTGATCGCCTACATGGGCGCGCCGATCCGCGACACCGCGCAACAGGTGGTCGCGGTGCTGTGCGTGCTCGACCATCGCCCGCGCAACTGGGCCAGCGCGGAACTGGACGATCTGCAGACCGTGGGCCAGGCGATCGCGAACGAGATCGGGCTGCGCCAGGCACTGCACCTGACGCAACAATCCCGCGCCGATGCCGAGTCGGCGGCCGCGGCGCTGGAGGAAACCGACCAGCGTTTCCGAGATCTGGCGCTGAATGTACCCGGCGCGATCTTTCGCTATGTCATGCGCCCCGACGGCAGCGACTGGATCGAATACATGTCGCCCGGGTGCCACGATGTCTGGGAGGTGTCCGAAGTGAGCTTGAAGGGCAATCCCAAGGCGCTTTGGGACACGATAGTGCCCGAGGATCTCGAAAGCATGGTCACATCGGTCCGGCAATCGGCTGAAAACCTGACACAATGGATCCACCGCTGGCGTATACGCACCGCGTCGGGCGCGCTGAAATGGCTGCGCGGGTCGGGAATGCCACGGCGTCTCGACGATGGCAGCGTCCTGTGGAACACGTTGATCCTTGACGTGACCGCCGAGGCAGCCGCGCAGGAGCGTCTGACCGCCTATAAAAAACTGCTGTTCCAGGCGCAGAAACAAGACAGCATCGGGCGCATGGCCAGCAGTATTGCTCATGATTTCAACAACCTGATGTCGGTGGTGATGGGCAACGCGCAGCTGCTTCAGTCGGGCGCGGTTGACGATGACGCCCCGCACCTGCTGCGCGAGATCGACGATGCCGCCAAGCGCGGCGGCGCACTCGCGCACCGATTGCTCAGCTTCGGCGCCGGCGCCAGGTTCGTTCGCACGGATGTGGATGTGAACGCCACGGTGCGCAGCATCGAGCCCCTGATGCGGCGCGCCTTGCCGCCGAAGATCACGCTGGAAACCGATCTCTGCGCAGATTTGGGACGCGTCGGCGCCGATCTATCATTTCTGGAAAGCGCCCTGCTGAACCTGGTGCTGAATGCGCGCGATGCCATGCCCGAAGGTGGCCGGCTGTGCATCCGCACCACACGCCACAGGGTTGACGAAGGCGCCGATCCCGCGACCAGCGATCTGCAACCGGGCTGTTACGCGATGATATCCGTCAAGGATACGGGTGTCGGCATCGCCCCGGACAAGATCGCCGATGTATTCGAACCCTTTGTCAGCACCAAACGCGGCGATGGCGGTTTTGGCCTGGGCTTGCCGATGGTTCAGACCTTCGCCATCCAGAGCGGCGGCAGCGCCGACCTGATTTCAGAGCCTGGCAAGGGTACGACCGTGCGCCTTTTCATCCGTGCGGAACCCGCGCGTGGCGGTCCGCCGTGCCTGCCGGACCCGGCAGCGTGACGCGCGCTGCGCTGCGCCCCCTTTCGCCAAGCCCGCTGCGCAGCTATGGTCCGGTCATGACCGATCCCACCGCCCCGACACCGCAGCCCAGGCGATGGCCCGTCCCGACGCGGTGGTCCTATGTGGCCGATGCGGTAATGGGCGGTGTATCGCGGGGCGAACTGACGAAAGGTATCGTCGCTGACCGCGAAGCCACCCGGCTGCGCGGCACGGTATCGCTGGAAAACAACGGCGGCTTCATCCAGATGGCCAGCGATCTGACACAGCCGCCGCCGGAAGGCGCACGCGGTCTGGCGCTGATGCTGTGGGGCAATCGGCTGGAGTATGATCTGCGGTTGCGCACCAATGCCCTGTCGCGTCCCTGGCAAAGCTTTCGCACGGCATTCACCGCCCCGCCCCGCTGGACCGCGCTGAGCTTCGATTTTGACGATTTCGCGCCGCACCGCACCGACCAGCCGTTCGATGCGGCCGGGCTCCGGCGGATCGGCATCCTGGCAATCGGATCCGAGATGCAGGCCGATATCGCGGTCGGCGAAACGTGGTTTTACGGCTGATCGGGCTTGACGTAGCGTGGCTGTGCAGCATCTGGTCGCGCGTCCGGCCCGGGTGCCGCCCGCGTGGGGCCGGATGCACCCTTGCTGCGCAAAGGAAACCGAAATGGCCGCCCATCTTGTTCCTTGCCGGCCTCGGCATTCTCGGGCACCAAGACCATGACCCCGCCAACCTGGGCCCAGATGGTGCGCGTGTTCGGCCGGATCGGAGTACTGTCATTCGGCGGGCCGGCAGCGCAGATCGCCCTGATGCAAAGCGAACTGATCGACCGGCGCGGCTGGCTGGACCAAGCGACATTCCTGCGCGCCTTGTCGTTGTGCATGATGCTGCCCGGCCCCGAAGCGATGCAGCTGGCCACTTATGCCGGGTGGCGCCTGCGCGGAATTCCGGGCGGCATTCTGGCGGGCGCGCTTTTCGTTCTGCCCGGCGCGGCGGTGATCGCGGTGCTGGTGGCGCTCTATGCGCAATGGGGCGATATGCCGGCGATCCGCGCGGCGTTTCTGGGCATCAAGGCGGCGGTGATCGTGATCGTGATCCAGGCCTTGCGCAAGATCGGCGCCAAGGCGCTGGGATCGGTGCAGGGCGTGGCGCTGGCCGGATGCGCCTTTGCCGCGATCTTTCTGATCGACGCGCCGTTTCCGCTGATCGTGGCCGCGGCGGCCTGTTTCGGCTATGCCTTCGGCATGCCGGGCCAGCCCGGCGCGGCTGCACCCCCTGCCCTTTCCGCGACGGGTGGCGCGATAGCGTGGCGCACCGCCGCGATCTGGACCGCGCTGTGGCTGGCGCCGCTTTTCGCACTGAGCCTTGGCAATCACCAGCTGCTGGCTGAACTGGGATGGTTCTTTGCCCGGCTGGCGGTTGTCACCTTTGGCGGCGCCTATGCGGTTCTGGCCTACATGACCCAGACCGTCGCACTGGATCACGGGTGGATCAGCACCGAACAGATGATCGACGCGCTGGGCATGGCCGAAACCACGCCCGGCCCGCTTATCCTGGTCACCCAGTTCGTGGCCATGCTCAGCGGGCACATCGCGGGCGGTCCCGGCCTTGCGCTGGCCGCTGGCGCGGTGGCCTTATGGGCCACCTTCGTGCCCTGTTTCCTGTGGATCTTCGTGGCCGCACCGCATCTCGACCGGATCGCCGGTTGGCCACGTCTCGAATCGGCCCTGCAGGCGGTGACGGCCGCGGTGGTGGGCGTCATTCTCAATCTTTCGGTGATCTTCGCCTTGCATCTGCTGTTCACGCAGGTGGCATTTGCCGGCGCGGGCCCCTGGCGATGGCCCGTGGTGGCCGGTTTCGTGCCGCAAGCCGCGCTTCTGACGGGCCTTGCGGCGGTTTTGCTGCTTTGGCTCCGGTTGGGGCTGGGCATTTCGCTGATGGTTATGGCAGGCGCGGGGCTTGTGCTGGGGATGGTTTGAAATTTGCCGCGGCCGCTCTTTCATCTGCGCGAGAATGGCTTATGGTAAACGAGAGCCAAGCAAGAGAGCGATCATGCCCCGCGATATCGACTATGGCAACCTGATGCACGACGCGATGCGCGGTCTGATCAAGACCGTGTTGCGCGATGTGGCCGCCAACGGGCTGCCGGGCGCGCATCATTTCTTCATCACCTTCGACACGGCGCACCCGGATGTCGAGCTGGCCGATTGGCTTTCAGACCGGTATCCCGGCGAGATGACTGTGGTGATGCAGCATTGGTTCGACAATCTGGATGTCGGCGACGAAGGCTTTGCCGTCACACTGAATTTCGGCGACGCCCCGGAACCGCTGTACATCCCCTATGATGCGATAAAGACATTCGTGGATCCTTCGGTGGAATTCGGCCTGCGCTTTGAAAGCACCGAAACGGAGAAAGACGAACCCGCGCCGCCGCCCGCGCTGCTGCCGCGGGACACCTCGGCAAAGCCTGAAAAAGCGAAGAAATCCAAGGCTTCGTCGGATGCCGAGGTTGTGTCGCTCGACAGTTTCCGCAAGTGATCATCGCGGCTATTGCCGCGTGAGGAACGTCGAAATCGTGCGGTTTATCTGCCCGTCGCGAACGGTCTTGTAGTCCAGTTGCAGGCCACCCTCGGCGAGCGTTCTGTCGAACTGCTGGATTTCATAGCCGCCGGTCTCTGACACGAACAACGAATAGACCGACAGGGTTTCGCCTTCGATCCGCGCCCAGACGTAGGGTTCACCCTTCATCGGGTCCAGCTGCACATCGTGGCCGAAGACATCGCGTTGCATCGCGGCTGCGAAAACCTCACTGCGGTCGGTCGGCACGAAATCGATGGCATAGCTTTTCTCCTTGCTCGAGCCATCCTCGCGGTAGCTGACTGTCGACCATTCCACCCGAAAACCGCCCCGGCGCGCTGCGGCTATCTCGACGCTCATATCGCGCGTGCCGGTGGCTCCCGATGCCAGTGTCATCTCGGCCGATCCCTCGTACGAGCCGACAAAGTCGGCGATGCCCGCCGCCTGGGCCGCCACGGCCGACACCGCAAGGCCCATTGCCGCGACCGCCGCCAATCCACCCATTCGAAACCAATCGTATCCGCGCATGTCTGCCCTCCGCCCGGTGTGTCCTGACCTTATGATATGGGGTCGCGGCGGGCGATTTGCATCATTTTCCTTGCCGTTGGGCCGATTTGCCCCGCCCGGTGCGCGCGCTGTGACGGTTGCACCGGCAAGGCCCGCGATCTAAACCGGGATATCGCCTGTTCCGCCCGAGGTTCCAATGCCGCAAACCCGCACCGAATCCGACAGTTTTGGCCCGCTGGAAGTGCCCGCAGACAAGTACTGGGGCGCCCAGACCCAACGTTCGATCCTGAACTTTCCCATCGGTTGGGAAAAGCAGCCTGTCGCCATCGTGCGCGCGCTCGGGGTGATCAAGAGGGCCTGCGCCGAAGCAAACACCGCATCCGGCAAGTTGGATGCCGCAAGGGGCGATGCGATCGTCCGCGCTGCGCAGGAGGTGATCGACGGAAAGCTCGACGATCATTTCCCACTGGTCGTGTGGCAAACCGGTTCGGGCACGCAATCGAACATGAACGCCAACGAGGTAATCGCCAACCGCGCCATCGAATTGATGGGCGGCGTGATCGGTACGCGCGATCCGGTGCATCCCAACGATCACTGCAACATGGGCCAGTCGTCGAACGATACCTTCCCCACCGCCATGCACATCGCCACCGCGCTGACCGCGCGCGACGGGCTGTTGCCCGGTTTGGCCCGGTTCCACGGTGCCTTGATCGCGAGGCAGGCGGATTTCGATCATGTCATCAAGATCGGGCGCACCCATACCCAGGACGCGACGCCCCTGACGCTGGGCCAGGAATTTTCAGGCTATGCGCATCAGGTGGCAATGGGGATCGTGCGGATCACCGGCGCGCTGACCCGGATATACGAACTGGCCCAGGGCGGCACCGCGGTGGGCACCGGGCTGAACACCGCGCCGGGATGGGCCGAAACGGTGGCCGCGCGCATGGCCGATATCACCGGCCTGCCCTTGGTCACAGCACCCAACAAGTTCGAGGCGCTGGCCGCCCATGACGCGATGCTGGAAATGTCGGGCGCGCTGCGCACGGTGGCGGCATCGTTGTTCAAGATCGCCAACGACATCCGGTTTCTGGGGTCCGGTCCGCGCTGCGGACTGGGCGAACTGGTGTTGCCGGAAAACGAACCGGGATCGTCGATCATGCCCGGCAAGGTGAACCCGACGCAATGCGAGGCCCTGACGCAGGTGTGTATCCAGGTCATGGGCAACGATGCGGCCGTTGGGTTCGCAGGCAGCCAGGGCCATTTCGAATTGAATGTCTACAAACCCATGATTGCCTATAACGTTTTGCAATCCATGCAACTTCTGGGTGACGCCACGGATGCTTTCACCGATAACCTGCTGAACGGGCTGCGCGCGGACGAGGCGCGGATCGACAGGATGATGCGTGAATCGCTGATGCTGGTCACAGCGCTGGCGCCGGAAATCGGCTATGACAATGCCACCACGGTGGCCAAGACCGCCCACAAGAACGGCACAACTCTGAAACACGAGGCGGTCGCGCTGGGGTTCGTGGATGCCGAAACATTCGATCGCGTGGTCAGGCCCGAACAGATGATTGGCCCGAAATGACCGACCCTGTGAACCTGAACCGCGCCCGCAAGGCCAAGGCCCGCGCCGACAAGAAGCTGCGCGCCGACGAGAACAGCACCAAGTTCGGCCGCACCAAGGCCGAACGCGCCCGCGACCGGGCCGAAAACGAAAAGCGCGCCGCGCTCTTGCGCCAGAGCAAGCTGGAGTGAGCGGCGCGCGGCCGGTCAAACGCTCGCTCACGCTGCGCGGGCACCGGACTTCGGTATCACTCGAGGATGCGTTCTGGCGCGCGTTTCAGGATATCGCAAATGCGGAAGGCAAGCCAATCAACAGGTTAGCAGCCGAAGTTGACGCAGCGCGCGACCTTGAAACCAATCTGGCCTCGGCGATCCGCGTCTTCGTTCTGCAGCGGGTCAAACAAGGCTGACCCGCCCGCCAACCGCCGCCGTTACAGCGACGCGCGGTAGATCTTGTCGATGTTGCCGCCGAGCGCCGCGTTGAATTCATCGTCTGTCATCTTGACGTGCAAGCCTTCGGTCAGCGCGCGCGAGAAGCTGGCGATCATCTTTTCGTTGTGCGAAAGCCGTTCGCAGGCGTCATCGGTGCTGTAGCCCCCTGAAAGAGCCACCACGCGCAGCACCCGCGGATGATCGGCCAGGCCGGCATAAAGGTTCGGCGTGTCCGGAATGGTCAGCTTCAGCATCACATCGCCTTCGGCGGGCAGGTTTTCGAGATGTCTTGCGATTTCATCACGCAGAAGGGTTTCCGCGTCGTTCTTGGTGGCGCTGTTGATGTTCACCTCGGGTTCGATGATCGGCACCAGGCCGGCGGCCATCACCTGATGGGCCACCTCAAATTGCTGCGCCACCACCGCGGCGACGCCGGCGGCGTTCGCCTCGTGGATGACCGACCGTTCCTTGGTGCCGAAAACCCCGGCACCGCGTGCTTCCGCCAACAGATCGTCCAGCCCCGGCATCGGCTTCATGATCTGCGCGCCGTCGGCTTCGTCCGCCAGGCCCTTGTCGATCTTCAGAAACGGCACAACGCCTCGTTCCACCCATAGAAACTGCGGAACAGCGATGTCGGCGACGGTTTCGCGCATCGTGCGTTCGAACAGGATGGCCCCCAGAACCTTGGCGCTGGTGAAATCGCGCGCCAGCATGATGCGGGCCCGCATCGCGTGCATGGCGGCGAACATTTCCGCATCGCCCGAGTAATCCGAAGGCTCAACGCCATAAAGGCTCAGCGCCTTCGGGGTCGATCCGCCGCTTTGATCCAGCGCGGCGATAAAGCCATTGCCGGTTTCCATCCGCGCCCGCATCTGTGCCTGTTCTGCGCTGTCGTATGCCATGCCGTTCGACCCTCTCGCTTGATTCTGTGACGCGGCATATTTACTGCAATTGCCGCCGGGAAAACAGACGCTTCACGCCCGCCGCACCACGCGCAGGCGAATGCCCTGCGCCGATCGGACGGTCAGATGCGCCACCGGCACCGGATCGTCGCCCGGCACCCTTTCGAAACGGAATTGCCGCACCAGCATCGACAGGATCAGCGGCCCTTCGACCATCGCAAAGCCGGCACCGGTGCACACCCGCGCACCGGCCGAAAACGGGATATAGGCATCACGCTGGCAGGCGCGGCCGTTTTCGGTGTGCCAGCGTCCCGGATCGAAGCCGTCGGGGTTGTCCCACAGCCGTGTGTGGCGATGCAGATGCCAGGGGCTGATCACCAGCTGCGATCCCTTGGGCGCGGCGCGGTCGCGAAACCGCTCCGGGCAAAGGTTTTCGCGCACCATCATCGGCACGGGCGGATAGAGCCGCAATGCCTCGCGGAAGACATCGCGGCTGAGCCGCAGGCGCGACACCCGCGAGAAATCCGGCCCCTCCAGCGCGCCCGCCTCTTCTGCCAGCCGGTCCTGCCATTCCGGGTAAAGTGCCAGCAGATACAGCGTCCAGGCCAAGGCCGAAGCGCTGGTTTCATGCCCGGCCAGAAAGAAGATCGCCACCTGGTCGACCATTTCCTCGGTGCTGAAGGTCTGGCCGGTCAGCGGATCGGGCGTGGTCATGATCTTGGTGGCCAGATCGTCCGGCGCGGTGCCTGCGGCGATCTCGGCCATCCGCGCGGCGGTCAGCCCGGTGATCAGCCGCCGGATCCGCGCCGCCGTTGCAAGGGTGCGGCGCCGGAAAAACCGCGGAAATCCGCGCGGCAAGGGCACGAAGGCCGCCAGGTTCAGGATCGGCTGGCTGCGCTGGTAGGCGCGGAACTGATCGAAAACATCGCGCGCGATCTCATGCTCGATCGGAATCGAGAACAATGTGCGAAAGATCACGTCGGCGGCGGCGTGGCTGGTCACTTCCTCGATCTCCACGATATCGTCCGAGCGCGTCTCAAGCCGCGTGACACAGGCCTGCGCCGCGGCCCACATCGCCGGAAAGGTATCCTTCAGCCGCCCGCCCTCGAAGGCGGGGTCGATGATGCGGCGCTGACGTTTCCAGGTTTCACCGTTGGTCAGAAAGACCGAATTGCCCAGCAAGGGGCGCAGCCCCTCGCCGATGCGTCCGGATTTGGGAAAATCGTCTGGACGGTCCCTGAGAACCTGACGCACCAGGTCGGGCTGGTTCATCAGGAAGGAACGGAAGAAAGGGGTGCGAAATTCCGCCATCCAAGCACGATAGAGCCGCGCCGGCTGGGCCGAGAGGATATCGGCGCGAAACAGCCGGAGATAGCGCCAGAGCGACACCCGGTCGGGCCGCGCCACAGGTTTGGGCGGGATCATGCGGCCGCGACCGATGTGTGTTTCGAAACCGGCGTGTCGATGCGCGACCGTGAGGGCGCCCGCCCGCGATAGCGCGCCGCCAGGGTTTGCGGCCCGGCGGTAATCTGGAAGTAATCATAATCGCCCGGCCGGTCGAAGGCGCAAAGATACTGAAAATGAAGCCGGAAAAACCGCCACCGCAGGGCCTTCCAGGTTTCCGGTCGCAACGTCTGGCTGAAGGCCGCCGACACCACCAGCGGCCAGCGCTTGCCTTCGGGCGCAACACCCGAAACCGCAACCGGATCGCAAAGCGCGAAGGCACAGCCATCGCCCGGCGCGGTAACATCCACCCAGGTCAGCGCATCGCTGGCCGAAAGATAGCGCAGATCGGCCCGCAGCCGTGTTGCTTCGGGCAGAAACGACACCATCGGCACCACCTGTCCCAGCGAAAGGAAGGCCAGCGCAGGCCCCCGCCCCGGCACCCGGCCCGCGC
Source organism: Paracoccaceae bacterium (assembly GCA_024742705.1). Lineage (GTDB taxonomy): Bacteria > Pseudomonadota > Alphaproteobacteria > Rhodobacterales > Rhodobacteraceae > JANSXZ01. The sequence goes on along the minus strand of JANSXZ010000011.1, from coordinate 27,289 downwards.
GGATCAGATCGGCCAGAACCGAAACCGCCAGGTGCGCACCCGACGAATGCCCTACCACCAGAACCTCGTCCACGTCCTCGCGCAGGGCGGCGCCGATCGCATCGGCGAATTCGGCCATCCGCGTTTCGAGTTCGGGCGCATTGGCGCCGCGCAACCGTGCCGAATAGGCATAGTCGTGCATGAGGTAGTGCGCGAAAAGCCGGTTGTCGCGTGCCTTGAACCAGCGCAACAGCCCGACTGCCGCGGCCGCGCCGGCGGCGATGCCCGCAACCGTTGCGGCCCATACGGGCATCGCAGCCGACAGCGAAGCGCCCGCCGCCACACCCCGCGCCAGCAGCACACCAAGAAGCACGGCTAGGCCAAGCTGTGCCAGAAGCATGGCCACAGGATAGAGCGCGGCGATCACCGGCCCCTTGCGCAGCCGCATCAGCCGCGCAAGCGCTCCGGAGGCAATGTAGATCCACGCGGTGCGCAGAAGCTGGGCATAGGTCGCCGGGATCGTCCGCGACATGGATCCCCGCACGATGTCAGACCAGACCAGAACCTCGAAATCGGCGCTGGTGCCTTGCCCGGCGATATGCGCATCGACGTGCCAGCCATAGGCGCCACCGCTGGGTTTCGGCCGCAGCTGGATATCATAGCCCGACACCCGCGCCTGGGCCGCGCCTTCGCTGCGGTAGAGTTCGCGGTAGCGGCGAGGATGAATCGGATCGTAGCCGGGGATGTAGAACACCCGGCGTTTTTCGACCGATCTGTCTGGCGCGCGCGGCATCTTGGGGCTCCGGTTGGATCGCAGCAACGATACACCGCCTTTCGGGCCAGAGTAAGGCATGAGCCACGTCGCGGTGGACAGGCGCGCCAGCAAGGACTATGTGCGGGGCATGACTGAAATCGCTGATACGCTCGACGCGGTGGGCCTGCTTTGCCCGCTGCCGGTTCTGAAGGCACGCAAACGTCTGGCGGCGCTTGCCCCTGGTGCCGTGTTGCGGGTTCTGGCGGACGATCCGGCGGCGATTGTCGATGTGCCGCATTTTTGCGCCGAAGCCGGCCACAGCCTGATCGGGACCAGCGATGCGGCCGATCATCAGGTGTACCTTATCCGCAAGCGCGGCTGAGCACCGCAAAACGCACAAAGGCGGACCGGATCGGCCCGCCTTTTGCCTTGGATATGCCGTCAGGCACGCGCTGCGCCGACCGCAGTTCAACCGCCCAGAGACCACCATCCGCGCCGCTTGGGCTTGGCCGGTTCCGCATCCGCCGTCGCCGGCTCTGGCTCTGGTTGGGCTTCCGGTTCGGTCTTAGGCTGGGCCTCGGCTTCCGGTTCGGGCTGGGCTTCAGGCTCTGGCTGAGCTTCTGACTGCACGGCGGCCGGTTCCGGCGCGGGTTCGGCCGCCGCCGGTTCCGGCGAAGGTTCGGGGTGCGCAACCGCCTCTTCGGGCACCGTTTCAGGTGCCGGTTCTGGCTGCACGGCCGGCTCTGTCACTTCTGGCGCCTCGGTCGGCGCCACGCTTTCGTGATCGGCCGGGCCATCGGCTGACGTTTCCGGCTGCGCGCCGGAATCGGACGTCACCGCATCGGACGTCACCGCATCGGGCGCCACCGGCGCGGCGTCCGCCGCTTCGGTGGGTGCATCCGTTGCCTCGGCGGCTTCGGCGGCGGCCTGTTCCTCGGCCTTCTGACGCGCGGTCTTGCGCGGGGCACGCCTGCGCTTGGGCTTGGGTTCCGCCTCCGGCGCGGAGTCTGCGGTTTCAGCCTCGGTTTCGCCCGACGTATCGGCCTCGGAATCGGCATCCGCTTTCTTGCGGCCCCCGCGCGTGCGCGTGCGCTTTTTCTTTTCCGGGGCAGGCATTTCCGCAGTGTCATCGGCCAGGGCCACCGGATCGGTGGTATCATCCGACGCGGCCTCGGCCGGCTCGCCATCGTCCTGCGCCGGGCCATCGGCCGCGGCATCCGCTCCGTTGGCGTCATCGCTGCCGCCCTTGCGCCGCCGGCGACGACGACGGCGCCGTTTCGGGCGGTCGTCTTCTTGCGCGGTCTCGGGCTGGGCCGGTGCCTCGGCGGTATCGGTCGCGGTGGCAGGCACCTCCTCGGGATCCTCGGCGGCCTCGTCGTCTGCGTCGATCTGATCCATCAACGTCGTGTCGACGGACACGACCGCCGGTGCCGGCGGCACCTTGCGCGTCGCGGTCTTGAACTTCTCCATGGTGAAATCAGGGCTGACCAGTTGCGGCGCGCCTTCGATGCGCACCGAAAGCCCGTAGCGCGCTTCGATCTGGGCGATGTGTTCGCGTTTCGAATTCATCAGGAAGTTCGCGATACCGACCGGGCAATGCACCAGCACCTCGCGCGAACGGCGGCGGGTTCCTTCTTCCTCGATCTGGCGCAGCACCTGAAGCGCCATGTTGTCGTCAGACCGGATCAGACCGGTGCCGTGGCAGGCCGGGCATGGCTGGGTTGTCGCCTCGATCATGCCGGGGCGCAGGCGCTGACGGCTCATCTCCATGAGGCCAAAGCCAGAAATCCGGCCGACCTGAATGCGCGCGCGGTCGGTTTTCAGCTTGTCTTTCATCCGCTTTTCGACGGCGGCGTTGTTCTTGCGCTCGTCCATGTCAATGAAATCGATGACGATCAGACCGGCCAGGTCGCGCAGCCGCAGCTGGCGGGCCACCTCTTCGGCGGCCTCGATGTTGGTCTTCAGCGCGGTTTCCTCGATCGAGCCTTCCTTGGTCGCCCGGCCCGAGTTCACGTCGATCGCCACCAGCGCCTCGGTGACGCCGATCACGATGTAGCCGCCCGATTTCAGCTGAACGGTCGGGTTGAACATCCCGGCCAGGTAGGTTTCCACCTGGTAGCGCGCGAACAGGGGCATCTGTTCGGCATAGAGTTTCACGTTCTTGGCATGCGACGGCATGATCATCTTCATGAAATCCTTGGCGATGCGGTAGCCGCGTTCGCCTTCCACGAAGACCTCGTCGATTTCACGGTTGTAGAGATCGCGGATCGACCTTTTGATCAGGTCGCCTTCCTCGTAGATCTTGGCCGGGGCGATGGATTTCAGCGTCAGCTCGCGGATCTGCTCCCACAGCCTTTGCAGGTATTCGTAATCGCGCTTGATTTCGGCCTTGGTGCGTTTGGCACCGGCGGTGCGCACGATCAGGCCCGCGCCGCGCGGCACGTCGATTTCGCCGGCGATTTCCTTCAGTTTCTTGCGGTCGACGGCGTTGGTGATCTTGCGGCTGATGCCACCGCCACGCGCGGTGTTGGGCATCAGGACGCAATAGCGGCCCGCCAGCGACAGATAGGTGGTAAGAGCGGCACCCTTGTTGCCGCGCTCTTCCTTGACGACCTGCACCAGAAGGATCTGGCGCACCTTGATGACCTCCTGGATCTTGTAGCGGCGCGGACGCGGCTTGCGCGGTGGGCGGATGTCGGCGGTATCGTCTTCTTCTGCGACCGATTCGATGGTCTCGTCCTTTTCCGCGGCGTCGGCGCGTGCGTCGTCGTCATCGTCGGCGACGTGGTCGGCATCCTCGGCATCGGCATGATCGTCGTCTTCCGCGGGCGTTTCCACCGGCGTTTCGGACACGGTTTCCATCGGCGACAGCCCTTCGTCGTCGTCGTCGGTGGCGTCGTTATCCAGATCGATCGTCTCCATGCCCGAAACCTCGGCGGTCTCGACTGCATCGTCGCTCTGGGTGTCCTCGGCCTTGCTGCGCGCGCGGCCGCGGCCCCGGCGCTTGGGCCGGTTCTCGTCCTCGTCGTCCTGCGCTTTCATTGCCTCGGCATAGGCGCGCTCTTCCTCCATCAGCGCCTCGCGGTCGGCGATGGGGATCTGGTAGTAGTCCGGGTGGATTTCCGAGAACGCCAGGAATCCGTGACGGTTGCCGCCATAATCCACGAAAGCGGCCTGAAGCGACGGTTCGACCCGTGTTACCTTGGCGAGATAGATGTTGCCGGCAAGCTGGCGTTTGTTTTCGGATTCAAAATCGAACTCCTCGACCTTGTTTCCGTCCACCACCACAACGCGGGTCTCTTCCGCGTGGGTGGCATCGATAAGCATTTTCTTGGCCATGTTTCCTTGGTGCATCCGCGCGCGCGCCCCGGGGCCTCTGGCCCGTTGCGTTGCGAGGAATGTCTTGTCAGGGCGATATGGGACGCGCGGCAGATGGGGGCCTTTCGGCTCCCTGCTCTGCTGCTCGATGCTCTCGCGCGCGTCATCGCGGTTCTTCTCCGACAGGTCGGGATTCTCTCCCGGTCGCTGCCCATTGTCTCCTCGGCACCACTGCGATGGATGCCAGAGGTATTTCAGTGCCCGGATGCGGGCAGTATCGGCATGTGCCCTGGCTTCAGCCTGTGGCTGACCGCCCGATGCGCATATAAACTCTCGAGTCCGGGAAAATGTAGCGCCACGCGCCGCAATTCCGGTCCGGACACTGTAGTCTGGCAAAAGGTGCAATGACAATGACCAACTTGCATTTGCAGCGTGACGGCGCGTTTCTTCGCCTTTTCGCGATGCAGGGCGGGCGGGTCAGATGTAATCGGATCTTTGCAGTCCGTACTTCGCCATCTTTTCGTTCAACGTGCGGCGCGGCAGGCACAATTCGTCCATCACGCTGGCGATCGATCCCTTGTGGCGGCGCATCGTGTTGTCGATCAGCATGCGTTCAAACGCTTCGACGTATTCCTTCAGCGGCTTGCCTTCGGTGGTCATCACCGGCTGCATGTCCTCGTGATCCGACATCAGCAGCGATGCGATGGTGCCCGACCCGCGCCGCGCCTGCAACACCGCGCGTTCGGCGATGTTTATCAGTTGGCGCACGTTTCCCGGCCAGGGCGCCTGCAGCAGTTGCGCCGCCTCCTGCGCGGTGACCTGGGGCGCGTCGCATCCGTATTCCTCGGCGAATTGCTCGCTCAGCCGCATGAAAAGCGTCAGGATGTCTTCGCCGCGCGCGCGCAGCGGCGGCACCGTGATACGCAACGCCGCAAGCCGGTAGAACAGATCGGACCGCAGCGCGTCCTCGGACGTACGCCCGGCCTCTTGCAGGTTGGAAATGGCGACGATCCGGGTTTCGGCCGGGGCACCCTGTTCGTTGATGGCACTCAGCAGCCGCGCCTGAAGCGTTTCGCTGAGCGCCTCGATATCCTCAAGCACCAGCGTGCCGCCGCGCGCCTCCTCCATCGCCGGCAGCTGCGCGTCTTCGGGCATCATCGGCCCGAACAACCGCTTGGAAAGCGCGTCCTCGGACAGGGCCGCGCAGCTGACCAGAACGAACTTGCGCCCTGCCCGGCTGCCGGCGGCGTGCAGCGCATGTGCGACCAGCGTCTTGCCCGATCCGGTTTCTCCGTCGATCAGAACATGGCCATCCGCCTGCCCGAGATCCAGGATGTCCTCCCGCAGCCGCTCCATCACCGGGCTTGCGCCGATCAGCTTTTTCATCAGCTGCGACCCATCCGACAGTTCGCGGCGCAGCACGCGGTTGTCCATCACCAGCCGGCGCGCGCCCGTGGCGCGTTTCGCCAGATCGCTCATCCGGTCGGGATTGAAGGGTTTCTCAAGAAAATCAAAGGCCCCCACCCGCATCGCCTCGACCGCCATCGGCACATCCCCGTGCCCCGTGATCATGATGACCGGCAGCGCACTGTCCGATCCCATCAGCTTGCGCAGAAACTGCATCCCGTCCATTCCGGGCATCCGGATATCGGAAATCACGATGCCCGGATAGTCCGGGCCCAGCACCTTCAGCGCATCTTCGGCACAAGAAAAGGTTTCGGTGTCATAGCCCGACAAGGCCAGCCACTGGCTGATCGATTGCCGCATGTCCTGTTCGTCGTCGACGATCGCGATCTTCATTGCCTGGGCCATTGTTGCGCCTCCGTCATTCGGCTGCTTCCAGCCCTTCATTCAAGATCGGCAGGCGCATTTCGAAGACGGCGCCGCCGGTTTCGCCGGCGCGCGCGGTCAGGCGCCCGCCCAGTTCGGTCACGATCCCCGATGAAATCGCCAGCCCAAGGCCAACACCGTCGCCTGGCTGCTTCGTGGTATAGAACGGTTCGAACAATGCATCGAAATCGGCAATTCCGACGCCGTTGTCGCGCACGCTCAGAGTTGCGGTTTCACCGGCGGCAAGGATGATCTCGACCTCGGGATCGGCCACCGATTTGGTGGCGTCCAGCGCGTTTCGCAACAGGTTGACCATCACCTGTTCCACCCGCATCCGGTCGCCCATAACCATCACCGGCTCGTCCGGCACGATGCGCGTGATGCGCACCTGACGCAACCGCAATTGCGGCTCCATCATCGACAGGCTGGCGGCCAGCGCATCGCCCATGTTCATCGGTGCCAGCGCGTCGCCGCCCTTGCGCGCATAGGATTTCAGCTGCCGGGTGATCGCGCCCATGCGTTCGATCAGGTCGTCGATCCGCCCGAACGAGGCCAGCGCCTCTTCGGGGCGGTTGCGCCGCAACAACAGCCGCGCCCCGGCCAGATAGGTTTTCATCGCCGCCAGCGGCTGGTTCAATTCATGGCTGACCGCGGCCGACATTTCACCCAGAGCGGCCAGCTTCGAGCTCTGCGCCAACGATTGTTCGGCAACTTCCAGAGTTTTCTGAACCCTTTCGCGTTCGGCAATTTCGCGTTGCAGCCGACGGTTCAGCGCGCGCAACTCGGCGGATTCGCGCTGAAACAGGGCCATGCGCAGCGCCGTCTTGCGGCTGAGGAAATAGAACGCCAGCGCCAGAAGGATCGCAAAACCCATGATCTCAAGCGCCAGAACCCCGTTCACCCTTTCACGGATCGACGCATAGGTGGTGTAGGACATGATCCGCCAGCCGCGAAACGCCACCCGCGCCTCGGAACGCATCACCGCTTCGCCCAGAAGATAGGCATCGGGCGGCAGCGCGGTCCAGTCCGCGGTCGCCCTGATGGCGCGGCTGATGGCGCTGCGCGGCGTTTGCAGCGCCATCGCCTCGGCTTCGTTCAGGCCACGCCATTTCGGCTCTGTCGCCAGAATGATCTGTCCGGTGCTGTCGGTCACCAGAACCGCATCCGATATCCCCGACCAGGCCCTTTCGAACTTCTGCAGATCAACCTCGACAACGATTGCGCCCAAAGCCGATGCGCCACTGTCCAGCCGCCGCGAATAGGTGAACCTGTAGCCCCCGGTTTCACGCGGAATAACCGAGAAAACCGTGGCATTCGACCGGATCGCATCCACGAAATAAGGCTCCGAGCGGTGCGAGGATCCCAGCCGGTTGCGATCCGTCGCCGCAACCGTGCGCCCCTCGAGGTCCAGCAGCATCAGCGAGGCCGCGCCGATCTCCTCGACAAATGAAATCAAGCGCTGGGTCGACTGGCTGTAATCCTTGGAATTCAGCGCGCCGATCAGGGTCGGATCGCGCGACAGAAGCTGCGGCACGATGGCATTGCGGCGCAATTCGCTCAGCAGGTTCCCCGTGTAAAGCGCCAGCCGCAGTTCCGCGCGGTTCTTCGTGCTTTCCGAAAACCGTTCGGTCAGCAACCAGTTCGTCACCGAAACAGTCGCAATGGCCACGATCAGAAGCGACAACAGCGCCAGGCGCGCGCGCCACGATACCGTGACGGTGCCGCCCCAGCCAGGGCCCTTCTTCATCCGTGGGTGCATCTGCGCCATGGCAGCAGGCTACGACGACCGGCGCGCGGGCTCAAGTCAGGCCGTGGCCAGCGCGTCGGTCAATGCGCGGAACAGCGCCGCCCCGTCGGTGCCGCCATGCCCCGCGTCCGACGCGCGCTCGGGATGCGGCATCATCCCCAGAACCCGGCGGTTCGACGACAGGATGCCGGCGATGTCATCGGCGGACCCGTTCGGATTGGCGCCGTAACGGAACGCCACGCGATCGGCATCGCGCAGCAGCGCCAGCGTGTCCGCATCTGCATGGTAGTTGCCGTCGTGATGCGCGATGGGCACATCCAGCACATCGCCCTGCCGGTAGCCCGCCGTAAAGGCGCTGTCGGTCGTCTCGACCCGCAACGCCACCGTGCGGCAAATATACTTCAGCCCGGCGTTGCGCAGCAACGCCCCCGGCAACAGCCCGGTTTCGGTGAGGATCTGAAACCCGTTGCAGATCCCCAGAACATATCCGCCACGCGTCGCATGGGCCGCCACGGCGCGACACACAGGCGATTGCGCGGCGATCGCGCCGCAACGCAGGTAATCTCCGAAGGAAAATCCGCCCGGCACCGCAACCAGATCCACACCCGACGGCAGGTCGCTGTCCTTGTGCCAGACCATGCTGACATCGGCGCCTGCCGCCCGCAGCGCCACAGCCAGATCGCGGTCGCAGTTCGAACCGGGAAAGACGACGACGGCGGCCTTCACCCCGTCATCTCCACCGAATAGCTTTCGATCACGGTGTTCGCCAGCAGCTTCTCGCACATGTCGCGCACTGCCGCCTCCGAGGTGCCCTCGGCCAGTTCCAGATCGATAACCTTGCCCTGTCGCACGCCCTCGACCCCGGCAAACCCCATGGTCGCCAGGGCATGACGCACCGCCTCGCCCTGCGGGTCCAGAACCCCGGCCTTCAACATCACATGCACCCGCGCTTTCATGCCGCTCTCCCGTCTGCCGGCCCGGCGCCGCGCCCGGCCTTCTTCATCTTGCAAAATAAACTCGACAGCGCGCCGCCCGCAGCGCGCGCAAGGTTTCAGTTGATCAGCTTCGGCTTGGCCATGCTGGTGGCCCCCTTGGGCATCACACCCAGGCGCCGCGCCACTTCGGTGTAGGCATCGGTCAGGCTGCCCAGATCGCGGCGGAACACGTCCTTGTCCAGCTTGCGGTCGGTCTCGATGTCCCACAGCCGGCAACTGTCCGGGCTGATCTCGTCGGCCACGACCAGCCGCTGGAAATCGCCGTCGAACACACGGCCCACCTCGATCTTGAAATCGATCAGCTTGATGCCGACCCCATACATGACCCCGGACATGAAGTCATTCACCCGCAGTGCCAGGCTCAGGATGTCGTCCATGTCCTGCTGGCTGGCCCAGCCGAAGGCGGCGATATGCTCTTCGGTGACCAGCGGATCGCCCAGCTTGTCGTCCTTCAGGCAATATTCCACGATCGGCCGCGGCAATTGCACGCCCTCTTCCATGCCCAGCCGCTTGGCCATCGTGCCGGCGGCATAGTTGCGCACGATCACTTCCAGCGGAATGATCTCGCAACTGCGCACCAACTGTTCGCGCATGTTCAGCCGCCGGATGAAATGCGTGGGCACGCCCACGGTGTTCAGGCCGGTCATGAAGTATTCCGACAGACGGTTGTTCAGAACGCCCTTGCCGTCGATCACGTCCTTCTTGACGTTGTTGAACGCGGTCGCGTCATCCTTGAAATACTGCACCAGGGTGCCGGGCTCTGGGCCTTCGTAAAGGATCTTCGCCTTGCCTTCGTAGATTTTCTTGCGACGGGCCATGCATCACGCCTTTCGAGGGAAGAGACCGCGCCGGATCGCGCCGTCTTTGCCGATCTCTTAGTGCAACCGCCCCCGGCTCGCAAGCGAAGGCCGCGCGCCCCGGCGCGCTTTGGCGCGCCTCTGGCCTCTTGCGCATGCGCGCCGCGGGCGGCATATCAGGGGCAGGACCACGCAGCCCCGGGAGATCACGTCCATGTCCACATTCGACGACCGCGAACACGCCTTCGAGAACAAATTCGCCCATGACGCCGAAATGCAGTTCAAGGCCGAAGCCCGGCGCAACAAGCTGCTGGGCCTCTGGGCCGCAGACCTGCTGGGAAAATCCGGCGATGACGCCCATGCCTATGCCCGCGAGGTCGTCAAGTCGGATTTCGAGGAGGCCGGTGACGAAGACGTCTACCGCAAGGTCTCGGGCGATCTGGGAGCGCGCGCCGACGAAGCGACGATCCGCGCCAAGATGGCCGAACTGATGGCCGAGGCCAAATCGCAGATCATGACCGAAATCAAGTGACCCGGCCGCGCGCCGCGGCGACCTGGCGCGCGTCTCATGAAGTTTATGAGGATTAGGGGTTTGTTTCGCCCCATTGCCTGTGTCAAGGCGGGCGGCGCGCGCATATCCGGCGCCGCCCGCCGCCCCAAGGAGACCCGATGACCAACGCTTTCACCAAGATGCTCGCCACGCGGGACGTGATTCTCGCCGATGGCGCGACAGGCACCAACCTGTTCAACATGGGGCTTCAGTCCGGCGATGCGCCCGAATTCTGGAACGTGGACCACCCCGACCGCATTGCAGCGCTTTATGCCGGCGCGGTCGACGCGGGCAGCGACCTGTTCCTGACCAACAGCTTCGGCGGCAATGCGTCGCGCCTGAAACTGCACGACGGCCAGCGCCGGGTGCGCGAACTGAACATGGCCGCCGCAGACATCGGCCGCAACCTTGCCGACCGCCAGGACCACGCCGTCGTGGTGGCCGGATCGGTCGGCCCGACGGGCGAGATCATGGAGCCGGTCGGCACGCTCAGCCACGCGCTGGCCGTCGAGATGTTCCACGAGCAGGCCGAGGCGCTGCGCGATGGCGGTGTCGATGTGCTGTGGCTGGAAACCATCAGCGCCCCCGAGGAATACCGCGCCGCCGCCGAGGCGTTTTCGCTGGTTGGCCTGCCCTGGGTCGGCACCATGAGCTTTGACACCGCCGGGCGCACCATGATGGGTGTGACATCGGCCGACATGGCGCAGATGGTCGAGGAACTGGCAAACCCGCCGGTTGCCTTCGGTGCCAACTGCGGCACCGGCAGCTCGGACCTGCTGCGCACGGTTCTGGGCTTTTCCGCGCAGGGTACGGAACGCGCCATCGTCGCCAAGGGCAACGCCGGTATTCCCAAGTATCACGACGGCCACATCCATTACAACGGCACGCCCGAACTGATGGCGGATTACGCGGTGATGGCCCGTGACAGCGGTGCGCGAATCGTTGGCGGCTGCTGTGGCACGATGCCCGAGCATCTGCGCCACATGCGCGAGGCGCTCGACACCCGGCCCCGCGGCGAACGGCCCACGCTGGATCAGATCACCGCGGCGCTGGGAGCGTTTTCCTCGGCGGGCGACGGTACCGGCGACGACGCGAACGCCCCTACCCCTCGCACCAACCGCCGCCGTCGTCGCGGCTGAACCCCGCACGCGGCGCGCCCGGCATCTGGTTGGGGCGCGCCACAGACCAGCACGCGTTCAGAACAGCGCCAACTGGTCTCCGGGCCGGGCCGGCACTGCGAACAGGTCGCGGCGCAGATCCGGCTGGGGCGCATCAAGCCCAAGCTGACGCGCCGCGCGCCGGAACCGTCCGGCGATCATCGACGCATGCAGGCCTTCGCCTCGCATCCGGTGGCCCCAGCGCGGATCGTAGTCGCGCCCGCCGTGCATTTCGCGCAGCCGGGTCATCACCTTTTCGGCACGTCCGGGCACATGCTGATGCAGCCACTCCTGAACCAGTGGCGACACCTCGCGCGGCAGGCGCAACATGATCCAGCTGGCCGCCTGGGCACCCGCTTCGGCACCGGCTGCGAGGATCGCCTCGATCTCGTGATCGGTCAGCCCGGGCACCACCGGCGAAACCATGATCCGCACCGGCACGCCCGCGCTGGCCAAGCGCCGGATGGTTGCCAGACGCCGCAGCGGCGATGGCGCGCGCGGCTCCATCCGGCGGGCCAGGTCAGGATCCAGCGTGGTCACCGATACGCCGACCCGCGCCAACCCGTCGGCGGCCATCGGGGCAAGGATGTCCAGATCACGCTCGACCAGCGCGCCCTTGGTCACCACCGCAACGGGATGGCGAAATTCGGCCAGCACCGACAGGCAGGCCCGGCTGATGCCATGTTCGCGTTCCAGCGGCTGGTACGGATCGGTGTTGGTGCCGATCGCGATCGGCGCCACCCGGTAGCGCGGCGCCGCCAGTTCGCCGGCCAGAACCGCCGAAATGGCGGGCCGCGCGATCAGACGGGTTTCGAAATCCAGCCCCGGCGAAAGCCCCAGATAGGCATGGCTGGGCCGCGCAAAGCAATAGATGCAGCCGTGTTCGCATCCACGGTAAGGATTCACCGACCGATCGAACGGCAGGTCCGGCGAGCGGTTGTAGCTGATCGCGCTGCGCGGCGTCTCGATCTCGACGCGGGTGTGAAAGGCGGGCCTTTCTTCGGCGATGTCCCACCCGTCCGAAACCTCATCGCGCGCCAGATCATACCGCCCGGCCCGATTGCTGAGCGCGCCGCGCGCGCGCCGTCTTTCGGCATCGATTCCCGTTGTGTGATCCATGCCACCAAAATGGAACAAAAGAAGAACAATTGCAATCCGTTCAGGATGACCATGTGCAGCTTGCATTACCATTCTTCGCAAAACTGTCGTATCGGTCGGTAGCGACAGAATCTGTGTCGTTATTTTAGCAGTCCCTCCGGCGTCGACGCGGCAGTTAGGGTCACAGCGCAACATGCCCTCCGGCCAACGGGAGGTGCAACCAAGGAAGACGTACATGTCGGACGAAGATGAAATCATCCTGGCGGATCTGGATGACGACGAACTGGTTCAACAGATGTTTGATGACCTCTACGATGGTCTCAAGGAGGAAATCCAGGAGGGTGTGAACATCCTGCTGGCGCGCGGCTGGACCCCCTACGACATCCTGACCAAGGCGCTGGTCGGTGGCATGACGATCGTTGGCAACGATTTCCGCGATGGCATCCTGTTCGTGCCCGAGGTTCTTCTGGCCGCCAATGCGATGAAGGGCGGCATGGCCATCCTCAAGCCGCTGCTGGTGGAAACAGGCGCGCCGCGTGTCGGCAAGATGGTGATCGGCACGGTCAAGGGCGACATCCACGATATCGGCAAGAACCTTGTTTCGATGATGATGGAAGGTGCCGGTTTCGAAGTGGTCGATCTGGGTATCAACAACCCTGTTGAAAACTACCTGGCGGCGATGGAATCCGAACAGCCCGACATCCTGGGCATGTCCGCATTGCTAACAACGACGATGCCTTACATGAAGGTCGTGATCGACACGATGGTCGAACAGGGCATCCGCGACGATTACATCGTGCTGGTCGGTGGCGCGCCCCTGAACGAGGAATTCGGCAAGGCCATCGGCGCCGATGCCTATTGCCGCGACGCGGCCGTTGCCGTGGAAACCGCCAAGGATTTCGTGCTGCGCAAACACAACCGCATGGCTGGTTGATCCGGCCCTTGCGGTTTCAAACCGGGGCAGCCGCGCGCCTGCCCCGCCCTCTCTGAGAAGGCTCGCCCATGACCGGCCCCGCCGCACCCGGAAAGCTGCCCTCGGACGCGGTGCTGTCCGAAACCGGGCTGGAGCCGACCGGACGTGGGCGCATCCTGCTGATCGCCTGTGGCGCGCTGGCCCGCGAGATCATGGCACTGAAGACGCGAAACGGCTGGGATCACATGGATCTGAAATGCCTGCCCGCCAATCTGCACCTGTATCCTGAAAAGATTACCGATGCCGTGGTCGCCGCCGTCGAGACGCACCGGCACGCCTATGACAGGGTTTTCGTGGTCTATGCCGATTGCGGCACGGGCGGCCTGCTGCAGGCGGCCTGCGCGCGCATCGGTGTCGACATGGTGCCCGGCCCGCATTGCTATTCCTTCTTCGAGGGCAACGCCGCCTTCGACGCGCACAGCGAAACCGAATTCGATGCGTTCTATCTGACCGATTTCCTGGTGCGCCAGTTCGACGCCTTCGTCTGGAAGCCCATGGGCCTGGACCGGCACCCGCAATTGCGGGACATGCTGTTCGGCAATTACGCCAAACTGGTCTACCTGGCGCAGACTGACGACCCGGCGCTGTCGCAAAAGGCGCAGTTGTGCGCCGAGCGTCTTGGGCTGGCTTATGAACGGCGGCTCACCGGGTATGGCGACCTGGAAACCGAACTGCGCGCGCGCGCCTGAGTTCAGCCGATCATGCGCGCCTGCGCGGCGCCGGGCCCTTCGGCGTAATGCCGTGCCAGCCGCTGCAATGCGATCCGCAGCACGATCTTGCCAGAGCGCGCCGACCACCCCATGCGCTTTTCGGCCGCTTCCAGACCTTCCAGGAAGCAACAGCACCGCAGAACCACATCCGACAGGCCCGGCCCCAGATCCGCCAGCGCCAATGCCACCCTTTCGCGCGCACCCGACGGCCCCGATGCCGGCCCGGTGCCGCTGTCGTATGCGCCGCGGCTTCCGCCTCCGGTCAGAAACCTGTCCCAGTTCTGCGCCACGCGGGGGCCCATCTGGGCCAGTTCGAAATCTTCGCGCAGGCGTTCGCCGGCGGCGACCATTTCATCGCTGAGAAACCGCGCGCCGCCCTTGTCGCGGCGCCGTGCCAGCCCGGCCAGAGGGCTTTCGGCCACATTGTAGCGGATCCGGCGCGGCCGGCCACCATCTTCGCTGGCCACGGTCTTTTCGGACCAGACGCGGTGCTGATCGGCAAAGGGCGATTGCGCTTCGGCAAAGCCGGATTCAGACTTGGCGCGCGCGGCGTTTTCCTCTTCGGCCAGCAGACGGCCCAGCGCCGACCGACCGGCCGGGGTGATCGCATAGCGCACGATACGGCCCGGCGACTTGCCGGTCTTGGGCGGGGCGATCCAGTCCTGCAAGGCCATCGCCTGGGCGATGGGCCGGTCGACGACGGCCGTGCGCGTGGATTGGCCCGCCGGACCATCGCGCACCACCACCGCCTTTTCCATATCCGCCGCCACCGCCAGCACGGCGCCGGTTTCACTGAGCCGGCGCAACACCCTGCGGGCTTCGCAGGCCAGTTGCGCGGGATTGGGTGCCTGAACGTCCTTGTCTGCATTCACGATCATCGGTGTCTTGTCCTTTTTGCTGACGGGCGGGGCGGCGGCGGCGGGCAGATCGTGACAGCCGGCGTCGAAGAAGGTGCTGCCCAGAAGCCGCAGCGCCCCGTCGATCAGCACGTCGTCGCGGCGCGTTTCCATGCGCCGGATCTGCCGCAGAACCGTGGAAGGATGGCACCCCCCACATCGCGCCAGATCGCGGATCGAACGTCCCGCGACGGTGTGCGCCAGATACCGGCGTGCGTCCTCGGGCACCCACGAAGGTATGTCGACCGGCCTGTGAAACATCTTGTTTGCGCCCTTTATGACAAGGTATCTGACCTTGTTATCCCGAAAGTTAACCACAGCCTAAAACCGCATTAGTTACCTGTTCGTTAACAAAGGCGGCCAGGAACATCATTGTTTCTAAAAGATAAACAGTTTTGAATCCGGCGAACGGAGTCTGTCAATCCGGCGCAACACCCGCAGAGGTTGTGTAATGTGTTTTTGTCAATTCAACCTAACACACGGAGTGTTCCATGCAGGATCTGCTGACAATGATGACAACGTTGCGCCGGCCGCGCCTCTTGATCCGCGCCGCGCGCCACGGCGCGCAGGACTATCGCCGTGACCGCCACCTGCAACGGTTGCTGGGCTACGGGCGCCTGCCGCGTTCGGGCGAGGCGCTGATGCGCCTGGTCGAGATCGAGGCCCAGCAGAACGAACGTCGCCAGACCGGCGATGCGTCGTATTCGCTGTTGCGTCATCTGGATGTTCTGATTGCCATGATGGGCGAGGTCCGACTGTTGAAGGCGGGCCACGCCGACCGGCAACCAGAGCCTACATGAAGCTGTCGGCCTCGCGGCCCTTGCGCTGCGCGACAAAGGCGCCGAGCGCTTCGGCGATGCCGGGATCCATCGGCGGCTGCTGGTAGGTGTTCAGCATCGTCTGAACCCGCAGGTTCGCAAGGGTCTGGGTGTCGCGCGCGCCCTCTTCGTCCCAGGTTTCGAAGGGTTTGTAATCGAACACCCCCGACCGCCAGAACGCCGACTTGAAATGCGTCTGGGTGTGCGCGCAGCCCAGATAATGGCCCCCGGGCCCGACCTCGGCGATTGCGTCCATCGCCTGCGCCGCCTCGTCCACCGCGACGCCGCGCGCCAGGTGATGCAGCACGCCCAGTTGATCGGCGTCCATCACGAATTTCTCGAACGACGACACCAGGCCGCCTTCCAGCCAGCCGCAGGCATGCAGCATGAAGTTGACGCCGCCCAGAAGCGCCGCGTTCAGCGTCTGGGTGGACTCGTAGGCGGCCTGAGCATCCGGCAGTTTCGAGGCGCAAAGCCCTCCGCCCGACCGGAAGGGCAACCCCATGCGCCGGGCCAGCTGCCCCGCGCCGTAAAGAATCTGCGACGCTTCCGGCGTGCCGAAGGTGGGCGCACCCGAGTTCATGTCAATCGAGGTGACGAAGGCGCCGAAGATCACCGGCGCGCCGGGCCGCACCAGCTGCGAATACGCGATGCCGGCCAGCACTTCGGCCAGAACCTGCGTCAGCGTGCCCGCCACCGAAACCGGCGCCATGGCCCCGCCCACGATGAACGGCGAGATGATGCACGCCTGATTGTTGGCGGCGTAAACCTCAAGAGATCCCATCATCACGTCGTCGAAGGTGAGCGGCGAGTTGATGTTGATCAGCGATGTCATCACGGTGTTGTTCTGCACGAACTCCTCGCCGAACAGCACGCCGCACATATCAACCGAATCCTGCGCACGGCTGGCTTCGGTCACCGATCCCATGAACGGCTTGTCCGACAGCGTCATATGGGCGTGCAGCATGTCGAGATGGCGCTTGTTGACCGGCACGTCGGTCGGTTCGCAAACGGTGCCGCCGGAATGGTGCAGCCACTTCGACATGTACCCCAGCCGCACGAAGTTCTGGAAATCGGCCATCGTGGCGTAGCGGCGCCCGCCCTGCATGTCGCGCACGAAGGGCGGCCCGTAGACCGGTGCACAGACCAGGGTGTTGCCGCCGATTTCGACGTTGCGCGCCGGGTTGCGCGCATGCTGGACATAGCGCGACGGCGCCGTCGCGCACAATTGCCGTGCCAGGCCGCGCGGAATCCGCACGCGTTCGCCGAACACGTCGGCCCCGGCCGCGCGCCAGCGCTCCAGCGCCGCGGGATTGTTGACGAAGTTCACCCCGATCTCGGCCAGGACGGTTTCGGCATTGGTTTCGATGATCTCCAGCGCCTCGGCGTTCAGGATTTCGAAATTGGGAATGTTGCGCTCGATGAACCGGGCGGTTTCAAAGGAAATGGCCGTGCGTTCGGCCCGCCGCGCCGCGCCGCCACCACCGGCACCGCGTGATCTGCGTTTAGGTTCTGCTCCGGCCATGCCTGATTTCCTTGCCATGAAACGTCGTTGTCGCCGGCTTGTCATAAACCAACACCGCGGGCCATCTGTGGAGAATTGCGGCCATTGCGGGGAAAAAGCGACATGCGGCGCAGCGGTTTTCCATCTTGCGGCGCGGCGCGCGGAGGGGTACGCGGAACCATGCCACAGACATCTCATGACCGCCTTCTGATCATCGACTTCGGCAGCCAGGTGACGCAATTGATCGCCCGGCGCCTGCGCGAGTTGAACGTCTATTGCGAAATCCATCCGTTTCAGACGGTTACCCCCGAGTTCCTGAAGGTTTTCGCGCCGCGCGCCGTGATTTTTTCGGGTGGCCCGGCTTCGGTTTTTGCCGATGGCGCGCCAATGCCCCCGCCCGAGGTCTTTGGTCTGGGGGTTCCGATTCTCGGGATCTGCTATGGCCAGCAGGTGATGATGCAGATGCTGGGCGGCCATGTCGAGCGTGGCCACGGCACCGCCGAATTCGGCCGCGCCTATGTCACGCCGACATCCCAGCGCATCGACCTTCTTGAAGGGTGGTTCGCCGAGACGCGCGAACAGGTCTGGATGAGCCACGGTGACCACGTCAGCCGAATCGCTCCGGGCTTTGAGGTTTTCGGCATCTCGCCCAACGCGCCGTGTGCCATCGTTGCCGACGACAGCCGCCGGTTTTACGGGCTGCAATTCCACCCCGAGGTGCACCACACCCCCAACGGCGCCAGGATCTACGAGAATTTCGTTAGGTTGGCCGGGTTCAAGGGCGATTGGACGATGGAGGCCTATCGCGCCGAGGCGATCGCCAGGATCCGCGCGCAGGTCGGCGATGCCAAGGTGATCTGCGGGCTGTCCGGCGGCGTCGATTCGTCGGTGGCCGCGGTGCTGATCCACGAGGCGATCGGCGACCAGCTGACCTGCGTTTTCGTCGATCACGGCCTTCTGCGCGAAGGCGAGGCCGAACAGGTCGTCACGATGTTCCGTGACCATTACAACATGCCGCTGATCCACGCCAACGAACAGGAACTGTTTCTGGGCGCGCTCGACGGTGTTTCCGATCCCGAAACAAAGCGCAAGATCATCGGTGGATTGTTCATCGACGTGTTCCAGAAACACGCCGGCGAGGTGGGCGGGGCGGCGTTTCTGGCGCAAGGCACGCTCTACCCCGATGTGATCGAATCGGTCAGCTTTTCGGGTGGGCCTTCGGTGACGATCAAGTCGCACCACAACGTGGGCGGCCTTCCCGAAAAGATGGGCCTGAAACTGGTCGAGCCGCTGCGCGAACTGTTCAAGGACGAGGTGCGCGCGCTGGGGCACGAACTGGGCCTGCCCGAAGCATTCATCGGCCGCCATCCGTTTCCCGGACCGGGCCTGGCGATCCGTTGTCCCGGAGAGATCACCCGCGAGAAGCTGGCGATCCTGCGCCGCGCCGATGCGGTCTTCATCGATCAGATCCGGCGGCACGGGCTTTATGACGAGATCTGGCAGGCTTTCGTGGCGATCCTGCCGGTGCGCACGGTCGGGGTGATGGGCGACGGGCGGACCTATGATTTCGCCTGCGCGTTGCGCGCGGTTACATCCGTCGACGGGATGACAGCCGATTATTATCCGTTCAGTCACGACTTCCTCGGTGAAACCGCCACCCGGATCATCAACGAGGTTCCGGGCATAAACCGTGTGACCTATGACATTACCAGCAAACCTCCGGGCACCATCGAATGGGAGTAGACAGCGCACCACAGGCGGATCCGCAGGATACGGCGCCGGTGTTGCGCGCGGCCTTGTGGATGATCGGCGCGATCTGTTCGTTCAGTGCGATGGCCGTGGCCGGGCGCGAGGCGGGGCTGACGCTGGATACCTTCGAGATCATGATGTACCGCAGCCTGGTCGGGTTGATCATCGTCGTGGCCGTGATCACGGCGATGCGGCGCTGGTCCGAGATCACCACCCGCAACTTCGGCACGCAGATGCTGCGCAACGCGGTGCATTTCTCTGGCCAGAACCTCTGGTTCTACGCGGTCACCGTGATCCCGCTTGCGCAGGTCTTCGCGCTTGAATTCACGTCTCCGCTGTGGGTTGTGCTGCTGTCTCCGCTTATCCTGGGCGAAAGGCTGACGGCAGTGCGCCTGATTTCGGCGCTTGTGGGCTTTGCCGGCATCCTGATCGTGGCGCGGCCCGGCGCTGTGCCTCTCAGCCCCGGCTTGCTGGCCGCGGCGGGGGCGGCCCTGTTCTTCGCCCTGACGAACCTTTTCACAAAGCGCCTCACGCGCACCGAAACCATCGCCTGCATCATGTTCTACCTGACCGCCGCGCAATTGGTTCTGGGGCTGGTTTTCTCGGGCTATGACGGCGACATCGCCCTGCCCGATGCGGCGGCCGCGCCCTGGGTTATCGTGATCGCGCTGGCCGGATTGGTGGCGCATTTCTGCATAACCAATGCGCTGGCGATCGCGCCGGCAACGGTGGTGGTGCCGATTGATTTTGTCCGGTTGCCCACGATCGCGGTGATCGGAATGCTGGTCTATGGCGAGGCGCTGGATCTTTGGGTGTTTGTCGGCGCCCTGGTGATCTTTGGCGCCAACTACCTGAACATATGGACCGAAACCCACAAGAAGCGGCGCGTCTGACGCCGCTGCCGGGCCGGGTGCCGCGGCATGATCCCGCAATCACAGCCCGGCCTCGCGGTGCCTGGCGGGCCTTCGATTGACCGCCGCGGCGCCACTGGATAGGACGGGGAAAAGGGGACAAGACATGCTCTATCCAGACGCCCGGGCGTGGCGGGATGCGCCGCGCAAGACCATCCTTGTGTTCGGCATGTCCGGGCTGGGCAAAACCCATCTCAGCCATATGCTGCGCGAGACGGGAGACTGGTTCCACTACTCGATCGACTACCGGATCGGCACGCGGTACATGGGCGAATTCATCATCGACAACGCCAAGGCCGAGGCGATGAAGGTGCCGTTTTTGCGTGACCTGCTGTTGTCGGATTCGATCTACATCGGTTCCAACCTGACCTTCGAGAACCTCAAGCCGGTTGCCACCTACCTGGGCAAGCCCGGCGACACCCGGCGCGGCGGCCTGCCCTTCGACGAATACCGCCTGCGGCAGGAACAATTCCGCCGCGCCGAGATCGAAGCCCTGCGCGACACGCCGCATTTCATCCGCCGCGCCGCCGCTCTTTACGATTATCCCAACTTCATCTGCGACACCGGCGGTTCGATCTGCGAATGGGTGGATGCCGACAATCCCGCAGACCCGCTGATGCGATTGCTCAGCGAACACACGCTTTTGATCTGGCTGAAAGGCGATGATGCCCATACCGCCGAACTGATCCGGCGGTTTGATCGTGCGCCCAAGCCGATGGCCTACCAACCCGAGTTCCTGCTTCAGGCATGGACGGAATATTTGCTTGAAAACAAATGTTTAGAGGGTGATGTTGATCCGGACGCTTTCATCCGATGGACCTATGCGCGCGCGCTGGCGCACCGGCAACCGCGCTATGCCGCCATGGCGCGGTGGGGCATCACCCTGACCGCAGACAGCCTGGCCGGCGCGCCAGACGCCGCGGCTGTGGACCGGTTGATCGCACAGGCCCTTGAGGCCCGCGCCTGAAACGCGTATCCCGGCGCACCGCGACGAAGGACCGTACCCCCATGCCGATCAAGATCCCCGAAGCCCTGCCCGCCTACGAGGTTCTGACCCGCGAAGGCGTGATGGTGGTGTCGGAAGACGAGGCCGCGCGCCAGGACATCCGCCCGCTGCGCATCGCCCTTCTGAACCTGATGCCAAAGAAGATCCAGACCGAGAACCAGTTTGCACGGCTGATCGGGGCGACGCCGCTGCAGATCGAGCTGAGCCTGGTGCGGATGTCCGAACATCAGACGCGCAACACCGCCGCCGCCCACATGGAGAGCTTCTATCGCCCGTTCCAGGAGGTGAAGGCGGAAAAGTTCGATGGGCTGATCATCACCGGGGCGCCGATCGAACATATGCCTTTCACCGACGTGACCTATTGGGACGAACTGTGCGAGGTGATGAACTGGAGCCAGAGCAACGTCCATTCCACCTTTGGCGTGTGCTGGGGCGGGATGGCGATGATCAACCATTTCCACGGCGTCCGCAAACACCTGCTGCCCGCCAAGGCATTCGGCTGCTTCCGCCACCGCAACCTTTCGCCCGCCTCGCCCTACCTGCGCGGGTTCTCCGACGATTGCGTGATCCCGGTCAGCCGCTGGACCGAGATGCGGCAGTCCGAGATTGATGCGGTTCCCGGGCTGGTCACGCTTCTGGGCAGTGACGAGGTCGGCCCCTGCCTGGTCGAGGATCCGGCGCACCGCGCGCTCTATATCTTCAACCATTTCGAATATGACAGCGACACGCTGAAACAGGAATACGACCGCGACGCGGCGGCGGGCGGCGATATCACGGTGCCGGTAAACTATTATCCCGACAACGATCCTACCCGGGCGCCGCAAAACCGCTGGAGAAGTCACGCGCATCTTCTATATGGCAACTGGATCAACCAGATCTACCAGACAACGCCGTTTGAAATGGACAAGATTGGCCTTTAAGCTGTTCATTGCATTTATTGTTCTCGCCGGCATCGGGGCGCTTGGGGTGCATTTGCGCGCCAGCCACCGCGAGGCGCAGGCCGAACGCGCCTACCCGCCCGAGGGCCGCGTTCTTGATATCGACGGCACGGCGGTGCACGCGGTGGTCATGGGATCGGGGCCCGATCTGGTGCTGATCCATGGCGCCAGCGGCAACACCCGCGACATGACCTTCTCGCTGGCGCCGCGCCTTGCCGAAACCTACCGTGTCATCGTTCTGGACCGTCCCGGCCTGGGCTATACCGACCGGCTGAACCGAGATGGCACATCGCTGGTGGCGCAGGCGCGGCTGCTGAAACGCGCGGCGCAGCACCTGGGCGCGGAAAGGCCGATCGTCATGGGCCAGAGTTATGGTGGCGCGGTGGCGCTGGCCTGGGCCGCGCATCACCCCAGCGATCTGGCCGCGCTGGTGCCGGTATCGGCGGTGTCGAACACCTGGACCACGCCGCTCGATCCGTTCTACCGGGTCACGTCGTCTTGGTGGGGCAAGCTGCTGGTCGTGCCGGCAATCACCGCCTTCGTCACCGAAGCACGCATCGAAAGCGCCATCACCAGCGTGTTTCCACCGCAATCGCCGCCGGCCGGCTATGCCGATCACGTTGGCGCGCCGCTGACGTTGCGCCGCGTTTCGATGCGCGCCAACGCCGATCAGCGGGCCAACCTTCTGGCGGAAATCACCGCACTGCACCGGCTTTACGGGCAGATTTCGGTGCCCACGGAGATCGTTCACGGCACCGCTGACACCACCGTGGGCCTGTCGATCCATTCCGCGAAACTGGTCGATCAGATCGAAGGCGCAGTGCTGACGCCGCTCGAGGGGATCGGCCACATGCCGCACCATGTCGCCGAGGATGATGTCGTCGCCGCCATCGACCGTGCCGCCGCGCGGGCGGGTTTGCGTTAATCCCGTTAACATCCCATAGTGCGCCACGAGACCAGAACCAAGCCGAAGGCCCGACAGGTGACGCTTCCTTTTGACGGCGCGATCAGCGCATTCTTCCACCAGACCGCCCCGGACGCCATTCGCAACGCGATCCTGCGCGGCGAAAAGGACGACATCCTGACCGCTTCCTATCCGCATCCCGAAAGGCTGGGAAAAAAGGTTTACAAGGCCGAGATGGCCAAGCTTCAGGTCGAGATGGTGAAAATGCAGGCCTGGGCAAAGGCCTCCGGGGCGCGGGTGGCGATCATCCTGGAAGGCCGCGACGCAGCTGGCAAGGGTGGCACGATCAAGTCATACACCGAAAACCTGAACCCGCGCGGCGCGCGTGTCGTCGCGCTGGCGAAACCGTCGGACGCCGAACAGACCCAGTGGTATTTCCAGAGGTACATCCAGCACCTGCCCGCCGCTGGCGAGATCGTTTTCTTCGATCGCAGCTGGTACAACCGCGCCGTGGTCGAACATGTTTTCGGCTTTTGCGCCCCCGAGGAACGCGCGCGCTTCTTCGAACAGGTCAACCACTTCGAGGACATGCTGGTGGATGACGGGATCCGCGTCTTCAAGATCTGGCTGAATGTCGGGCGGGCGGAACAGCTCAGCCGGTTCCTCGCACGCGAACAGGATCCGCTGAAACACTGGAAACTCAGCTGGATAGATGTCGAGGGACTGAAACGATGGGATGCCTATAGCGCGGCGATTGCCGAAACCTTCGCGCGCACCCATTCCGTCAGCGCGCCCTGGCATGTGGTGCGTTCGGACGACAAGCGGCGGCTGCGGCTGAACGCGATGCGGCTGGTTCTGAAGGCGCTGCCATACACCAGCAAGGATGCCCGCGCGCTTGGTCAGATCGACACCGCCATAACCGGCGGGCCGGACATCTGGGATGGCTAAACGCGGGTATCACCACGGAAACCTGCGTCAGGCGCTGGTGGACGCGGCGCTGGAGCTGATCACCGACAAGGGCCCCACCGGGTTTACCCTGTCCGAAGCCGCCAAACAGGCCGGTGTCACCCCCGCCGCGGTCTATCGCCACTTCGAAGGCCGCGAGGATCTTATCGCCGAAGCCGCGCGGCAGGGATATGAGATCTTTGCCGATCTGATGGAATACGCCTACCAGTCGGGTCAGCCATCGGCCCTGGCCGCGTTCGAGGCCACCGGGCGGGCCTATCTGGCGTTCGCGCGTCGTCATCCGGGCCACTACATCGCAATGTTCGAAAGCGGCATATCGGTCAATCGCACCGCCGGCCTGGCGGCGGCGGCGCAGCGGTCCAAGGATGTTCTGGAACAGGCCGCTGCCGATCTGAGCCAGCATATCCCCGCCGACAAACGCCCGCCCGCGTCGATGTTCTCGGCGCATGTCTGGGCGATGAGCCACGGCGTGGTGGAACTGTTCGCGCGCAACGCGCCCGGACGGGTTTCGCCCTTCCCGCCCGAAGATCTTCTGGAAACCGGCATCGGCATCTATTTGCGCGGTCTTGGGCTGGTGCCGCCGGACGGCTGAACTTGCGCGCGCGATCATGGGCGGCTACACCCGTGCAAACAGCCAGAAAAGGCCCGTGTCGCCCCGTGTCACAAATCCTGTCGAACACCACGATCACCCGCAAGGACCGCCTGCGCGAACTGAAAGCCCGTGAACACGGGTATTTTGACCTGCAGTTCATCAAGGCGATGCCGCCGGAACAACGCAACCGCTGTCTTGACCTTCTGGATCAGTCCCGGTCGCAATTGCGTCAGGATCTGTTCGCGCTGGCGCGCAACGGATTCCGGTCGGACGGCTTCTTCATCGAATTCGGTGCGACCGACGGGGTCGAGCTGAACAATTCCTGGCTGATGGAAACCGCCTTCGGCTGGAAGGGAATTCTGGCCGAGCCGGCGCGCGGATGGCATTCAGATCTGAAATCCAACCGCGGTTGCACCATAGACACGCGCTGCGTCTGGCGCGCCAGCGGTGAAACGCTGGAGTTTACCGAAACGCCGCGTGGCGAGAACTCGGGGCTTTCGACATTTGTGAAATCGACACGGCGGTTGCGCGGCACGACCTACAAGGTCGAGACGATCTCGCTGAACGACCTGCTCGATCAGCACGACGCGCCCGACGTCATCGACTATGCCTCGATCGACACCGAAGGCAGCGAACTGGACATACTCGGCGCCTTCGATTTCAACCGCAGGGCGTTCCGCGTGATGACGATTGAACACAACTTCGCACCCCAGCGCGAAGGCATCCACAGCCTGCTCAGCAGCCACGGCTACACCCGCGTGCTTGAGGATGTGTCGCGGTTCGATGACTGGTACGTCAAGGACATCTGACCCCCGCGCCACCACGGCCGCACATGAAAAAGGCCGCCCTGTCGGGCGGTCTTTGCGATTCTCCGGGGCGAAAGGATCAACGCTTGGAGAACTGGAAGCTCTTGCGGGCCTTGGCCTTGCCGTACTTCTTGCGTTCCACCACGCGGCTGTCGCGGGTCAGGAAACCGGCGGCCTTCAGTGCGGCGCGCAGGCTGGGATCATAGAGTTGCAGCGCCTTCGAGATGCCATGCTTGACCGCGCCGGCCTGGCCGGACAGACCACCGCCCTTGACCGTGGCCTGGACATCGAACTGGCCTTCAACGCCGGCCACCTGGAACGGCTGCCGCAGGATCATCTGCAACACCGGGCGTGCGAAATACTTGGTGTAGTCGATGAAGTTGCCCTTGTGGTCACGGATCAGGAACTTGCCCGAACCGGGCTTGATCCAGACGCGCGCAACCGCATCCTTGCGCTTGCCGGTAGCATAGGACCGGCCCAGTTCGTCGCGCACGGGTTCGCGCGGCTCCATCGCGGTTTCCAGACCGGCCAGCACACCGCCGGCGTCGCTTGCAACAGCTTCGAGGCCGTCGAGAGATTTGATTTCGTCAGCCATATCAATCAGCTCCGGGTGTTTTTCTTGTTCATGGATTTGACATCCAGAACTTCGGGGCTCTGCGCCTCATGCGGGTGTTCCGCGCCGGCGTAAATCCGCAGGTTGGTCATCTGGGTGCGGCTCAGACGGTTGCCCGGCAGCATCCGCTTGACGGCCTGGAACACCACGCGTTCGGGATATTTGCCTTCGAGGATCTGCGCCTTGGTCCGGCTCTTGATCCCGCCGGGGTGACCGGTGTGCCAATAGAAATGCTCTTCGCGTTTCTTGCCGGTCATCTGCACCTTTTCGGCGTTTATGATGATGACGTTGTCACCCATGTCCATATGCGGCGTGAACGAGGGCTTGTGCTTGCCACGCAGACGCATGGCGACGATCGAAGCGAGCCGGCCCAGAACGACGCCTTCGGCATCGATCAGGATCCATTTCTTGTCGATCTCTGCAGGTGTTGCAGAAAAGGTTTTCATGGCAGGATCATCCTGTTTGACATAAACGGCGCGCCAAAAGATCGGCGCGCCACACAAAAGATGCAGCTTTTTACGCCTTGATCTGATCCAGGTCAAGCGCACAGATGCCGGAAAAACATAACCTTTTCAGGTGCTTAAAATTTGGGTATTCAGATACCCCAAAACTCTGGCGTTGATGTGCTTGCCGTACCCAGGGCGATGAGACATATTCTCAATTTGTCGCCGCGTCCAATGGTCGAGTTTGAAAAGCCCGAACACTCCAAACGTAAGATCGTTGAGGCGGGGAAGGTTCTGCGACAGAACCTAGTAGAGGTATCTGATGGCGTGGTTCGTGCGTTTTCAGTCGCACTCGAATGGCGCTCATCTTACGCCTGTCCAATACACCGAATTTGAAGTGAACTGCGGGGCAATGTTCCTCGGGAGCGCGGAGGTGGCATTATCGCTGCACGATTGAAACAGATGTCATCAATCAGGAGAAAGTTGTCGCCCGGCAACCTTTCATTACACCGGATACAGGATACTGCGGCTGCGCGAGCGATACTTCCAAATTGTCCGTCGTCAGATAATTTGGGACGCTTGAGCGGCGTTTCGTTTGGAGGCTCTGGTTCATCCTTGATCGAGGTTATGCGGTTTCATCTTGATGGCTCAAGCGCCGCTTGAGAATGGTTCTTCGTTTGATCGCCTCTCGCTGTCTCAGGATCTGCTGATCGCGCCCAAAGTAGACATCGGCGGGAATCAGGTTGCCGAGGCTCTCATGGTAGCGCTGGTTGCTGTAGCGGTCGGCGAAGGTGACCTGCTCCCCCTTGAGTCCGGGTATACTGGTGAGCACTGTTTAGGGTTTGGTCCGCTCTTGACCGTTGGTGATACTCCCGCGGTGTGAGCCCGTCGAGGCTCGAGTGCGGGCGTTGGTGATTGTAGTCGTCGCGCCACGCCGCAATCAATTGGCGGGCATATACGCCGTGCATCCCGCGCTTGAAGATCGAAAAATAGCCTTCGGTGGTTTTGGTGTGGATGATGCCGGGCCAATACACGCCGCAACCATGATTGACGAAGGCATTCATGCATTCGGCATCCAGATTGTAGCAAAGGCCGAGAGTGTCCGATCTTCTGTGTACTTGCGCTTTGGTCCATGCTTCCTGAGAGGAGCAAGGACGATGACGATTTCCAAGGAACTGCTGGACGAACTTCTGAAGGGCTGCGAACGGCCTGAAGATCTGCTTGGCGATTTCGGG
>JANSXZ010000026.1 GCA_024742705.1 Paracoccaceae bacterium | reverse complement strand
CTCACCGTGCAATACTTGCACGGAAGTTTTCGAGCGAGGATGACCTAACATATTGATAATACTGGTCGGAGTGAGAGGATTCGAACCTCCGGCCCCTGCCTCCCGAAGACAGTGCTCTACCAGGCTGAGCTACACTCCGACACTGGCGCGGGATAGCCGAGGGGCCGGGGATTGGCAAGGTCAAATTCCGCGGCCCGAGAAAGATGCCGCAGCGCGGGCGAACGGGTAGCGCGCCCGCGCCCGGGGGTTACAGGCTGGCGTCGAGCGCGGCCAGGATCGCATCGCCCATCTGGACGGTGCTGACCGGCGTCGCGCCTTCTTCGCCCAGCAGATCGGCGGTGCGCAGACCGTCGGCCAGAACCCGTTCCACAGCCTGTTCCAGCCGCGTGGCCTCGTCTCCCTGGTCGAACGAATAGCGCAGCGCCATGGCAAAGCTGAGGATACAGGCGATCGGGTTGGCCTTGCCCTGGCCGGCGATGTCGGGGGCCGAACCGTGCACCGGCTCGTAGAGCGCCTTGGGCCGGCCGTTGGCCATCGGCGCGCCCAGGCTGGCGGATGGCAGCATTCCGAGGCTGCCGGTCAGCATCGCGGCCAGATCGCTCAGCAGGTCGCCGAACAGGTTGTCGGTGACGATCACATCGAACTGCTTGGGCCAGCGGGTCAGTTGCATGGCGCCGGCATCGGCGTACATATGCGACAGCTCGACATCCTGATACTCGGCCTGGTGCACTTCGGTCACCACGTCGCGCCACAGGATGCCGCTTTCCATTACATTGGCCTTTTCCATCGAACAGACCTTGTTGCCGCGCTTGCGCGCCAGTTCGAACGCCGACCGCGCGACGCGGGCGATTTCGCTTTCGGTGTAGCGCTGGGTGTTGATGCCGACGCGTTCGTTGCCCTCTTCGAAAATCCCGCGCGGTTCGCCGAAATAGACGCCCGATGTCAGTTCGCGGATAATCATGATGTCCAGACCGGCAACCACGTCTTTCTTGAGCGACGAGAAATCGGCAAGCGCATCGAAGCATTGCGCGGGCCGCAGGTTCGAAAACAGATCCATCTCCTTGCGCAGGCGCAGCAATCCGCGCTCGGGCTTCACCGAGAAATCCAGCTTGTCGTACTTGGGGCCGCCCACGGCCCCCAGAAGCACCGCGTCGACCTCTTGCGCACGCGCCATCGTGTCGTCATGCAGCGGTGTGCCGTGGGCATCGTAGGCTGCGCCGCCGACCAGATCTTCGCTGATGTCGAAGGCCAGGCCGCGCCGCGCGCCGTACCATTCGATCACGCGCTTGACCTGGTCCATCACCTCGGGGCCGATGCCATCGCCAGGCAGGATGAGAAGGGAAGGGTTGGTCATGGCGCAGTCTCCTGAATGTTCACCGCGCAGGGCCTAGCGCGCCGCGAACGCACCGTCAATGTGCGGCGCGCGATCATCCGGGCAGCGCCTGCAATCCTTCGCCCAGAAGATCCCAGACCCGCCGCAGCCGGGGCGTATCACGCATCCGTTCATGTGCAGCCAGCCAGACGGGCAGCGCCGGCATCGCAAGGCCCATCGTCAGATCGACGATATCGGGGTCCGTCATGCCGACGCTGCGCTGGGAAAACCCGATCCCGCAGCCCGCGCGGATCAGCGCCCAGTAGGTCGCCTGATTGTCGCAGCGCACGGCGAAATCCTCGGGTCTGATTTCATAGCCCATCTCGCGCATCGACCGGACCACCAGATCGTTGTTGTCGAACCCGACCAGATCGTGCCGCATCAGGTCCTGCGGCGATTGCGGGACGCCCCGCCGGTCCAGATACGAGCGCGCGGCGTAGATCCCCAGCGGAAGATCGCGGACATGGCGGGTGACCACGTCCAGTTGATCCGGCCGGTACATCCGCACCGCGATGTCGGCCTCGCGGAACAGCAGGTTTTCCGAACTGTCCGACGGTTGCAGGATCAGCGAGATCGCCGGCTCGGCGGCGCGGATGCGCGCCAGGATCGGGGGCAGCAGGTAGTGCGCGGCAAAAACGCTGGCGGTGATGCGCACCGTACCTTCGAGGCGGCGCGCCTGGCCGGCGACGGATACGGCGATGTCGTTCATCGCCGCGCGCATCGTTTCGGCCATCGGGCGCAGGGCCGCTCCGGATGCTGTCAGGTGCAGGCCGCGCGCGTGGCGGTGGAACAGTTCGGTGCCCAGCGATTGTTCGAGCTGGCGGATGCGACGGCCCAGCGTCGGCTGGCTCTGGCCCAGTTCGGCGGCCGCCGCCGAAAGCGATCCGGTATCGGCCACCGCCAGAAAGCTGCGGATCAGCGACCAGTCTGCGGTGTCTGTCTGTTCTACCATTCATAAATGAATATCATAGCTTCATATTCATGCAATATCGGATGTGCAGAGGGGTGGGTATGTTGGTCGCACACACCAGCAAGACCGGAGAACATGATGACAAGAACAGTTTTGATCCTGGGCGCGTCGGGGCGCTTTGGCCACAACGCCGCCCGTGCATTTGAAGCCGCCGGCTGGACGCTGCGCCGGTTCGATCGCACCCGCGACAGCCTGCAACAGGCGGCACAGGGCGTGGATGTGATCGTGAACGCATGGAACCCGGCCTATCCGAAATGGGCACGCCAGGTGCCCGACCTGCAAAGGGCCGTGCAGGCGGCGGCGCGCGCCACCGACGCCCTGGTGATCGTGCCGGGCAATGTCTATGTTTTCGGCGCCGCCACGCCCGCACCCTGGAGCGCGCTTTCCGCCCATGCCGCAACCAACCCGCTGGGCCGTATCCGCATTGAAATGGAGCGCGGCTACCGGCAATCGGGGGTGCGCACGCTGATCCTGCGGTCGGGGGATTTCCTGGATACCCGCGCATCGGGCAACTGGTTCGACAGTATCATCGCAAAATCGTTGCCGAAGGGTGTGTTCACCTATCCCGGCCGCCCCGACGTGCCGCATGCCTGGGCCTATCTGCCCGACCTTGCACGCGCCACCGTCGCCCTTGCCGGGATCGGGCGCGACCTTCCGACGTTCTGCGATGTGCCCTTCGAGGGCTATACGATGTCGGGCGATCAGATGGCGGCGGAACTGGCGCGGGTCACGGGCCGGCCCTTGCGGCTGAAGCGGATGTCGTGGCTGCCGCTGCGCCTTGCGGCGCCGGTCTGGCCGATGGGCCGCAGCCTGATCGAGATGTCGTACCTGTGGAACACCCCGCACAGCCTGTCACCCGACCGCTTCGCGGCGCTGTTGCCGGGTTTTCGCCCGACGCCACCGAACGAGGCGCTGGCGCAGGCGATCAGTTGGCAGGCATAGTGAGATCCACCCAGACCAGCGCGTGACGGCTGGCCGGGTTCGGGCCGGGTGGCCAGATCAGGCCCGATCCGGCAACCGGCCAGCCGGCGGACGGCAGAAGGTAATCGGCCCGCAGGCGGCCCGGCGCGCCCCAATCCACCGTGTCCAGCCGGTTGGGCCCGATGTGGCCCTGATCGGGGGCCGGCGCATCGCCGGCGGGGCGTGGATCGGTCAGGCGCGGATCCTTCAGCAGCGCGCGGATCGCTTCGTGCCGCCCGTCGCTGTCATGGGGATCCAGCGTGGCGCCACCTGCGATCACGAAGGGCGGATCGGGCACCGGCCCCAGGCGCCCGTCCATCAGGTGCTGCCAGAACCGGATTTCATCGTGGTTGCGCCGGCCGTTGCGATCTTCGGGGCCGTCGAAGACCGGCGGCGCCGCATGGAAGGCCATGACCGTGAACCGGCCGCCGCTGTCGTGCACCACCGGCACCACCCAATGCCCCGACGACGAAAGCCGCTGCACCGCCTGCGCTTCGGCGCTGGGAAAGGGCCGCCCGTCGGGCCAATGCGGCAGGATCGCATCGGGCAGGTCACGCCAAAGCAGCGTGGTGAAATCGGTGATGGCCGCGCGGTCGATCGGGTGGCGCGAAAGGATCGCCATGGCGCCCTGGCCATAGAACGCGCCAAAGCCCTGGGCATCGGCCCCGTCGCCGGCGCGGCCATCGCCATCGAGGTCAAGTCCGCTGGCAAGGCCGCGGTTGGTGGGCAGGGCCAGTCGGTGCGGATACCGGGCGCCGGCCCGCGCAAGGCCCTCGGCAAACGCCGCCAGCGCCACGTTCTCGTAATCGAAGTCAAACCCCTGCAACACCACGACATCGGCCCGCGCCGCGGCGATCAGGGCAATGGCGCCCGCAACCTGCGGATCGTCGCCCCGGCGAATGTCGCGCAGCAAAAGGCCCGGCCCCTTTCGGAACAGTTCGGCGTTCCAGGATGCGATGCGCAAGGGATCGGCCAGCGCCGGGGCCGAGAGAAGGCCCAGCAGCGCCACCAGCGTCAGGGCGCGCGTCACGCGGTCTGAAACGCATCCGCCTCGGAAAAGGAGCGGCGGCGCTTTTCCTCGATCAGGTCGCCGATGCGCGCCATGGCGATGCCGCGCATCACCAGGCTGGCCGGCAGGAAGGCCCAGGCGCTCATGGTCCAGATCAGCGTATGCGGATAGGTCAGGGTGGTGGGATCGATCAGGTCCGACGCGCCCTTCACCAGCGCGGGAATGATGAACGGCAGCAGAAAGCCCAGCACGATGTTGATGCGCGAATCGCGGTAGAGCCTCTGGACCACATCGCCGCCGGCTGTCGGATCGAACAGCGGCAGGTTCACCCAGACATTGAAAGATCCGGTGCCGGTGGGCCAGCCCATGAACCTAACGATCCCAAGGAAGCTGAGCACCGCCAGCACGGAAATCAGATAGGACACGCCCGCCGCCGTGCGCACCGAGGCGAAAACCTCGAGAGGGGCGTCGTCGGGCAGCATCAGAACGATCAACCGCACCGGCGAATACGGGAAATCCACAAGGTTCCCGATCATCGTTCCCAGCGCCGCCATCAGCGTGGTCAGATTGCTGGGCGAATACTGATGCTTGAGGATGACCGTCAGGAAGAACACGATCGCGAAAAGCGCAATGAAGCGGATGCGGTTGATGGGCGGCGCGTCGCGGAATTCGACGATGCTGGGATAGCTGGTGTGATATTCAATGAACGTCAGAGCCGATGCGAGCAGGGCGACCAACACGATCATTTCCGGCGCGCGCGACTGTAGGCTCGGCAAAAGCAGGGCCGGCGTTGCGATCAGTATCGCGATCAATATGGCACGCATCGCCGCGCCGGTGATCCGAGCTAGCACTATCCGATCCCTTCAAACTGGACTGGCCCGGTTCATTGCCGCGCCCTTGTTCCAACTTGATCCGCAGAGAACTGCGGGTTGCCTCATTTGTGCCTCATTTGTGCCTTGTTTCCTGTAGCCGCTCAAGCAGCGCGTTCAGAACATGCTCTAAATCTGTCGAATTGATGGAAAAACTGGTGCGTCTTTGCATCAATTGACAGCGGGCTTGCCGGGCCGTCCCCATATGTTGTGGTTGCGACGCAGCGACGCACATGGCGCGCCCACCGCCCACCCGTCGGTGCGGTGGCCGGGGGGTGGGCGCGGGCCCCCGAAAGCCCGCGCGCGGCGCCATGACCCGGTGCGGATCGTCAGACCCAGGGGCGACTTGTGGCCTGTTGTGCCTCGTAAGCGTCGATCGAGGCGGCTTTTTCCATCGTAAGGCCGATGTCGTCGAGACCTTCCATGAGGCAACGTTTCTTGAACGGGTCCACATCGAAGGAAAAGGTTTCTCCGTCCGAGGTGGAAACGGTCTGCGCTTCGAGATCGACGGTGATGCGCGCGTTCGCGCCGCGCTCGGCGTCCTTCATCAGGATATCGACCTGTTCCTGAGGCAGGGCAATGGGAAGGATGCCGTTCTTGAAGCAGTTGTTGTAGAAGATGTCGGCGTAGCTGGGCGCGATGACGCAGCGGATGCCGAAATCCTTGATCGCCCAGGGCGCGTGTTCACGGCTCGAGCCGCAGCCGAAGTTGTCACCGGCGACCAGGATCTCGGCCTCGCGGTAAGGCGCCTTGTTCAGAACGAACCCGGGGATTTCATTGCCGTCGGCGTCATAGCGCATTTCATCGAACAGGTTCACACCCAGCCCCGAGCGCTTGATTGTCTTGAGAAATTGCTTGGGGATGATCATGTCGGTGTCGATGTTGATCATCGGCATCGGGGCGGCGATCCCGGTCAGCTTGTCGAATTTGTCCATCTGTCTTCTCCTTTGCGCGGGTTGCCGCGCGTCATTCGTTGCCCTGCACGCGCACCAGGTCGGGGGCGTCGGCCGCGGCCAGCGCGATCACCTGTTCGGTATCCAGGGCGGTGCAGAATTCTCCGTGCATGGTGGCGATGGCCATGTCGTGCACCACCTGCGGATCATGGTCGCGCCCGTCGGGCCCGACACGGTTGCATGTGGCGCAGGCATCATGGGCCAGGTAGGTGTCATAGCCCATGTTCCCCGACATCCGCACCGATGTCTCGACGCAGAAGTTGGTGAAGAACCCGGCCACCACGATCCGGTTGATCCGCCTTTCGCGCAGGCGCAATTCCAGATCGGTCCCGACAAAGGCCGAATTCACGTCTTTCTCGACGATGATTTCGCCGGGGTGGGCCTCGAATCCTTCGATCATGGCGCCCGTGGGCAGCGACAGTTTCAGCGGCGACGCCGCCTCACGGGAATCATGGCGCGTGTAGATCACCGTAAGGCCCGCCTCGCGAAAGGCCGCCAGCAGCGCGCGCATGCGGTCTTCGGCATCGGGATTGTTGCGCCGGCCGGTCGGGCCGCCCCAATGCTCGAAGACGTTCACGCCGGTCTGCACGTCGATCAGCAGCAGGGCGGTGTCCGCCCCGAACTGTCGGATCATCCCATCAGCTCCCGAACGTCGGTCAGCCGGCCGGTTACGGCGGCGGCGGCGGCCATTGCCGGGCTCATCAGGTGGGTGCGACCGCCACGGCCTTGCCGGCCTTCGAAATTGCGGTTCGACGTGGCCGCGCAGCGTTCGCCGGGGCTGAGCTGATCGGGGTTCATCGCCAGGCACATGGAACATCCCGCCAGACGCCATTCGAAACCGGCCTGCTGAAAGATTTCGGCCAGCCCCTCTTCTTCGGCCTGCGCCCGCACCAGCCCCGATCCGGGCACGATCATCGCCCGCAGCCCTTCCTTGACCTTGCGGCCCTTCAGGATTGCGGCGGCGGCGCGCAGATCCTCGATCCGGCCGTTGGTGCACGAGCCAATGAACACGGCGTCGATTGGCACTTCGGCCAGCGGGGTGCCGGCGGTCAGCCCCATGTAATCCAGCGCGCGTTTCGCCGCGTCCACCTTGCCGCCTGTGAAATCCTGCGGCGCGGGCACACTGGCGGTGATCGGCAGAACATCCTCGGGCGAGGTGCCCCATGTGACCACCGGCGCGATGTCTTCGCCGCGGATGGTGACAACCTTGTCCCAATGGGCGTCATCGTCGGAATAAAGCGTCTTCCACCACGCCAGCGCGGCCTCCCACTGCGCACCCTTGGGCGCATGCGGGCGGCCCATGCAATAGGCAAAGGTCTTTTCGTCAGGCGCGATCAGGCCGGCGCGCGCGCCGCCTTCGATGGCCATGTTGCAGACGGTCATGCGCCCTTCCATCGAAAGGTCGCGGATCGCCTCGCCGCAGTATTCGATCACATATCCGGTGCCGCCGGCGGTGCCGGTTTTGCCGATCACCGTCAGGGTTATGTCCTTGGCGGTCACGCCGGGTGCGAGTTTGCCGGTGATCTCGACCTTCATGTTCTTCGATTTCTTCTGGATCAGCGTCTGAGTGGCCAGAACATGTTCGACCTCGGAGGTGCCGATGCCATGCGCCAGCGCGCCGAAGGCGCCGTGGGTCGCGGTGTGGCTGTCGCCGCAGACGACGGTCATGCCCGGCAGGGTCCATCCCTGTTCAGGCCCGACGATGTGCACGATGCCCTGGCGCACATCCGACACGGGATAATAGTGCACCCCGAAATCACGCGCGTTGCGGTCCAGCGCCTCAACCTGGATGCGGCTTTCGGGGTTTTCGATCCCGTTCAGTCGGTCCAGCGTGGTCGGCACGTTGTGGTCGGGCACCGCGATGGTCTTGTCGGGCGCGCGGACGCTGCGCCCGGTCATGCGCAGGCCCTCGAAGGCCTGCGGGCTGGTCACCTCGTGCACGAGATGGCGGTCGATATACAGAAGGCAGGTGCCGTCTTCGGCTTCGTGCGCCACATGCGCATCCCAGATCTTGTCATAGAGGGTCTTGGGGGACATCGGTCCTCTCCGGTATTGTGTGGTGAATTTTCGCAGGGTGGTGTCGATGGGGCAGGCGCGCTTATAGGCGTGCCAGCACCGTGCGCGACGCGCCGAAGAACCGCTCGCGCAGGCGGGCGCGGTCGGAAGTGTCGGTCAGCAGTCCGCAAAGGCATGTCATGGCCAAGGGGATACAGCCGCCGCGCCGATCCCGCAAGTTTCAAGTGATCCGGTTGCCGCGCCCGCGCGTACAGGGTGCATGTCTGATAGTTTCAAGTCCCATCAATTCTTCATGATCGTCGCGGTTCTGGCCATGGCGCTCAGTGTGCATGCCACGGCCGACACCTATCGCGGCTATGAAATGCCGCCCTACCGCGTGGTCGATACAGCCGGCGCGTTCGAACTGCGTGCCTATGCGCCGCATCTGGTGGCCGAGGTGGACGTGGACGGCACCCGCGGCCAGTCGATCCGCCGCGGCTTTCGCAGCCTCGCGCGTTTCATCTTCGGGCAGAACGATTCCGGCGCCGAGGTTCCGATGACCGTGCCGGTCAGCCAGATTCCCAACCATGACGGGCAATGGACCGTGCGGTTCCTGATGCCTTCGGCGTTCACGCTCCAGACCTTGCCGGAACCCACCGATCCCGACATCCGGTTCATCGAAACAGATGCGGTGGAACACCTGGTGTTGCGGTTTGCGGGCCGCGCCTCGACGCGCGATCTGGCGGCCCAGGCGCAAAAGCTGCTGGGCGAGGCGGCGGCGCGGGGGCTTCGGGTGGATGGTGCGGTGCACTATCACTTCTACGACGATCCCTTCACCCTTCCGCGCAACCGCCGCAACGAGGTGTCTGTCCCGGTGTCGTGACCGCGGGGCATCTGCCAGAGGCGGTCAGCCGTCGGGCGGGCCGATACCGTCAAGCAACCGCGCCAGCGCCGCGTTGGATCCGTCCAGCGGAACAGTCACCACCTGGGCGGCGGTCACCACCTGCCAGGTGACGGCAGCGCGAAACCGCGCCACGTCGGGTTCGGCCACGGGAAACCGGATCAGGGCCGTGCCGGTTTCCGCGTCGTAGCGCGTGATCAGCCCGTCGGGCCCCAACTGAACCGATGCCGAACTGCCATCGCCCGAGATCAGGCGCGAGGTGACGGTATCCACCGGCGTTTCTGTGCCAAAGGCGACGGTGGCCAGCCATCCGGCCATTTCGGGCAGGTAATTCAGCACCGCCATCGCGTCGTCCGTTTCGATGGCAACGCCGGGCATTCCTTCGGAATACAGCGGATCGTCGGGTGTCAGAAGGCGCCAGCGCTCGGCGTCGGCCCAGAGAGAGGCCGGCAGCGCGCAGGCAATCGCAATGCACCATGCCAGCAAAGGCAACGGCGGTTTCCCGGCAAGGGCCGGTTGTGCCCAACGGTCGCGTATCGGCCTGCCTCCCCCCTGTCGCGGTGGCGGCCCGATGCCCGCCCCGGAGCGCAGCCTAGCCAAAAAACCGCCGATTGCAAAACCGCGTTTGGCTTTTGGCGGGCGCATATGCGCCGGGCCGATGTGATGCGGCGCGCGCATCATTGAAATATGCGGTGGGGTGGGTTATTTTGCCGGGTATCCCAGCGCCGGGGGTCTGTCGGCGTGTCGTAAGGAGGACAATGTCCTGTCACTACAATCTCAATCGGCACTGGGTGCCGATACACCGGCGGGCATGATGGCCGCGGATCCGGCGCCTCGCAGCGAGGCATTGCTCAAGATGATCGTCGCGACGCTGACCGATGACAAAGCCGAGGATCTGGTGCAGATCGATCTGCGCGGAAAATCCTCGATTGGCGATTTCATGGTGATCTGTTCGGGCCGCTCGACCCGCCAGGTTTCGGCGATGGCGCAGAAACTGGTGGACAAGCTCAAGTCCGAGCAGGGGCGCCTGTCGCGCGTCGAAGGCAAGGACACCGGCGATTGGGTGCTGATCGACACCGGCGACGTGATCGTGCATGTCTTCCGTCCCGAGGTGCGCGAGTTCTACCAACTCGAAAAGATGTGGCAGCCGATCGGCGAACCCACGAACTGAGCCGGGCCTGCGGCGGAAAGGCGGGCGATGCGCGTGCACATCTGTGCGGTCGGTCGCCTGCGCGCCGGGCCCGAGCGGGATCTGATAGACGACTACCTGGCGCGCTTCGACCGGACCGGGCGCGGGCTGCGTCTGGGACCGGCAACGGTTTCCGAGGTCGAGGACCGCAAGGGCGGTGGCATGGCCGCCGAAGCCGATCTGCTGCGCCGCGCGCTGCCGCGCGGTGGTCTGATCTGCGCGCTCGACGAACGCGGCCAGACCATGACATCACCGGATTTCGCGGCGCGTCTGGCGCGTGCCCGCGATGACGGTATCTCGGACATGGCATTCGTGATCGGCGGCGCCGATGGCATGGATCGCGGCCTGCGCGCCGAGGCCGATCTGGCGTTGTCGTTCGGGCGCATGGTCTGGCCACACATTCTGATCCGGGTGATGCTGGCCGAACAGCTTTACCGCGCCGCGACCATCCTCGCGGGCGGGCCTTACCACCGCGCCTGAAGGGTCGGCCGGCCGGGCGCGCCCCGGCCCTGCGGCGACCGTGTTTGCCCGCGCGGGGCGCGGCATCTGGAAATCTTCCCAAACCGCGTGAAATCCCGTTAGGGTTGGTCAAATCGCATCAGCTGCGGCGGTTCGCAGCCTGCGCGTGCTGAGAAACCGCTTGCTTGCGGCTAAAATTGGTAATATCTTTTTACCAAATTGGGAGGTTCACGATGGAAATGCCTGTTCCAAACCCGGCCGTTCTGGCGCGGAAATCGCGTCTGGTCGAAAGGTTGCAGAAAGTCTTGCCGCCCGATGCCGTCATTTTCGATGAGGCGGAAACCCGCGCCTATGAATGTGACGCGCTGACCGCGTACAAATGCCCGCCGATGCTGGTGGTTCTGCCGTCCACCACCCAAGAGGTGTCGGACGTGCTGCGGATCTGTCATCAGGAAGGCGTGCCGGTGGTGCCGCGTGGATCGGGCACCTCGCTGGCCGGGGGTGCCCTGCCCACCGCCGATTGCGTGATCCTGGGCGTTGCGCGGATGAACGAGGTGCTGGAAACCGACTATGCCAACCGCGTGATCCGGGTGCAGTCGGGGCGCACCAACCTCAGCGTTTCCGGCGCGGTCGAGGAGGAGGGGTTCTTTTACGCCCCGGACCCGTCGTCGCAACTGGCCTGCGCCATCGCCGGCAACATCGCGATGAATTCCGGCGGCGCGCATTGTCTCAAGTATGGCGTGACCACGAACAATCTGCTGGGTGTCACGATGGTGATGATGGATGGCACGATTGTCGAAATCGGCGGCGCGCATCTGGATTCGGGCGGACTTGACCTGCTGGGCCTGATCTGCGGATCCGAGGGCCAGCTGGGCGTTGTCACCGAAGCGACGCTGCGCATCCTGCGCAAGCCCGAGGGCGCGCGCCCGGTTCTGATCGGGTTCGACGACAACGAGGTCGCCGGGGCCTGTGTGTCGGACATCATCAAGGCCGGTGTTCTGCCGGTGGCGATCGAATTCATGGACCGTCTGTGCATCGAAACCACCGACAAGTTCGCCAAGGCCGGCTATCCCGATTGCAACGCGTTGCTGATCGTCGAGGTCGAGGGGTCGGAGGCCGAGATCGACGCGCAACTGGACACCATCACCGAAATCGCCCGGCGTCATGATCCGGTGGAGCTGCGCCAGAGCAAATCGCCCGAGGAAAGCGCCAAGATCTGGCTGGGCCGCAAAAGCGCCTTTGGCGCAATCGGGCAGATCAACGATTACATGTGCCTCGACGGAACGATTCCCGTGTCGTCCCTGCCTTTCGTCCTGCGCCGCATTGGCGAGATGAGCGAGGAGTTCGGCCTCGAGGTCGGCAACGTGTTTCATGCGGGTGACGGAAACATGCATCCGCTGATCCTGTTCGACGCGAACAAGCCGGGCGATCTGGAACTTTGCGAGGCATTTGGCGCCGAGATCCTGAAGTTGTGCGTCGAGGCGGGAGGGTGCCTGACGGGCGAACACGGGGTCGGCATCGAAAAGCGCGATCTGATGACGGTGCAATACACACCCGAGGATCTCGAGGCGCAGATGGCGGTGAAGGATGTGTTCGATCCGGCGTGGCTGCTGAACCCGGCCAAGGTTTTTCCGCTGGCGGTATCACAGGCGCGGCGCGATCCCGCACCCGCCGCCGCCTGAACGCCGGGCCTCATGCTCTGGCCCCCGAAGTCTCTGGTCCGAACAGGAACCCCCTACCGATGCTGATGCCCACCAACGAGGCCGAACTGGCCGAAATGATCCGCGCCGCGACCGGGCCGCTTTCGGTGCGGGGCGGCAACACCCGCGGCCTTGCCGGTCCCGGGGCGCCGCTCGGGGTGGGCGCGATCAGCGGCATCGGTCTCTACGAACCGGGCGCGCTGACACTGGTGGCGCGGGCCGGCACGCCGCTGGCCGATATCGAAGCCGCGCTGGCCGCCGAGAACCAGGGCCTGCCCTTCGAACCGATGGATCATCGCGGGCTTCTGGGCACCGAAGGCACACCGACAATCGGCGGTGTCATCGCCGCGAACGTCAGCGGGCCGCGCCGGATTGCCGTTGGCGCGGCGCGCGATTTCCTTCTGGGGGTGCGCTATGTCGACGGCGCCGGCACCGTGATCAAGAACGGTGGCCGCGTCATGAAGAATGTCACCGGCTATGATCTTGTGAAGCTGATGGCCGGCAGCCACGGCACGTTGGGCGTGATGACGGAAGTTGCGCTGAAGGTGTTGCCGCGCGCCGAAACCGCCGCAACCGTGGTTCTGGGCGGGCTGGGCGCGGGTGCCGGCGTGGCGGCGATGTCGGCCGCTTTGGGTACCCCCTACGAGGTTTCGGCCGCCGCCTACGATCCGGCAACCGGAGAAGCGATGCTGCGGATCGAAGGTTTCGCGGCCTCCGTAGCTTACCGCGCCGAACGCCTTGCCGATGTGTTGTCGGATCATGGCAAGGCCGAACTGCGCGACGGCGCGCAATCACAGGCGCTGTGGCGCGACATCCGCGATGTCGCGGCCTTCCGGGGCACCGATGGCGATGTCTGGCGGATTTCCGTCAAGCCGGGCGATGCGCCGGCGTTTCTGGATGCGGTTGCGCCCGATGCCGCCTTGCTCGATTGGGGTGGCGGGCTGATCTGGGCGCGGATGCCCGAGGGCGCCGATCTGCGCCGCCGGGCGGGCGCCTTCGCGGGCCACGCGACGCTGGTGCGGGGCACCGGGGCCACGCGGGCGACGCTCGGCGCGTTTCACCCACAGCCCTCACCGCTTGCGGCGATCGCCGCGGGGTTGCGCCAGCGCTTCGATCCGCGCGGCATCCTGAACCCCGGATTGATGGGCTGAGCCGGCGATGACCCCGGCGCTTGCGGCTCTCTATGGCGCGGTTTTCGTGCTGGGCCCCGTGGCGGTCTGGCTGATGGCGCGGGCCGCGCCGGGCGCGGCCATCGTGCGGCTGCTGGGCCTGGTTGTGGTGCTGCTGACGGGGGCCGCGATGCTGGCGCAGGTGATGGTGCCGGGGGTGCTGGCGCTGGCCTTGCTCTGGGCGGCTTGGGTGGTGTCGATGGGGCTTTTGGTGCAGGTTCTGCGCCTGGTGATCGGCGCTGGCGCATCGCGCAAATGGACGGCGGTGGCGGGGGCCGTGGGGGCCACGGTTCCCTGGTTCGGAATTTTGGTGGCACGGATGGTGGCGAACTAGATGCAGACGGTATTCACGGACGAACAACTGAAAGACCCGGCAACGCGGCGGTCGAACGAGATCCTGCGGACCTGCGTGCACTGCGGGTTCTGCACGGCGACCTGCCCGACCTACCAGGTGCTTGGTGACGAACTGGACAGCCCGCGCGGCCGGATCTACCTGATCAAGGACATGCTGGAAAACGACCGTGTGCCCGATGAGAGAACCGTCAGACACATCGACCGCTGCCTGTCGTGCCTTGCCTGCATGACCACCTGCCCATCGGGGGTGCATTACATGCACCTGGTCGATCATGCGCGTGAATACATTGAAAACAAATACAAACGCCCTCTGACCGACCGTGTCTTGCGGTGGCTTCTGGCGCGTATCCTGCCCTATCCCATGCGGTTCCGCGTGGCGCTTCTGGGGGCCAAGATCGGCCGGCCCTTCGCCTGGGCCATGCCCGATGCGCGGCTGCGCGCGATGCTGGAGATGGCGCCGCGGCAGATCCCCCCGGTCAGCCGCAACGACGACCCGCAGAGCTTTGCGCCCGCCGTGACGCGCAAGATGCGCGTCGCGCTGATGACGGGCTGCGCCCAAAAGGCGCTGAACACCGATATCAACGATGCCACGATCCGGCTGCTGACGCGGCTGGGCTGCGAAGTGGTTGTCGCCGAAGGCGCGGGTTGTTGCGGCGCGCTGACCCATCACATGGGCAAGACCGATGAAAGCCACGCCACCGCCGCGCGCAACGTAAAGGCGTGGTGCGCGGAAATGGATGGTGACGGGCTGGACGCGATCGTCATCAACACCTCGGGCTGCGGCACCACCGTGAAGGATTACGGCCACATGTTCCGCGAAACGGCCCATGCCGAAGACGCCGCGCGGGTGTCGGCCATCGCGATGGATGTCAGCGAGGTGCTGATGAAGCTGGATTTGCCACAGAGCGCCGACCGCGGCCTGACGGTGGCCTATCACGCGGCCTGTTCGCTGCAACATGGCCAGCAGATCAAGACCTATCCCAAGGATCTGCTGAAGCGCGCGGGTTTCCGGATCGTCGAACCCGCCGACAGCCACCTGTGCTGCGGTTCGGCTGGCACATACAACCTGATGCAGCCCGAGATTTCGGGGCAACTGAAGGCCCGCAAGATCCGCACGCTCGAGGCGAAAAAGCCCGACCTGATCGCCGCCGGCAACATCGGCTGCATGATGCAGATCGGTTCGGGCACCGAATTGCCGATCGTGCACACCGTCGAACTGCTCGACTGGGCGACAGGCGGGCCGCAGCCCCCGGCGCTGAGCGCGCCCGGCAAGCGCACGCCCGAGGTGCCGGTTCTGCGCTGATCGCGCCCAAGTTTCGCCGCAAGCCCGGTTTAAATGCTGGACGTGGCGAAACAACGGAGGCGCGCGGGTGCGATACTGGATCATTCTGCTGTGGCTGGCGACGGCCGGGGCCTGCGCCGCATCGGACAGTGCGCTGAACCGTCTCGATACAACCGACGAGGGCCGCGTCTGGGAGGCGGTGGGCCGGTTGAACCTGAACGGCCGGGGCTTTTGTACCGGCGCGCTGATCGCGCCCGACATCGTTCTGACCGCGGCGCACTGCCTGTTCGACAAGCACACGAAGCAGCGCATAGACCATGCCGGGATCGAGTTTCTGGCCGGCTGGCGCAACGGCCGGGCTTCGGCCTACCGCGCGGTGCGCCGCGCCGTGATCCATCCCGAATACGACTATGACGATGCCGTTTCGCCCGACCGTGTCCGGCACGATCTGGCGCTTCTTGAACTGCAACGCCCGATCCGCAACACCACCGTCACGCCCTTCGGCACCGGCACGCGGCCGTCCAAAGGCGCGCAGGTCGGTGTCGTCTCGTATGCGCGCGGCCGTGAAAACGCGCCCTCGCTGCAACAGGTCTGCGGTATCATGGCGCGCCAGCAGGGCGTTCTGGTGATGTCTTGCAGCGTCGATTTCGGATCGTCCGGGGCGCCTGTCTTCAGCTTTGACGACGGCACGCCGCGCATCGTTTCGGTTGTGTCGGCCAAGGCCGAGATCGCCGGCGACAAGGTTTCGCTGGGCGCCGAGGTGGACGGGCCCCTGATGCTGTTGCGGGCACGGCTGGACGCAGGCGAAGGCCACGGCCTGCCCGCGCCACCGCAGGTGCGGCGCCTGGGCCTGAGCGGCGATCGCAGCGCCACGGGGGCCAAGTTTCTGCGCCCCTGAGCCCTTGAAACACCTGAAATCCTATCCCACATCATCTGTGCGGGTCGCCACAACGGGATCCGCGAATGCAACCGCCCGTCCGACAGGAGGGCGCAGATGACATCGCTCAGGATGAGGATACAGACATGCGCAGTTTCGATTTCGCACCGCTTTACCGTGCAACCGTCGGGTTCGACCAGATCGCCGACCTGATGGATCGGGTTCTGACCAATGACGTCAGCCAACCCGCCTATCCGCCCTATAACATCGAAAAAACCGCCGACGACGCCTATCGCATTTCGATCGCTGTGGCCGGCTTCACCGACGATGAGCTGTCGGTCGAGGTCAAGGACCACGCGCTGGTTGTCGCCGCGCGCAAGGCCGAAGACGATCAGGGCCGTACCTACCTGCATCGCGGCATCGCCACCCGCGCGTTCGAGCGCCGGTTCCACCTGGCCGATCATGTGGTCGTGACCGGGGCCAGCCATGCCGACGGCATGTTGCATATCGATCTGATCCGCGAGGTGCCCGAGGCCCTGAAATCGCGCCGTATCGCGATCGCCCCGGCAACGCCATCGCAGACCGACGTCGTCGACGGCCAGACCGTCAACTGAAGCATCCGCACGCGAAAAAGACAAAGGGGCCCCACCGGGCCCCTTTTCCGTTTGTGCATCCGCCGCCGGTTCAGACCGACATGCAGATGTACTTCATTTCCAGGTAATCTTCCATGCCGTTGTGGCTGCCTTCGCGGCCCAGGCCCGATTGCTTGACCCCGCCGAATGGCGCGACCTCGGTCGAGATGATGCCGGTGTTGACGCCGACGATGCCATATTCCAGCGCCTCGGCCACCTTGTAGACCCGGCTGAGATCCTTGGCGTAGAAATAGGCGGCCAGACCGAAGATCGTGTCGTTGGCCATGGCGATCACCTCGTCCACGTCATCGAAACGGAACAGCGGCGCGAGCGGGCCAAAGGTTTCTTCCTGCGCCACTTTCATCGCCTGGGTGACGCCTGTCACCACCGTGGGTTCGAAGAACGATCCGCCCAGCGCATGGGGCTTGCCGCCGGTCAAGACCGCGCCGCCGTGCTGGGTCACGTCTTCGAGATGCTCGCGCACCTTTTCGACGGCATCCATGTTGATCAACGGCCCCGTCGTCACCCCCGGCTCAAGCCCGTCGCCCACCTTGAGGTTTTCGACAGCGACCTTCAGTTTCTCGGCGAAGGCATCATAGACGCCGGCCTGCACATAGATCCGGTTGGCGCAGACGCAGGTCTGGCCGTTGTTGCGGAACTTGCACAGCATCGCGCCTTCCACGGCAGCATCCAGATCGGCATCGTCGAACACGATGAACGGCGCGTTGCCGCCCAGCTCCATCGAGCATTTCAT
Organism: Paracoccaceae bacterium; assembly: GCA_024742705.1. GTDB lineage: Bacteria > Pseudomonadota > Alphaproteobacteria > Rhodobacterales > Rhodobacteraceae > JANSXZ01. The sequence continues at coordinate 29,258 of JANSXZ010000026.1, read as the reverse complement.
CACCTGGTCGGCCGCCTGCTTGAGAAGGATGCGGCCCACTTCGGTCGAGCCGGTGAACGTCAGCTTGCGCACGCCGGGGTTTTCGCAGAACTCCTTGCCGATTTCCGACGATCGCGACGAAGGAACCACGTTGAACACGCCCGCCGGAACACCCGCGCGATGCGCCAGCTCGGCCAGCACCAGCGCCGAAAGCGGCGTCTCGCGGGCGGGACGGGCGACAAAGGCACAACCCGCCGCCAGCGCCGGCCCGGCCTTGCGCGTGATCATCGCGTTGGGAAAATTCCACGGCGTGATCGACGCGGCGACACCGATCGGCTGCTTGATCACCGTGATCCGCTTGTCGCGCTGATGGCCGGGAATGGTTTCGCCATAGACCCGCTTGGCCTCTTCGCCGAAAAACTCGATGAACGAGGCGCCGTAGGCGATCTCGCCCTTGGCTTCGGCGTGTGGCTTGCCCTGTTCGGCGGTCAGGATCAGGCCCAGATCATCGGCGTTTTCCATCATCAGGTCGAACCATTTGCGCATCACCGCGGCGCGTTCCTTGCCGCTCCAGCGCGCCCATTCCTTCTGGGCGGCTTCGGCCTGGGCAATGGCGCCGGCAACCTGCGCGCGGCTGACATCGGCGACCTCGGCCACCACGTCGCCGCGTGCCGGGTTCGTCACCTCGAAGGTGCCTTCGTCACCGTCCACCCAGGCGCCACCGATATAGGCGCGCGTCACCAGAAGGGACGGATCCTTGAGCATCGATTTCAGGTCGGTAGTTGCATCCAGCATGAGACAGCCCTCCAGTTTTGTCTTGGGCAGATCAAGCACCTGGTGCATGAATTGTCCAGCAGAACCTCTGGAAAGGCGCGCGGATGGATTTGGACAAAGCCTACGCCCAGGCGGAAAATATCCCCGACGGCGCGCTGTATGGCCCACGCTGGGTGGCCCGGGCGGCGGCCTTCCGCGAGGCGCTGGGCGCGCGCCTGACGACCGTGGCCTACGGTGCAGGGCCCCGTGAACTGATGGATGTGATGGAGCCGTCGGCAAAGGCCGCGGCGGGTACGCTGGTGTTCGTGCACGGCGGGTTCTGGCGGATCACCGACAAATCGACATGGTCGCACCTGGCCGCCGGGGCGCTGGCGCGCGGCTGGCGGGTGGCGATGCCCTCCTACACCCTGTGCCCCGATGCGCGGATTTCGCAGATCACCGGGCAGATCGCCGGTGCGGTAACGCAGATCGCCGCGCGGTCACCCGGTCCGCTGGCGCTGACCGGGCATTCGGCGGGGGGGCACCTTGTGGCGCGGATGATCACCGGCGATGTGTTGGCGGACGGAGTGCGCGCGCGGATATCGCGGGTGATGCCGATTGCGCCGCTGGCCGATCTGCGGCCGCTGATCGAAACCTCGATGAACGCCGATCTGCGGCTGGACCCGGCCGAAGCGGCATCCGAAAGCCCGGTGCTGCAGCGCCCGGATCCGGCGGTTGCGGTGCATGTTGTGGTGGGGGCCGATGACCGGCCGGTCTTTGTGCAGCAGGCGCGCGACCTGGCGCGGGCCTGGTCGGTCAAGCTGAGCGTTGTCGCGAAGCGCCACCATTTCGACGTGATCGAGGCGCTGGAGGATGCCGAGAGCGCGTTGCTGGCGGAATTGACCGGCTGACCCTTGCGCGTGGAGGCGGAATCACACATTACACGGCACGCGCGCGACGCGGGCGATGGCGTCGGCCGCCGTTTCGCGCAAACCCCTGCCACCGTCCTGAACGCCGGGACCGAGCGATGCCCGCGAAACCGCATGAGGACAGTATGACCGAACGCCCCGAATTCCACCGCTTTCACAACGGCGACAAGGTAAAACTGCCGTTCGAGGACGCCGAGTACGAGGCCCGCATCGCCGGGCTGCGCGACCGGATGGCGAACCTGGGCGCGCGCGCTGCGGTGCTGACGTCGATGCACAACATCGCCTACTACAGCGGCTTTCTCTATTGCGCGTTCGGGCGGCCCTATGCGCTGGTGGTGACAGCGGACGAATGTGTCACGATTTCAGCCGGTATCGATGCCGGGCAGCCCTGGCGGCGCTGTTATGGCGACAACATTACCTACACCGACTGGAAACGCGACAACTTCTGGCGCGCGGTGCGATCGGTGACGGGCACCGGCGGAATCATCGGATACGAGGGCGACCACCTGACCGTGATCCAGCGCGACATGATGCAGGATTTCCTGGAACCCGAGGGCGTGATCGGCCTGGCGCAGCCGACGATGCGCCAGCGCATGATGAAATCGCCCGCCGAGATCGCATTGATCCGCGAAGGTGCCCGGGTGGCCGACGTGGGCGGATATGCCATCCGCGACGCGGTGCGCGCCGGTGCCCGCGAGATCGACGTGGCGATGGCCGGGCGCGATGCGATGGAGATGGAAATCGCCCGTGCCTTTCCCGACGCCGAATACCGCGACACCTGGGTTTGGTTTCAATCGGGTCCGAACACCGACGGGGCGCACAATCCCGTGACCGCGCGCCAGCTGGTGCCGGGCGACATCGCATCGTTGAACACGTTTCCGATGATCTCGGGGTATTACACCGCGCTGGAGCGGACGATGTTTGTGGAACGTGTCGATCCCGCCTCGCTGAAGATCTGGGAAGCCAATGTTGCCGCGCATGTCTACGGGATGTCGCTGTTGCGGCCCGGGATCAGCTGCGCCGAGGTGACCGCGAAGATCAATGCGTTCCTCGAGGACCGCGACCTGCTGCAATACCGCAGCTTTGGCTATGGTCATTCGTTCGGGGTGCTGAGCCATTACTATGGCCGTGAGGCCGGGCTGGAACTGCGCGAGGACATCGACACGGTGCTGGAGCCGGGAATGGTGATTTCGATGGAGCCGATGCTGACGATTCCCGAAGGTCAGCCGGGCGCGGGCGGGTACCGCGAGCATGACATCCTGATCGTCACCGAGGACGCGCCCGAGAACATCACCGGCTATCCCTATGGCCCGGAGTTCAACGTCGTCGGCTGAGCTGCGCGGAGGGACGCCTCCGGCGGGAGTATTTTGGAACGATGAAAGCGGGCCGGGCGCGGTTGCTCAGGCGGGGCGCGACCGGTATCACGATAGTAGCGGGCGGCGGCAAGGGAGTTCGGGACATGATGGGTGGATTGCGTTTGTTTGCGATGCTGCTGATCGGCTTGACGGTGGTCTATGTGTGCCTGTCGTTGTATTCACGATCCGTACGTCGTGCGAAGCTGGAAGCGGAATGGGACGCGGGCAACGGGGCTGGCGACCGGGAGGCGCATGTGCGCAGCGGGCTGGAGCGTTATGACGGGTCGATCCGGCGCAAGCTGATCCTGGGGGTTTATGTGGTGCCGCTGAGCCTGATCGGTATTCTGATCTATGTCACGAATTTCATGTAAGGGGCCGTGACCATGTTTTATGTCAAATGGGGTTTTCTGATCATCGTCTGGTCGGTGATCGGGGGGTTCCTGCATTACACGCTGCCGCAGCACGACGTGGTGCGCATTGTGAACACCGAGGTTCAGCGGGTGGATTTCGGCGCGAATTCGGTGTTCTGGGCCTCGGGGGATACCGGCAGCCAGGCGGGCGCGACGGTGAACCGGGATGTGCGTTTCATCGAAGCCTTTTATGAGAACGACCGTCCTATGGTGTACCGCAACGAGGACACCGGTTGGGGCTGGCCGCCCTATTTCAAGCTGGACAGTTCGAACTTGCAGGCCGAGGCGCGGGATCTGGTATCGACCAAGAGCGCGCCGCAGTGGGTGGTGATCCGGCATTATGGCTGGCGCAACGAGTTCCTTTCGATCTTTCCCAATGCCGTCGAGGTGCGCGCCGTGGCGCAGCCGGATGTGCGGATCGTGCCCTGGGTCAACATTGTGATCCTGACGCTTCTGGCGGCCTTTGTCTGGGCGGTCTGGGTGCGGTGGCGGCGGTTTCGTGCGGCGCGGATCGATCCGGCCCTGCGCGAGGTTGCCGATAGCTGGGAAGCGGCGGGCGACGCGGTGGATGACGGGCGCGGGCGTATTCGCCGCTGGATTGCCGGTTTGCGCGGGAAGTAGGCTTAGCCGTCGAAAAGACCGCCGGGCGTCAGGATGGCAACTGCGGATTGATCCGAGATGCCCAGAAAGCCGCGCAGCGCGCGCAGGTTTGCCGCCTCGGGCGCCGTTTCCTCGAGGTGGTGGTGCGGCGCCAAATGCGCGGTGGCGAGCCTTTCGCTGTGGTGTGCAAGCTGGTTGCGCAGGGTCGCCACGACCTCGGCGCAGCGCGCGGCGCCGGTGTGGGCGCCGATCAACCCCTGCCTTCGGGCCTGTTCGGTCAGATCCGCATCGTCGCGTGTGCACTGGATTTCCAGCAGCCTTGTATCGGCCTGATCGCGGAAGAAATCCTGAATGATGTCGATGCTTGACGGATCGACGCAGATCGCCAGCCGGTCGGCGCCGATCGCGTCGTAGAGCATGCGCATCAGCACCCGACGGTGGCGGATCGCGCCGCCCGGCATGTCGCGGAGTTCGGGCAGGTCTTCGTGGGGGTCGTTGAACAGGTAGCCCACAGCGCGGATCCCGGTTTCGGCCTGAATCCTTGCCGCCAGCCGGCGTGCGACCGACCACTTCGAGCAACTCAGGATCAGCAGCTGCCGGTGCCGGCCGATCCGGCTTTCGGCTTCCCAGAAGCGCGGCGCGAAGCGGCGGCCTTCGCGGCCCTCGGCGGTGAGAAAGGCATATTGCGCGCGGCCTTCATCGCTGATCGCAAAGGTTTGGCCCTCTTGTGCATAGAGCGCACCAAGCCGGGATTTCAGATCGGTCGCCTCTGGGCTGATCTTGCGTGCAAAGAACGCATCCTGTGCGAGCAGCATGTCGTAGTGATCGTTGTAGAAGGTGACGGGCATCCCATAGTCGGAAAAGATCAGGAAGGTGGGCGTGCGGTTGCGGATCTCGCCGCGGGGCACCAGATGGCGCACGAGAGTCTGGAACAGGATTTCGTCGGGGATCCAGGTGGTGCGGAAGAACCGCGCGACGGCCGGGTTGGCGCGCAAGAATTCAAAGATCATATCGACCGTGGCGGCGCGCAGGCACCACCACTGGCTGCCGATGTGAATGGCCAACCCGTCGGGCAGCGCGCGGCGCAGGCCCAGATGTTTCTGCACAGCGTGCATCGCATAGAACAGGCGCCGTTGCCGTCTTTCGTTGAAGATATGGCGATAGATCAGGCGGTCTTCGGTCCAGCCGGTCTTGATCCAGTCGGTGCGGAAGAAATCATGGCTCTCGATGTGGTCGCATGGCATCCGGTCGAGGCTGTCGTGGATGAATTCGGCGGATTTCACGGGCATGCAATCGCCGGAGATCAGAAAGAAATGCGTGGCACGGGGAAAGACATCGCGCGCCACGCGCAGTGTCTCGAGGGAGGCGCGCACCAGCGACCATTGGCCCCAGCCGCAGCGGATGCGGCGGCGCGCGAATGTGATGTTGGGCTGTCCCGCAAGGGCGGCCCGCAGCGCCTCGTATTCGGCACGCGGGGCGCGCGCATCATAGTGCAGCGCCACGCAATCGCCTGCAGCGGTCAGACGGCGGGCCTGACGGATCAGCGCACCGGGATCCCTGTGTGCCAGAAGAACATATGCGATTTTCGCCATTTTCGGATCAATCAGCCTTGTTTGCAGGGATTGTCCACGTTTCCGACGCGGATGCACAATTGAAAGATGTGCGTTTTTTTGCTTTGCCTAGTGAAAAGAAAAACTTGGCCCGGCGCAAGGCGGCAGGCGAGGGAAGGAGGCGGTGCATGGGGTTTCCCGGTGTATGGATGACCGAAAGCGCGAGCGTGATGTATCGCGTCGTGCCGAAATGTGCCTGTTCGACGATCGGGCAGATCCTGTATTTCTCGGATCACGGGCGGTACTTCGACGGCGATATTCACGATGCGCGCGACGGTCTGCACAAATGGGCCCGCGAAGACAGCCGCCCGGCGATCACCGAGGCGGCCCTGGGCCGCGAGACCTTTGCGTTCACCTGTGTCCGCAATCCCTATTCGCGCATCCTGTCGTCATTTCTGGACAAGGTTTGCGGCATTCAGCGCAATGGCAACCGGTATCGCGGCAATCTCGTGCCGATGCTGGTGGCCCGCTACGGGGTGGACATCGGCGGGCCGGACGGCACCCGGCCGTTCGACCAGATTGCATCGTTCCGGCGTTTCTTGCTGTTTGCGCGCGATACGATCCGGTGGCGGCGCCCGATGGATCCCGATATCCACTGGTCTGGCATGGCCGGGCATGCCGGCACCTTCGTGCGCAACGGCGGACGTTTCGACAGGGTTATCCACACCGAGGATTTTGCCGCGGGCATGGGCGATGTCCTCTCGCACATCGAAACGCCACATCGCGTCGATCTTTCCGCCGTGCCCCGGTTCAACGAGAGTGCCGGGCACGGGCCACGCCGCGCACATCCGGTGGCCGCCTATTTCGACGATCTGTCGATGCACCTGGTGCACGAGATCTATCGCCGCGATTTCCAGATTTTCGGGTATGATGCCGAAGATGCCGGCCGTCAGCACCCGGTGGCGCCGGTGGACCTGGATGCGCTGCATGATGCCCTGGCGGAAGGGGATCAGTAGATATAGCGGATCTGGTCGGTCCAGTATCTTTCCACACGCTTCAGGCTTGTGGTTATGTCTTCTATGCCTTCCGGCCCCAGAACGCCCTTGTCCTGCAACCCTTCGGCATGGCGCGAGAACAGCCCGGCCACCACATCGCGGATTTCGCGGCCCTTGCCGGTCAGCCGGACGCGCACCGAGCGGCGGTCGATCTCGCATCGCTGGTGGTGCATATAGCCCATTTCGACGAGTTTCTTCAGGTTGTAGCTGACGTTGCTGCCCTGATAGTAGCCGCGGGTCTTCAATTCACCGGCGGTCACCTCGTTTTCGCCGATGTTGAACAGCAAAAGCGCCTGAACCGCATTGATTTCCAGAACCCCGACGCGTTCGAATTCGTCCTTGATGACATCCAGCAACAGGCGATGCAGCCGCTCGACCAGCGCCAGCGCCTCGAGATAGCTGCTCATGAAGCCCCTGTTCGCACCGGTTCCGGGCGGCATGTCCATTTTCATAGTGTTCTCCGACTCGGCTTCCTTTCGCAGCAGAATGAACACAAATGCCGAACATTCGGTTAAGGCGCTTCGTTGATTCCGGCCTGGATGTCGGCGATCAGCGCCGAATAGTCCGGCGGCGGGGCGATCTGGCCGGTGACCCACTGATACAGGTCGTGGTCGTTTTCGTGCAGGAAGGCGTCATAGGTCTGCAACGCGGCCTCGTCGCTGTCGCCCAGCGCGCGGTCGGCGTAGGTGGTCAGGATGATGTCCATTTCCTTGATGCCACGGCGCATCGACCGCATCTTCAACCGCTTGATACGGTGTTCGCGGGTCTCCATCACGAAGCCCCCTGCGACAGCATAACCCTCAGTTTTTCCTCAAGAAAGTTGGCACGCTCGGCGCTGGCATGAATTTCACGCCGGATTTCACGCACCTCGTGCAGCACGTCCTCGAGATCGGGGGGGGAATCTCCGGGGGCGGGGGCGGTCACGCCCGTGCCTTCGCCGGTCAGCAGCCAGATCACGGATACGTTGAGCAGCCCGGCCAGCATCGTCAGCTTGTTCGCGCGCGGTTCGGATGTGTCGTTTTCCCATCCGCGCAGGGTCGCGGTTTTCACGCCCAGCCGGCGGGCCAGCTGGCCCTGGGTCATCGCGGCGTTTTCGCGCGCGCCCGACAGGCGATCCCCGAACGTGGCGGTTTCCGGTCCGTACCAATCCGATTCGGTCTCTGACATGGTTCTCCTCCTCAGGGGATGCAAACGTGCTTGATCGGTGTGAAACCGCACCCTATGACATGCCGGTATCAGATACAAACCGAGGCCAACATGAGTTTTCTCTCCGCGACACTGTCCCGTGTAAAACCGTCGCCCACCATCGCCGTGACCACAATGGCCGCCGAACTGAAGGCGGCGGGGCGCGATGTGATCGGGCTGGGCGCGGGAGAACCGGATTTCGACACGCCCGAGAACATCAAGGCCGCCGCTGCCGCGGCCATCGCCGCCGGGCGCACCAAGTACACCCCTGTCGATGGCATACCCGAGCTGAAAAAGGCGATCTGCGCCAAGTTCGCGCGCGACAACGGGCTCAGCTATGAACCCGCGCAGGTCAGCGTCGGCACCGGCGGCAAGCAGATCCTCTATAACGCCCTGATGGCCACCCTGAATCCGGGCGACGAGGTGGTGATCCCGGCGCCCTACTGGGTCAGCTATCCCGACATGGTGTTGCTGGCGGGCGGCACACCGGTGATCGCCACGGCGACGCTCGAGGACGATTTCAAGCTGACGCCGCAGGCGCTCGAGGCGGCGATCACGCCGCGCACCAAGTGGTTCATCTTCAACTCGCCGTCGAATCCCACCGGCGCGGGCTACAGCCGGGACGAACTGAAGGCGCTGACCGACGTTCTGCTGCGCCATCCGCATGTCTGGGTGATGACCGACGACATGTATGAACACCTGGCCTATGACGGGTTCGAATTCTGCACGCCGGCGCAGGTTGAACCGGCACTTTACGATCGCACGCTGACCTGCAACGGCGTGTCGAAGGCCTATGCCATGACCGGCTGGCGCATCGGCTATGCGGCGGGCCCTGTCGCGTTGATTGCCGCGATGCGCAAGATCCAGTCGCAAAGCACGTCGAACCCCTGTTCCATCAGCCAGTGGGCCGCGGTCGAGGCGCTGAACGGGCCGCAGGATTTCCTGCCGGCGAACAATGAAGTCTTCCGCCGGCGCCGCGATCTGGTTGTCGAGATGCTGAACGCCATCGATGGCATGACCTGCCCGGTGCCCGAAGGCGCGTTCTATGTCTATCCGTCGATTGCCGGCCTGATCGGCAAGACCTCGGCGGCGGGTACGGTCATCGCCGACGACGAAGCTTTCGCCAAGGCGCTTCTGGAAGAGACCGGCGTGGCCGTGGTGTTTGGCGCGGCCTTCGGACTGTCGCCGAACTTCCGCGTCAGCTATGCCACTTCCGATGACAACCTGCGCGAGGCCTGCGCGCGGATTCAGACCTTCTGCGCGGGCCTGCACTGAACGAATCCGCGCGGGCAGGGGCCGGTCTTTGGCTCTGACCCGCGCAAGAACCACGGTGATCGAGATGTCGGACGCTTTGCCCGAATACTATTTCCGGATCCGTGAAAACGGCGCGGTGGTGTTCCGGGTGGACGCGGGCAATCGCAACCGGCGGCTGGAACTGGATCCGATCGCCGTGGTCAACACCCGCAACGGCGAAGTGAAACCACAGGGCAACCGCACTCTGTCAGAGGCCGACCGCGCCCATATCGGGGCGTGGCTCGACCGGCGGCGCGCGGCGCTGACGGACCGCGAGGCGCGCGCCGCCGGCGAGACGGTCGAAGCGATGAATCTGACCGCCCAGTGGGCGCAATCGCGCGCCACCGATGCCGAACTCGAGGCGATCACCGAAGATCTTCTGCTGGCGATGCACGATCTGCGCGCGGTTCTGGTGCGCAAGAAATCCGAACGCCTCTCATCGGGCGGCTGAGCCCGGCCGGATCACGCGGCCCTGTGGTGCGGTGGCGCGGCCACCTGCGTCATGCGCCAGAACCGCCGCACCAGAAGAACCGCCGCACAAGCCAGCCCGACGACCAGGCCCAGCCATACGCCGACACCGTCGAGGCCGGCCACGAAACCCAGGTAGTAGGAACAGGGGATGCCGACGGCCCAGTAGGACAAGGCGGCGATCACCATGGGCCGGCGCGTGTCCTGCACGCCGCGCAACAGCCCCAGCGCGATCACCTGCGCGCCATCCACAAGCTGGAACAGTGCCGCCATCGCCAGAAGCCACACGCCGGTGGCAACGATCTGGTCGCGGGCGGGTTCGCCCGGCTCCAGAAACAGCGCGATCAGAGGTTCGGGGAAGATCACGAACACCAGCGTTGTCGCCATACCCGCCGCCAGCGACAGTGCCGCCACCGAAACCGCCCCGCGCACCAGATGCGGCCAGTCCGACCGCCCCGCCGCATTGGCAGCGCGCACCGTGGCGGCATTGCTGAGGCCCAGGTGCACCATGAATGCGGCCGACGCCAGCGTGATCGCCACGCCATGCGCCGCCAGCGCCACGGTGCCCAGCCAGCCCATCATCACCGCGCTGGCCGAAAACAGCGTTACCTCGCTGAGGCTGGTCAGACCAATGGGCAGACCCAGCCGGAAAACCCGCATGAACATCTCGCCATCGGGGCGCCAGAGACGGACGAAGATCTGATGTTCGGGCAGGCGGATCACCGCGTAGATCGCAACCCCGGCCAGCATTGCCATGTGGGTGCCGATGGATGCGATGGCCGCGCCCGCAACGCCCATCTCGGGCGCACCCCAGTTGCCGAAGATCAGCGCGTGGTTCAACAGCACGTTCACCACGACCCCGACAACCGTCATCCACAGCACAACCTGCGTCCGCGCCAGCGCGGCAAGGTACGATTTGATCACCAGCACCAGAAGCGCCGGGAAGATCCCCCAACCGGCAATGCGCAGGTATTGCCCGGCCTGGCTGGCCACTTCCGGCGTCTGGCCCATCAGGTCGAGAATCGCCGCCGACCAGATGAACAGCGGCATCGACAGCCCCGCAAAGATCAGCGACAGCCACAGACCCATGCGTGTTGCGCGGCGCAGGCTGATCTCGTCCTGCTCGGCGGCATAGGTGGCCACCATCGGCATCACCGCCCAGGCAAAGCCCGATCCGAACATGAACAGCACGAAGAAATACGAACTGGCCAGCGTCACCGCCGCCAGCGCCTCGACACCGTACCAGCCCAACATGACGGTATCGCTGAGCGATATGGCGAAATTCGCGATATGCCCACCGATCAACGGCAGGCCCAGCACCAGAACGGCCCTTGTATGGGCGGGAAAGGTCATCGCAGCGGTGCTCATTTTCGCAGCAATATGGCCAAGTCGCGTGGCGGGCAAGCCCCGGCTGCCGCGCGCGCCGGATCAGATCAGCGTCAGCGCCACCTGGGCGGCCAGCAACCCGACGACAAGGCCCGCCATCAGCTCGAGCGTGGACATCATGCGCAGCGCGGCATTGCCCTGCATGCGCATCACCGCACCTTCGCGCAATGTGGCCGCGGCGACCCCCACAGCGACCGTAACCGTCGCGGTGCCGATGCCGATGGCCAGAGCGCCGGCCACGCCGGCCATCGTCAGACCCATCTGCCACGTCAGGATCAGAACGAACATCGCGCCGGTGCAGGGCCGCGCCGCGATCGCGGCGATCACCGCCACCGCATCGCGCAGCGAACGCACCTCGGCGGCTTCGCTCAGGCTGGGCGCATGGCGGTGCCCGCAATGGCCACAGGGGGCATCGCCATGGCTGTGCGTGCCATGGTCTGCACCGGCGTGATGCGCGGGCCGCCGCGTGCGCCACAGGCCACGGGCGCCCCGCACCGCAAGCCAGCCGCCCAGCGCGGCGACAAACACATAGCTGAGCGGGGCAAACACATCCTCGGCCACACCGACCAGCTGCGCGCGCCCCCACGACAGCAATCCGATCCCGCCATAAACCAGCACCACGGCCGTCATCGCCTGCGCCAGCGACGCCGCAATCGCAAGGCCGGCCAGACGCAGCACCGGCACCCGGCGGGCCACGCCATAGCCGCCAATCACCATCTTGCCATGTCCGGGGCCCGCCGCGTGAAAGAACCCATAGGCGAAACAAAGCCCCAGAAGCGCAGCCAGGGCGCCCGGCTCGCCGCCGCGCAACGCCCGCAGCGCCCGTGCCAGAAGGCCCTGCGCCTCGCGCTGGCCCTCGGCGGCCCAACGCGCCACCTCGGCTGCGCCGCCCATGCCCCACAACCACACCGCCGCCGCCGCCAGCATGGCGCAGCCGCTCCAGATCACGCCCCGCAGGATCACCGCCGACATGACAGAACCACGCTGTCGGCGAAGGCCGCGCCCACCTCGGGATATTCGGCCGCGCTTCCGTCATCCGGCAAGGCGGCCAGCAGATCCTGAAGCCGCGCATAGGCCGCATCCACATCCGCCCGCTCGACAAGCGCGGCGCACCCGGTGCCCGAAACCGTAACCTCGGTCAGGTCATAGGCGGTGTAGAACGTGGGATCGTAGGCGCGCAAAACCACGCCGGCGGCTGGCACCGGCTGCGCAAGCGGGCGAAAATGCGTCGTCACGATCTGCCCGTCCCGCACCGTCAGGCCGCGCGGTTCGGGCGGGCCCAGTCGCAACGCGGCGCCGCCATCGGCCATGACGTAAAGGTCGCCCTCGAACCCCGGCACCCAGTTCATGTCGAACCCCGAAAGGATCGCCGTTTCGGCCGGGCTCAGCCGGCCGTCGTAATCGCTGTCCAGCCCACGATCCTCGAAGGTCAGCATCGAATAAAGCTCGTCATAGCGCCAGACCACCTCGACCCCGGCAATCCGGCTCTGGTCGTCCAGCACCACGCGCAGCGCCGTATCCACGAAGATATGCGGATGCGCCGCGACAGGCGCGGCCAGGGCGGCGCCGAGACCGCAGGCAAGACAGGTGGAACGCATCATCCGGCCAATCTATGTCGCTCCGCCCACCGTCACAAGAGGACGCGGCGCGCAGCATGACGCAACGGCATTCCGCCGCCCTGTTGCGCCGGCGCGAAACCCTGACACGATGCACCCCGCCAGATCCCGCGCGCGGACCGGCCCAACGCGAAAGGCCCTTCACCATGTCCCCGACCGATGCCGACACCCGCTTCGTCGATCTCGACGGCCAGCCCTTCCTGGTCCACCACTGGGGCGATCCGGCCAACCCGCCGCTGCTGATGCTGCACGGCTTTCCCGAATACGGCGCCGCCTGGGCGGATCTGGCAAGCCACCTGTGCGACAGGTTCTACTGCGTCGCGCCCGATCAACGCGGATATGGCCGCAGCTACGCGCCCGAAGGTGTCGAGAACTACAAGGGTTCGGCGCTCGTCGGCGACATGAAGGCGCTCATCGATCTTCTGGGCGGCCGGGCCACGGTGCTGGGCCACGACTGGGGCGCGGCGGTGGCCTACGGCCTGGCGATCTTCGCGCCTGAAAAGGTCGACAGGCTGATCGTGCTCAACGGTGTGCATCCGGTCTGTGGCCTGCGCGCCATGGCCGCCGGCGGCGAACAGTCGCGCGCCTCGGCCTATATCGAATACCTGCGCCGCCCCGACAGCCACCAACTGCTGGCGGCCGACGACTATGGCAAGATGATCGAATTCTTCCAGGCGCGCATGGCGCTCGACTGGCTCGACGGCGACCGCCTGAACGCCTACCTGCGGGAATGGTCGCGCCCGGGCCGTCTCGACACGATGATCAACTGGTACCGCGCTTCGCCGCTGCGGGTGGCAAGCCCCGGCCAGCCCATCACCGACCTGCCCGAGGTGCCGCCCGGCGCGATGCGCGTGCTCTGCCCGCACCTGCTGATATGGGGCCAGCAAGACCGCGCCCTGTTGCCCGAATCCACCGCCGGCCTCGAGGACTTCGCCCAGGATCTCAACCGCGTCGACATCCCCGGCGCCGATCACTGGCTGTGCCACCAGAAGCCCGCCGAAATCGCCGAAATCCTGCGCGACTGGGCCGAAAGCCGCCCGCTGCGCCCCTGAGCGCGCCGCACCGTTCATTGTTCCCCAAATACTCGAATCCGGCGGCGCCGATTTCACGCCTTCTTGCGGGTGAACACCATCTTCTGGTGGGCCAGATCGGCTTCCGCTCCGATCCAGGCATAGGCCAGAAGCGCCGGTTCGCGCGTGCCGACGGTGATCCGATGCAAATGTTCGGGCGGATTGTAGATCAGCGAACCCGGTGCGAAAACGCCCTGGTGGTTCTCCGACACCGCTCCCGACAGACAGACATAGCTTTCGGTGATGCCCTTGTGCGCATGCGCAGGGTAGGTGCATCCGGGCGCGAACAACACAATCCCGAGGATGATCTCCGTGGTGATCACCGGGCCACCGGGCCCGCAAAGCTCGGCGTAGGCATAGCTGCCGGCCAGACCGCGCGGCACCTTCTCGTAGCCGTGCTGCCACGACAGCAGGTGCTTGACCGAATCCAATGCGCGAATCACCGGTGCCAGCCGCTCGCGCCGGCCCTCGTCCAGGGCGCGGCGAAAATGCCGTGTCACCGGTTTCTGCGCCGGTGGCTGCGGCACCACATCCGGGTTGGCCTTGATCACCCGCCGGATCGCCTCGCGCACCGCGCGCTGATGCGCGCGGATCAGCGGGCTGCCGCCCGACGGCAGATACCGATAGAGTTCGTAATAGTCCTGCAAGAGATACTGCCAGTCGGGCAGATGCTTCAACTTGGTGTCCGGCGGGGGCGCTGTGATGTTCATGTTCGGGCTCGGGATGGTTGCGTGGCGCTGTTGGGGCATGCGACGGGCATTGCCCGCGCCGGTCGGTGTCGATGCCGTCCCGGTGCTGCCGCATATAGGCTTTTGCGCCCGCTGCGCCAGCCGCAAAACGGCCAATTCGCGCCCGGCTGCGGCATTCGGCGCACCGGCGGCGCGATACCCCGCGGGCAAGGCCGTCAATTCCGCCGATCCCCTTTCCTCGGTCGCCACGACCTGCCATGATATGCGTTCCCGAACCTGAGAGAGCAGCACAATGAACGACCTTCTGGCCGGTGCGGCGCACCCTGTCTACGACGCCTCCTCCATCGAGGTGCTCGAAGGGCTCGAACCCGTGCGCAAGCGGCCCGGCATGTACATCGGCGGCACCGACGAACGTGCGCTGCATCACCTTGTGGCCGAAGTTCTCGACAACGCGATGGACGAAGCCGTGGCCGGCCATGCAAACCGGATCGAGGTCGAACTGCACGCCGACCACGCCGTGACCGTCCGCGACAACGGGCGCGGCATCCCAATCGATCCACATCCCAAATTTCCCGACAAGAGCGCGCTCGAAGTGATCCTGTGCACTCTGCACGCCGGCGGCAAGTTCTCGGGCAAGGCCTACGAAACCTCGGGCGGCCTGCATGGCGTGGGCGCTTCGGTGGTCAATGCGCTGTCGGACCGGATGGTCGTTCAGGTCGCGCGTGACAGACAGCTGTACGAGCAATCCTTCTCGCGCGGTGTGCCGCAAGGCCCGGTCGCCCAGATCGGTGCCGCCCCGAACCGCCGCGGCACCACCGTCACCTTTCACGCGGATGAGCAGATCTTCGGCGCGCACAGGTTCAAGCCGGCGCGTCTGTTCAAATCGATCCGGTCCAAGGCCTATCTCTTTTCAGGCGTCGAGATCCGCTGGAAATCGGCGATCGACGATGGCGAAACTCCAACCGAGGCGGTGTTTCACTTTCCCGGCGGCCTGTCCGACTATCTCACCGAAACCCTCAACGCCGCCTCCACCTATGCCGATGCCCCCTTCGCCGGCACGGTCGAGTTCGGCGAAAAGTTCGGCCAGCCCGGCAAGGTGGAATGGGCGATCAACTGGACACCCGCGCGCGACGGTTTCATCCAGTCCTATTGCAACACCGTGCCCACGCCCGAAGGGGGCACCCACGAGGCCGGGTTCTGGGCCGCCATCCTCAAGGGCATCCGCGCCTACGGCGAACTCGTGTCCAACCGCAAGGCCGCGCAGATCACCCGCGAAGACCTCGTGGCCGGCGGCTGCGCCTTGGTGTCCTGCTTTATCCGCGAGCCCGAATTCGTGGGGCAGACCAAGGACAGGCTGGCCACCGTGGAAGCACAGCGCATGGTCGAAGGGGCGGTGCGCGATCACTTCGACAACTGGCTTGCAGCGGATACCAGATCGGCCGGTGCAATCCTGGATTTCCTGGTGCTGCGTGCCGAGGAAAGGCTGCGCCGCCGACAGGAAAAGGAAACCCAGCGCAAGTCCGCAACCAAGAAACTGCGGCTGCCGGGAAAACTGGTCGATTGCTCATCCGCGACGCGCGAAGGCACGGAACTGTTCATAGTGGAAGGCGATAGCGCCGGCGGCTCCGCCAAGATGGCCCGCGACCGCAAGACACAGGCGCTTCTCCCGCTGCGGGGCAAGATCCTGAACGTCCTCGGCGCGGCCTCGTCCAAACTTGGATCGAATGCCGAGATTTCGGACCTGACGCAGGCGCTCGGGGTCGGACTGGGCGCACGCTTCAACGTAGACGATCTGCGCTATGACAAGATCATCATCATGACCGACGCCGACGTCGACGGCGCCCATATCGCGGCCCTTCTGATGACGTTCTTCTTCACCCAGATGCGCCCGATGATAGATGCCGGGCACCTCTATCTGGCCTGCCCGCCGCTATTTCGTCTGACCCAGGGCGCCAAACGGGTCTATTGCATCGACGAGGCCGAGAAAGACGCGCTTCTCAAGACGGGGCTGGGCGGCAAGGGTAAGATCGATGTCAGCCGCTTCAAGGGCTTGGGCGAGATGGATGCAAAGGATCTCAAGGAAACAACCATGGACCCCGCCAGCCGCAAGCTGATCCGCGTCACCATTGACGAGGACGAGCCCGGTGAAACCGGCCATCTGGTCGAACGACTGATGGGCAAAAAGCCGGAGATGCGGTTCCAGTACATTCAGGAAAACGCACGTTTCGTCGAGGAACTCGATCTCTGATTTCAGGGCTGGGCCGGGAAATCATTTGGCTTTCTGGCGAAAGCCAAAGCCTCCGGCGGGGATATTTAGGGCAAAAGGAAAGGTGCGCGCGGGTTTGTCTTTCCTTTCGCCCAAAATATCCCGGGGGAGCGCCGAGACGGCGCGGGGGCAGCGCCCCCACTTTACCGGTGCAGATGGAGCGACCGCGCGGTATCGATCCGGGGTTACTTGCCGCGTCGGGGCCTTGTATCGCCTCCTTTTGGCATACGTGGCTTGCCGCCGGGCTTTACTGGTTTGCGGGTGCCGGCTTTGCCCGGCGGCACGAACCGCTTCGACGTATCTGCGGCGCGCGCGTTCTGACCTTCGGCCCGGCGGGTGCCTTTGGGGGTGACGGCGGGATTGTCGCGTGCTCCGGACTTGGCGCGCGCGCCGGCCTTCGGGCGGGCGTCGGGTTGCATGGGTTTGCGTTCGGTCCGCGCGGGTTTTGCGGCGGGTTTCGGTTCGGGTTTCTGTGGTGCCGGTTCGGGCGTCACCCGGGCCGCGGCTTGCGGTTTCGGTTGGACCTTCGGTTTGCGCGGCGCGGGCGCCGATGCCGCGGGGCGATCGGGACGGGGTGCCGATGGTTTGGCCGGGCGTCTTGGCGCTGCCGTCTGCCGCGCCGGGGCGGGGCCTTCGATGCGGGTCAGCCGTGTGCCGTCTTCCAGCGTCATGTCGGGGCCGAGGGCGGACACAAAACGATCCACCTGCGCCGCCGCGATTTCGACCAGCGTGTGGTCCTCGTTGATGCGGATCGCGCCGACATCGTCGCGGGTGATGTTGCCGCGCCGGCACAGCAGCGGCAGCAGCCATCGCGGTTCGGCACGGTTTGCCCGCCCAACGGGAACCGAGAACCATACGCCGGGGCCGAAGGGCGCCCGTTCCTTTCGTTCGGGCGCCGTCCCGGGATCGCTCAGTTCTTCCGGGGCCGACTGGCGCGCGCGGTAGAGGTTGACGAAGGCCGCAGCCAGTTGCGCCGCGTCGAACCGGGCGATCAGGTCCGACACCAGCGCGGCGCTGGCTTCGGGCACCGGATCCGACCAGGCGTCATCGGCCAGCAGGCGCGCGTCGTCGCGTGCCGTGACATCCGCTGCCGAGGGGGCCGGCCCCCATTCCGCCGTGAGGCGGGCCATCCGCAGCAACCGTTCGGCCTTTGCGCGCATCCGGCCCGCGACGATCAGTGCGCTGACGCCCTTGCGCCCGGCGCGGCCGGTGCGCCCGGACCGATGCAGCAGCGTGTCGGAGTTGCTGGGCAGGTCGGCATGCACCACCAGTTCCAGATTGGGCAGGTCGATACCGCGCGCGGCCACATCGGTGGCGACACAGACCCGCGCGCGCCCGTCGCGCAGTGCTTGCAGGGCGTTGGATCTTTCGGACTGGGTCAGTTCGCCCGACAGTGCCACCACCGAAAAGCCCCGGTTGGTGAACCTTGTGGTCAGCCGCGCCACCGCCGCGCGGGTGTTGCAGAAGACGATGGCGTTCTTGGCTTCGTAAAAGCGCAGCAGGTTGATGATTGCCTTTTCCGCATCCTGTGGCAGAACCGTAAGCGCGCGGTAGGTGATGTCCGCGTGCTGGCGGGTTTCCGACGTTGTGGTGACCCGCACCGCATCTTTCTGGAAGGTCTGTGCAAGTTTGGCGATCTGCGGGGGCACCGTGGCCGAAAACATCAGTGTCCGCCGCGTTTCCGGCGCGGCGCCGAGGATGAATTCGAGATCCTCGCGAAACCCGAGATCGAGCATCTCGTCGGCCTCGTCCAGCACCACGGCGCGCAATTGCGTCATGTCGATCGCGCCGCGTGTGATGTGATCGCGCAGGCGCCCCGGCGTGGCCACGACGATATGCGCCCCGCGTTCCAATGCGCGGCGTTCGTCGCGGCTGTCCATGCCGCCGACACACGAGGTGACGACCGCGCCAGCCTGCGCATAGAGCCAGCCGAGTTCGCGCCGCACCTGCATCGCCAGTTCGCGCGTCGGCGCGATGATCAGCGCAAGCGGCGCACCGGCTGCGCCGAAACTGTTGCTGTCGCCCAGCACCGTTGCCGCGATGGCCAGGCCAAAGGCCACTGTCTTGCCTGATCCGGTCTGCGCGGAAACCAGCAGATCGGCGTCCTGCAAGGCGGGGTCGGTAACCGCCTCTTGCACCGGTGTCAGTGTTTCATAGCCCTGTTGGGCCAGCGCGGCGGAAAGCGTTTCGATCAATTGCATATCTCGGGATTCGGGGCCGGACGCGGGGTTGCCTGCGGCCATGCGGGTCAGGCTGTGGCGCATACGCTGCCTGCGCCGGTTTGTCGAGAGCGGAGCAGGCGCAATCGCGCGTGCACAGTGTCGCGGCGCGGGAATGCGATACATGGAAAATTTACTTGAAGCATGAAAAATTCAAACTTGAAATAAAATCGATTCTCGCACAGGCTGGCTTCGCGAGGGGTTTCGATTGGGGGGCGCTGCGTGAAAATTCTGTGTCTGGGTGGCGGTCCGGCCGGCCTTTACTTTGCGATCGCGATGAAGCTGCGCCGGCCCGATGCGCAGATCACGGTACTGGAGCGCAACCGCCCCGACGATACATTCGGCTGGGGCGTGGTCTTGTCCGAGGAAACGCTGGCCAATCTGCAAGCGACCGATCCGGAAAGCGCCGCGGAAATCCGTGCGCATTTCGCCTATTGGGACGATATCGCGTTGCATCACAAAGGCCAGGTCATGGTTTCGTCGGGGCACGGGTTCTGCGGGATCGGGCGCCGGCGGCTTTTGTTGATCCTTCAGGGCCGGGCGCGCGCGCTGGGCGTCGACCTGCAGTTTCAGACCGAGGTGGAAGGCGCTGCGCAGCACATGCGCGATCATGACGTGGTGGTTGCCTGCGACGGGCTGAATTCGAAGACGCGGATGGAATTCGCCGACACCTTCCAGCCCGATGTTGACCTGCGCAAATGCCATTTCGTCTGGCTGGGCACCACGCAGAAGTTCGACGATGCCTTCACATTCATCTTCGAAAAGACCGAACATGGCTGGCTGTGGGTCCATGCCTATCAGTTCGATGCCGATACCGCGACGTTCATCGTGGAATGCGGGCCCGAAACCTTCGCCGCCCATGGCTTCGACAGGATGAGCCAGGCCGAGACCGTCGCTGTCTGCGAACGGATATTTGCGCGCCATCTGGGCGGGCATCCGTTGATGACCAACGCATCGCATGTCCGCGGTTCGGCCTGGATCCGCTTTCCGCGGGTGCTCTGCGCGCGCTGGCACCATGAAAACGTGGTGCTTCTGGGCGATGCAGCGGCGACAGCGCATTTCTCGATCGGTTCGGGCACCAAGCTTGCGCTCGAGAGCGCGGCGCATCTGGCCCGCTACCTGGATGAGGAACCCACGCGCGAGGCGGCCTTCGCGCGGTATCAGGACGAGCGCCGGCTCGAGGTGTTGCGGCTGCAGTCGGCGGCGCGCAATTCGCTGGAATGGTTCGAGGATGTCGAGAGGTATCTCGATCTTGACCCGGTGCAGCTGAATTATTCGATGCTGACGCGCAGCCAGCGCATCAGCCATGAAAACCTGCGCGCGCGCGATCCCCGGTGGCTGCGCGACGCCGAGGCGTGGTTTCAGACGCGCGCGGGTGTCGCGCCGGATGCGCCGGTGCGCGCGCCGATGTTCGCGCCCTTCGCGCTGCGCGGGATGCAACTGGCCAATCGCATCGTGGTATCGCCGATGGCGCAGTACAAGGCGCGTGACGGCTGTCCGACCGACTGGCATCTGGTGCACTACGGCGAAAGGGCCAAGGGCGGGGCCGGTCTGATCCATACCGAGATGACCTGCGTGTCGGCCGACGGCCGCATCACGCCGGGCTGTCCGGGTCTCTATGCGCCCGAACACGAGGCGGCGTGGCGGCGCCTGACCGATTTCGTGCATTCCGAAACGCCGGCGCGGATCTGTTGCCAGATCGGCCATTCCGGACGCAAGGGATCGACGCAACTGGGATGGGAGCAGATGGACGCGCCTCTGCCGGCGGGCAACTGGCCCACGGTGTCGGCCTCGGCGCTGCCCTGGTCGCCGGAAAATGCCGTGCCCGGCGAAATCACGCACGACCAGATGGCGCGGATCAGGGCGCATTTCGTCAGCGCCACGGAAATGGCCGCGCGGGCCGGTTTTGACATGATCGAACTGCACGCCGCGCACGGCTACCTGATATCCTCGTTCATCTCGCCCCTGTCGAACCGGCGCGAGGACGCCTATGGCGGCAGCCTGGAAAACCGCATGCGTTATCCGCTGGAGGTGTTCACCGCGATGCGCGCGTCCTGGCCATCCGATCGGCCGATGTCGGTGCGCATATCGGCGAACGACTGGGTGGGCGACGCGGGCGTCACCCCCGACGAGGCGGTGCGCATCGCGGCGATGTTCGCAGAGGCGGGTGCCGATATCATCGACGTATCCGCAGGGCAGACCACGCCCGACGCGCGCCCGGTCTACGGTCGCATGTTCCAGACGCCGTTCTCCGACAGGATCCGCAACCTGGCGGGCATCGCCACGATGGCGGTCGGCAACATCTACGAGGCCGACCACGTCAATTCGATCCTTCTGGCGGGGCGGGCCGATCTGGTCTGTGTCGGGCGTCCGCATCTGGCCGATCCCTATTGGACCCAGCACCAGGCGGCCGCCATCGGCGACCGGCATCAACCCTGGCCGCTGCCCTATCACGCCGGGCGCGATCAACTGTGGCGCCTGGCCGACAGGGCGGGCACCGATGGCGAGATCCGCGCATGAGACGGGTGCTTGTCACCGGTGCGGGATCGGGCATCGGCCGGGCCATCGCGCGCAGCTTCGCCGATGCGGGCGATGCGGTCACCGTCGCCGGCCGCCGGGCCGGGCCGCTGCATGAAACCGATGGCGGGCGCGGCATGACCGTGGCTCCCGCCGACGTGACCGACGAGGCGGCGGTGGATGCGCTGTTTGCGCGGCCCTTTGACGTGGTGGTCGCCAATGCCGGTGCCGGCCGCGTCGCACCGCTGACCGATCTGGCGCTGTCGGAATGGAACGCCACGCTGGCGGTTAACCTGACAGGCACCTTCCTGACCTTCCGCGCGGCGCTGCGCGGCATGGGGCCGGGCGGGCGGCTGATCGCGATGGCCTCTACCGCCAGCCTGAAGGGCGGGCCGGGCATCGCCGCCTATGTGGCGGCCAAGCACGGGGTGCTGGGGCTGGTGCGGGCGACCGCCACCGAGGTGGCCCGGCGCGGCATCACCTGCAATGCGGTCTGTCCGGGGTTTGTGGATACCGATATGGGCGAGGCGGCGATTGCCGGCGTGATGCAGCGCCTTGGCATCGACCGCGCGGCGGCGACGGCGCGGGTGACCGGCGCCAATCCGATGCGGCGGCTGATCGATGTCGACGAGGTGGTGGCAGCCACGGTGTTCCTGGCCTCGCCGGGCGCGTCGATGGTGAACGGGCACGCGCTTGCGGTGTCGGGCGGCGAGATATGAGCGCGCCGGAACGCCGCCCCCCGGACGCGCCGGCCGAACCGGATTCGAAGGCGCGGCTGCGGTTGTGGCTGCGGCTGTTGCGCACAACGCGCACCATCGAGGCCGATCTGCGCGAGAACCTGCGCCGGGACTTTGCCACCACGCTGCCGCGCTTCGATGTGATGGCGGCACTGAACCGCCATCGCGCCGGCCTGAAGATGAGCGATCTTTCGGGGGTGTTGCGGGTGTCGAACGGCAATGTCACCGGCATCGTCGACCGGCTGGCCCAGGACGGCCTGGCCGAACGGGTCGCGCTGGCCGGGGACCGGCGCGCATCGGTGGTGCGGCTGACGCCGCGCGGGCTGGCCGAATTCGCGCGGCAGGCCGCCGCGCATGAGACATGGATCGACCGCGCGCTGGGTGCGCTGGACCCCGGCGAGGCCGCCCGCATGGCCGGCGAACTGGCGCGCCTGGCGGATGCGCAATCACGAAAGGATATCCCCGATGCCTGAGCATTTCCTCTGCGAGATCGACAGCGGTGTCGCGACCATCTCGCTGAACCGGCCCGACCGCAAGAACCCGTTGACCTTCGACAGCTACGCGGAACTGCGCGACTGGTTCCGGGCGGTTGTCTACGACGATGCGGTGCGGGCGGTGATCTTTGCGCCGAATGGCGGCAACTTCAGCTCTGGCGGCGATGTGCACGATATCATCGGCCCGCTGACGCGCATGAACATGAAGGATCTGCTGAAGTTTACCCGGATGACCGGCGATCTGGTCAAGGCGATGGTGAATTGTGGCCGGCCGGTGATCGCGGCGGTCGACGGTGTCTGTGTCGGGGCCGGCGCGATCATCGCGATGGCCAGCGACCTGCGGATCGCGACGCCGCGCGCGCGCGTCGCGTTCCTGTTTACCCGTGTCGGGCTGGCGGGCTGTGACATGGGGGCCTGTGCCATGCTGCCGCGCATCATCGGCCAGGGCCGGGCTGCCGAGCTTTTGTACACCGGTCGCGCGATGGCGGCGGACGAGGCCGAACGCTGGGGCTTTTTCAACCGGCTGGTGGCCGAGGACGATCTGATGCCGGCGGCGCGGCAGATGGCGCAGGGGATCGCGGCAGGGCCGGGATTTGCCCATATGATGACCAAGACGATGCTGGTGCAGGAATGGTCGATGTCGATCGAACAGGCGATCGAGGCCGAGGCGCAGGCGCAGGCGATCTGCATGCAGACCGGCGATTTCGAGCGCGCCTACCGGGCGTTCGTCGCACGCGACAAGCCGGTGTTCGAGGGGGATTGAGCCATGGCGGGATGTGATCGGATGCCGGGCAGGAGGCCGGACGGGCGCCTCCGGCGGGAGTATTTCGGGAACAATGAAGACGGCTGCGCACCGGCTGCGGGCGCGGCGCGGGCTGGTGCGCCATGGCTTTGAGGCCGAGCGCCCATGTGGACGGTTTCGCGCGGGCCAACCTGCCGCCCGCGGCGCAATGGCCCGATCTGCTGGTGGCAAGGGACGCTTATCCCGATCGGTTGAACGCGGCGGTCGAACTGACCGACCGGATGGTGGAGCGGGGCTTCGGCGACCGTGTCGCTCTGATCGGAAACGGGCGGCGGCGGACCTACAAGGAGTTGACGGACTGGACCAACCGTCTGGCGCACGCGCTGGTGCAGGATCTCGGGGTCTTGCCCGGCAACCGGGTTCTGATCCGTTCGGCCAACAATCCGGCGATGGTGGCCTGTTGGCTGGCGGCCACGAAAGCGGGGGCGGTTGTGGTGAACACCATGCCGATGCTGCGGGCCGGCGAATTGACGGCGATCGTGGACAAGGCCGAGATCAGCCATGCGCTGTGCGACACGCGGTTGATGGACGAGATGGCGCAATGTGCCGCGAAGAGCGGGTTTCTGAAGACGGTGGCGGGGTTTGACGGCACATCCAACCACGATGCCGAACTGGACCGTCTGGCGTTGGAAAAGCCGGTGCGGTTCGAGGCGGTGCAGACCGCGCAGGACGATGTGGCGCTGTTGGGTTTCACCAGCGGCACCACCGGTGCGCCGAAGGCGACGATGCATTTCCACCGTGACCTTCTGATCATCGCGGATGGCTATGCGCGCGAGGTGTTGCGGGTGACGCCCGAGGATGTGTTCGTGGGATCGCCGCCGCTGGCGTTCACCTTCGGGCTGGGCGGTCTGGCGGTGTTTCCCCTGCGTTTCGGGGCGGCGGCCACGCTGCTGGAGCAGGCCACGCCGCCCAACATGATCGAGATCATCCAGACCTATGGCGCGACGGTCTGCCTGACGGCGCCGACGGCCTATCGCGCGATGCTGGTGGCGATGGAGGCGGGCGCCGATCTGTCGTCGCTGCGCGCGGCGGTTTCGGCGGGCGAGACACTGCCGGCGCCGGTCTACCGGCAATGGTGCGAGAAGACCGGCAAGCCGATACTGGACGGTATCGGCGCCACCGAGTTGCTGCATATCTTCGTGTCGAACCGGTTCGAGGATCATCGGCCCGGCTGTACCGGGCGGGTGGTCGATGGATACGAGGCGCGGATCATCGGGCCGGATGGCGCGGAAGTGCCGCGCGGCACGGTCGGGCGGCTTGCGGTGCGCGGCCCGACCGGGTGCCGGTATCTGGCCGATGCGCGCCAGCGCGACTATGTGCGCGATGGCTGGAATGTCACGGGCGACAGTTTCTCGATGGATGCGCAGGGGTATCTGTATTTTGCCGCACGCAACGACGACATGATCGTATCGGCCGGCTACAATATCGCCGGGCCCGAGGTCGAGGCGGCGCTGCTGGCACATCCGGACGTTGCGGAATGCGCCGTGATCGGGGTGCCTGACGAGGCCCGCGGCTCGATTGTCGAGGCGCATGTGGTGCTGATGCCGGGGCGGACCGGCGACGCCGGCGCCTTGCAGGCGCATGTCAAGGCGACCATCGCGCCCTACAAGTATCCGCGTTCTGTGGTGTTCTGCGACAGTCTTCCCAAGACCGCCACCGGCAAGATCCAGCGGTTTCGGCTGCGCGGGGATGCGCGGTGAAGGGGTCTTGCCCTTGCCGGACCGGGCGGGCAAGGTTGCGCACATGGTGCCGGACACGACTTCGGGGCGTGCCGGACCGAACCAATGACAAGCCCGGACTGCGGGCGGCCCCGAGCCAAGAATTGTTCAACGGGAGAGAACCGACATGAAACTGAAATCTCTGGCGGCGGCGGTATGCGCCGCGGCGCTTGCCACGGCGGCGCAGGCCGAAATGAAGGTCGGCATGATCACAACCTTGTCCGGCGGCGGCGCGGGGCTGGGCATCGATGTGCGCGACGGCTTTCTTCTGGCGATCGCGCAATCCGGCCGTGACGATGTGGAGGTGGTGATCGAGGACGATCAGCGCAAGCCGGAACTGGCCGTGCAGGCCGCCGACAAGCTGATCCAGTCGGAAAAGGTGGATGTGATGACCGGCATCATCTGGTCGAATCTGGCGCTGGCGGTGGCGCCGGCGGCCGCGGCACAGGGCAAGTTCTACCTGTCGCCGAATGCCGGGCCGTCGCAGCTGGCCGGGCGCGGATGCCATGAGAACTATTTCAACGTCAGCTGGCAGAACGACGCCTTCAACGAGGCGGCGGCCGTCTGGGCCAATGAGAACGGCATCGAGAACGTGTTCCTGATGGCGCCGAACTATCCCGCCGGTCAGGACATGATCGCCGGGTTCAAACGTTTCTTCGAAGGCACCGTCGCCGCCGAGGTCTATACCAAGCTGGGCCAGACCGATTATGCCGCCGAGATCGCGCAGATGCGCGCCAGCGATGCCGACACGATCTATTTCTTCCTGCCCGGCGGCATGGGGATTTCCTTCATGAAGCAGTTTGCCGGATCGGGCGTCGAAAAGACGGTGATGGGGCCGGCGTTCAGCTTCGATCAGGGCATCCTGGGCGCCATCGGCGAGGCGGCGCTGGGCGTCAAGAACACCGCGCATTGGTCCAAGGATCTGGATGTGCCGGGCAACGCGGAATTCGTGGCCAGCTTTACCGAAACCTTCGGCCGGTTGCCGTCGCTTTATGCGGCGCAGGGGTTTGACACGGCGTTGCTGCTGCTGAGCGCCATGGAAAAGGCCGATGTCAAAGATGCCGATGCCTTCCGCGCGGCGCTGCGTGAGGCCGATTTCCAGTCGGTGCGCGGCGATTTCGCCTTCGGGCCGAACCATCACCCGGTGCAGGACATCTACATGCGCGAGGT
Organism: Paracoccaceae bacterium; assembly: GCA_024742705.1. Classification (GTDB taxonomy): domain Bacteria; phylum Pseudomonadota; class Alphaproteobacteria; order Rhodobacterales; family Rhodobacteraceae; genus JANSXZ01. Next base: position 2,997 of record JANSXZ010000026.1, on the reverse strand, counting down.
CGTCAAGGAAGGCGATGTCGTGACCAACCGGGTCATCGGCGTGGCGGCAACGGATCACACCGACGCCTACGCAGGCGACTGCAAGATGTAAACCGCGCGGAGCCGGCCGGGCGATGCGCCCGGCCGGCTCCGGTCAGGACGGAACGGATAATTCGATGTCTTCTTTCCCTGTCATCCGTGCGGCGGTGCCGCGCGGCGCCGCGAAGATGCGGGCACCCGCATGAGCACGGTGCTGTTGATCGAACAGCTTCTGAACGGGGTTCAGTTCGGGCTGATGCTGTTCTTGATGGCGGCGGGGCTGACGCTGATCTTCGGGGTGATGGGCATCATCAACCTGGCGCATGGCTCGCTTTACATGGTTGGCGCTTTCGCGGCGGCGGGTGTGGCGGCGGCGACGGGATCTTTTACCCTGGCGCTGATCGCCAGCCTCGCGGCGGCGGCAGCGGCCGGCGCGCTGGTGGAACTGACGGTGATCCGGCGGCTCTATGCGCGCGATCACCTCGACCAGGTTCTGGCAACCTTTGCCCTGATCCTGATCTTTTCCGAGGGCACGCGGTGGGTTTTTGGATCGTTCCCGCTGTTTCTGGACGTGCCCGCGGCGCTGGCCGGACCGGTGACTTTGCCCGGCGGCATCCAGTATCCGCTTTATCGCCTGTTCATCATCGTTGCTGGCCTGGTGGTGGCGGCAGGGCTTTTCCTGCTGATCTCGCGCACGCGGATTGGCATCCGCATCCGCGCCGGCGAAGCCGACCGCGAGATGATCGCGGCGCTGGGCGTGGATATCTCGCGGCTCTATACGCTTGTGTTTGCGCTGGGCGCGGCGCTGGCGGGGCTGGCCGGGGCGCTGGTGGGCGCGATCCAGTCGGTGCAGGTGGGCATGGGCGAGCCGGTGCTGATCCTGGCGTTCGTCGTGATCGTGATCGGCGGGATCGGATCGATCCGGGGTGCCTTTGTCGGCGCGCTTCTGGTGGGGCTGACCGATACGCTGGGCCGCTTCCTTCTGCCGGTGATCTTTCGCGCCTTCATGGATCCGTCGGCCGCGACTTCGGCGGGGTCGGCGCTGGCGTCGATGCTGATCTATATCCTGATGGCGGCGGTTCTGGTGGCGCGGCCCACCGGACTGTTCGGAAAGGCCTGAGATGAAACGCGAACCCCTTCTGAACGCCGCGATCCTGCTGGGCCTCTTGCTGGTGCCGCTTTGGGCGCTGTGGGCGGATGCGCCGTTTACCATCACCCTGGCGACCAAGGTGGCGATCCTTGCGCTGGCCGGTGTGGGCCTGAACATCGCGCTGGGGCTGGGCGGCCTGGTCAGCCTGGGCCATGCAACGTTCTTTGGCATCGGCGGCTATGCCATGGGAATTCTGGCCAGCCACGCCCAGAGCTTTGTGCCGCTGACCGAGGTGCCCTTCCTGATCGAAGGCACCAAGTCGATGCCGGTGATCTGGCTGGTGGCGGTGGTGTTCAGCGCTCTGGCCGCTCTGGCCATCGGCGCGCTCAGCCTGCGGACGTCGGGTGTGTATTTCATCATGATCACCCTCGCGTTCGGGCAGATGTTCTACTATTTCGCGATTTCCTGGCCGGCCTACGGCGGTGAAGACGGGCTGAGCATCTATGTGCGCAACGGCTTTCCGGGGCTGAACACGCTGGATCCGATCCAGTTCTTCGCGATCTGCTATGCGATCCTGGCGCTGGTGCTTTTTCTGGCGGCACGTCTGGCCGCATCGCCGTTCGGTCTGGCGCTGGGGGCAGCGCGGCAGAACGATGAAAGGGTGCAGACCGTCGGAATGGACAGTTTCCGCCTCCGGCTGGTGGCCTTCACGATATCCGGGGCGGTGACCGGGCTTGCCGGGGCGCTGTTTGCCGATCTCAACAGGTTCGTTTCCCCGACCATGTTCAGCTGGCAGATGTCGGGTGAATTCATCATCTTCATCATTCTGGGCGGCATCGGGCGGTTGTACGGGCCGGTCGTGGGCGCGGCGCTTTTCATCATCCTCGAGCATTTCCTTGGCGGGCTCAGCGATTACTGGCACATCTATCTGGGCGCGATCCTTCTGGCCGTGGTGCTGTTCGCGCGCGGCGGTCTGATCGGCGCGCTGGCGGGCCGGGAGGTGGCGCATGACTGAACCGTTGCTGCGCATCGAAGGGCTGCGCAAGGCGTTCGGCGCGCTGGTGGCGTGCAACGATGTCTCGCTGGATCTGCGGCCGGGCGAGATCCATGCGCTGATCGGCCCGAACGGAGCCGGCAAATCCACCCTGATCAAGCAGATCGCGGGCAACATGGCGCCCGATGCCGGGCGGATTCACCTGGCCGGGCGCGATGTCACCGGTCTTTCCACGGCGGCCCGCGCGCGGCTGGGGCTGGGGCGCACCTTCCAGATTTCGTCGCTGGCGATGGAATACACCGTCTTGCAGAACGTCATGCTTGGCGCGCTGGGGCACCGCGGCGGGGTCATGCGTTTCCTGTCGCCGGTGATGAAGGACAAGGCGCTGTTGCAGACCGCGCGCGCGGCGCTGGAACGGGTGGGCCTGGCCGAGGCCGCGCGCCGCCGCACCGCCGATCTGAGCCATGGGCAGCGGCGCCAGCTTGAGGTGGCGGTGGCGTTGACGCTGTCGCCGCGGGTGTTCCTGATGGATGAGCCGATGGCCGGGCTGGGGGCCGAGGGATCGGCACGGCTGACCGGATTTCTGGACCAGTTGCGGCAAGAGGCGCCGATCCTTCTGGTCGAACATGACATGGACGCGGTATTTGCCCTGGCGGACCGGATCAGCGTTCTGGTCTATGGCGCGGTGATCGCCACGGGCACCGCCGATGAAATCCGCGCCGACCCGGCGGTGCGCGAGGCCTACCTGGGCGAAGAGGACGCTGCGTAATGGGCAAGTCAAGCAGCATTTCGCTTCGGATCGAAGGTTTCACGCCGTTGCAGCATGGTCCACAGGACATTGACGCGGCGGCGTGCGAGGGCGATGAGGGCCTGGGTGTGGTGCTTTCCCTCTTTT
>JANSXZ010000030.1 GCA_024742705.1 Paracoccaceae bacterium | reverse complement strand
GGGGCTGTCGCAGATGGCATGCAGTTTCGTATTCATGCCGCCCTTGGTCCGGCCAATCAGGCGTCCGCGCCCCCCTTTTTGACGCCCAGACTGGTCTCTGTCCGGTGGGCCTTCAGATACCTTTGTCGCTCCACAGCTTCCTTCGGTTGTAAAATGTCTTGTGTGGCCCGTATTCTGCAGGCGCGTCGCGCCACCGCAAGCCGTGGCGATTGATGAATGTAATCCCACTCAACACACGCCGATCATCCCTTCTCGGGACATTGCTGCACAATACCCTGCCGGGCAGTGAACGCGGGGTTTGCCGTGTGACTTGGGAAGAAAGGCTTAAGCCGCGCCATCTGCGCATCTGCCAGCCGGCATAGATCAGACATGTTCACCGCTCGTTTTTCGAACCGTGGCGCACGCTGCCTATCGGAAATCAATGGGTTCTGAGCCTAAATGCTTAATTAAACTTGGTAAACTATCAATGACAGTTAAGCTTCCCAAGCAAGTGATGAGGGTTCGATTCCCTTCACCCGCTCCAGTCGCACGGCCCGCAGGTCCGCTTCCTTTTGGGGGTTTCAACCCCGCCGGCCCTGCGTCACCATGCGCGGAAAGGCACAGGAAGGAACAAGCGATGCCCAAGCTGAAAAAAACCGCTTCGCAGATGGTCGCGGATGCGCGCGCCCGCATCCGCGAGATTGAAACCGCCGATCTGATCGCCATGCTGGACGACCCGGACGTCGTTGTGGTGGATATCCGCGACCCGCGCGAAAGAGCGCGCAGCGGCTATATCCCCGGGAGTTTTCACGCACCGCGCGGCATGATCGAATTCTGGGTCGACCCCGAAAGCCCTTACTTCAAGGACATCTTCGGACAGGACAAGACCTTCGTGTTTCATTGCGCGTCTGGCTGGCGTTCGGCGCTGACCACGGCCACCCTGCAGGACATGGGGTTTGACGCGGCGCATCTGAAAGAAGGATTTTCCACCTGGGAACAGCACGGCGGGCCGGTCGCGCGCGACGCCGACTGAAAGATCACAGGTTGCTGTCGATCCACCGCGACATCAGCGCCCGGTCCCTGAAGCAGGCCTGTGGCACGGCCTGCCGCTTCTGGCGTGCAATGCGTTCGGCAAAGGCCACCTGTTTCGACGAAGGGTAATTCGCGAAGCGCCCGCCGGGGCGCTTGTCCTTGTGCTGGTCGATCCAGCGCGACAGGCGGGTCCGGTCCAGCAAGACATCGTCGGGCAATTCGCGCGACGTTCTTGCCGCGATCTGGCGCGCAAAGCTCAGTTGTTTTTCGGACACGGGCAAGAGGTGATAATCGTTGCTCGTGGCCGGGACGGTCGGATCAGGCAGGTTGTTCATGGCAAGCTCCCTCAATGCTCTGGAACAGATATAGAACATTGTAAGAACATTTTCAAGCGTCGCGCGAACACTCCCCCCCTACCGGGCCTTCGCGCGGCGGCGATGCACGCGCGGCTAAAGCACCGCTTCGATCAGGTAGGGGCCCGGATGGGCAATGCCTTCGGCCAGGGCCTGTTCCAGCGCGTCGCAATCGGCGGCCTGACATGCCTCGACCCCCATCGACCGCGCCATCTGCACGAAATCCAGTGTCGGGCGGTCAAGTGACAGCATGTCGATGGCGCGCGGCCCGGCATTTCCGACGCCGACGTTTGTCAGGTCGCCGCGCAGGATGCGGTAGCTGCGGTTGGCAAAGATCACCACGGTGATGTCGAGCGCCTCGCGCGCCATCGTCCAAAGGGCCTGAACCGTGTACATCGCGCTGCCGTCGCCGATCAGTGCCAGGATCTTGCGTTCGGGGGCGGCAATGGCCGCGCCAATCGCGCAGGGCATCCCATAGCCGATGGAACCGCCGCAGTTGTTCAACCAACTGTGCGGCGGCGCGCCGGCGGTGTCGGGAAAAAACGCACGCCCAGTGGTGATCGATTCGTCGACAACCACCGCGTTCTCCGGGATCGCGCGGCCCAGCAGCGCGGCGATGCTGTCGGGGGTCAACGGGCCTTGCTGTGGTCGCGGCGGCACGCCCGCTGCAGCCACATGCGCCGGCGCAACGCCGTCTGCGCCGGTGCCCGATGCCAGTTCGGCCAGAGCGCCGGCCAGATCGTCGCCCGCCCCCGCAAGGCCGATGATCCGGGCGCCGTCCGCTGTCAGAACCGCGGGTTTTCCGGGATAGGCGAAAAACCCGATCGGCGCCCGCGCACCGACCAGAACGATCCGGCGGTAAGGGGCCAGCACCTTCAGCGCCTGATCAATGGGATAGGGCACCCTGCCAATTGCCACGCGGCCCGCGCCCCGTTCAAGCCGCGCATTCGACCATTCCGACAGGATGGCGCAACCGGTCGCGGCGGCGATCCGGCCCGCGGTTTCCAGGTTTTCAGGCGTCAGCGCCGCGCCGCCCAGCAACAACAGGCTGTCGTCGCCGTCCAGCGCCTCGCGCGCGGCCGCCAGAACGCTGCGGTCAAAATCCGGGCGCGGCGGCGCGGCAAGAGGTTCGTGCACCGCACCGCCGGGGTTCCAGGCGGTATCGCTGGGCAGGATCATCGTTGCGATCTGGCCCGGTGCCGTGTTGGCGGCCTGAACCGCTTCTGCGGCATCGGCACCGACGGCAGATGCCGATGTCGAGGTTCGGACCCAATGCGACACCGGCCACGCGATGCCCTGGATATCGGATGTCAGCGGCGCGTCCAGTTCGATATGTGTCGATGCGTGTTCGCCGACGATGTTCAGAACGCCCGACCCGGCTTTCTTGGCGTTGTGCAGGTTCGACAGGCCGTTGGCCAGCCCCGGCCCCAGGTGCAGAAGCGTGCAGGCCGTCTTGCCCGACATGCGGTAATATCCGTCGGCCGCGCCGGTTGCGACACCTTCGGCCAGCGTCAGAACCGACCGCATGCCCGGAATGTGATCCAGCGCCGCCACGAAATGCATCTCGGACGTGCCGGGGTTCGAGAAACAGGTGTCGACCCCGCTTTGCAACAAAGTGTGTACAAGGCTTTCGGCGCCGTTCATCGCGTCTTGGTTGTCTTTCATGATACCTCCCGGTTCAATGCTGTGACATGCCGGCCCAGAACGGCGCGCGCAAATCGCGTTTGAGTATCTTTCCGATCGAACTGCGCGGCAGCACATCGCGCAGTTCGACAGCAGAGAGGCGCTGGCTCTTGCCCAGCCGCGCGTTGACCTCGGTGCGGATGGCATCGGCGGTGGCGGTGGCGCCGGCGCGCAGCACGACCAGGCCGTAGGGCGTTTCGCCCCAATCGTCCGACGGCACGCCGATCACCGCCGCGTCGTCGACATCCGGATGCGCCAGCAGCGCGCGCTCAAGATCGTCGGCGTAGATGTTCAGACCGCCTGAGATGATCATGTCTTTCTTGCGGTCCGACAGGATCAGAAACCCGTCCGCATCGAAGCGGCCCATGTCACCCGACCGGAAAAACACCCGTCCGGACGCATCGCGCCAGATGTAATCCGACGTCAGATCGTCGCGCCCGAAATACCCCGCCATCATCGTCGGGCCGCGCCCGCAGATTTCACCGGTTTCGCCGGCCGGCACCTCGGTGCCGTCGGCATCTATCAGGCGCACCTCGTTGCCGGGCGCGGGCCGGCCCACGGTGTGCAGCTTGTCGGGGTTTTCGTCGGCCACCAGAACGGTCACGCCGCCGCCTTCGGTCAGGCCGTAGTATTCGATCAGCTTGCCGGGAAACCGCGCCAGAACGTCCGCCTTGACGTCCGCGCGCAGCGGTGCCGATGTGGAAAACTTGACCCGCATGGACGACAGATCGAAACTGTCGAAATCGGCGACATCCATGATCCTCTTGTATTGCACGGGCACCAGCATGGTGTGGGTGATGCGCTGCGCCTCGACGATCCGAAGATAGTCGCGGGCATCGAATTTTGGCATCAGATGCACCGTCGATCCGCCATAGAGCGTGGGCAGGAACGACACGATGGTCGTGTTCGAATAGAGCGGCGTCGAAAGCAGCGTCCGCGCGTTGTCGTCATAGCCGTTCGGCGACACCCGGTCCATCTGGGCGGCGCGCATCGCGTGGTTGTGCAGGATCCCCTTTGGCGTGCCCGTGGTGCCCGAGGAATAGATCAGGTTGAACGCATCGTGCATCCCTACGCGAATGCCCGGATCGGTTGTGGCCGCCTGCGCCAGCGCCGGCGCGAGCGGCGCGAAACCGGGCTGTTCGAAGTCCATCGCATAGCAGGCGATCGGCATGTCGGTCACAAAGCCCTGCACCAGCGGCCGGTACTGATCGGCGACAAAGATCGCCTTGGCCATGCAATCGGTCAGCATCTTTTCCAGCGCATCCGGGGCGGCCATCGTGGACAGCGGCGTGACACAGGCGCCGGCCCGCAGGATCCCCATGAAAAGCGTTGCGTAGACTTCCGAGTTTGGTGCGATCACGGCGATGTTGTCGCCTTTCTGCACCCCAAGGCCCAGCAACAGATGCGCCACCCGGTTGATGCCGGTATCGAATTCGGCCCAGGTCAGCTGGGTGTCGCCGCAGACGACAGCCAGACGGTCGGGATGGGCGCGCGCATTGGCGCGCACCCGGTCGACCACGGTTTCACCCAGCGTCGCGGGCAGCGGAGGATCGATCGCCAGCATCGGTCAGGCCGGCGCCGTATCCGCGCCGCGCGCGCGCCATGCCATCAGCAACGGCAAGGCGCAAAGCGCAAGCCCGGCAAGCCCGGATACGAGGTATCCCATTTCCATGACGGGCGTTTCCGGCTTGGCGATCAGAAGGCCACCGAAAAACAGCATGACGCGGGCGGGAATGGCCAGCGGCCCGCGGATCGGCCCGATCAGGCTGACATAGCCCTGCAACGCCGCCGAAATCATCGCCACACCCAGCAAGGCGCAGGTCAAGGCCACCGCCACCTCCCAGGCCGGGGCCTGCCCGATCAGTGCCGGGTTCAGCACGAAGAAGAACGGCGCGATATAGATGACGCCGCCCAGACGCATCGCCTCAAAGCCGGTCTTGATCGCGTTCGATCCCGCCATCGTGGATGCCGCGAAAGCGCCAAGTGCTACAGGCGGTGTGATATAGCTGACCATGCCCCAGTAGAGGATGAACAAGTGCACCGCCAACTGGTTCAGACCGCCCGCTTCCAGCGCCGGCGCCAGAACCACGGCCAGGAAGATATAGCAGGCCGTCACCGTCATCCCCATCCCGAAGATGAAGGCAGTCACCGCCCCCATCAGCAGCAGCACCATCGTGTTGTCACCGGCCAGGAACACCAGTTCGTTCACCAGCGTTCCGGCCAGCCCGGTGGCCGAGAACGACCCCACGATCAGCCCAACGCCCAGAAGGATCGCCGTCAGTTCGGCCAACCCCATGCCGACACCGACGATCATGTTGCCCAGCCGCTTCAGGTCCAGCCGGTGGCTGGCCCGGAACTGATTGACGATCAGTAACAGCACCGTGGCATAGAATGGCGCCGAGGTTTCGCGGCGCAGGCCGATCATCATGAACAAGAGCAGCGCGAAAACGAAGATATAGGGCCAGCCGTCCTTCATCACCTGCCGCAGCACCGGAAGATCCGGGCGCGGCAGGCCCTTCAGGCCACGCCGCGCGGAATAGGCATCGATCTGGGTGAACAACCCCCAGTAGAACAGCAGCGACGGAATCGCTGCCGCCAAAGCGATTTCAACGTAGGGACGCGACAGGAAAGACGCCATCACAAAGGCTGTCGCCCCCATGATCGGCGGCATCAGAACCCCCCCGGTCGAGGCACAGGCCTCGGTCGCGGCGGCGGTCTTGGCGGAAAACCCGGTTTTGCGCATGGCCGGTATCGACACCGCGCCGGTGGTCAGAACGTTCGAGATCACCGACCCCGACATCGACCCCATGAACCCGCTGGCAAAGATCGAAACCTTGGCCGCGCCGCCGCGATAGCCTCCCACCAGCCCAAGCGCCAGATCGTTGAAGAACTGGCCGCCACCGGTGCGCTGCAAGACCGCGCCGAACAGGATGAAGCCGATCACGACACCGCCAAAGGCCTTCATCGGAATCCCGAAGGAACTTTCTGCCGAATAGATGTGATAGGGCACGGTCTGCATGAATGTGCTTTCGAAACCCGAGAACGGGTCGGGCACCCGCCCGGCAAAGGTGGGATAGAAGGCAAAAAGCGTCACGATCCCGAACAGCACCAGACCGCCGGCCCGCCGCGTCGCCTCGAGGATCAGAAAGAAGAACACCACCGAAACGTACTGCGCGAACTGCGGCGCCGCATATTCCCATCCCTGGCTCAGGTTGGCCTGCGCATTCTGGCTGAGATAACCCGTGCACACCAAAGATGCCGCGAAAAGCAGCCAGTCGAACACCGTGGGCGCACCGCCCTTGCTGCCGTCGATCTGGAAGATGAGATAGCTGAGCGCCAGGAACAGGCCGCCCAGAAGATAGAGATACCGCCCCTCGATCAGCACCAGTCCGAACAGCTGGAGGTTGAACAGCTGGTTGACCACCAGCACCAGCGAAAGAATCGTGCCGCCGATCACGACCCATCGGGCGACGCCTGAAATACGCTCGGACGGGGTTGCGCCGTCGAGTGCCACATTTTCAAACCCGGCCTTGGCGGAACCGGGGCCGGCGTTGTCCTGGGGGGTCATCGGGAATCCTTGGTCGGGCGATGCGCCCGTTGAAGTTGTCGGGGCAAACGGCCCGCCCCGAGGGGCCGGCCGGGATCAACACATGGAACGCCGGATCAGAATACGACGTCGAAGCCGCCGGCCTCGAGCGCCGCGCGCCGCGCCGTCGACCATGCCGCATCCCAATCCTCGGGCGCTTCGGCCTTCAGAGCTTCCCAGGCCGCCTGAAGCGCGGCCTGGCGTGCGATCAGGCCATCGTTGTGCGCCTGCGCATCATCGTTCCAAAGGCCCACTTCGGTGTAAAACCGGATCGCGCCGTTGTGGTAGGGCACCACCCAGTTCATGTTCTGCTTGTCCAGCGCCCAGCCGCCGATGCCCGGCGCCTTGCCGTCATACTGCGGGAAGGTTTCCACCATCGCCTTGGTCATGTTGTAGACCAGATCCTCTTCGGTCGCTTCCATCGCGGTAAGAACCGGATAGGGATAGCCCGCGCCCTGGTAGCCGTCGGTGCCATCGATGTTCGCCCCGACCCGCGCCTTGTTGGTCAGAAAGAACGGCGCGATGGATTTCATTGCGGCGATGCCTTCGGCATTGTCCGGATCGATCGGCGGCCAGAACAGCCCCCGCGGGCCCGCTGCGGCCTCGTAGGCGCGGCCCGAGTTGGTCGAGGCAAAGGCCGCGTCCACCTGGCCTTCGATCAGGCCCGTCCAGCTTGCGCCGAAACCGCCGAAATCGACGCGGGTCACGTCATCCCATGTCAGACCGCCATAGGCCAGGTAGGCCTCGGTGTTCACGTTCAGCGCGGGTGCGCCGACGATATAGGCCACGCGCTTGCCGCGCAGGTCGGCATAGGTTTCGATACCCAGATCGCCGGCCACGCCGACAGCGAGGTTGATCGCGCCGCCGTTGTTGGCCATCAGCACGCGGATCGGCTGGGGGCCCCAGTTCTCGGCACCGAAGTCAAAGGCACCCTCCTGCGCCATGAAGCTGCCGCCCACGCCGGTGGCGGAAAACTGCACCCGGCCCTGGCGCAGCGGTTCGGTGCGCGATACGTCGTTCTTGCCCGGCAGCACCCGCAGGTTCACGCCCGCAGCGTCCTGCAAGGCCGCGCCAATTGCGACGGCCTGGTTGTAACCGGCCGAACCGGTGCCATATGCTGTCCACGACAGTTGCTTGGGCAGGTCGAATTCCTGCGCCGCGCCGATGCTGGCGGACATGCCGAATACCGCGATGGCGGCAACAAAGTGTTTCATTTGGATCCTCTCCCTGAAGTCCTGCTGAACGGGCCACACCGGATGCGGCACGGCCTGTCGAAATCCACCACGTTCTTTTTGCGGAATTCGATTTCGCTCTGCGGTAAAATAGGAAGCTTGCGGCGGCGCTGTCAACTGACCTTTGCGCTTGACCGGCGCGCGGGCCGGAATAACCGGCCGGCGCGCCGCGCCGATCCGCCCGGCAAGCCTCAGCTTTCGGGCGCGGCGCCGCCCAGCGCGGTACGGCGCGCGATGTAGTTCTGCAACCCTTCCAGCCGGTCGCCATCAACCGCTGGCCCGGCATCCGACGCCAGAATGTCCTGCCACAGCCGCGTCGCGCGGGCGCTGGCATCCTGCGCGCCACGGTCGGTCCATGTGCCGAAATTGGCATAGTCGTGGACGATCGGCTGATAAAACGCGGTCGCGTAGCGATCCAGAGTTTGCGCCGTCGCAAAGAAGTGGCCGCCCGGCTGCACCTCGGCGATGGCATCAAATCCGATCTCCGAGGCGCCCGCCTGCGCGCCGGCGCAAAGCTCGGCGATCATGTTCAGAACCTCGGCATCGGTGATCAGCTTTTCATATGATACGGTCAAACCGCCCTCGAGCCACCCAGCGGAATGTACCACCACGGTTGCCCCCGCCATCAGGCAGCCCCAGAGGCCGAACTGGTTCTCGTTCGCCGCCTGCACGTCGTTCAGGTTGGCCGCTGAACCGGCGGCGCTGCGCCAGGGCAACCCGGTCAGCCGCGCCAGCTGGCCGGCCGCCACCGTCGCCTGGAAATGCGCGGGTGTGCCGAAGGCCGGCGCGCCCGAGCGCATGTCGACGTTCGACGTGAACGTGCCATAACATACCGGCGCGCCAGGCCGGGCCAGCTGGGTCAACGTGATCGCGGCAAGCGCTTCGAGATGGCTGAGCGTGACCGCCCCGGCAACAGTGATCGGCGCCATTGCCCCCATCAGCGTGAAAGGCGTGACAACCGCCAATTGCCCGGCGCGGGCAAAGTCGATCAGGCCCTGCGCCATCGGCATATCCAGGGTGCGCGGGCTGTTGGTGTTGATTATGGTGTAACTGTGCGGGCAGGCTGTGAATTCCGCGTCCGAAAGGCCGCGGAAATCGCGCAGCATCTCGAAACATTCCGCCACCTGCGGCGTCCCGCGGGCATAGACCGACGGCAGTTTGTCGCTCAGCGTCAGCTGGCTCTGCATCGTGTCGTAGTGCCGCAGATGCAGCGGCACGTCCTGCGGTTCGATCAGGGGCGGCATCATCTGGAAAACGTCGAAGTGCTGGGTAAGCCGCACCAGTTCGCGATAGTCCGATGCCGTGCCCGGCCGCCGGCCGCGCAGGCGATCAGTGGCATGGGGTGCGCCCGCGCCAGGCTGAAACACAAGCCGGCCCAGTTCCAGGGTCACGTCGCGATCCGGTTGTCCGCCGCGGCAGATGATGGTTTTTGGGGCAGTGTCCAGCGCAGCCTCAACCATGTCGCGGCCGATCCGGACCATGCCGCTGTCGTCGTCGACAATCGCGCCACCCGCGCGAAACAGCGCCCGCGCCTCGGGCAACAGTACCTTGATCCCGAGATCTTCCAGTCCCTGCAGAGCGGCCCCATGCAGCGCCGCGATCCGGTCATCGGAAAACAGCGCCATCGGCTCAAACGGGTTGCGCAGGTTGCGATAGTCGACGCTGCGCTTTCCCGTATCGGACGCGGCGCCCGACCTGCGCCCGCGCCGGCCCCCTGCTCTGCGTCCGCCGCCAGCCGACTGATCCATTCGCGCCCCCTTGCCCCGCGCCGTAGTGCCGGCGCCTTTCGATGCGCCCTGACTGGCACGGTGCACCCCGCCATACCGGTATCCTGCGCAACGGCGGAAAAAGCAACGATCTTGCATAGCCGTGAAGCGCTGTCCGGACGCCTTGGGAAACCGTCGCGCCAGGCGCGCAACCCCCGGCGTATCCTGCGCCGGGGTTGCGCGCCTGAGTGGTCAGGTTCTCTGGCGCGCGATATCGAGGATCAGAACATCCCGGATCTCAGGGCCCACGACGCTGCGCGCGGTATCGACCAGCGCGCGGCGCAGCGCATTCATGTTCTCGGCGCGGGTAAAGGCCCCGTCAAAACCGCCGATGTTCGCATGATCGAACAACACCCGCAGAAAGGCATCCCGCAGCTTGGGTTCTCGGCTGTGCACCTTCGAGGTATGGCCCGCCATCACTTCCAGACTGATGGCCATGACAACAAGCGCCTCCATCCCGTTGTCCGAAACCACCGGCACAACGAACTGATTGTTCATCCTCGCAAACTCGGGGGCAGCACCGGTGTCGGCCACCACCTCGGGCGGGGCGCTTGCAGCCGCCTCGTCGCCTGCGGGCGCGGGTTGCAACAGGATCGCAGCCCCCACACCCACGCCGGTTCCGGTGAGCATCAAGACAATGGGCAGCAGCAGCTTGAACATTGGGTTTCCTCAGAATGGCAAGATGACATCCAGCAGTTGCTGGCCGTAGCGCGGTTGCTGGACATCCGTGATCTGCCCACGCCCGCCATAGGACACGCGCGCGGAGGCGATCTTGTCGTAGGTGATCTCGTTGCGGCGCGAAACGTCTTCGGGCCGCACGAAACCCGAAACCGAAAGCTCGCGCATCTCGAAGTTGACCCGCAACTCCTGCGAGCCGGCGATCCGCAACACGCCGTTGGGCAACACATCCACCACCGTAGCCGCGATACGCAACGTCAGTTGTTCTTCGCGACGCACCGAGCCACTGCCGCCGCTGCGGCTGCTCGAATCGATGGACACGGCGTCGGCGAGGCTTGCGCCGTCGGGCAGTTTCTCGTCGAGCCGCTGGGGCAAGCCCAGAAGTTGCGGAATGCCCAAGCTCTCGGAGCCGTTGCGCGTGCGGGCGGTGTCATTGGAGATCTGCGCCTCCTCATCAATCTCGATCACGACCGTCATGATGTCGCCGCGCTGCATCGCGCGCCAGTCGCCCAGCAGCGACTGGCGGTTGCCCGACCAAAGCGACGACCCGCTGACAGGGCTGCGCGTTTCGATGCGCACCGGCAGGCCTGGCGACATCATCGCCACATGTTCGGCACCTTCGGCATTGGGCGTGAAAGTCGGCGGGCGGCCGACGTGGTCAAGACGCGCACAGGCGCCCGTCATCCCCAGAAGAGCGGTCATGAGCAGCAGCTTTTGAAACATCGGTTCATCCTTCAATCCACATGGATGGAGCCATCCGCGTGGATACGGCCCATGACCGTACCGCGGGACGACAAGTTCATCACCTTGATGCGTTCGCCCGACGCCCCCCGGCCCAGCGCCCGACCTTCCGTCAGGATCTCGAGCCCGGATCTGCGATAGACCAGCGGCACGATCGCATTGCGTTCGACCAGCGCCGGCGGTCCGACATCGCCCCGACGCACGGGACGACCGGGATAAAGCGCAACGCGCGCCTCCTGGCCGATCACATCCTCCAGCCGCGAATGTGCGCCGGCAATGGTTGCCGACTTCAACAGAACGTCGGCGGCCCCGATCACCGTATCCGGACGGATCGTGCGCGCCGGAACCACGACATCCGCGAGGGCCGCCACCGGCACAAGCAGAAGAATGGCAAATGCCCGGATCATCACCGCACCTGCGTCGTTGCGCCCATCATCTGATCGGCGGCCGAGATGACCTTGGCATTCATTTCGTAACCACGCTGTGCCTCGATAAGTTCGGTCACCTCGCGCACGGCATCGACGGAGCTGTCTTCGAGATATCCTTGCCGCAGCGTGCCCAGCCCATCGTCGCCAGCCGTCGAGACGAGCGCCGGGCCGGAAGCTTCGGTTTCTGAAAAGAGGTTTCCGCCAAGCGCCTCAAGACCCTTTGCGTTGGAGAAACCCGCCAGCGAGAACTGGCCCAGAAGCTGGGCCTCGGGCGCATTGGCGAAATAGGCATAGACTTCACCCTCGGGATTGATCGAAAGGCTGCGCGCGTCGTCCGGGATCACGATCTCCGGCGAAACGGGATACCCGTCGGAGGTGACAACCAGCCCCTCGGCCGAACGTTTCAACCCGCCGTCGCGCGTATAGGCCGCCGCGCCCGATGGCAGTGTCACTTCCAGAAAGCCGTTGCCATCGATCGCCAGATCCAGATCCCCGCCGGTGTTCGAAAGCGCGCCTTGCGCCATCTGGACCGACACGGAACTGGGGCGCACACCCAGCCCCAGCTGCACACCGGTGGGCAAGACCGTTCCATCGGCCGCGTTCACCGTACCGGCCCGGGCAACCTGTTGATAATGCAGATCGGCAAACTCGGCCCGGCGCGCGTTGTAGCCCGTCGTGCTCATGTTCGCGAGATTGTTCGAAATCGTCTCCACCCGCATCTGTTGGGCGCTCATTCCGGTCGCGGCGATTTTCAAGGCGCGCATGTCATTTCCTTTCTGGATCAGCGGATCAGTGTCTTCACTGCCTCGCGAATGCGTTGATCTTCGGTTTCGAGAAAACTCTGGCCCATCTCATAGCCGCGCTGGATCTCGATCATCCGTGCCAGCTGGGAAACGGCATCGACATTGGACCCCTCGAGAAATCCCTGGAGGATTTGCGGATCGGGCACCGGGTCAAATCCGCCCTCGGCGCTGAACATCACCCCGTCCTCGCGGCGCAGCGTCACCGGATCCACCGGTGTGAAAAGGCCAATCTGCCCGATCGGCTGGCCTTCAACGCTGATCGAGCCATCCGCGGCCACCATGAGCGCGCCGGCATTGGCCGGAACGAAAACCGGAGCACCGCCCGCGTCCAGCACCTGAAACCCATCTGCCGTAACCAGATCGCCGGCGGCGTTCGGGCTGAAATTTCCGGCGCGGGTCAGACGTTCGCCACCCGGGGTCAACACCAGGAAAAACCCTGGACCGTTGATCGCCAGATCAAACGAACCGCCGGTCTGTGTCAGAGCGCCCTGCAGCATCGATGTGCCGCGGGCCCGGGCATCCGCCATCGAAACCGAAGACCCGTCGTCAACCTTCTGGACGTACTCGGCAAAGACCAGACCCTCCTGACGGAACCCGGTGGTCGCGGAATTGGCGATGTTATTGGCCACCACGCGCATCTCGCGCATCAGGCCCGACTGGCGCGACAAGGTGGCATATCCTGCAGTTTCCATGAGTTACCCTCCAATGATGAGCGGCACGATGCGGCCGTGGAAAAATGAAACCAGCGTTTGGGTCATGAAGCCCATCGAAACCCAGAACACGATCACGATCGCGGCGAGTTTCGGCACGAAGGTCAGAGTCATTTCCTGGATCGACGTCAGTGCCTGAAACAGACCAACCACAAGGCCTGCGATCAGGGCGACCGTGAGGATCGGAATCGAGATGACAACCGCCACCCAGAGCCCCTGGCGCAACGTGTCGAAGAACAGCATTTCATCCAGCATGTCAGACCGGCATGCGCAGGATTTCCTGATACGCTTCGACAACCTTGTTGCGCACGGTCACCGCGGTTTCGACGGCGATTTCGGTCTGTGCCAGCGCCTGCACCAGGGCGTGCGGATCCGCATCGCCCATCATTGCGGCTTTGGCTGTCTGCTCGGCCTCGTTCAGCGTGGAGGCGAAATCCGACGCCGCGTCGCGCATGGTATCCGTGACGGTTGCCAGACCCTGTTCCGGTTCGGTGGCGGCACGGGATGCGGCGTATTTTCCCGCCGCTGTGATTGAGCGAATATCCATTCTGGATCTCCTTTACTTTCGCAGTAACTCCATCAGGCCCGACGACATCTGCCGCGCCTGGTCGAACATTTTCAGATTGGCCTCATAGCTGCGCTGCGCCTCGCGGGCGTCGGCGATTTCAATGATCAGATCGACGTTAGATCCATCATAGTTGCCTGCTGCGTCGGCCAGAGGATGGCTGGGGTCGTAGATCCGCTCGAGCTCGCTGCGATCCAGGCGCACCGGCCCGACCGAAACGGAATTGACGGCCCCTTGCACGCCAACTTCGGTGCGGAAGGACACGGTCTTGCGCCGATAGCCCGGCGTGTCGACGTTCGAGATGTTTTCCGACACATGCCGCAGCCGGGTTGCCTGCGCCTTCAGCGCGCTGGAAGATACCGACAGGGCCTTGGAAAATTCGTTCATGATTTGTACCCTCAATTCGTTCGGATGCTGGTGCGCAGAATGCTGAGCGATGATTTGTAGATTGCCAGTGCCCGGTCATGCTGACGTTTCGCACCGACGGCGTTCAGCATCTGGTCTTCCACCG
Organism: Paracoccaceae bacterium; assembly: GCA_024742705.1. Taxonomy (GTDB): domain Bacteria; phylum Pseudomonadota; class Alphaproteobacteria; order Rhodobacterales; family Rhodobacteraceae; genus JANSXZ01. The sequence goes on along the minus strand of JANSXZ010000030.1, from coordinate 20,543 downwards.
AAACAGTGTTTTCATTCATGTCGGCGGTTGTGGCGCGGGTTTCCACCAGCAGCATCGGTATGTCGGCCTGCCCGGTCAAATGGGCGCCCCGCGTTGCCCTGAGGCCAGGGCCGCCGCCTGCGTCACGGTAGGTTTGCGCGAAAGGCAAGAGATCGCGCGCCGCATAACCGGGCGTATCGGCGTTGGCGACATTCTGCGATATCAACGCCTGGCGCGTGCCTGCATGCACCGCCATTGCGTGCGCCATCTTGAACAAATCCAGGTTCTTGAACATCGGGGCTTCTCCCTCGATCGATTTCAACCAAGGCTTAACTGCGATTCCTTTAGAAAGGGTTTTCAGAACACCTGCGAAAGGCAACGATATGAAAACCGAAATCGAAGGCGTCGCACGCGGCATCATGGCCATACCGAAATCCCGGCCCGTCGGGCGGGTCAGCATGATCAGAGCGGGCGCGGTGCATTTGTCGGGCCTGTTGCAACATGCGCGCCTCGGCGACCGCATCACCCTGCATCGGCGCGGCGCCCCGGCACTGGATGGCGAGATCGTGCAGATCACCGAAACCGATGCGATCGTACTGCCTGAAACCGCGCCCGTCGGCGTGGCGATCGGGGACCGCGCGGCGCTTGCTCAGGGGGCCTCGCGGCTGGCGCCTTCGACTGCATGGATCGGCCGCATCGTCGATCCTTCGGGCCGCCCGCTGGACGGCAAGCCATTGATGAAAGGCGCTGTTTCACAACCACTCCGCGCCACGCCGCCACCCGCGGCCCGCCGCCGCGGCCTCGGTTCTCGCATCGACACGGGCCTTGCCGTCACCAATACGTTCCTGCCCATCGTGACAGGCCAGAGGGTGGGCCTGTTCGCCGGCTCGGGCGTCGGCAAATCCCGGCTTCTGGCGCACCTGGCGCGCCACATGGAGGCGGATGTCGTCGTTGTCGCGATGATCGGTGAACGCGGCCGCGAATTGGGGCAATTCGTCCGCGACACACTGGGGCCGGAAGGCATGGCGCGGTCGGTCGTGGTGGCGGCCACATCGGACGAATCGGCCCTCACGCGGCGACGCTGCGCATGGGCCGCGATGACCGTGGCGGAATTCTTTCGCGATGCCGGACAGAATGTTCTGCTACTGGCGGATTCGGTCACCCGTTTCGCCGAAGCGCATCGTGAGATCGCCGTCGCAGCCGGTGAAGCCCCCGCCTTGCGCGGGTATCCGCCTTCAACGTCGCATGAAATCATGACCCTGTGCGAAAGGGCCGGGCCGGGCCAATCCGATATGGGCAACATAACGGCGGTTTTCAGCGTTCTGGTCGCCGGGTCGGATATGGACGAGCCTGTCGCCGACATTCTGCGCGGCGTTCTCGACGGGCACCTTGTGCTCGACCGCGAGATCGCCGAACGCGGACGATATCCCGCAATCAATCTGCTTCGTTCAGTGTCGCGCAGTTTGCCCGAAGCCGCCAGCGCAGCGGAGAACGTGCTTTTGAGCGAAGCGCGCCATCTTCTGGGCGCTTATGAGCAATCGCAACTGATGATCAAGGCAGGGCTTTATGTTGACGGGTCGGATCCGGTCGTAGATCAGGCTATACGGATCTGGAGCGATCTGGACGCCTTTCTGGCGCGCAGCGACGACACTTCGGTTCAGGCCAGTTTCGACCGGCTGAACCTGATCTTGCGCCGCGCGCGGGCCACATCACGCTGAAAATCAGGCTCCCTGGAGCAGGGTCAGCGCAATTGCAGCGCTGGAGGTCACGTTGCGAAAAGTGTTGATCTGTTCGCGCGCCAGGTATGTGTTGATCAGTTTTTCCTGGCGATCCGGCGCCAGCAACTCGGATATCTTGTCGGTCCCGAACACCCGCCGCGACTTTTCGCGAAAGATATCCTGTTGTTTTTCAACATCCAGCTGGTTGAATTCAGACGGGAACCCCAATGCGGTTTCGAAGAGTTCCCGCAGTGGGGGCAAGCTCATCAATGTGAACCATTGAGCGCGGTCGCTCGACCCCTTGTCTGCGATGATCTCAAGCTCGCGAAGCGCATACAGCGCAACGCGCATGGATTCGTCCTGATCTCCGACCGCCGCCTCGAACGATTGCAGTGTGAACTGTTCAACGATTTCAGCTGCAAAGCCGGCTCGTCCGGTTTGCAGCGTCTGCCCCGAGCCAAAACCGAAGGCATCGCTGAACCGTGTGTACCGTTCGTCGGACAAGCGCCGCGCCAGGGCATCCCGGCTGTCCGTCCCGTCCGACAGAATCTTCTGAACGAATGCCTTGCTGTCGATATCCTCTTCCAATCCGAACGCGCCCAGCGCGACCCGAAGCAGGCGCCGGTCCGAAACCAGGTCCGACGCGGTAGTCACCGATCCAATCCGTTCGGCAAAATAGTCTGCGTCGCGTTTCAAACGCGCACTGTCGGAGAAGGTTTCGACCTGTTGGTCGTAGGTCCGTTGCAGGAACTTCCAGCCGACGATTCCCGAAGCCGGCACGATCGGTTGAAAGCTCATTTCGCCGCCGCCATCAAACGCTCCTCGCGGGGCAAGAGCCCGCGCAGGGCCTTCATGCATTGATAATGCCGATCGTCGATCAGCGCATGTGTGGCATCCGCAAGCAGAACCTTGCTGTCCGGATCGGTGAACACCTGCGAAAGTTGTTCGATGTGCTGCAACAGCAATCTGCGCGCCTCGCCGGGGCCCGCGTCGCCCGAAAGGACCAACTGCGCCGCATAGCAGGCGCGGCGCACCGGCGTGTTCGCCTCTTCGGGATGTATCGCATCCCGCAGCCGCAAGATATGGGCGTCGGGCGTCACGATCGACAATCGACTGCGCCGATCTCCGTTTTCGATCACCGCGCCATTTATCAGAACCCGTTCCTTCGGCCCCAGTTTCAGCACCAGTCCACTCATCTTCAACCCACCTTGTTCCGCAGGCCGCGCATGATCGCGGCGTTTACCTCAAGCAAGGGCGCAACCGATTCCTTGCGCGCCAGAACCTTGCTGGTGTGTTCAAAGGTGAATTCGGCCAGATAGATAAGCCGCGCCTTCAAATCCGGCGGCAGGCCATTTTCACTGTCCGCCAGATCAACGAGGAAAATCGTCCAGAGGCGCTTGTTTTCGCGCAGCGCGGCAACCAATGCCGGGAAGTCCTTTCGGCCGCCCAGCGCCGCTTCGCGCATGCGATGCGTTATGCGCGCAACCGCCTCGTATTCGACACTGCGCGCCGACCGCATGGGCGAGCCGACCGCAGAATAAGCGCGGCGCGCTTTCATTGTGGCATTCACGTCCAACCCTCGTGTGTTAACCGAATTTCAGAACAGTTGGCCAGAGCGCGCTGTCACGCTCTGGCCAGGGTCCCTTACCGGAACAGCGACAGGATGGTCTGCGGTGCCTGGTTGGCGATGGACAATGCCTGCACCCCAAGCTGCTGCTGTGTCTGCAACGACTGAAGCTTGGCCGACGCCGCCTCCATATCCGTATCGACCAGCGTACCGATCCCCGATTTCATGGCGTCGGTCAGCTTGCTGACAAAGCCCTTCTGATCGCTGATGCGGCTGGCGGCCGCACCAAGAGCTGCCGCTCCGTCGATGGCGGTCTGCAAGAACACCTCGAGTTCGGCCAGGGCGGTGCCCGCCGTCGACACATCGGCGATCACGGTCAGATCGCCGCCAGAGTCGACGTCGATGTTGGTGGTGAAATCAACGGTGTCCACTGTGATGGTGGCCGGGGTCACGGTTGTGGCACCCGAACGGTCCAGCGACGAAAGGACCGACAGGCTGGTGGCGCCGTTTCCGTCCACGTCATCGGCCAGAAGATTGGCGCCATTGAACTGCGCGGCGGTGGTGATCGAATCCACCTGTGCACCCAAAGCTTCCATTTCCGCCTGGATCTTGTCGAAATCGGCGTTCTCGCTGGTGGCCGAGACGGCCAGCGCCTTCATCTCGGTCAGAACCTCGACGATCTGCTCGGCACCGGCGGAAGCAACGGCCACCGTGGATTCCCCCAGCGACAGCGAATCCGAGATCGCCTCGAAACCGGCAACATCGGATTCCATCACCTTGGAAATCGCGAAGATGGCGGATCCGTCTTTGGCGGTGGCGATGTCCTTTCCGGTGGAAATGGCGTTCTGGGTCTTTTCCAGGTTCATGTTGATGGATTTCAGCGTCTGCAACGCAACCATGGCGCCGTTGTTAGTCAGTATGCTCGACATAGCACTTTCCTTGAGTCAAAGGGCGCTTTGCACCCTGTTACATCCCGCCCCCACAGGGACGAACCAAACGTCGTTCTGACCAATGCGATTGCCACCTGCGCGGCGTCGCGCCATCCAACCGGATGCAGGGCGATACTGCCCACCTAAAGACTAAGGCTCTCCTAACTCCGACCCGGACCATCGGTCGGATTTGAGACAAATGACACAGGCCGGCCCGGTCAGGCCCGGCGCTCGACGCTGGGGATCTGGGCGTCGGCGAAAGACTGGCGGCGGCCGTTGCTGTCATAGGTATCAAGCGAAGCGCGCACGCGGCGCAGTGCGGTCATCCGCTGCGACACCGCCCTGATGCCGGCCAGCGCCTCGTTCAGCAGGCTTTGATTGCGCCTGAACTTCTCCTGCAGGCCCGCGATGTCCTGCGCCTGCATCGCGTCGATCCGGTTCAGCGCGTCCACCAGCGATTCCTTGCGCGCAACGATACGGCCGATTCGCTCAAGATCGCCCGCAACCAGCGCGCTGCGCTCCTCGTCCAGAAGATCATCGAGCATGTCGATCAGGTCTTGCGGTGTGTCATCGGTCATTGTCTTGCTCCTTGAGCGCGTGAAACAGTGCCTCGGCCAATCCGATCCCACCTGCGCGCGCCATGGCAAGCGACTGCTCCTGAAGCAAAAATGACGAAAACTGATCTTCGCCTGCGCCGCCCCCGAAGCTGTCGGAACCGCGGCCAAGACCTGCCGCGCCGAGCATTTCCGCGAGAAAGGCAGCCTCGAGCCGGACCGCCGCGTCGCGCAGCGCCGCATCGCGTGGCGGCACGGGATTGTGCTGGGACAAAGGGGAAACGACAGTCATATTGATACCTCGAATTGATGTGATTTTTTCCAGCCTGCCGTGAAAGCGGTAAAGAACCGGTAACCAGACGAGGGCCATAACGGGATCGCTGAGGAGAATCCCGGAGAAGACATGCAGATCCTGCCCTTGCCCAGACCGCCCGTTACCCCGTCGGCGAATCCCGCGCCGCCCGCGTCATCCCATCCAGACGTCAGCTTTGCATCGGTACTGGATGCGCTTTTGCCATTGGCAAAGGCCGATACCCCGGCGGATCCTGCGGTGTCGCAGGAAGATGCACCGCCCGAAACGTCGGAAGCCGCATCCGAAGATGCCGAGGCAACGCAAGATAACACCGATCGCCGCCCCCGCGCGGACGGCGCGCCGCAACCAATGGCCAATGCGCCTGCCGCGCAAGGTTCGCCGCTTCCCTCTGCCGAACATCCCGCTGATCCGCGCGGCAAAGCAAAAACAGCGCATTCCCTGGCGCAAGAGCCTGCCCCACAACCACCTTTCTACAGCGCCTCGATCCGGCCGCTGCCCGAGCAGACCAGCCAGGATGCCGACGCGCCATCACCGTCGGACCAGACTTTGCGCCCTGATCGCGTCACGGAATCTGCCAAATGGCCAGCACAGGGCCACCGCACCGGTCAACCGCAAGCCGAACCGCTTCCCGAAACCGGTCCCCCGGCGCGCGCCCGGACCGCCGAAGATGCGCCCACCCCGCACCAGCCACAAACCACCGACAGTCCGTCCCGTCCCGCGCCGCCAACTGTGGCGGTCAATGCAACGCGGCCAGCGGTGCAGGCGGATCCCGGGTTCTCACCTCTCACATTGCGGCGCGCAATCCCCATGTCCACGCCCTATCTGGGGCCGGGGTTGGCAAACCGGCCGGCTGGTCACGCAAGCAACGTCCCCTCCGTTCCGCTTGCGGCACCCACTGCACCGCCCACAACGCCAACGCCGCCAATCCGCGAGGCCCCTTCGCCCGAAACCGCCAATCCCGTTCGGGTAAATTCGGTAAAGCCGCCCCCTGAAACGCCATTGATCGCCAAAAAGGCAATCCATCGCACACCCGAAGGGTCACCGCCCCAGTACCATATGCGCGACGGTGTGGCGAAGCCGCTGAGTGTGCTCTCTGCGGCTCCGGCATCGGACCAACCGTCGCCGGACATACAGGCCGGACCCGCCGAACAAAGCCGCCCGGCGAAAACGCCCCCGGTGCAGTTCGCGCAGTCACATCGCGCAAAGCCCATGCCGGACATCGCCGGACAAGTGGCGACCGGCTCGGCACCGGCAACGGTTGCAACCGCCGAAGAAGGCGCACCCCAGCGCCCCGGCTTGCCCGACCAAGGGCGTGCCGCGCCGCACACCACGACCGATACCGCAAACACCACCACGGCAGTCGAGAAATTGCCTGTCGAAAGGGCTGCGGTCGCGACACCACCCCATCGCGGCGCCATCAGCAACACCGCTCAGAGCGACCCGGCCCGCCCGCCCCGGAATGCCCCCGCCATCCTGGCAGATGTGCGGGTGCCACCCGGCCACACGGCCACAGCACAAGCCGTCCGGCCAATCCATAACATCCCTCCCGCAACGCGCAGCAGCATCGCCCCGGTCCGGTCATCGCCCGAACACGTTGCGATGCCTGCAATGCCTTCCGCCAAAACGCCAGAGAAAGTGGCCTTTGCGCCGCATGTGGCGCAGGCCACCGCGCCGTTGCCGCCGGCCCCATCCCCGACGAACGGATGGCAGGCGCCAACCGAAACCGCGCCAAACCGGACGAGCCAGCGCGCCGGCAGACCGGACGCGGACGCGCCGCCAAACGCACCGGCCATGGCGGCGAAGGCGTCAAACACGCCGCATGTTGCGCAGGCCACCGCGCCATGGCCGCCGGCCCCATCCCCGACGAACGGAACGCAAGCGCCAGCCGAAACCGCGCCAGACCGGACGAGCCTCCGCGCCGGCAGGCCGGGCGCGGACGCACCGCCGCCCCAAACGCCGGGGCGCTCCACCCCTTCGGCGACAGAGGCGCCAATTGCAGAAACACGGCCAAAAGCGCCGCCAAAAGGCGCCGGCGTTGTTCCAACGGTGCCTTCCGCGCAAAACGGGCCGCAGTCCTTGCTTGCGCCAATGGCCGAGCCCCCAAGGACCACTGGCGCCATCGATGGTCACGTGACGGCCCCCGATCAAGGGGTCCGGCCTGCACCATCAGCCGCGACGGCACAGAAGGGAACGGATACGGCACCTGCGGTTCCCGCCCCGACAGCCCCCGCAAGACCCACCACTCCAAGCACCACGGCAGGGCGTAACGAAGCAACCCCGCCAGCCGTCGATCAACCGATCGCGCATCGCCCGACAATAGGTCAAACACAGCCTGAAGCAGACCGGCCATTGCCCCAGGCCTTGGCGCCAACCCTAGGCCTGATATTGCCTGCCGCCCCACGAAAGCCTGCCATATCGCTGCGCCCCGCACCAGACGCACCCGAGACAAAGCCATTGGCAGAGGCGCGGTACAGGCAAATGGCAACGGACGGGCCAAGGCAACCATCGGGCTGGATTGACAGGGCCGCCGCCGTACCCCTGTCCGTGCCGACGCCAATGCAACCGTCGCCCGCAATGACGGAAGCTGCCAGCCGGAAACCAGACGCAACGGCGGGTGCAGAGCGGCCCGGCACACCCCCGCACACCGCGCCGGGCCAGCTGCCCCGGAACACGATCGAAACAAGGCCGGCACCAGTGCGGATTGCAGCGGAGGCGCCAATGCCCGCACCCGCACAGCGCCTTCCAGCCGCCATCGCCGCGGCATCGGCCGTCCCCGGCCCACCCTCCGCACCTGACCCGCTGGCAGACGCCATCGCAAACCACGCCGCGCGCAGCGCACCCGATGTGGCCGCCACGCCTCACGCGCCGGCAACCGCTCTGCCGCTGGGGCGGGTGACAGCGATGCAGAGCGCACCGGTTTCCGCGCCCGTGACGCCACCCCCCGCGCCAAAGGCGCCCGAAGCTTCCACCCACGATGACCGGCGCCGCGCGTCCGACACCCCGCCCCGCGAAGGGCCGCGCGCACCTCTGACACATTTGCCCCGCTGGCTGCCCGGCGTGTCAAAACCGTTTTCCACGGTACGCACCGATCCCGGCATTGACATCCCGGCGGCCGCGCCCTCGGCGGCCGCGCCCAGCGATAAACCGCTGGGCGACACCTCCGAGGAAATCGCCCTGGTGCAACCCGGCAACCCGTCAGGCCCGTCGGCGACGACGCCGGCACAAACCGTTCGCCAGATCGCCCATCAATTGATGGCACCCATGCCGGTGCCGGCGGACACCGCCGTCGAAGTCGCATTGAACCCGGAGGAGCTTGGCAAGGTGCAGATGCGGGTGACTCCGCAGGATGGCGCAATCATCGTCAGCATTACGGTGGAAAGGCCCGAAACCCTAGACCTGATGCGCCGCCATATCGATCAACTGGCGCAGGAATACAGGCAGATGGGCTATGACACTGCCTCGTTCAGCTTCCGGCAGGGCGGCTCGGACGATGGCTCGCAGCATGGCGAGGGTGGCGCAGAGCATCTTTCCGGAACAGCCACGCCGGAAACGCCCGAAACAGCGCAACAGCCTCCGGCGCGGCAAGCCACCGCCGGCGGCATCGACATTCGCATATAGGAACGCAAAATGGATCCGATTTCCTCCCAGTCCCCGACCATTCCGGTCCCCGCCCAAAGCACTGCCACACAGTCCTCCGGCAGTAGTTCGGCCCTGTCTTCCGATTTTGAAACTTTTCTCAGGATGCTGACCGCCCAGGCCCAGTACCAGGATCCTCTGGAACCGATCGACGCCTCGGACTATTCGGCACAGCTGGCCCAGTTCTCGATGGTTGAACAACAGGTTCTGTCGAACGATCTGCTCGCCTCCCTGACGGCGGCACTGGGCACGTCGAACATGGCGTCGCTGGCTGGTTGGGTCGGCATGGAGGCGCGCGCGGACTCGGCGGCGCGCTTTACCGGCGCCCCCGTCACCCTCGTGCCGGCAGCCGATACATCGGCAGATCAGGCCCGGCTGATCGTGCGCGACACAAGCGGCGAGATCGTCCAGAGCCGGCAGATCGCCGTCACCGACCGTCTGGTGGAATGGGACGGCACCGGCACCGCCGGCGAGGGGCAACTGGCTCCGGGGGTCTACCGCTTTGAGGTGCAGAGCCTTTCGGAAGGGCAGATCCTCTCCACCAGGCCGGTCGAGGTCTACGACCGTATCGTCGAGGCCCAGAACGTAAACGGCGTGGTTCAACTGGTGATGGCAGGGGGCGATGTGGTGGCATCCACAAACATCGGGGCCCTGCGCGAGGCGCGATGATTGCGGTTGAAGCGCGCCGCGCGCCGCCATACCGTCGGCGGGCCACAGCCGGAGCGCAAATTATCCCCGATCCCGTGACCACACCACCGCCGGTCAGCTTGCTGCACGCCCTCGCGGCGCAGGATCTGGCGGGACGCGATACCCGATGGACGGCAATGGGTGGTGGCCGCACAAACCGCGTCTGGTGTGATGCGCCGGGTGAGCGTGTCTTGAAGCTCTATCGTGAAACTGCCGTGAACGCGCTGTTCGGCAACGCGCAAGAGCGCGAAGCGCAGGCCATGCGGCAGCTTTCGGCTGTTGGCCTGGCGCCGCGCCTTATCGCCGAAGGCCGTTGCGCGGATGGTCCCTATACCCTGGCGGCGCGGGTGCCCGGCCGGCATTGGTCGCGAGGTGCGCGTCAGGTTGGCGCCCTGCTGGCCCGGCTGCACCTTTACCGGGGATGGCGCGGCCTGCCCGAAGGGCCTGACGGAAGCCGCGCCATCGCGGCCCAGACCGCCAGGCTGCTGTCGGGCTGTGTCGATGCCGCGGCTCTGGCGGATCTGCGGCCGACGGTTTGCGTGCCGCCCGGCGGCCGGCTCAGCCTGTGCCATGGCGATCCGGTGCCGGCAAACATCATCGCTGGCGACAACGGGCTGACGCTGATCGATTGGCAGTGCCCTTCGCGCGGCGATCCATGCGACGACCTGGGGCTGTTTCTGTCGCCCGCAATGCAGAAAATCTATCGCGGGCACCCGCTGAGCGCCGAGGAAGAACATGCGTTTCTGGATGGTTACGGCCAATCCGCCGTCGCGGCGCGCCTGCGTCGTCTGCGGCCATGGTATCACTGGCGCATGGCCGTCTATTGCCAGTGGCGCGCCGAACGTGGCGCGGCAGACTATGCCGATGCGCTGCCACTCGAAATCGCGGCGCTGCGCCGTTGCGATCACATGTCAGCCAGCCGGAAGAACCCGTAGACCGCCGGCATGATCGCCCGGCGCGCCGCGCCCAGGGGAAAACGCGGCGCTTCGGCGGCCATCGCGCGCGGCACTTCGACGGCACCCGCTCCATGCAGCATGCCTTGCGCAACCATCCAGCCGCAAAAGCTGCCCATGCCGACGCCGTTTCCGTGATAGGCAAAGCTGGCGAAAAGCCCGGGCCGGTCCGGCACCGGGCCCACGAAAGGCATCCGCTTGGCGCTCAGACACACCATGCCCGACCACATGTGCGGGCTTTCCACACCCGCCCAGGCCGGGAACAACCGTTCGAAATCGCGCCGCACGGCGCGCCGCGCGCGGGCCTCGGACCCCGGTGTCGACAACAAACCGCCGCGCATTCCGAACAGGAACCGCCGGTCCGGCATCAGCCGGAAGTAATGCAGCAGGTTGAGGGTGTCATAGCTCATCTGGTTGCTGGTCCAGCCCTGGGTGGCCAGTTCAGCATCGCTGAGCGGGCGGGTCACCAGGACGGTCGATTGCGTCGGCATGTAACGCGCCGCCATCCAGTCGGGCAGATCCTCGCTTGAGTATCCGTTGGTTGCGATCAGAACCTGATCGCAGGTTACCGTGCCTTGCGGTGTGCGCACCGCCTGGCGCCCGGCCGCACGGCTGATCGCGGTGGCCGGGCTGTGCCCGTGGATGCGAACACCGGCGGCGGCGGCCGCGTGCAACAACCCCTCGAGATAGCGCCGCGGGTTCAACGCAAACCCGAAAGGTATCGTCAGCGCCCCGAAGAACCTGCCGCCCAGGCCTTCGCCGGGCAAATCGGCGGCTTCGGTCAGACGGGCCGGCGCCCCGTGCACAGCGTGAAACCGATCGGCCGCGCGGCGCAGATCATCCATCCGGCGCGCATCATGGGCCAGCTGCGTCTCGCCATCGGAATGAACGTCGGCGTCGATGTCAAAGCGCCGCAACACCTTGGCCACATGATCCACCGCAGCGCGTTCTGCCGCGTGAAACGCCGCCGCCGCATCGGCACCATGCCGCGCGGCCAGCTTTGCGTCGCTGAGGCGTCCACCACCCAGACAGCAGAACCCGCCGTTGCGCCCCGAAGCGCCCCAACCGGGGTGTTCAGCATCCAGAACCACGACCGACGCACCGCCTTCGGCCAGTGCCAGCGCCGCGTTCAGCCCTGTGAACCCGGCGCCCACAACCACGACATCCGCCTTTGTGTCGCCGGCGAGGCGCGGCCAGTCACGCGGCGTTACGGTTTGGTCCCACCAGCATCCGTCGCGCGGGCCGGGGCCATAGGCATAGGGTCCGTAGATCCGCTTCATGCGGCGCGGGCCGCCGCCTGGGCATCCTTCTTCTGACGCAGGGCGTTGCGTTTCGTCGCCAGCGATGCCGTCAGAACGCCAATTGTCACCAGGCCGATCATGATCGTGGAAAGCGCATTGATTTCCGGGCTGACCCCCAGCCGCACCGCCGAGAAAATCTTGATCGGCAGCGTCGTCGCCGAAGGCCCGGTGGTGAACGAAGCGATCACCAGATCGTCGAGCGACAGGGTAAACGCCAGAAGCCATCCCGATATCACCGCCGGCGCGATGATCGGCAGCGTCACCAGGCGAAAGGCATCCCATGGCGAACACCCCAGATCCAGGGCCGCCTCTTCAAGCGATCGGTCGAAGGTCATCAGACGGGATGACACCACGACCGAAACATAGCACATCGAAAACGTCGTGTGCGCCAGCACGACCGTAAGAACGCCCCGGTCCAGACCGATCCCGATGAACAGCAGCAAAAGCGACAGCCCGGTGATCACTTCGGGCATCACCAATGGCGCGTAGATCATGCCCGAAAACAGCGTGCGCCCCATGAAACGCCCGCCGCGCACCAGCACATAGGCGGCCATCGTCCCCAGAACGGTGGCAAAGCTGGACGAGACGACCGCCACCTTCAGCGTCACCCAGGCGGCGTCCAGAAAGGCCTCGTTGCTGAACAGTTCGCCATACCACCGCGTCGAAAACCCGGCCCAGACCGTCACCAGCTTGCTTTCGTTGAAGCTGTAGATCACCAGGATGACCATCGGCAGGTAAAGGAACGCGAACCCAAGGGTCAGGGAGGTCACGTTGAACCAGCTCAGCCGCATCACGGATCCCCCTGTTTTTGCTGATTACGCTGAAACAGCACGATCGGCACGATCAGGATCAAAAGCAGCACGACCGCGACCGCCGACGCGACAGGCCAGTCGCGGTTCGAGAAGAACTCCTCCCACAGCACCTTGCCGATCATCAGGGTGCCCGACCCGCCCAGAAGCGACGGGATCACGAATTCGCCCAGCGCCGGAATGAACACCAGGAACGATCCGGCGATTATACCGTTGCGCGACAGCGGGATCGTCACCAGCCAGAAGGCCGAAAGCCGCGAACATCCCAGATCCTCGGCGGCCTCGATCAGCGATCCGTCCAGCCGGTCGAGCGCGGCGTAGATCGGCAGGATCATGAACGGAAGATAGGTATAGACGATGCCGATGTAGACGGCGGTGTTGGTGTTGAGGATGGTCAGCGGCGTGCTTATCAGCCCGGTCCACAACAGGAACTGGTTCAGGAAACCTTCCTGGCTGAGAATACCCATCCACGCGTAGACGCGGATCAGGAACGAGGTCCAGAACGGCAGGATCACCAGCATCATCAGTGTCGCGCGCCATTCCTCGGGCGCGCGGGCCATGCCATAGGCGATCGGGTAGCCGATCAGCAGCGTCAACAGTGTGGACACCAGCGCGATGCGCAGCGAACTGAGATAGGCCTTCCAGTACAGATCGTCGCTGGCGAGGAAGGCAAAGTTTTCCAGATCCAGCTGCGACAGGAACGACCATATGCCATCGGCCCAGCTGAACTGGGGCAGATAGGGCGGGCGGGCAAGCGCGATGTCGGAAAGCGAAATCTTGACGACGATCAGGAACGGCACGAGAAACAGCGCCAGCAGCCACAGATAGGGCACAAGGATCAGAAGGGTGCGCCGGAAATCCTTCATCGGTCCAGAAGCACCCCGGCGCTGTCGGTCCAGGCGATCCAGACGGGTTCCTCCCAGGTGAAACTGCGGCTTGCCAGACGTTTGGTGTTCGCGGTCTGGGCCTTGATCACCGAACCGTCGGGCAGTTCGACGTGATAGGTGAACAGGTTGCCGATATAGGCGATATCCATCACCTTGCCTTGCAGCATGTTGTCGGCTGCCTCGGGGCGCTCGGCGGATATGGCGATCTTTTCCGGCCGGATCGCCAGATGGCAGGGCTGGCCCGGCGCGAAGGCGATTTCGCTGCGGGTGCGCAGCGGGGTTGCGCCTTCGGCACGGTTCAGCATCACCACGCCATCCGCGTCCGGCTGCGCCGTGCCGGCGATGATGTTCACATCTCCGATGAAATCGGCCACATACACCGAATTAGGTGCCTCGTAGATCTGTTCGGGCGTATCCACCTGCATCAGCGCGCCCTGATCCATCACCGCAACACGGCTGGCCACGGTCATCGCCTCTTCCTGATCGTGGGTCACGATCACGAAGGTGGTGCCGGTCTTTTCCTGAATGTCCATCAATTCGAACTGCGTGTCCTGACGCAGCTTCTTGTCCAGCGCGCCCAGCGGTTCGTCCAGCAACAAAAGCTTGGGCGCCTTGGCCAGCGACCGTGCCAGCGCCACGCGCTGTCTCTGGCCGCCGCTGATCTGATGCGGCTTGCGGCGCGCGAACTGTTCCAGGCGCACCAGCTTCAGCATTTCCTCGACACGGTCCGCCAGATCGTGTTTGGGCATCCGGTCTCGGCGCAGCCCGAAGGCGATGTTGTCCCAGATCGTCAGGTGCGGAAACAGAGCGTACGACTGGAACATCATGTTCACCGCCCGCTTGTTCGGCGGCACCGACGCGATGTCCTGGCCCTGCAGTTCGATACGGCCCGACGTCGGCGCCTCGAAACCCGCCAGCATCCGCATCATCGTGGTCTTGCCACAGCCCGACGGCCCAAGAAGGGCAAAGAACTCGCGTTCGTAAATGTCCAGGGTCAGCGCTTCTATGGCGGTGAAGTCGCCGAACCGTTTGGTCACGTTCTCGAACCGGATCAGGGGCTTCTGGTTCGGGTCGTCCCAAGGCGCGAATTTTGTCTGGGGCAAGACGGACCCTCGGTCGCTGTGAGAAAAAAGGGCGGACCCGACGGATCCGCCCCGATGCGGGATCAGACGCCCGATTTCACCTTGGTCCAAAGGCGGGTCACGCTACGCTGGGTGCGTGCCGGATAGGGCGTCGTGGTATAGAGGTTTTCCAGCGTCGCCTCGTCGGGATAGATCGCCGGATCGCCGATCACGTCCTCGACCAGGAACTCTTTCGAGGCGGCGTTGCCGTTGGCATAGTAGACATAGTTCGATGCCTGCGCCATGTTCTGCGCGTCCATGATGAAGTTCAGGAACACATGCGCGGCCTCGGGGTTCGGCGCGTCCTCGGGAATTGCCATCTGATCGAACCACATCAAGGCGCCTTCCTTGGGCGCGTGATAGGCGATCTCGATGCCGTTGTCGGCCTCGGCGGCGCGGTCGCGCGCCTGCAGGATGTCACCCGACCAGCCGATTGCCACGCAGATGTCGCCATTGGCCAGCGCGTTGATGTACTCCGAGCTGTGGAACTTCTGGATGTACGGGCGCACCGCCATCAGCACCGGTTCGGTCTTGGCGATGACATCGGGGTCGTGGCTGTCGGGATCTTCTCCGAGATACTTCAGCGTCAGCGGGAATATCTCGGTCGGCGCATCCAGAAAATGCACGCCACAGGCGGCAAGCTTTTCCATGTTGGCCGGATCGAGAACCAGCTCGAGCGAATCGATCGGCGCGTCAGGGCCCAGGATCTCCTGAACTTTGCCAACGTTCACACCGATGCCGGTGGTGCCCCACATGTAGTTGATCGAATACTCGTTGCCCGGATCGTACTGATTGGTGCGCGCCTCGACCACGTCCCACATGTTGGCAAGGTTGGGCAGCTTGGATTTGTCCAGCTTCTGGAATGCGCCCGCCGTGATCTGCCGTTGCAGGAACGTGCCCGACGGCACAACCACGTCATAGCCCGAACCGCCCGCAAGCATCTTGGTTTCCAGAACCTCGTTGCTGTCGAACACGTCATAGACAAGATCAATGCCAGTTTCGGCTTCGAACTTGCTCAGCAGTTCTTCGTCGATGTAGTCAGACCAGTTATATACGCGCACTTCGTCCGCGAAGCCCGCCGACCCCGCAAGAGCGATCGTCGCAGAGGCTGTCAGCCATTTGAAAGTCATTGTGTTCTCCCCTGACGCTCCGGATTATGCAGCTCCGGATGCACCAATTTGATCAAGTTTTGCCGCAGAGGGCAACATCGGATATGTTTTCACCTAAGACACCAACGCGCAAGGGACCATCTGGACCGCACCCGAGGGAGGATCGCACCGTGATGAAAATTGAGGCACCCGCGCAGGTGGCCCCCGATGTCAAACCCCCCGCCCATGAAATGGTGTACCAGGCGTTGCGTGCGCGCATCCTGTTCGGCGAACTGGCGCCGGGACAGCCGGTGACGATACAGGGCCTGGCCGCCACGATGGGCGCGGGCATGACACCGGTGCGCGAAGCGATCCGCCGGCTGATCTCGGACGGCGCGCTGGTGTTTCAGGGCAACCGCCGGGTCAGCGTGCCCCAGCTGAGCCACGCGGATCTGGAACAGCTTATTTTCTTAAGAAAATCAATTGAATCGCGCCTGACGTATCTTGCTGCGGGGATCATTCCGCCGGATCGCGTGGCCGCCCTGGCGCAGATCGACACGCAACTCGACCGCGCGATCCTGTCCGGTGACGTGGCCGGCTACCTGATGAACAACCACCGGTTTCACAGCGGCATCTACGGTTTTGCCGATGCGCCGATCCTTGCAGAAATGGCCGATCGCCTGTGGCTGCGGTTCGGGCCGTCGCTGCGGGTGGTCTGCGGGCGGTTCGGCACCCAGAGCCTGCCCGACCGCCACAAAGATGTGCTGGAGGCGCTGCGCGACCGCGATCCGGATGCCGCCGCCGCCGCGATGGAAGCAGACGTGGTGCAGGGCATGGAACAGATCATGCAGGTGCTCCCCGATCCGTCCGAGTGACCTGATTCGATTGACAGCCGGATTTTTGATCATATCCTCGCGCCATCCCGGCACGAAGCCGGTTTCCGAAAAAGCCCCGAGCGAGCCCCAACCAGATACGAACAGGACGCGCCAATGACCACGATCACGAATCACATGCCGACCGCCGAACTTCAGGCGCTGGACGCGGCGCACCACATGCATCCCTTCACCCATAACGATTCGCTGGCGGAAAAGGGCGTGCGCGTCATCACCCGCGCGCGCGGCGTCTACCTGACGGACAGCGACGGGCATGAACTGCTCGACGCGATGGCCGGGCTTTGGTGCGTCAACATCGGCTATGGGCGGCGCGAACTGGCCGAGGCGGCCGCGCGGCAGATGCAGGAACTGCCCTATTACAACACCTTCTTCCAGACCACGCACACCCCGGCCATCGCGCTGGCGCAAAAGCTGGCCGAACGCGCGCCTGGTGATCTGAACCATGTGTTCTTCGCCTCGTCGGGATCCGAAGCGAACGACACCAACATCCGGCTGGTGCGCACCTATTGGGACGCGCTGGGCAAGCCCTCGAAGAAGACGATCATATCGCGGATGAACGCCTATCACGGCTCAAGCGTCGGCAGCGGATCGCTGGGCGGCATGGCGTTCATGCATGCGCAGGGCGGCCTGCCCATCCCCGACGTGGTGCACATCGGTCAGCCGCACTGGTGGGCCGAGGGCGGCGACATGACGCCCGAGGAATTCGGCCTTGCCCGCGCGCGCGAGTTGGAAACCATGATCGAAACCCTGGGCGAGGACAACGTGGCCGCCTTCATCGCCGAACCGGTACAAGGTGCCGGCGGTGTCATCGTGCCGCCCGACAGCTATTGGCCCGAGATTCAGCGCATCTGCGACAAATACGAAATCCTGCTGATCGCCGACGAGGTGATCTGCGGTTTCGGCCGGACCGGCAACTGGTTCGGCAGCCAGACGCTGAACATCCGGCCCGACATCATGACCATCGCAAAGGGGCTCAGTTCGGGGTATCAGCCGATCGGCGGCTCGATCGTATCCGACGCGGTGGCCGAGGTCATCGCCCAGGTGGAATTCGCGCATGGCTATACCTATTCGGGCCATCCCGTCGCGGCGGCGGTGGCGCTGGAAAATCTGCGCATCCTCGAAGAAGAGAACATCGTTGGCCATGTCCGCGATGTGGCCGCGCCCTACATGAAAACCGCATGGGAAAGCCTTCAGGATCATCCGCTGGTCGGCGAAACCCGGATCGTCGGGCTGATGGGGTCGCTGGCGCTGACCCCGCACAAGGCAAGCCGCGCGAAGTTCGCTGCCGAAGCGGGCACCGCGGGGCTGATCTGTCGCGAAGCCTGCTTTGCCAACAACCTGGTGATGCGCCATGTGGGCGACCGGATGATCATCTCGCCGCCGCTGATCATTCAGCCCGAAGACATCGACAAGCTGATCGCGCGGGCCCGTGCCGCGCTTGATATCTGCCACGCCGAACTGAAGGCGCAGGGGCTTCTGAAAGCCGCGTCCTGACGCCCCAGCATACGCCGCGCTTACGCCGGCGTATGCGCCCAAACCCGGCCGCGCGCCGCCGTTCGCGCCAACAATGGCGATGAGAATCTCGGCAAAACGCCGCGATCAGATGTTGTTTTTGTCGATTTTCAAAGGGGTTGGCCGCTGTACGAGGTGAACGGGTTGCATCACCGGCCCGCCCTGTGCTTAGCTTTGTGACAACATGAGCGGAATAATCCGCCGGCTGCAACTGGGGAGCCTCCTTTGGCTGACACATCTTCCAACGGCGCGTTCGTCGAGTTCGAGCGGGTCCAGAAAAGCTATGACGGCGAGACTCTGGTCGTCAAGGATCTGAACCTGTTCATGCCCAAGGGCGAATTTCTGACCATGCTGGGGCCATCCGGTTCCGGCAAGACCACCTGCCTGATGATGCTGGCCGGGTTTGAAACCGCGACGCACGGCGATATCCGGCTGGACGGCGTCAGCATCAACAACATCCCACCGCACAAGCGCGGCATCGGAATGGTGTTCCAGAACTACGCGCTGTTTCCGCACATGACGGTGGCCGAGAACCTCAGCTTTCCGCTCGAGGTGCGCAAGATGGGCAAGTCGGAGCGCGAACAGAAGGTCAAGCGCGCGCTCGACATGGTGCAGATGGGGGCATTTGGCGGCCGCCGTCCCGCCCAGCTTTCCGGCGGTCAGCAGCAGCGGATCGCGCTGGCACGCGCGCTGGTGTTCGAAGCCGACCTGGTGCTGATGGACGAACCGCTGGGCGCGCTCGACAAGCAGTTGCGCGAACACATGCAGTTCGAAATCAAGCGCATTGCCGACAACCTGGGCATTACCGTGGTCTATGTGACCCATGACCAGACCGAGGCCCTGACGATGTCGGACCGGGTGGCCGTGTTCAACGACGGGCGGATCCAGCAGCTGGCGCCGCCGGATCAGCTGTACGAAGCGCCCGAAAACAGCTTCGTCGCCCAGTTCATCGGTGAGAACAACACCCTCGAAGGCGTCATCAAGGAGATCAAGGGCGGCACCGCGATGGTCCAGCTCGACAGCGGCGACATGGTCGAGGCGACCCCCGTCAACGTCAGCAAGCCCGGCGAGCGCACGCGCGTTTCGATCCGGCCCGAACGGGTGGAATACAACCGCGATCGTCTGAGCGACGACGCCCAGACGATCAAGGCGGAAGTGCTGGAATTCATCTACATGGGCGATATTTTCCGCACCCGCCTGCGGGTGGCCGGAAACGACGACTTCGTGATCAAGACCCGCAACGCGCCCGACGTGGCGCGCTTGCAGCCAGGCCAGCAGATCGAAATCGGCTGGCTGGTGGAAGACTGCCGCGCGCTGGACGCGTAGCAGGTAAAACGAGGGTCACATGCCCGCAGCGGCGTGGACCTTCCGCGGCGGTCCCGGCCTTTGCCGGGGCGTCGCGCACGCAGGAAGAGCGAAACAAACGGGAGATGCTCACAATGAAACTCACAACCACTATGCTGGCAACCACGGCTCTGACCGTCGCGGCCGGGCTGGCACATGCCGGCGGCCACATGGCCAACGAAATGACAATCGTAAGCTGGGGCGGCGCCTATTCGAACTCGCAGAACAAGGCCTATCACGAGCCCTACATGGAAAAGACCGGCGTTTCGATCATCAATGACGAATCCTCGGCCGAAGCCGTGGCCAAGCTGCGCGCCATGAACGAGGCCGGCAACGTCACCTGGGACGTGGTCGATGTGGTCGCATCGGATGCCATCCGCCTGTGCGACGAAGGCCTGGCAATGGAAATCGACCCCGACGAACATCTGGCCCCGGCGCCCGATGGCACTTCGGCGAAAGACGATTTCGGCGATCTGCTGGTGTCGGATTGCTTCATCCCGCAGATCGTCTATTCGACTACCTTCGGCTACCGCACCGACATGGTTCCGGAAGGCGTCAGCGCGCCGGACGACATCTGCGACGTGTTCGACCTGGAAACCTATCCGGGCAAGCGCGCGCTGGAAAAGCGTCCGATCAACAACATGGAATGGGCACTGCTGTGTGACGGCGTGGCCAAATCCGATGTCTACGACGTTCTGGAAACCGAAGAAGGCCAGCAGCAGGCGCTGGACAAGCTCGACACCATCAAGGACAGCGTGATCTGGTGGTCCGCGGGCGCCGATACGCCGCAGCTTCTGGCCGACGGTGAAATCTTCATGGGCTCCACCTACAACGGCCGCCTGTTCTCGGTCATCGAAGAGCAGAACCAGCCGGTCGCCATGATGTGGGACGCGCAGGTCTTCGATCTGGACGGATGGATCATCCCCACCGGTCTCAGCGACGAACGCAAGGCGCGCGCGCTCGACTATATCTACTTTGCCACCGATACGCAGCGTCTCGCGGATCAGGCCAAGTACATCAGCTATGGCCCGGCCCGTCTGTCGTCGGCGCCGCTGGTCGGTCAGCACGCGGATCTGGGTATCGAAATGGCACCGCATATGCCGACCGATCCCAACAACGCGGCCAACACGTTCCTCTACAACTACGAGTTCTGGGCCGACTATCGTGACGACATCGACAGCAAGTTCCAGGCGTGGCTGGCACAATAAGCCGGCGCTGACCTGAACCCAGCACAGGGGCGGCCGCCGCCCCT
>JANSXZ010000004.1 GCA_024742705.1 Paracoccaceae bacterium | reverse complement strand
TGAACAACGTCAATCCAGAAGCTTGGTTGACTTGGGTCCTGACCCATATCGCAGATCATAAAATCAACCGCATCGAAGAGCTGGCCCCTTGGAATTGGCAACCAAACTGAAAAGTCAACGCCAGTCAGACCGGACGGATACTTTCAGGGTTCCTGAGTGGATTCTTGACTACTGCCTAGTTGGGTCAATCGTGGCCGGTGGCGCTTGGCGCAAAAAATGGGTCGAACCAAAAGGCTTTTCTATCGAGGAAGTACCTCTTAACGTCAGGGCGGATATTTGGTGGTATCGGAGACGGCAGGAGGCAAAAGGCTTTTTGTTCGGACTGGCACTGTGGCCGCTTCTCGTTCCTGTCCTATTGATTGGGCCTTTCGTACGTTACCCGGAGATAAATACAACTGAGGCAAGCTTCACGTTAGCAGATGGGTCCAAGCCCGAGCCCATCGTCCAGACTTCCGCTCAAGTTTCAATGGACCGTCTGGAGAGGCTTCTGTACACGCTAGCCCGTTTTATCGGCTTCATCCCGTTTCTTTTTGTGACCTCAACATTGCTCTACCGTTTCGGGTGAAGCGAGTCAGGTGATGGCTGACTACTAGGTGACTACTAATACCAAACACCCCTGAGCCACCTCATTGAGGTGTCTCGCAAATCGTTGATTTACTTGGGTATTATGGCTCCGGCGGTAGGGATCGAACCTACGACCAATTGATTAACAGTCAAGCGACGATATTTATTCGCTTGGTGCACGTTGCTGCGGTTAATCATTAAAAACAGTGGTTTGCATCTAATTTGCAACGATAATCAATCGGTTGACAGTGCGCCAGAATGCGCCTTAGTGACGTGGTGCGTTGCAAAACGTTGCAAAAATCGGAGCACGACAGATGACGACCGCAATCGACTTCACCAAGCCCGCACGCCTGCTGAAAACACCACCGGGCATGTATCGACACGACGGCGACCGCTTTCCGGGCCTCTATCTCAACGTCGGCAAGACCAAGAGCACGTGGTACATCAAGCGCAAGGTCGATGGGAAAACGAAGTCGATCAAGATCGGCGCGTTCCCGGCGATGGACGCCCTCACGGCCTTCAAGCAGGGCGACACCAAGACCGGGGTTGCCAAGAGCGACATTCAGACGGTGCGCGATGGCTGGCGGTTCTGGTGCGACACGTCGCAGGCACAGGGTGGGATGTCCGATGCCCACCGCGAGCGCATGACCCGCCAGCTTGAGATGCACGCGAAGGAGATCATGGACAGCAACGTGGCCGACGTGACCTCGGCCAATGTGCAGGCAGTCCTCAACCGATTGATGGCTGACGGCAAGAAGGCGACAGCGCGGGCCGTGCGCATCGGCATCGGTAACGCCTTCAACTTCGCCCCCGTCGTCAATCCGGTTGGGCAGAAGAAGACGCGCGTCGCCAAGAGCGACGAGACAGAGGCGCAGTGGACGGCGGTCGCGCGGCAGCATGACCTCGACGCGGACGACTGGTCGGTGATCTGGGAGGCGATCATGGCACGGCGGGAACAGAACGTCATTGTCGGCACGGCGGTCGCCGTCATGTTCCTGACGGGCATCAGGTCCGAGAACGTCTGCTCGTTGTCGTGGGATCAGGTCGATCTACAGAACAAGACGATCCATCTGACAAAGATGAAGAACAATCTCGCCCGCACATTGCCCGTTATGGATACGGTGATCGACCTGCTCAAGGCCATCCGGCAGTCGGGCAGCGAATGGGTGTTCCCGGCGTCGTCGGCCACGGGCTACATCACAGACCCCAAGGGCACGTTTGCGACTGTAGGCGACGAGCGCGTCCGCGTGTTCCTGCCCCATGACGGTCGGCGTCACTTCATGCAGGCGTCAGCGGAGGCGTTTCTGCCCGACTACGTCGCCCACTTCCTGCGCGGCGACAAGAAGGCGGGTGAGGGCAGCGACATGCTGATGAAATACCTCAAGCGCATGGGCAATCGCCGCGCCGTAGAGGACATTGAAAAAGTGTATTTCGAACGAACAAAGGTAGAACCTTCTTTCTAAATTGTTTGTTAACCGTTTCTGCACTAAAGTGATGGTGCACTTGATGCCACGTCGTGAGACGCCGCGCACCGTGACGGTGGGTGCGAAACTAGCTTAGGGAGCGCCGCGCTGGAAGCGGACCTGAGTGACAGCCCGCACCAGCGAGTATCAACAGAGGGCCCTGTTTGTTCAAAGATGGACATAAGGACCTGTTGATGGCTCAAGAACTACGCGCACTCGAGTCGCGCATTGAAGAACTCGAAATTCGTTCGAACAATCCTCGCATGATGACTCCCCTTCAAGTTTGCGACTTTCTGCAAATCTCGGAACGGGCGCTTTATGATATGAAAGAGCGCGGAGACGCGCCGCCCGCGATATATTTCAGTCAGCGGACGGTGCGCTATGACCTGCATGAGGTGATGGCGTGGGCGAAGCAAAAAGAAGTGGGGCATGGGTGATGGCTAAGGAGGAACGAGTTACCGCAAAATTCGGCAAGGGCTATGCCGCCCAACTGATGGCGTTCAATATCAAGAAGCAACGTATCGTCGATCTGTGCAACGTCGAGTTTGACGAAGACCTGTTCGACGAGGCCAAGGATTACAGTTCTTGGAATCGCGCGCTGAACGGCAAGGAGGTCTGGGAGGGTATCGTAAATGCACTCGACGACCTTCTCGGCGATCAAATCAGACATCCAAGAAAATACCTGCCCGGCGACGGCCCGCCTGATGAAGGGCTACAGGACTGGATGAAGCAGATAGCGACGGCACCTTGGTGGCTCGACGTATTGCAGGTGTCTGCGTCTCAGAGTGCATTCAACGCGTGGTTCTCGGGCCGACCGATGGGCAAGGCGAAGGTGGTCGAGGTCAAAGCTGCTGTCGATGATTGGTGGGCGCGGCTCATGACGGCGGTGGACAGGGCAGAGTATGCGTCACTCGCCCATGGGATGGCGCGCGCTCGGCGTTCGGGCAAAGACGCGCACAACTTTGACTCCTATTTCTACACCAAGGTTGTTGAAGAAGGTATGTCGTTCAATGACGCGCGCGATCTGTTCGTGGATATGAACATGAAAGCGTTCCGACACCATGCGGACCCAATTGATCTTGCTAATCCTCAAGACCCATTAAGGCCGATGGAGTCCGAGCACGACGAACATGCTCGCCAGTGCTTCATTCGAGAGTTCGACGAAATGCACGAGGCGGGCTATCCTAACGCACTGCCAAGCATCGCTCCCGACTTCGACACAACGCCATGGTTCGTTGTCAAACGATGGGGCGGCCCAGAGAATGAGGAATGCCCGAAGAACATCAATGAGGAGCTTTATGGCCTTTGGTATCGGGTCAAGTATCAACGTTACTGGAATGCCGAGTTGCGGATGATAGCGCACAGCCATGAGATCGTCGCGGTGTCACAGGACAGCAAGGAATGGCGTTCGCCGAACAAGCGCGAAGCACGGGGCTGGGATCCAGGAACGGTGCTGTTCCTCCGAGGACTGCACGAGGATGGCGACGGTCGCAGTCAGTATGAGCGCGAAGTCGATGAACTGCGTTCCAAGATCAAGCGGCTGCGGTACGAAACTCAGAGTTCGTTCAAGGCTGAGGACCGTGCCACAGCGCAGATCGAATTGACGGCAGCGGAGAAGCGGCTAGGCGAGTTGCGCTAGGCAGCACAAGCGACACGATGCGGGAGCGCGGCGAGAATTGCGTCGCGCTCTTTTCGCGTGGTCAGCGGGAAAAGCCACTTGCGGATGGTGTCGAGGTCGATGCCTTCGGCGTAGAGGCGGTGGGCGTGTTCTTTAGCCATGGGTCGGGTCCTTTTGGCAGATGAGGTTTCGGCGGATCAGTTCTTTGACGATTGCAGCGGCGCGACTGCAAGTCAGGATTCTGGAGACGTCATAGGCGGTGTCGGCGTCGTCGAGCGCACCTTCAACCTTGAGCAGCTTGTCCACAACGCGCTGAGCGTGCCGTCCGTCACGGTCTATAGGTGGGGCGGTATATCCTTTGCACATCGAGGCGGTCTCCGTTGTTCGCGTGCGCTGAATATACAGGGGCGGTCGGTGTTGCTGCCACCGTGGATCGAGGTGACAATAACTCAGTTGTAGGTCTTTGGTCAGGAAGGCTTACGGTTATCGTGCGCGCTCGCATGTGCATAAAAAAATGATGATGAGATTTTGCGAAATGGGCCTTGGAAAAATCATCATCATTTTTTTATGCACGTGTGCGTGCGTGCGTTGTGAGGGGCGCAGGGCGCTGATCTTGGGCCTGCCTATCTATCCTCGACATCTCCACCTTCTTGTTGCGAACGAGTCGCAACAACATTAGTCAAACCAGACCGATTGATCCTTAATCAAGTGTCAGCATCGGATTGATGCTTTGGAACCAAGTGGTTGACCTGACGCGCTGCCATTTTTGCAACGCGGCTTGCAACGCGGGCGAATAACCGACCTAAAAGGTCACTGGAATTCAGGCATATCGGGCACGACGTTGCACATGCTATCGACGCCTTCGCCCGACACCGCGTCAAAGACGCGCGCTGCTGAGGCACACGCGGGCGTCTTGGTCAAATCCGACACAGTATGCCCGACGACGGTTGCCGCCCGTCTCTGACGCGCCGCTGCGGCGTGAACGGCGTAGCACCTGAAAATGTTCCGACTCCACCTCATTGCCCGGAACATCCGGCGCATAGAAGTTGATACGCATCATCTGTCGGACCCTTCGATGAAACCGCGCGCCCAAGGGAGGTTCGACATGCTCTTGTCCCTTGGGCGCGCACCCTTATCGAAAGGCGACATGATGAAGATCAGCGCAACCATCATCGACGGCACGGCAACGCTGACCGTCACGACCGTCTCGAACAGTTCCAACTTGCAAGTCAGCGACGCGGAGCATCTGGCCGACGACCTCGAACAGTTCCTGACAGACCCCGATGCCGAAGCAATCGACCGTCACTATCGCGTCGTCCCGCGTGACTTGGGCATCAGCATCCAGACCACCCAAGGCCGCTTCTTGGTGCCGTGGCGGCAGATCATGACGGCAGTGAACGGCCTGCGCGGCTGACACATCGGTCATGCTCGCCCCTGACACCCCTCAGACGCCCGAAGCTGCCTTGGTGACGGCGATCCTGATGCAGGCCTACCGTGACCTGTTCGTGTCCGTCCGAACCGAAAGCAACGCGTCCTTCACGACGCAGTCGGATCAGGATCAGGCGATCACCTTCTTGACCGATCAGGCGGGCGCGACGGCACGGCACCGGAATGCCTTGTGCGCCCTCATTGGCTGGGACGGCAACGTGCTGGCCGCGCGCGTCCGTGCGATGATGGACGGCAACACCTTCCCGCCTCCCACGCCCGATGCGACCCCTGCCACCCTCGAACGGAACGCCGCTGCCGTCGTGCGACTACGGCAGCGATGGCAGCACCTAAATGAGCCTCGACCCAAATCGAAAAGACCTGAAAGATCGGTCAGCAATCTGAACGCTGCCGCATAAATTCATCTCATGAGCGCATCGGTGCGTCGCTCCTGATCTGTCCATCACAGATTGAGCGCGGCGTCCCGATAACGTCGCGCTCACTTACGGATGGACATAGGAGCATCAAATGCCTGACGACACGACCGCCGCCCTGCAAGCCCTCTTGCAGCAGGTTCAGACCCTCACCACCACTGTCACCGATCAAGCGAAACGCCTCGATGATCTGCACGCGTTCAACACCCGAGTGCTGGACGAAAAGAAGGACATTCAGCGCCAGCTTGATGCCCAGCCGCCCAAGAAAACCATCGTGGACATTGCGAACGAAGAAATCCACGAGCGCAAAATGCGCGCGGCGAACCTCGAAAAGGACGCCGATGGCAACTGGCATCCCGTTGGCGTGAAACCCAAGCACAGCCTGACCCGCGCGGATGCCCGCGACCCGCGCAAGTATGCAGCGGCCAAAGAGGCAGCAGCGAAGGCAGGCGCGACCCTGACTGTGATCAACGGCAACGACGACCCGACGATCCGCAACACGAGCAAGCAAGACGTGATCCAGTCGAAGACCTTCACGTTCGACGACACCCACGAGCGCGTCCGGTACATTCGCGCGGACATGGAGACGGGCACAGGCATAGTCGGTCGCAGGATGCGTGCTGAGCAAGAGGGGTTCACGATCAGGACGTTCCGCACGCCCGACGACCTGCCGCCGCACGCCCGCACCAAATTCGATCTGATGGAGCGCGCTGCAAACGCTGAGTCGTCCTAATGGCGCAAGGCGGTAATAAGAATAGCGGGCGGCGGGCTGTGATCGACATGCGGCCCGACAAACAAGAAATCATCAAAGACATCGTTTTGGATCGCCGCCCGCTCGTCGAAATCGCGCGCCGGATCGGCGTCGATTACACTACAGTCGCCCGCTACCGAGACGACAAGATCACCGAAGAAATGCGCCGTTCGATCATTGCTGAAACGCGCGTCGCGTCCATCGAGGCCGACAGCGAAGTGATCAATCAGGACCGCATGGACGTTGCCATGACCTATGAGTCCTTGGCGATGCGGGTCGAACGCCTGATCATCAAGGCGGAGCAGAGCGAAGATGACTCCTTCGCGCTGGCCGCTATGGAAGGCTTGCGGAAGGTGCTGCGCGACATTGCGACGATGCAGGGCAAGCTAGCCACCAATCTGACGGTCAACGTGTCGCTGGCCGAAAGCAAGGAGTGGGTCACGCTGCGGCGCATCCTGAACGAGGTCTGCGACGAGGTGCCGGAAGCACGCGAACCGCTGCTGCGTCGGATGCGCCACCACGTCCTGTCCGTCACTAAAGAGGACACCGTGCTATGACCCATCGCATTTTTGAAGGTTGGCACTCATATGGTCGCCGCGTCGCTGTCGCGACGAAAGTGGGCAATTCCGATTGGGCGCGTTTGCCACATTGTCGGAGCGTGATGCTGGGCGAAGGCGGCAAACTGTTTTTCACGGGCAAGGCGTGTAAACGCGGACACATCTCGCCGCGCAATGAGCATGGCGATTGCACGCAGTGTCACCTGATGCGCCTCGCGGAGCGTCGCGATGCCTTTTGATGGTCTCCACGACTTTTGCAGCCTGATCGAACGCGACCTCGATCCGGGCGCAGAAATGTTGCACTTCCTGCGTCAGGAGGTGCCGACTGCCACCCAAGTCGATCCTTGGCAGGTCGAGGCGATCACATCGGAGGCGCAGACGGTCGCGCTGCTCGTGTGCCGTCAGGCGGGCAAGTCCTGCGTTCTCGCGACACGCGGCGTCCGCGAGTTGAAGCGCGGCGGCACGATCATCTGCGTTGCACCAGCAGAACGTCAAACGCGCGAGATCACCCGCAAAGTTCAAGCATACCTGCGTGCGACGGACCTCGTGGTCGAACGCGCGACGCAGACGGAAATTGAATGCTCGAACGGCGGGCGGTTCATCGCTGTGCCTGCCTCCGGGGCGACGATCCGGGGCTACACGGCAGACCTGCTGCTGGTGGACGAGATGGCATATCTGCCGGGGGCGAACGGCGGCGAAGATGTGGTCGTGTCGATCCTGCCGATGCTCCGCGATAACGGGCAGACCTTCTATGCCAGCACGCCCGCCGGAAAGAACAACCTGTTCGCATCGCTGTTTCTCGAACCAAAGGACAACGTCCACCGGATCAAGGTGCCCGGAACGTCGATCCCGCGTCTTGCCTCCCGAGTCGAACGCCTGCGGTCGCAATTGTCGGCAACGCGCTTCCGGCAAGAGGTCATGTGCGAGTTTCTATCGGACGGCCTGTCTTACTTCGACCTTTCCACCATTGAGAACGCCACATCACAGGAGGGCGCGATTTGTCCGAGATTCTGAACCTGATCCACATGCCCGATGGCCGGGTGATCAACGAGACCAACATGGACCCAGCTATCGAGAGAGTGACAGGTTTTGTCAGATACTTTGTCGGTGCCGACCTTGGGCAGGCGAACGACTTCTCGTCTGCAGTGGTCGTGAAGGATCAGCAGCTCCCGATCTACGACGGCACCCGCGTCAAACTTGGCCCGCGTGAGCGCACGGTCGTCTTCGCGGACAAGTTTCGCGGGGTATCTTACGTCGATGTCTGCGACTACCTGATCCGCCTGCGCAACGCGCCGCCTTTTGGCGGGAAGTCGGAACTCGTGATCGACGGAACAAGCATTGGACGTGTCGTGAGCGACGTTCTCACCGACCAAGGCGTTGATCACACGGCGGTGCAAATGACGGGCGGGCAGGAATGGCGACGCTCCGGGCGATACGTCAACGCGTCGAAGACCCTGATGATCGAGAACTTGGCCGTGCTGTTCGCCGCGGGTGATCTCAAGTTCGCCCATGACCTGCCGCTGCGGAAAGAGATCGAAGAAGACCTGGCCTCGTTTACGACGCAGACCACAGCGGCAGGCAATCAGATCATCACGCAGTCGCGCAACGCATCAGGACATGGCGACACCGGGATTGCCCTGATCGTCGCGGCCTTCGCGTCGCAGTATCTGGTGCCGCAGAATATTCGCGTGTCCAGTCTGACCGGGTGGTATTGAAACTGCGCCGTTGAATGATCGTCGGGCGCTGCTATGGTCTTGCCATGGCACAAGATTCGAAGAGGGGTCGCGACCTACCGCGAGCGCCGCAATTCGTTAAGCAGAAAGGTCTGCGCGACGATCTTACCGACGAACGCAATCAACAGATCGCGCTCGCGAGGAAGATCGAAAAGTTAAAGAAAGACCTCGCGAAGATCACCACCTCGCGAGGATACGACACGCTTCTCTATGCGCCGTCAGCGATCCCGGACAATCTGAGGGAAAAGCAGCGCAAGGTTGTCCTGTCCGCGCTGGCGCATGACATCCAAGTGCATCCGAAGCTGCTCGCTGAATATGGCCTTGAGGCACAACCGAATCCCCTCGCCAATGTCGAGGACGACGGAAAAGCCCCATTCTGACCCGCGCTGTCGTCGATCCTGTTCGTCCAGCCTTGATCGCAGACTATCCACAGCGCACCTAGACAGAGCACACCGAAAATCTGCACTACTCGAAACTACTTGCGTTCGTCGATACCAAATTTGGGATGCCCCTACGTTCGGTCGCGGGGTATCAAGTTCAAAACAACTAGCCGTTGACACGAACGATTTTGGCTGACTGACTGGTGTCAGCAGAAACGAAGAGTAATTTCAGTGAACGATCATCATGAAAAACCAATATCGGCCTCACCCACGAAAGGGTTTTTTGTCGATATGTTGATACGAGACATACCACTTCAGCAGGCCGTGCTGGACCTAATTGACAATTGCGTCGACGGTGCAAAGCGAATCCGACAAAATGAAGATTTTTCAGGCCTAAGAGTTAATGTGGATTTTTCAAAAGATCGTTTTGCCATCGTTGACAACTGCGGCGGATTTTCCAAGGAAACCGCCCGCGAGTACGCTTTTCGATTTGGAAGGGAACGCGAATTCAAAGCCACCAAGCACTCGATCGGCCAGTTTGGAGTCGGCATGAAACGTGCACTTTTCAAGATGGGAAAAGAGTTCGTAGTAGAATCCAAAACAATAGAGGATCATTGGGCGGTCAATGTTGACGTTGACGATTGGGAAGGAAGAGAAAATGATTGGACCTTTCCATGGTCGACGACTTTGGATGAAAGGTTGCAAGATCGTGAGGTAGGCACTTTTATCCAAGTAAGTAAACTACGCGAAGGAACTGCTTCATCTTTTGAGACCAGTGTTTTTTCAAACAGGGTGACCTCATCTATCAAGTCGAAGCATAGGGAGTTCATATCAAAAGGGCTCGAGATATTCGTGAATGGAAGTCGAGTAGACGCGTCGGATTTGAAGTTGTATTCCACGTCTAATCTAAAGCCAGTTGTGGAGAAGCTAACGATAAGCGAAGGCGGAGACGTACCCGTCGATGTCCGAATAGTTGTGGGACTTGGCGATCCAATACCGAAGCAAGCAGGTTGGTATGTAGTTTGCAACGGCCGCGTTATCTTAGATGCCGACAGGCGCCCGGAAACTGGATGGGGATATGTCGAGGAAAATGCAGATAGACCCAACCTGCCAAGTTTTCACAATCAGTTTTCTAGATTCCGAGGCATAGTTTATTTTGATAGCGACGACTCCTCACGTGTTCCTTGGAACACAATGAAGACCGACATTGATGAAGATAATATCGTTTGGCAAAAAGCCTTTGAGCGAATGGTTATCCTAGCTCGTCATGTTCTTGACTTCATAAATCAGCTCGACCGAGAGATCGAAGACTACGGCAGAGAAAAAAGCCCTTTGATGAAGGTGCTTAAATCATCGCCGAGAACTTCCGTCGATAACCTGAATACCGTGCAAGCCTTTAAAGCCCCAGATAGGTCGTCTGTGAAAACTGCGCCGCCACTTACAAATATCCTTTATGCTAGGCCAGATGAAGATGTCGAGTTTTTGAAGAAGGCATTGAACGTTCGATCAGCAAAAGCAGTAGGTGAGAAAACTTTTGACCTTATGCTTGAGCGCCAGCGAGGCTGAAATGTCGAGTTATCGAAAAGTGAATTACTCGCTTCGCCCCGCGAAACACGCTCATAGACGCATGATGGCGGAAATTCTTTCCTGTCTGTATCCTTTCCAGCCTGTGCGCGATTACCAGTATATAGGGTTCGGCTCACTTTGGTTTGAGGACTTCAAACTCTTTCACCGCTCACTTGGACTTAAGAAAATGGTGTCAATGGAGCGTTCCGGAGCGCATCAGCGGTTTCTTGCAAACCGTCCGTTTCAAACGGTGGAGATGCTGTTTGGAGAAAGTAACGCCAAGTTGCAGGAAGTTAAGTGGGACACCCCTAGCATTTTGTGGTTGGACTATGACTCGGCTCTTTCAACGTCGATGCTACTTGATCTAGAAACTGCGATTTCGAAAATGGCTTCTGGTTCTTTATTGGCCATAACGCTGAATGTTGAAGAAGCAGATGAACTTAAAGAAACATTAGACGACGGCGAAGAAACGGACGTTGCTTTAAATCGTTTCCGCTCTCGATTTGATGATTATTTCGGATCGAAGATATTTACTGACGATCTGCAAGGTGTTCCTTTCAATAGTTTGTCATATGAGATCGTCGCTGCAAAAATTGAAAAAATCTTGGCAGTCCGTAATGTTGGTAAGGCTGATGAAGGTCAGAAGTTTGTTTGCCAGAAGGTTTGTCAATTTAATTATGCTGATGGCCATAGCATGGCGACGTTCGTTTTCTTATTCCACGAAAACCAGCATCAAGAGAAGTTTGACCAGTGTCGGTTTGATACCTTGGATTTTCTTTCCGGTCTTGGTGAGACGATTAAGGTCTTAATGCCAGTCATGACGCTGAAGGAAATACGGGAAGTGGAGAGCCAACTTCCGACGAATGACGTGGCTACGATAGTGACCCAAGGTGTTCCTCAATCGGATGTGACGAAGTTTGCGAGAATCTACAGATATCTTCCGAACTTCGCTGTTCTTGAAGGGTGAATGTTCCTTATGCGAAGGTGGTGGGTTTGCGGGTGTAGCTAAGACTTTATTGTCGGGAGTTCGGTCGTGGGTGGACTCGTGTTTTGACCACTGGCATATCCAGTATTAAACTGGAGAGCGACATGTTGAGCTATACTTCGAATACCGAACTCTTGACGCTGCCGAAGTACGACCGGATCGCTATCTACTTGTTCCGCGATCTGACCAAGGATTTTACGGCAGAGACTCTGCCTGCCTCCATCCCGTTCGATCAGGAGGCCGTGCGCCGCGCGATGCGAAAGGCAGTGTCAGACGGCGTGATCAACAAGGAGGTCGCGAACGTCCCGGACATCAAATACACCTACGATGCTCGTCGGGAGTTGCCCGCAGAGGTCGAGCAGGCTGGCCCGATGACCTGGCTTCAGGCGGGGAAGGGAAAATACACTCTGCGACGCACGCGGCGGAAGAATATTATCGACTTTGAAAACCTTGGTGTTGATCCTGCGATTGAACCTGTTGTGGATCAGACGCCCAAGTTCATCTCGGCACTGCTCGGGCAGGATGAGCAGGCGGTATTTACCCGTGTACGCAACGCAGGCCTGATCAGTACCTTTCTCGGTTTTCAGGCGATGGCAATCCAAGGGCATCACCGTACGAGCGTTACCTATGGTCAGATTGAGATTGATGAGGTTCAGGCGGGTATCGACGGAACGCAGGAAACCCTCGTGCCGATCTCGGGCAAAGGTGGGCAGGATAAACTTTCATGGTCGCAGGCGCTCAACCTGAACTCCTACGGCGTCCAAAAGGCTCCTGTGCCCGGTCTAGCCGTGCGCAGCCTCGGCTTGTGGCGCGACAACCTCAACACGGTCTGGATTGTCGAGTTCAGCCTCGCCGCTGACATTGACGAGATCGAGATCGTCAACGTACGCCGCTTCACGTTCCGCTAACTCGATCTCGGCCTGCGTGCGTTTCTTCGCGCCGCTTTTCTTGTCGCGCCGCCCGATAGGGTTTGCGACCTCAAAGTGGGCCGCGGCTTGGGTATTGCCCATCGTCAGCAGGCTCTCGTCGCCCAATTCAAGTGCTTCGGTGGGCCTAGTGCGGCGCACGCCTAGAGCCTTGATAACAGCGGTTGCGACGTTGCGCGCTAGGGGCGGCGGAACGGCATTGCCGATCTGCCGCGCCCCGTGCCACTTCGTGGCGTTGAAACGGAACCAGTCAGGGAATCCATGTAGCCGTGCCATCTCGCGCACGGTTATGCAGCGGGCATGAGCATAGTGGATTGGTCGCGGGCTGGTGAAGGCACCGCGCGCAGAGTCCGTGCCCGCGCGCAGCGTGTTTGACACGCCATCGGCTGGCAACTTGAAGAAGCGAGAGATGGGTTCGACCCGACCTTGGTCGGTTTCACGGAAACGCCGCCGAGAAATGTCGGTGTGTTCCGTTCGTGCGCTCGACGTTAGACGACTTTGGTCCCAGATGCGGGGATGACCGTAGCCCCACGCGTCGTTACCTATGCCTCGCAAAGGTTCGGCATACTTGCTCGGAATACCGAAGGCAGTTGTTTCGACCCAGTCGGAGACCCGAAGGCGCTCGAAGGTCTCGGCATCGGGTAGGTCGCCTAGCGCGTCCTCACAGGTCGGTCGCTTGGGAATGACCTTGGGATACTCAGGGACGCTCGACCCTTTCTTTGCGCCCATCAGGATCAAACGCTGCCGATCTTGCGGCGCTCCATAGTCGGCGGCGTTCAACACGCGCCAATCCTTCTGCACGTTGTATCCCAGCGCCTCGAATTCTTCGATCAACTCGAAAAGGAATTTCCGATGCCTGCCGACTGTAAGGCCTTTGACGTTCTCGAAGACGAAGTAGGTTGCGTCCAGATCCTTCACGATCCGCACGAAGTCCTTGACGAGCGAATTGCGGGGGTCGTCGAGTGCGCGTTGCCCGATCAGCGAGAACCCTTGACAGGGCGCTCCGCCGAAAACTACGTCCACGGTGCGGTCGCCAATGCCTGCCGCCTCGCGCACGTCTGCTGCCGTCACTTCGGTGACGGAGCGCGGGATTACCGCACATTGCGGGAAGTTGAATTTATGGACGGCAGCATGGACCGGATCGAGTTCGACCGCCGCGACCACGTCGAATCCCGCTTGCTCAAAGCCGAGACTCATCCCGCCTGCGCCTGAAAACAGATCGACTCCAATCGGTCGTGCCATGCCTTGCTCCCTGCCGTTTTCGCGCAACATATCGACGCCTTGGCGATTTGACCAGCAAATCCTAGTGCCGAAGGAAGGCCTCGACGCACTGGATCGCTGTGTCTGGATCACGCAATTCGCACTGCCAGACCACCAGCGGTTCCCAGCCAGCCTCGCGCAGTGCGGTTAAGGTCTTCTTATCACGTTCCCGGTTTGTTTCAATCTTCGGTCGCCAGTATTCGGGGCGTGACTTGGGCAATTGCCCCCAGCGGCAACCGTGACCGTGCCAGAAGCACCCATGCACGAGGATAACCTTGCGCCGAGCCGGGAAAACGATGTCTGGCGTTCCGGGCAGGTCGCGACGGTGAAGGCGGTATCGGTATCCCAACGCGTGTAGCGCCCGACGAAGTATGACCTCGGGTTTGGTGTTCTGCTGCCCGACCTTCGACATGATGAAGGATCGACGCTCTGGGGTGACGTGATCGACCATTATCAGAAACATAGGCGTGGCAATGCCTTACCGAAAGTCGATGTCTGCGCCTACGTTGCAAAATCGTTGCAAAAACGAAAAAAGGCGATCCCGGAGGATCGCCATTTTTGCTTTACAACCAAGTGGTTGATTGGCTCCGGCGGTAGGGATCGAACCTACGACCAATTGATTAACAGTCAACTGCTCTACCGCTGAGCTACGCCGGAACGGTGGCGGGGTATTAGCAATCCGCTACGGGCGCGTCCAGTGCTGAATGGCGGGTTTTTGCAACTTTTTCCGGGCGCTTTTCATGTGCGTTCGAAAACCGTGTCGCTGGCCAGGGCGCCTTGGGCGCGGACTTCGGACTTGCCATGCAAATCAATCAGATGGGCGAAGACGTTGCGTTCGGCGGCGGGCAGAAGCGCGACGGGCGTTTCGGTGTAGATCGCCTCGGCCAGGGCGCGCGCGTTGCGCGGTGCCTGCGCCAGTTTCTCGAGGATCGCAGCCTCGCGGCCCAGACGGTGCGCGATCAGCCAGTCGAGACGTTCGTGCGGGTCGTGCACCGGGGCGCCGTGGCCGCAGTGAAACACCCGCCAGTCGCGGTCGCGCAATCGCCGGCATGAGGCCATGAAATCGGTCAGGTCGCCGTCGGGCGGCGACACCAGCGACGAGGCCCAGCCCATTACCAGATCGGCGGTGAAGCAGATGTCGTTCCAGGCCAGCGCGATGTGGTTGCCCAGATGGCCCGGCGTATGCAGCACTTCCAATGTCCATCCGTCCGCCGATATGACGGCCCCGTCCGCCACCTCCCGGTCCGGGGCGAATGCGTGGTCGATACCTTCGCCACCGCCCGCCAGCCCTGCCCCGGCCAGTTTCGCCATCACCGCGCTGCGCCCGGCCAGCGGCCCGCCATAGGCCAGCACCGGCGCGCCGGTCGCGGCAGCCAGCGGAGCGGCCAGCGGCGCGTGGTCCAGATGGCTGTGGGTGACGAAGATATGGCTGATCCGCTGGCCCGGCCCCAGCGCCGACAGGATGGCGTGCAGATGGGCGTCGGACAACGGCCCGGGATCGATGACGGCGATGTCACCTCGGCCCAGAAGGTAGGTGTTGGTGCCGCGATAGGTCATAGGCGAAGGATTGGGCGCGAGGATCCGGCGCAATCCGGGTTCAAGTTCCTCGGCGACACCGGCGGGCGGGTTGAAATCGTCGGGGGGCTGGATCATCGCTCTTTCTCCGCGCGGGGCTGCCCGCTAGGCTTAGCGCATGTCGTTCGCATTCCTCAAACGTTATGTGCCGCGCGGCCTGTTCGGGCGCGCGGCATTGATCCTGGTGCTGCCGGTGGTGGTGCTGCAACTGGTGGTGTCGGTGATCTTCATCCAGCGCCATTTCGAGGACGTGACCGCGCAGATGACGCAGACGATGGCGCGCGAGATGCGGCTGGTTCTGGAGGCTGTGCAGGATGCGCCGGACCAGCCGACGGCCCTGGCGCGGATCGGCGAATTCGCGCCGACGCTGGGCATCGGGGCGGCCTTCGCGGCGCCCGGCGCGGTGCCTTCGGCGCATATGGTGCGGTGGTACGATTTTTCCGGCCGGGTGATGATCGGGCACATGACCCGCGCGGTGCCGCGGGTGCAGACCGTGCTTTTGCCCGACAACCGCCGCGTCACCCTGTTTCTGCGCACCGATCTGGGGCCGCTCGAGATCGACTTTTCGCGCCGGCGGGTTTCGGCATCGAACCCGCATCAGTTGCTGGTGAACATGGTGTTTTTCGGCGGCTTGATGACGATCATCGCCTATGTCTACCTGCGCAACCAGTTGCGCCCCATTACCCGTCTGGCCCATGCGGCGCAGGCCTTTGGCCGCGGGCGCAACCTGCCCTATGCGCCGGGTGGCGCGATCGAGGTGCGCGCGGCGGGCCACGCGTTTCTGGACATGCGCAACCGGATCGAAAGGGCGATGGAACAGCGCACGCTGATGCTTTCGGGGGTCAGCCACGACCTGCGCACCCCTCTCACCCGGATGAAGCTGAGCCTGGCCATGCAGGAGGGCGCCGAGGCCGAGGCGCTGCTGCGTGATGTGAACGAAATGCAGCAACTGGTTGACAGCTTTCTGGATTTTGCCCGTGGCGACGGCGAAGGCGAACCGCAGGCCACCGATCCCGTCGCACTGGTGCGCCAGGTGGTGGCCGACGCGGTGCGCAGCGGAAAACCCGCGCACCTGGTCGAAACGACCGGCACGGGGCAGGTGATGCTGCGCCCACTGGCGATCCGGCGGGCGGTCGAGAACCTGCTGAACAACGCGGTGCGCCACGGCACCCGCGCCGAGCTTTCGGTGACGCTGACCGACAAGTCGCTGCGCCTGCGGGTCGAGGACGACGGGCCGGGCATTCCGCCCGAACGGCGCGGCGAGGCGCTGCGCCCGTTCACCCGGCTGGATCCGGCGCGCAACCAGGACGCGGGCGGCGGTGTCGGGCTGGGCCTGGCAATTGCCGCGGATGTCGCCCGCGCCCACGGCGGGGTGCTGCGGCTGGGCGAAAGCCGCACCCTGGGCGGGCTGTGCGCGGATATCGTGATCGGCCGCTGACAGAGGCGACGCGCCCTGCCCATCGCCGCACCGCGCGCAACAGTGCTTCCCCGGCTCGACACGCTATGCTAAAGTCGGGGCATCCTGTCCGGGGTCAAGGAAAAAAGCGGATGTTCAATCCCACGGCCGTCGTTGCCGCAAGCTTCGGCGATCACCTGGCCGAAACCTATCTACAGTATTTTTCGGGCCGCAAGGCGGATTATGCTGCTTACATCAATGGCTGTGCGCGGCTGACGCTGGAACGGCTGGGCAATTCAGATGCGCTCTATCATGATGCCGAGCACACGATGATGGTCACGCTGGTCGGCCAGCAGATCATTCGCGGACAGCTGGTCACCCGGTCGATCCAGCCGGAAGACTGGCTGCACTATATCGTGGCGCTTCTGATCCATGACATCGGCTATTCGCGCGATATCTGCATCGGCGATACCGACAACGCCGTCGTGATCAACGATCGCGGCGACACGCTGTGCCCGCCACGGGGCGCTTCGGATGCGTTTCTGGCACCGTACCATGTGGACCGGGGCAAGATCTATGCGCGCCAGCGGTTCACCAGCACCAGCGTGATCGATCACGAACGCATCGCGGCGGCCATCGAATACACCCGTTTCCCGGTGCCCGACGATCCGGCCTATGCCGATACAGAGGGCGAGCCGGCGCTGGTCCGGGCCGCCGATCTGATCGGGCAACTGGCCGATCCCTTTTATCACCGCAAGATCAACGGCCTGTTTCACGAATTCGTCGAAGGCGGCATGGCCCAGAAGCTGGGATATGACACCCCGATGGACCTGATGGAGCAGTTTCCGAACTTCTTCTGGTCACAGGTGCAGCCGGTAATCGGCCCGGCGCTGCGCCACCTGGAACAGACGATGGAAGGCAAACAATGGGTCGCGCAACTCTATAACCACGTTTTTCAGGTCTCGCACCGCGCCAGCTGCCTGGGGCCGTTCCCCGGCCCCGCGCGCGACACCGGCTGACCGGCGCGGCCTTGCCGGCGGGCCTGTTCCCCGCGCGAAACGGCTCTATCTGTCGTAAAGGTAAGGGCAATTGCGGCGCGGCGCCCCGGACGGCGTATGCCGCAAAGCGCCGCGGTCATTCAGGAAAGGCCGTCGTGACATGTCGCGATCAATGTCGAAATGGGCGCAGGTTCTGGTGACCGGCATACTGGGCATCGCGGCCTATGGTGTCGTGCAGAACCTCGATCAGGTGCAGGCCGCGCTGGGGCTTGCCACCGAAGCGCCCGCAGCACGCGACGGCGGCGGCCGGTCGGCGGCGCGCGGCATCCCGGTGATCGTCACCGAGGTTGCCACCGACAGCGACGACATAGAAGTCGAGGTGGTGGGCACCGGACGGGCCAACCGGTCGGTCACGCTGCGCAGCGAAGAGGCCGGCAAGATCACGCGCATGGCGCTTGCCGCCAACACCCGCTTCGCCGCGGGCGATCTGCTGGTGCAACTGGATACCGCGACCCAGGATCTGGCGCTGCAACTGGCCGATGCGCAACTGCGCGAGGCAACCCGCATCGCCACCCGCATCGGCCAGTTGCAGGGCACCGGCGCGGTCACCTCCGCGCGGCTCGACGAGGCACAGACCCAGCGCGAGCTGGCCCGGCTCGAGGTTGAGCGCGCGCGCCAGGCGCTGAACGACCGGTCGGTGCGCGCGCCCTTCGACGGTGTGGCCGGCCTGCCCTCGGTTGAAACCGGGGCCTGGATCGACAGCGCCGTGGAAATCGCCAGCTTCGACGACCGTTCGGTTCTTCTGGTTGAAATCGATCTGCCCGAAAGGCTGCTGTCGCGCGTGGTGGCCGGCACCGAAGTGGCCGCAACCACGCCCGCCTTTGCCGATCGCAGCTTCAGCGGCACCGTCAGCGCCATCGACAGCCGCATCGATCCCCAGAGCCGCACGGCGCGCGTGCGCATCGCCATTCCCAATGTCGACGACCTGTTGCGCCCCGGTGCATCGTTCACCACCCGGCTCTATCTGCCGGGCGCGCGCTACCCGGCGATACCGGAACTGGCGGTTCAATTCGCCCGCGGCGGTCTGCATGTCTGGCGCGTCGCCGCGGACGACACCGCCGAACAGGTGCCGGTGCGGATGATCCGCCGGCGCGACGGGCTGATCCTGGTGGACGGCGATCTGCACCCCGGCGACCGCGTGGTCGTCGAGGGCGGCCAGCGTCTGGCGCCCGGACGCGCCGTGACCATCGCGGGTGATGCATGACGGGCGGGCGCGACACCGGCGGTCTGCCCGGCCTTTCGGTGCGCCGGCCCTGGCTGGCGGCGGTGATGAACCTGCTGATCGTGATTGCCGGCCTCGCCGCGCTGCTGGGCATCGAGGTGCGCGAATTGCCCGATGTCGACAGGCCGGTGGTTTCGGTGCGCGCCAATTATCCCGGCGCCTCGCCCACGACCGTCGATGCCGAGGTCACGTCTCTGGTCGAAAACGCGGTGGCACGGGTGGCCGGCGTGGTATCGGTGCGGTCCTCGTCGGAAGAGGGCAACTTCCGGATGCGCGTCGAATTCCGCCCCAACCGCGACCTCGCCGAAGCCGCCAACGACGTGCGCGAGGCGGTCAGCCGCATCGTGCCGCGCCTGCCATCGGCGGTCGAGGATCTCTATGTCGTGAAATCCGAACGCGACGCCAGGCCGATCATCGACATCGCCGTCTGGAGCGATACCGACCCGATCGACGTGATGACGCGCCGCGTCTCCGAGGAAATCATCCCCGAAATCACCGCCATCGAAGGCGTCTCCGAGGTGGCGCTGTTCGGCGATAGGGCGCGGGTAATCCGCGTGGCCATCGCGCCCAAGCAGCTTGCCGCCTACCGGCTGTCGATCGGCGAGGTCGCCAATGCGCTGCGCGCGGCGCAGTTCGACATTCCGGTGGGCAGTTTCGAGGCCGGCCAGCTTGAAGTGCTGGTGCGCGCGGATGCCACCGTCACCGACCCCGCGCGCATCAAGGATCTGATGCTGCGCGACACCGTGCGCCTGGGCGATGTCGCGGATGTGTATTTCGGCCTTGCGACGCCCGAAAGCTTTGCCCGCCTCGACGGGCGGCTGGTGATCAGCATGGGCGTGGTGCGGCAATCGGAATCCAACACTGTGCAGATCTCGGCCGATGTGATGCGCGCATTGGACCGGCTGGAAAACCGCTTCCCCGACATGCACTTTCGCGTCACCGGCGACGACGCGGTCTTCGTGCGCGGCGCGATCATCGAGGTGATCAAGACGCTGGGCCTTGCGCTGGTCATCGTGATCGCGGTGATGTGGGTCTTTCTGGGCCGGCTGGGCGCGACACTGATACCCGCGGTGGCGATTCCGGTTGCGCTGATCGGGTCGGTCGCGGCGATCTGGATGGCGGGATTCTCGATCAACCTGATCACGCTGCTGGCGCTGGTGCTGGCCACCGGTCTGGTGGTCGACGACGCCATCGTCGTCACCGAAAACATCCAGCGCCGCCGCGCCGAAGGCATGGGCGCGCGGGCCGCCGCTGTTCTGGGCACACGGCAGGTGTTTTTCGCAGTGATCGCCACAACGCTGACCCTGATCGCGGTTTTCGCGCCGATTTCGTTCCTGCCCAGCGAAGCCGGGCGGCTGTTTTCGGAATTCGGTTTTGTCCTTGCAATCACCGTCGCGCTTTCGTCTTTCGTTGCTTTGTCGGTCTGCCCGATGATCGCCGCCAGGCTGCCGTCGCTGGGCGACGACCGCGGGCTGCTGGGCCCGGTGGGTGGCTGGCTGGGGCGGCTCTATGACTGGATGCTGCGCCCGGTGCTGGCCGCCCCCCTGCCCGCCTTTGCCGTCTTTTCGCTGATCGCGGGCGGCGCGCTTCTGGTGCGCGGCGATCTGGGCGAGGAACTGGTCCCGCCAGAGGATCGCGGCCAGGTGACCGTCTGGCTTCAGGGGCCCGACGGCACCGGGCTGGATTACACCGACCGCCAGGTCGAGGCGGTCGAGGCGGCGCTGGCGCCCTGGGTCGCGAACGGGGCCGCCACCGGCGTGTATTCGATCACCGGGCGCTACGATCTGAACCGGGGCCAGATCGGCGCACGGCTAGCCCCCTGGGACATGCGCAACGTGTCGCAGGCCGAAATCGCCGATGACATTCGCCCGGCGCTCAGTGCCTTGCCCGGCGCCAGCGCCCGCGTCAGTTCCGGCAACAGCCTGGGCTTGCGCGGCAGTTCGGCGGGCGGCGTGTCGCTGGCGCTGACCGGACCGGCCTACCCCGCCATCGCCGCTGCCGCCGACAGCTTTGCCGATGCGCTGGGCGGTCTGCCGGGGCTGTCGCGGGTGCGCGTGCAATACCAGGCGACGCAACCGCAGCTTTCGATCCAGATCGACCGCGCGCGGGCGTCGGATCTGGGCGTGCCCATGTCCGAGCTTTCGTCAACGCTGCGCGCGCTGATCGACGAAGAGGAAATCGCCGAGCTGACGATCGAGGATCAGGCGGTGCCCATCGTCATCCAGTCGTCGGCGGGCGCGATCCGCGACCCGGCCGATCTGCTGAATCTGTCGGTGCGCGCCGAAAGCGGCGCCCTGGTGCCGCTGATGCAGCTTGTGGTGTTCAGCGAGGAAGGCGTCGCCGCCGAACTGGACCGCCACGGCCAGCGGCGCGCCATCGAGATCGACGCATCGCTTTCGCCCGATGTGCCGCTGCGCGCGGCCACGGATGCCATCCGCGATCTGGCGCGCCAGACGTTGCCCGCCGATATCGGCCTGATCTTCCTGGGCGAGGCCGCCACGCTGGAAGAAACATCGGACGGGCTGGCCGTCACCTTCGCGCTGGCGCTGATCATCGTGTTCCTTGTGCTGGTCGCGCAATTCGAAAGCCTGACCAGCGCGGCCGTGGTGATGATCACGGTGCCCTTCGGCATCTGCGCAGCGATCTATGCGCTGTGGATGACCGGCACCACCATCAACATCTTCAGCCAGATCGGCGTGGTGATGCTGATCGGGATCATGGCAAAGAACGGGATCTTGCTGGTGGAATTCGCCGATCAGCTGCGCGACCGGGGCCAGAGTGTGCGCGACGCGGCGCGCAACGCCGCGCGGATGCGCCTGCGGGCGATCTCGATGACGCTGATCTCGACCGTACTGGCCGGGCTTCCGCTGATCATGGGAACCGGTCCGGGGTCCGAGGCGCGCATGTCCATCGGATGGGTGATCTTCGGCGGCCTCGGCCTTGCGGCGGTCTTCACGCTGTTCCTGACACCCGCCGCCTATGTTCTGATCGCCGGTTTGTCGCGGCCGCGCGCGGCGGCGTCGGCGGCTCTGGACGCGGAACTGGATGCCGCCGAAAGGCTCTCTGCGGCCGAGTGACAGCAACGCGCGGTTTTCTTTCCCCGCCGGGGGCGCTACCATCGCCCGCCAGAACAGCCAGAGGTGCACCATGACCAAGAACACATCCGGGCGCGGACAGCGCGACCTGAAGGTCAAGGTCAAGAGCGCCCGGGGCCGCAAGCTGAGTTCGACGCGCTGGCTGCAACGCCAGTTGAACGATCCCTATGTGCGCCGCGCCCAGGCCGAAGGATATCGCGGGCGCGCCGCCTTCAAGATCCTCGAACTGGACGATCGCTATCGCTTTCTGGTGCCGGGGGCGCGGGTTGTCGATCTGGGCTGCGCGCCCGGCGGATGGTGCCAGGTGGCGGTGCCCCGGGTCAACGCGCTGGGCGAAAAGCAGGGCAAGGCGGTGGGTCGGATCCTGGGGATCGACCTGCAAGAGGTCGAACCGATCGCCGGCTGCGAGATCCATGTTCTGGATTTCATGGCCGACGATGCCGACACGCAGGTCAAGACCTGGCTGGGCGGCAAGGCCGATGTGGTGATGTCGGACATGGCCGCATCATCATCGGGCCACAAGCAGACGGATCATCTGCGCATCATCGCGCTGTGCGAGGCGGCGGCGCATTTCGCGTTCGACGTGCTGGAACCCGGCGGCACCTTCGTGGCCAAGGTTCTGGCGGGCGGCGCCGAAGGCGATCTGCAAAAGCTTCTGAAACAGAAATTCACCAAGGTGGCCAATGTGAAACCGCCGGCGTCGCGATCCGACAGTTCGGAGAAGTTCGTCGTCGCTTCGGGGTTTCGCGGCTGATCAACGCGGCGGCCGGCCCGATCGGCGCGAAGCGACCGGACGGCGTGGCGCGCGAAATCCTGGCACGCGCGCGCGTTGCCCGGCGCGGGCGAAGGCGGCGTTGGCGGCGCGGTCACGGGGTTTCGGCTGCTGTCCTGGTGCAGCAGTTCGAACAGCCGGGCATGGCGTGGCGGCGGGCAATGTCGGGTCATGGCAGGCTGGCAGGCCCTGTGCAGAGTGGCGATTGCCCGGACCCTGACAGGTATTCGTGGCACATTCGTGGCGCGCACCCGCGTCAAACGCGGATAAAACACCGTATTTTCAGACCTTTTTACGCAAATGCCAGGCGTCGCGCAGCAAGCCCGGCAACAGCATGGCGCATTTCAGATAGCGCGGCACAAGGCGGACGGGATCTGTCAGCGCACGCCACAGCCACTCCATCGCGATGGCCCGCACCCAGACCGGCGCACGCCGCT
The DNA here is from genome assembly GCA_024742705.1 of Paracoccaceae bacterium. Lineage (GTDB taxonomy): Bacteria > Pseudomonadota > Alphaproteobacteria > Rhodobacterales > Rhodobacteraceae > JANSXZ01. The sequence continues at coordinate 190,317 of JANSXZ010000004.1, read as the reverse complement.
GATGCCCGCCGAGAAAATCCAGCCCTGCGCCCACCGATATAAAACCGATCCGCGGGGCAGCGTCGCGTCCGCGCAGCGCCAGCCGTTCCTGTTTCGGCGCGCCGAAGGCCAGAAAACACATCCGCGCGCCCGACGCCTCGAGCGCCTCGAAAATCGAATCGGCCTCGGGGCCATCGGGATCGAAACGGCCCGACGGCGCATGGCACAGCACCACTTTCAGGCCGGGCACATTGGCGGTGAGATATGTCGCGGCATCGGCAAGCGCCTGGTCGGTGCTGCCCACCAGCGCCAGCGGCACGCCCTCTTCGGCGGCGATCCGGCACAGCGGCACCACCAGATCGGACCCCGGCATCAGGCTGACAGGCCGCCGGGCCAGCCGCGACAGCGCGACGATGGGCCGGCCATCGGCCACCACGATGTCCTGTGCGGCATAATCCGCCGCAAAGCGCGCATCGGCGCGCAGCTTGACCAGATGATCCAGGTTGATCGTGGCCAGCGCAAAGCCCGCACCCGCCCGCAGCCTTTCACGCACCGCCAGGTCGAGCGCGGGCATGTCGGCCACGTTCACCGAAATGACATGCCCGTTGGTGGTGAATTGCACTTGCGCCTCATGGGTTATCCGTTGCGTAACCCATAGGCGTCGCGGCGCGGCGGTGCCAGTTCGCGGCGACGACGGTTTTGATTTCCCGGCCGGGCGTTGTATCCTTGCCATCATCTTGCCCATCTCTTTGGCTAGGCCCACAGGGGCCGCCCGAACCGCAGACAGGATCCGACGCCCGACCGATGCCCAACGCGATTGCATATCTGATGCTGGCGATTTACCCGCTGGTGGCCGTGGCGCTGTTTCGCAAGCTGCCGCTGCAACGGGCGATCATCTGGACGCTGCTGGCCGGTTATCTGCTGTTGCCGCGGCTGACCGAGTTCAACCTGCCGCTGGTGCCGGACATGGACAAGGAAACCATACCGTCGCTGGCGGCGGCGGCGATGTGCATGTTCCTTCTGGGCCACCGGGTGAACTGGCTGCCGCGCTCGTGGCTGGCGCGCGGTCTGCTGGCTGGCTATGTCTTCGGCGTGGTGCCCACGGTTCTGACCAACGGCGATCCGATCGTCTTCGAGATCCTCGCCAACAACGATCCGATCAAGTTCATCACCGCCGTACTGCCCGGTCTCAGTGTCCGCGACCTGTTTTCGGTGATGGCGCATCAGGTGATCGTGCTGCTGCCGTTCTTTCTGGCGCGTCAGTTCCTTTCCAGCCACGATGGCATGCGCGAGGTTCTTCTGGCGCTGGTTGTGGGCGCGCTGGGCTATTCGGTTCTGGCGCTGATCGAGGTCCGGTTCAGCCCGCAGACCCACACCATTGTCTACGGCTTCCTGCAACACAGCTTTGAACAGCTGATCCGCGGCGGCGGGTTCCGGCCGATCGTCTTTCTGGAACACGCGCTCTGGGTCGCCTTCTTCTTTCTGACCGCGGTGATGGCGGCGGCATCGCTGTGGCGCGCGGCGCAGGAGACCGACAAGCGCCGCTGGATCATCTGCGTGATCTACCTGTTCGTGGTGCTGATGCTGTGCAAGAGCCTGGCCTCGTTTGCCTATGGTCTGGCGCTGACACCGCTGGTGCTTTTCGCGCCGATGAAGCTTCAGATCCGCATCGCGCTGATCTTCGCCACCGTTGCGGTGATGTACCCGGTGCTGCGCAACGCCGGCCTGGTCCCGCTCGAGGCGATCCTGGAACAGGCCGCGCGGATCAATCCGGCGCGGGCGCAATCGCTGGGCTTCCGGTTCGGCAACGAAGAAGAGCTTCTGGACCGTGCCGCCCAGCGCTGGCTGTTCGGCTGGGGCGAATGGGGCCGCAACCTGCTGCGCGACGCCGAAAGCGGCGAAATCGTCAGCGTGCCGGACGGACGGTGGATCATCGTTTTCGGCAGCTTCGGCTGGGTCGGCTACATCGCCGAAATGGGCCTTCTGGCCTATCCCCTGGTGGCGCTCTGGCGGATCTCGCGCCGGATGGACGAAGCCGCGCTGTCGCCCTTTGCCGCGCCGCTTGCGCTGATGCTGTCGATCACCATGGTCGACATGCTGCTGAACGCGGTCCTCACGCCCTACACCTGGCTGGTGGCCGGAGTTCTGTTTGGCTATGTCGAACGGGTGCGCGGCACTTTTCCCGACATGCAGCCGCGCCGGCTGTTCGCCTCGGGGCCCGCGATCGGGCGCAGCGCGGCCCACCGGAACCGCCGCCGCACGGTGTTGTGATGGCGTTTCCAAATTCTGCACAATGCGGTAGGATTGGTGCGATTGATCCCGATCCGCACAGCCGCCCCGAAATGGCCTCAAAAACGCCAGAGTTGTTACATCAAATCGCGACATCGCCGATCCAGAACCAAACCAAGATCGCCCGCAGCTTTGCGCGGCGGCAAAGGATCGGGCCGGTTGGCGCGGCCGGTGGCAGGTAACAAGGTCAGGCGTTGAGAAAATGAAAAACACCCCGAATTCCGCTTCCGACACGGCCGCAGAGCCAATGGCATTCGCGATCGTGGGCATGTCTGTCGATCTGCCCGGTGCGGCCTCTCTGGATGCCTTCTGGGAAAACCTGCGCGACGGTGTGTCGTCGATCCGCCCGCTGGACGAAGCCGCGCTGCTGGCGGCGGGCGAAGATCCGGCCATGATCCGCAATCCCGATTATGTGCCTGTGGCAGCACTGCTGGACGACTATGACCGTTTCGACGCGGATGTCTTCGGGTTCTCGCCCAAGGAGGCGGCAATACTGGATCCGCAGCACCGCAAGTTTCTCGAGGTGGCCTGGACCGCGCTGGAAAATGCCGGCCACGCGCCCGACGGGTTCCCCGGCCGCATCGGCGTCTATGCCGGCTGCGGCATGGGCAGCTATTTCTATTTCAACATCTGTTCGAACCCCGACATGGTGCAGGATGTGGGCATGTTCCTGCTGCGCCACACCGGCAACGACAAGGATTTCCTGTCGACCCGCGTCAGCCATGTGTTCGATCTGAAAGGCCCGTCGATCAACCTTCAGACTGCGTGCTCGACATCTCTGGTGGCGGTGCACTATGCCTGTCAGGCGCTGGCCAGCGGCGAATGCGAGATGGCGCTGGCCGGCGGCGTCACGATCGACCTGCCGCAGGGGCGCGGGTATCTCTACAAGGAAAACGAGATCCTTTCGCCCGACGGGGCGTGCCGCGCTTTCGATCACCGCGCACAGGGCACGGTTTTCGGTTCGGGTGCCGGCGCCATCGTGATCCGCCGGCTGCAGGACGCCATCGCCGACGGCGATCACATCCACGCGGTGATCCGCGGCAGCGCGGTCAACAACGATGGCGCGGCCAAGGCAGGATACCTCGCGCCTTCGGTCGACGGCCAGGCGACAGCGGTGCGCGCGGCGCTGGACAAGGCCGGCGTGGAAGCGGAAACGCTGGACTATGTCGAATGCCACGGTACAGGCACCTACCTGGGCGATCCGATCGAGGTTTCGGCCCTGACCGAGGCCTACCGCGCCTCGACCGACGCGACCGGCTTTTGCCGGATCGGATCGGTCAAGACCAACATCGGGCATCTCGACACCGCCGCCGGCGTCGCCGGTCTGGTCAAGACGGCGCTGGCGCTTCAGCACCGGCAGATCCCGCCTTCGCTGGGCTTCGAGGCGCCCAATCCGGCCATCGACTTCGATCATTCACCGTTCCGCGTCAACGCGGCGCTTGCCGACTGGACCTCGCACAAGGGCCCGCGCCGGGCCGGCGTCAACGCGCTGGGCGTGGGCGGCACCAATGCGCATGTGATCCTCGAAGAGGCGCCGGCGCGCGCCGCTTCGGAGGAATCCGATTTTCCGTTCCATGTGCTTTGCGTTTCGGGGCGCACGAAATCCGCGCTTGATGCCAACACGCGGGCGCTGGCCGCGCATCTGCGCGCGCATCCCGAACAACCGCTGGCCGATGTCGCCCATACGCTGCGCAACGGCCGGCACGGGTTCGAACGGCGCCGCGTGGTGGTTGCCGAAACCCATGACGAGGCGGCCCGCCTTCTGGACGAGGGCGACGCCCGAAGCGTCTTTACGCACGATGTTCTGGGCACGTCGCCCGACACCGTGTTCATGTTTCCCGGCGGCGGTGCGCAATATCCCGACATGGCCCGCGACCTTTACGAGACGGAACCGGTGTTCGCCGACTGGATGGACCGGGGGCTGGCGCATCTGCAGCCGCAACTGGATTACGACATCCGCGCGCTGTGGCTGCCCGAACCGCAGGACCGCGCCGCCGCCGCCGAGACGCTGAAGAAGCCATCGGTGCAACTGCCGCTGATCATGATCGTGGAATATGCGCTGGCGCAGCTTTGGATGTCATGGGGGGTGCGGCCTTCGGCTCTGGTCGGGCATTCGATGGGCGAAAACACCGCCGCCTGTCTCGCCGGGGTGATGCGGTTCGAGGATTGCATCGATCTTGTGCTGTTGCGCGGGCGGCTTTTCGATACGGTGCCCGCCGGCGGGATGCTCAGCGTGTCCGCGCCACTGGCGCAGATTGAACCGCTGGTCGGGGACGATCTGGATATCGCCAGCGTGAACGCCCCGCAGCTCAGCGCCGTTTCCGGCCCGCAGGCCGCGCTGGACCGTCTCGCCAAGGTATTGACCGCGCGCGGCATCGACCATCAGCGCGTGCCCATCGACATCGCCGCCCATTCGCGGATGCTGGATCCCATTCTGGGCGACTTCCGCGCCTTTCTGCAAAAGCTCACGCTGTCGCCGCCCGAACTGACGGTGATGTCGAACCGGACCGGCCGCGCGCTGACCGATGAACAGGCCACCGACCCGGATTACTGGGTGGCGCAGTTGCGCAACACGGTGATGTTCGCGGATTGCATTTCGACGCTGGCGCAAAGATCGGGCCAGGTGTTTCTCGAGGTCGGGCCCGGCAAGGCGCTGAGCGCGCTGGCGCAGATGAGCGAGACCGTCAAGCCCGGACAGGTGCTGTCGTCGCTGCGCCACCCCGATCAGGACATCGCGGACGACGCCTATTTCCTCGGCGTGATCGGCCGTCTCTGGGCCTGCGGCGTGAATGCCGACTGGAGCCAGATCTGGGGCGAGGCGCGGCGCAATCGCGTGCCCCTTCCCGGCTATCAGTTCCAGCGCAGCCGATACTTCATCGAACCAGGCACCGCCCAGGCCCCGGTTGCGCCGCGCATCCCGGTGCGCAGCGACGATATCGCCGATTGGGGCTGGCGGCCGGCGTGGTATCCCAAAAGCCCGGAAACCGATCTGGAAGTGGGCGCCCCACCCGAAAGCACCCCGCCCGAAACCTGGCTTGTGTTTGCCGATCAGGCGGGGCTGGCGGATGCCACCGCCGCGCGGCTGCGCCGGGCCGGCCACGATGTGACGCTGGTGCGTTCGGGCGACAGCTTTGCCGAACTCTCGGACGGATCCTTCGTTCTGGCCCCCGAACAGGGGCGCGACGGCTACGACATGCTGTTCTTGCGCCTCGCGGAACTGTCGCGGATGCCCACGCGCATCGCGCATTTCTGGCTGGTGACAGAAACCGAAACCTTCCGGCCCGGCTCCAGCTTTTTCTACCGCAATGCCGAACACGGGTTCTACAGCCTGATGTACCTCGCCCAGGCGCTTTCGACCCAGGAGACCGAGGCAGACCTGCACATAACGGTGGTGACCAACGGCGCCGCCCAGGTTGGTGACGAGCCGCTGCCCTATCCCGAAAAGGCGCTGATCGCCGGCCCGGCCGGGGTGATCCCGCGCGAAATGCCGGGGCTGACCTGCGCAACCATCGACATCGACCTGCCGCAGCGCGTGGCCGAAACGGGGTTCTGGGCCGAACTGCGCGCCGCGCGGCAGGGCCCGCGCCCGCGCGCCGATCTGGAGCCCTTTGCCGAAAGGCTGCTTGAGGATCTGCTGGCCCGCCCGCGCAGCGCAACGGCCGCGCTGCGGAACGGCCGGAGACTTGAACAGAACTGGCGTGCCGCGCCTCTGACCGACGACGCCGATGACGATGCGCCACTGTTCCGCAACGGGGGAACCTACCTTGTCACCGGTGGTTTCGGCGGCATCGGCCTTACTGTGGCGCGCGACCTGATCGAGAAACACGCCGCGAAGATCGTTCTGGTGGTGCGCGAGGCGCTGCCCGATCGCGCCGAATGGGCGGCGTATCTGGCCGGCCACGCGCCGGGCGACCGCACCGCGCGCCGCATTCGCGCGGTTCAGGGCCTGGAAGCGGCGGGCGGCGACGTCATGCTGGCGGTGGCCGACGTGTGCAACATCGAGGAAATGCGCCACGCCACCGATGCCGTGCGCGCCCGTTTCGGGCGGATCGACGGGGTACTTCATGCCGCGGGTGTGATCGACGACGGCCCGCTGCTGGCCCGCACCGCCGACGATGTCGAGCGTGTGTTCGCACCCAAGATCACCGGTCTGCACGTTCTCGATGAAATCTTCCCCGATGGCGCTCTGGACCTGATGGTGTTGTTCTCGTCGTCCTCCACCGCGACGCGGCCGGCGGGACAGATCGACTATGTTGCCGCCAACGAATACCTCAATGCCTTCGCGCGGTCGCGCCGGTCCGCGCAGACCCGCGTGGTGGCCATCAACTGGGGCATCTGGGCCCAGGTCGGAATGGCCGCCGAAGCCATGGCGCGGCGCACCGGCGATACCGAACCGGCACCGCACCGGCCTGTCGATGCGCCGCTTCTGGACACGACCAGCTTTGACGCCACCGGCGTGCGCACCTTCCACGCATCGCTGGGCACCGATCACTGGCTGCTCGACGATCACCGCACCCGCGCCGGCGACGCGGTGATCCCGGGCACCGGCTATGCCGAACTGGCCGCCGAGGCGCTGGGCGCGCAGGGTGTGACCGTGCCCTACGAGATCCGCGACCTCTATTTCCTGCGTCCGGTCGGCGCCACGGCGGATGCGCCGGCACAGATCACACTGCGGCTGGAAGACACCGACGACGGCTTTGGCTTCGAGGTGCGCAGCGGCGTCATGGTGAACGGCCGCCCCGGCACCGTTCTGAACGCGCAGGCGCAACTGCACCTGCTGCACGACAGCCCCCGGCCCGGCTATGTGGATCCGGGCGCCATCGCACGGCGTTGCGGCGCCTCGCGCAGCGCCGGGGCCGATGGGCGCCTGCGCTCGCCGCAGGAGGCGCATCTGGACTTTGGCCCGCGCTGGGACGTGATCCGGTCGATCGCCCTGGGGCGCGACGAGGGTCTGGCGCATCTGGCCCTGCCACCGGCGGCGCGCGACGACCTGGCCCAGGGCTATGTCATGCATCCCGCGCTGATGGATCTGGCGACCGGCTGGGCGATGGATCTGATTCCCGGCTACAAGGGCGCGCATCTTTGGGTGCCGCTGTCGTATCGCAGCATCCGCGTCTGGCGGCCGTTGCCGTCCGAGGTGCTCAGCTGGGTGCGGCTGAACCCGGCCGGCGGCGACGGAATGGCCAGCTTTGACATCACGCTGTGCGGGCGCGACGGCACCGTTTACCTTGAGGCGCAGGGCTTCGAGATGAAGCGCATGCAGGGCGCCTTTGCCGCGCCGGGCCTGCCTGAAGCGCGCGATGTGATCTTTGACGATGCGCGGCGCAGCGACACGCCGCTGTCACCGGACGAAGAACGGCTGGTGGCGGCCATCGCCGAAGGCATCCGGCCCGCCGAGGGCCCCGACGCGCTGCGCCGCGCGTTGCGCACCGGCCACGCGCAGATCGTGGTCAGCGCGCTGCCGCTGCCTGCACTGATCGCGCAGGCCGACGCGCCGCAGACCGCCCCCACCGAAAGCCAGAGCTTCGAACGCCCCGATCTCGACAGCGATTTCGTGGCCCCGCGCAACCCCGTCGAGGAAACGCTGGCCGGCTTCTGGCAGAACCTTCTTGGGGTGGCGCAGGTGGGCGTGCACGACAGTTTCTTCGATCTTGGCGGGCATTCGCTGATCGCCGTGCGGCTGTTCGCGATGATCAAGCGCAGCTTTGACGTGCAGCTGCCGATTTCGGTGCTGTTCGAGGCGCCGACCATCGCCAAATGCGCGGATCTTATCGCCGCCCGCACCGGCCGGTCACTGGATGCCAAACCGGCCGCCACGCGCGACAAGGGCGATGCCGCGGCCCCGCCGCCCGAACCCTTCGCCCATGTGGTGCCGCTGCACCCCGGGCCGGGTACCGGCGCAACGCCGTTCTTCATTGTCGCGGGGATGTTCGGCAACGTGCTGAACCTGCGTCACCTCGCGCTGCTGATCGGCAAGGATCGCCCGGTCTACGGGCTTCAGGCGCGCGGGCTGGTTGGTGACGACGCGCCGCATGACCGCGTCGAGGAAGCCGCCGAAGACTATATCGCCGAAATGCGCCGGGTTCAGCCCGACGGCCCCTATCTTCTGGGCGGCTTTTCGGGCGGCGGCATCACCGCCTACGAGATGGCCCAGCAGATCACGCGCGCCGGTCAGACGGTCGCGGTTCTGGCCATGCTGGATACGCCGCTGCCGGTGCGCCCGGCGCTGCGGCCGATGGATCGGCTGTGGATCAAATGGCAGGATCTGCGCCAGCAGGGCCTGGGCTTCTTCGGCAAATGGGCGCGCGACCGGCTGGCCTGGGAGGTGCACAAGCGCCAGGCAAACACCGCGCCACATGCGGTGGGCGGCTTCAACAACGCCCGCATAGAAGCCGCGTTCATGGAAGCGATGATGCATTACAACCTGCGCAAATGGGACGGCGACATGATCCTGTTCCGACCGGCGCTGGACCGGCACTGGCAGGTTTCGGGCGGCAACTGGGCCAACCGCGACCGCGAGTATGTCTTTCACGACAATGCCTGGTCGGACTGGATCAGCCGGATTTCGGTGGTCGAAGTACCGGGCGATCACGACAGCATGGTCCTGGTTCCCAACGTCAGCGTCATGGCCTCGCATCTGGCCGAGGTCTTCGACGCCGCCGAACCCGAACAATCGCCCGCGCCCCTGCGCGCCGTGACAGCGGCGGAGTGATCCCATGGCCATCCTCAAGACCGTTATATTGAACTATCGCACCGCACGGATGGCGCTGCAGGCCACTGAATCGGCGCTGCGCGAAATGGAAGGCATCCCCGGCGGCATCGTTCTGGTCGACAACGATTCCGGCGATGGCAGCTATGAGCGCATGTCAGACGAGGCCGAAACCCGCGGCTGGACCCGCGACGGCCGCGTGCAGGTGGTACAATCGGGCCGCAACGGCGGGTTCGGCGCTGGCAACAATGTCGGCATCGGCACCGCGCTGCCTGGTGGCCTCGCGCCCGATTATACCTACATCCTGAATTCGGATGCCTGGCTCGAGCCAGGCGCGCTGGTCAGGCTGATCGCGCATATGCAGGCCAACCCCGCCTGTGGCATCGCCGGCAGCTACATCTGCGGCCCCGAAGGCGATCAGCACTACACCGCCTTCCGCTTTCCCACCGCCGCCGGCGAATTCGAGGCCGCCGCGCGCACCGGCGTTCTGAGCCGGCTGTTGCGCGGCAAGGTGATCGCCCTGCCGTTGCCCCAGGCCACGCGTTCGGTCGATTGGGCCGCGGGCGCCTCGATGATCCTGCGTCAGGACATGCTGGACGAAATCGGCCTGTTCGACGAAACGTTTTTCCTGTATTTCGAAGAAACCGATCTGTGCCTGCGCGCCGCGCGTGCCGGATGGCGCACCGACTATGTCCGCGACAGCGTGGTCGTGCATATCGGATCGGTCAGCACCGGCATGGGAAGCTGGAAAAGGATACCGGCTTATTGGCTGGATTCGCGCCTGCATTACTATGTGAAGAACCATGGCACGACCTACGCCGCCATCGTCACGCTGGCGCAACTGGCCGGCGGGTCGGTTTGCCGGCTCCGCCTATTGCTGACCGGCCGGCCACCGGCCGGCCCCGAAGCCTTTCACCGCGACCTGGCGCGCCACACCTGGCGCCGGCTGACACGCGGTCACAATATGCCGCCGCACCTGGCAATGGCCCGGCCCATGATCGAGGACAAACAATGACACCATTTTCCTGCGTCGTGATCGGAAACGAATCGCTTCTGATCGGCTGTTCCGATCTGTTGCTGGATCGCGGTCATGCGATCCGCGCGGTGGTCAGCAAAGACCCCGCGATCGCCGAATGGGCCGAAAGGAAGGGCTTGCTGCTCTGCGACCGGCTGGACGCGCTCGAAGCCCTGCCCGAAGACGGATTTGACTGGCTGTTCAGCATCGCCAACCTGTCGCTGATCCCCGAAGACGTTCTGGCCCGCCCGGCTCGTGGCACGGTGAATTTCCACGACGGGCCGCTGCCGCGCTATGCCGGCCTGAACGCGCCGGTCTGGGCGATCCTGAACGGCGAAACCGAATATGGCGTCAGCTGGCACATGGTGGAAGGCGGCATCGACGAAGGCGATCTGGTCGCCCAGAAGATGTTCGACATCGCCCCTGACGAAACCGCCTTTTCGCTGAACTCGAAATGCTATGCCGCCGCGCTGGAAAGCTTTGGCACCCTGCTGGGCGATCTCGAGGCAGGCGCGCCGCGCCGCGTGGCGCAGGATCTTTCCCGACGCAGCTATTTCGCGCGCACCCGCCGCCCGGACAACGCGTCGTTCATGGACTTCGACAAACCCGCCGCCGACATCGTGCGGCTGGTGCGGGCGCTGGACTTTGGCGATTACTGGAACCCGCTGGCGCTGCCGAAGATCATGCTGAACGACCGGATCGTTCTGGTGCGAAGTGCCGTGCCGGCCGAAGCCTCGGGAACGCCGGGCAGCGTGCTGACGGGTGGCGCCGAGGGCCTGACCGTGGCCGCCGGCGCGGGGTCGGTGATACTGTCGGGTCTGACCGATCTGGCCGGTACACCGGTCGAGACGACCGAACTGGCCATGGCCGAGGGCACGGTGCTGACGCGCCCAGATGTGGATTCCGGCGCCATGCGCCGTGCCGCCGATGGCGACGGGTTCTGGCGCGGCCGGCTTCAGGTTGCGCGGCCCGTCGCGCTGACGCTGGCGCGTCGCGGCGGTACACCGGACTGGCAGGCGCGCGATCTGGGCTGCACCCTGTCGCGGGCCGATGCGCTGGCCGCCATTCTGGCCTGGGCGCTGACGAGCACCGCCGAGGATGCGGCGGCCATCGCCTTCGCCACGCCCGATCTGGGCGACGATCTGGGCCTGGTGTCGCGCTGGGTGCCAATGCACATCGACGGCACCACGCCCTTTGCCCAGGTGCGGGCCCAGATCGAGGCCAAACTGGCGCGCATCGCCCGCCACGGCGGTTTCGCCAATGACATCTTCGCCCGCGATCCCGCGCTGGGCATGCCGGAAATGCCCGATATCGCGGTGACAACCGGCGACACCCCGGTCGCGGGTGCGGCAATTTCGATCACGCTGGGCGATGACGGCGGCTTGCAGCTTCACCATGACCGCGCGCGCCTTGACGATGCGGCGGCCGATCTCATGGCCGACCGTCTGGCCCACATGATGGCGCATGTGGCCACCGGGCCGGTCGGGCCCGCCGCCGGTTTCGCAACCCTGCCAGAGGCCGAACGCAAGCTCACGCTGGAGACATGGAACGAGACCAAGACACCGCTGAGCGGGCCTGAAACGATCCCCGCGATGTTCGAGGCGCAGGTTGCCGCAACCCCCGACGCCACCGCGCTGGTGTTCGAAGACGAAAGCCTCAGCTACGCCGAACTGAACGCCCGCGCCAACCGGATCGCCCGCGTGCTGGGTGACATGGGTGTGGCGCCGGGCGCGCATGTGGGCCTGTTCCTGCCGCGTTCGGTCGATCTTCTGGCCGGTGCGCTGGGCATCCTCAAGGCGGGCGGCGCCTATGTGCCGCTGGATCCGGCCTATCCGCCTGACCGCATCGCGCATTACCTCAGCGACAGCGGCGCACAGGTTGTCGTGACCGCCGAACGGATGACAGCGGGCCTGCCCGAAACGCAGGCGGCGGTTCTGGAAGTTGACCGCGATCCGCGGATAGCCGCCGCCGCGACCGACAATCCCGAAACCGGCCCCGGTGCCGGCGATCTGGCCTATCTGATCTATACTTCCGGCTCGACGGGGCTGCCCAAGGGCGTGATGGTCGAACATGGCAATGTCGCCAATTTCTTCGCCGGAATGGACGCCTACATCGACCGCGACGCGGGATCGGTCTGGCTGGCCGTGACCAGCCTGGCCTTCGATATCTCGGTGCTCGAACTGTTCTACACCCTCGCCCGCGGCTTCAAGGTGGTGATGACAAGCGACGAAAGCCGCGCAGTCATGTCGAACGGGCCGATGACGATGCCGGGCCGCAAGGTCGATTTCAATCTGTTCTACTGGGGCAACGATGACGGCGCCGGCCGCGACAAGTACAAGCTGCTGCTGGAAGGCGCGCAGTTCGCCGACGCCCACGGGTTCAATGCCGTCTGGACACCCGAGCGGCATTTCCACGCTTTCGGCGGCCCCTACCCGAACCCGTCGGTGACGGGCGCGGCGGTGGCGGCGGTGACACGCAATCTCAGCGTACGCGCGGGCAGTTGCGTGGCTCCCCTGCACCATCCCGCCCGGATCGCCGAGGATTGGGCGGTGATCGACAACCTGACCAACGGGCGCGCCGGGCTGGCCATCGCCAGCGGCTGGCAGCCCGACGATTTCGTGCTGCGCCCCGAAAACACGCCGCCCAACAACAAACCGGCGATGTATGACGCCATCGACAAGCTGCGCGCGCTGTGGCGTGGCGAGGCGGTGGCCTTTCCAACCGCTGGTGGCGGCACCCATGCCGTGATCACCCAGCCGCGCCCGGTTTCCGCCGAACTGCCGATCTGGGTGACCACGGCGGGCAACCCCGACACCTGGCGCGAAGCCGGCGAGATCGGTGCCAACGTGCTGACGCACCTTCTGGGGCAGACGATCGAAGAGGTGGCCGGCAAGATCCGCATCTACCACGCCGCGCTGCGCAAGGCCGGCCACGATCCCGCGGATTTCAAGGTGTCGCTGATGCTGCACACCTATCTGTCCGACAGCCGCGACCACGCCCGCGAAATCGCGCGCGGCCCGATGAAGGATTACCTGCGGTCGGCCGCCGGGCTGATCAAGCAATACGCCTGGGCGTTTCCCGCCTTCAAGCGGCCCAAGGGTGTCAAGAATGCCTTTGACATGGATCTGAACGGTCTGACGGCAGACGAACTCGAGGCGATCCTGGATTTCGCCTTCGAGCGGTATTTCGAGGATGCCGGCCTGTTTGGCACGATCGACGACGGCGTGGCGCGGGCCGAACAGCTCAAGCGGATCGGCGTCGACGAGATCTGTTGCCTGATCGACTATGGCATCGCGCCCGCCGAGGTGCTGGCGGGGCTGCATCCGCTGGCCGAGGTGCTGCGCCTGGCGAATGCGCCCAGCGAACTGGACGCCGATGATTTCTCGGTGGCCGCGCAGATGTTGCGCCACGGCGTCACCCATCTGCAATGCACCCCGTCGATGGCACGGATGATCGCCGACGACGACGGCGCGCGCCTGGGCCTCGCGGGGCTGTCGCAACTGATGGTTGGCGGCGAAGCCCTGCCCGGCGCGCTGGCTTCGGATCTGACGGCGGCAACCGGCGGACAGGTTCTGAACATGTATGGCCCCACCGAGACGACGATCTGGTCAACCGTTGCGAAGGTCGGCCAGTCGGACGCGGCAACCATTGGCGTGGGCGGGCCGATCGCCAATACATCGGTCTACGTTCTGGATGCCGGCGGCACGCCACAACCCGTCGGCGTACCCGGCGAACTGCACATCGGCGGGCTGGGCGTGACGCGCGGCTACTGGCAGCGCGAGGCGCTGAGCGCGGAACGCTTCGTGCCCGATCCATTCGGCGGCGGGCGGATGTACCGCACCGGCGATCTGGTGGCATGGGACGCACAGGGCGGCCTGTGCTTTCTGGGGCGCACCGATCATCAGGTCAAGATCCGCGGCCAAAGGATCGAGCTGGGCGAGATCGAGGCCCGGATCGAGGCACAGCCGGCGATCCGCCAGGCGGTGGTTGTCGCGCGCGATGTCAAACCCGGCGACACCCGTCTGGTGGCCTATGTGACAGCTTCAGGCCCGGTCGACGCGGCGCAATTGCGCGCCGCGCTGGCGCAGGTGCTCCCCGAGGTGATGGTGCCGGCGCATGTGGTCACGCTGTCGGCCTTCCCGCTGACCCCCAACAAGAAAGTCGACCGCAAGGCGTTGCCCGATCCCGCAACCACGCGCGAGGATGCCGCGCCACGGCCCGAGGCGCGGCCCGGGAACGACACCGAACAGGCCATCGCGGCGATCTGGTCGCGGATCCTGGGGGTTTCGGATGTGCGTGCCGACGACAACTTCTTCGCGCTGGGCGGACATTCGTTGCTGGCGGTTCAGGCGCACCGCGAGATCAAGGCCGAACTGAACGCCGAGCGGTTGTCGATCACCGACATCTTCCGGTTCCCGACGCTGCGCGGCCTGGCGGGACATCTGGGCGGCGCGCCCGCCAAACCCGATCTGCCCGAGGTCAGCGCCCCGGCACGGGCCGAAACCATGTCCAAGCGCCGAGCCATGCGCAGCCAGCGCGGGGCGCGCGTATGAGCCTGGCCGCCGTGATCAATCCGGGCGGGCCACAGGATGTCGCCGCGAGGCTGCTGGGGCCGATGGTTTCGGTGGAGCCGGCAGATCCCCGCGATCCGCCCTCGGGGCTGCTGCCCGGCGAACAGCGGCCCGTCGCGGCGATGGTCGAGCGGCGCCGACGCAGTTTTGCCGCCGGGCGCCGCGCCGCCCGGGGTGCGATGATCGCCCAGGGCATGGCGCCCGCGGCGGTGCCGATGGGCAACGACCGCGCGCCGGTCTGGCCCGCCGGCCTGACCGGATCGATCACCCATTCCGACCGCTATTGCCTGGCCGCTGTCGCCCGCAGCGCAAACACCCGCGCCCTTGGCATCGACATCGAAGCCCGCGACGCGGTCGGCGACGATCTGGTGCCCGAAATCTGCACCCTGGCCGAACGCGCCTGGCTGGGCACGCAGCCGCGCGAAGTGCGCGGCGCGCTGGCTTCTTTGGTTTTCAGCGCCAAGGAAACGGCGTATAAGTGCCAGTATACGCTCAGTCAGACGCTATTCGGATTTCAGATGCTGGACATTACACCCGATCTCGATACCGGCCAGTTCGAAGCGACCTTCGTCGAATCCGTGCCCGGCTTCGAGGCAGGCACGCAGCTGCACGGTCAGTTCTGTTTCGGCGCCGACTGGGTTTTGACGACAATGCGATTGGCCCGACCGGACCACGCCTGAATGCCATCCGCCGCCGCCATGTTCCGACGGCACGGGGCGCTGCGGCGCAGCGCCGCCGTGCTGTTCGCGGCGCTGCTGCTGGGCGGCGCCGGCTATGGCGCATGGAAGGTGTGGACAACCCCGACGCCGGCGCAGGTGGACGCGGTCTATGCCACGCCCCTGCCCGCGCCGGACCGGCCGATGCGGGTGTTTCACCTGGGCCATTCGCTGGTCAGCCGCGACATGCCCGCGATGCTGGCGCAACTGGCGCCTGCAGGTCACGGCTATGACAGTCAGCTGGGCTGGGGCACATCGCTTCAGGAACACTGGTACCCCGAGATGCCGATCCTGGGCTTTGACGTGGAAAACGATCATCCGCGCTTCCGCGCCGCGCGCGAGGCGATCGCATCGGGCGAATACGACGCGCTGGTGATGACCGAAATGGTCGAGATCCGCGATGCGATCCGTTATCGCGACAGCGGCACCTACCTGCACAAATGGGCGGAATTCGCCCGTGGCACCAATCCCGGGATGCGGCTGTACCTGTACGAAAGCTGGCCCGAACTGGACGATCCCGAGGGCTGGCTGGCGCGGCTCGATCTGGATCTGGGCCGGTATTGGGAGGAACGCATCCTGTTTCATGACCTCGTGCGCAGCCGCGCCGATGCCAATGCGGCGATCCATGTGATCCCGGCGGGACAGGCAATGGCGGCCTTCGTGCGCGCGCTCGAGGCGCGCGGCGGTGTCGACAACATCGCCGACCGCACCGATCTTTTCGCCAAGACCCCGGAAGGCGCGCAGGACATGATCCACGTCAATGATCTGGGGGCCTATCTGGTGGCGCTGACGCATTACGCGGTGCTTTATCACCGCTCGCCCGTGGGCCTGCCCCATGCGTTGCGCCGCGCCGACGGCACCGAGGCGGTCGCGCCGGGCCCGGCAGCGGCGCGGCTGATGCAGGAGACAGTGTGGCAGGTCGTCACGCGCTATGCCAAGACCGGCGTGGATCAGGCACAATGAAAACAATGGGTTGGATGAATATGGCGGTCTGGCTGCGCGCGGTTCTCGTGGCGCTGGCCGTGGGCCTGGTCGCGCTGCCCGCGACGGGGCGCGCCGGCAACGTGGGCCTGAACCTTGCGGCGGTGCACGACTGGTCGCCACAGGCGCCATTTCTGGATCACATGAAATCGGCGCGCCCCTGGATCGGGCATTTGCCCGGTCGCTGGGGCGGGCTGGGCGAAACCGAACTGCGGCTGATGTCGCTTCTCGACAGCGATGGCTGGCCCCGCCGTCTGACCGGCGAACTGGGCGCGATCGGCACGCTGGTCCTGGTGGACCTGCCCGAGGCGGCGACCGGTCTGGCCGGGCGCTATCTGCTACGCTTCGAAGGCCGCGGCATCGTCGAGGTGACGGGCCGTGTCAGCAACGTGCGCTATGGCGACGGATCTGTCGGCTTCGATTTCGTGCCCGGCCCCGGCGAGGTCGAAATCCGCATCCAGCGCAGCCGCGCCAGCGATCCGGTCCGCAACATCACGCTGGTCCATGAAGATCACGTCGCCGCTTTCGACGCCGGCGCAAGATTCAACCCCGATTGGCTGGCGCGGATATCCGGCTTTGGGGTGCTGCGGTTCATGGACTGGATGCAGACGAACAATTCCGACATCGTTTCATGGCAGGACCGCCCGCGCACCGGTGATTATTCATGGGCACGCACGGGGGTGCCGCTGGAGGTGATGATCGAACTGGCGAACCTTACGGGAATCGATCCGTGGTTTACCCTTCCGCACAAGGCCGACGATGCCTATGTGCGCCAATTCGCCGAAACCGTCCGCGACCGTCTGGATCCGGCGCTGCGCGCGCATGTCGAGTATTCCAACGAGGTCTGGAACTGGCAGTTCGAACAGGCGCGATGGGCCGAAGACATGGCCCGCACGCTGTGGGGCGCCGATGACGCATGGGTGCAGTACTACGGCGTGCGCGCGGCCGAGGTTGCGCGGATCTGGACCGATGTCTTCGGTGCCGAGGCGCCCGCGCGCCTGGTCAACGTGGTGGCCACCCAGACAGGATGGCGCGGCCTCGAGGAAGCGATCCTGACCGCGCCCCTGGCGATGGCATCGGCCAATCCGCCGCCCGCCACCCCGGCATCGGCCTTCGATGCCTATGCGGTGACCGGCTATTTCGGCGGCATCATCGGTATCGACGGCGGCGCCGCGCGCACGCGCGCCTGGATTGCCGAAAGCCGCGCCGCCGCCACCGCCGAGGCCGACGCGCTGGGGCTGACAGGTGCCGCCCGCGACGCCCATATCGCGCGCCACCAGTACGATCTGGCCAGCGCCCGCGCAGGCGCCGAGTTGATGGATGGCGCGATATCGGGAGACGATACGGATACGGTCGCGGCGCTGCTGAACGATGTGCTGCCCTATCACCAGCGCGCGGCGCGCGACTATGGCCTGAACCTGATCATGTACGAAGGCGGTACCCATGTGGCCGGGCTGGGCGCGCAAGTCGACGATGTGACGCTGGAAGGTTTCTTCACCCATTTCAACTATACCCCCGAAATGGGCCGGCTCTATGATCGGCTGTTGCAGGGGTGGTCGGACCTGACGGATGGCATGTTCACCGCGTATTCCGATGTCTATGCACCGGGCAAATGGGGCAGCTGGGGCGCCTTGCGCCACCTTCAGGACGACAATCCGCGCTGGGACGCCCTGATCCGGCATCGCGATCGGGCGCGGTGATGCAACCCGTCGAACCGACCGTTCCAGCCGTCAGCGTCATTCTGCCGGCGCATGACGAAACCGACTACATCGGCCATTGCCTGAGCGCGCTGCTGGCGTCGCAGGGGGATGCGCCGCTGGAGGTGCTGGTGATCGCCAACGCCTGCCGCGACGACACCGCGGCCAAGGCGCGCGGCTTTGCCGATCTGGCGCAGGCGCGGGGGTGGTCCTTGCAGGTGATCGAAACCGAAACCGGCGGCAAGCTGAACGCTTTGAACCTGGGCGATCGCGCGGCCCGGGGCGATATCCGCATCTACCTCGACGCCGATGTGATCGTATCGCCGCCGCTTCTGGAGAAGATGATCGAGGCGCTTTCGCGCGGCCCCGCGCTTTATGCCGGGGCGGAACCGCGGGTCGCGCCCGCCCGCAGCGCGGTAACCCGGGCCTACGCGCGGTTCTGGCAGACCCTGCCGTTTGTGACGCAGGGTGTGCCGGGCTTTGGCATTTTCGCCATGACACGCCGCGGGCGCGCGCGCTGGCGCGATTGGCCCGACATCATCTCCGACGACACTTTCGCGCGGCTCAACTTTGCCCCTTCGGAACGGCACCGCGTCGCGGCGCGGTATACCTGGCCGATGGTCGAGGGTTTCGCCAACCTCGTGCGCGTGCGCCGCCGCCAGAACGACGGTGTCACCGAGGTGGCCAAGGTGTTTCCCCATCTCATGGCGCACGAGGACAGCCACCCGCCGGGGCTGGGCGGCACGCTGGCGCGCGCGCTGCGCGATCCCATTGGCTTTGCCGTCTATGTGGCGGTGGCGATCGCCGTCAAGACCCCGCCGATGCGCGGCACGGCCCGCTGGGCGCGCGGGCGATGAACGGGATGCTTGCGGTGTTTCGCGGGGGCGGCCTGATCGCGCGGGTTCTGCGATCGGTTTCGGTGGTGATGATGGGCTATGCCGGCGCGCAGGCGTTGCGGCTGGCATCGAACCTGATCCTTGCGCGGCTGCTGTTTCCCGAAGCCTTCGGCATCATGGCGCTGGTCGGCGTTGTCACCATCGGCCTCGCGATGTTCTCGGATGTCGGGATTGGCCCTTCGATCGCCCAGAGCCCGCGCGGCGACGATCCGGGGTTTCTCAACACCGCCTGGACGATCCAGGTTGCGCGCGGCTTCATCCTATGGGCTGTGGCCTGCCTGCTGGCGTCGCCGATGGCGGCGTTCTACGGCGATCCGGAACTGGCCACCTATCTGCCCATCGCCGGTGCGTCGCTGGCGGTGGCGGGCTTCAATCCCACGCGGATCGAAACCGCCGCGCGGCACCTTCTGCTGGGCCGGTTGACGGTTCTGGACCTGGCGGCGCAGGCGATTGGCGTGGTGTTCATGGTGGCGATGGCATGGGCGACGCAATCGGTCATGGCCCTTGTGGTGGGCAGCGTGATCACCGCGGTGGCCAAACTGCTGCTGACGCATTTCGGCCTGCCGGGGCCACCCAACAGGTTCCTCTGGGAGCGGGAATCGGCAGGCGAACTGGTGTCGTTCGGGAAGTGGATCTTTCTCAGCACCGCCTTCTGGTTCCTCTCATCGCAAGGCGACAAGGCAATCCTGGGCCGCTACCTGTCGCTTGAGGTGCTGGGTGTCTACAACATCGGCTATTTCCTGGCCGGCTTCCCGCTGCTTCTGGGGCAGGCGGTGGTGCAGAAGGTGCTGATCCCGGTCTATCGCGAACGCCCGCCCGGCGCCTCGGCGCGCAATGCGGCCCAGTTGCGGCGGATGCGCCATGCGCTGACCGCCGGGCTGGTGGCGATGATCGCGGTGATGGCGCTGGCCGGTCCCTGGCTGGTTTCAACGCTGTACGACAGCCGCTATGCGGCGGCAGAGGGCATGATCGTCGTGCTGGCCTGTGGAATGCTGACCCAGGCAATCGGGCTGTCCTACGATCAGGCGGCGCTGGCGGCCGGCGATTCCCGGCGCTTCTTTGTGTTCTGCGGATGCAGGGCCGTGGCGCAGGTGGGGCTTTTGCTGATCGGGGTGTCCATGTTCGGGCTGTTGGGCGCGCTTGTGGCGATGGCGCTGGCAGCGGTGATCGTGCATCCGGTGCTGATCTGGCTGGCGCGCACCCACGGCGCCTGGGACGCCATGCACGATATGCTGTGGGCGCTGGCGGCGCTGGGGCTGGCGGCGCTGGCGGTCTGGATGCATTGGGGCGTGATCGCCCCGCTGGCGTGAAACCCGGCTAGGCCTGTTTGCCCTCGCTGTCGCGCGGGCCGCCGAACCAGCGGCGGCGCTTGCGCCCGGTGTCCAGAAACGGGATCGACACGACAGGCGCCAGACCGATCTCGCGTTTCATCTGTGCCGCGGTGCGGATCACCGGATGCCGCAATTCCAGCAGGAAGGCGACGACCAGCCCCAGAAACAGGCTGATGGCGGCGCCGATGGCTGCCATGCGCTTGCGGCTGGTGGTGACGGGATAATCGGGCAAGGCGGCCGGTTCGATCACCAGAAGCCGTTCGGCCTGTTGCTGGGATTCAAGACGAAAGCCGACCTCGGCATCGCTGCGCCGCGCGACGATCTCGGCCAGACGGGTTTGCAGCAGCTCCAGCTGACGGTCGTATTCGGCCTGGATGCGCGCCAGTTCGGGGCTGGTTTCCATTTCGGCTTCCAGCCGGTTCGCGCGCTGTTCAAGCAGCGCACGCTGTTCCTCCAGCCCTTCCAACTGTGCGCGCAGATCGGCGATGCGCCGGTCGATGGTTTCCTGACGGGCTGTGAGGTCGACGCCTTCGATCTGACGCTGAAGCGTGATCTTCTGACGTTCGATTTCCAGAAGCGAATCGCGGATTCCGGCCAGTTCCAGCATCAGGCTGTCCAGCGCGCTGGGAGAGATCAGATTGTTTTCCGCCTGGAATCGCGCGATGCGACTTTCGAGCGCGACGATCTCCTCCTCCATCTGCTGTTCCTGCCGGGCAAAGAATTCAAGCGTCGCCTCGGCCTGCTCGATGCGCGTCTGATCGCTCAGACGCAGCGTGCGCTGGCTGAATTCGCTGGCGATGGCCTGCGCCAGTTCCGGCGTCGGCATCGTCGCCGTGATCGTCAGCACCGAAATAGTGCCATCGTCGGTGAACCCCTCGCGCGCCGCCGCCACCCCGTCGATTGACACCGCCTCGCGCAGTTGGATCACCTTTTCGGTAAGCGTCAGGTCAGGTTGATCCTGAAACAGCCCGTAGCTGTCGACGATCTCCAGAAGCGTGGCGCGCGTCATGATCTGTTGCTGGATCAGTTGCAAGCGCCGCGCGGACGATCCGGCCACGGTGGATGGCG
The DNA here is from genome assembly GCA_024742705.1 of Paracoccaceae bacterium. Classification (GTDB taxonomy): domain Bacteria; phylum Pseudomonadota; class Alphaproteobacteria; order Rhodobacterales; family Rhodobacteraceae; genus JANSXZ01. Next base: position 169,065 of record JANSXZ010000004.1, on the reverse strand, counting down.
CCAGATCGTCGGCGATCTTGGGACGCGCGATCTGGATCACCTCGGCCGAACGATAGAGATGCGTCTGCATCAAAGCGTATCCCACCGATACCGCGCTGCCGATCACCAGAACCGCCAGGATCACCCAGAAGCGGCGCCGCACCATGTCGATAAAATCAGCTGGCGTATAGATCGGACCCATAGCACTTTCCCGGGCCTTCTGGCCGCGCTGTCACTCTGTCATTGACCAGCCTAAACACCGGTTTGGCCGCTTTGACAGCAACAAACGGGCGAAACTGTGGCCATTGTTCACGTTCCGCCGGTCAGGCGTCGAATCTTTGCACGCTGGAACGGCGCGCGCGGTTCAGGATCACCCCCAGAAGCTGGGTCTGACCCTCCAGGATACGTTCGCATTCGGCGATGTCGCGGGCGGTTGTCTTGGTACCATCCGACACCAGCAGAACGCCGTCGATCATCGGCAGCAGTGCGGCCAGATCGTCGTATTGCAAAACCGGCGGCATGTCGAAGATCGTCACATCGGGCTGCAACGCGCCGGTCATGCGATCCAGAACCTGGGTGGCGGCGGGATCGTGCAGCAATTCGGCGGCGTTCTTGTTGGTGCGCCGCGACACGCCCAGCGCAAGGGTTTTCGAACAACGCATGATGAATTGCGATGTCGGCAGCTTGCCCGAGAGATAGGCGGTCATGTCGCCCACGTCGCCAACCTCCAGCGCATCGGCCACGCCCGGATCGCGTTGGTTGAGATCCATCAGGATCGTGCGGCTGGACGGCACCCGCGCCATCGACAGCGCCAGGTTCACCGCCGTGAAGGTGCTGCCGCAGCCCGAGGTGGGCGCGGCGATGGCAATGCGCGACCACCGGTTGGCCCGCAGCGTCTGCACCAGCCGGGTGCGCAGCAGATCGAAGGCCTTCGAAGCGGGATCGTCGCGGAAGAACCCGGCCAGGGGCATCCGCATCCCGGCCTTCTTGCGCACGTTCAGCCGCACTTCGGGCAGGCCGGTCCACGACACGGCGTGCGGATCGGCGATGGGATGGTTCACCTCGGGCTGGGGCGGTGCCACGCGGGGCCCGGGCGGTTCGACCTCCATGTAGCGCGGCGCCCTAGCGCCGGCATCCTCGGGGTCGGCATCCACGAACCGCGGTTGCGGCCGCGGTGCACCGCCCCGCCGGCCGTCATGATCGGCATCGTCCAGATAACGCGGTTGCGGCTTGCGCCCACGCGGTTCGGGCCCGTCCAGCATGTCGCCGGGGCCGTCCGTTTCGTCCTTGCGCCTGAAGTGCTTCAGGCGTCGCATCTTGGAAAGCCGGTCATCGCTGTTCCGTGTTGCATCTGTGCCTCTTGCTTGCGCCCCATCATATGCGTCTTTCATATTTTTTCCATCATTTCCCGCCACGCCCTGCTCTCCTTGCTCAGCGCGCCGCCGGTGCGATGACCGCGCCGCAAACGCGACAACGCGACCCCGCCATTGGGGCCGCGTTGCGATCGGATCGGTGCCGGTGCCGGGACATCGGCACGCCTTCGCGCTCAGTATCCGGTGCGGCGCGCAACCACGCCGAGCGTCTTCACCATGATCTCCAAATCCGACCAAATTGAGACGTTTGCGTGATACCGCGCGTCGGCGATCTGGCGGGCATCGAACCGGGTGTCGTTGCGGCCCGAAACCTGCCACAAGCCGGTGATGCCGGGCTTGAGGGCGAAGTAGGACGCCGGGTTGCCATAAAGCGGCAGCTGTTCGGGCAGCATAGGGCGCGGGCCGACCAGGCTCATGTCGCCCAGCAGAACGTTCAGCAGCTGCGGCAGTTCATCGAGCGAAGTTTTGCGCAGGAAGGCGCCCAGCCGGGTGATGCGCGGATCGCACTTCAGCTTCTGGGTGGCTTCCCATTCCGCGCGCATCGCCGGATCGGCATCAAGGCAGGCTTCCAGACGGGCATCGGCGTCGCGGACCATGGTGCGCAGCTTGAACAGCGAGAAAACCCGGCCGTTCTGTCCCAGGCGGTCCTGACGGTAGAAGGGCGATCCCCCTTCAAGCCAGATCGCCAGCGCGCACAGGCCGATCAGCGGCAGTGCCACGGGCAGCGCCAGCAGCACCAGAACGACATCCAGAAGCCGCTTGGGCAGCTTGCTGTAGCCGTCCGACTGGCGCGGCATCGAGATGTCGGGGCGAAACGACACGCCAGGCAGCATGAACACCAGGATCATCTGCATCGGCGTCAGATCGTTGATCTGGCTGATGGTCTGATACCGCAGATCCGAAAACTGAAAGCTCTTGCTACCCATATTCTCACTCTCACTCTTAACTCGTGTCGCCCGGTGGGCCTGAACTCTGGCGGGTCGCGCCGCCTCGTCGGATACTCTTTAACAACGCAGCGGGGCAAAACCTGTTCCCGCCTTTACCTTTGTGACGGTGTCGGCCGTTCATCGCCGCGTTCCCGTCACAATTCAACTTACCATCAGTTTAAGAAAGTTGGAGCTTTTCTTCTTCAACAGATTGTTTCCGGGGGGAATATTGGTGGTTTCAGGCGGTTGCGCAAGCGTGCGCGGCCAATTCCCGACAAAGCGGTAAAACTGTTTCGGATCCGCGATCAATCGGCGGAGACACGGCAGACAAATGTGGCAACAACATGTCCGGGGTGGAAAATGCGGCTGCCCCAAGCCTGCCACAATCGGCCACAATTGCCACCGAAGCGCCCGGATCCGATGCCGATTTGCGCAAAAAACCCTGCGGTTGTGGCCGAACTTGGGCGCGGTGCCATTGCTCTGCCACCTTTGCGGCGGGGTTTTCGGGGGTGCCGATGGCCATTGTGATCAAACTGTGGCCACGCCCCTGCCGCGATCCCGGGCCAGAACCGCGCGCTTGCGCGGGCCGGCGCGGGTTTTCGCCACAATTGCGCATGATCGGCCCCTGCCCCGGAGACACCCGCATGAAAAAACCCGCCGGCCATGGGGGGCTGGCGGGGTGCGGGGATCGGGCGCCCTAAGCGGCGCGGTCATGCTAGACGAAGCGCGACACCAGGTTTTCCAGCCGTTCCTGACGGCCCGAGACCGGGCGGGGGTTGATGTCGCGCGCCAGCACGTCGGCCGCGATCGTCTCAAGCGACCCGTCAAGCCATTGTCGCGCCTCGGGCCGCTCCCACCCGGCATAGCGCGCCGCGCGCGCCTGTTCCAGACCGCCATCCGCCAGCATCGCCGCCGCCGCCTTCAGCCCGCGCGCGCAGATATCCATCGCGCCGACATGGGCGGCCACCAGATCTTCGGGATCGAGCGATTGCCGTCGCAGCTTGGCGTCGAAGTTGGTGCCGCCGGTGGTGAACCCGCCGGCCTTCAGAACCTCGTAATAGGCCAGAGCGACCTCGGGCACGGAATTGGGGAACTGATCGGTGTCCCAGCCCGACTGGTAATCGTTGCGGTTCATGTCGATGGATCCGAAGATGCCCAGCGCCCCGGCCAGCGCAAGCTCGTGTTCGAAGCTGTGGCCTGCGAGGATCGCGTGGCCCTGTTCGATGTTGACCCGCACCTCGCCCTCAAGGCCGAAATCCTTGAGAAAGCCATAGACGGTGGCAACGTCGCGGTCATACTGATGTTTGGTCGGCTCCTGCGGCTTCGGTTCGATCAGGATGGTGCCGCGAAACCCGATCTTGTGCTTGTAATCCACGACCATCTGCAAGAACCGTCCGGCCTGGTTGCGTTCGCGCACAAGATCGGTGTTCAACAGCGTCTCGTATCCTTCGCGACCGCCCCACAACACATAATTCTCCCCGTCCAGACGGTGCGTGGCATCGATGCAGGATTTTACCGTGGCCGCGGCATAGGCGAAAACCTCGGGGTCGGGGTTGGTCGCCGCTCCGGCCATGTAGCGGCGGTGCGAAAACAGGTTCGCCGTGCCCCACAGCAGCCGGGTGCCGGTCTGCGACATCTTCTGGCCGATGTAATCCACCATCTCGTCCAGATTGCGCGCGTTCTGCGCAAAGGTCGCGCCTTCGGGGCGGATATCGGCATCGTGAAAGCAAAAGAACGGCTGGCCCAGCAGCGCGAACAGATCGAAGGCGGCGTCGGCCTTCAGCTTGGCGCTGGCGATTGTATCCTCGGCGAACCAGGGGCGTTCGAACGTCGGGCCGCCGAAGGGGTCGCCGCCGGGCCAGGCGAACCCGTGCCACCAGGCGACGGCAAAGCGCAAATGGTCCTCCATGCGCTTTCCCATGATCATCGCGTCAGGATCGTAGTGGCGAAAGGCCAGCGCATCGGGTGCGGCATCGGGGTTGTGGGGAACCGGGGCGAGCCCCTGGAAGAAGTCGGTCATGTGATACCTCGCAGTGCGGAGTAAGTGGCGCGGTAGCGGCGGTGCGCCTCGGCAAAAGCGCCGGTCAGCGCCGGATCGGGCGCGATGGTTCTGGCGATGCGCGGCGGCGGCGCCAGCGATGCACCGCCTTGCGCGGCGGCCATGCGCGCCAGGCGCGCGGCGCCGAAGGCCCCGCCGAAATCGCCTGCGACGGGCAGGTCCAGCGGCATGTCCAGCGCCGTCGCCAGCGCCCGCAGCCAGTATTCCGACCGGGTGCCGCCGCCCACGGCCAGCAGCGAATCGATCTGCGTGCCGGTCGCGCGCAGCGCTTCCAGATTGTCACGGAAAGCGTGGCAGACCCCTTCCAGCACCGCCCGCGTCAGCGCGGCGCGATCCGTGGCATGGCCCAGCCCGGCAAAGACACCGCGCGCCGCCGCATCGTTGTGAGGCGTGCGTTCGCCGCCAAGGTAGGGCAGGAAAACCACATCGCCCGGCGCGCGCAGCGGGCCCAGCGATCCGGTGAGATCGGCAACCTCGCGGCCCATGATCCCGGCGAACCAGTTCACCGCGTCGGTGCACGACAGGATCACGCCCATCTGGTGCCACAGGTCGGGCAGCGCATGGCAGAAGGTATGGACCGCGCTGCCGGGATCGGGCTGGAACCCGTCGCTGGCGGCGAAGATCACACCCGATGTGCCCAGCGACACAAACCCCCTGCCAGGCGCCACCGCGCCCACGCCGACGCCCGACGCGGCATTATCACCGCCGCCCCCGGCCACGATCACATCCGCGCCCAGCCCCCAGCGCCGCGCCAGGTCTTCGCGCAGCCGGCCCGCCGGGGCCGATCCCTCGACCAGCGCCGGCATGTTGTCGCGGCTCAGCCCCGAGGCGGCCAGCAATTCATCCGACCAGTCGCGCGCACCCACGTCCAGCCACCCGGTGCCCGATGCGTCGGACATGTCCGACACCGCATCGCCGGTCAGCCACAGCCGCAGATAATCCTTGGGCAACAGCACCGTGTCGACCCGCGAAAAGATCTCGGGTTCGTGCCGGCGCACCCATTCCAGCTTGGGCGCGGTGAAACCGGGAAAGACGATGTTGCCGGTGATACGACGCCATTCGGGGCGCGCGTCCATCGCCGCGGCTTCGACGTGGGCGCGGGTGTCGTTCCACAACATGCAGGGCCGCAACACGTCACGCGCCCTGTCCAGAAGGGTCGCGCCGTGCATCTGGCCGCTAAGACCGATGGCGCGCACGTCGCGCGGCGCATGGGCGCGGGTCAGTTCGGTCAGCGCCGCCTCGGTCGCCGAAAGCCAGTCGGCCGGGGATTGTTCGCTCCAGCCCGGATGCGGCCGCGCCACCGTCAGAGGCGCGGTGGCCTCGGCCAGAACCGTTTCATCTTCGTCCACCAGTGCCGCCTTGACACCCGACGTGCCCAGATCCAGCCCGATGTACATCAGATCGCCCGTTCGGGCCGCTTGCCCATGATGATCATGCTCAGGATGTCGTCTTCGGTCACATCCGCGGTGCGTTCGGTGCCCACCAGACGGCCGTTCTTCATCACCGAAACGCGGTCGCACAGCTCAAGCATCTCGCGGGTGTCGTGGCTGATCAGGAAAATGCCCAAACCCTGCTTTTTCAGTTCGAGGATCAGTTCGGCCACCATCTGCGTCTCGTGCACCCCCAGCGCTGCTGTCGGTTCGTCCATGATCAGGATACGGGCGTTGAAATACACCGCCCGCGCGATCGCCACCGATTGCCTCTGACCACCGGACAATGCGCTGACCGGTTCGTTCAGCTTGCGGAAGTTCGGGTTCAGACGTGCCATGATCTTGCGGGTTTCCGCTTCCATCCGCGCGTCGTCGACAAACCCCAGGGCGGTCGTCAACTCGCGCCCCAGAAACAGGTTGGATGCCGCATCCAGATTGTCGGCCAGCGCCAGCGTCTGGTAGATGGTTTCGATGTTGTAGCGCCGGGCGTCGCGCGGCGACTGGATGTCGGCGCGCGCGCCGTCGATCCAGATCTCGCCGGAACTGGCCCGATAGGCGCCCGAGAGGATCTTGATCAGCGTGGATTTCCCCGCGCCGTTGTGCCCCAGAAGGCCGACCACCTCGCCGGCGTTCAGCGTCAGCGATACATCGTCCACCGCCCGGACCCCGCCGAACGAGATCGAGATGTTGCGCAGATCCACAAGTGGGGTCATTTCAACGCTCCTGTCTTCTTGCGGTAAATCGTGTCCAGCAGAACCGCGGCCACAAGGACCGTGCCCACGACCATGTTCTGCAATGGCGCGTCCACGCCCACCATCGCCATGCCCGATTGCAGCGACTGCATGATCAGCGCGCCCAGGATCGCCCCGTGGATCGTGCCGATTCCGCCAGCCAGGGCGGTGCCGCCGATCACGGCGGCGGCGATCACGCGCAATTCGTCCAGCGTGCCGATGTCGTTCGAATGGTTGGTCAGCCGCGCCGATGCGACCACGGCGGAGATCGCGCAGAGCGCGCCCATGATGGCGAAAACCTTGACCGTCAGCAGCCGGGTATTGATCCCCGAAAGCTCGGACGCATCCGGATTGCCACCGGTGGCGAAGATGTAGCGCCCCAGCCGCGTGCGCCGGGCCACCAGCGTCATGACGATCGCGATGGCGATCAGCACCAGCACCGAAATCGGAATGCCGTAGGCTGCGCTATAGCCTTCGGGCATGGTCTCGCCGCGCGCCTCGAACATCCGCGCCAAGCGGCGCGTGGGGATTTCGTAGGCGTTCAGCACCGCGACAAAACCCATGATGCCCAGCGCCACAACGCCGGCAACCGTGGCTTCGGCCCATGCCGGCTTCACCGGAAAACCGTGACCGATCCGGTTGCGCCGCGCCGACCACAACCCATAGAGCGCCGCGCAGGTCGCAAGCACGCCAAAGATCCAGCTGCCGGTTTCGCCCAGTGTGCCGTTGATGCCGCCAAATTTCATGAAGGTCTGATCCAGCGGGCCGATGGTCTGGCCGTTGGTCTGGTACCAGGCCACGTTGCGCCACACCAGCAGGCCGCCCAGCGTGACGATGAATGCCGGGATCGCAAGGTATCCCGTCAGCCACCCCTGGAACGCGCCGATCGCGGCACCCACGATCAGCCCGCCCAGTATCGTCAGCCACGGGATCAACGGATGTCCCAGCCCCAGCCCCAGCATTTCGGGCAGGTACTGTGTCTGCATCATCGCCATGACCGCCGAACAGGTGGCCAGCAACGCGCCAACCGACAGGTCGATATGCCGGGTGACGATCACGAACACCATGCCGGTGGCCATGATCGCCACGCTTACGGTCTGGATCGTCAGGTTGAAGATGTTGCGCGGGGTCAGGAAGCGGCCATCGGTGAGCAGGTTGAAGGCGATGCAGATGACCGCGAAGGCGCCGATCATTCCCAGAAGCCGCGTGTCGATCTCGAGGGCCCGCAGGCCGCTGCGTGGCGCCGGCGGGGGAGTGGGACCGTCTGTCATAAAAGGCGCTCCTTGGTGACGGGTCAGGTTTGGACGGATCATGCCGCCGTTCCGGCCGGGCCGGACGGGGCCGCCCGGCCCGGCCGGCGGTTCACTCCGGGCCGGACGGGGCATTGCGTTGCTGTCGCGCGGGCGATGGCCCGCGCGTCACCGCATTGCCGGGGCTCAGTTGCAGGGAGCGGGCCCGCTCATCACGCCCTGGCACAGCGCGTCGCGGGTGATCCAGCCGGCATCGACCACGGCCGAAAGGTTGGCGCGTGTCACCGGCACCGGCGCAAGGAACCGCGCCGTCATCGCCGTGCCGCCCGGAGAAGTCCACGACACCGCGCCGTCCACAGCCGCCATTCCGCTGCCCTTGGCCATTGCCACGGCGATTTCCGCCGCCGCGCGGCCCAGGTCGCGGGCGTCCTTCCACACGCTGACGGTCTGGGTGCCCTTGGCCACCCGGTTCAGCGCCGCATGATCGCCGTCCTGGCCCGATACCGGAATCCCGTCCATGCCCTGCGCCGTCAGCGCCGCCACGACGCCGCCGGCGGTGCCGTCGTTGGATGCGACCACCGCGTCGACAGCATTGTCCTGGGCCGTCAGGATCTGTTCCATGTTGCGCTGCGCGTTGGCCGGCAGCCAGCCGTCGGTATAGGCTTCGCCGACGATGGTGATGGCGCCGCTGTCGATCGCGGCCTGCAACACCTCTTGCTGACCGCCGCGCAGGAAGTCGGCGTTCGGATCGGTGGGCGATCCCTTGATCATCACATAGTTGCCGGTCGGCTGCGCCTCGAGAACCGCGCGGGCCTGCATCCGCCCCACCTCGACGTTGTCGAAGGTCAGATAGAAGGCACGGGCATCTTCGATCAAACGGTCATACCCGACCACCGGAATGCCTTCGTCGGCCGCGGCCTGCACCGCCGGCCCGATGGCCTGTGAATCCTGCGCCAGGATGATCAGCGCATCGACACCCTGGGCGATCAGGCTTTCCACATCGCTCAGCTGCTTGGCGGCCGAACTCTGGGCGTCGGCCGACACATAGGCCACGCCGGCCGCATCCAGCGCCGCCCGGATCGCGGCCTCATCGGTTTTCCACCGTTCTTCCTGAAAATTCGACCAGCTGACGCCGACGGTCATCCCGTGGCCATCCGCCATCGCGGTTGTCGCCCAGGCCGCCGAAACCATCAGCGCCAGAAATACACGTTTTTTCATGATTGTCCTCCCCCTTGGTGTTGCGCGCAGCGGGTGGCCCGGTGCGCCGCCAGATTGTCTGCCTGGCGTCTGACCGAAACATGCCGATTTTTATTTTAGCTGTCAAAATAAATCTGGACAGTTGCTGCACGTTTTTTATGCTGATGCTGCGGGGATTGTCCCGTTTCACGCCGATCCACCAGGAATTGCCACAGCAAACCGCTGCAAAGAGGGCCGATTTGAACGCAAAGCAGCCACCGCCCCGCGCCGCCGCCGCCGCCGGCTGCGGCCCGATCCGCCCCGACAACGGCCAGCCCACCGCGCCGCTGCGCAGCCGTGTGTTTGAAACGGTCCGTTCGGCCGGGCATATCCCGCGCATCGACGTGGCCAAAAGCCTCGGGGTCAGCCCTGCATCGGTCACCGCGCAGGTGGGCGAACTGATGGAAATGGGCCTGCTGAACGAGGTGCCCGACACCGCCCGCCCCACCGCGCGCGGGCGTCCGCCCGTGGCACTGGCGGTGCGCGCGGACGCGGGGTTCGTCGTCGGGCTGAAACTTTCGCGCACCCAGCACACCGCGCTTCTGGTGGACCTGGCCGGTCAGCCGATCGCGGAAACCACCCTGGCCTGCGGGCCTCGGCGCCGCAGTCTGGATCAGTGCCTGACCGAGGCGGCAACGTTGTTCGACCGGCTTCTGGCGCAGACCGGCCTGACCCGCGGCGACATCAGTTGCCTTGGCCTGGGCCTTCCCGGCATGGTCGATCATGCCGCCGGGCGCGTTGTCTGGTCGCCGATGCTGACCGGAACCGATCTGGCGCTGCGCGGCGCGGCCGAAGATCGTTTTGGCGTGCCTGTCGCGGTCGACAACGATGCCAACCTCGTCACTCTCGCCGAACTATGGTTCGGCAAGGGCCGCGCGATGGCGGATTTCGCGGTGATCACCATCGAACAAGGCGTCGGCATGGGCCTGGTCATCGGCCACCGCCTGTACCGGGGGGCGCAGTCGCTGGGCATGGAGCTGGGCCATACCAAGGTCCAGATGGACGGTGCGCTGTGCCAATGCGGGCAACGTGGTTGTCTTGAGGCCTATGTGGCCGACTATGCGCTGGTGCGCGAGGCCTCGACGGCGCTGGACATGATCCAGGAAGACCGCGAGAGCATGGCGATGACGCTCGAGCGGCTCTACGATCAGGCCAAGGCCGGCAATCAGGCGGCGCGGGTGATCTTTCGGCGCGCGGGGCGGTTCCTGGCGCTGGGTCTGGCGAATGTGGTGCATCTGTTCGATCCGCCACTGATTATCCTGTCGGGCGAAAGGATGCGCTACGATTATCTCTATGCCGAGGACGTTCTGGCCGAGATGCAGCGCCTGACCCTGAACCGGGCGACCGCGCCGCAGGCGATCCAGATCCACGCCTGGGGCGATCTGATGTGGGCGCGCGGCGCCGCCGCCCTGGCACTGTCGCACATGACCGAAGCGATGGCGGCACCGCAATGATCCGGGCCTTGACGGTGCTTTTATCGCTGGCGGCCGGCGGCGCGGCCCCGGCCGATCCGATCCGGTTTGAGAACATGTCGGCGCGGCTGATACCGCACGTCTATTCTGGCGGCTGGACGCATTTCGTGGGCGGCGGTCTGGCGGTTCTGGACTGCAACGCCGATGGCCGGCCCGACATGGTTGCCGCCGGCGGCAGCGCGCCATCGACGCTGTTCGAAAACCTTGGCGAGATGCGGTTTTCCGGCCGGCCGCTGATGGCCACAGGCCCCGAAGGCACCGCGCGCAACATCGTCGACAGCACCGGCGCCTATCCTCTGGACGCCGATGGCGACGGCCACATGGATCTGTTCGTGCTGCGTGTCGGCGCGAACCTGATCCTGCGCGGCGACGGCGCCTGCGGGTTTTCCATCGCCAATGCGCTGTGGGGGCTGGATGGCCGCGACCGGTGGAGCACCGCGTTTTCCGCCTATTGGGACAGCGCCGAAAGGCTGACGCTGGCGGTGGGCAACTACGTCGACCGGGCCGATCCCGATGGCCCCTTCGAGGCCTGCGACACCAACGATCTTTATGTGCGCGAGGGGCGGCGTTTCACATGGCGCAGTCTGGCGCCGGGATACTGCGCGCTGTCGATGCTGATGGCCCGCGACGCAGGCGGCCAACTGCGGCTGCGGATATCGAACGACCGCCACTATTATGTGCGCGACGGCGCAGAGCAGATGTACGACCTGCGCGCCGGGCGGTTTCTCGGGCCCGGCGACGGGTGGCCCCGGATCAGCCTTTGGGGCATGGGCATCGCCAGCCGCGATATCACCGGCGATGGCCGCCCCGAGGTTATGCTGACTTCGATGGGCGACCAGGTGCTGCAACTGGCGCAGCCCGACGGCAGCTATCGCGCCGCGCCCTTCGATATGGGCACCTACGCCCAGCGCCCGCACCTGGGCGACGACGGGCGGCCGTCCACCGGGTGGCACGCCAAATTCGCCGATGTCGACAACGACGGGCGCGCGGATCTGTTCATCGCCAAGGGCAACGTCGACCAGATGCCTGGAAATGCCATCCGCGATCCCAATTCCTTGCTGCGCCAGTTGCCCGACGGACGGTTCACCGAAGTGTCGGTGGCCGCCGGCGTCGCCGGGATGGAGCGTGCGCGCGGCGCGGCGCTTGTCGATCTGGACGGCGACGGTCGGCTTGACCTGGCGGTTGTCAACCGCCGCGCACCGATGGAACTTTACCGCAATGTCACCAGCGCCGGAAACTGGCTGCAGATCGACCTGGCCCAGCCCGGACCGAACCGCAACGCCGTCGGCGCCCGCGTCACATTGCAAAGCGCATCGGGCCGGCAGGTACAGGATCGCGTGATCGGCGGCGGCCATGCCGGCGGCAGCGCGGTACCCCTGCATTTCGGTCTGGGGCGGGATTCCGGCGCAAAGGTCAGCGTGGCATGGCCCGACGGCATGGTTTCAGACCACGCGCTGTCGGCCAATGCCCGCCAAACGATCCGCAAACCCGCGCCCTGATGGCCTTCGCCGCCGCCGCTTCAGCGGCGGTCCATGGCAAGGCCGCTGGGCACGCCGTCGGGCACACCCAGACGGCCCGCCAGCGATCCCGGATCGCTCAGACTGTCCAGAAACGCCACGATATCCTGCAGATCACCCGGTTGCAGGCGCACCGCCGGGGCCTGCACCGCGTCGGCGATCCGCTGGATTTCGGATGCCGGCACCGCGCCGCGCGCGCCCTCAAGGGGCGCCAGCGGCACCGCCGCCGCGTCGAAACGGTGCAGCGCCGCGACCGGATCCAGATGGTCGGCGACGAACCCGGCAAGGTCCGCATGGCTGCCGGTGTGGCCATAGGGGCCGGTGTGGCGAACATTGCGCAGCGACGGCGTGCGAAAGGCATAGGCATCGGCCGCGCGTCCGGTCACGCGCATGCGTCCCGTGTCGTGGTTGTGGGACTCAAAGCGTGCCGCCTTGCCGGGCCCGAACTGCGGCACCGCCATCGCATGAAACCGGTGATCGGTCTGGAAGGCGCCGGCATGGCAGACGCTGCACCGCGCCGCGCCGTAAAACAGCGCCATACCCCGCGCCGCCGCGCCGCGCAGCGGTGCCTGGCCGCGCAGATGAGCATCGAACGAGCTGTTGTCGGCGCGCCATTCGAAGGCGACAAAGGCGGCGATGGCATCCGAGATATCGTTGAACGAAAGCGCCTGCGGCGGTTGATCGGGAAAGGCCGCGCGGATCAGCGGCGTATAGCCCGGAACCTGGGCCACGCGGCGCGCCAGGATATCCCAGGCCCCGCCCGGCCCGGTGATCCGGCCCTGCCGCACCGCGCGCGCCACGTCGTTTTCGCTGTAGTGGCCGGCCATTTCATCCGGGCTGAGCACCGGAAACATCGTCTGCGCCGATAGAAGCGATGCGAAGCCCGCGCTCATATCCGCGCCCAGAGGTGTCCGCAGCCCGCCGGGCTTGTCCGGGTCAACCTCGATCCGGCCATCGTGAAACATCACGTCAAAGCCCCGTGCGCCCAGATTGAACAGCGCCGGCGCATTGCGCGGAATATGCTGTTCGGGCCGATTGGCGGGGTCGGCCCGCCGGCCCGGCCCCAGGCCGATGCCGCCTTCGCCCAGCGAAAGCGCGACACCGTCGGAGGTGCCGAAATCGGGGTGGTGGCAGGTGGCGCAGGCGATGTTGCGGTTGCCCGACAGGATCGGATCGTAAAACAGCATCTGCCCCAGCGCCACCTGCGCCGGATCGACAGGCGCGAAATCGGCGTCGCCCGGCGCGGCGGGCAGCACGATGTCGGACGCCGCCCCCGCGCCCGCCAGCAGCGCCAGCAGCGCGGCGAAGGCGAACGCCCGGCGCATGTCAGGCGCTGAGCCGCTCGAAAAGCCGCGCCACGGCTTCAGCACCCGGATCGTTGTGTCCGGCCAGCTTGTCGGCCGATACATAGCTGGCCCGCCCGGCCTTGGCACGGGTGATCGCCGCCGTCGCATCGGCGCCCTCGCGCGCCGCCCGGGCCGCCGCCGCAAGGCCTTCGGGCAGCGCCTCCAGCGCGGGTTCCAGCGCGTCGATCATCGTGCGGTCGCCACGCGCCGCGCCACCGACCTGGCGGATCCGCGCAAGCCCCGCCTTCAGCGCATCGACCGTGCCCATCCCGCTGGCCGCCGCATCGCCCGCGGCCGAAAAGAAGATCGCCAGCAGGACACCGGACGAGCCCCCCATGGTCTGGCTCAGTTCCAGCCCGATGGCACGGTGCAGTTGCGTCAGATCCGCCAGCGGCAGCCGCGGCATCGCCGTCTTCAGCGCCCGCGCCGCCCCGGCCAGCGTCGCGCCGGTGTCGCCATCGCCGGATTTCGCATCCAGCGCATTCAGGTCCGTTTCGGCGTCGATCAGGATATCGCAGCAGCGCGCAATGAACTCTGCGGTTTCAGGATGTTCGGACGGCAGCGGCGCGATCGGCGTCAGACCGTCGGGCAAGGCCAGCACGGTGACCGGCGCCATTTCCACGCAGGGCGGCCAGGCCGGGCAGGCCACCGGCGCCATCAGCGCTGCGGCCTCGTCCGGCCCCACCGGCAGAAGCGACACCGAAAAACCCTGCATGTCCAGCGATGTCATCAGCGGCGCGGGCCCCACCATCCACCGGATCCGCGGGCCGATCTCGGATTTCATCAGTTCCTCGGTCACGACCGCCATTTCCAAGGGCGTCGCCCCGCCCAGGTTGTTGACAAGCGCGACGTGATCGCCCGACCCAAGGTAGGGCGCAAGGCGCTGGGCCACCACGGCGACGGCATCGCGCGCACTGCTCAACGCAACCTGCTCTACCCCGGCTTCACCGTGAATCCCGAGGCCCAGTTCGGCCATGCCCGGCGCGATCCGGTTTTCCTTCGGCGATCCCGGCACCGTTCCGGTGTCCGCCGACATGCCAATCGACGCAACCCGCGACACCACGCCCTGGGCGGCGGCGGTGACGGTTTCCAGATCGGCGCCCTCCTCGGCCAAGGCGCCTGCGATCTTGTGCACGAACAACGTGCCGGCGACACCGCGTGCCTGCGGCAGGTCCGGCAACGCGATGTCGTCGTCCACGATCACCATCGAAACCTTCAGGCCGAAGCTGCGCGCGCGCTCGGCCGCCAGGCCAAAGTTCAGCCGGTCGCCGGTATAGTTCTTGACGATCAGAAGGCATCCCGCCTTGCCGGTCACCGCAAGGATGCCGGCCAGAACCGCATCCACCGAAGGCGAGGCAAAGACATCCCCGCAGACCGCAGCCGTCAGCAGGCCGCGCCCGACGAACCCGGCGTGCGCCGGCTCATGGCCCGATCCGCCCCCCGACACCAGCGCCACGCGGGATTTGTCCCAGTCGGTGCGCACCACGACGCGAATGTGTGGATAGCCGTCCAGCCGCGCCAGACGGCCGGCCCCGGCCCGAAGGCCGCCATCAATCGCCTCGGTCACCAAAGCCTCGCGGGCATTCATGAAATGAGCCATGGGTCTTTCCTTTGCTGTTACACCCGTGCACCGGCGGAATCGAAGAACAACGGGTTCTCGGGCCGGATCGGCAATTCGTCGCCCGGCTTCAACGGCGTATGCGCATCCGCCACCGTCACCACGGGGTGCCCGCGCAGCGACAGGTGCAGCCGGGTCTGATCGCCCAGACGCTCGATGCGCGTCACCGTGCTGGTCGCGCCCTCGCCCTGCACGATATGTTCGGGGCGCAGCCCGATGGTGGCCGCCCGCGACGGCGCGCCGGCGAACAGATCCGCCGGCAGGACGTTGATCCGCGGCAGGCCCAGCCGCTGCGCGACATAGACGCTGACCGGGTCTTCATAGATTTCGCGCGGCGTGCCGAACTGCACCAGCCGCCCGGCATCCAGAACGCCCACATGGGTGGCCATCGTCATCGCCTCGATCTGGTCGTGCGTCACATAAAGCAGGGTCGCGCCCAGACCGGCCTGAATTCGCTTCAGTTCGACGCGCAGGTCGCTGCGCAGCTTGGCGTCGAGCGAACTCAGCGGTTCATCCATCAGATAGATGTTCGGGCGCCGCACCAGGGCGCGCCCGATCGACACGCGCTGCATCTCGCCGCCCGACAAGGCCGTCGCCTTGTTGTCCAGCTTGTGCGCGATCTGCAGCACCTGCGCCACCTCATCGACCTTGCGCCGGATCTCGTCGGGCGGTGTGCGCAGGATCGGCGATTTCAACGGAAACGCCAGGTTGTCGCGCACAGTCAGATGCGGATAGAGAGAATACTGCTGGAACACCATCGCCACGTCGCGCTGTGCCGGCGTATCGCCCAGAACCGATCGCCCGGCCACCCGGATGTCGCCGCCATCGGGCCGGTCCAGCCCGGCAATCAGGCGCAGCGTGGTGGTCTTGCCCGCGCCAGTCGGCCCCAGAAGCACCACGAAGGCGCCATCCGGGATCACCATGCTCACATCGTTCAGCGCAACCGTGGCACCGTACCGCCTGGTCAGGTTTCTCAGCTCGACCTCAGCCATCGCCACCCCCTTGCGCATTCAGATCCGAAGCCAGCGCCGCGCCGCTCCGCGCGTCGAACACCGACAGCGTGCGCCCGTTGAACCGCAGCCCCACCGTTTCACCAACCCGCGCAACCTGCGCCGCCGGCGCCCGCAGCTTCAGAGCGCCCGTCGCCGTCTCCAGCGTCAGGATCTGCGTCGTGCCCAGATACTCGACAGCCGCGATGCGGCCCCGGTGCGGCGCCGCATCGTCCAGGTGCACATGCTCGGGCCGCACCCCCAGTGCCAGCGCGCCGCGCCGCCCCTCGCGCATCCGCGGCACCGCCACCTCCGCGCCGTCATACAGCAACGATGTGGCCCCCGGCGCGACCTCCCCGTCGAAACGCATCAGGTTCATCGCCGGCGCACCGATGAAATCCGCGACGAACATCGTGGCGGGCTTGTCGTAGATGTCCTGCGGCGTGCCGAACTGTTCAACGACACCGTGGTTCATCACCACGATCTTGTCGCCCATCTGCATCGCCTCCAGCTGGTCATGCGTGACATAAACCGTGGTCGCGCCCATCCGGTCGTGCAGCGCGCGCAACTCCTCGGACATATGCTCGCGGAATTCCGCGTCCAGCGCCCCCAGCGGCTCGTCCATCATGAAGGCCTTGGGCCGCCGCACGATGGCGCGCCCCAGCGCCACGCGCTGCCTGTCGCCCCCCGACAGCCCGCCCACCGGCCGGTCGAGGATGTCCTCGATCCCGAGAATACGCGCCACCTCGGCCACCCGCGCCTTCACCTCGGCGCGCCCCATCCCCTGGCTTACCAGCGGATACGAGATGTTGCGCCGCACATTCATATGCGGATAAAGCGCGAACATCTGGAAAACGAAGGCAATGTCGCGCTGGCTCGCCGGCTTTTGCCCGACCTCCTCGCCATCGATGTAGATCTCGCCGCTGGTCGGCAGTTCCAGCCCGGCGATCATCCGCAAGGTTGTCGTCTTGCCACATCCCGAAGGCCCCAGCAGCATGAAGAACTCGCCATCCTCGATGGTAAAGCTCGACGCCTGCACGGCGGTGAAATCGCCGAACTCCTTGCGCACGTCCTTGATGACGATCCGGGCCATGCGCTACTCCGGAAAATGGCTGACGACGATGAACATCACCGTCCCCACCAGCGTCACGATGAACGAATAGGTATAGAGCCACATCACATACGGCTGCATCAGCATCACGACCCCCACCGCGATCAGCACCGTGGCCACCATCTCCCAGGGTCCGCGCCGCAACCGCAGCAAACCGTCCAGAAAACCGCTCATCCCGCGCCCCCCTTCATTGTTCCCCAAATACTCATACCGGACGACCCCGCCGACAGCGGTTCATTTGCGCACCGCGCCAAAGGTGATCCCACGCAACAGATGCTTGCGCAGCAGGATCGTGAACACCATCACCGGCAACAGGAACAGCGTCGCCCCCGCCGCCACCGCCGGCCAGTCCTGGCCACCCACACCGATGATCGTCGGTATGAAGGGCGGCGCGGTCTGCGCAGTTCCCGAGGTCAGCAACACCGCGAAGGCATATTCGTTCCACGCGAAGATCAGGCAGAAGATGGCTGTCGACGCGATGCCCGTGGCCGCCTGCGGCAGTACAACCTTGTAGAACGCCTGAAACCGCGTGTACCCGTCGATCAGCGCCGCCTCCTCGTATTCCAGCGGGATCTCGTCGATGAACCCTTTCAACAGCCAGACCGCGAGGCTGATGTTCACCGCCGTGTAAAGCAGGATCATGCCCAGGTGCGTGTCGCTCAGTCCCAGTTGCCGGAACATCAGGAAAATCGGGATCGCCACGGCGATGGGCGGCATCATCCGCGTCGAGAGGATGAAGAACAGCAGATCGTCCTTCAGCGGCACCTTGAAGCGGCTGAAGGCATAGGCGGCCAGCGTGCCCAGGAAAATGCTCAGAAATGTCGAACCGAAGCCGATGACGATCGAATTCAGGAACCGTTCGCCGTAGCGGCTGGGCCCGGCGATCACCAGATCGTTGCGCCGAACGATCTCGTCATACCATGTCTCGGGCGGCGGCAGCGATTCCAGCGTTTCGGGGCTGACGCGCGTGCGCGTCGTGAAAAGGTTCACATACCCCTCAAGAGTGGGCTCGAAGAACACCTTGGGCGGGTACGAGATCGAATCCGACGGCGACTTGAAACCGGTGATCAGGATCCAGACCAGCGGCAGGATGGTGATCACCGCATAGCCGATCACCAGCGCGCCGGCGATCCACTTCTGCCGCGGCGAAGGTTCGGTGACCGAATAGCCGCTCATCGTTGCTTTACCTTGTTCAATGCCTTGACGTAAATCGAAGCCAGGCCGAAGACCGTCACGAAAAGGATGATCGCATAGGCCGAGGCATAGCCGGTGCGCCATTTCTCAAAGGCTTCGCGTTTGAGATTGATCGACGTCACCTCGGTGATCGACCCCGGCCCGCCGCCTGTCAGCTGCACCACCAGATCGAACATCTTGAAGTTCTCTATGCCGCGAAACAGCACCGCCAGCATCAGGAAAGGCAGGACCATGGGCAAGGTGATGGTGAAGAACTGGCGCAGCTTGCTGGCGCGGTCGATCTCGGCCGCCTCGTAGATATAGTCAGGGATCGAACGCAGTCCGGCAAGACAGATCAGCATCACGAAAGGCGTCCACATCCATGTGTCGACGATCACGATCGACCAGGGCGCAAGCGTGACCGAACCGAGCATCTCGAAGGAAGAAGGATCGACCCCGGTGAAGAAGCTGACCACGTAATTGAAAAGCCCGATCTGCGGCTGATAGAGGAAGGTCCAGAAATTGCCCACGACCGCCGGGCTCAGCATCATCGGCAAGACGATGATCGTGGTCCACAGATCGTTGCCGCGGAATTTCCTGTTGATCAGCCAGGCCAGGGTGAAACCGATGAGAACCTGAAAGAAGATCGTCCAGAACAGGAAATGCGCCGTCGCCTGCATGGTCAGCCAGATGTCGCTGTCGGTGAGGATGCGCTCGTAGTTGCGCAGGCCCACCCATTCGACCTCGCGATTGGGACGGTTGGCGCGGAAGTTCGTGAATGAAAGCCGGATCGTCCAGATCAGCGGAAAGATGTTGATCGCCAGCAGCAGGAAGATCGTCGGCGCCACGAACAGCCAGGCAATTGCGCGGTCCGACAGGCCGCGTATCTTGCGCGCGACCGGCTCAGGCGTGGCGCGCGCGGCGCTGTCGATGGGGTTGGACGGCATGGCGGAAGGCCCGTTCGCTTGGCTGTGATGGGATCATGCGCGCAATCGGGCGCGTTGCCAGCGCCGGCTGCGCGGGTCGGGAAAGGTCCGGGCGGCACAAGCCGCCGCCCGGCCCCGGGAACAGGCTAGAGCTTGCCTTCATCCTCGAAGACTTCGGTCCAGTCCTCGACCAGCTTGTCGAGAGCCTCTTTCGCGGTGCCCTGATCGGCCACGATGTAGTCGTGCAGGCGCTTTTGCATCGCCAGCAGCAGTTCGGCATAGGCCGGCTCCTGCCAGAAGTCCTGCACATTGGCCATCGCTTCCAGGAAATCGCCCGCGAAGGGCGCACTGTCCTTGAAGCCGGGATCGTTCAGCACGGCATTATGCGCCGAGTACCCGCCCAGATCCCACCATTTCTGCTGGATCGAAGGCTGCGCGAACCACTTGATGTATTCCAGCGCCGCGTCCTGCTTGTCGGAATAGGCGACCACCGAAATTCCCTGCCCGCCCAACGTCGAACCTTCGTTGTTCTGAGGCGGGTTGACGAAGAAGTCGATCTTGTCGCCGCCGGTGTTGGGATCGGCATAGAGGCCGGGGAAGAAGGCGAACCAGTTCATCGCCATCGCCACCTGGCCGGATTTGAACGCATCCAGCGATTCACCCATGTACGAGTTGGTATAGCCCGGCGGTGTCGCGGTCTGGTAGAACTCCTTGTAGAATTCCAGCGCCTCGATCGCCTCGGGCGAATTCACCGCCCCTTCCATGTCATAGGAACCCGGCGTGTTCTCGTATTTGAAACCCCAGGGGTAAAGCGCCCCGGTCACCCCCATCGTGATCCCTTCCGAGCCCCGCTCGGTAAAGATCGCCGCACCGTAAACGGTGTTTCCGTCGATTTCACGACCCTGGAAGAACTGAGCGATTTCAAGCAGTTCGAGTTGGGTCTTTGGCTCGCCCAGTTCGCGGCCCGTCTGCGCCATGAAATCGGCGCGGATCTCGGGATCGCTGAACCAGTCCTTGCGATAGAACCATCCGTTCGCATCGCCCATCGCCGGCAGCGCATAATAGTTCGGCGTGCCCTTGGGCCAGGTGGAATAGGCATAGACAGTAGCCGGAGCGAAATCGTCCATGCTTATGCCTTCGGCATCGAAAAAGTCGTTCAGCTTCACATAATGCCCGCTTTCGGCGCCGCCACCGATCCACTGGCTGTCGCCGATCAGCAGGTCGCACAGCTTGCCGCCCGAGTTCAGCTCGTTCAGCATGCGGTCGGCAAAGTTCGGCCATGGCACGAACTCGAAGTTCATCGAGTGCCCGCTTTCGGCCTCGAACTCCTTGCTCAACTCCACCAGAGCGTTGGCCGGATCCCAGGCCGCCCAGCACAGCGTCAGGTCTTCGGCCGCGGCGCCCGACGCGCCCAGCCCGGTCACGGCCAAGGCCGTCGCCGCGAGATATTTGGCAGTTCTCATAAATCTCTCCTCCCGATGGCCGCTGATCGCAGACTGAAGGCGATGCCCCCTCCGGTCAGTGCCTGCCATAATGCTATGCCCGCCGCGCGGGCCAAGTAAAGCAAATTCTGAGGTACGCCCATCATTCAGCCAAAAATCATGATCCAGCCACCATTTCAGGCGGCGCAAAGATCGGCTTGTCTTATTTGATTCAGCGCCCTACAGGTTCAGGCTCACCCAGGCCGCATCCCGCGCGGAAGACCGGACGCACGCATCCACGAAGGCCACACCCGCCACCCCGTCGTCAATACCCGGAAACTGCACCGCCGGATCCACGGGCCGCCCCGCGCGCGCCGCGAGAATCGCCTGCGCCACTTCCGAGTAGATCGTGGCAAAACCCTCCAGGTATCCCTCGGGATGGCCCGGCGGTATGCGGCTCACCCGGTTCGCAGCCTCGCCCGCGCCGGCATTCGCGCGGGTAATCTTGCGCGGCGGAGCGCCCAGCGGACTGTGCCAAAGGGTGTTCGGCTCCTCCTGAAACCACTCCAACCCGCCACTCTCGCCATAAACCCGCAGGCGCAAGGCGTTCTCATTGCCCGGCGCCACCTGAGAAGACCACAACATGCCCCGCGCACCCCCCTCGTAACGCAACAGGACATGCGCGTTGTCATCCACCCGACGCCCGGGCACGAACCGCTGCAAATCCGCGGCCAAGCGCTCAAGCGTCAGACCGGTTACATAATTGGCCAGTTGAAACGCATGTGTGCCGATATCTCCGATCGAACCACCCGGCCCCGAACGCGCCGGATCGGTGCGCCAGCTTGCCTGCTTCTGCCCGCTCTGCTCCAGCGGCCCGCTCAACCAATCCTGCGGATACTCCACCTGAACCACACGGACCGCGCCCAGTTCGCCCGCCTGCACCATCTCGCGCGCATGGCGCACCATCGGGTAACCGGTGTAATTATGTGTCAGCGCGAAAATCGCACCCGACCGCGCCGCCAACCGAGCCAGCTTTTTCGCATCCGGCAACCCCGATGTCAGCGGTTTGTCACAAATCACATGGATCCCGCGGCGCAAGAAAGCACGCGCGACCGGATAGTGCAGATGGTTTGGCGTCACCACCGCAACGGCCTCAATGCCCGACTTCAACCGCGCTTCGCGCTTCGCCATCGCCTCATAGTCGCCGTATACCCGATCCGGAGACACACGCAAATCGCGCCCCGAAACATCGGAAACTTCCTGTGAAGATGAAAAACACCCGGCAAGCAACTGATAGTGATTATCTATTCTGCTGGCAATTCGGTGAACGCCCCCAATGAAAGCATCCCGGCCGCCACCAACCATACCCAACCTGATCCGATCCGCCACAAGCTCAGACATTCCGATGCACCTCCATGATCCAACCTTGGCGCCGTCGCATCCGTCCGGTGCCTCCGGCGGGGATATTTAAAGCGAAAGGAAGGCCCGCCTCGCCCTCCTTCATCTTGCCGGATAAACTCCGGGGAGCGCGAGGGGCTGGCCCCTCGCTCCATTCATCCGCCATCCAGTCCCAGCATGCGACGGTTCGCGGCAAGGTCGGTTCCGCCATCGGCAAAGTCGTCAAAGGCGCGCTCGGTCACGCGAATGATGTGATCGCGCACGAAGGCTGCCCCCTCGCGGGCGCCGTCTTCGGGGTGCTTCATGGCACACTCCCATTCAACCACGGCCCATCCATCGAAATCATATTGTGTCAGCTTCGAGAACACCGCCCGGAAATCGACCTGGCCGTCGCCAAGGCTGCGGAACCGGCCGGCGCGATCGACCCAGGGCTGATATCCCCCGTAGACGCCCTGACGGCCTGTCGGGTTCAGCTCGGCATCCTTGACGTGGAACATCTTGATCCGGTCGTGATAGATGTCGATGTTGTCGAGGTAATCCATTGCCTGCAAAATGTAGTGCGACGGATCATAGAGCATGTTGCACCGTTTGTGCTGATCGACCCGATCGAGAAACATCTCGAAGCTGGCGCCATCGTGCAGGTCTTCGCCCGGATGGATTTCGTAGCAGATGTCGACCCCGTTTTCCTCCGCGTGATCGAGGATCGGGCGCCAGCGCGCGGCCAGTTCGTCGAACGCGGCCTCGATCAGGCCCGCGGGCCGTTGCGGCCAAGGATAGACGTAGGGCCAGGCCAGCGCACCCGAGAAGCTGACGTGCTTGTCGATCCCGAGATTGCGGCTGGCGGTGATGGCCATGCGCACCTGATCCACCGCCCATTCCTGCCGCGCCTTCGGATCATTGCGCACCGCCGGATCGGCAAAGCCGTCGAAGGCCGCGTCGTAGGCCGGGTGCACGGCAACCAACTGGCCCTGCAGATGCGTGGACAGTTCCGTGACGACCACACCGTTATCGGCCGCCTGCCCCTTGAACGCGTCACAATAGCCCTGCGATTGCGCCGCTTGCCGCAGATCGAAAAGCCGGCTGTCCCAGCTTGGCACCTGGACCCCGACATAACCGCAATCGGCGGCCCATTTCGTGATGCCGTCCCATGTGTCGAATGGGGCGCTGTCGCTGGCGAACTGCGCCAGGAAAAGGGCCGGGCCCTTGATCGTTTTCATTCGCCATCCTCCCTTCCCCACGCCACTGAACATGTTGCGGGGTTTGTGCCCGCGCTTGGCGGCGGGTCACAAAAGCGAGCGTGACCGATTCCACCGCGCCGCGCAAGCCCCGCGGGAGGGTCGCGCAGACTGCCGGCGGTGTCAGGCGCCGGCGAAGTCGTGGAAGGCGTCGATGGCCTGGTCGAGCGTATCGTCGGTGACATCGCGGTGAAGCACAAGGCGGATTTCGCCGGCCTGGCCGCTGATCACCACGCCACGGTCCGCCAGATGGCTGCGCAGGGCGCCATGGTCCCGCGACGTGGGTGTCAGAAACACCATGTTGGTGCAAACCCGCACCACGCCGGCGCCCATCGCCTGAAGTGCCGCGCCGAACCGCGCGGCGCGGGCGTGATCGTCGGGCAGGGTCTGCACCGTGTGATCCAGCGCGTACAGCCCCGCCGCCGCCAGAACCCCGGCCTGTCGCAGGCCGCCACCCAGGATCTTGCGGTGTCGCCTTGCCCGCGCGATCAGGTCACGATCGCCCACCAGAACCGATCCAACCGGCGCCCCCAACCCTTTGGAAAGGCAAACAGAAATCGTATCGAATGGCGCGGCCAGTTCATCCGGTGCCAGCCCCAGGGCAGCGATGGCGTTGAAGAACCGCGCGCCGTCCAGATGCGCGCCCATTCCGGCCTCGCGCGCGACGGCAACGACCGGGGCGATCTCGTCCAGCGCGGTCGCGGCGCCGTAGTGCGTATTTTCAAGGCACAGCAAGCGGCTGACAGGGTGATGCGGATCGTCCTCCTTGATCGCCGCGCGCACCGCGTCGGGGGTGAGCATCGCGCGCCCGTTCAGCGGCAGCGCGCACAGCGCGATGCCCGCCAGAACCGATGCGCCGGCCGCTTCATAGCGGTTGACGTGATATGCGTCGGCGGTGATCACCTCGTCGCCGCGACCGCAATGCGCCATCATGGCGACCAGGTTGCTCTGGGTGCCGGAAGGCATGAACAGCGCCGCCGCCTTGCCCAGTTGCCCGGCCATCCGCGCTTCCAGCCGGACAACGGTGGGGTCGTCGCCATAGACATCGTCGCCAACCTCGGCTGACGCCATCGCCGCGCGCATCCCGGCACAGGGCCGCGTCACCGTATCGCTGCGCAGATCGCACAGCGGACGGTTCTGGCCTTCCGGCGATGACATGTTCGTATAAAGGCTCATATCGCGCGCTCCACTCTCCCGATCCACGGGCCATCATTGCCACAGCCGCACCCGGTCGCAAGAGGCGATCGCGCGCCCTGCCGCGTGCCGGTGGCGGCGATCATTGCCCGCCGGCCGCGTCGGCGCGCAATCGGGCATAGGCGCGGTAGGCTGCGTTGCCCTTGTCGAGAAAGGCGCGCAGGCGATCGCTGTCGAGGTCCACGCCGAAAAACCCGGCGCCGGCGCGGATCGCCGGTTCGGGATCCGCCACCATCTTTTCGGCGGACAGGACGCACAGCGGCACCGCGCGGGCAAGGCAGCGTTCGATACAAGCCTGCTGAATCCGCAGGTTCGTCACCATGTTGGCGGCCATGCGCGCGGCGTCGAGCGCCGGGTTCACCTTCTTTTTGCTCAGCGCGATCGCGGCAACGTCGCGCACCACCACGATGACATGCGGCGCGCGCAGATGCGCAAAGACCAGATCCATGTGATTGACGATCGAAGGCCGTTTCCAGGCCCAGACATCGGCGGCGTTGCGCACAGCGACCTGTTCGGCGAAGGCGGAACTGTCGCCGCGCTCCATCGTTTCGCTCAGGCCAGTGCTTTCATAGAAACCGTCCACGTCCGCGCCGAAATCCAGACCGGATTCGTGCATCCCCCCGGCCACCAGCGATGTCATGCTGCGCGACGCCCCCATAACGAGCAGCGTGCGTTGCGGGGCGGCGGTGCCGGGACGGAGAACGATATGCGCCATGGCGGCCTTTCGGTGGCGGGATGGATCGTGCGACGGGTATCGCGGATCGCTGCGGCATTGGCAACCGTCGGACAACCGGGCGGCACGGTCGTTCTTGCACCGCACCCCTTTGCCGCCTATACGCGCGACATGCTGGACCACGCCCCGAACCGCCCCGACCTGCCGCCCGAGATCGCGCGCCGCCGCACCTTTGCGATCATCTCGCATCCGGATGCGGGCAAGACCACGCTGACCGAAAAGTTCCTGTTGTACGGTGGTGCGATCCAGATGGCCGGACAGGTCCGCGCCAAGGGCGAGGCACGGCGCACGCGTTCGGATTTCATGCAAATGGAGAAGGATCGCGGCATCTCGGTTTCCGCATCGGCAATGTCGTTCGATTACAACAGCTTCCGGTTCAATCTTGTAGATACGCCGGGGCATTCGGATTTCTCGGAGGACACCTATCGCACCCTTACGGCGGTGGATGCGGCGGTGATGGTGATCGATGGCGCCAAGGGCGTGGAAAGCCAGACGCGCAAGCTGTTCGAGGTTTGCAGGATGCGCGACCTGCCGATCCTGACCTTTTGCAACAAGATGGACCGTGAAAGCCGCGACGTTTTCGAGATCATCGACGAGATCCAGGAGAACCTGGCCATCGACGTGACCCCGGCAAGCTGGCCCATCGGCATGGGGCGCGATTTCGTCGGTTGCTATGACATCCTGCGCGACCGGCTTCAGCTGATGGACCGCGCCGACCGCAACAAGGTGGCGCAAAGCATTGAAATAAATGGCCTCGACGATCCCAGACTGGCCGAACATGTGCCCGCCGCGCTGCTGGAAAAGCTGCGCGAGGATCTGGAAATGGCCCGTGAACTCCTGCCGCCGCTGGATCCCGCGGCAATGCGCGAGGGATCGCTGACGCCGATCTGGTTCGGTTCGGCGATCAATTCGTTCGGGGTGCGCGAACTGATGGACGGGATCGCCGCCTACGGCCCCGAACCGCAGGTCCAGAGCGCCGAACCGCGCCAGATCGCGCCCGAGGAACGCAAGGTGTCGGGCTTTGTCTTCAAGGTGCAGGCCAACATGGACCCGAAGCACCGCGACCGCGTGGCCTTTGTGCGCATGGCGTCGGGGCATTTCCTGCGCGGCATGAAGCTGACCCATGTGCGGACGAAAAAGCCGATGGCGATCAGCAACCCGGTGATGTTCCTCGCGTCGGATCGCGAACTGGCCGAAGAGGCATGGGCCGGTGACATCATCGGCATCCCCAACCACGGACAGTTGCGCATCGGCGACACGCTGACCGAGGGCGAGGCGATCCGCGTCACCGGCATCCCGTCCTTCGCGCCCGAACTTCTGCAAGGCGTGCGCGCGGGCGATCCGATGAAGGCCAAGCATCTGGAAAAGGCGCTGATGCAATTCGCCGAGGAAGGCGCCGCCAAGGTCTTCAAACCGGCGATCGGGTCGGGGTTTGTCGTCGGGGTGGTTGGCCAGTTGCAGTTCGAGGTGCTGGCCAGCCGCATCGAGCTGGAATACGGTCTGCCGGTGCGCTTCGAGGCCTCGCAGTTCACATCTGCCCGCTGGGTTGGCGGTGCGCGCGCGGCGGTAGACAAGTTCATCAACGCCAACCGCCAGCATATCGCCCATGATCATGACGGCGACGTGGTGTACCTGACGCGGCTGCAATGGGACATCGACCGCGTGGTGCGCGACTATCCCGATGTGCGCCTGACCGCCACCAAGGAGATGATGATCTGACAGCACAGCCGACCTGGGGAGTCGTCGCCACGATCAAGGCCGACGCGCAGACGATCGAAGCCTTTGCCGCGCATCATCTCGATATCGGCGCGGCGCGCGTGCTGGTCTATCTGGATGCGCCCGATGCGTCGGTCATATCCGCGCTGCGTCCCCACCCTCGGCTCAAGGTCATCCCCTGCGACGATGCCTATTGGGCCCGGCGCGGGCGCAGGCCGGTGAAACACCAGGTGCGCCAGACGCGCAACGCCACCCACGCCTATCGCCGCCACGCCGGGGCGGACTGGTTGGCGCATATAGACGCCGATGAATTCATCTGGCCCGATCGGCCGGTGGCCGAGGTTCTGGCCGCCCTGCCCGCCGACAGGCTGTGCGCGCGGATGCGCCCCATGGAGATGCTGGCCGGATCCGAGAGCGCGTGCAAACGGTTCATCCCGCCGGGTCCGCGCCGTGCCGAAACGGTTGCCGCGCTCTATCCGCGATTCGGGCGCTATGTCACCGGCGGGTTTCTCAGCCATGTGGCGGGCAAGCTGTTCGTGCGCACCGGCCTGGAACGGGTCGAGTTTCGCATCCACAACGTGCTGTGCGACGGCGTTCAGAACCCCGGCCAGGTTGAAATCGACGATCTGCCGCTGTGCCACGCCCACGCGCGCGACTACGCGCATTGGCTGGGCGCCTACCGCTATCGCCTGCGCCACGGCGCCTACCGCGCCGATCTGGCACCTGTGCCCGGCGCTGGCGTCACGCTGCACGAAGCCTTGCGCGCCATCGAACGCGATGCCGGCGAGGCGGGGCTTTCGGCCTTCTTCGACGAGATCTGCGCCGATACGCCCGCGTTGCGCGCCCGGCTGGCGGAACGCGGCCTGCTTCGGCTCTGCCCGCTGGGGCTTGCGGCCAAACGGGCGCGGCATTTCGGGCCCTTGGCCTGAACACAGCGACCTTTGCGCGCGTCCATGCGCATCTGTTTGACCTGACGCATCCGATTTGCTATGTGGCCCCCACGAACCCGGCGTGCATTAGCACGGGCCCGTCCGGGGCCGGTTCGAACCAGACGCGCGGGCCCAGTCAGTGTCCGCAAACAGCGGATACACATGACAAAATTCTCTGATCTGAACCTGAATCCCAAGGTTTTGAAGGCCATCGCCGAAGCCGGATACGAAACCCCAACGCCGATCCAGGCAGGGGCGATACCGCCCGCGCTGGAAGGCCGCGACGTTCTGGGCATCGCCCAGACGGGCACCGGCAAGACCGCCAGCTTCACGCTGCCGTTGATCACCCAACTGGCGCGTGGGCGCGCGCGCGCGCGGATGCCGCGCAGCCTGGTGCTGTGCCCGACACGCGAACTGGCGGCCCAGGTGGCCGAAAATTTCGACACCTACGCCAAATATGTCAAGCTTACCAAGGCTCTGCTGATCGGTGGCGTATCGTTCAAGGAACAGGATACGCTCATCGACAAGGGCGTCGACGTTCTGATCGCCACGCCCGGTCGCCTGCTGGACCATTTCGAACGCGGCAAGCTGATCCTGAACGACGTCAAGGTCATGGTGGTGGACGAAGCCGACCGGATGCTAGACATGGGATTCATCCCCGACATCGAGCGGATTTTCAACCTGACCCCCTTTACCCGTCAGACGCTGTTCTTCTCGGCGACGATGGCGCCCGAGATCGAGCGGATCACCAACACCTTCCTGTCGGCCCCCGAACGCATAGAAGTGGCGCGCCAGGCAACGACCGGCGAGAACATCACGCAATGTGTCGTGATGTTCAAAGGCTCGCGCCGCGACCGCGAAGCCAGCGAAAAGCGCGCCTTGCTGCGTGCCCTCATCGATGCCGAGGGCGAACGTTGCACCAATGCGATCATCTTCTGCAACCGCAAGACCGATGTGGATATCGTGGCGAAATCGCTGGTGAAATACGGCTATGATGCGGCGCCCATCCACGGCGACCTCGACCAGAGCCAGCGGACCCGCACGCTTGACGGTTTCCGCGCCGGCGACCTGCGGTTCCTCGTCGCCTCGGACGTGGCCGCGCGCGGGCTGGATGTGCCGGCGGTCAGCCACGTGTTCAATTTCGACGTTCCCGGCCATGCCGAAGATTATGTCCACCGGATCGGCCGCACCGGCCGCGCGGGCCGCGACGGCAAGGCGATGATGATCTGCGTGCCGCGCGACGAAAAGAACCTGGAAGACATCGAGCGTCTGGTCGAAAAGACGATCCCGCGTCTGGAAAACCCAATGGCGACGAGCACCACCGCGGCCGAGGAACCCGCCGACGCCGCGGCACCCGAAACGCCCGAACGCAAACCCCGCAGCCGCACCCGCGGTTCGTCGCGCGCGCGCGCGGCGACAGCCGAAGCCGCGCCAGAGGCGCCGGCCGCCGTACCGCAAGAGGCGCAGCAAACCCCTGCGCCCATCGCCGAAGCATCGCCCGACACCGCCCGCACACCCCGACGCGGCGGCGGGCGTGGCCATGGAGGCGGCGCTGCCGTGATCGGCATGGGCGATCACCTGCCCAGCTTCATCGCGCTGAGTTTCGACGAACGCCGCTCGGCCTGACCGCGGCGGCATCTCGGCCCACCAAGGCGCGGAAGACGAAAAAGGCCCGCTTTTGCGGGCCTTTGCCTTGCGGGTGCCGGTCAGGGCCGGGGCGGCCCGGCGCCGTCACCGCATTCGGCTGATCACCACGGTCACTTCGGGCTTCTTGCCGATCTCGGTCTGGGCCGACTGGCGGGCGATGCGCCGCAACGCCTCCTCCAGCTTGGCATCGTCGCGCAATGTCTTGCCATTGGCCCGGTTGAGAAACTGCGTCAGGTCTTCTTCCAGCACTTCGACCAAAGCAGCGCCCGAATGCCCGGTTTCCGGCAGGCCCATGACCTCGCACCAGGCGTCGCCCAGCGGTTCGTCTTCCTCGTCGAGAATCGCGGTCACGATCACATGACCGTTCAGCGCCATGCGGATACGGTCGCGCACCACACCGTCCAGTGCGCCGATCTTGACAGAACCGTCAAGGTAGGTGCGGCCGGTTTCAATGTACTCTGCCACCGTGGGCGCATTGCCCGACAGGTCGATCATCATTCCGTTGACAGCCACAACCCCCTGAATTCCCTTGCTTTCCGCCAGCTTCACATGCGCCCGCAGGTGCCTGTGTTCGCCGTGCATCGGGATCAGCATCTGCGGCCGGACGATATCGTGCATCCGTTCCAGATCAGGCCGGTTGGCATGGCCCGAAACATGGTACAGCCCGTCGGAATCATCCACCACATCAACGCCCTTTTCCGAGAAGGCGTTGATGATGCGGATGACACCGCGTTCGTTGCCCGGAATGGTCTTGGACGAAAACAGGAACAGGTCGCCCTCTTTCATCTCCAGCCCCTGGTATTTGCCCCGCGCCAGCTGCGCGCTGGCGGCGCGCCTTTCTCCCTGGCTTCCGGTCACCAGCAGCATCAGGTTCTCGCGCGGGATGGCGCGGGCGTCTTCCGGGCTGACCACAGGCGGAAAATCGGTCAGAACGCCAGTCTGCACCGCCGCCTCGATCATCCGGCGCATGGCGCGCCCCAGCAACACGATCGACCGGCCCGCGCGCGCCCCCGCCTCGGCCAGCGTCCGCACGCGGGCCACATTGCTGGCGAATGTGGTCGCCACCACCATGCCCTCGGCCCCGGAGACCAGCGCCTCGATGGCCGGTCCCACCTCGCTTTCCGAGCGGCCCGGATGGCTGCTGAAAACATTGGTGGAATCGCAGACCAGCGCCCGCACGCCGTCGCGCGCAACCTCGGCCCAGAGTTCGGCATCAAAAGCCTCGCCAACAACCGGCGTCGCATCCAGCTTGAAATCGCCGGTGTGGATCACCCGCCCCTCGGGGCTGTCGATCACCATCGCGCTGCTTTCGGGGATCGAATGCGAGATCGGCAGGAACCCGATCTTCATCGGCCCCGCCTCGATCCGTTCGGGCCAGGGGGCAACCGTGCGCACCGCATCCTCGGGGTGGCCATGCTCGGCCATCTTGCGCCGCGCGATGTTCGCGGTGAAGGCCCGCGCATAGATCGGCGCGCCCAGTTCGGCATAGAAATGCCCCACCGCACCCACATGATCCTCATGCGCATGTGTGATGAACACCGCCTCCAGACGGTCGGCCCGCTCGCGCAGCCAGGTGATGTCCGGCAGGATCAGATCGACGCCCGGCGTGCCGTCCATATCGGGAAAGGTCACCCCCAGATCCACCAGGATCAGACGTTCGGCATCCGGCGCGCCATAACCATAGACATAGGCATTCATGCCAATTTCGCCGGCCCCGCCAAGAGGCAGATAGATCAATCGCGCGCTGCTCATGGGCTATGCGGTATCCTTGTTGTAACTGTGGATCACGGTCAGCCCGTGCATTGTCAGATCGTCTTCATAAGCATCGAACAGATCTTCGGTCTGCTGAAACAAGGGCGCCAGCCCCCCGGTCGAGATCACCCGCATCGGGCGGTCGCGTTCGTCCTTGATGCGCCCACATATCTCACGCACCAGCCCGACATAACCCCAAAAGACACCCGATTGCATACAGGCCACCGTATTCGTGCCCACCACGCGCTGCGGCTTGGATATATCCACATGCGGCAGCGCGGCAGCGGCCTGATGCAGCGCTTCGAGGCTCAGGTTGACGCCGGGGGCAATCACACCGCCAACATAGGCGCCATCATGATCGACCACGTCGAATGTGGTCGCCGTGCCGAAATCCACCATGATCAGATCGCCGCCGTAAAGATCGTGCCCCGCCACCGTGTTGACCAGACGGTCGGGCCCCACCGCCGTACCCGCATCGACACGCACATCCACCGGCAGACGGCACTCGGGCTTGCCCACCACCAGAGGACGGGTGTTGAAATAGCGATCCGCCAGCACGCGCAGGTTGAACACCACCCTTGGCACCGTCGACGACACGATGACATCCGTGATTACCGCGTCGATCTTCTGAAGCGACATGAGCGTGCTCAACCAGACATAATACTGGTCCGCCGTCCGCTGCCACTCGGTACTGGTACGCCAAGTGGCGACAAACCGCGTGCCATCCCAGATCGAGAAAACGGTATTGGTGTTGCCACAGTCGATCGCCAAAAGCATGGGTCCGGCTCCTGTCAGAAATAAACGTCGGCGGCCGCGATGTGGCGCGGCCCTTCTGGCGTCGCGAGCACGAGGTTGCCCACTTCGTCTATGGTCTCGAAACGCCCATGGGTCTCCACATCGCCGGTCCGGACCACAATCGGCGCCCCCAGCCGCGCGGCATGCGCCAGCCAGGCGTTGCGCACGGGCGCAAAGCCGTCGCGGCACAGCCGCTCTTCCCATTCCGCAAAACTTGCCGCCAGCACCCGCAGAAAATCCTCCGGATCCACCGTGACACCGGTTTCGGCCAGCAGAGACACGGGCCGCACCGCATGCCGCTCCACCGCGCCCACCTCGGGTGCAGCCACCAGGTTCACCCCGATCCCAACCGCCAGATACGACACGGACCTCCCCGCGCCGACACTCTCCAGAAGAATCCCCGCCAGCTTGCCGTCGTTCAACAACACATCGTTGGGCCATTTCAGCGCAAAGCACTCCGGCCGCCCCGTTACCGCGGCACAGGCCTCCCAAAGCGCCAACGCCGCTACAAACGACCGCAACGCAGCCTGCCCCGGTCCCCCCGTAGGTCGCAAAACCAACGTCGCCGCCAGGTTGCCCGGCGTATCGCGCCACGGTCGGCCCCGCCTGCCGCGCGCGGCGGTCTGCTTCAACGCCATGATCCAGACCGGACCGGCCAGGTCCGGCGCCATCCGCGCCGCTTCGTCCAGCGTGCTGTCCACTGTGTCGAGAACCCGCAGGTCATATCCTGCCGGCCAGGGATTCATCTTGCCGGATAAACTCCCGCCGGAGGCACCCGCAACCGCCGCCCGCGCAATCGGATCAGTTGACAAGCGTGGCCGCCGCCGCCGCCGCGGCGCCTTCAATCCCGAACATGTTCACGATGCCCACGATCATCACCGCGGCCGAGGCCATAAGCACCCCCCACAAGACCGGCGTATTGCCCCAGTCGCGCTCATCGCCGGTGTCCTCACCGAAATACATGAAGAATACGATGCGCAGATAGTAATAGGCTCCGATCGCCGACGCCACCGCGCTGGCCACCACCAGCCACACCAGCCCGGCCTCGACACCGGCTTGCCACACGCCAAGCTTTGCAAAGAACCCCAGCATCGGCGGCACCCCGGCAAGGCTGAACAACAGCACCAGAAGCGCCAGCGCCTTGGCCGGTTCGCGTTTCGAGAACATGTTCAGCGACGCGATATCCAGAACCGGCTGCCCGTCCTTTTCCATCATCAGGATAAAGGCAAAGGTTCCCACGTTCATGGTGACGTAGACCGCCAGGTAGATCAGCATCGATTGCACACCCAGCGCGGTGCCCGCCGCCAGCCCGATCAGCGCATACCCCATATGCGCGATCGACGAAAACGCCATCAGCCGCTTGATGTTGGTCTGGCCGATAGCCGCTACCGCGCCCAGGAACATCGACGCCACCGACAAGAGCGCGATCACCTGCTGCCAGTCCTGCACCGCGCCACCGAAGGCATCGTGCAGCACCCGTGCGAACAGCGCCATTGCCGCAACCTTGGGCGCGGTGGCGAAGAAGGCGGTGACCGGCGTGGGCGATCCCTCATAGACATCCGGCGTCCACATGTGGAACGGTACGGCCGAAACCTTGAACGCAAGGCCCGAGATCAGGAAGACGAGGCCAAACAGCAGCCCCAGCGACACTTCGCCATGCTGTGCCGTCTGGATGATGCCCGAAAACAGCGTGGTTCCGGCATATCCGTAAACCAGCGAAGCGCCATAAAGCAAAAGCCCCGACGACAAGGCGCCCAGCACGAAATACTTCAGCCCCGCTTCGGTGGATTTTTCGCTGTCGCGGCGCAGCGACGCCACGACATAAAGCGCCAGCGATTGCAGTTCGAGCCCCATGTAAAGCGCCATCAGATCGCCGGCGCTGACCATCATCATCATGCCGACCGCGCTCAGCGCCACCAGCACCGGATATTCGAACCGCAGCAGGTCGCGCCGTTGCATGTACTCCTGGCTCATCACCAGCACCACGGCCGCCGATACCAGGATCGTCACCTTGGCAAACCGCGCGAAACCGTCATCGACAAACATGCCGCCAAAGGCGATCTGCGTGCCCGCCGCGCTGGAACCGATCAGAATGGCCAGCACGATCATCACCGCGCTGGTCATCCAGACCAGCATCGGCGCCAGCCCGTCCTTGCGCGTGTAGACCGCGCCCAGAAGCGCCAGCATCGCATAGACCGCCAGAATGATCTCGGGCAGGATGACCGCCAGATCGGCCTGGATCGTGGATTCCATGATCCTCTCTCCTCAGTTCGCGGCCATCTGGCGGGCGGATTCCGCCGCTGCCAGGGCCGTATCGTATTGCGCAACGAGGGCCGCCGTGGATGGCCCGATGATATCTGTGACAAGCGCGGGGTAGACGCCTAGAAGCAGGGTCATCACCACCAGAGGCGCAAAGATGGCCCGCTCGCGCCCGGTCATGTCGGTGATGGATTTCAGGCTCTCCTTGATCAGATCTCCCATTACCACCCGCCGGTACAGCCACAGCGCATAGCCCGCACTGAAGATAACGCCGGTGGTCGCCACCGCGGCAACCCAGGTGTTGACCTGGAACACCGCCATAAGCGTCAGGAATTCGCCGATGAAGCCGCTGGTGCCCGGCAGGCCGACGTTGGCCATGGTGAACAGCATGAAGATCAGCGCATAGGCCGGCATCCGGTTGACCAGCCCGCCATAGGCATCAATCTCGCGGGTGTGCATGCGATCGTAGATCACGCCCACGCACAGGAACAGCGCCCCCGAGATGAACCCGTGGCTGAGCATCTGGAAGATCGCGCCGTCAAAGCCCTGTTGATTGGCCGCAAAGATCCCCATGGTCACAAAGCCCATATGCGCAACCGAGGAATAGGCGATCAGCTTCTTCATGTCGGCCTGCACCAGCGCCACCAGCGAGGTATAGACGATGGCGATGGCGCTCATCCACAACACCAGCGGCGCCATCACGTCGCTGCCGACCGGGAACATCGGGATCGAGAAACGCAGAAACCCGTATCCGCCCATCTTCAGCAGGATCGCCGCCAGAACCACCGAACCGGCCGTCGGCGCCTGCACATGCGCATCGGGCAACCAGGTGTGCACCGGCCACATCGGCATCTTCACCGCAAAACTGGCGAAGAACGCAAGGAACATCAGCGTCTGAAGCCCGCCGACCACCTGCACGCCCAGCAGATCGAAGCTGCCCGCCGAGAAGCTGTGGCGCAGCAACAGTTCGATATCGGTGGTGCCGGCATCCGCGTACATCGCCACCATCGCCACCAGCATCAGAACCGAACCGAGGAAGGTATAGAGGAAAAACTTGAATGACGCGTAGATCCGCTCCTTGCCGCCCCAGATCCCGATGATCAGGAACATCGGGATCAGGCCCGCTTCGAAGAACAGGTAGAACAGCACCAGATCCAGCGCCATGAACACGCCCAGCATCAGCGTTTCCAGAAGCAGGAAGGCGATCATGTATTCCTTGACCCGGTGCGTCACGCCCCACGAGGCCGCGATAACCAGCGGCATGGTGAATGTGGTCAGCATCACGAACAGCACGCTGATGCCGTCGACGCCCATCTTGTATTGCAGGCCCAGCAGCCATTCGGCCTGTTCCACGAACTGGAACCCGGTGTCCGAAGGATCGAAACCGAACAGGATGAACAGCGACACAAGGAAGGTCGCGCCGGTGGCGAAAAGCGCCGCCCACTTGGCGTTGCGTTGGGCCGCCTCGTCTTCGCCCCGCAGGAAAACCGCGAGGATCAGCGCCGCCAGAGCGGGAATGAAGGTGACGATGGAAAGAAGGTTGTCCATCAGTTTGCCCCTCCGATCGTCATCCAGGTGACCAGGGCGGCAATGCCCAGAACCATCCAGAAGGCATAGGTGAAGATGTACCCGCTCTGGGCGCGGCCGGCGAGGCGGGTGAAGAACGGAACGATGCCCATAGCCACCCCGTTCAGCGCACCGTCGATGACGTCGCCGTCGCCGCGCTTCCACAACACCCGGCCCAGGCCGATCGCCGGCTTGACCAGAATAGCGTCATAGATTTCGTCGATGTACCACTTGTTCTTGAGAAACAGGTACAGCGGCCGCTGGTTCTCGGCCAGGCGCGCCGGCAGCGACGGGTTCCATATGTAGAACCACAGCGCCATCAACAGCCCGCCCAGCATTGCCACGAACGGCGAAACCTTCACCCATTTTGGCACTTCGTGCGCATCGTCCAGAACCGTGTTGCCCGGCGCGATATGCAAGGCGCCCTCGCCCGGTGCGCCGGTAAAGACATAGTGATGCTTGGCCCCGGCCTTGTCGTCGCCGCTGGCGTGGGCATCGTCGCTGGTGTGGGCATCGTCGCCATGCCCGTCGGACGCGCCATGCGCATCGCCATGTGCTCCGGCTTCGGCATAGGGGATACCGTAGAACTTTCCCACCTCATCCACATGGCCGAAGAACGATTTCTGCCAGACCATCCCCGCGAAAACAGCGCCAACCGCCAGAACCCCCAGCGGGATCAGCATGACCAGTGGGCTTTCGTGCGCATGTTCGTGGGTGTGTTTGTCGCCGCGCGCCTCGCCGTAGAACGTCAGGAAAATCAGGCGCCACGAGTAGAACGACGTCATCGCCGCGGCCACCACCAGCAACCAGAAACCATAGCCCGAACCGCCCGCATAGGCGCTTTCGATGATCGCGTCTTTTGACAGGAAACCGGCAAAACCGATATAGGTCAGCGGGATGCCCACCCCGGTGATCGCCAGCGTTCCGATCATCATGGCCGCGAATGTATACGGGATCTTCTTGCGCAGCGCGCCATAGTTCATCATGTCCTGCTCGTGATGCATCGCATGGATCACCGAACCGGCGCCCAGGAACAGCATCGCCTTGAAGAACGCATGGGTGAACAGGTGGAACATGGCCGCCGAATACATCCCGACTCCGGCCGCCACGAACATATAGCCCAGCTGCGAGCAGGTCGAATAGGCGATCACCCGCTTGATGTCGGTCTGCACCAGGCCCACGGTGGCCGCGAAAAACGCCGTTGTCGCGCCCAGCACGGTGATGAAGGCGGTGGCCGCGGGCGCATATTCCAAAAGTGGCGACATACGACAGACCAGGAAAACGCCCGCCGTCACCATCGTGGCCGCGTGGATCAGCGCCGACACCGGCGTCGGGCCCTCCATCGCGTCAGGCAACCAGGTGTGCAGGATCAACTGTGCCGATTTGCCCATCGCCCCGATGAACAACAGCACGGCGATCAGGTTGGCCGCATTCCATTCGGTCCAGAGAAACGTCAACTGGGTTTCCGCGATGGTCGGCACGGCGGCGAAGACATCCGAGAAGTTGATGCTGTCGGTCAGGAAGAACAGCGCGAAGATCCCCAGCGCAAAGCCGAAATCGCCCACCCGGTTGACCACGAAGGCCTTGATCGCCGCAGCATTGGCGCTGGGTTTGCGATAGTAGAACCCGATCAGAAGATACGAGGCCACGCCGACGCCTTCCCAGCCGAAGAACATCTGCACCAGGTTGTCGGCGGTCACCAGCATCAGCATGGCGAAGGTGAAGAACGACAGATAGGCAAAGAAACGCGGCTTGTAGGTTTCGCCCTCGCGCCATTGCGGGTCGTGATCCATGTAGCCAAATGAATACAGGTGCACCAGCGACGATACCGTGGTGATCACGATCAGCATGATCGCTGTCAGACGGTCCATGCGGATCGCCCAATCGGTGCTGAGACTGCCGCTTTCGATCCAGCGCAGGATCTGGATCTGTTCGGTCACCCCGTCAAAGGTGAGGAACACGATCCACGAGAACCCCGCCGACAGAAACAGCAGCCCGGTGGCCACCCACATCGCCGCGCGTTCGCCGATGAATTTCCAGCCAAATCCGCAGATGATGGCGCCGACCAGCGGTGCGAACAACAGGATCGTTTCCATGGTCTCAGCCCTTCATCACGTTGACGTCTTCAACCGCGATCGTCCCGCGGTTGCGGAAGAAGCACACCAGGATCGCCAGCCCGATCGCAGCTTCGGCCGCCGCCACCGTCAGCACGAACAGCGTGAACACCTGCCCCACCAGATCGCCAAGGAACGAGGAGAACGCCACAAGGTTGATGTTGACCGCCAGCAGCATCAGCTCGATGCTCATCAACAGGATGATCACGTTCTTTCGGTTGAGAAAGAGCCCGAAGATACCGATGACGAACAGCGTCGCCGCCACCGTCAGGTAATGTTCCAGTCCGATCATGTCTCAGTCCCTCTGCTTCCTGCTCGGGTTTCGCAAACAAACACCGGCGGAAATTCATGTTTTGTCGCAAGGCGCCCCGAAGGCCGCCCCTCAGAGCCCCTGTCCGGGCTTCACATCCTTCAGTTCCATCGCCTTGGCCGGATCGCGCCACATCTGCGCCAGAACGTTCTGACGCTTCACATCCGAACGGTGCCGCAATGTCAGAACGATCGCCCCGACCATCGCCACCAGCAGGATCAGGCCTGCCAGCTGGAACAGCAGAAAATACTGATCGTACAGGATCAGCCCCAGCGCCTCGGTGTTGTGGCGATCGACCGGGGCGACCTGCGCCCGCAGCCCATCGGCGGCGGCATTGCTTTCCCATGCGCCAAAGGCCAGCGCGACCTGCATCAGGATGATCACGGCGATCAGCAGCGCCAGCGGCATGTACCTGGCCATTTCCGCCTTCAATTCGGCGAAATCCACATCCAGCATCATCACCACGAAGAGAAACAGAACCGCAACCGCGCCGACGTAAACGATGATCAGCAGCATCGCCACGAATTCCGCGCCCAGCAAAACGAACAACCCGGCCGAACTGAGGAATGCAAGGATCAGCCACAGAACCGAATGCACCGGATTGCGGCTGACGACCGTGAACAGCCCGCCCGCGATCACGCTGATCGCGAACAAATAGAACGAAAACACCGTCATGCCCCGTCTCCTTCCTTGTCGCCCATGGCGTCACGCGCCAGTTCCAGCGCGCGATTCATCGCCGGCAGCCCGGCAAAAACCGACATCTGGCCGATCGCCTCGACGATTTCCTGTTTGCGCGCGCCCGCCGCAAGCGCATGGCGCACCGTCTGGCGCACCGCAACATCGGCCTGCGCGCCCTGCATCGTAAGCCCGGCCAGCGTGAGCAGCAGCCGGGTCTTGGCGTCCAGGCCCTCGGAATTCACCGTATTGCCGAACATCAGTTCCATCATGTCCTTGGGCATGGTGGGCCAAAGCGCCTCGAACCCCTTGGGATCGAAGGATTCCAGCGCCGGATTGAAGGCCTTGGCCATCTCCTGGGCCTGGCGCATCATCAGCTCGAAGGGGTTAAGAGGATCAGCCATTGCAACCCTCCCCCTGGCCCTGCGCAACCCCGGCGCGGCATATCAAGCGCGCACAGGTCATCGGTAGGGCGCGTCCAGTTCCAGGTTGCGCGCGATCTCGGCTTCCCAGCGTTCGCCGTTCGCCAGCAGCTTGTCCTTGTCATAAAACAGCTCTTCGCGGGTTTCGGTCGAAAACTCGAAGTTCGGCCCCTCGACGATGGCATCCACCGGGCAGGCTTCCTGACAGAAGCCGCAGTAGATGCACTTGGTCATGTCGATGTCATAGCGCGTGGTGCGGCGGCTGCCGTCTTCGCGCGGTTCGGCGTCAATGGTGATGGCCTGCGCCGGACAGATCGCCTCGCAGAGCTTGCAGGCGATGCACCGCTCCTCGCCGTTGGGATAGCGCC
Organism: Paracoccaceae bacterium; assembly: GCA_024742705.1. Lineage (GTDB taxonomy): Bacteria > Pseudomonadota > Alphaproteobacteria > Rhodobacterales > Rhodobacteraceae > JANSXZ01. The sequence goes on along the minus strand of JANSXZ010000004.1, from coordinate 129,395 downwards.
GCAGCGCATGTTCGCCGCGGAACCTGGGGCTGAGAGGGCCCTTTTCGTGCGGATAGTTCAATGTCGCCTTGGGCGCGAAGAAATACTTCATCCCCAGTTTCATGCCGACCCAGAAGTCCTGCAACAGGAAATACTTGGCCGCGCGGGTGTAATCGATCTGCGTCATTGTCAGCCTCCGGTCGTCCAGCGGGCAAAGGCGCCCCAGAACCATTCGAATTTCGCCGCAAAGGCCACGAACACCACCCAGAACAGGCTGAACGGCAGGAACACCTTCCAGCCCAGGCGCATCAGTTGGTCATAGCGGTAACGCGGGGTGATTGCCTTGACCATTGCGAAGAGGAAGAAGAAGAACGCCATCTTGGCGATCATCCAGAACACCCCGTCGGGCAATCCGGGGATCGGCGACAGCCAGCCGCCGAAGAACAGCAGAGTGGTCAGCGCGCACATCAGGAAGATCGCGATGTATTCTCCGGCCATGAACAAAAGGAAGGGCGTCGAGGAATATTCGACCTGATAGCCCGCAACCAGTTCGGATTCCGCCTCGGGCAGGTCGAACGGCGGCCGGTTCGTTTCGGCCAGCGCCGAGATGAAGAACAGGAACACCATCGGCAGATGCGGCAGCCAGTACCAGTTGAAAAAGCCCAGGTTCCCGTCCTGCGCGGCAACGATCGCGCCGAAGTTCATCGACCCGGTCGATATGATGACGCCGATGATGATCAGGCCCAGCGACACCTCATAGGATATCATCTGTGCCGCCGATCGCAGCGATCCCAGGAACGGGTACTTCGAGTTCGATGCCCAGCCCCCCATGATCACGCCGTAAACCTCGAGAGAGGAAATCGCGAAGACGAACAGGATCGCCACGTTGATGTCGGACAGCACCCAGCCATCGTTGAAGGGAATCACCGCCCAGGCCAGCAACGCCAGAACGAAGGATGTCATCGGTGCCAGCATGAACACGGTCTTGTCCGCGCCGGCGGGCACCACGATTTCCTTGACGACGTATTTCAGCGCGTCGGCCACCGTCTGAAGCAGGCCGAAAACCCCCACCACGTTCGGGCCGCGCCGCATCTGGACCGCGGCCCAGATCTTGCGGTCGCCGTAGACGAGAAACAGCAGCGACACCATGACAAAGGCAACGACGGCGAGAACCTGCGCGAGTATAAGCACCGCAATGCCGCCCGGAGTGGTAAAGAAATCAGCCATTTGTCCTCACACCATGGGTATTCCGTTTTCCGCGCAGGCAGCGGCCACGACTTCGGCGTCCATGGTTCGCAGCCCGGCGGGCAGAGCTGGCGAGATGGTGTAAACAGCATCTGCCGACCACACGCCACCCTCTTCGTGTACATTTGTGCGCAAATGCCGCGCAAAGCCGTAGCCCCGGATCAGCGTGTATTGCGCGGCGGCACATTCCGCATAGGCATCGACATCGTCGCCGGTGCGCGCACCGGTCATCCGCACATGAAACTGCACGAGATCGCCGGCCAGAAGGCTGGTTTGCACGCCCTGGTAATCGGGCGCGAACCGCGCCACCTGCAACGCATCCGTCGCCGCGCATCCGGCGGCCAGTATCAGCGGCGATATCAACGCCACATGCTTCATTCAGCCGCCAGGGATTCGCGCCGTCGGGCGCTGGCGTTGGCCGAAAGCTCGGCCATCAGCGCGCTGGCGCGGGCAATCGGGTTGGTCAGGTAGAAATCCGTGATCGCCGGGGTGAAATCGCCACTTTCGATCTTGCCGGGCTCCAGCGCGGGGCCCGTGTTTTCGGCAACCCTGTCGATCTTGCCCAGATGCGAATGCGACTTGACCAGCGCCTGGCGCAGCTGCGCGATGCTGTCGAACGGCAGCGCTTGGCCCAGTTCGGCCGAAAGCGCGCGCAGGATGGCCCAGTTCTCCTTGGCCTCGCCGGGGGCGAATCCCGCGCGCAATGCCAGCTGCGGTCGGCCTTCGGTGTTTACGAACAGGCCCGGCTCTTCCGTGTAGGCGGCGCCCGGCAGGATCACGTCGGCGCGATGCGCGCCCCGGTCGCCGTGGCTGCCCTGGTAGATCACGAAGGCACCCGCCGGAATCTCGATCTCGTCCGCGCCCAGGTTGTAGATCGTCTCGGCCTCGGCCACGGCGCGCATTCCGCCGGGGTTGGTGGCGTCCACATCCATCGCGCCCACCCGCGCCGCCGCCGTGTGCAGCACCAGCAGCCACGCGTCGCAGGCTTCGGCCAGCGCCTGCACATCGGCCAGGATCGCCGCACCGTCGGGCCGTGTCAGCGCGCCCTGCCCCAGAATGATCACCTTGCGCTCCATGCCTTGCAGTCTGGCGATCAGCGCCGCGCGCCTGTCACCGGCCAGCGCCGCCGGCCCGGTGCCCAGATGCGTGGCGGGATAGGTCAGATCCGCCTGCGGCCCGATCACAGCCACATCCGCACCCGCCACCCAGGCCTTGCGGATACGCGCATTCAGCACCGGTGCTTCCGTTTGCGGGTTGGCGCCCACGATCACGATGCCCTGCGCCGCGTCGATGTCTTCGATCCGCGCCGTGCCCACATAGGCCGCGCGGTTGCCCGCCGGCAGGCTGGCGCCATCGGTGCGGCATTCCACGATGCCACCGTGGCCCTCGATCAGCTGTTTCAGCGCGAAGGCCGCCTCGACCGGGGCCAGATCGCCCACCAGACCGGCCAGCTTGCGGCCCCGCATGCCCGCGGCCGCCGCGGCCAGCGCCTCGGGCCAGGCCGCCGGACGCAGTTTGCCGTTCTCGCGAATATAGGGCCGGTCCAGCCGTTGGCGGCGCAGCCCGTCCCACACGAACCGCGTCTTGTCCGAAATCCATTCCTCGTTCACGCCATCGTGGTTGCGTGGCAGGAAACGCATCACTTCGCGCCCCTTGGTATCCACCCGGATGTTCGAGCCGAGCGCGTCCATCACATCGATGCTTTCGGTCTTCGTCAGCTCCCAGGGGCGCGCGGTAAAAGCATAGGGTTTGCTGACCAGCGCACCCACCGGGCAAAGATCGATGATGTTGCCCTGCAGGTTGCTGTCGAGGGTTTCGCCCAGATACGAGGTGATTTCACTGTCCTCGCCGCGCCCGGTCTGGCCCATCTGGGTGATGCCGGCCACTTCCGTGGTGAACCGCACGCAGCGCGTGCAGGAAATGCAGCGGGTCATGTGCGTTTCCACCAGCGGACCAAGGTCAAGATCTGTCGCGGCGCGTTTGGGTTCGCGGTAGCGGCTGAAATCCACGCCGTAGGCCATCGCCTGATCCTGAAGATCGCATTCGCCACCCTGATCGCAGATCGGGCAATCCAGCGGATGGTTGATCAGCAAGAACTCCATGACGCCCTCGCGGGCCTTCTTGACCATGGGCGAATTGGTGCGCACCTGCGGCGGCGCGCCCTCGGGACCGGGGCGCAGATCCTTGACCTGCATCGCGCAGGAGGCCGCCGGTTTCGGTGGGCCGCCCACCACCTCGACGAGGCACATCCGGCAGTTGCCGGCGATCGAAAGACGTTCATGATAGCAAAAACGCGGTATCTCGATACCCGCTTCCTCGCAGGCCTGGATCAGGGTCATGGTCCCGTCCACTTCGACTTCGATACCGTCAATGTTGATCTTGCGGAGGTCAGACATGGTCTATTTCGCCCTCAAAAGTACGCCGATCTGGCTGGATTTCTGGATTTCCGCGCGCCCCAGCGCGCAAAGCTCGTCCGGATTGCGCGGGTTCACATTGCGCGCCGCGAAAAACGCGGCACCGCGGGCCCGCATCCGGTTCTTTTCGTTTTCCGAATTCAAAAAGGCATCGATTTCGGAACGGCTGTAGCCCATCTGGCGGGCGGTGGCATTCAGACCGCGCAAAACCGACAGGGCCCGCAAGGGCCGTGCCACGATGCTGTCGCAGGATTTGCGGATCTCGTTGGCCACGGCCACATGGAACAGCGCGTCATACACTGGCGCAACCTCGCGCAGCGGCGGTTTGGCGGCCGCGGCCGCGCTCACGCTCAGCGCGGCGGCCACGATCAGACCCGCGTGGCACAGGCTGGTGCGATACCCCCGTCTCACGGCCTGCACTCCCCCGAGAAGGTCAGTTGATCCTTTTCGACGATCAGCGCGCCGGTGTCCGTGTCGGGCCCGACCGACCATTCGATCGCCGAGGTGCCATAGTTCGAGATGCAATAGCGGATCGCCTCGTAGGCCGCCGCCTCGCGCGCGCCGGCCAGTGAGGCGGAAACCGGAGAGGCCGTGACCTGGAACACCGAAAGATCATCGCCGACCTTCGACGCCTTGGTGCGATACACCTGGCCATCGAAGCGCAGGCGGTCGTCCTGTGGCTGACAGGCGGTCAGCGCCGCGGCGGCGGCCGCCACCAGAAGCGTCGGGACCAGAACGCGCCGCACGATCATTGCGCAACCTCCATCAGATAGCTGCCGATCGTCGTGCCTTCGGCCATTTCCGCCAAGGCACTGGCACAGACCGCGCCCTGATCGGCACCGCGCAGCGCGTGTTTGTCCATGAAGGCATCCTGATGCACGGCAATCGCCGCCGAAGGATCGGCCATGCCCAGATCGTCGAGCGCGGGATCGAAACCATCCGCTGTCAAACGTTCCAGCACGATGCCCGACGCGGCGCTGATCGTCACCGGGTTGATGCTGATGCGCGGACAGGCCAGCGCCAGTTGCTGCGCGGTCGTCGTCTCCATGACCGCGATCACGAAGTAATCGGGCGCCACCCGGTCCGATGCCGCCGCGGGCAAGGCGGCAACCAGCGCCGCCGCCGTTATGCAGGCCGCGCGGATCACTCAGCCGCCACCGCCGCGCTGACCCGACCGGACCGCTTGTGCTTGATCCGGTCCTCGATCTCGTCGCGGAAATGCCGGATCAGGCCCTGGATCGGCCAGGCCGCCGCATCGCCCAGCGCGCAGATCGTATGGCCTTCGACCTGTTTGGTCACATCCAGCAGCATGTCGATCTCTTCGGGTTCTGCCTCGCCCGTCACCAGCCGGTCCATCACCCGCATCATCCATCCGGTGCCCTCGCGGCAGGGCGTGCACTGCCCGCAGCTTTCGTGCTTGTAGAACTTCGAAAGCCGCCAGATCGCCTTGATCACATCGGTGGAATTGTCCATCACGATCACCGCCGCCGTGCCCAGGCCCGACCTCTGCTCGCGCAGATAATCGAAATCCATGATCGCGCCGCGCATCGCCTTGCCGGGGATCATGGGCACCGAACTGCCGCCCGGGATCACCGCCTTGAGGTTGTCCCAACCGCCGCGAATACCGCCGCAATGGGTTTCGATCAGCTCCTCGAACGAGATGCTCATCGCCTCTTCGACGACGCAGGGGTGGTTCACATGGCCGGAAATCGCGAACAGCTTGGTTCCGGCGTTGTTGGCCCGTCCGAAGGCGGAAAACCATTCGGCGCCCCGCCGCAGGATCGTCGGCACCACCGCGATCGATTCGACGTTGTTCACCGTGGTCGGACAGCCATAAAGCCCGGCACCCGCCGGAAACGGCGGCTTCATCCGGGGCATCCCCTTCTTGCCCTCGAGGCTTTCCAGCAGCGCGGTTTCCTCGCCGCAGATATAGGCGCCGGCGCCGTGGTGCAGATAGAGATCGAAGTCCCATCCCGAACCGCAGGCGTTGGGGCCGATCAACCCGGCGTCATAAGCCTCGTCGATGGCGGCTTGCAGGGCCTCCTTTTCGCGGATGTATTCGCCGCGAATGTAGATGTAACACGCATGGGCCTGCATCGCAAAACTGGCGATCAGGCAGCCTTCGATCAGCGTATGCGGATCGTGGCGCATGATCTCGCGATCCTTGCAGGTGCCGGGTTCGGATTCATCGGCATTGACCACAAGGTACGAGGGCCGCCCGTCGCTTTCCTTGGGCATGAACGACCATTTCAAACCGGTGGGAAATCCCGCGCCGCCGCGCCCGCGCAGGCCGCTGTCCTTCATGGTCTGGACGATCCAGTCGCGGCCCTTGTCCAGGATGGCCCTGGTGCCATCCCAATGCCCCCGCGCCTGCGCACCGCGCAGGCTGCGATCGTGCATTCCGTAGATGTTGGTGAAGATCCGGTCCTGGTCTTGCAGCATCTTTGTTACCCTTCACTGTTCCGGCGCGCGCGCCAGATTTGCAAGATGTTCACGCCCGCGTAGATCAAACCGGCCAGCGCCAGAAGATCGAACAGGAACACATATCGCGACGGAAGGCCAATTGCGCCGCCGATCCATTGCGCCGCCAGCCAGAGGATCATGGTTCCGGCGATCACCAGAGACACATGCCGGCCCTTGGCGGCGATCTTGCGGTCCTGTTCGGTGCTCATGCGCTTTGGTGGTCCTGTCACCCGTTGCGTTTCGAGAATTCGGTTTCGCCGCCTTCGGCGAGAATCCGCGCCTGGTCCTGCCAGCCGTCGCGCAGGATCCGTCCCTTGAACTTCAGCCGGGTATCGACCCATGCGATTTCCGCCTCGGTCCAGTTGGCGATCTGGTCGAAGTGATAAAAGCCCAACTCGTTCAGCGTGCTTTCCAGTTTCGGACCAACGCCCTTGATCAGTTTCAGATCGTCGGGCTTGCCGTCGCGGGCGGCGTTCAGCAGGGTCGGTTCGGCTTCGGCGACAGCGTCGGCGGCATCGGCCGGGACGGTTTCAACCGAGGCGGAAACGGCAGCCGGGGCCGGCGCGGCATCGCTGGCGTAGGTCCATGTGCCCTTGCGCGCGGCCAGTTCGGCCTGACCCGGCAAGGCGGCCGAGGGTGTGACCTTGGGCGCATCGCCATCGGCCGCGGCCTCGGAAGCCGGCGCGGCAGGGGCTTCGGCCGCGGGAGCGGCGGGTGCCTGTGCCGGTTTCGGTGCCGGTGCGGGACGTGGCGCGGCGGTGACGCTGGCCGCGCCCGGAGCGGGCAAGGGGGTGCACATGATGCGCGAGATGATCAGACCGGCGATGCCGGCCAGCACCGAGCCGGCAAAGACCGCCTGAAGGAATGTCCATCCCCCCAGCACCATCAACAGCGCGAAGGCCAGAACGCCCCCCAGCAAAGCAACCAGCCAGCATCCCGCAGCGCAGGTGATAGATCCTGATTTGTTGTCCATGTCCCCGGTTCTCCCTTGTATCGTGTGACCGTCAGTCTCTGTAGATGCCGTCCATTATCGCACGTTTGGGGGATTACGTCTCCTGCTCTTCGGCAAGAGCGCGCGCCTGTTTTACCCAGTTGTCACGCGACACCCGGCCCTTGAAACCTTCCAGGTTGTCGTCGACCCAGGCGATCTCGGCATCGGTCCAGGCCGCGATCTGGTCGAAATGGAAAAATCCAAGCTGATGCAGCAGCGCCTCGAGCTTGGGGCCGACGCCCTTGATCTGCTTGAGATCGTCGGGGCCCGCGTCGCGCGGCCCGTCCAGCGCGGCGGGCCGGGCCGGTTCCGGCGCCGGGCCGGCGCCGGTTTCGGGCGCGGGTTCGGATGCGGGCGCGGGATCGGCATTGGCCGGGATCTGGCGCCAGGGTGTGACCAGCGGCACCTCGGTGCCATCGATCCGTTTCAGCGTGTCGCCGATATCGAGCGCCAGCGCGACGCTGGCGTTCCGCGCCATCCGGTCGTCCGAATAGGCGGTCAGGCTGGTCGGGCCACCCAGCGGTTCGGCGGCATAGCGGCCGTTCTGCGGACCCGGCACCGGCACCCCGCCGGCGGCGATTTCATCGAGGATCTCGGCAAGCCGCGCGGCGGTCAGATCCTCGTAGTAATCCTTGCCGATCTGCGCCATCGGCGCGTTGGCGCAGGCGCCGAGGCATTCCACCTCTTCCCAGCTGAACCGGCCATCCGCGCTGAGCGCGTGAGGGCGCGGGGCGATCTTGTCGCGGCAGACCGCCACCAGATCCTCGGCGCCGCAGATCATGCAGGACGTGGTGCCGCAGATCTGCACATGCGCCGCCGAGCCGACCGGCTGGAGCTGGAACATGAAGTAGAAAGAAGCGACCTCGAGGGCCCGGATGTAGGCGAGGCCGAGCATGTCCGCGACGGTTTCGATCGCCGGGCGGGTGAGCCAGCCTTCCTGCTCCTGCGCGCGCCACAGCAGCGGGATGATCGCGCTGGCCTGCCGACCTTCGGGATATTTGCTGATCTGGCCCTGCGCCCAGGCGAGGTTGTCGGGCGTGAATGCGAAGCTTGCGGGTTGATCGGGATGGAGACGGCGGAGCATGACTTGGAACTTTCAGAGCGGATTGTGAGGCAGGGAGCCTCCGGCGGGAGTTTTTCGGGCAAGATGAAAGGACAGGCCGCGCGCCGCGTCATCGCATGGGCGGTGATTTGCGCGGGTTGCGGCCATGTCAGCGGTCGATTTCGCCGAAGACCACATCGAGCGTGCCGATGATGGCGGCCACGTCGGCCAGTTGGTGACCGCGGGCGATGTGATCCATGGCCTGAAGATGAAGGAAACCGGGCGCGCGCAGCTTGGCGCGGTAGGGTTTGTTGCTGCCATCGGCCACGAGATACACGCCGAATTCACCCTTCGGCGCCTCGACCGCGCAATAGACTTCGCCGGCGGGCACATGGAAGCCCTCGGTGGAGATAGTGAAGTGATGGATCAGCGCTTCCATCGAGGTTTTCATGTCGCCGCGGCTGGGCGGGGTGATCTTGCCGCGCGCCAGCACGTCGCCGGGGGTTTCGCGCAGCTTGGTCACGGCCTGAAGGATGATCGAAGTGGACTGGCGCATTTCCTCCATGCGGCACAGGTAACGATCGTAACAATCGCCATTCTTGCCAACGGGGATCTGGAATGTGAATTCGTCGTAGCATTCGTAGGGTTGCGCGCGGCGCAGATCCCATGCCAGCCCGGAACCGCGCACCATCACGCCGGAAAACCCGAAGTTCTGGATGTCCTGTTCGCTGACTACGCCGATGTCGGCGTTGCGCTGTTTGAAGATGCGGTTTTCGGTCAGCAGCCCATCGATGTCATCCAGCACGCTGGGGAAATGATGGGCCCATTCCTCGATGTCGTCGAGCAGGGCGTCGGGCAGATCCTGATGCACGCCGCCGGGCCGGAAGTAGGCGGCGTGAAGACGCGCCCCGCAGGCGCGTTCGTAGAACACCATCAGTTTTTCGCGTTCCTCGAACCCCCAGAGCGGCGGCGTAAGCGCGCCCACGTCCATTGCCTGTGTGGTCACGTTCAGGATATGCGACAGGATGCGGCCGATTTCGCAGAAGAGCACCCGGATCAGCGAGGCGCGGCGCGGCACCTGCACGCCGGTCAGCTTTTCGATGGCCAGGCACCAGGCGTGTTCCTGGTTCATCGGCGCAACATAGTCGAGGCGGTCGAAGTAGGGCAGGTTTTGCAGGTAGGTGCGGCTTTCCATCAGCTTTTCGGTGCCGCGGTGCAGCAGACCGATATGCGGATCGCAGCGTTCGACGATTTCGCCGTCAAGCTCGAGCACAAGCCGCAAAACGCCATGTGCAGCTGGGTGTTGCGGCCCGAAGTTGATGTTGAAGTTGCGGATCTTCTGTTCGCCCGTCAGGACGTCGTCGAATTTGGAGCCATCCATCGGCATCACCTCATCCTTCGAGAGCCGGACCTTCGGCGGTCCGGAAAAGCTTGTTTATCAGTTTCCATTCCGCACCGACGCGGATGAAACCGAGATAGTCCTCGAACACGCGCGGCGGCACCGCGACCCGCAGCTTGACCCGCGCGATGGCGTCCTCGGCCACGTCGATGTCGAGGATTTCATAGACCGGCGCGCCTTCGGCGGGCCCGCGTGCGGCGAGACGTTCCAGATAGGCCGTCTTGTCCCAGACCGGGACCGCGCCGGATCCGGCCAGCGCGGACATGTGGAATGCCTCGTGGCAGAGCGCGGCGAAGACCGCTGCATCGGCATCATGCACGCCGTGGCAATAGGCCACCGCCGCGGCCCGGACAGCCGAATGTGCTGTCTCGGTCATTAGCGCCGCTCCATGTCCTGAAGCTTCATCGCCATGACCCACAGCAGGATCAGCGCCCCCACCGGCAACACCCAAAGCGCCGCCCATGCCTTTTGCAGACCGAAGTGCGGCAGCAGCTTCAGCATGGGAATGACGGTGGCAACCGTGAACAGCGCCCAGACCACGAACTCGGTCATTTGGCCTCCGTCTTCTCGTCGCCGGGCAGGACGTATTGCGCGCCCTCCCAGGGGCTCATGAAATCGAACTGGCGGTACTCCTGCACCAGAGAAACCGGCTCGTAGACGACGCGCTTCTGCACTTCGTCATAGCGGACCTCGGTATAGCCTGTCGTGGGGAAATCCTTGCGCAGCGGATGGCCGCGAAAGCCATAGTCCGTGAGGATACGGCGCAGGTCGGGGTGGCCGGAAAAGAGGATGCCGAACATGTCGAACACCTCGCGTTCGAACCAGTTGGCGCAGGGGTGCACCGGAATGGCGGAAGGCACCAGATCGTCGGCGCGCACCGAAACGCGCAGGCGGATCCGTTGGTTCTGATACATCGACAGCAGGTGATAGACCACGTCGAACCGCTTCGCACGCTCGGGGTAGTCCACCGCCGTGACATCGACCAGCGTCGAGAACCGGCAGGTCGGATCGGTCTTGAGAAATTCGAGCAGCCCGACGATGTTCGACGGGGTCACGTCGAGGTTCAGCTCATCCTGGCTGACATCCCAGTCGAGCACACATTCTTGGCGCTTGGTCGCGATGTATTCGCCCAGTTCGCTGAGAGCCGCGGACATGATCATACCTCCTCGGGGGATTGGACGCGGGCGGGTGCCGCGCAGTGGCGCGCGGCTTTCGCCCTGCTGTTGCCACGCGCGGTCATCGCCATGCTATTGCCACGCGCGGTCATCGCACGATTGTCCCGGTGCGCCGGATCTTTCGTTGCAACTGCATGATACCATACAGCAGCGCCTCGGCTGTCGGCGGACAGCCAGGCACATAGACATCCACAGGCACGATTCGGTCGCAACCGCGCACCACCGAATAACTATAGTGATAGTACCCGCCGCCATTGGCGCAGGATCCCATGGAAATCACATAGCGCGGTTCGGGCATCTGGTCGTAGACCTTGCGCAAAGCCGGCGCCATCTTGTTGGTCAGCGTTCCCGCAACGATCATCAGATCCGACTGGCGCGGGCTGGCGCGCGGCGCGGTTCCGAACCGCTCCATGTCATAGCGCGGCATGGCGGTGTGCATCATTTCCACTGCGCAGCAGGCCAGACCGAAGGTCATCCAGTGCAGCGAACCGGTGCGCGCCCAATTGATGATATCCTCGGTCGATGTCAGCAGGAACCCCTTGTCCTGAAGCGCACGGTTGAGATCCTGCGTGGCCACGTCGCGGTCCGCGCCGGCGGTGTTCGCACCCACTGCTACTCCCATTCCAAAGCTCCCTTTTTCCACTCGTAGGCAAAGCCGATCGTCAGCACCGCCAGGAACACCATCATCGACCAGAAGCCCACCATGCTCACGTCCTTGAACGCCACCGCCCAGGGAAACAGAAAGGCGATTTCCAGATCGAAGATGATGAACAGGATCGACACGAGGTAGAACCGCACGTCGAACTTCATGCGCGCGTCGTCGAATGCGTTGAAGCCGCATTCATAGGCGCTCACCTTTTCGGGGTCGGGGTTGCGGACGGCCAGCACGACGGCCGCCAGGATCAGCACTAGGCCAAGCCCGATGGCCACGGCCAGAAAAACGAGAATAGGGAGGTATTCCCTCAGCATCTCTTCCAAAAGGCGGCTCCTTTTCGTGGCGCCCGGCGGGGGCGCGGGTCAAACGGCTGGGTTGACACCCCCGGGTTTAGCCCCGCCTCCGGCTCGGGTCAACCGAGCCCGCGCGCTTCGCACCCGGCGAAATCGACGCATCCGGGATTTGTGATCACAAGCGGTCGGCCGCCGCCCCGGCACAGGCCCCGAGTCAGGTTGCCCAGCCCGGCGCGCGCCGGTCGAAAAACGCCGAAATGCCCTCGCGGGCCTCTTCGGTCTCCCAACGCGCCCGCAAAGCCTGCACCGTCATCTCGATGGTGGCCGCATCGATTTGCGGCCCCAGTTCCCGCGCCAGCGCCTTGGACGCGGCCACCGCCCCCGGCGCGCAGGCCAGATAGGGCGCCACCTCGGCCTCGACAGCAGCCTCAAGATCCGCCGCCGGCACCGCGCGCGCCAACAGCCCCAGGTCCACCGCCTCATCCGCGCCGAACAACCGCGCCGACATGAACACCCGCCGCGCCCGGCCCTCGCCCATCCGCGCGATCACATAGGGCCCGATGGTGGCGGGCAGGATACCCAGACGGGTTTCGGTGAAACCCATCTTCAGATGATCGGCGCCCACCGCCACGTCACACACCGCCGCCATGCCACAGCCGCCGCCAAAGGCATTTCCCTGGATCGCGCCAATCAAAGGCTTGGGCAGGGTGTTCAGCGCTTGCAACATATAGGCCAGTTTGGCCGCCTCACGGGCCCGCGTCTCGGGATCTGCGGCCATCTGTTCGCGCATCCACGCCAGATCCCCCCCGGCACAGAAGCTGCGGCCGTTACCGCTCAGCACCACAACACGCACGGCCGGATCTTGCCCCAGCCGCGCCGCCGCCTCGGTCAATTCCGCCAACATGGGCGCCGACATCGCATTGTGCTTGTCCGGGCGGTTCAGAACCAGACGCGCAACCCCGCGCGCGTCGGTGCTCAGTTCCAGGGTTTCGTACATCGCGCCCTACCCCTCCGCCTGCCCGGCCAGCGCCGCAGAGCCGCCGCACAGTTCGCGCGCCAACGCCGAAGCCCGCGCCAGACGATCCATGTCCAGACCGGTCTGATAGCCAAGGCGTGCCAGATGCGCCGCCACCGCCTCGGTGGCCACATTGCCCGACGATCCGGGCGCATAGGGGCATCCCCCCAGCCCGCCAACCGCCGCATCGAACACCCGCACCCCCAGCGACAGCGACGCATCGATGTTCGCCAGCGCGCGCCCCGCCGTGTCGTGATAATGGCCCGCCAGACGGCCCACCGGAACCCGCTCGCGCACCGCCATCAGCATCCGCGCGATGCTCGCGGGGGTGGCCTGCCCCAAGGTGTCGCCCAGCGAAATCTCGTAGCAGCCCATTGCAAACAGCGCATCGGCTACCTCCGCCACCTTTTCAGGCGGCGTCGGCCCGTCGAAGGGGCAATCGGTGACACAACTCACATAACCGCGTACAGGCAGATCGATATGCCGCGCCGCCGCCAGCAACGGCCGGAACCGTTCCAGCGATTCTGCCACCGTCGCATTGATGTTGGCCTTCGAAAAACCCTCGCTCGCCGATCCGAACACGGCGATCTCGTCGGCCTTCGCCATTAGGGCGTCGTCATAACCACGCATGTTCGGCGTCAGCGCCGCATAACGCACACCCGGTGCCCGCTTGATCCCGGCCAGAACCCCGGCGCTTCCGGCCATCTGCGGCACCCACCTGGGGCTGACGAAACTCGCCACCTCGATGCGTCGAAACCCGGCCTCGCTCAACAGATCGACCAGCGCGATCTTGTCTTCCACCGCGATCTCGCGCGCCTCGTTCTGCAGGCCGTCGCGCGGCCCCACTTCGAAAATCTCGACCCGCTCCGCTTTCATCTCCGCCTCCTCCCTTTCATTGTTCCAGAAATACTCATCTTCCGTCCGCGCAGCCCGCGCCTCAGGTCTCCGGCTCCAGCCGGACCAGCGCGGCACCCGCCTCCACCTGGCTGCCGGCGGGGCACAACACTTCCGCCACCACCCCGTCACGCGCGGCCAGAAGCGCGTGCTCCATCTTCATCGCCTCCAGAACCGCCAGACGGTCGCCCGCCCGCACCGTCTGCCCGGCCTGCGCATAAACGGATTTCACCAGTCCCGGCATCGGAGCCTCGATCAGGTTGCCGTCGCCCGACCGGCCTGCGGCCCGGTCCAGCGGATCGACGATCCCGAATTCAAAGCCAAAGGTGTCGAACACGAACACACGGTCGCCCCGGCGCACGCATCCGGGCATCGGCACCGTGTCGATCCGCCAGCCGGTCCGCCCGCGCGTCGCCACAAGGGCGGCCCCGTCGAGGCCGATCTCGATGTGGTCCGGGCCGTGCACCTGCAACACCGCGTCAAACGCATCATCCTCCCAGGTCAGACTGACAGTGCGGCGCAGCGGTTGCCAGAGGGAAAACCCGGAAAGCTCTTCGCCACCGCGCACGGCCTGGCTCGAACCGGCCCGGTCCGGAGCCGCTGGACCCGAACCCGTTTCGACCGGCACGGTCAGCAAACCCGCCGCCGAAAGCGCCGCCGCGGCGCGCGCCCTGTCGTGCGGGCGGCGTTCGGGCACCAAAAGCTCCAGATCGCGGCCGATCAGGCCGGTGTCGACGTCGCCGGCAGCAAACCCCGGATGCGCGGCCAGCGCCCCCAGAAACGCAAGGTTGGTGACCGTGCCGCCCACTTCGGTGCCGCGCAGCGCCTGCCGCAACCGCGCCAGCGCAATCGCGCGGGTCGGCCCCCAGACGATGAGCTTGGCGATCATCGGGTCGTACCAGGGGCTGATGCTGTCGCCGGGGCGCACGCCGCTGTCGGCGCGGGCACCTTCGGGAAAGGCCAGATGCGCCAGGGTTCCGGTGGCCGGCAGGAAGCCTCGCGGCACGTCCTCGGCATAGAGCCGTGCCTCGAAGGCATGGCCGTTCAACACCAGATCGGCCTGAGCGGCAGGCAAGGCCGCGCCAGCGGCAACGCGCAGTTGCCATTCGACCAGATCGATTCCGGTGACCGCTTCGGTCACCGGGTGTTCCACCTGAAGCCGGGTGTTCATTTCCATGAAATAGAACCTGTCGGGGCGCAGCCCTTCGGATGCGTCGACGATGAATTCGACGGTGCCCGCTCCGGCATAGCCGATCGCCTCGGCGGCCTTGACCGCAGCCTGCCCCATCGCCGCGCGCATCTCTTCCGTCATGCCGGGCGCGGGGGCTTCCTCGATCACCTTCTGGTGGCGTCGCTGCAACGAACAGTCGCGTTCGAAAAGATGCACCGCACGGGTTCCATCGCCGAAGATCTGCACTTCGATGTGACGCGGTTTCGAGACGTATTTCTCGACCAGCACGTCGGCATTGCCGAAAGCCGTGCGCGCCTCGCCCTGCGCGCTGCGCAGGGCGTCGGCGAATGCGGCGGGCGCTTCGACAAGCCGCATGCCCTTGCCCCCGCCGCCGGCGACGGCCTTGATCAGCACCGGATAGCCGATCCGGCCCGCTTCCTCGGCCAACATGTCGGGATCTTGCCCGGCACCGTGATAGCCCGGAACCACGGGCACGCCGGCCTGGATCATCAGCGCCTTGGCCGCGTCTTTCAGGCCCATCGCCCGGATCGCCGCAGCCGAGGGGCCGACGAAAACAAGGCCCGCCGCGGCGACTGCATCGACGAAGCCGGGGTTCTCGCTGAGAAAGCCGTATCCCGGGTGGATGGCCTGCGCGCCGCTATCCAGCGCCGCGGCTATGATCGCATCGCCGCGCAGATAACTGTCGGCCGGCGCCGGACCACCGATATGCACGGCGTGATCGGCCATCTCGACATGTGCCGCGTCGCGGTCGGCGTCGGAATAGACGGCCACGCAACGCAAGCCCATGGACCGGGCGGTGCGGATAACGCGACATGCGATTTCACCGCGGTTGGCGATCAGGATCGTGTCAAACATCGGTTCGGTCCTTTCTGCACCGGCGGAACCGGGGGCCGTCTGCCCCCGGACCCCCGAGGATATTTTCAGCGAGTGGAAGCGGGCCCGCGCCGGGGCCGGATCGGGGCGCCATGGCGACGCACGGCCGGGTCACATCCGGAACACGCCGAAGCGTGTCTCGGGGACCGGGGCGTTGAGTGCGGCACCGAGGCTGAGCGCCAGAACGTCGCGCGACTTGCGCGGATCGATCACGCCATCGTCCCAGAGGCGTGCCGCTGCGTAAAGCGGGTGCGACTGTTCGGCGAACATGTCGACCGTGGGTTTTCGAAACGCCGCCTCGTCTTCGGACGACCATGTGCCGCCGGCGCGTTCGATGGCATCGCGGCGCACTGTGGCCAGCACACCGGCCGCCTGTTCGCCACCCATCACCGATATGCGCGCATTGGGCCATGTCCACAGGAAACGCGGCTGATAGGCGCGACCGGCCATGCCGTAGTTGCCCGCGCCGAAAGATCCGCCCACCAGCATCGTGATCTTCGGCACCGATGTGGTTGCGACCGCCGTGACCATCTTGGCGCCGTGGCGCGCGATGCCTTCGTTTTCGTATTTCCGGCCGACCATGAAGCCGGTGATGTTCTGCAGGAAAACCAGGGGTATGCGCCGCTGCGAGCAGAGTTCGACGAAATGCGCGCCCTTCTGCGCCGCCTCGGAGAACAACACGCCGTTGTTGGCGACGATGCCGATCGGACAACCCCGCAGATGGGCGAAGCCGGTAACGAGCGTTTCACCGAAACGCGGTTTGAATTCGTCGAACCGCGAGCCGTCGACCAGGCGCGCGATGACCTCGCGGATGTCGTAGGGGGTGCGCAGATCGGCGGGGACCACGTCGAGTATCTCGGCCGGATCATAGGCCGGCTCCTCGGGGCTTTGCCATTGCACGGTCGCCGGTCGGCCCCGGTTCAGGCCGGCGACGGCGCGGCGGGCCAGCGCCAGGGCATGGCCGTCGTCTTCGGCCAGGTAATCGGCCACGCCCGACAGGCGGGTGTGCACATCGCCGCCGCCCAGATCCTCGGCGGTGACCACTTCTCCGGTGGCGGCCCGCACCAGGGGCGGTCCGGCCAGAAAGATCGTGCCCTGTTCCTTGACGATGATCGTCACGTCGGACATGGCCGGCACATAGGCACCTCCGGCGGTGCACGATCCCATCACCACGGCGATCTGGGCAATGCCGCGGGCCGACATGCGCGCCTGGTTGTAGAAGATGCGGCCAAAGTGATCGCGATCGGGAAACACCTCGTCCTGGTTGGGCAGGTTGGCCCCGCCGCTGTCGACCAGGTAGATGCAGGGCAAATCGCACTCGGCGGCGATTTCCTGAGCACGCAGGTGCTTTTTCACGGTCATCGGGTAATAGGTGCCACCCTTGACCGTCGCATCGTTGCAGATCACCATCACGTCCTGGCCGTGCATCCGTCCGACACCGGCGATCACGCCGGCACAGGGCGCGGCGCCATCGTACATCCCGTGCGCGGCGGTGGCGCCGATTTCAAGAAACGGCGCGCCGGGATCCAGCAGGTTGGCGACCCGGTCGCGCGGCAGCATCTTGCCGCGGGCAAGGTGGCGGTCGCGGGATTTGGTTCCACCGCCCTCGGCGGCGGCGGCGGCGGCGGCGCGGACCGTCTCCAGCGCCGCGAGATGGGCGGCACGACGCGCACGCGCCTCGTCCGTGCCGGGCAGGAAGTTGGAGGTCAGTTTCATGGTCTCTTGTCCTTGTCGCAAAATCGCCCGGCCGTGAGGGGCCGGAAGGGTCCGGCGATCGCGCGGGTGTGACCGGAGCCGGGCGTCATGTGCGGGGCGCCCTGTCGGGCGGGGGTGCCGCGCGCAACACCCCCAGAGGCGAAACCCGGTAGCCGAATTGCCGTCCGTCGGGATGCGCGCAGGCCACCACCAGCCACACCCGCGCCGCCCGGCCCGGATAGGCCACACAATCGTGTGGCGATGCACCCGGCCCCGCCTCGGCCACATAATGCGCCGCGGCCGACCCGATCACCGTCGTTTCATCCAGCCGCGCCACCTGCCATCCCAGACCCACCCCCAACCCGGCCGCCGCAAGCGACAGCAACCCGAGCGGGAGGGCGATCCGGGAGAGTGTCATGCCATGGCTGCCATGAGTTCACGCCCCACCAGCATGCGGCGGATTTCAGAGGTGCCGGCGCCGATCTCCATCAGTTTGGCATCGCGGAAAATGCGTGCCACCGGGCTGTCGTTCAGAAAACCGGCACCGCCCATGGCCTGCACCGCCTGATGCGCCTGCTTCATCGCCTCTTCCGAAGCGTAAAGACAGCAGGCCGCCGCATCCTGCCGGGTCACATCGCCCCGGTCGCAGGCCTTGGCCACCTCGTAGACGTAGGCGCGCGCCGAATTCATCGCGGTGTACATGTCGGCGATCTTGCCCTGCATCAACTGGAAGCTGCCGATCGGCTGGCCGAACTGCCGGCGCTCGGCCATGTAAGGCATGATCGCGTCCAGACAGGCGGCCATGATCCCGGTTCCGATCCCGGCCAGAACCACCCTTTCGTAATCCAGCCCCGACATCAGAACCGCCACGCCGCGCCCCTCTTCGCCCAGCACGTTCTCGAAAGGCACCTCGACATCCTCGAAGATCAACTCGGCGGTGTTGGATCCGCGCATGCCCAGCTTGTCGAAATGCGGCGAGGTCGAAAAGCCGGTCATCGATTTTTCGATCAGGAACGCAGTGATCCCCTTCGATCCGGCCTCGGGATCGGTCTTGGCGTAAACCACCAGCGTGTCGGCATCCGGCCCGTTGGTGATCCAGTACTTCGTGCCGTTCAGCCGGTAGTGATCGTTGCGCTTTTCCGCGCGCAGCTTCATCGACACCACGTCCGAACCGGCGCCCGCCTCGGACATCGCCAAGGCGCCCACATGCCGGCCCGACACCAGGCCCGGCAGATACCTGGCCTTCTGCTCGGGCGTACCGTTCAGCTTGATCTGGTTGACGCACAGGTTGGAATGCGCGCCGTAAGACAAGGACACCGACGCCGACGCCCGCGCGATCTCCTCCACGGCCACCGTATGCGCCAAGTATGACATGCCCGCGCCGCCATAGGCCTCCTCGACCGTGATCCCCAAAAGACCCAGGTCGCCCATCTCCGGCCACAACTCTGGCGGAAACGCGTTCGACCTGTCGATCTCGGCGGCCATCGGCGCCACCCGCTCCTGCGCCCAGCGGTGCACCATCTCGCGCAGCGCATTGACATCGGCGCCCAGGTCGAACTGCATCGTCGCGTTGAACATCCCCCACCCCCTTATATGAACGGTCGTTCAATAACCGATAGCAACAAGCCGCACCGCAGTCAATCCGCACCGCACCAAAGTGGCCCCGGTGCGGGCCGTTCAATCCATCACGAAGTCCGCCAACTGGCCGCCCGACACACGCAGGATCTCGCCCGGCGCCGCGCCGAACACATGGTGCGGCGTGCCCGCCGCGGCCCAGACCTTGCCAAACCCCATCAACGTACGGTCGAAAAACACCGCCATCGGAGCGATCGCGCCCACCGGCGAGACGCCGCCAATCGCAAACCCAGTCTGCGCCCGCACTGCCGCCGCATCCGCCTTGCCCAGAGGCTCGCCCGCAAGGTCCGCCGCCCGCGCCATATCCACGCGGCGCCCGCCGGCCGTCACGAACAGAACCGCCCGCCCCGATTCCGTGCCTGCAAGCACCACCGACTTGGCGATCTGATCCACCGCACACTCCAGCGCCCGCGCCGCATCCTCGGCTGTCCGCGCCACGGCGGTCTCGCGCAGATCCGCCGCCGCACCCGCCGCGTCCAGCGCCGCACGCACCCGCTTCAGGCTCTTGCTCATCGCCGCTTCCCTTCATCTTGCCGGATAAACTCCGGGGGAGCCGCCCCCTGGGGCGGCGGGGGCAGCGCCCCCGATCCCCCGCCGACACCGCGCAAACGGCACCGGTCCGGGCTCACTCCATCAAAACCGAATCATAGGTCTCGCGCAGGTTGCGCTTGAGAACCTTGCCGGTCGCGTTGCGCGGCAGCACCTCGGCAAAAACCACCGTATCGGGCACCTGCCACTTGGCGATCTTGCCATCGAAAAACGCCAGAAGCTCTTCCTTGGACGGGGTCTGGCCTTCCGCCGGCACCGCCACCAGGATCGGGCGCTCGTCCCATTTTGGATGCTTCACACCCACGACGGCAGCATCGGCCAGCGCCGGATGCGCGATGGCGATGTTTTCCAGTTCGACCGAACTGATCCATTCTCCACCAGATTTGATGATGTCCTTGGAACGGTCCTTGATGGTCATGAAGCCATCCGCGTCGATCGTCGCCACGTCGCCGGTGTCGAACCACCCATCGACCAGTACCTGATTGTCGTCCATGCGGAAATAGCTGTCCAGAACCCAATGGCCGCGCACATGCAGATCGCCCTGGGTCTGCCCGTCGGACGGCAGCGTTTCACCATTCTCGCCGACAATCTTCAGTTCCACGCCAAAGGGTGGCCGCCCCTGGTTTTCGCGCAGCGCGTGGCGTTCCGCGTCGGGCAAGGCGGCGTGTTTGGCCAGCAGCTGGTTCACCGATCCCAGAGGGCTCATCTCGGACATGCCCCAGGCATGGATCGTGTCCACCCCATAAAGCTCGCGGAAGGCGGTGATCATCGACGGCGGGCAGGCCGATCCGCCAACCACCGTGCGTTGCAGGCTTTCCAGGTTGCTGCCGGCCGACTTGGCATGGCCCAGAAGGCCCAGCCAGATCGTCGGCACGCCCAGTGCGATGGTTACCTTGTAGGTGTCGATCAGCCGGACCAGGCTTTCGCCGTCCAGCCCCGGCCCCGGCATCACCATCGACGCCCCGACCATCGCCGCGCAATAGGGCACGCCCCAGGCGTTGACATGGAACATCGGCACCACCGGCAGCACCACATCCGCCGCGCTGATCGCCAGCGTGTCCTTCAGACCGGCCACCAGCGTGTGCAGAACGGTTGAACGATGCGAATAGAGCACGCCCTTGGGGTTGCCGGTCGTGCCCGAAGTATAACACAGGCTCGACGCGGTGTTTTCATCGAAGACCGGCCATTCGAAATCGGGATCTCCGCCGGCGATCAGCTCGTCGTAGAACTGCAATCCCGGCAGCTTCTCGGCCGCAGCTTCATCGCGCGGCCCCATCAGCACGACGTGCTTCAGGTTGGGCAGCTTGTCGGCCAGGTTGATCGCGATCGGCAGGAAGGTGGCATCCAGAAACAGCACCTGATCGTCGGCGTGGTTGATGATGTAGACCAGTTGCTCGGGGAACAGGCGCGGGTTGATGGTGTGGCAGACGAAACCGGCCCCCGAAGTGCCGAAATAGATCTCGAGATGCCGCCGGTTGTTCCAGGCGATCGTCGCGCAGCGGGCCTGCGGCGCCAGGCCCATTGCGCTCAGCGCCGATCCCAGCCGGCGGGCATTGGCCGAAACCTCGGCCCAGGATGTCGTCTCGACCCCGCCCGTGGTGTTTACCGATACGATCGGCGTATCGCCGTGATAGCGCGCCGCGTGGTCGATCAGCGACGAAATCAGCAGGGGGGCGGTCATCATCTGGCCCAGCATGGCAGGTCTCCCGGTTGTGTTGGTCTTGCTTGCGCGCATTTGCTGCGCGGGTTAGCCTAAACTCTTTTGCAAAGGTGCCACGGGTCCGGTCCGGCACCACCGCGCCGGGCCTGCGCCCATATCTCCTCCTGCGGCCAAATTGCCAACGAACCGGGGGGGATGCAACAACCCGCTTGCGCCCGGCGGGCCGATCTTCTAGCCCCGCCGTCATGACGTTGCGATACCACACCCCGCTCGGCCCCGAAATTCAGCGCGCGCACGGCATAGCCGATCCGCAGCCGATGGCCATTGCCGACCGCGTGCGCTTTGCCGAACTGGACGTGCTGAACCACGTCAACAACAAGGCCTACATGACCTGGTTCGAAACGCTGCGGGTATGGTATTTCGATCTGTTGTGCACACCGCTCCTTCCGGCCGGGGCGCCGCGGCCGCGCACGATCCTGCGCAGCGCCGAGATCCGCTATCACGAAGAGATGCTGATGGGCGAGGATTACATCGCTACCACCCGCGTCAGCGCATTCCGCAACACCTCGTTCACATACGACCAGCAGATCTGGTCCGATGGCAGGTTGCGCACGGCCTATACCTGCGTGATCGTCATGATGGCCCCCGACGGCAGCGCCAGGCTGGCGATTCCGCAGGTGCTGCGCGATGCTTTCCTGAACCGCGACAAGGCAAGTTTCGAGGGCTGAGCCGATCAGGCAAAGCCGATCGCGACCCGCCCGAAATCACCGAAATCCGCATCGAAGACCGACCCCGGAGGCGCTTCGACAGGCCGCACGAACGAACCGGACAGCACGATTTCGCCGGCCGCAAGGCCCTGGCCATAAGCCGCCAGCCGCCGCACCAGCCAGACAATCCCGCGCACCGGATCGTCCAGCACCCCGGCGCCCAGCCCGGTTTCCTCGACCACGCCGTCGCGTTTCACGATGGCCCCGACGCGCCGCAGATCCTGCGCCGCGACCGCGTGGCGCGCATCGCCCAGCACCAGCCCGGCATTGGCGGCGTTGTCCGCCACCGTGTCAAAGATCACCCGCGCCTGGCCGGTATCGGGATCGCGGCGCAATATCCGGGTGTCGAGGATCTCCAGCGCCGCGACCACATGATCGGTGGCCGCGATCACATCGTCGCGGGTGACACCGGCGCCGGCCAGTCCCGTCTTCATCACAAAGGCGATTTCCGCCTCGACGCGCGGCTGGATGAACCGGCGCGCGGGCACCGTGGCGCCCTGCGCGAAAGCCATGTCGCTCATCAGTACGCCGCTGTCGGGCGTGTCGATGTCCAGCGCCTGCTGCATCGCGCGGCTGGTCAGCCCGATCTTCCATCCGATGGGCACCGCCCCCGCCGCCCGGCGCAGCGCCACGAAACCGGCCTGAACCGCATAGGCCTGATCCAGCGTGATTGCCGGATGCGCGCGGCTGATCAGGCCGCACTGACGGCCGCCGCGTTCGGCATCATGCAGCATCCGGGCACAGGCGGCGATATCATCGGCGTTCATTCGTCGCGCACCCCGTTGCACAGCCGGCCGATACCCTCGGCCTCGATCTCGACGGTATCGCCGGGTTGCAGCCAGACCGGCGGATCCAGCCGCGCCCCGGCACCGGTGGGTGTGCCGGTGACGATGATGTCGCCGGGCACAAGGGTGGTGAACGTCGAGATGTAGGCGATCTGGCGGGCCACGGGAAAGATCATGCGACCGGTCCGGTCCTGCTGACGCAGCGCGCCGTTCACCCGCGTCGAAAGCGCCACGTCGGCGATCTGGGCAGGATCGGTGAATGGCACCAGCCATGGGCCCATGGCGCCCGATGCGTCCCAGTTCTTGCCCTGCGTGACGTTGAACTTGGCATGGCGCACCCAGTCGCGCAGCGTGCCTTCGTTGCACAACGTCAACGCCGCCACATGGCCCAGGGCGTCGGCTTCGGCGATGCGCCGCCCGGTCTTGCCGATCACCACGGCGATTTCACCCTCATAGTCCAGTTGCGGCGTCTCGGCCGGACGCACCAGCGGTTCTTCATGGCCCACGAACGACCGCGCGAACCGCACGAAGAGCGACGGGTGCGGCGGCAGGTTGGTGCCATCCTTGTACTCTGCGTTGCGGTCGGGAAAATTGACGCCGACGCAGATGATCTTCTCGGGATCGGGCACCGGGATATTCCACCGGAAACTGCCTTCGGGGTGCGTCACCTCGCGGTCGCGGGCGGTTTCTGCCAGCACATCCAGCGCCCCGGCGGCGATCACCTCGCGCAGCGTGCGCCATTCGGGGAAATCCGGCGACAGGGCGACCATGCCGCCGGGCAGGCAGGCGCCATAGAACTGGCGCCGCGCGGCGGTGTATGTGGCGAAACGCATGGGCCCGACCTCGCTGATGCATCTCTTGCGATGTTAAGCACAAGGCCCGGCGGCGTCAATCATACCCACCGCCGCACAAGGGCAACCTGTCATGCCGCATCTACCTCAGGTTGAATTTTACGGGCGCCAACCTGTTATTCGGACAGAACACACCCTCTGGAGCTAACGCACAAGTTACCGTAAGGTAAGGAATCCATGACTGTTGTTACGCAACGTGAAGCGTTTAACTGTACAGGTTCCGTGAGTGAAGGCCTTGGGCCTGGGACGCTGGTGGCAAGCCTCTGGTATTACAGTGACCTTTTGCTTCACAGGCTTCCGGTTCCGGCGTGTATTGATCCACGTTGGGGCCGGAAATTACAATTTTCAGGATTGCAGACCCGGAAATCGTTGAAACGACAAACGGAGCCGCATCCCCCGCGGCTCCGTTCAGCGTTTCGTGTGGTGCCGGTCCCTGGCGGACCGGCACTTGTATCAGTTACCGGCGACTTTCGCGACTTCCGAAGCAAAGTCTTCCTTTTCGACAACGATGCCTTCGCCAACCTCAAGCCGGACAAAACCGGTGATCGTTGCGCCCGCTTCCGCCGCGGCGGCGCCGACTGTCAGATCGGGATTGACGACGAATTGCTGGTTCAACAGCGTGACTTCGGCCATGAACTTCTTCATCCGGCCCACGATCATCTTTTCGATCACCGAGTCGGGCTTGCCGGATTCGCGGGCGATGTCGATCTGCACCTGCTTTTCCTTTTCGACAACCGCCGGGTCCAGGTCGTCTTCGCTCAGCGAGGCGGGGTTCACCGCCGCGATGTGCATCGCAACCTGCTTGCCGAAGGCATCGTCGCCGCCGGTCATGGCGACCAGAACGCCGATCTTGCCCATGCCGGGCGCTGCGGCATTGTGCACATAAGAGGCAACCACATCGCCCTCGATGGCCGCCATGCGCCGCACCGACATGTTTTCACCGATTGTCGCGATCTTGTCGGTGACGATGGCCGACACCGATTTTCCAGCAATCTCGGCTTCGTTCAGCGCCTCGACCGATGCCACCGTCAGGCCAACCTGAGCGATCGACGCGACCATTTCCTGAAAGTCGGCATTCTTGGCGACGAAATCGGTTTCCGAGTTCACCTCGACCGCGACACCCCGGCCGCCTTCGACCGACACGGCCACCAGACCCTCGGCCGCGGTGCGCCCGGATTTCTTGGCCGCCTTGGCCAGACCCTTGGTGCGCAGCCAGTCGACCGCGGCTTCCATGTCGCCGCCGGTTTCCGTCAGCGCCTTCTTGGCGTCCATCATGCCGGCGCCGGTGCTTTCGCGCAGTTCCTTGACCATGGATGCTGTGATTGCCATATCCCGGTTCTCCTCAAATCTGTAAACGGTCGGGGCAGGACCTACCCTGCCCCCTGTGTCATTTCCGTGACGCGCCGGGCGCCGTCCGGATCACGCCTGCGCGGTTTCGCCGGCCAACGCCTCTTCGACAGGCGCCTCTTCCATCGCACCCAGATCGACACCGGCGGCGCCAAGCTGCGCGCTCATGCCGTCCAGCGCGGCGCGGCTGGCCAGATCGCAATAAAGCGCGATGGCGCGTGCCGCGTCGTCATTGCCGGGGATGATGTAATCGACACCGTCGGGCGAACAGTTGGTATCGACGATCGCGACCACCGGAATGCCCAGCTTGTTCGCCTCGGCAATCGCCAGCGCCTCTTTCTTCACGTCGATGACGAACAGCAGGTCAGGCGTGCCACCCATTTCACGGATGCCACCCAGCGATGCGTTCAGCTTGCCCTGATCACGCTCCATGCCAAGGCGTTCCTTCTTGGTCAGCCCGGAAAAGCCCTGCTCCATCTGTTCGTCGATGTGCTTCAGGCGCTGGATCGATTTCGAAACGGTCTGCCAGTTGGTCAGCGTGCCACCCAGCCAGCGGTGGTTCATGTAATACTGCGCGCAGCGTTCGGCGGCTTCAGCCACGGGCTGTGCGGCCTGACGCTTGGTGCCGACAAACAGGATGCGGCCGCCACGCGCCACGGTTTCGCGGATCACCTGCAACGCCTGGTCCAGCATCGGAACCGTCTGGGTGAGGTCCATGATATGGATGCCGTTGCGCGCGCCATAGATGAACGGGCCCATGCGCGGGTTCCAGCGCTGAGTCTGGTGGCCGAAGTGAACGCCAGCTTCCAGCAGCTGACGCAGAGTGAACTCGGGAAGAGCCATTGGTCTTTACCTTTCCGGTTTGAGCCTCGGCGGGGGTTTCAGAGCCTGCGCTCCAACCGGTGGACCTTCGGGGATGTCTCCCCCGTCGGCCCGCCCCCACCTGCGGGATGAATGGCGCGCGTATAGATCACGCCGGCACCCGGCGCAAGGCCTCAAATGGCATTGGCGTGTCCGGCCCGCACCCGCGCCTCGCAGGCCCGCGCCAGCGCCTTGCGATCGGCGAAATCGGCCACCGCCAGCGGCGGATGATAGATCAGCTCGACGCGGCCCTGACGCGGTGCCGACAAAGTCTTGAGAAGGTGCGTGCCGAAATCCATATCGCCCCACCACCCGTAGAACCGCGCCGGCGCGCCCGCCGGGGCGCGGTAGATCACCGAAACCGGTTGAATGAACATGTCGTCGCGCAGCGCATCGGCGAAGAACGCGGCAAAAAGCGTGGTCTTGAACGGCAACACCCGCAGCCCGTCCGTCGAAGTACCCTCGGGAAAGAACAGCAGCTTGTGACCCGCGCGCAGCCGGTCGCGGAATACATCCGTCTGTTCGCGCGCGCGGGCGCGGTCGCGGTCGATGAAGACGGTGCCCGTGGCCCGCGCCAGCCAGCCGATGCCCGGCCATCCGGAAACCTCGGATTTCGAGACGAAGTACACGCGTTTGCGCGCGTTCAGCGCAAAGATGTCCAGCCATGATACATGGTTGGCAACCACCGCCCCCCGCGCGCGCATCAATGCGCCGGTCGTCGAAAAGCCCATCCCGAGGATGCGGAACGCATTGCGGCAGACGAACTGGGTGATGTACGGCGTGACCGGCCGGTGCAGGCCGAAAAGCGGGCGTTCGCCCAGCCGCACCAGCAACAGCACCGCCAGACCGCCGAACACCAGCCCCCCCAGGACGATGCCGCGCGCCAGCACCAGCACCCAGCCCAGCGGCCCGATACGGACCGGATCGGGCGCTTGATCGCTGTCCCAGGTCTGGCTCATACCCTGCTCTTGCCTTCGTAGATCTGCCGCTGGCGCGGAGTCATCCGGGCGGTGTCGAGTATCACGCAGACATCGGTGGTGTTGAAGGCACGATCGACAAAGGCCCCCTCGCCTACGAAACCGCCCAGCCGCAGATAGGCCTTGATCAGCGCCGGCACCCCCAGCATCGCACGGCGGCGATCCAGAGCGTCGGGCGCGATCAGGTCCATCGGCTGGAAATGGGCCGGATGCGCGCGCACCCGCAGTTCGGGCGGGGCCAGATGGCCATGATGCAGCACTGAAAGCGGCCCGGCCAGACGCGCGACATCGGTGCCGTGGAAACTGGCGGTTCCGAACAGGATGTCTATGCCGTGGTCGCGCACATAACCGGCCAGCGCACGCCAAAGGTGATACATCGCCACGCCGCCGCGGTAATCGCGGTGCAGGCACGAGCGCCCCAGTTCCAGCAACCGGCGGCCCGAAGCGCGCAGCGGCGCCAGATCGTATTCGCCCTCGGAATAGAACTGGCCCGCCGCCTCGGCCTGATCGCCGCGCAGCAGCCGGTAGACCCCGACAACCTGCCCGGTCGTCTCGTCGGTCAGGATCATCTGGTCGGCATGGCTGTCGAAACGGTCCCTTTCCAGCCCGGCGTCATGATCCACCAGATCGCCGCCACCGCCCAGTTCGCGCACGAAGACGTCATACCGCAACGCCTGCGCCGCGCGCGTTTCGGCGCGGCTGTGCGCGATCCGCACGGAAAAGGCAGCGTCGATGTCGGGCAGCGCGGTCACGGCGGCGGGGTCTCGGTTCGGGAAACGATGCGGGCAGATACCCCAGCATCGCCCATAAATGCAACAACTCCGCGTCCGGCCCGCCTCCGGATTAACCAAGCATTAACCAAATTCAGACATCAAAGACGGGTAAGAGCGCGACGCGCGCACCGTCCAGGACGACCTTGCCGTGATCGCGGAAGTTGACAGTTATCTTGCCGGCGATGTTCGATTGAACCTGGCCCACCCCCCAATCGGGCCGGTGCGGGTGGCGCACCAGCATGCCGGGTGTGAATATGGCGTTCATGTCTGTCATTTTCTCGTCCTGAAAGGAGTTCGCGTGTCGCATACTACCCTCGATCTTCCGACTCTGATAGGGTCGCGGATCTGTCACGATCTGATCAGCCCGATCGGCGCAATCGCCAACGGTCTCGAACTGCTCGGCATGACCGGCGCGGTGACCGGCCCGGAAATGGGGCTGATCTCGGACAGCGCCGAAAGCGCAGGGGCGCGGATCAGGTTCTTTCGCATCGCCTACGGCGCGCCGGGCCAGCAGATCATGGGCCGCGCCGAGGTTGCCGGCCTGTTGCGCGACGCCGGTCGCGGCGGGCGCGTGCAGGTGCGGTGGCTGTCCGAGGACGCTCAGCCAAGGCGGATGATCCGGCTGGCCTTTCTGGCGTTGCAATGCTGCGAGACGGCGATGCCTTATGGCGGCAAAGTCACGATCCGGGTCGACGGGTTGGCCTGGTCGATCACCGGCGAGGCCGACAAGATGCATTTCGAAACAGCGGTCTGGGCAGCGCTGGATGCGGGCGACACCGATGCCATCACCGCGGCGACCGTCCAGTTTGCGCTTTTGCCGACGGTCGCGCGCGACGAAGGCCGCTGTGTCACCTGCGTGCGCGAAACGCGCCGGCTGCGCATATCGTTCTGATCCGCCCACTGGCATGGCGCAGGGCATCGCGCGGCGGCGTCAGGGTTCGCGGTTCAGCGTTCGGATCAGCGCATCGAACCTGTGACCGGCCAGATGCGCGCTGCCCAGAACCGCCAGATCCAGTTCCCCGTCCTGTTCGGTGGTCTCGTCGAGCTGTTGCACCGTGCCATAGCCCAGCGTGTGCACCGTATCGCGCAGACGGTCCGACAGGAACATCGCCAGCGCCTTGTAGAACCGCGCCGCGAACCCGTCGTCTTCATCCAGCCGCACCTGCAGCAGGGTCTTGTCGACCGCCAGAAGCGTCGATTCGCGCGCGGCGATCACCGAAGCCGAAGGCGGCCGGCTGTCGATCATCGACATCTCGCCCACCACCTCACCGGTGCTGAGATGTGCGATATCGCCGATCGCCCGCACATGCACCCGCATCCGACCGTCCAGAACGATGAAGAATTCGTCGATGGCGATCCCCTCGTCGATCACCGTCTCGCCCGCCGGCACCCTGATACGCCGGCCCGCCTCGGCCAGCCAATCGATATCGCCGTCGGTCAACTGGCCGAGGATATACAAGACCTTTCGCATCAGCCGCTCCCTTTGTTTCCTGTCGATGCAATGGCCTGCCGGTTCTGGAACCGCCGGTACAGCCCTTTGCGCTGCACCAGCGCGTCGTGGGTGCCGCTTTCAACGATCCTGCCCGCATCCATGACATAGATCCTGTCGGCATCCCTGATGGTGGACAATCGGTGCGCAATCGCCAGCCGGGTGATCGGCAACCGTTTGAGATCCTCGGCGATCTGCGCCTGCGTCACCTCGTCGAGCGCGCTGGTCGCCTCGTCGAACAGGAGGATGCGCGGCTTGCCCGACAGCGCCCTGGCAATCAGCAGCCTTTGCACCTGGCCGCCCGAAAGCGACGCGCCGGCTTCGGCGATGACGGTGTGCATCTGCATCGGCATCGCTTTGATATCGCGGTCGATGCCTGCCAGCCGCGCGGCGTTCCAGCACGCGCTGAGCGACGCGTCCGAGGCGCCGCGGATGTTGTCGTAGATGGATCCGGCCACCAGACGGTCGGTTTGCAGCACCGTCCCGATCTGCTGGCGCACCGCTTTCAGATCCAGCCCCGCCAGGTCGTGACCGTCGAAGAAGATGCTGCCCTGCGCCGGTTTTTCAAAGCCGAGGATGAGCTTCAGCAAGGTGCTCTTGCCACAACCCGATGCTCCCACCAGCGCCACGAACTGCCCCTCGCCGGCCTCGACAGACACCCCGTCGAGAGCGCGCGGCAGGTTTTCGCCATAGCTGAACACAACCTTGTTGATCTCGATCCTGCCGGCCAGCCGGCCCGGCTCGGCCTTTTGCGCATCGACCTCGGGCGTGGCATCGAAAACCGGCCTGGCGCGCTCGGCCAGCACCGTCAGCGAATAAAGCGGCACGATGATCCGCGCCAGCGACTGGAACGACATCAGCGTTATGGAAAAGGCGGTCACGATCAGCAACAGCACCCCCATCGACAAGGACGCCTCGGCCATGCTGGCCACCACCAGAAACAGCACCGCGAGCGACAGCAGATCGAAGGCGGCAAGAAACGAATCGAAAAGGTTCTGAACCTTCTCGGCACGCACCAGCCGGTCGCGCATCCCGGCGAACCGCGTGACCATTTCACCGAACATGGCATTTTCCGCCGCCGAAAGGCGCACGCGCTGGATGCCGGCGATCACCTCGAACAGATAGGCCTGCAACAGCCCGCCCGTCGCCTCGCCTTCAAGTATCTCCTTGCGCTTGCGCCACGCGGCATAGGCCGCCACCCCCAGCAACAGCGCGATCAGAACCACCAGCAGCGCGCCCAGCATCGGCTGGAAGACGAACACCAGGACCAATCCATAGAGCGAGAACACCGATGACAGGATCGAGCCGATCATCCCGTTGGCCAGCGTTTTGACGATGGTCGACACCATCGTTACCCGCAAGGCCAGATCGCCGGCCGGATGGTCGCGGAAAAACGACGGCGCAAGTTGCAGCAGCCGGTCGACGATGGCGGGCTGCAACGTCGCCGACACCAGCCCGCCGATGCGCAGGATCGCCACCTCCTTGGTGGCCGAAAACAGCAGGTTGGCCGCGGCGACAAACAGCATCGCCATCCCAAGTGTCGTCAACAGCCGGTGATCGGCGTTGGGGATCGCCGCGTCGATCACCGCGCCCGTGGCAAGCGGCACCACCAGCACAGACAGACCGGCCAGCGCGCACCACGCCAGCAGCGGCATCACCTCGCGGCGCACCGCGCGCCAGGCGAACCGGCCCACATCGCCATAGGACAGCGGCCTGGTGGGCAGCCCCGGATGCGCGCTGAACGCGCCGTTTTCAAGCTCGCGCGCCAGGGCCTGCGTGACGCGGCGGCGCGTTCCGGCGGCGGCAGAGATCATGTCATAGCCCTGGCGGTTGGGCCGCGACACCAGCGCCACGGCATCGCCGCTGTCGCGCATGAACCCGATCAGCGGGCCGGAATCGCTGCGCCACCAGGTGCCGCGCAGGATCACCGGCCGCATCCGAAGGTTCTGTTTCGCGGCCAGCGCATCCAGCCGCGCCTTGCGGCTTTCGTTGCTGTCGGTCCTGGCGGGCGCATCGCCTTGTGGCATGTCCAGCCTTTCGTGCTGGCAAAGCCGGATGAAGGCCGCTGTCAGGCTGTCGCCAGCGATCGCTTCGGGCGCGCGCTCGGGGGCTGCCAGAAGCTTTGCCAGCTTGCCGAATGCGCCGCTGCGATCGCTTTCGGCCTGGGCCTGCTTGCGCGCGAAACGCTGCGCCTCGGCTGCCATGCGCTGATCGAAGGCGCGCACCAGCGACGCGAAAAGCGCATCGCAGGTGCGCGACAGCGTGTCGGCCAGATCGCCACCGCCCAGCGCGTCGGCCGCCGTGCAACTGCGCACCGTCATGGTTTCGCGCGCTTCCAGTTCCATGTGCAGCGCCAGCGGAACCGGTGTTTCGGCGGCCACCTGGGTGCCCAGCCATAGCGCATCCCGCGATGCGGTCGCCCAGACGATCTCGGACCCGCCGGCGATCCGTTCGCCGCGCGCCACGCGGCGTTCCGCGCCGGCTTTGCCCCGGTCGGCCGCATCGATCCGGTGATCACCCGGCGCGCTGTTCTCGTCGCCCGACTGGCGGATCCGGTCGCAGGCCGATGCCAGCCCCGCGAACCAGCTGTCGATGCCATCGAAGAACTGCGCGCGCAGCGCCGCATGCGGCGCCTTGATCTTCCTCAGCCGCTCGAGGCCCGACATGTCGAGCAGGCTGAGCCGCGCGCCCTCGCGCGGGTGCATGCTGACCCCGAGAAGCCCATGCCCCGGCACGAACTGACCCTGACCCAGAAGGAAGCCGCCCTTTTCGGCGGTGAACAGGAACACCCGGTTCGGCCGCCGACCCGAGGACGCGCGGTAGGTGGCGAAGACATCGACGGCGCCGTCTTCCACATACCACGCGCAGGCGGGCCAGCGGCTGGCCTCGGATACGCCTCCCAGCAACACGGTGGCACCTTCCGGGGCGGTTTCGGGTTTCAGGGTGATCGCAGGCGGCACGAAAACCGCCACATGGTCGGGCCGGGCGGTGGCGGGACGGACAGTGGCAGGCCGTGCCGTTACAGGCTGGGCAGTTGCAGGCTGGGCAGTTGCAGGCTGGGCAGTTGCAGGCTGGGCAGTTGCAGGCTGGGCAGGCTTCGCGGGGCGTGCACTTGCGGGTTGCGCAGGCGCGGGTTGGGCGGGGTTGATCGGTTGTGCAGGGCTTGCAGGCGCGCGCGGGTGTGGTGACGCAACCGCGCCCGCCGCCGGTTTCTCCGGGCCGCCGGGCGCGGGCTGCGGCCCAGCCGGCTGCGCTGGCGAGGGCCGCGCCGCACTGGCCAGGCCGCTGGCGGTGTCCGGTGCGGCGGGCGTCGGCCGCGACACGGGTTTTCCCGACGGCCCGACCGTCATGATGCGGGCGGCGTCCCGTCGCCATCCGCTTCGGCACCGCCGCGCATCAGGGCGCGGAACGCGGGATCGTCTGCGACGAGGCCGGCGAAGGTGCCGCGCCGCGCTATGCGGCCTTCTTCAAGCACGACGATCTCGTCGGCGTCGCGGATCGCCGAAACCCGGTGTGCGATCACCACCATGCTGCACCCGCGCCGGCGCAGGTTTTCGATCACCTGGCTTTCGGTTTCGGTGTCCAGGGCACTTGTCGCCTCGTCCAGCACCAGAACCGAAGGGTTGCCGACCAGCGCGCGCGCGATCTCCAGCCGCTGACGCTGACCGCCGGACAGGTTCGCGCCGCCTTCCTGAAGAACATGGCCGTAGCCGCCGGCGCGGTTGGCGATCTCGTCATGCAGGCAGGCGTCCTTCGAGGCCTGGATCACCCATTCCTCGGGGATGCTGGCATCCCACATGGCGATGTTATCCTGCACCGTGCCGGCGAACACCGTCACCTCCTGATCGACCATCGCCACCGATTGGCGCAACACATCGCGCGGCAAGTCGGGTAATGCGAACCCGTCGATCGTATAGACCCCGTCCCAGGGTGTGCAGAGGCCGGCGATCAACCGCCCCAGTGTCGATTTGCCCGAACCCGATCCGCCGACGATGGCAATCCGGCGGCCCGGAGGCAGATCCAGCGAGATCGACCGCAGAACCGGCGGTTCGAGCGGGTTGAAGCCGAACACCACGTCCTTGAGCACGAGATGCCCGGCCAGCTGCGGCTCGCCGTTCCAGCGGGCCGGGGCCTGGGCGAATTCGCGATCCTCACTCTGGGCCATGACATCGTCCATCCGGCGGATCACGCCGGTGGCTTCCTGAAGCCTGGCCCCGACGCCCACGAAGGTTTCGATGGGCCGCAGGAACAGTTGCATCAGCGTCTGGAACGCCAGCAACATGCCGATCGACAGGGCACCCGCGATCACCTGGCCGCCGCCGACCACCAGGATCGCCGTGGCCGTGACGGTGCCGAAGAACGCCGGCATCAGCGTGACCAGCAACTGCAAGCGGCCCACGCGCTGTTCGGCCGCCACCGTATGGGCGTGATGCCCCGACCAGCGGTTGAAGAAAATGTCTTCGGTGCCCGAGGCCTTGAAGGTGTCGACCATGCGCAGGCCCTGCATCATCATGCCATCGGCCTTGGCGCGGTCCAGTTGCAGCCGCTGGTGCGCGTCGCGCAGACTGCGCGAGGCCAGCCAGAAGGCCAGCACATTGAACAGCGCCAGCGATACGCCGACGGCCGTCAGCATCGGGTTGTACTGCACCATCACCCCCACCAGCATCAGAACGCTGATCAGGCTGACGAAGGCGATCGCCAGTTCGCCGCCGACCAGTTGCGCGGCGCGGTCGGCAAGGGTGACGCGGTTTGCCAGGTCGCCCGCCGACCGCTGCGCGAAGAAGCTCATGGGGAGGCGCAGGATCGACCATGTCATGCCCGTCGCCCACAGCATCGCCAGCTTGGTGCGCAGGCGTGTCAGCTGGCTCATCTGCATCCATGTGACCAGAAACTGCGCCGCCGCCCCGGCCAGCATGAACCAGATCAGCGGCCATAGCCACGCCGCCTGGCCGTCGATCAGGATCTTGTCGACGAAGATGCGTGTGAACGTCGCTGTCAGGATGCCGATGCAGACCAGAAAGAAGCCCGCCAGCAGCAGGAAGGCAAAAGCGCCGAGAGACCCCCGGAGCTTGCGCGCGAGCATCCGCAAGGGGCTGGGCGGGCGGGCTGTGCGGGCAAAGCCGTCGCCGGGGCGAAAGGCCAGGACGACACCGGTGAAGGCCTCCTCGAACTCGGTCAGAGGCAGGCTGCGCCGGCCCTGCGCCGGATCGTTCAGCCAGACCCGGTTGCGGCCGAACCCCTCGATCACGACGAAGTGGTTGAAGTTCCAGAACACGATCACCGGCAGGGGAGTCTGCCGCAGGCGCCGCACGTCCATGCGAAAGCCCTTGGCGATCAGCCCGTGGCGCTGGGCCACCTGCACAAGTTTCGCGGCATTGGTGCCATCGCGCGAAATCCCGCATTCCTGGCGCAGCTGTTCCATCGAAAGATGGCGGCCATAGTAGGACAGCAAGATGTTCAGGCAGGCCGCGCCACATTCGGTGGTTTCCATCTGAAACACCGTGGGCGTGCGCACCCGCCGCCGGAACACCGGCAGGGCCGCGCGCCATGCCGGCACCTGGCCGGGCCGCCGCCCCGCGACGGGCTGATCCGCGCGCGCCACCATCAGGGCGACACACCGCCGGCGGCGCGGTCTTCCAGCCAGGGAATTTCATTGACCACCGGCAAGGCGAGGCCCAGCAGCATCACGTCGCTGATCTGGATATCGGCCAGGGCCAGCGTGCCGGTGCTGAGCGTTTCGGGCGGGCCGCCCGACGACGACCATCTATAGCCGCTTTCGGTGGCCGGATCGTGTTCGAGATCGACAATGATCTCGAAGGGCGCGGCCTCGGCGGAGAGCTGTTCGACCAGCTTGGGGTTGCGCAGCACGCGCTGCATTCCGCGCCCGGTCGAAGGCACTTCGGCAATCGCCCGGACGCGCCCGATTACATAGCCATACTGCTCGGGCTTGACGGTCGATGGCGAAATCCGTGCCACCATGCCGGGGCGCACCTTCTTGCCCTCGGACGGCGCGGCGTAAAGATAGGCCACAAGGGGCAGCGCCCCGGCAGCGGGCGCGGGATCGGGCGCGGCCTCGTCCTGCGGCAGCAGGCTGAACAGGGCGGCGCCGGGTTCGACGACCTCGCCGCGGTTGACCTTCAATTCCAGCACCCGGCCGGAATAGGGAGATGTCAGCGACGACTGGCGCTGCAATTCCTCGACCCGCGACTGCAGATCCAGCGCCAGATCGGCGACTTTCGCTTCCTGCGTCAGAAGCGAACGTTCGGTTTCGATCTGAAGCGTTTCCTCTTCGATCAAAAGCTGCGTTTCCTCGGCTTTCGACAACGACAGGGTTTCCAGCGCATCATTGATTTCGCTTTGCGTGTCGATCGGCCTTTGGCGCAGCATCAGATCCTTGGCGACCATTTCCATTTCGTTTTCCAGCCGCTCGCGCAGGCCGGCGATCCGCTGTTCGGCGAATTCGACCGTCTGGCGCAGCGCATCGCGGCGGGCGGCCATGAAATCGGCCCGCACCGCCTGTTCGCGCAGGATGAAATCCTTCAGCCGCTCAAGCTGATGGCGGGCCTCGTCCAGACGCGCGCCGGTGGCGATCACGCTCCGTTCCAGATCGGCCTGCGCCAGGGTTCCGATCTGCTGCCCTTCGCGCACGAAAGATCCGGGCGATACATCCAGTTGCACGATCCGCCCGCCGCTGCCCGACACCACATCGAACAATCCCGAAGGCGTGATCAGGATACCGGCGGCCTGCACGTTGACGGGCACGCGCACGATCGCCGCCCAGCCCACGCCGCCCACCAGAACCGCCACCAGCGCCATCATGCCCAGCCAAGTGACCGGCCGTGTCACCGTCAGCAGCTTGTCGAGCTGGTCGGGTGTGGTCAGTTTTTCGACCGAGGCCTGATCCGGCATCTGAAATGATCTTTCATAAATTGGCGGGCGATTGCCCGGACGGTCAGCGCCATCATCATGCAAGGCGGTGGAACAGGGGCGCACCGGAAAGGTACGCGGTGGCGATTGAACGGCGTATTAACGGCACCGCGCGAAACGCGGCTTAGGATAGCCTGATGTTATACATAGATATACAATTCCCGCCATCGCCAAGAAATTTGCATGGACTCAGAGCAAAAAGCCTGTAGCGTTGCTCCATTGCACAGCAGGAACTTGTCAGGATTAGCGCCATGGCCCGAACCAATCTGAAATCCGGGCAGGAAGTTGCCGACGAAGACCTTTCCAACGTGGTCGGTGGTGTGCGCGGGTTCGGCAACCTTCAGAACGATGAAAACCTCGACGGGCTTGTGGCCGAAGCCGCCGGCGAAGGCGAAACCGGGGGCGAGAGCGGGGAAGCCGGCGGCACCGGCGAAGGTGACGGCGCACCGCAAGAGCCCGTCGTCGTGACCGGCGAGAACGGCGAAGTGAACACCCAATACCCCGACGGTTCAGGCTCGACCGTCTTCCCGGACGGATCTTCGGAAACATGGGACGGCCAGGGCGGCGGCACATTCGACGATGGCCAGGGCCATACCTCGGAATGGGACAGCGAAGGCAATGGCAGCGCCGTGTACCCCGACGGCTCGACCGTGCAATGGTCGGCCGACGGATCGTCGTCGTACCAGGGGGCGGACGGGTCGTATACGTCCTATAATGCCGCCGATGGCACCAGCGCCTGGGGCGACGGCCAGGGCAATTCGGGCACATACAACGACGACGGATCGGGTTCGGAAACCTACTCCGACGGCAGCGCGTATACATGGGACGGACAGGGCAACAGTTCCGTCACCTATGCCGACGGCAGCACATACACCGCCAACGCCGACGGATCGGCAAGTTTCGACGACGGCAACGGCAATGAAACCCAGTGGAACGCCGACGGATCGGGTTCGTATGTGACGGCCGACGGCGCATCGGGCTACTTCAACGCCGACGGATCGTTCGGCACAACCTTCGCCAACGGCTGGAGCGAAATCAGCGACGCCGAGGGCAACATCACCTATTTCGATCCCGACGGTGTCGAACAGGAAGGCCTGCCCCCCGGGTCAACCTCCGATGGCGACTCGTACAGCGAAACAGGCGCCGACGGTTCCGTGCATACCTTCAACGCCGACGGTTCGGGAACGGTCAGCTACCCCGACGGGTCATTCGAAACCTTCGATGGCCAGGGCGGCGGATCCTGGGATGACGGCCAGGGAAACAGTTGGGTCTGGTCGAGCGACGGCAGCGGCTCTGCCACCTATGCCGACGGCACCTATGAAGAATGGTCGGCGGACGGATCCTATTCCTATCAGGGCGCTGACGGGTTCACCTCGTCCTACGACGCTGGAACCGGCGTGTCGGCCTGGGATGATGGCGTCGGCAACTCGGGCGAGTACAACCAGGACGGATCGGGTTGGGAAGTCTATGCCGATGGCACCTCGTACATCTGGAACGCCGACGGTTCGGGCAGCCAGACCTCGGCCGACGGATCTGTCCAGACATGGGACGGTGCCGGAGGCGGAAGCTTCGATGACGGCAACGGCAACATCACGGCCTGGCAGGCCGACGGCTCGAGCACCTGGCAAGCGGCCGATGGCTCGACGGGCTATGCCAACGCCGACGGGTCATGGGGCACTGTCGATGCACAAGGCAACGGCCAACACTGGGACGCCTCCGGCAATGTAACCTACACCGGCGACCAGCCATCGGACCAGGCGGATCTGCCTTCCGGTCCCGGCATCGAAAACAACGGCGACGGCTCGGTATCGGAAACCAGTGCAGACGGCACGGTACAGACATGGTTTCCCGACGGTTCTTATATGGCGGCCTATCCAGACGGGTCGATCCAAACGCAAGACGGTCAGGGCGGCGGCTCGTGGGACGATGGTCAGGGCAATGTATCGACCTGGACCAGCGATGGCAGCGGCACCATGAGCTATGCTGACGGATCTTATGAATCC
Organism: Paracoccaceae bacterium; assembly: GCA_024742705.1. Lineage (GTDB taxonomy): Bacteria > Pseudomonadota > Alphaproteobacteria > Rhodobacterales > Rhodobacteraceae > JANSXZ01. Next base: position 91,446 of record JANSXZ010000004.1, on the reverse strand, counting down.
TGGTCCAGCGACGGATCCCACAGTTATCAAGGTGCCGACGGGTCGTATTCGACCTACAGCGCCGACGGTTCCTCGACCTGGGGAGACGGTCAGGGCAATTCCGGCAGTTACGCGGCGGATGGATCGGGCACCGAACACTTCGCCGATGGCAGCTCGCACGTCTGGAATGCCGACGGAACGGGCAGTTATGTCGGCAGCGACGGATCGGTTTCGACGTGGGATGCTTCCGGCGGCGGCACTTATGACGACGGTCAGGGCAATACCGCATCATGGTCCGCGGATGGATCCACGACATGGGCAACGGCGGACGGCACGACGGGCTATTACAATCCCGACGGATCTTTCGGTATCACCTATCCCGACGGCTCTACCCAAACCTGGGACGCGGATGGTGTCGAAACGCAAACACCGGCCACCGATGGAAGCGACGGTTCTGCCGGCACGGGCCCGGACACGACCACCGAAACCGGTGCCGACGGCACAGTCTACACCTACAACGCCGACGGATCGGGCAGCGCGGTCTACCCGGATGGCTCGGTCGAAACATGGGATGGTCAGGGCGGCGGAACCTGGAACGACGGGCAAGGCAACACATCGACCTGGGCCAGCGACGGCAGCGGCTCGGCAACCTATGCCAATGGATCGTCCGAGGAATGGTCGGCGGACGGTTCCTTTTCCGGTCAGGATGCCAACGGCGGAACGTACAGCTATAACGCCACCGACGGCAGTTCCTCGTGGTCCGACGGACAGGGCAATTCAGCAACATATGCAGCGGACGGTTCGGGATCGGAAACCTACGCGGATGGCAGCAGCTATGTCTGGAGCGCCGACGGATCAGGCACACAGACCTTTGCCGACGGAAGTTCAACGTCATGGGGGATTGACGGATCGGGCACCTGGGACGATGGCGCTGGAAACACAACAACATGGGCAGCCGACGGATCGAGCACATGGACCGCGGCTGACGGCAGTTCGGGCTACGTCAACGCAGATGGCTCGTGGGGCATAACCTATGCTGACGGCACCAGCGAGGATTATGGCCCCGATGGTCAACTGATCGGAGCCGAAGACGAAACCGGCAGCGGAGACGAAACCGGCGGCGAAGGCGGCGCGGAGATCGAGACTCTGCCGGATGGCACCGTTTACACCTACAATCCCGATGGCTCGGGCAGCGCGGTCTACCCGGATGGCTCGGGCGAAACATGGGACGGTCAGGGTGGCGGAACCTGGAATGACGGGCAAGGCAACACAAGCAGCTGGACTGCTGACGGCAGCGGCTCGTTCTCGAACTCGGATGGGTCGCATGGATCATGGTCGGCGGATGGATCGGGCAACTACGTCGACGCCCAGGGCGTGGAATGGATCTACAACAGCGATGGCTCGGGCCACGCCACCTACCCGGACGGCACCACCCAGTCCTGGTAGAACAGCCTATGCACAAGATAACCCGTGGCGGCCCTGCCCCGCCGGGCCCACGGTTTTGAAACCCTCCCCGTCATGGGGTCAATCCACTCTCTGGCGCAAACCGCCGGGCAAACTTCACCACGAAAGGATCTGAAAATGTCCGAACAAGCTGACGACACCACCCAGACAGTGCCGCAGGCCAACGCCGCACAGCGCCGTCTTGCGATGGCCAAGGCCAAGGTTGGCCGCGCGCGGGCCGAAGCGATGCGCAAGAAGATCGAAATGGAAGCGGCGCGCCGGCGCGTTCAAAACCCCTGACAGACGCCAACCGGGCGCGCGCTGTGCCCGGCATCGGCCATGGGCGCGCGCCGCTTCCGCCACGCGCAGGCCGTTTCTGGCGCGCATCTGCGCAACGCTGCGCGCCTGAACCGAAAGTCGCGCCGCGCGCAGGCCTGCCAAGGCGTTCGCCGTAGCCAGTGCGCCGCTTTCCCGCCCGCGACACCAGCCAACACAGCCGGAAAAACCAACCGGTACCATCAATCTCGATGGTGCCGGTTCTCAGCGTGGGCGGCGGGCGGTGCTAATCCTTGTTCACCGGTCGCAGGCAACGCCCATGTCGTGGCAAAGCGCGGCGCCGGAATTCATGATTGAAACCCGCCGGCAACCATGACTTCCAACAGGTCGGCGCAAACAAGGGAACCACGAAATGCAAGCTGTCGATCTCAGCGACTACCAAGCCATCGCCGAAACCGCCCAGCGCTATCTGGACGGCGCGCGCGCCACCGGGGCGGAGAAACTGCGCAGCGCCTTCGATCCCCGGGCCCAGATCTTCGGGCATCTGGGCGAACATCTGCTGGCCGATCCGATCGAGGCGCTGTTCCAATGGCATGATGAAAACGGCCCGGCCAGCGAGGTCGTGGCCCAGTTCTCGATACTCGACGTCACCGAAACCATCGCCGTGGTCCGTGTCGAGGCCGACAACTGGACCGGACACCGCTTCACCGACTATCTGTCGCTGCTCAAGCAGGGCGGCCAGTGGACCATCGTGAACAAGGTGTTCCACGCCCACCAGCCCTGAGCCCCAGCACCGGCGCGCGCGATCCCAAGGATTGACTTGCGCGCCGGTCTTTCAACGCATCTACTGTCAGCGACGGCACACCGACACGAGGCCATGCCATGCAATTGTCATTCGAACTTGACACATCGGCGAAAGCGTCGCTGCAAACCCAGCTTGTCGGCGAGATCACCACATCCATCACCAGCGGGCGGCTGACGCCGGGCACGCGCCTGCCGGGCACCCGGTCGCTCAGCCAGCAACTGGGCGTATCGCGCAACACGGTGCTCTTGGCGTTCTCGGCGCTGGAGGCCGAGGGGTTCATCGAAAGCCGCGAGGGCGCGGGCACCTTTGTAAGCGCCTATTGGCCGGAACCCGCGCCTTTCCAGGAAACCGGCCCCGCCACGCCGCCTGTGCCGTCGCGGCCGGCCACGGCCGAGCCGGAAGTCACCTGCGATTTCCAGCTGGAAGCCGTCGACCCCGATCTGTTTCCCACCGCGACATGGCGCCGGCTGATGATGCGGCGCATGCAGTCGCCCGATTTCAACCTGTCCAGAACCGGCGATCCGCGCGGCGCACCCGATCTGCGCAAGGCGATCTGCCGCTTTCTGGGGGCCAGTCGCAGCATGAAGATCGACCCCGAGCAGGTTCTCATCGTATCAAGCATCCAGCAGGCAACCAATGTCGTCGGTCAGATGTTCGTCTCGCCCGGATCGCCCGTGGTTGTCGAACGTCCCGGTTGCAGCCTGATCGCTCCGATCTATGCGCGAGCGGGCGCCGAAATCCTGCCGGTGCCCACCGATCATGACGGCCTGCGGGTAGACCTGCTGCCGCAACGCCGCAACGCTTTGGTCGCGGTCACGCCCGAACGGCAGTTTCCGATGGGCGCAAGCCTGTCGACAACACGGCGCAAGGCGCTTCTGGACTGGGCGGAACACACCGATGCGCATGTCTTCGAGGTCGATTTCGACAGCGAATTCCGCTACGAGGGTTCGCCGAAACCGGCGCTGCAATCACTGGACCGGCACGGGCGCTTCATCTATTCGGCTGCCTTCGCGCTGACCATCGGGCCGGGGCTGCGGATCGGTTTCCTGGTGCTGCCGCCCCGGCTGGTGGCCCCGGCGATGCATGCGCTGCGGCTGCTGGATCATGCCTATCCCTGCCAGACCCAGGGCGCGCCCTGGCTGGATCAGGCGGTGCTCTGTGACTTTCTGGAAAGCGGCGGCTACGAGAAACACCTCAGGCGGCTGCGCAAGACATACATGGCGCGGCGCAATGCGCTGATGGATGCGCTGACCCGTTGGTTCGGGCCCTGCGATCTTGGCGGAACGGCATCCGGCACGCACCTTGTCTGGCGTTTGCCGGCACATCTTCCGGATGCCGGCACCTGCCAGGCACTGGCCGGATCGGTGGGCATCCGGGTGAACACGATGATGCTGGAAACCGTGACAGGCCCCGAATACCTGCCCGACTGGAACCGCTATCTGCTGTTGGGCTATGCCGACCTGCCAGAGGACAAGATCACCGCCGCGGTGGCGCGGCTGGCCGGTGCCCTGCTGCCCGGTCGGGATTGACCAGCCCGCCGCGGCCCGGCCCGCCCTTATCCCCCAAGGCTGGCGCGATGCGCCGCGACACGGTCGATGGCCATCTGCTGATGCGGCTGCAACGCCTGGCCGCCATAATTCTCGATGAACCCGAGGAACGGGTCGTCCACCCCCGTGGCATGGCCCGACATGGCTTCCAGAACCGCCAGCCCGCAATAAGGCACATAAGCCGCCGAATACCCGCCCTCGTGGGTCATCAGCAGACGACCGGCGCAGAATTCATCGGCGATGCCGAGCAAACTGTTGGTCATGTAGGCATAGTCCTGCGACGACAGCATCATGTGCCCCAGCGGGTCCAGTGCCGCCGCGTCAAAACCCGAGGCGACAAAGATCATCTCGGGCTTGAACGCGCGCAGCGCCGGAACCACCAGTTGATCGAAGGCGGCCCGATAGGCCCCGCTGCCCGATCCAGGAAACAGCGGAATGTTCAGGTTTGCCCCCGCGCCTGCGCCCGCCCCAGAATGATCGACGGCGCCACGACCCGGCGGAAACAGGTTGTCCTGATGCATCGAAATCGTCAGGATATCGGGATCGTCGTAATAGGCGCTTTCGGCGCCGTTGCCGTGGTGCACGTCATAATCCACCACCGCGATCCGCTTCAGCCCGTGCACCGCGCGGGCGTGTTCGATGCCCAGAACCCCGTTGGCGAACAGGCAGAACCCGGTGACAAGTTCGCGTTCGGCATGGTGCCCCGGCGGGCGGCACAGCACATAGGCGTTGTCCACCGTCCCGCCGATCACGGCATCCACCGCCTCGAGCACGCCGCCGACGGCCAGCCGGGCGATGTCGAAACTTGCCGGGCCAACGGGCGTCTTGCCGCCCGCCTCGCCACCGCCTGATTTGCACAGGGCATCCAGCGTCGAAATGTGCTTTTGCGAATGAAAGCGCAAAAGCTCGGGTTCGGTCGCGGGCCGCGCCTTGATGCGCAGCAGTTCGTCCTCCATCGTCGTCGCGGCGACAAGGTTTCGGAACCGGCGCTTGGTTTCCTCGTTTTCGGCGTGTTCGCCCGGCTGCACGGTCAGCCCCGGCGCGATCAGAAGGTTGTAGCGCTGCGTGTCATGCCACATGAACTGTTCGGCATATACAAATCCGGTTTTCCTGCGGGTGGGTGTTGTCAATGCGGTTCTCCAGACAGTTGATATCGGCGCGGGTTTCAGACCGGGGGCGCGGAGCGCTGCACCAGGCTGGCGCCGGTCCGGCCCGTTCACCTGGGGTTTGCCGGCCCTGCCGATGCCGGGGTTTTGCCCATCTGCATATGCGCCGCGCCGGATATGCCGGGGCGATGCCGGCCCCTTGCGGCCCATTGCCGGGCGTTTGCTATTCGTTGCCCGGCACACCGTAGGATGGGGCAGCGCGCGGGTCCAGTGCGCGCTGCACATAGGCGGCCATCTGCGGCCTGTAGACCTGCCAGGCCTGCGCAAGGGTTTCGATCGGGCAGGCCGTTGTCCAGTCGCACCTGAGATCGACGACCGGCCAGCTTGCCGCGTCGCAGACCAGCATGCCCGCCGAATGGACCGGCCCCGCTTCGCCGCCGGCGGCAAGCCCCGCCTGCAGCGCCACCATCAGCCGGTCGCCCAGATGGCCCGGCGCCGTTTCAAACGCATCGACCATCGCCTGTGGCACCCGGTCCGACGCCAGAAGGTTGCCCGCCGCGATCGCGTCGCGCCCCGCCGCATCCGACCATATGCCCAGCGCGTGACGGCCTGAATGGATCGCCGTTCCGCCCTGCACGTCGATGGCAAGAAGCTGGCGGTAATCCATGAACGGCGCCGTGTCGCGGACCCGCGCGATGGCCGCCTGCGCACCCTCGCCGGCTTGCATGGCATCCAGCGTCGCCGGGCCCAGCGCCGGATCGGTGATGTTCTGGCTGGCCACCGCGCCGACACCCGCGCGCGCAAAGGCGCATCGCGCCGCGACCGCCGGCGACGAGGACGAGATCGCAACACCGAACATTCCCGTTTCGGCGCAGCGCGCCACCACCGAAAACGTCATGCCGGAATGACCGCCGTGCCGTCGATCTCGACCAGCCATTCGGGCCGCGCGAGGGCCGACACCACAAGCCCGGTAGAGACGGGGTGAACGCCCTTTATGTATTCGCCGATGGTGCGATAGACCGCCTCGCGGTGCCGCACATCGGTGATATAGACGACGATCTTGACCAGATGATGCATTTCGCCGCCGGCCTCCTCGATCAGCTGGCGGATGTTCTGCATCACCTTGTGGGTCTGCTCGGCGGGGTCATGGCTGTCGATGCTGCGGGCATCGTCGAGATCCTGCGGGCATTGGCCGCGCAGATACACGGTCTTGCCGGCTTCGACGACCACGGCCTGACACAGATCGGTGTCGAGCCTTTGTTCGGGATAGGTGTCGGCGGTGTTGAACTTGCGGATGCGTGTGTGGGCCATGGGTGCTGTCCTTTGGGTCAGACGGTGGTGCGGTTTGCCGCCGCCAGATGATGGTCGCGGTAGGCGCTCTGGATTCCGATCTGGTCGGCGATGTAGCGCGCATCGTGCCATACCCCCCAGACGAAAGCCGATCCGCGCCGCGATTGCCAGGGCAACCCCAGAAAATAGAGCCCCGGTTCAGCCGTCACGCCGCGCTGATGGACGGGCCGGCCGGCTTCGTCAAAGACATCCGCTTTCAGCCAGCCGTAGTCAAAGCGATATCCCGTCGCCCAGATGATCGACGTGACACCGGCCTGTTCAAGGTCAAGCGCAAGGCAGGGTTGCAGCACGCAGTCCGGGGTGGGCGGAAAAACCCTTGCTTCAGGTTCGTCCGGCAGGTCCAGACCGTGCCGGCGCACATAGGCGTCGGCCTGATCGAGCACCGAAAGGTAGTTGGCATCGCCATGTGCGACGTTTTCGGCCACATCGGCCCGAAACCGCATGGTGCCTTTGTCGTAGCTGTCGGCCATGCCCAGCAGGGTCATGCCACGGGCCGCGAAACGCCGGAAATCGACGGTCTGGCCACCATGTGCGCCACTGACCGAAATGGTGACGTGTTCGGTGCCCGGCGTTGCCGCGGCGACATCCCACAATCCCAGAACGCCCAGCCACCAGCAGTAGTCGCGCCCGCGATAGCTGCGCGGCGGACGGTCGTGCGGACCCACCGACAGATACACCTCCCGCCCGGCGCGCAGCAACTCGTCGGCGATCTGGCCGCCCGAGGATCCCGCCCCCACCACCAGCACGGCGCCGGGCGGCATCTGCGCCGGATTGCGGTAGGCGCTGGAATGGATCTGCGCGATCCCGGCGTCGGCGGGCACGATCTGGGGGATCACCGGGCGCTGGAACGGGCCGGTCGCCGCCACCACGTTGACCGCTTCGACCGGACCTTGCGAGGTTTCGGCCCGAAAGCCGCGCCGGCCGTCGATCTTGTGCAGTTCATGCACCTCGACGCCGCAGCGGATCGGCGCATCGATGTGCTGCGCGAAGCGTTCGAAATAGCGCACGACGCTGTGTTTGTCGGGAAAGCCGTCGGGATCGACATCGTCGAATGTCAGGCCCGGAAAGCGGTCATGCCAGGCCGGGCCGTTCATGACCAGCGTGTCCCAGCGCTCTGAACGCCACCGTTCGGCGATGCGGTGCCGTTCCAGGACCAGATGCCCGACGCCCGCGCGCCGCAAGTGATCGCTCATGGCCAGGCCCGCCTGCCCGCCACCGACAACAAGGGTATCGATCTTTTCCACCGGCATCCGCACCTCCTGGCCATGTATCGTGCCGCGCGCAGCGCGCGGGTTCCGCCACCTTGCCACAGCAGCGCGCGTTGAAAAGCAAAGACATGCGCGCCCAAGCTGGATTGTTGCGCATTGCGCAAAAGCTGGTCAGGCCCGAAGCCGCGTGTGCCGCCGCGCGCCCCTGCCCGCCCCGAAGCACCCGCGATTCGCGCAGCGCAGCATGGCCTGCGAAACGCATTCAGCCTGAATAACCGTCAGACATGACTGGAAAATGTGCTTTTCCCCGCAAGGCGCCCGGTTTTGCCGGGTAGATACTGGCCAATCCTCAGGTCAGCGGGTGCAGTTACGGCACAGGCTCAGCAACACAGACCGGGGCGGCATCACAGTGACCTCATCGACAAAAGCGGTGGAAATCGTCGGCGTGCACAAGCATTTCGGCGCCGGCGCGCACAAGGCGGTTGCTTTGGACAACATCAACCTCGATGTGCGCGACAACGAATTCTTCACCCTTTTGGGTCCGTCGGGCTGTGGCAAGACCACGCTGTTGCGGATCATCGCGGGGTTTGAATCGGTGTCCGACGGCGACGTGCTGCTTTATGGCAAGCGTCTGGCCGAACTGGCCCCGAACAAACGCCCGATCAACACGGTGTTTCAGAACTACGCCCTGTTTCCGCACTTCAGCGTGGCCGAAAACGTGGGCTTTGGCCTGCGGATGCTGGGCAAGTCGAAATCCGAGATCGACGACAGGGTGAAAGAGATGCTGCGGCTGACGCAGTTGCAGGCAATGGCCGAACGCAAGCCATCGCAGTTGTCGGGCGGCCAGCAGCAGCGCGTCGCGCTGGCGCGTGCGCTGGCTCCGGCGCCCAAGCTGCTGCTGCTGGACGAGCCGCTTTCGGCGCTGGATCTGAAGCTGCGCCACCAGATGCGCATCGAACTGAAGCAGATCCAGCAAGAAACCGGAATCACGTTTGTCTTCGTCACCCACGACCAGGACGAAGCGCTCAGCATGTCCGACCGGATCGCCGTGATGTCGGCGGGCAAGTTGCAGCAGGTCGGCACGGCCGAAGAGATCTACGAAGCACCGCGCAACCGCTTTGTGGCCGACTTCATCGGAGAAACCAACCTGATCGACGCCGATATCGTGGGCGGCACCGAAACGCATCCGCGGGTGCGCATCGCCGGCGGAATCGAGATGGACGTGGCCGGCGTCGCCGGCGGCGCGCGCAGCGCGTGCATTTCCATCCGCCCCGAACGGATCACCCTGTCGCACGACGGCCGCCTGCCCTGCGTCGTCGACAAGCTGGTGTATCTGGGCACCGACACCCACTATCATGTGCGCCTGGGCGACGGGACACCGATGATCGTGCGCCGGCAGAACGGCGGCAGCGACGCCACCGCCTTCCGGCCCGGCGACACCGCCGGCGTGACGTTCGATCCCGCCGCGATCAAGGTTCTGGCAAGCTGATGGCCGGGCAGCTTCCCTCGAACGACGACAGCGCCGCCTTCGCCCCCGCGCGGGTCTGGCTGATGCTGCCGACCTGGGCGCTGATCGGGTTTTTCCTGCTGCTGCCGGTGTTGCTGATGCTGGTCTATTCCTTTCTGACAAAGGAGTTCCGCGGCGGCGTGATCTGGGAATTCTCGCTTGAATCCTACGATCGGTTCTTCCTTGATCGCGGGCTGTTCGGCGACGAACCGCCAAAGATAGAATGGACCTACATCGGCATCTTCTGGCGTTCGGCCTGGCAGGCGGGGCTGGCCACGCTGCTGTGTCTGCTGGTCGGGTTTCCCACCGCCTGGTTCATCGCGACCCGGCCGCCGCAGACGCGCTCGATCTGGCTGTTCCTGGTAACCATCCCCTATTGGGTCAACCTGTTGATCCGCACGGTTTCGATGAAGTTCCTGATCCGCGACAATGGCCCGGTGAACGAATTGCTGATGGCGCTGGGCGTTCTGGACGCCCCGTTCACCATGATAAACACCAATTTCGCGGTGCAGCTCGGGCTGTTCTATTCCTACCTGCCCTTCATGGTTCTGCCGATCTACGCGGCGGTCGAACGCTACAATTTCGCGCTGACCGAAGCGGCGGCCGATCTGTATGCCACGCGCTGGGTCACGCTGTGGCTGATCGTCATTCCGGTGGTGCGGCCCGGCATCATCGCCGGCAGCATCCTGGTGTTCGTGCCGTCGCTGGGCGCGTTTCTCGCGCCCGACCTTCTGGGCGGCGCGAAGAACTGGATGATCGGATCGCTGATCGAGGACCAGTTCAAGGGCGCGGCGGGCAACTGGCCGTTTGGTGCCGCGGTGGCGATGGTGCTGTTGTCGGTCGTTCTGGTGGTGCTTTTCATCTATGCGCGCTCGCAGACAAGGGCGGGCGCCCGATGAGCCGTCTGCGCAATTATCCCGGCTTTCTGGGCATGACGATCTTCTGCCTGGTGCTTCTCTATGCGCCGCTGATCATCGTGATGATCTATTCGTTCAACGAAAGCGCGTCGATCACGCGCTGGGGCGGTTTCAGCCTGGTGTGGTACGAGGACGTGTTCTTTGGCGCGGAATCGGCCAAGTTCAAATCCGCCGCGTGGAATTCGCTGGTGATCGCGGTCTGCGCGGCCACAAGCGCCACGGTCATCGCCACGCTGGCGGCGCTGGCGATGCTGAGGGGCGGATCGTTCCGGGGAAAATCGGCCAGCTTCGCGCTGATCAACCTGCCGCTGATGGTACCCGAGATCGTGACCGCCGTGGCCACCCTGATCTTCTTTTCGACCATCGGCTTCCAGCGCGGCCTGCTGACGATCCTTCTGGCGCACATCGTGTTTTGCATCCCCTTTGCCTATCTGCCGATCGCGGCGCGGCTGCAGGGCATCGAGGCACATTTCGAACAGGCCGCGATGGATCTCTATGCCAGCCGCTGGCAGGCGTTCCGGCTGGTGCTGATGCCGCTGATGATGCCGGGTATCATCGCCGGCTTCCTTCTGGCCTTCATCATCTCGCTGGACGACTTCATCATCACCAATTTCGTCAAGGGCGCAGGCATTGAAACGCTGCCCACGGCCATTTTCGGCGCCGTGAAACAGGGCATCAAGCCCAACATCATGGCCATCAGCACGCTGATGCTGCTGGTTTCGGTGGTGTTCGTCACGGCCTCGTACTTCGTCAGCAAACTTGGAAATCAAAACCGGTAAAGGAAACTGCGATGACAACACGAAGAATTGCAACCGTGGCGGCGGCGCTCGCGCTGACCGCCGGCATGGCCTCGGCCGAGGGCAAGCTGTCCATTTTTCACTGGTTCGAGTACATACCGAAGGAACTGCTGGACAAATTCACCGCGGAAACCGGGATCGAGGTGACTATGGACACCTATGATTCCAACGAATCCATGCTGGCATCGCTGAAGGGCGGCACGATGGGGTCGTATGATGTTGCGGTTCCGGGCGACTACATGGTTCAGATCATGCGCGACGAAGGCATGCTGGACACCATCGCCGAAGGCGAACTGACCAACAAGGCCAACATCGAACCGCAGTGGCTGGACGTGGATTTCGATCCTGGCCGCATGCATTCGATCCCCTACCAGTGGGGCTCGACCAGCTTTGCCGTCAATCGCGAGGTGTTCGACGGCGACATCAACACCACCTCGATCATCTTCGATCCCCCCGAGGCGCTGAAGGGCAAGATCAACGTTCTGGATACCCAGGGCGAGCTGCTGGCGCTGGCCTCGCTGCACCTGGGCATCCCGCAGTGTTCGACCGACCGCGATCAGCTGCGGCTGCTGTCGGAAACCGTGAACGCGGCCAAGGACAACTGGGCGTCGTTCAATTCGGACGGGGCCAAGGACGTTCTGGTATCGGGCGATGCCGCTGTCGGCATGATCTGGAACGGCTTCGGCGCCAAGGCCCGCGTGGAAGGCGCACCGATCGAATATGCCTATCCCAAGGAAGGCTATGTTGTCTGGATGGACAATGTGGTCCTTCTGAAGGATGCGCCGAACCGCGAAAGCGCGATCAAGTTCATGGATTTCCTTCTGGAACCTGAAAACATAGCCCAGGTGTCGAATTTCGCGCAGTATACGGCAGGCATCACCGGGGTGACGCCCTTGCTTTCGGAGGATCTGAAAACCTCGCCCGAACAGAACCCGCCGGCCGATGCGCCCGCAGGCACCTTCGTAAAGGTCTGCGATCAGCAGACACAGGCGCTCTACGATGCGATCTGGACCCGCCTGAAGAAGTAAACCGCCCGCCTGTCCCGGCATCGCCGGGACGGGCCCGCCGAACCGAAACGCCGACCCTACCCGCCAAACCGACCCGAGGGAGAAAGACCATGGATGGAACCACCGCAATCAGAGATCTGCACCCGCTGACCCCGCTGACATCGGATGAGATCCTCGAGGCCATCGCCATCGTGCGCGGCGGCATCGCCGACGGTGCGTCCGCCAAGATCGAGGTCGTGGAACTGGCCGAACCCGCGAAATCCGTCGTGCGCAGCCACAGCCCCGGCGATGCGGTCGTACGCGAGGCCTGGGTCAACGCCTATCACACCAACGCCAAGGGCGTGCACCGCTGCCGGGTTTCCCTGACCGAAGGCCGTGTATTGTCCGACAGGCATTTCCCCGAGGCCGAGCCGATGATCGCGCCGGCCGAATTTCTCGAGATCGAGGCCGCGGTCAAGGCCGATCCGCGGTTCGTGGCGGCCTGCGAACGGCGCGGGCTGGGCGACATGGCGCTGGTCTGCGTCGATCCATGGTCGGCCGGGAACTTCGGCGTCGCCGAAGAACAGGGCCGGCGGGTTTCGCATGTGTTCTGCTGGCTGCGCAACTCCGAGTTCGATCACCAGTATGCGCACCCCATCGACGGGCTGAACGCCACGGTTGACATCGACACCGGCGAAGTGCTCGAGGTGCGCGACGAAGGCGACATTCCCGTGCCGCGCGGCGAATGGAACTATGACCACCGGGTTCAGACCGTGATCCGCACCGACCTGCGCCCGATCAACGTGGTACAGCCCGAGGGCGTCAGCTTCCAACTCGACGGCCACCTGCTGAAATGGCACGACTGGGAGCTGCGGATCGGCTTCAACGCCCGCGAGGGGCTGACGCTGCATGATATCTCGATCTCGGGCCGGCCGGTTCTCTACCGTGCCTCGATCGCCGAAATGATGGTGCCCTACGGGTCGCCCGACGGGCGGCACCCGCGCAAGAACGTCTTTGACGTAGGGGAATACGGGATCGGCCGGCTGGTAAACTCGCTCGAGCTGGGCTGTGATTGCCTCGGGGCGATCCAATACATCGATGCCACGCTGAATGACCGCGACGGCGAACTGGAGACCATAAAGAACGCCATATGCCTGCACGAGGAAGACATGGGCGTGATGTGGAAGCACCACGATTTCCGGCTGAACACGACGGAAACGCGGCGCGCGCGGCGCATGGTGATTTCAACCATCGCAACGGTCGGAAACTACGAATACGGCTATTACTGGTATCTGCATCTGGATGGCACCATCGAATTCGAGATCAAGGCCACAGGCGTGATCAATACCACCGCCTGCCTGCCGGGCGCGCCGGGGCCCTACGGTGTCGAGGTCGTGCCCGGTGTGCTCGGGCAGATCCACCAGCACACCTTCAGCGCAAGGCTGGACATGGCCGTTGACGGAGATGCCAACACAGTTGTCGAATGCAACACCTATGCCGACCCGCCCGGCCCCGAAAACCCCTATGGAAACGCCTACCGGATGATCGAAACGGTTCTGGAAACCGAACAGGCCGCCGCGCGCAAGGCCGAACAGGCAACGCACCGCTACTGGAAGTTCAAGAGCGCCGACAAGACCGGCCTGACCGGCAATCCCACCGCCTACAAGCTGATCCCCACATCGGTCGTCACGCCGTTCCTCGCGCCCGACGGGCCTTCGGGGCGTCGCGGCGGCTATACCTTCAAGGATCTTTGGGTCACGGCGTTTGACCCCGATCAGCGTTTCCCCGCCGGCGAATTCGTCAACGGATCGGACGGGTCGGACGGCCTGCCCGCCTTTGTCGCCGCCGACCGCGATCTGGTGGGGCAGGATCTGGTGGCCTGGCACACCTTCGGCCTGCATCACGTGCCCCGGCCCGAGGATTTCCCGGTTCAGCCCTGCATAACCTGCGGCTTCAAGCTGATGCCGGTGGGCTTCTTCGACGACAGCAACGTGCGCGATCTGCCCTGGACCAGAAACGAGGCAAGCTGCCACGCGTCGTGACCGGCGGACACCCCGGAAGGAAGACAGGACAATGCCCCGCGCCCGCGAACTCGGCCTCGACTTTCCCGGCACCCCCGGCCCGTTGAACGCGATCACCGATGTGCCTGGCCTGCGCGTCGGCTATGAAACCATCGTCGATGAAGGGCGGGGCCTGCGCACCGGCGTCACCGCCATCCTGCCGCGCGACGATGCCGGCGACCCCCGGCCCGTCTGGGCCGGTCAATACGCGCTGAACGGCAACGGCGAGATGACCGGCACGCACTGGATTCGCGATGCCGGGTGGTTTTTTGGCCCGGTGATGATCACCAACACCCATTCGGTGGGCATCGTGCATCATGCCGCAACCCGCTGGATGATCGACAGCTACAGCGCGTTCTTCCGTGAACATCACGCCTGGGCGATGCCGGTCGTGGCCGAAACCTATGATGGCGTGCTGTCGGACATCAATGCCCAGGCGGTGACGGCGGATCATGCGAGGCGCGCGATTGAAACCGCCGCCCCGGGGCCTGTCGCCGAAGGCGCCGTGGGCGGTGGCGCCGGCATGATCTGCTACGAGTTCAAGGGCGGTTCGGGCACCGCGTCGCGCACCATCGGCGTGGCTGGAGAAACCTTCACGGTGGGGGCCTTCGTGCAGGCCAATCACGGCATCCGCCCCTGGCTGACGGTGCTGGGCGTCCCGGTCGGGCGCGAGATGACCGAAGACCGCCTGCTCGAGACGGAAACCGGGTCGATCATCGTGATCCTGGCCACCGATGCGCCGCTTTCGGGTCTGGCGCTGCGCCAGGTGGCAAAGCGCGCCGCCATCGGCGTCGGGCGCGGCGGTTCGCCCGGCGGCAACAATTCGGGCGACGTGTTCCTGGCCCTTTCGGTCGCCAACCCGGCCCCGATGCCGCAGCGCGCCGGGGCCTTCACAACCCGGCGCGAGATCGGCGGCGACCATATGGACGACGTTTACCTTGCGGCGGTCGAAGCGGTGGAAGAGGCCGTTGTCAATGCCCTGACCGCCGGCACCGATGCGCCGACGGTCAAACCGGCGGGCGGGATCTGCAAGGCCATCGATACCGAACGGCTTGTGGCGGTGATGCGCCGTGCCGGGCGGGCCACCTGACGCGCGCGCAACGGCCCGCGCCTAGCCATCCAGCACGATCTTGGGGAAATAGAACGATACGGTCCAGTTCGGCGCATCGACGATTTCGCTGATCCGCAGATCGCCACAGACCGAACACAGCATATACGCATCGACCGCCGACATGCCCGTGGTGGCACAAAGCCAGTCGATCATGCCCGACAGCGCATCGCGCGCGGCGCGCATCAGGTCGGGGCCGATGCCCGTGGTAGCCCGATAGCCCGCGCCGTCCAGATGCCGCGTGACCGGACCGTCGGTTTCGAACCGCGGAAACCGCAGGCGCGCGTCCTTTATCAGATCGATCCGGGTGGCCACCACCATCGGGCTTTCGATGGCGGTGCCGCAAATCTCGCCGTCGCCCTGCGCCGCGTGGGTGTCGCCCAGCGACAGCAATCCGCCCGCCACCTCAACGGGCAGATACAGCGTGGTGCCGACCGTGTTGTCGCGGATATCGAGATTGCCGCCCACCCGGCGCGGCGGCACCACCGAATGCAGGCCCGGTTGCGCCAGCGCCAGGCCGACCGTACCGGCAAAGGGTTTCAACGGCACCTTGCCACCAGGACCGAACAGCGCCGGCGCCATCGACACGGCGTCATACATCCAGATGTGCAGCGCCGGATCCGGGAACTGATCGGCCAGCAGACCAAAGCCCGGAATGTTCGCCGTCCAGCCCCAGCCCGAGGGCCGGAAATCCAGAAACGTCACCGCCACCGCATCGCCGGGTTCAGCGCCTTCCACAAAGATCGGGCCGGTCACCGGGTTGACCTTGTCGAAGGACAGCGCCTCGAGATCCAGAACCGACGCGCCCGGTCCCAGTTGCCCGCCCGAACTGTCGACGGTCTCAATCTCGACGGTCTGGCCCGGCGCCACGCTCAGCACCGGCTCGAGGCGGTTGTCCCAGCCAAAGTGATGGCGGTGTTGGTGGATGGTATGATTGCACTGCATGATGGCCCCCTTTGCCGCTCCGATACCATCATCCGTGCCCGCACTTGGCAAGATCGCGGCGATTGGAAGGCGCGCAGCCGGCGGGCACCGCGCATCTTTTGCGCAGCACGCGGGCGCTGTGCCGGGCCCGGCCGCATGAAAAACGCAACGAAAAAGAACTGTTTTTCAGGCATGGTTACAGCTTTTGCGAGAAATCGACCTGATCACTACAATTGCATGTAAAAATACAATTCTTGCCACATTCCGTTGCGACGGTCGTATCAACGCGAAACCCGAGGATCGAAAAATGAAATTTCTGGCCGTTGACGACGAACCGCTCATCCTGGATGTCCTGCGTGCAACGCTGGGACCAATGGAGAATACCGAATTTCACACCGAAACCGATCCTGAAAAGGCATTGACGCGTTTGCGCGACGAGAACTTCGATTGTTTCCTGCTGGACGTGCATATGCCCGGCATGTCCGGTATCGAACTGGTCGCGGCGATCCGCGAAACCGAGCGGCACGCCGACACGCCCATTCTGATGATCACCAGCGCATCCGAACGCGAAATCATCGAAGAAGCCTACGGCATGGGTGCGACCGATTACATCTGCAAACCGATCGACCGGCGCGACGTGGTGTACCGCGTGCGTCTGGTGAAACGGCTTCTGAAGGAGCGCGAGCAATTCGCCCAGGAGGCCGGGCTGGCCGGCAGCGAATGCATCAATCCGTTCATCCGCAAACGCTTCTTTCGCGATGTCGGACTTATGCGTGAATTCAACGCCTTCGAGAACTATGTTCAGACGCTTTCGAAAAAGAGCCTGCTGTCCTTCACCTTTCTGGGCATTCACGTCACCAACGCCGGCCAGATGCACAGCCAGCTTGACGTGGGCACCTATGAACAGGTTCTCGAGGATATCTCGCGGTCGCTGGCCAATGCGCTGGCCGACGAACAGGCGGTTTTCGCACATGCCGGCGGCGGAAATTTCATTGTCGCGCTGAAACGATTTGCGAACCGCGACATGGAAGCGGTGATGAAGAAAACCCGTAACGCGATGAAAGCCTACGAGGTCTTGTATTCGCGCGACGGTATTTCCCTTCCGACGCTTCAGGCGGGTATCAGCGTCACGCCGACATTCTTCTCGATCTCAAAACAGAACGACCTGATCGATCGGGTTCTGGATGTTCCGAAGAAATCGAAACTGGCCAACCTTCCGCCGGTGGAGCGGACGGCCCAACGCATAGCCTGGCAATGAGAAAAGGAATTGCCAGACCAGAATTCAAATCCCGAATTACCGCCATTCGAAACGCCTTCATAGCCAAATTGAGGTTCGAATTGGACGGGATTGAAAACGCGTTTCAGGCCGCCGGTGGCAATTCCGGCGGCCTTCCCGACCTGGAAGAGATCGAAGAAACCGCGCACAGGCTGTTCGGCGTCGCCGGCACCGTCGGATTGACCGATGTGGGCGAAGAACTGCGCCGGATCGAGCAGTGGGCGCGCGATACGCGCGACGCAAATGCCGATGCGGCACGCGCGGCCGCCGAACTGGGCATGCGCATCGCTGCCGTGCGCCAGGCGCTTTGCGCCGCCGAAACCGCTTCCAACTGATGGTACGCGGGGCCTTGCCCCACTTCCGGGATTTTGCCTGATTTTTAGGCGCGCCCGTATTGGCTGTGGGTGCGCGACAGAAATGCAACCTCACCCCCCGGAAACCGCCCCAATCGCTTATGGCAAAGATACGCGGTTTGAGGTACCGTTAACCATGATTTTCGCCTAAAGCGTGTCGTTTCCGCAAAGCGGTCGGGCCATGGACGCGCATCCAGACCGAATCCAGTCCGCACAGACAATGAGGACCAGAGAACCGATGCCAAAATCTCCAGTTGTTCTGCATGTCGATGACGATGGTGACATTCGTGAGATCGTGCAGATGGCGCTGGAACTGGTGGGCGGTTTGACGGTGGTTCAATGCGCCACGGGCAAGGAAGCCGTCGAGATCGTCTCAGACACCAAACCCGACCTGTTCCTGCTGGATGTCATGATGCCCGACATGGACGGTGTCGAAACGCTGATGGGGCTGCGCGGTGTGCCGGGTTTTGAGAATACGCCGGCGTTCTTCATGACGGCGAAGGCGCAGAACGAGGATCTGCGCGACCTGCTGGATCTGGGCGCCATCGCGATCATTCCCAAACCCTTTGACGCAACGACCATCTCGGACGAGCTGATGGCGATGTACAATCGCGCCATGGAAAATGCCGCCGGACAAGCCTGAGGCGTCCGGCGGCATGACTTGGAACGGCTTGCTGCGTGTCAGGCCATTTTCTTCAGCGGCAGTTCGAACCAGAATTCGCTGCCTTCGCCCGGCACGCTGCTGAACCCGATCTCGCCGCGGTGGTGTTCGACGATCATGCGCGTGATCGACAGCCCCAGCCCGGTGCCGCCATAGCGCCGGGTGTCGGCCGCATCGATCTGAACGAAGCGTTCGAACACCTTGGCATGGTCTTTTTCGGCGATGCCGATGCCAAAGTCACGCACACTGACGCGGGCGCGCCGGTCGTCGACGTCCAGCGCGATCCGCACCGGCGAGCCGCGCTCGGAGAACTTGACCGCGTTCGACATGAGGTTGGCCATGACCTGCATCAGGCGGTTGTGATCGCCGCAGACCACGGCGGCCTGGCCGGTCGGTTCGTATTCGAAGTGCACACCCTGAACCTTGGCATAGCCTTCATTGGCCTCGACGGCCTCGCTGACCAGGTCGGACATGTCCACCGGGGTGTTGCGGAACACCATGTTGCCACTGTCCAGCTTTTCCAGGTCCAGCAGATCGTCGACAAGTGCCTGCAACCGCAGCGCGTTCTTGATGCCGATCTGGCTCATCCGTTTCGCCTTGTCCGAGATGGCGCCGAAGACGCCCTTCTCCATCAATTCGAGCGATCCCTTCAGCGAGGTCAGCGGCGTGCGCAATTCATGGCTGATGGTCGAGACGAATTGCGATTTGGCCAGGCTGGCGCGCTGCGCCTCGGCCAGAAGCTCGGCGCGTTCGTGCGACAAGCGCTTCTCCTCGAACAGAGCCTCGGTGAGCTGGTTCGCCTTGCATTCCACATCGGCGCCCATGTCGTTGAAACTCTGGGCCAGTTTCTGGATTTCACAGGGCGTATAGCGCGGCAGCCCGGCGACCCGTGCCTGATAGTTGCCGTCGGCGATGCTGCGCGTGGTGTCCACCAGCGACAGGATCGGCGCCACCAGAAGCCGCGAGAACCACAGCCCCACCAGAGCCGCCAGCCCGAAGACCACCAGCGCCACCATCAGCGCGGTGCGCTGCACCGCATCGGCGCGCGCCTCGATCTCGCGGATCGGCTGCGGCACCATCACGCCCCAGCCGGTTTCAGGGACATAAGTGAAGCCGGCGATCATGTCGGCCTTCATCGGCGGCGAATAGAACTGCGCCACGCCGGTTTCGCCGGCCAGCATCGACTGCACGACCGACAGTTTCGACGCATCCTTGTTGATACGCTGCCATTCGGCGTTCGGGTGCGCCACGACACGTCCCAGGTGATCCACCATCATCGAATGCCCCAACTCGCCGAAGGAAATGGATTTTTGCAGCTCGATCACATACTTCGAGCTCCACGGGGCAAGCGCCATGCGGCCGTCGCCCAGATCCTGCGCGATGAAGAAATACGCACCATCGTTGTGCTGCATGATCCCCGAAACCACCGGCTCGCCATTGGCGGCGGCGGTCAGTTCGCGCAGATGGTCCAGCACTTCGGGCTCTGGCATGGTGTTTGCTTCCTTGTTGTGGCCCAGGATCTGCCAGGTCACCCGGTCGTTGCGGTCCAGGATGATGACATGGCAAATGTTGTAGTTGCCCAGCAACTCGGGAAATCCGGTCATGTCCGAATATCCGTGGGATCCGCTGACAATGAAGCGGAACACCGCCAAGGTATCGGTCGCATAGCGCGACAGTGTCGATGACAGGTTCTTGGCAATGATCAGATGGTTTTCATCGACTTGACGCAGTTCGTTTTCAAACGATGTGCGTTCGACCCAGTTGTAAAAGATCGCGATGGGTACGACCGCAACAACCATCATCATCGTGAAGGTCATCATCCGAAGGGTCAGGAAACAACGGGTGAACAACTTGCGCAGCACGCCGCAGGGCCGGATCTGGGCGCGCGGAGCGACGCCGATCCCGTAAAACTGTGTATCCGACAATTCACACCTCATTACCAACACAACCAGACAAAAAAACTGTCCGCGGGACTGTCTGGCCGAGGCCGCGCGGGATAACACCTCACGTCATTACAGCGGGAACTTGCAAAGATTGCGGCAAATTGTCGGTAAAACCGCCATCTTTGGTTGGGAAACCGGCGATTCAGAACCTGCCGCGCCCGATCGGATTCGACCATTCGCATGGCGGGCCGAGGCAGGGTTTGCAATGCAGAACCCGTTCGGTCCTGCATGCGAATTCTATTTGGCGCGACATACTCTAGGCGCCGGTTACGGGGGCGCGCGGCGGGCGGGCCAGATGTCCGGTCTTGATCCAGACCCGTGCGCCCTCCGGCCCGGCGACCGCGGCAAGCGCCATATCCGGCGGCAGACGCAGCCACGACATTTCCGCGAAGGTTTCCCCGTTTTCGCGAAAGCCGCCGCCCAGCACGAGGATCTCGGCACCGCCATGCCCCTCCAGATCAATCCGCGCACCGGGCGACCAGTGTTCGATGCGCACATCCTCGCGGGTATCGCGATACAGCGGCACCACCGCAACGCCGGCGCGCGCGGGATCGGGTGTTGCGGTCGTGTCGTGGGTGGAAACGGTGACGGCGGTGCGATCTTCGGGATCGAATTGCCACAGCTTCACCAGGATGGTCGCGCCCTCGGCCGATGAAGGCCGGTGCGACGAGGTGGGCGGATTGCGCACATAAGTGCCGACGGGGAAATCGCCGTGCTCGTCCTGAAACACGCCGTCGAGCACAAGGAATTCTTCGCCACCGGTGTGCACATGCGGGGAAAAGGCGCTGCCGGGCGCGTAGCGCACGATCGACGTGGCACGCGCGACCTCATCGCCGATCCGGTCCAGCATCCGCCTGTCGACGCCAGCCATCGGCGACGCGACCCAGGGAATGTCGGCGGCGTGGACCACCGCGCGCTGCGAGAAATCGGCATTGACGTTCATTTCGGTCCTCTCCGGCGGGCAAGCGGTTTCAGGCGCGGTCAAATCCGAAAAGGGCGCGCGCGCTGTCGTCGTCGGCGCGGCTGAGACGGCGCGGCGACGGCTTGATGTCGCGGCGCAACTCGGTGTCGTCGCGCAGGGCGGGATAATCCAGAGGTGTCTTCGACAACAGCATCGCCCGCGCGCCTGCGGTGCCTTCGAACCGGTACATATAGAGATCGGACCAGTCGAAATGGCCGCCATAGGCCAGACCGGTCACATCGCGCACCAGATTGTGGCACTGTGGGTTTTCCACCAGCAACACCTGTTTGCGCGCCATTCGCACCATGTTTGTCAGGGCGACAAAATGGCTGACGGCGGTGTGGATGTGCATGATCACGGCCTGGGTATAGACAAGGTCGGCCGCAGGCCAGCGGTGCGAGAATGGCATTGTCACATCCTGAAGCGCCACGCGCCCGGCCAGTTGCGGATGCCGCTGCACGGCCAGCGCCAGTTGATCGCGGCCACGGTCACCCCCGGTGAAATTCACCTGCCCGAACAGCGCCATGCCGCTGGCCAGGTGATCGCCGCCGCCGCATCCGACTTCGTGCACCGATTCCGGGCGCAGCTGACCGATCGCTTCCAGGATCAGCCCCTGGTTGGGATGGATCGCCGCGCCATTGGAAACGACCGCCCCGGTCGCGGCATCGAAATTCAGATCGCCTGCCCGCGAAACCGCGCGGTAGTGCCTCTCGACATCGCCCTTGAGACGGCGGTGATAGGAATCGCGGGTGTAGTTGTCCCAGTCGAAATCGTCGTCGTAGAATTTTCGCCGTTTGTAGAAGATCTGCCGAAACATGGTGCCCCCCGGTATGCCACGCCGCAGATTACGCCCAAGGCCACGCCCGAGGCAAGCCGCGCTTCCGCGTGGCCGTTGCGCGGCTGTTGCGCGCGGTGCGGTGACGCCATAGGGTTGCGCCCATGTCCGACGATCTGACAAGCATGCGCAACATCGGGCCGGCCTTTGCCGCAACGCTGACGCGTGCCGGGATCACCAGCGCCGGCGCGCTGCGCGAGATCGGCGCCGATGAAGCCTATGCGCGGGTACTGGATTGCGGAACCCGCCCGCATTTCATCAGCTACTATGTACTGGTCATGGCCTTGCAGGGCCGCCCGTGGAACGATTGCAAGGGCGAGGAGAAGATCGCGTTGCGCGCCCGTTTCGATGCGATCAAGGCGGCGCGCACGTCGGCCCCGCTGAGCGCGATCGAAGCGGAACTGGACGCGATCGGCGTGCGCCCCCTGTCCAGCCGCCGGGCATAGCCCGCAAGGCGCAAGCGGCACCGCGAATGGCGCCGGGCGGGTTTCAGGTTTGCGCGCGGGACCGGACCGGGCGGGACCGGTCTGACCGGTCCGCCAAAGGCCTTGGGATGCAGGATGCGCGCCAGCCCCCAGGCCGCCACATCATGCGAGACGCCGAACAGCCCGTCGGCCAGCGCCCTGTCGACTTCGGGCACCGTCAGTACCCGCGTGTTCATCTGTTCCAGATCGCCCGATGCCGCAGGCTGTTGCCAGTTGCAGCCCGTCGCCAGGAACTGATGGCCCTCGCAGCCGCGCTGGTTGCCATTGTCGACATGCCGGCCCAGACGGATCAGCGTGCCCGCGCCGTATCCGGTTTCCTCAAGCAGTTCGCGCGGCGCCGCATTGGCCGGATCCTCGCCCGGTTCGACAAAGCCGGCCGGAAAGCTGAGGCCGACGCGCCCGGGCCCGTGCTTGTATTGCTCGATCATCACCACGCCGCCTTCAGGCGTGACAGGCACCACGATGGCATAGGTGCGCAACCGGACCTGGTAGAAATCGTCGATCACCGCGCCATCGGGCAAGGCGACCTGCTGGCGCACGACGCGCACATAGGGCGGGGCGGCGAAGACTTCGGTTTCCGCGAGGGTTTTCCAGTTTTTCATTCGCCATCCTCCGGCCCTGAGCGAAAACGCCGCCCGAAGTTCACGGACGGCGCGATGGTGCGCGGCGCGGACCGATGCGCGCCGAAGGCGGCGTCAGCCGACCAGTTCGAGACCCGCGAAGAAATAGGCGATCTCTTCGGCGGCGGTTTCCGGAGCGTCCGAACCGTGGACCGAGTTTTCGCCGACGCTTTCGGCGAATTCCGCACGGATCGTGCCGGGTGCCGCGTCCGCGGGGTTGGTCGCGCCCATGATTTCGCGGTTTTTCGCGATCGCGCCTTCGCCTTCGAGCACCTGCACGACAACCGGCGCGGACGACATGAAGGTGCACAGTTCGTCATAGAAGGGACGTTCGGCGTGCACGGCATAGAAGGTGCCGGCCTGTGCCTTGGTCATCTGGATGCGTTTCTGGGCGATGATGCGCAGACCCGCCTCTTCGAACTTGGCGTTGATCTTGCCGGTCAGGTTGCGGCGGGTTGCATCGGGCTTGATGATCGAGAATGTGCGTTCCAGTGCCATGCGGGCTCTCCTTTTTGGGGGGCCGGTCGCGGCCCCATGCGGGTGATTGCGCGCCGCGTAACACGCGCCGGAGCGCATGAAAAGAGGCAATGGCCCGCCCCGGCGGCAGCCGCGCGGGGGGGCGCTGCCCCCGCGGCCCGAACGGGCCGCTCCCCCGGAGTATTTGGTGAACAATGAAGGGGCGTGCGATTGACAGCGGGCGCGGTTGCGGTCACACCGCCGACATGCTGAGGATAGACGATATAACCTATTCGGTCGCGGGCCGCCCTCTGTTCGAGGGCGCGAGCGCCAGCATTCCCGACGGTCACAAGGTGGGGCTGGTCGGGCGCAACGGCACCGGCAAGACCACGTTGTTCAAGCTGATCCGCGGCGAACTGGTTCTGGAGGGCGGATCTGTTTCGCTGCCCAGCCGGGCGCGGATCGGCGGTGTGGCGCAGGAGGTTCCGGCCAGCGACGACACGTTGCTGGACACGGTTCTGGCCGCCGATACCGAGCGGGCGTCGCTGTTGGCGGAAGCCGGCGTTGCGACAGACGGCGCGCGGATTGCGGAAATCCAGACCCGTCTGAGCGATATCGACGCGTGGTCGGCGGAGGCGCGGGCCGCTTCGATCCTGAAGGGCCTGGGGTTTGACGACGCGGCGCACCAGAAGACCTGCGCCGAGTTTTCGGGCGGCTGGGGGATGCGGGTCGCGCTGGCCGCGGTGCTTTTCGCGCAGCCCGATCTGCTTTTGCTGGACGAGCCGACGAACTATCTGGACCTCGAGGGCGCAGTCTGGCTGGAGAGCTATCTTGCGCGCTATCCGCATACGGTGCTGATCATCAGCCACGACCGAGGGTTGCTGAACCGGGCGGTCGGCGCAATCCTGCATCTCGAGGATCGCAAGCTGACGTTCTACCAGGGGCCTTATGACCAGTTTGCCCGCCAGCGCGCCGAGAAACTGGCCCAGGCCGACGCGATGGCCAAGAAGCAGGAAGCGCGGCGCGCGCATCTGCAATCCTATGTGGACCGGTTCCGATACAAGGCGGACAAGGCGCGCCAGGCCCAGTCTCGTCTGAAGGCGCTGGCGCGGATGCAGCCGGTTTCCTCGCCGCAGGAGGCCGCTTTGCGGGCGTTTTCGTTTCCCGAACCCGAAGAGCTGAGCCCGCCGATCATCACCATGGAAGGCGGCAAGGTCGGATATGGCGAGACGACCGTTCTCAGCCGCCTGAACCTGCGGATCGACCAGGACGACCGCATCGCCCTGCTGGGGCGCAATGGCCAGGGCAAATCGACCCTGTCGAAGTTGCTGTCGGACAGGCTGCAGCGGCAGGACGGCAAGATGGTGCGGGCCAACAAGTTGCGGATCGGGTATTTCGCCCAGCATCAGGTCGATGAGCTCGACGTGGACGAAACACCCCTGGATCATCTGCGCCGCCTGCGCCCCGGCGAAACGCCGGCCCGGCTGCGGGCGCGGCTGGCGGGGTTCGGGTTGACGGCGGCGCAGGCCGATACCCTTGTGGGGCAGCTGTCGGGCGGGCAAAAGGCACGGCTGTCGTTGTTGCTGGCCACGCTGGATGCGCCGCACCTGCTGATCCTGGACGAACCCACGAACCATCTGGATATCGAATCGCGCGAGGCGCTGGTCGAGGCACTGACCGATTATTCGGGCGCGGTGATCCTTGTCAGCCACGACATGCACCTGCTCAGCCTGGTCGCCGACCGGCTGTGGCTGGTGTCGGATGGCACCGTCAAACCCTATGACGACGATCTGGAAACCTATCGCAAGATGCTGTTGTCGCGCGATACGCCGGCCCGGCAGGCCCCGGCACCGACGACGCAGAAACCGGCCCGCCCGTCGCGCGAGACGTTGATGGCGCTGCGGGCGGAAGCGCGCAAGGGCGAACAGCGCATCGAGAAGCTGAACGACATGCGCGACAAGCTGGCGCGCAAACTGGCCGATCCCGAGCTTTACGAAGACACCCAGCGCGGCGAACTGGATGTGTGGCAACGCAAATACGCCGAAGTCATGCAGGCGCTGGAACGCGCCGAAGGCTTGTGGATGGCCGCGCTGGAAAAGCTCGAGGCCGCCGAACGCCTCTGAGCGCGGCAATCGTGGCGGCAATGTCCGGGCTGGCATGGGTCCGGCGGGCTGATCGGTCCGCCGGACCTTGCCCCGCGCCACGCGCCGGGGCACAACGGAGCGCATCGGAGGGCCCGCCCCTCACCGCACCCTGGACCGCACCCACGAAGGACATCCCATGCCCGGCAACCTCAGCTTCGACACCCTGAAATTCCAGGTCGCGAATGGCACCATAGACACCGTTCTGGTCTGTGCCGTGGACATGCAGGGCCGGCTGATGGGCAAACGCTTCCATGCCGCGCATTTTGTCGAAAGCGCCCATGCGGAAACCCACTGCTGCAACTACCTGCTGGCCACCGACCTGGAAATGGCCACACCGCCGGGCTATGCGGCAACCTCCTGGGAGGCGGGTTATGGCGACTACGTCTTGCGCCCCGATCTGAACACCCTGCGGAACCTGCCCTGGCTCGAGGCGACGGCGATGGTGCTTTGCGACGTGCTCGATCACGACACCCACGCCGAGGTGCCGCACAGCCCGCGCACCGTTTTGCGCAGACAGATCGAACGGCTGTCGTCTCTGGGCATGGATGCGATGATGGCGACCGAACTCGAATTCTTCCTGTTCGAACAATCCTTCGATACCCTGCGCAAGAGCGGCTACCGCAACATGGTCCCGATCAGCGGCTATAACGAAGACTACGCGATCTTCCAGACCACCAAGGAAGAATCCATGATGCGCCCACTGCGCAACGGGCTTCATGGCGCCGGTATCCCTGTGGAAAACACCAAGGGCGAGGCCGAAGCCGGCCAGGAAGAGCTCAACATCCGCTATGCCCCGGCAATGGATTGCGCCGATCACCACACCATCGCCCGCCACGCGGTCAAGGAAATCGCCTGGCAGAAGGGCCACGGCGCGACCTTCCTTGCCAAATGGTCCCGCGACCGCATCGGCAGTTCGGCGCATGTGCACCAATCGCTCTGGGCCAATGGCGCATCGGTCTTTCACGATCCCGAAGACGCGCTGGGAATGTCGCAGGTGATGCGGCACTACATGGCCGGGCTGATCGCCTACGCGCGCGACTACACCTGGTTTCTTGCCCCTTACGTCAATAGCTACAAACGCTTCGTCAAGGGCACCTTCGCCCCCACCCGCACCGTCTGGTCGGTCGACAACCGGACTGCGGGGTTTCGGCTCTGCGGCGCGCACGGCCGCGCGATCCGGGTCGAATGCCGCATCGGCGGCGCAGATCTCAACCCCTACCTGGCCCAGGCCGCGCTGCTGGCCGCCGGGATGCGCGGGATCGCCGAATCCCTGCCGCTCGCGCCGCCCACGCGCGGCGATGTCTACGACAACGACGCCGCCCCCGAAGTGCCCGGCACCCTGCGCGAAGCCACCGAATGCCTGCGCAACTCGCGAATGCTGCGCGATGCCATGGGCGACGATGTCATCGATCACTACACCCGCGCCGCCGAGTGGGAACAGGAGGAATACGACCGCGCCGTCACCGACTGGGAAATCGCGCGCGGTTTCGAACGGGTCTGATCCTTTCCTTTCGCCCCAAATATCCCGGGGGAGTCGCCAAACGGCGACGGGGGCAGCGCCGCCGCCCTGCCCTCTCCAAACAGAACCGAGGTTGATCCATGTCCCTGACCGCCAACTGGTCCTATCCCACCACGATCCGCTTTGGCGCGGGGCGCATCGCCGAAATCGCGACCGCCTGCGCCGCCGCCGGCATCCGCCGGCCGCTGATGATCACCGATCGCGGCCTTGCCCCGCTACACATCACCGCCCGCGCCTTCGAAACGCTGGTCGCGGCCTGCCCGGACGCCGCGCTGTTTGGCGAGGTCGATCCCAACCCGACCGATCGCAACGTGGCCGCGGCCGTGGCGATGTTTCATGCCGGCGGCCATGACGGCGTGGTCGCCTTCGGCGGCGGCTCGGCGCTCGATCTGGGCAAAGCCGCCGCCTTCATGGCCGGTCAGAACCGTCCGATCTGGGATTTCGAAGACATCGACGATTGGTGGACCCGCGCCGACGCCGGGGCCATCGCGCCGGTTGTCGCCGTGCCGACGACCGCCGGCACCGGCTCGGAGGTCGGGCGCGCCAGCGTCATCACCAACGACGAAACGCACGAAAAGAAGATCATCTTTCACCCGCGCATGTTGCCGGTTCAAGTGATCTGCGACCCCGAACTGACATGTGGCATGCCACCCGCGATAACCGCCGGCACCGGGATGGATGCCTTTGCCCACTGCCTCGAAGCCTTCTGTTCGCCGCATTATCATCCGATGTCGCAGGGCATCGCCCTCGAAGGGATGCGCCTGGTGCATGCGTTCCTGCCGCGCGCGTATCGCGATGGCGGCGATATCGAGGCGCGCGCGCAAATGATGGCGGCGGCGTCGATGGGCGCCACCGCGTTTCAGAAGGGTCTGGGCGCGATCCACGCGCTCTCGCATCCCATCGGTGCGCGCCACGGCACCCATCATGGCACCACCAACGCGGTGGTGATGCTGCCGGTCCTGCACTTCAACCGTGACGCCATCGCCGGCGATCTGGCCCGCGCGGCGGCCTATCTGGGCATCGAAGGCGGCTTTGACGGCTTTTGCGACGCGGTGGCGCGTCTGAACGCCATGCTGGGCATCCCCGGATCGCTGACCGAACTGGGCGTGCGCGACATCGACGTCGATGCGGTGGTGGCCTCGGCGCTGCGCGATCCCAGCTGCGGCGGCAACCCCGTGACGCTCACGCAGACCGGGCTGCGCAAGCTGCTGCAAGCATGTTTATGACAGGTCACGCCTCAAAAAGTTAACGCTTGTGTCGCCAGGGATGCCGCCTGCGCAACAAACGAAAAGAAAAAATGCCCCCCGCGACAGATTTTAGGGGCTTTTGCAGGTTGACGCCCTTTGCCCGCGCTCATAATGTCGCGCCACACGAAGGAGAAGCGACATGACACCGCTAGTCGTAATCGTAGGACGAACGCGCATGGGCCGGTAACGGCAGACCATAACGGTACCCATGCGCCCCCGCCTGACCGGGGGTTTTTTTATGTGCGGAACAAAGATGCCTCAGCTGGAGCCAATGAGATGAAACGAGAGATGACCGGCGCGAAAATGGTGGTTCAGGCCCTGAAGGATCAGGGTGTGGATACGGTATTCGGCTATCCCGGCGGTGCGGTTCTGCCGATCTACGACGAAGTGTTTCAGCAAAACGATATCCGCCACATCCTGGTGCGTCACGAACAGGGCGCGGTTCACGCCGCCGAAGGCTATGCCCGCGCCACCGGCAAGCCCGGGGTCGTTCTGGTGACCTCGGGGCCAGGTGCCACCAACGCTGTGACAGGTCTGACCGACGCTTTGATGGATTCCATTCCCATCGTCGTTCTCACCGGCCAGGTGCCGACCTTCATGATCGGATCGGACGCCTTTCAGGAGGCCGACACCGTCGGTATCACGCGCCCCTGCACCAAGCACAACTGGCTGGTCAAGGAAACCGAGAAGTTGCCCGCCGTGCTGCACGAGGCGTTCCATGTCGCCACCCACGGCCGCCCCGGCCCGGTTCTGGTGGATATTCCCAAGGATGTGCAGTTCGCCACCGCGACCTATACATCGCCCAAACCATCGGTGTCGCATTACCAGCCGCAGGTGAAGGGCGACATCGAAGAGATCACCGAACTGGCCGCGGCCATCGAAAAGGCACGCAAACCGGTGTTCTACACCGGCGGCGGGGTGATCAATTCGGGCCCGGCGGCCAGCCAGCTTTTGCGCGAACTGGTCGATGCCACCGGCTTTCCGGTCACCTCCACTTTGATGGGGCTGGGCGCCTATCCTGCGTCGGGCAAGAACTGGCTGGGGATGCTGGGGATGCACGGGCTCTACGAGGCGAACCTGGCGATGCACGACTGCGACCTGCTGATCAACATCGGCGCACGGTTCGACGACCGGATCACCGGGCGGCTGGATGCCTTCAGCCCACGGTCGAAAAAGGCGCATATCGACATCGACCCCAGTTCGATCAACAAGGTGATCAAGACCGACATTCCGATCGTCGGCGACGTGGGCCATGTTCTGGAGGATCTTCTCAAGGTCTGGAAATCGCGTGGCCGCAAGACCAACGCCGAAGCGGTGGCAAAGTGGCACCGCCAGATCGACGAGTGGCGCAAGGTCAAATGCCTGTCCTACAAGCCTTCCGAGAACACGATCAAACCCCAGCACGCGCTGGAACGTCTCGAGGCGCTGACCAAGAACCATGATCGGTACATCTGCACCGAAGTGGGCCAGCATCAGATGTGGGCCGCGCAATACCTGCATTTCGAGGATCCCAACCGTTGGATGACATCGGGTGGTCTGGGCACCATGGGCTATGGCTTCCCGGCGTCCATCGGCGTGCAGATGGCGCATCCCGATGCGTTGGTGATCAATGTGGCGGGCGAGGCGTCGTGGCTTATGAACATGCAGGAAATGGGCACCGCGATCCAGTACCGCCTGCCGGTGAAACAGTTCATACTGAACAACGAACGCCTGGGCATGGTGCGCCAGTGGCAAGAGTTGTTGCACGGCGAACGCTATTCGCACAGCTGGTCCGAGGCGCTGCCCGATTTCGTGAAGCTGGCGGAAGCTTTCGGCGCCAAGGGCATTTTGTGCAAGGATCCGGCCGATCTGGACGACGCGATCATGGAAATGATCAACTATGACGGCCCGGTGATCTTCGACTGTCTGGTGGAAAAGCACGAAAATTGCTTCCCGATGATCCCATCGGGCAAGGCCCACAACGAAATGCTGCTGGGCGAGGCCGAAACCAAGGGCGTGATCGACGCCAAGGGATCTGTCCTGGTCTAGGCCGGGGCCACCCCGCACGAAAATTCCGCCGGGCCGCCATCGTGCCGCCCGGCGCCCAATTCAGAGGTTTCACCAACATGTCTGCCCTGCAAATCAAAAAAGGCGCTTCCAAACACTCGGCCTACAACCTGCGGCCGACGTTTTCCGACGTTCAGGAGCGCCATACCCTGGCGGTTCTGGTGGAAAACGAACCCGGCGTGCTGGCGCGGGTGATCGGGCTGTTCTCGGGCCGCGGCTACAACATCGAAAGCCTTACGGTCGCCGAAGTCGATCACACTGGCCATCTGAGCCGGATCACCATCGTCACCACCGGAACCCCGCAGGTGATCGAACAGATCAAGGCGCAGCTGGGCCGCATCGTTCCGGTGCACGAGGTGCACGACCTGACGACCGAAGGCGCTTCCGTCGAACGCGAACTGGCCATGCTGAAGGTTGCCGGAACCGGCGACAAGCGCGTCGAGGCGCTGCGCCTGGCCGATATCTTTCGCGCCAATGTCGTCGACAGCACGCTGAACAGCTTTGTCTTCGAGATCACCGGCGCCCCGGACAAGATCGACGCCTTTGCCGATCTGATGCGCCCTCTGGGCCTGACGGAAATCGCGCGCACCGGCGTCGCGGCCCTGCTGCGCGGCGATTGACCGCGCAGCGCCGCTGCCGGTGGATCAATGCGTCGAACCCGGCGACTTGGTCGACTGCGCCGCGCGGGATGCGGCGGGAAACGCGATAACCCGCGCAGCAGATGCCGCGCGCGGTTGGCTGGCGGCGCGGCAAGGTGAGGCCGCGATCAACTGATCGGCCAGATTGGGATAGACCGCCTGGGACACAAGTGAAGGCTGGCGGGCAAAACGCAGCCCCCTTTCGACAACGACGTCGAACTCAAGCATATCGCCCTGACGCAGGGGAATCACCGGGCCGGAAACACCGCTGGGCAGGCCATAAAACGCCAGATCGCCGTGATCGTCGCACCAGATCACCGCCGAATGTTTGTCAGGGTCGGTCCAAAGAACCACGCCAAGCATCTGAAATCCCACCTTTCTGCCTTCAGTGTGATTGAAAAGGAAATTTTACGATATTGCAAACCCTGCGTCACAAGCTTGTTTTTTGTAGCAGCTTGGGTATCATATCGAGGCTAATTGGCATCAGAACTGACGCTTTATTGCGTCAATTGTTACAGTGGTTTCTGTTGCCATAGGCGACGATCACCGCAACCCGACCGCCGTCCGCCCCGGTGCCCAGATCAGGACAGAGCGATGCCTGAGAATTGCCGATCCCCCGCCCAACTGCGCAGCATGTTCGGACAGAACCTGCGGATGTTGACGGCGCTCTATCCGTCGGTGTCCGAGGTTTCGCGTCAACTGGGCATCAACCGCACCCAGTTCAACCGCTATCTCGCCGGCGAAAGCTTTCCGCGTCCGGACGTTCTGGCCCGGATCTGCGCCTTTTTCGATGTCGACGCGCGCATCCTTCTTTCGCCGGCCGACCAGATCCCGAAAGCCGGCGGCGTTCTGAACTCGGCCTATCTGCAGGACCATATCGGCAAGAATCTGGGTGCGATCCCGCCCGAGATCTTTCCGCGGGGCATATACAGGTTCCTGCGCCAGTCGTTCACCCATCCGGCGCGGTTTCTTGTGGCGCTGGCCCTGATCTTCGAACGCGACGGCCTGACGATGGTGCGCGGTTTCGAAAGCAAGGAAGCGGTGCGCAACAATGGTCAGTCGGTCAACGCGGCCGATCGCGAATACCGCGGTTTCGTGATGCAGCAGGACGACGGGGTGGCATTTCTGGCTTCGCGGCGGAGCGGCAACACGTCATCGTTCAGCTTCCTGACACGGGTGCCATCGCTCAGCACGCGGCTCTGGATCGGCTATGTGGCGCGGACATTGCGCGAAAGCGACGCCAGCCCCCGCGCGGTGCGCATGATCTTTGAACACCTTGGCCCGGACCGGTCGGAAATCCTGCGCACCGCGCGGGGGCCTTCGATCATGACGGAAGACGCGCTGAGCCCGGCCTACCGCGAATTGCTGCGGGTTTCCCAACCGTTTCAGTAACCGCGTGTCGCGCACGGGCAATTCCGGTCGGTCTTGGAAATGTGCCCGGGGGTGGGGTGTGCATAGCTGTGGCTGCCACCAAGGAGTCCACGCCATGCCCCACCCGGTCACCGATATCGCCGCAGTCCGACGCCCGATATCCGAAGCGAACGGCCTGCCCAACGCCCACTACATTGATCCGGCCGTGTTCGACGAGGAAAAGAACGCGGTGCTTTTCGCCAACTGGTCCGGGCTGGCGGTGGCGGCGGATGTTCCCGAACCGGGCGATGCCGTCCCGATCAGCTTTGTCGGAATGCCGCTGCTACTGGTGCGCGACCGCGCCGGCCAGGTGCGGGTGTTCCAGAACATCTGCCGGCATCGCGGCATGATCCTGGTCGAGGAACCGCGCAAGATCGAAGGCGCGATCCGCTGCCCCTATCACAGCTGGTGCTATTCCACCGAAGGGCGTCTTGTCAGCACCCCGCATGTGGGCGGCCCTGGCCGCAACACCCACGAGGGAATTGATCGCGCCCTTCTGGGCCTGATCGAAGTGCGCAGCCACGTCTGGCGTGATGTGGTCTGGATCAATGTCGACGGCGCGGCGCCGCCCTTCGATGTGGCCATGGCCAAAATGATCGCGCGTTGGGCCGAATTCGAACAGCCGCTGTTTCACGGTGGCGCCGGCAGCGCATTCGTTCTGGACGTGGCCTGCAACTGGAAGCTGGCGGTCGAGAATTACTGCGAAAGCTACCATTTGCCCTGGGTGCATCCGGGCCTGAACAGCTATTCGCGGCTGGAGGATCATTATCACATCGAAGAACCGGGCGCTTTTTCGGGCCAGGGCACTCTGGTCTATCGCCAGATCACCGATGAGAACGGCGATACCTTCCCCGACTTTGCCGCGCTCAGCGCCAGGTGGGACACGGCGGCCGAGTATATCTCGGCGTTTCCCAACGTACTGCTGGGGGTCCACCGCGATCATGCCTTTGCCATCGTGCTGCTGCCGGACGGTCCCGAACGCACCCGCGAACATGTGCATCTGTACTATCCCGTGGCCGGCACCAGCGAAGGCTTGCGCGCACGCAACAGCCAGCAGTGGAAAACCGTCTTCGAAGAAGACATCTTCGTTGTCGAAGGGATGCAGCGCGGCCGCCATGCCACACAGTTCGACGGCGGGCGGTTTTCGCCGGCGATGGACGGGCCGACGCATCTGTTCCACGACTGGGTGGCCGAACAGGTGGCGCGCGGACGCGCGGCCCCACAGGCGGCCGAATGATCGCCGGGCTTGACGATCGGCTGCGCGCGGCGCACGCGCGCGATGATCGGGCCGGTCTGGTCACGCTCTATGCCGAGGCCGCCGACACAGCCAACAGCCTTGACCAGTCGTGCTTTTTTCTGACGCACGCCTATGTCTTCGCTCTGGAAAAGGCGCACCCGCTGGCCCCTGCCCTGCGCGCAAGGCTGGTGGCCGCCGGGCGCGAGGAAGCCTGACCCGGCTCTAGCTCTGCGCGCCCGCATCCTCTAGCAGGCGATACAGATGCCAGGTGGCGTGGCCCAGAAGCGGCAGCACCACCAGCAGCCCCAGAAACCACGGGATCAGCGCCGCAAAGCTGACCACCGCGATGAAGGCCGCCCACCCCAGCATCGGCACGGGATGGGCCGCGACATACTGCCAACTGGTGATCATCGCGGTGACGAAATCAATCTCGCGGTCCAGAAGCAACGGCAGTGCCAGCACCGTAATCATGTAGAGCACCAGCGCGAAGGCTGCGCCCACCACCGTGCCGACGGCCAGCATCGACATGCCATTTGAAGTGAGGAAAACCTCGTAAGACGTTGAAATATTGGTCATTGTGCTAAGCCCAAGGAACAAGGCAAAGATCATGTGGCCCAAAAAGAACCAAAACAGGAACACCACGATGATCACCGCGCAGATCGACGGCAATTGCCGCCGTCCCTGGCGAAAGATCACGCCCAGAACCTCGCTCCAGACAAGCGGAGTGCCGGTTTCCAGACGGCGCGACACCTCGTACAGCCCGACCGCCGCGAAAGGCCCGATCAAGGGAAAACCGATGGCCGCCAGCACCAGCCAGAAGGTTGTGCCGGTGGCCGCCGTCAGCCAGGCCATCGCCCAGCCGCCCAGCACATAGAACCCGGCAAAGACCAGTCCGAACAGCGGCGCGCGGCGCATGTCCTGCCAGCCGCGCGCCAGTGCCGCACGCAGCACCTTGGCGTCAACCGTGCCCAGGCTGGGCACGCCGAATTCGGGTTCCTTGATCATGGCAGTTTCCTCCTCATCCTGCCTGTCCGCCGTGCGCGGCCCGGTTCAGGCCATGGCAGGGCGGTTCTGCGGCCATTGTGTCGCCGCGTGATAGGCGGCGCCAATGGCCAGTATATCTGCGTCCGCGCCCATGCGGCCGAAAATCTGCACGCCCATCGGCAGGCCGTTTTCGCCAAAGCCGGAAGGCATCGCCAGCGCCGGCAGGCCGATCAGGCTGACCGGAACCATCACATGCATCCAGCGGTGGTAGGTGTCCATCGGCTGATCGTTGATCGACCGGGGATAATCGATATCAACCGGAAACGGCCAGATCTGCGCGCCTGGCAGCACCAGCGCGTCGAACTTTTCGAACAGCGCCTCGGCGCAGCGCAGCCAGTCGGACCGGACCACGGATGCGTCGTGCACTTCGAAGGCGCTGAGCGCCTCGCCGCGCGCCAGTTCCCACTGCGCGCTGTCCTTCATCATGTCGCGGTGGTCGCTGTCGTGCTTCAGCGAGGCACCGATCTGCCACGATCGCAGGGTGCACCAGCTCTGGAAGATCGCCTCGGCATCGAAGGGCGGGTCCACTTCTGTGACGCTGGCGCCCAGATCGGCAAGGCAGTCCAGCGTCGCGCGGCAGCGCGCGATGATGCCAGGCTCGAACGGCATGGCATCGCCCCAGGTGCCCAGCCAGCCGATGCGCTTGCCGCGCAGATCCGCCGCGGCAATGGGCGAAACCGGCGGCAGCGATCCGGGTTCGTCGCGGAACGGTGCGCCACGGGCGAGAACATCGAGAAACAGCGCGATGTCCTCGGGGCTGCGCCCCATCGGACCCAGTGTCGAAAGCCGGTGCAGGTAGCGGTCGCCGGGGCCGCCGCCGTCAACCCGGCCCCAGGTCGGGCGAAAGCCGTAGACGTTGTTCCAGGTGGCCGGGTTGCGCAACGATCCCATCATGTCAGATCCGTCGGCCAGCGCCGTCATCCCCGTGGCCAGCGCCACCGCCGCCCCGCCCGACGAACCGCCGCAGGTGCGCGAACGGTCGTAGGGATTGGAGGTATGGCCGTAAACCGGGTTGAACGTGTGCGACCCAAGACCGAATTCAGGCACATTGGTCTTGCCGATCAGGATCGCCCCGGCGTTGCGCATCCGCGCCACGATCAGATCGTCCTCGGCGGCCACGGTATCGCGATGGATGGGCGAGCCCTGCGAGGTGACGATGCCCCGCACGTTGGCCAGATCCTTCACCGCGATGGGCAGACCGTGCAGCGGCCCCCGCGGGCCGGCCCGGTCGAGCGCTTCGGCCTCGGCCATCAGCGCATCGGCATCGCGCAGCGCGACGATGGCGTTGACCTCGGGGTTGACCTCGGCGATGCGGTCGAGCGTGGCGGCCATCAGATCGCGGGCGCTGAGCCGGCCGGCGGAAAGGTCATCGACAAGATCGCAGGCGGATCGGCGGGTAATTGACATGGAGGCATCCAGATTGTTCGGTTCGATGCCAGATTAAAGCCGCAGGCGGGCGGCGCAATCGGCAAATCGCAAAGATGCAAGGAGGGAGGCGGCGCGCCGGGCGCCCGGCGCCCGCGGCAGGCCCCGGCAGCCTGCGCGCCGCGGGGCACGCGCCGGGCGTGCCGCGGGCGGGCGCGTCAGCCGGTCTGCTGTGCTTCCGACCGGCTTTTGCCGGAGACGTTCAAGGCCAGCGTCGCGGCCATGAAAGCATCCAGATCGCCATCGAGAACGCCCTTGGTGTCGGATGTTTCGTGGTTCGTCCGCAGATCCTTGACCATCTGGTAGGGTTGCAGGACGTACGAGCGGATCTGGTTGCCCCACCCGGCGTCGCCCTTGTTTTCATGCGCTTCGGTGATCGCCGCGTTGCGACGGTCCAGCTCCATCTGGTACAGCCGCGATTTCAGCGCCTTCATGGCGATGTCACGGTTCTGATGCTGGGACTTTTCAGAACTTGTCACCACGATCCCGGTGGGGTTGTGGGTGATCCGCACCGCCGAATCGGTGGTGTTGACGTGCTGGCCGCCCGCACCCGAAGAACGATAGGTGTCGATGCGGATGTCGGCGGGGTTGACCTCGATCTCGATGTTGTCGTCGACGACAGGATAGACCCACACCGAACTGAACGAGGTGTGCCGCTTGGCCGCCGAATCGAACGGGCTGATCCGCACCAGACGGTGCACGCCGGATTCGGATTTCAGCCAGCCATAGGCATTGGTGCCGCTGATCTTGTAGGTGGCGGATTTGATCCCGGCCTCATCGCCATCGGACATCGACTGAAGCTCGACCTTGTAACCTTTCTTTTCGGCCCAGCGGACGTACATGCGGGCCAGCATCGACGCCCAGTCGCACGATTCGGTGCCGCCGGCGCCGGCGTTGACTTCGAGAAAGGTGTCGTTGCCGTCGGCCTCCCCGTCCAGCAGCGCCTCGAGCTCCTTTTCGGCGGCACGCAGCGCCAACGCCTTGAGCGCGGCTTCGGCATCGGCCACAACCTCGGCGTCGTCTTCCATCTCGCCCAGTTCGATCAGTTCCAGGTTGTCGGCCAGATCCTGCCGGATGCCTTGGTATGTGTCGATCGCATCGACCAGCATCTGGCGGTCGCGCA
This sequence comes from Paracoccaceae bacterium, assembly GCA_024742705.1. Classification (GTDB taxonomy): domain Bacteria; phylum Pseudomonadota; class Alphaproteobacteria; order Rhodobacterales; family Rhodobacteraceae; genus JANSXZ01. The sequence goes on along the minus strand of JANSXZ010000004.1, from coordinate 54,010 downwards.
TCAGTTTTTGCGCGGCGGCCGGATCGTCCCAGAGATTGGGATCCTCGACGCGCGCGTTGAATTCCTCGAGCCGGTGGGGCGCGGTCTCCCAATCGAGACGCTGGGCCAGAAGCTCGAGCGATTTTTCGATTTCGGCCACTGTGTTCTGGGCATCTGCGCGCATTTGGGATCCTAACCTGGGTCGTCTGGCGTGATACCGCAGCGCCGGGACAGGAGCAAGACGCAGGCGCGCTGCCCGGACCGTTGCAAGGGCATGCGGCGGCGGACCGGGGCGCTGCCCCGGACCCCGGGATATTTACGGCAAAAGGAAGCAGCCGGTCTGGCCCGGTTCAGTAGAGCCCGCCGGAACTGAGCGTGCCGAAGGAGGGTTTTGGCCCAACCACGGCGGTGGAGCCGGTGGAGGTGGTGACCTGTCGGCCGCCGGCGGCGGCGGCTTCCTCGATCAGCGGCAGGTTAGAGCCCATGGCGAAACCGCCGTCGTAGGCGAGGCCGAAGATCGGCTCTTCTCCGGCGCGGAAGTATTCGGCCACGACATTTGCCCCGGAGGCGGCGTCGGACAGGCGCGCCCCTGTGTAGCGGTCGATCTTGATGAACACGCCGCCTTCGGGGACTTCGAAGGGGCCGCCGCCGTACTTGCGGGTGGCTTCTGTCATGAAGGATTGAAACACCGGGCCGCACATGCCGCCGCCCGATGCGCCGCGACCCAGCGGGCGCGGCTGATCGTAGCCGATATAGCAGCCGGCGACGATGTTGCTGGTGAAGCCCACGAACCACACATCCTTGGCGTCGTTGGTTGTGCCGGTCTTGCCGGCCGCGGGAACCGGCAGATTGACCGAACCGCTGGCGGTGCCGCGGTCGACGACGCCGCGCATCATCGAGGTGAGCTGATAGGCGGTGATCGCATCCATCACCCTTTCACGGTTGCTGACGATGGCGGGCAGCACGTCGGGCGCGAGGCTGGCGAGACGGCAATCCATGCAGGTGCGTTGATCGTGGCGGTAGATGGTGTTGCCGAAGCGGTCCTGGATCCGGTCCACAAGTGTGGGCCGCACCCTTTCGCCGCCATTGGCGAACATCGCATAGGCCGCGACCATCTGGTAAAGCGTCGTTTCCTCTGAGCCGAGCGAATTGGCGAGGTAAGGGCCCATGTCTTTGTAGACGCCGAACCGTTCGGCATAATCAGCCACGACCTCCATGCCGACCTCCTGCGCGAGGCGGATCGTCATCAGGTTGCGGCTGCGTTCGATCCCGGTGCGCAGCGGTGTCGGGCCGTAATACTTGTTCGAGGCGTTGCGCGGCCGCCAGAGGCCCTGGGGAGTGTCGATTTCGATCGGGGCGTCGATCACGATGGTGGCCGGGCTGTAGCCACTGTCGAGCGCGGCTGCGTAGACGAAGGGCTTGAAGCTGGAGCCCGGCTGACGCTGGGCCTGGGTGGCGCGGTTGAACACCGAGTGCTGGTAGGAGAACCCGCCCTGCATCGCGATCACCCGCCCCGTGTTCACGTCCATCGCCATGAAACCGCCCTGAACCTCGGGTACCTGGCGCAGCGACCAGCGCAGGAAATCGCCGCTGTCGTCGGCGGTGATCTTGCGCACGTGCACCACATCGCCGGGTTGGAAATTGTCGCGGAAGCTGCCGCGCATCCAGTTTATGTCGCTGCGCGGCACCGAGGCCGGGGCATCGGCCGTGTGGGGCGTGTTCTCGATGCCGACCCGCAGGCTGCGGTCGCCGACCTCGAGCACCACGGCGGGGTGCCAGGGATGCTCAAGCACGATGTCGCGCGGCACGTCGACCTCGGCAAGCGCCGCGCGCCAGTCATCCTCGGAGGCCAGCAGGGCCGGATCGATGCGTTTGCCGGTGCCGCGCCACTCACCGCGCTGCCGGTCGTATTTCTCGAGCGCGGTGCGCAGCGCCCGGGCGGCCTCGCGCTGCATTTCCGCATCTATGGTCGCGCGCACGGTGAAGCCGCCGGTGAAGAATTCGCCTTCGCCGAAATCCTCGCTCAGCTGGCGGCGGATTTCATCGGTGAAGTAGTCGCGCGGCGGCAGCGCGGTGCGGAAGCTTTCGAAATCGCCATTCTGCACCGACCGCAGCGGCAGCGTCACTTCCGTATCGTAGGCCGCGCGGGTCAGGTAGCCGTTTTCGTACATCTCCTTGAGAACGAAATTCCGCCGCGCCAGCAGACGATCCTTGCGGCGCACCGGGTGATAATCGCTGGGCGCTTTGGGCAGCGACGCAAGGAAGGCGGCTTCGTGCGGGGCCAGCTGATCCAGCGTCTTGTTGAAATAGGTCTGCGCTGCGGCGGCCACCCCATAGGAGTTCTGGCCCAGAAATATCTCATTCATGTAGAGTTCGAGTATCTTTTCCTTGTCCAGCGTCTCTTCCAGCCGCGAGGCCAGGATGATCTCCTTGATCTTGCGTTCGGCCTGCCGGTCGCCGGACAGCAGGAAGTTCTTCATGACCTGTTGGGTGATCGTCGAGGCGCCGCGCAGATCCTCGCCACGCGAGCGCACCGCATCGACGGCCGCCGCGCCGATGCCGCGCAGGTCATAGCCCGAGTGCTGATAGAAGTTCTTGTCCTCGGCCGAGATGAACGCCTGCTTCACCAGATCGGGGATTTCTTCGGCCGGAGCGAACAGCCGGCGTTCACGGGCGAATTCGTCGATCATTCGGCCTTCGCCCGAATAGATCCGGCTGATTGTCGGCGGCTTGTACTGGGCCAGCGATTCGTGGCTGGGCAGGTCGCGGCCATAGACGTAGAAGATCGCGCCGACCGATATGGCGACCATGGCAAGGCCCATGGTGATCAGCGTGAAGATCGAACCGAAAAAGGACAGGATGAATCGGATCAAGAGCGCGGCACCTTCTGAACATGTGGCCCCTATCATAGGCGGGGCACGCGCCAGCGTCAAAACACATGCCCGCGCGCGATCGGCGAATTCCGGCCTTATTGACGCACCAGCGGGCGCAACGCGGCGTCATCGCGTTGCCAGTTCTGCAATCCCGCACGAATACCCGCGGCCATGCCGCGCCGCCATTGCGCGTCGCGCAGGTTGCGGAAATCGCGCGGCGACGACATGAAGCCGATTTCGATCAGGACCGATGGGATATCGGCCGCCTTGAGCACCGAAAACGCTGCGGCACGGATCGGCCGGCGGTTCATCGGGCCGCCGGTCTGGGCCATGCCATCGACCAGCGCGCGGGCCAGCGCGCGGGTGCGTGGGCGGGTTTCCTGACGGGCCAGATCCAGAAGCACGCCGGTGATCGCGTCGTCGGCGTCGGTCAGATCCACGCCCGACAGAAGATCGTCGCGGGCGTGGCGTTCGGCCAGCTTCTCGCTGGCCACGTCCGACGCGCGTTCGGACAGCAGGTGCACGGTCGCGCCGTGGGCCTGGCCCTCGGCAAGGCTGTCGGCGTGCAGCGAAAGGAACACATCGGCACCGGCCTCGTGCGCCAGTGCGATGCGCCGCTCGAGCGAAACGAAACGGTCGTCCTCGCGGGTCAGAACCACCACATAATCGCCGCTGCGCAGCAGTTCCTCGCGCAATTCGCGCGCGAAGGTCAGCATCAGATCCTTTTCATCGACACCGCCCTGCTGGGCCCCCGGATCGATGCCGCCGTGGCCCGGATCCAGCACCACAACCAGCGCCGCCTGCGGATCACGGACAACCGGCGCCTGAACCTGCGCACGCGGCGGCAGATCCCAGTTCGGATCGCGCGGGGCGCCTGCCGTGGCGGCAAAGCTTTCGGCGTCGATGGGCGCAAGCGCCAGCCGCAGCCTCGCCGGCCCCGCATCGGCACCAACGCGCATTTCCGCTTCGGTCACGCGCATCGGCTGGGCCAGTTGGGCCACCAGGCGCGACCAGCCGGGCAGATAGGTGCCAAACCGCACCACCACCAGGCGATCGGTGCGATGGAAGGCATCCACGCTCAGCCCCGTCCAATCGACCTCGCGGAAATCGACCACCAGGCGCGGTGGGTCGTTCAGGGTGAACAGACGATAGGGCACGCCCTGGCTCAGCCCGAGCGTCAGCGCGACACCATCGCGGCCCAGATCCTCGGCACGGCTGGTCTCGGGATCGATTCGCGCCAGCGCGCTGAAATCCTGGGCCTGCGCGCCGGCCACGCCCAGCATCAGCCAAACCGCCAGCGCCACGATCCGCATCCGCATTGCCCCATGCCCCCAATCGCTGCGGCGCGCCCGCATCGCCAGGCCGCCTGACCGGCAGGCTATATCAGCGCGCCGGGTTTGAAAACTGCGCGCGCCCAGCCATGAACCTTTTCAGCCGCTCCAGACCTTCGGCAATGTCGGCGGTGGACCGGGCATACGAGAACCGCAGCGTCGTGGCCCCGCGCCGGGGGTCGAAATCGAGCCCGGGCGTGACCGCCACACCAGCCGACTCCAGGATTTCGGCGGCAAAGGCGCGGCTGTCATCTGTCAGATGCGACACATCCGCATAGACATAGAAGGCGCCGTCGGGCGGTGCGATCCGGTCAAACCCGGCAGCGGGCAGCCCCTCGAGCATCAGCGCCCGGTTGCGCGCGTAGACTGCCAGGTTGCCGCGCAGTTCATCGTCGCAATCCATCGCCGCCAGCGCGGCGACCTGGCTGGCGTGCGGGGCACAGATGAACATGTTCTGGGCGATCCGTTCAAGGGTGCGCACATGGTCTTCGGGCACGACCATCCAGCCCACCCGCCAGCCCGTCATGCTGAAATACTTGGAAAACGAATTGATCACATAGCAATCGTCGGTCAGTTCCAGCGCGCTGACCGCGCGGGCCTCGTATTCGATGCCGTGATAGATCTCGTCGCTGAGGAAGGCCGCGCCCTGCGCCGCTGTCGCGGCGATCAGATCGCCCAGCGCGTCGCGGCCCAGCATGGTGCCGGTGGGATTGGCGGGCGATGCCACCATGACCCCGGCAAGATCCCGGCCTGCCAGATCTGCCGCCACCGGTTGCAGGCGATTCTCGGGCGCCGTTTCGATATCGACCGGCACAAGGCCCAGCGCGCGCAGGATCTGGCGATAGGACGGATAGCCCGGCGCGCCGATCCCGACGCGGTCGCCGCTGTCAAAGAGTGCGGTGAAGGCCAGAATGAAACCGCCCGACGATCCGGGCGTGATCACCACGCGTTCGGGATTCAGATCAACATCGTACCACGCACCATAAAGCCGGGCGATCCGCGCGCGCAGTTCGGGCAGGCCCAGGGCAACGGTGTATCCCATCGGCCCCTCGCGCATCTGGCGCGCAAGGCTGTCCAGCGCGGCCCGCGGCGCGCCGGTGCCGGGCTGGCCAACCTCCATGTGGATCACGCTGCGGCCCGCCGCCTCGGCCCGGCGGGCGGATTCCATCACGTCCATCACAATGAAGGGATCGACATTGGCGCGGGTTGATCTTCGCATCTGGCTCTCTCATGGTCGCGTCATGTCTTATCGCCGGGGCCTGTTGCCCGCGTCAATCCTCAGCGTCTTGCTGATCATCGCCGCCCTGCCCGCCGCGGCGGTGACGCTGTTGCGCGATGCCGATATCGAACGCGGGCTGGGCATTCTGGCCGCGCCGATCCTGCGCGCCGCCGGTCTGAGCCCGGCGCGCCTGCGGGTGCTGGTGGTCGACGACAGCGCGTTGAATGCCTTCGTGGTGGATCAGAACACGATTTTCCTGAACCGCGGCCTGATCCTGAAGGTGCAATCAGCGGCGATGTTGCAGGCCGTGATTGCCCATGAGGCCGCCCATATCGCCAATGGCCACATCGCGCGGCGCATGGGCAACATGCGCAACGCGCGCACCGCGGCGGGGCTGGGCCTGGCGCTGGCTGCCGCGGCGGCAGCGGCGGGCAGCGGCGGCGCGGCGGCCAGCGGCATCGCGCTGGGCAGTTCCACATCCGCGCTGCGCGGATTTCTCGCCCATACCCGCGCCGAAGAGGCCGCGGCCGACCAGAGCGCGGCGCGCTTCATGCGCAGCGCCGGTGTCAGCCTGTCGGGGCTGGTGCAGGTACACCGGCTGTTTCGCGGCCAGGAAGCGCTGTCGGTCAGCCGGCAGGATCCCTACATGCGCGCGCATCCGCTCACCCGTGACCGGATCCGCGCCGCCGAAGCCTTCGTGGCCGCCTATGGCGACGACGCGCGCGCCGATCCCGAGGCCGAGTATTGGTTGGCGCGGGTGCGCGGCAAACTTTCGGCCTTTACCCGCGCGCCATCCTGGACCCTGCGCCGCGCAGCCGAGGAAAGGCACGCCGACATCCGGCTGATGCGCGAGGCGATCGCATGGCACCGCCAGTCGAACCTGAAAAAGGCGCTGGCCGCGATCGACGCCGCATTGCGGTTGCGCGGCAACGACGGCTACCTGCTGGATCTCAAAGGGCAAATCCTGATGGAGAACCGGCAATTCGCCGCCGCCCGCGCGACCTATGCGGCCGCCGCGCAGGCCTTGCCGCGCGACCCCCTTGTGCTGGGCGGGCTGGGGCGCGCGCAACTGGCAACCGGGCAACCGGCGGCGGCGCTGAGCACACTGGAGCGCGCCCGCGCCGAAGATTTTCGCGATCCGCGCCTGCTGCGCGACATGGCCTCGGGATACGCGCAGACCGGCCAGATGGGCATGGCGGCAGTGGTTACGGCAGAGCGCTACGCGCTGATGGGACGGCTGGACAGCGCCAGTGTGCAGGCCCGGCGCGCGATGGATCTTCTGCCGCGCGGCAGCGTCGGATGGCGGCGCGCGCAGGACGTCGAGATTGCCCATGAACAAAATCAGAAACGGAGAAAATGATGACCCCCAAACAGCGTTTCGCATCCCTGTTTGTCGCCGCGGCACTGGCCGCAACGCCGGCGGCGGCGCTGGATCTCGGTGCCATGACAAACGCCGAGCGGGCCGCCTTTGGCGCCGAGGTCCGCGCCTATCTGATGGAGAACCCGGAAGTGATCCTGGAAGCGGTGCAAGCGCTGGAGGATCGGCGCGCGGCGGCACAGGCCGCCGCCGACGTGAACCTTGTGGCCGACAACGCGGCGGCGCTGTTCGACGACGGGTTTTCATGGGTCGGCGGAAACCCCGATGGCGACATCACGATCGTTGAATTCTCGGACTATCGCTGCGGGTTCTGCCGGCGCGCGCATCCCGAGGTGGCGGCGTTGCTGGAGACCGACGGCAACATCCGGCTGATCATGAAGGAGTTTCCGATACTGGGCGAGGCATCCACGGTGGCCTCGCGGTTTGCCATCGCGACACGGCAACTGGCTGGTTCGGACGCTTACAAGCAGGTGCACGACACGCTGATGGCGCTGGAAGGTGATCCGACTTCGGTGGCGCTGCGCCGGATCGCATCCGAGATCGGGATGGATGCCGATGCCGTCCTGGCTCGGATGGACGCGCCCGAGGTGAGCCGCGAGATCGCCGAAACCCAGGCGCTGGCCCAACGCCTGCGGATCACCGGCACGCCGACCTTCGTGTTCGAGGACGAATTGGTGCGCGGTTTCCTTCCCTATGACCGGATGGCCGAAATCATTGAGGAAAAGCGCGCCGCGCGTTGAGCGCGGTGCGCCGGGCCGGCCTGTCCGCCCGTGGTGGTGGTGGGAGCCTCCGGCGGGAGTTTATCCGGCAAGATGAAGGAGCGCGCGCAAAAGACCCCAGAGAACGTCGGGCGCGCCCTTCGCGCGCCCGGGCCGATCATTCGGCGGCTTCTCGCGCGGCCGTTGCCTCGAGTTCGGCGGCCTTGCGTTCGACCTGTTCGACGATGTGATCGATCATGCCTTCGTTTGTCTGTTTGTGGCTTTGCTTGCCGGCGAGGTAGACCATGCCGGCGCCGGCGCCGCCACCGGTGAAGCCCACGTCTGTCATCAGTGCCTCGCCGGGGCCGTTGACGACGCAGCCAATGATGCTGAGCGACATCGGCGTCTTGATGTGTTCGAGCCGTTTTTCCAGCGCCTCGACGGTCCGGATCACGTCAAACCCCTGCCGCGCACAGGAGGGGCATGAGATGATGTTGACGCCACGGTGACGCAGGCCCAGCGATTTGAGGATTTCGAAACCGACCTTGACCTCTTCGACCGGGTCGGCGGAGAGCGACACGCGGATCGTGTCGCCGATGCCCATCCACAGCAGGTTGCCCAGGCCGATCGCCGATTTTATGGTCCCGGAGACCAGGCCGCCGGCTTCGGTTATGCCCAGGTGGATCGGCGCGTCGGTGGCTTCGGCCAGTTGCTGATAGGCGGCGGCGGACATGAAGACATCGGATGCCTTTACGCTGATCTTGAAGGCGTGGAAGTCGTTGTCTTGCAGGATGCGGATGTGTTCGAGCCCGGATTCGACCATCGCATCAGGGCAAGGTTCGCCATATTTTTCAAGCAGATGCTTTTCGAGGCTGCCGGCGTTTACACCGATACGGATTGAACAATCGTGGTCGCGCGCGGCCTTGATCACCTCGCGCACGCGCGAGGGTTCGCCGATGTTGCCGGGGTTGATCCGCAGACAGGCGGCGCCGGCTTCGGCCGCTTCGATGCCACGTTTGTAATGGAAATGGATATCGGCCACGATGGGCACCGGGCTTTCGCGGACGATCTCGCGCAGCGCCCGTGACGACGCCTGATCCGGCACCGACACGCGGACGATATCGGCGCCCGCTTCGGCGGCGGCCTGCACCTGCGCCACGGTTGCCGCCACATCCGTGGTAAGCGTGTTGGTCATGGTCTGCACGGCGATCGGCGCGTCGCCGCCGACGGGCACGTTGCCGACCATGATCTGGCGGGAGGTGCGGCGGTAGATGTTGCGCCACGGGCGCACATGGTTCAGCGACATGGCAGTGATCCTGTAGCAACGGTCGGTATGTTGCGAAACCTAGCCACTTGGAGGGATTGCCGCAATGGGCTGCGATCAATTGCCTGCGGGTGGCTGTCCGGTATTTGCCTCGGCGACGACGCGCGCGAGATCGCGGTCATCCTCAAGATCGGCCACGGTGTAGGTTTCGCCGACCGTGTCCATGGCAAGCGCCACGTTCGAAACCACGGCGCCACGGGTGCCCACAGGGCCGTAGTGTTCACCGTTGAGTTGGAAATAGACGGCCCCGGCATCGCCGACGCGCAGGGTTGGCGGCACTTCGGTCTGTGGCACCTCATAGACATCGCCCGGTTGCAGCGTCGCTTCGAACACGGTCGAGCCATCGGCGGCACGCACGCGGATCCATGCCGGACGCACCGCGACGAGACGCAATTGCGGGGCGGCTTCCTCGACCACGCGGGGCACCGACTGGCCCGGCAGCGGCGCGGGTGCCGACGTGACCTCGATCCGGGGCGGTTCGGGCGATTGCAGCGCGCCGACCGCGCGGGGATCGAGTGTTGCGATCGGCGCGTCGCGCGCCACCAGCACCGGCACGTCGAGAGCCTGCGGACGGTACAGACGGTCGAGTGATTCCGCCGTGGGGGCGGCAAAGCGCACGGCGCCTGCCGCCTGGGCGGGGTCGTCGGGTTTGGATCGCGCCACGGCACCGGCCAGCGGATCGATATCCGACAGCACGATGGGTGTCTGATCGACGGGCGCAACCGTGACCTGCTGAACCTGTTTGAGAACCGACCAACCGCCAAAGCCAAGCGCACCGATCAGCAGCACCAGCACCAGCGATGAGCCGATGGCGCGCGGTTCGATCTGGGCAAAAAACCCCTCGTCCGGCGGGCGAAAGGCAAGGCCACCGCCGCCGAAGGGGTTCGGATCTACCGGCGGCGCACGGCGTTTTTCGCGAAACGGGGTATTTCTGACGCCCGATGCCTCGGCCGACATGCCATGTGCAACGGAAAACCCGCTTTCGGCGCAGAACGTATCGAACGCCTCATCGGGGTTCATGCCCAGATAGCGGGCATAGGACCGGACGTATCCGGCGATGAAGCCGGGGGTGTCGAAGGCGGATGGATCGGCGTTTTCAATCGCGGCGATATACGCGGCCTTGATGCGCAGTTCGCGCTGAACATCCAGAAGGGACTTGCCCATTGTCGCGCGTTCGCCGCGCATGACGTCGCCAAGACGCAAATCATAGTCGTCAAAGCTTTTCAGCTCGACGGCCTGTTCTTCCGGATCGCGCTGATGTCTGCGCCCAATCATGCCTGCCGCCCTGCCCCAACTTTCCCCGGCCGGCCGATCAGCCCCTTGATTCGAACCCGCCGCTGGTTAAGGAAGAATTACCACATTCACTTCCGGGTGCACATAGGAAGAGTATTACGCGGTTAATTCTGAGCGGTTAAGCGCACAATGGCTCCACAATTGATCCATCGCGCGGACCAGAGCATCCATTTCGCGCGGTCCGTGAACCGGCGACGGGGTAAAGCGCAGCCGCTCGGTGCCGCGCGGCACGGTGGGAAAATTGATCGGCTGTACATAGATGCCATGATCCATCAGCAGCATGTCGCTGAGCTGTTTGGTGTGCACCGGATTGCCGACGATCACCGGCACGATGTGGCTGCCGTGGTCTATGATCGGCAGGCCCAGCCCCTTCAGCCGCAGCTTCAGGATTGATGCCTGGGTCTGATGCGCGGCGCGCAGTTCGGGCGCGCGCTTGAGGTGCGCGACCGATGCAGCCGCGCCCGCCGCCACCGCAGGCGGCAGCGAGGTGGTGAAGATGAAGCCGGGCGCATACGAGCGGATCGCGTCGCACATCTTGGCCGAAGCGGCAATGTATCCGCCCATTACGCCATAGGCCTTGGCCAGCGTGCCGTTGATGATGTCGAGACGATGCATCAGCCGGTCGCGTTCGGCCACGCCGGCGCCGCGCGGGCCATACATGCCAACGGCGTGCACTTCGTCGATATAGGTGAGCGCGCCGAATTCATCGGCCAGATCGCAGATTGCCTCGATCGGCCCGAAATCGCCATCCATCGAATAGATCGATTCGAAGGCGATCAGCTTGGGCGCGGCGGGGTCGTCGGCCGCCAGCAACTCGCGCAGATGCGCCACGTCGTTGTGGCGAAAGATCCGTTTGGCCCCGCCGTTGCGGCGCACGCCTTCGATCATCGACGCATGGTTCAGCGCGTCGGAATAGATGATCAGGCCCGGAAACAGCTTCGGCAGGGTCGACAGCGTGGCATCGTTGGCAATGTAGGCCGAGGTGAACAGCAGCGCCGATTCCTTGCCGTGCAGATCGGCCAGTTCGGCCTCGAGCCGCTTGTGATAGACGGTGGTGCCCGAGATGTTGCGCGTGCCGCCCGATCCCGCGCCGGTCGCGTTCAGGGCCTCGTGCATGGCGTCCAGAACCACCGGGTTCTGCCCCATCCCGAGATAGTCGTTGCCGCACCATACCGTGACCGGCTGCGAGGTGCCGTCGGGGCGGGTCCAGACCGCGTGCGGAAACTGGCCATTGGTCCGTTCGATGTCGATAAAGGTCCGGTAACGTCCTTCTTCGTGCAACCTGTTGATGGCCTGGTCCAGCTTCTCGGCGTAGTTCACCGCAATCTCCATTCGCGTCTGGTGGCGGAGGAACCGGATCTGCGCCGATTGCCCCCCCGACAATCATTTTAGAACCGATATAGATCGCGTTCCCTCGGTTCAACCAGTTAGCCCGGCACGACATGTCGCAGCCTTGATCTGCATCAACCCGCTCTGGACACTTGCGGGCCGGCTGATAGGGTCGCGCCGTTGCACCTCAATCGGAGACCCAAGCGATGTCCCTCGACGATGTTCTTGCCCGTATCGACGCCGATCTGCCCGCCGCAACCGACCGGTTGCTGGATCTCTTGCGCATCCCTTCGATCTCGACCGATCCCGCCTTCAAGAGCGATTGCGACCGCGCCGCCGACTGGCTGGTCGCGGATCTGCGCAGCCTCGGCGTGGCCGCCGAGAAACGCGCGACGCCGGGTCATCCGATGGTGGTGGGGCACGCCGGCGACAGCGGGCCGCACCTGCTGTTCTATGGCCATTACGATGTGCAGCCGGTCGACCCTCTCGAATTGTGGGACCGCGACCCCTTCGATCCCGAAGTCCAGCAGACCGCGTCCGGCCCGGTGATCCGCGCACGCGGCGCCGGCGACGACAAGGGCCAGATGATGACATTCGTTGAAGCGTGCCGGGCCTGGCAGGCGGTGCATGGCAAGCTGCCGTGCCGGTTGACGTTCTTCTTCGAGGGCGAAGAGGAAAGCGGATCGCCGTCGCTGGTGCCGTTCATGCAGGAAAACGCGGACGAGCTGAAATCGGATCTGGCGCTGATCTGCGACACCGGTCTTTTCGAAAGCCGCGTGCCTGCGATCACCACCATGCTGCGCGGGATGCTGGGCGAGGAAATCACAGTGACCGGCCCCTCGAAGGACCTGCATTCGGGAATGTACGGCGGCATCGCGATGAACCCGATCCGCGTGCTGACCCGCATCCTGGGCGGGCTGCACGACGAAAGCGGCCGCGTCACCGTCCCCGGTTTCTATGACGGCGTGCCCGAATTGCCCGACGCGCTGCGCAGCCAGTGGGAGGCGCTGGGCTTCGATCCGGCCGCGTTTCTGGGCGATGTCGGGCTGGCGGTTCCGGCTGGCGAGGCAGGGCGCAGCGGGCTCGAGATGATCTGGTCGCGGCCCACCTGCGAGATCAACGGCATCATCGGCGGCTATACCGGCGCGGGCTTCAAGACGGTGCTGCCGTCGCAGGCCAGCGCGAAGGTCAGTTTCCGGCTGGTCGGCGATCAGGATCCGCTGGCCATCCGCGAAAGCTTTCGCGAGATGGTGCGCGCCATGGTGCCCGCCGATTGCAAGGTAACGTTTCAGGGCCACGGCGCGGGACCGGCGGGATCGTTCGACATCTCCGACCCGGCCTTCGAGGCGGCGCGCAACGCGCTGTCAGACGAATGGCCCGATGCGGCGGCCTATATCGGTTGCGGTGGCTCAATTCCCGTGGCCGGGCATTTCGCGCGGTTGCTGGGCACGACGCCGATGCTGATCGGTTTCGGCAAGGACGACGACCAGATCCATTCCCCGAACGAAAAATACGACATGGAAAGCTTTCACAAGGGAATCCGCAGTTGGGCACGGGTGCTGGATGCGCTGACCTGAACATGCCGGGGGTGCCTGCCCTAGACGATTCCGACGAAACGCTCGGGCAGGCGAAAGATCTCGGCGTGGTCCTTGCGCTCGAACTCCCAGAAGCCGGTGTCGCCCCGCGCGCGCCAGGTGGCGTGCATCGCCGCGCGCAGCGGTGCCATGTCAAAACCTTCGCGCTGCGGCATCGCGGCGAAGGCGGCAAAGACCGCATCGTCGGACCCGCGCGCCGCCGCGAACCAATGGCGCCCGATGGCCGCATCGCGCGGGCGCGCCGCCACTGCCGCCGCCACCGCGTTGCGCCGGTCCATCGCGTGGCCGTATTCGGCCCGGTCGCAGAATTTCAGATGCAGCAGGTAAAGCGCCTCGGGGGTTTCCAGGCGCTTTTCCTGGGTGAAATGGCCGCCGCGCGCGATCTTGGTGCCGGTCGAGATCACGCAGGGTTTGGAGTAATGCGGCGCCGGGCGCACATGGCGGCGCGGCCCGATCACATGGCCGCGAATCGGATCTGGCTCGCGGTCGGGCAGATGCACCACCTCCAGCCCCAGAGGCGTCAGAACGCGGCGTCCGCCGGCCGCGGCCATGAACCCGGCCAGATCGGTCCCGCAGGCGGGATCGACCACCACCAGTTCGTCCACGTCGCCGACGATGACGTGGTCATAATAAGGCCGCAACCCCTGTACCAGGTGGTTCAGCATACGCCAGCGCTTCATGTCGAAATTCGGGTGCGGATCGCCGGGCATGCCGATCACGTTGCACCCCCGCGCCATTTCGGCCACCTCCGCGCCGCGCCCGTGATTGACGACATAGCAGTTCTCGCGGCCCAGTTGCCCGCCGTAATGCGCCAGCCAATGGGCCAGGAAAAACAGATCGTCGCGCACCATCGTCACCGCCGCCGTTCGCGCCATCCGTTCCCGCTCCGCCTGTTTGCCCGATCATGCTAGCGCATCGCCCCCGGCAATAGAATCGCCATCTGCACCGAAAGGACCGCCCTTGCCTTCCGACAGCTTTGCCCGCACCGGCATCTGGGTGCGCCGCAGCGGCGATACGCCGGTCACACGGTTCCAGGTGCTGGGCGAAAGATCGTCCGCCACAAACCTGGTGCGCCGCCTGATCGGACGCAACAGCGCGTTGCAGCCCGTGGATGTTCTGGGCTGGAAACACGGATTCGCCCAGATGATGGCGATTCCGCGCGATCTGGCAGTGATCTGCGTGGTCCGCGCGCCCGAGGCCTGGGCGTTGTCGATGCACAAGCGGCCCTGGCACACGACGCCGGAAATGCAGCGCCTGCCGTTCGATGCCTTCTTGCGCGCGCCCTGGCACAGCGTGATCGACCGCCCAAGATACTTCAGCGATGCCTCGGCCGATCCGGGCCAGCCGCTGCAACAGGATCGCGACCCGCTCACCGGGCGCGCCTTCGCCAACCTCATGGCGTTGCGGCGCGCCAAACTTGCACATCTGATGACCCTGCCCAACCGGGGCGGCACCTGTGTGGTGCTGCGCGCCGAAATCGCCCAGAGTGCACCCGAACAGGCGCTGCGCCAGATCCTCGGCGCGCTCGACGTGCCCGGGCCGTCGCGGTTCAGGCCGGTGTTGCGCCGGCTGGGCACCCGCTTCAAACCGGCGGTGGCCGACCGGCCCGCCACCCCCGCGCGCATGTCCCTGCAGGATCACGCCTTCGCCTGGGGCGTGCTGGATCGCGAACTGGAACGCCGTCTGGGGTACGAACCGCCCCCCGGCATCGCCGGCTAGCGGGGCAAGACAGCGAAATCGGGAAAGGCAAGGAATGGCGCGGTTGACGGGGCTCGAACCCGCGACCCCCGGCGTGACAGGCCGGTACTCTAACCAACTGAGCTACAACCGCGCATGGCCCTGAGGCCGTGATCCCTTGGCCCGGATCATGGGCAGCAGTGGCGCGGTTGACGGGGCTCGAACCCGCGACCCCCGGCGTGACAGGCCGGTACTCTAACCAACTGAGCTACAACCGCCCGCTGCGTTCTGCGGTAATATGAGCGGTCCGCCACGGCGTCAAGCGCCGAGTGCGTGCAAACCGCCGGAAAATCACGGCGCCCGCACCCGGTCGGCGCGCAGCGCGACATATGCACCCGCCGCGATCACCAGGATCGCACCCGCCACCACGAAAGGCCCGGGCAATTCGCCAAAGAACATCCATCCCCATCCCGCCGCGAACAATAGCAAAGTGTATTCGAAAGGGGCCACCGTCGCCGCCGCCGCCAACCGATAGGCCTGCGACATGCAATACCCGATGCCGCCCGAAAGCATCCCCAGCAGCAAAAGCACGGGAACATCCGCCGCCGGTGGCCAGATCCAGGGCCGCAGCAGGAACTGCACCGCCAGAGGCTGCTCCGGCGACAGCCACCGGCCATCTCCGGCGAATACATAGGCCAGAACGCCGGTGACAAGGAATGCCGATTGCAGATAGATCGCCATGGCCGAGGCCCGGCTCTCGCCGCCCAGCTTGCGCGTCAGCACCGACATCCCCGCATAGCCCGCCGCCGCCAGCAACGGCAGGACAGCGGCCCAGCCGATCCCGGTATCCTGGCCCGAAATCTGCGGCCAAAGCATTACCAGCACCCCGGCAAACCCCGCGATCACCGCCAGCGCCCGGCGCGGCCCCACCCATTCGCCCAGAACCGGCCCCGCCAGCAGCGTCACGATCAGCGGCGCGATGAAGTACAAGGCCGTCGCCGTGGCCAGGGGCATCATCACGATGGCCGCATAAAACGACAGGTTGGCACAGACGATCAGCAGCGCGCGCAACAGGTGCAGCCCGGGGCGTCGCGTGCGCAAGAGAGCAACGCCGCCCTCCATCTGCAGGATCACCACCGACACCATGATCCCGATCCCGTTGCGCACGAACACCAACTGATGCAGCGCATAGCCGTCCGAAAGCGCCTTGATCAGCACATCGTTGAGCGAAATGAACAACATGCCCGCAAGCATGAACATGATGCCCATGCGGGCCCCGCGGTCGTCGCCCATCTCGCCTGCCCTTTCCTTGCGCGCCCGATCCGTCCGCGGCCCTGCCTCGGGGCCGCACCCTTTCCGACGTCGCGCAACCCGCGCCTCGTCGTGGCAGCCCTACGCCCGGCGGCCCCCGCCTTGCAAGCTTCATCTTGCCAAACAAACTCCCGCCGGAGGCTCCGTCACCCGCCTCCCTGCGCCGGCCCGGACCGCGCCGGGTGCTACCGGTCGGGCAGCGGGATGAATTCGGCATCGTCACCGGGCGGCAGGCGAAAACGCCCATGCGCCCAGTCGCCCGCCCGCCAGGCTTCCTTGGCCGCATCGATGCGGTCCTTCGACGACGCGACGAAATTCCACCAGATGTGGCGGGATCCACCCATCGTGGCGCCCCCCAGCAGCATCAGCCGCGCACCCTGCGGGCCGGCCTGCACGCTGATCCGGTCGCCCGGCCGGAACACCATCATCCGCCCGGCCTCGAATGTGTCGCCGGCCACGGTGATGCTGCCGCCGACCACATAGATCCCCCGGTCCTCGTGATCGTCCGGCAAAGGCAGGGCCGCGCCCGGCTCCAGCACCGCGTCGGCATAAAACATCTCGGATGTCGCGCGCACCGGCGCGGTTTCGCCGTAAGCCGTGCCAAGGATCAGACGCACGGTCTTGCCGCGGCCCTCGATCAACGGCAACGCATCGCTGGGCGCGTGTTCGAACGACGCGGGGTCGTCTTCCATCGCCTCGGGCAGCGCGACCCAGGTCTGGATGCCGAAGAACGGCATCGGGTCGCGGCGGGTGTGATCGTCGGTCCGCTCGGAATGCGTAATGCCGTGGCCGGCCACCATCCAGTTCACCGCGCCCGGTTCGATCCAGCTGTCGGTGCCCAGACTGTCACGGTGATGCATCCGCCCGCGATAGAGATAGCTGATCGTCGCCAGCCCGATGTGCGGATGCGGGCGCACGTCCATGCCCCGCGTCGGCAAAAACTCGGCCGGTCCCATCTGGTCGAAAAAAATGAAGGGGCCGACCATCTGGCGCTTGGGCGCGGGCAAGGCGCGGCGCACCTCGAAACTGCCCAGGTCGCGGGCGCGGGGCACGATGATCGTCTCGATGGCGTCGACCGCGTCGCCAATCGGGCAATCGGGGTCCAGCGTCGGGTTCCAGCTCATGGTGGCTCTCCTTGGTTGCAGTCCATCCAATAGGTAGGCAAACCCCGCCGCGACGCAACGCCCCAAGGCACGCAAGCGCTGTGCATGGTCGCACCGATGCCGGCAGGCGCGCGGCCTAGATCGCCGGCAGCAGCACCCCGAACACCACCACCCAGACCGACAGGGCCACGGCGGTGATCGCCGTATAGACACCGTTCCAGACCAGCCCGACGCGCAGCGCGCTGGTGCGGGCAAAGCCGCCGATCAGGATGGTGGTGGCGGTGAAAGGCGAACAGGCCCCGCTCAGCGCCCATCCGGCGGTGATCGCGACCACCAGCGCCGTGGGCGAAACCCCCATCGTCTCGGGTGCCGGTATCAGCGGCGCCAGAAGTGTCACCGCCAGGATCGGATTCATCCCGACCTGCCCGGCCAACGGTATGATCCACACGAAACCCGCCAGGATCACCCACGCCGGCAGCGCCGCCAGATCGATCCCCAGCATCGCCTTGACCGGCACCAGAAGCGGCGCACCCAGGGTGCCGATGATCCCGGCCATCATCAAAAGCGTCAACTCGCCGCGATAGGCCGGCAGTTCGACAAAGGCGTATTGGGCCAGCCGCGCGCCAAGCCCCGGCCCGGCGGGCGATGATCCGGGCGGTTCCCGCCCCGCCGGATCGTTCGCCATGCCCGGCGCCGCTTGCCACGCCTCGGCGGCGCGCTGCGCCGCCAGCCACAGCAGCGCCATCGCCGGAACGATCACCAGAACCAGCCCCGGCACCCGGATGCCGGTCAGCGCGAACAGCCCCGAGACCGCCGCGCCAAGCACTGTCAGCAACACCGCAAGCGGCCACATCGCGCGCCATCCTCCAGCCGGTACGGTGCGCGGCGGAATCTGCAAGCCCGCGCGCGGCTTTACCGCCGCATCCAGCGCCCAGCCGATGCCTGCCATCAAAACCGCCGTCACCAGGCCCGGCGCGACCGCCTGCGCCCAGCTGCCCCCCGGCACCATCGTGGTGGTGATCGCCATTCCGAAGCCCATCGGCGACCACGGCAGCGATGAAATGAACCCCCGCTGAATCGCCAGCAGCATCCGTTTGGTGCGCAGTGCTGCGATCTCGGGGTCGCGTTCGGCGCGGGCATTGGCCACGGCCAGCGTGCCCAGCAGCTGGATCGCGCCATAGTTCAACAGCAGCGCGAACATCTGCCCGCCCAGCGTCAGCGCCAGATAGCGCCGGCCCGGGCTCTGACCGGCCAGGAAGGCGCCGGCGCGCTGCATCCCCGGCGATGCCTGGGCCACGGTCCGCAACGTTGCAAGGGCGCAAAAGAACGCCGCGATGAAGCCCGCCGTCTCCAGTGCCCGCACCGCGGTTGCGCCCGCGCCCGGATCGGTCGCCGCAAGGATCGCGCCAAGGGCCGCTCCGACGGCGACAAAGGCCCGCAGCCGCATCGGCACCTGTATGGTCAGAACCCCGATGCAGGCCAGAACCGCCAGCGGTATCGCCGGTCCCGGCAGCCCCGGCAAACCCCATTCGCGGGCCATGACCATCGCCATGACAGCGCAAAGAAGGGCGCCCAGCGCCCGGTCCCATGCCGGACTGCGCGCGAAAGACATGATGCTAACCCGCGCTCCGTCCCAGATGCGTCGGCCCGCCCAGAACCCGTGCCGGCACGGCCACAGGCGCCGGCCGTTCCGGCCGCGGGCCAGGCACGACCGGCGGGCCACCGCGGGTATGGCGCCGGTACACCAGATAACTGATCATCGCCACCAGCCCCATCGCCGGTATCAGCAGCGCCATCGCCACGACCGTGTCAGGCATCAGCGCGCCCAACGTGCCCACCATCAGCCCCGAGCCCATCTGGAAAAATCCCATCAGCGCCGCCGCTGCCCCGGCATTTCGCCCGAAGGGCGCCAGACCCGCGGTCGACATGCCCGGCATGACGAACGAAATTCCCACCACATAGACCGAAATCGGCAGCATCACATGCAGGAAGGTCACTGGCCCGAAAAGCAGGCTGGCCGTTCCCGCCGCCCCCAGCAGCAACAGCACGAAGCCGAACGGCACCATCCGGTCGGCGCCGATCCGCCCCATCACCTGCCGCGCCAGCAGCGAGCCCAGAAAGAAGCTGCCCGATTGAAGGATCATGCCCAGCCCGAACTGCGTGGGGGTCAGCCCCACTTCTCCCATGAGGATGAATGGCAGGAACGTCGCCTGCGCGTAGATCGCGCCCATGGACCCGGCCAGAACGATCGCCACGCTCATGAAATAGCGATTGCCCAGCAGCATCCGGTAGGTACGCGCGGTTTCGGGCAGGTTCAGGCGGCTGAGATCGCGGGTGACGGTTTCGCGCATGGCCAGGGCCACCACCACCATCATCACCAGACCGATCGCCAGCATCAGAACGAAGATCGACCGCCAGCCGAAAAGGCCCAGCATCAGCCCGCCCAGCGACGGCGCCAGCGCCGGGCCCAGCGCGAGGATGATGCCGATCAGGTTCATGATCCGCGACGATCTTTCATCGGTGAACAGATCGCGCACCAGCGCGCGCGCCACGGCCACGCCGACCGATGCGCCCAGCCCCTGGGCAAAGCGCGCCGCCACCAGAACCTCGACGCTGGGCGCGAACAGCGCCAGCACGCTGGCCACGCAATAAAGCGCCAGAAACCCCAGCGTCACCGGCTTGCGGCCCAGCGCGTCCGACAGCGGGCCGGCCACCAGCTGGGCAAAGGCAAAGCCGCCAAAGTAGAGCGTGAGCGTCATCTTCACCACCGCTTCGGTGGTGTCGAAGGCGGTGACCAGTTCAGCCATCGCCGGCGTGTAGATGGCCATCGAAACCGGGCCGATCGCCACCAGCATCGCGCCCAGGATGCTGACGCGCCGTTCGCTCATCAATGGTGCGGGGGCTGTGGTGTGGTTGCTCATGCCGCGGGCTCCGTTCCGGTGGCGGCACAGCGCGTCGCATCCAGATTGCGGCGCAGCCCCAGCGCAACCTTGCGGAAGGTTTCAAGATCGTCGTCGCAAAGGCCGCGCGTGGCGGCCACGCGCATCCGCGCACCTATGGCGACGATGCGGTCAAGCACCGGATCGGCCGCATCGGTCAGCGTCACGATCTTGGCGCGCCGGTCGTCGGGATCGGCATCGCGGGCAATCAGGCCGGCGGCTTCCATGCGGTCGAGAAAACCCGTCAGACTCATCGGGGCGACCCCGAGACTGGCGGCCAGACGCTTCTGTCGCACCGCGCCGGCCCGCGCGATATGCGCGAGAACCCGCGCTTCGGCGGCGGTGACCGGCAGGGCATCGGCCTCGATCTCGCGCTCCATGACGCCGCGCCACAACCGGGCGACATCCGTCACCAGAAACCCCAGGCTGTTCGGATCGATTTCGCGCGACATTCCACTCTCCGTCCGCAAACAAGTAAGCAAGACTTATTATCTGGCAGACTTACTGGGAGGGCAAGCGGTTTCAAGCCCGTATCGCCTGCGTCCCATGCATGGCCGCTATGCGCGCGGCTGGATGCGACGGGCTGGCGGGGCGTTTCGGGCGGGTTCAGCCGGCGGCGGAGGCGCTCTGGTGTACCGCGCCCACCGCACCGCGGATGATGCGGGCGATCTGGGCGCAATCCTCAAGCGTGAAGGTCAGCGGCACGCGCAGGTCCAGAACCGCCCTCAGGATGCGGTCGCTGGCGGGCATCGGCACTGGATCGGCATAGCGCCAGCTGTCGTAGCGCGAGGTAAAGCCCAGCGGTTCGGCGGCACCGAACCATTTCAGCTCGACCCCGGCGGCGCCGCAGCGTGTCACAACATCGGCGATCTGCATGTCGGCCCAATCGGGCAGAAGGAACTGGAACGACGATCCGACAAACTGTTCGGCCTCGGGCCGCGTCGTCAGCCGCAGGCCCGGCGTGCCGGCAAGCCCCTCGTGCAGCACATCGTAGCGTTCGTTCCACCGCGCAACCTGTGCCGGCAATTCGCGCAGTTGCGGACGCAGGATGGCGGCGCGCAGGTTGTCCATCCGGCCCGAGATATTGGGCGTGTCGTATTTGATGTCCTCGAAGGCGCGTGGCGCCGGCGCGGCCAGGTGTTTGTCATAGAGCATGTACGACCCGGACAGCATGACGGCGCGTGCCGCTATATCGGCGTCGTCGGTCACCAGAAGGCCTCCCTCACCCGCGTTCACATGCTTGTAGGTCTGGCATGAATAACAGCCGACAGCGCCATGGCGGCCCGATGGCGTTCCGTTCCAGGCCGCCCCCATCGTATGGGCGCAATCCTCGATCACCAGCACGCCCGCATCGGTACAGATCCGCATCAGGCGGTCCATGTCGCAGATGTGCCCGCGCATGTGGCTGAGCAGCAGCACCCGCGCGCGATCCGCCTTGGCCGACAGATCGTCCAGATCGATCGTCAGATCCTCGGTCACGCCCACGAAAACAGGCACGGCGCCCACCGCGGCAATCGCGCCCGGCACTGGCGCCAGCGTAAAGGCATTCGAAAGCACCCTGTCGCCCGGACCGATCCCGACGGCCCGCAGCGCCGTGGCCATAGCGTAGCCGCCCGAAGCAACCGCCAGCGCATAGCGCGCGCCGGTCTGGGCGGCGAACTCCTGTTCCAGCATGGCGGTTTGCGCGATCTCGCCGGGTGCGGTGTTGTAACGGTGCAGTCGGCCGCTGCGCAGCACCGCGACGGCGGCTTCGATCGCCTCTTCGGGGATCGGCTCCTGCTGGGTAAAGCTGCCGTGGAATCTTTCATTCATGCGGTTGGTTTTCCATTGATGTCGATTGCGGGTCAATGCCTGACGAAACGTCGCGAACAGAACAGAATCGCCCGCTGTCCAAGGCAAACTAGCGCACATGACACCGCTTGACATGATCGCCGGGCTGCAATGGTCCGATTTGCCGGCCCAGGTCCGGCGCCAGACACAGATTTGCCTGCTGGATGTGCTGGGCATCGCCGCCGGCGGCCATGGCACCCGGCTCAGCGGGATCATCCGCGATCACGCAGTGGACATGTACGGCGGTGCCGTGCCGCTGATCTTCGACAGCCGTACCGCCAGCGCGGCGGGCGTTGCGCTGGCCACGGGCATGAGCATCGATTCGCTGGACGGTCACGACGGGTTCAACCCGGCCAAGGGCCATATCGGCGCGCCGCTTTTCGCGACGCTTCTGCCGATGGCGCAGGCGGCGGCCGCATCGGGCACCGCGTTTCTGACCGCCACTGCCATCGGCTATGAGATCGGCGCGCGCGTGGCCATGGCCCAGCACGCCACCGTGCCCGATTACCACACCTCGGGCAGTTGGGGCGCGACGATGGCCGCCGCCGCCGGTGCGCGGCTGCGCGGACTGGATCGCGCGGCGATCCGCCACGCGATGGGCATTGCCGAATACCACGGGCCGCGCAGCCAGATGATGCGCTGCATCGACCACCCCACCATGCTGAAGGATGGCGCGGGATGGGGCGCCATGTGCGCCGTGGCGGCGGTGGATCTTGCGGCGCGCGGTTTCACCGGCGCGCCGGCGATCACCATCGAGGACGCGCCCGATCACTGGGCCGACCTCGGACAGCGGTGGTACATCCTCGAGCAATATTACAAGCCCTACCCGGTCTGCCGCTGGGCACAGGCCCCCGTCGAAGGCGTTCTGGCGCTGCGCAGGGCGCATGGCCTGACCGGGCCGCAGGTTGCCCGGATCGAGGTGCACACTTTCCACGAATCCGTCCGCCTGGCCACGCGCCGCCCGCGCACCACCGAAGAGGCGCAGTATTCCACGTCGTTTCCGGTGGCCGTGGCCATGGCGCGCGGCGCGCTGGGGCCCGCGGACATCGCCGACGACGCGCTGGAGGATGCCGAGGTGCTGCGCCTGTCCGAAGGGCTGGAAATGCACGAATCGCCGCACGCCAATGCAAATTTCCCCGCCGACCGCCTGGCCCGCGTCACGCTGCACCTGCACGACGGCCAGAGCATCGAAGGCCCCTACATGCGCCCGCTCTGGACCGCCGAGGACCCGCCCACCGAGAATCAGCTGCGCACCAAGTTTCACGATCTGGCCGATCCGGTGCTGGGCGCCGCGCGCGCCCATGCCATCGCCGCCGCTGTCGATGCGCTGCCGCAGACCGGTTTCGCGGCGCTGGGCGATCTGCTGTTTCAGCCGATCAGCCCGGCCACCACATCCGGCAGATCCGCATAGCGCCTCAGCAGCGCCTCGGGCTTCAGTGCCGCCATGTCGGCGCCGGAGGGCCCGAACGTCACCAGGACCGAAGGCACGCCAGCGGCCGCGGCGGTGTTGCGGTCGGTGTCGCTGTCTCCGACCAGAAGCGACCGCGCCGGATCGCCGCCCGCGCGCAGCACCGCCTCGCGCAGCGGCGCGGGATCGGGTTTGCGCACCGGCAGGGTATCGGCCCCGACAAGCGACGCGAAGGCGTCGCGCACCCCCAGCCGGGCCAGCAGCAGTTCGGCAAGCGCCTCGGGCTTGTTGGTGCAGATGCCCACCGCATAGCCCGCGCCGCGCAGCGTCTCGACAGCCGCCATCGCACCGGGATAGAGCACGGTGTGCACGTCGATGGCGTCACGGTAAGCGTCGAGCAACATCGGATAGTACCGCTGCACGGTCGCCGCGTCGGGCGCGCCGACCCGTTGCAGGCCGACGTCCAGCATCCTGCGCCCGCCGCGCAGCGCCACGCCCGCATCGCGCGCCGGTTCCAGAACGTCACCATGGCCCATATGCCGGAAACAGGCGTTGGCCGCCGCCAGCAGATCGCCGCTGGTATCGGCCAGGGTGCCGTCGAGATCGAAAATGACGCTGCGCATGTTGCCTGCCCCTGCCCTTGCCCGTGTTTGCTTCGGTCGGTCTTTGCTTGCGGCCGGATCGGCCCCTGCCCGGCTTAGCCGCCGTGCCGCGCAAAGACAACAACGCGCATCATCCGGGCGCGTCGCGCAGGTACAGCACATCGCCGTGGCGCGGCACCTGCACGCGCCGGTGCGAGGCCAGCCGAAAGCCGTGGCGCGCGAAATGCGCGTCGATCTCGGGAAACAGTGGCGCCCCGGCATAGACGGGTATGCGGCTGACCTCGCATTTGCAGATGGCGAAGCGGCACAGGTCGCCGCCCAGCCCGCGCAGCACCGCCAGTTCGTGCCCCTGGACATCCACCACCAGCATAGGACAGGCGTAGGTTTCGGGATCGATGCCGTGACCGGCCAGGATGTCGGGCAGGCGGCGCGACGTCATTGTCAGCACTTCGCCGGTTTCATGCACATCGCCGAACCGCGCGCGCAGCGTTTCCGTTGCCGCGTGCACCGACGAGGACGAGCCGTCGCCATTGAAGCGGTTGAACCCCAGTTCAACGCCCGCGTCCGCCGACACCAGCGCACATTCGGCCAGATGCCGTGTCGGGCCGTCGCGTTCGGCCAGTCGCGCGGTGAGCTGTGCGAAGGTGTCGGGATCGGCCTCGATCCACAGCACCGTACGCGCACCATTCGCCTCGTAGACGCCGGCATCTTCGGCCCAGTGCGCGCCCACATGCACCACCAGATCCACCGGCGCGCGCCGCGCCAGCAGCAGTTCGGCGCGCGATGCCCGGAAATACTTGCGCCAGGGTTCGGGCACCAGACGCCGGGCCGCCCGTTCGACCGATTTGAGAAAATGCATGCCGCCTCCGGTTTTCGTCTGAACGTGGTCTATCAGCCCCCTTGCGCCAAAGGAAGCACGGCCTAAGCTGGGCGCACCCCGCAACGGAGCACAAGATGATCGCCGCGCGTATCGCAGAACTGGAGCAAGGGGCCGATCCGGCGCGCGCGGCGCAGATGGCTGCCTATCACAAGGTGCCGCGCCGCTATCTGGGCCTGTCCAACCCGGACATCCAGGCGCGGGTCGCGCAATGGCGCGCCGATCTGGATGTGGCGCAGCGCGTCGAACTGGCGCAGGAGCTGTGGCGCAGCGATATCCACGAGGCCCGCATCGCCGCGGCGAAACTGCTGACCCAGGCACGCCTGCGCCCGGACGGGGCGGCCTGGGACGCCATCGCCGGCTGGGTGTCCGGCTTCGACGGCTGGGCGATCGCCGACTGTGCCTGCATCGCCGGGCAAAAGCGTCTTGTCGCCGATCCAGCGCGGCTCGACACCGTCGAAACCTGGACCCGTTCGCCGCATATGTGGACCCGGCGCGCGGCGCTTGTGATCACGCTGCCCTGGACCCGCCAGAACCACCCCAAACCCGACGATCTGATCCGGCGCGACCGGATCCTGGCATGGGCCGCAGCCTATGTGCCCGACCGCGCGTGGTTCATCCAGAAGGCGGTGGCGTGGTGGCTGCGCGACCTGTCGCGCCACGACCCGGCCCGCACGGCGGCGTTTCTGGATCGGCACGGGGCGGCAATGAAACCCTTTGCCCGGCGCGAGGCATCGAAATACCTGTGAGCGGCGGTCAAAGCCTCTTGTGGCGCGCGCGGCCGCTGTCTAGGTATGTTTCATGTCCGCGCCCCTGATCGATCCCTTCGCCCGTGCCATCACCTATCTGCGGGTGTCCGTCACCGACCGCTGCGATTTCCGCTGCGTCTATTGCATGTCCGAGAACATGACCTTTCTGCCGAAGAAAGAGCTTCTGACGCTGGAAGAGCTGGATCGCATGTGTTCGTCCTTTGTGCGGCTCGGGGTGCGCAAGCTGCGTATCACCGGGGGCGAACCCCTTGTGCGGCGCGGCATCATGACGTTCTTCGACGCCATGACACGACATCTGGAAAGCGGCGCTCTCGAGGAACTGACGCTGACAACCAACGGCAGCCAGCTGGAGAAATACGCCGCCGATCTGGCCGCCGCCGGGGTGCGCCGGGTGAACGTGTCGCTCGACACGCTCGACGATGACAAGTTCGCGCGCGTCACCCGCTGGGGCCGTCTGCCACAGGTGATGCGCGGCATCGACGCGGCACAGGCCGCCGGGCTTCGGGTGAAGATAAACGCCGTCGCCCTGAAGGGTTTCAACGAAAGCGAACTGCCGGCGCTGACAGAATGGTGTGCGGCGCGCGACATGGACCTGACCTGGATCGAAGTCATGCCGATGGGCGATCTGGGCAACGAAGACCGGCTGGGGCAATACTGGTCGCTGCGCGAGGTGCGCGACCGCTACGCACAGCACTATACGGTTTCCGATCTGGCCGAACGCAGCGGTGGCCCGGCGCGTTATGTCCGGCTCGAGGAAACCGGCCAGAAGATCGGGTTCATCACCCCGCTCAGCCACAACTTCTGTGAAAGCTGCAACCGTGTCCGTCTGACCTGCACGGGCGAGTTGTACATGTGTCTCGGTCAGGAAGACATGGCCGACCTGCGCGCGCCCCTGCGCGCCAGCCCCGACAGCGACGCCCCGCTGGAAGACGCGATCCGCGCCGCCATCGGCCGCAAGCCCAAGGGCCACGATTTCGATTACTCGCGCCAGCGGGCCGATGGCCAGATGCCCCGCCACATGAGCCACACAGGCGGCTGATCCATGCAACTGACGCGGCTTTACCGGGTCTACCGGGCGGCCACGACGATCTGCGCACCGCTGATCCGGCGCGGCGTCGACCGCAAGCTGCGCAAGGCCGGCGTGCCCGAAGATCGCCGGCGCGAAACCGCGGGACAGGCCAGCCTGCCGCGCCCCGACGGGCCACTGATCTGGTTTCACGCGGCCAGCGTCGGGGAAAGCCTGTCGGTGCTGACGCTGATCGCGCGGATGGCCGAAACCCTGCCCCGTCACCGGTTCCTGATCACATCGGGCACGCCCACGTCCGCCGCTCTGATCGCCGCACGTCTGCCGGCGCACAGTATGCATCAGTTCGCGCCGCTCGATCTGCCCGAAACGGTATCGCGGTTCTACCGGCACTGGCGTCCCGACGCCGCGGTTTTCGTGGAAAGCGAACTCTGGCCCAACATGCTGGTCATCGCCCGCGCGCGGGGCATACCGATGGCGCTGCTGAACGCGCGGCTATCGCGCAAATCGGTGGAAGGCTGGAGCAAATGGCCAGATACCGCACGGCTGGTCCTTGGCTGTTTCGAGGTGATCGTGACGCAGAACCGGGCCAACACCGACGCGCTGCTGGCAATGGGCGCCAACCCCGAGCGCCTGCGCACCGGGATCAACCTCAAGTCGACCTCGGCGCCGCTGCCCGTCGACGATGCGCTGGTCGCGCGGATGCAGCACAGCTTTGCCGGCCGGCCGGTCTGGCTGGCCAGTTCGACGCATCCGGGCGAAGAGGAAATCATCGCCGACGCGCACAAACGGCTGCTGCGGCGCTGGCCCGGCCTGTGTCTGCTGCTGGTGCCGCGGCACCCCGAACGCGGTGCCGGTCTGGCGACGGATCTGGCGCGCGCCGGCCTGACCGTGGCGCGCCGCGCGGCCGGTGATGCGCCGGGCCCCGAAACGCAGGTTTACCTGGCCGATACGCTGGGCGAAACCGGCAGCTGGTACAGCTTTGCCGATATCGCTTTCATCGGCGGGTCGCTGGTGCCGGTCGGCGGGCACAACCCCTTCGAACCCGCCGCGGCCGGGGCCGCGATCCTCACCGGCCCGCATGTCGAGAACTTCCACGAGAGCTTCGCGCCGCTCCTGGCAACCGACGCAGCGCGACAGGTCACCGATGCCGCAACCCTCGCGGACGCGGTCGACAAATGGCTGACCCACCCCAACGACCGAAAGCGCACCGCCGAAGCGGCGGCGCGCGTCGCCGGGCGTCAGGGCGCCGCGCTGGACGAAATCATCACGACGCTCCGCACCGCCTTGCGCCTCACCCCCTAGAACGCCCATGCCCGAACTCTTCGTCACCAACTTCAACAGCAACTTCACCGGCGTATCGGCAACAGCCGCCGCCGTCCTGCGGGCCCAGGCCGCCCGCCGCGCGGTGGCGCTCGTCGGCCACCCGCTGCCCGGATGCCCGGCCCCGATCACCCTGTCCAGGGCCCGCTCGCTCAGCCGCGAGGCCCCCGCCGGGCGCGGCTTCGCGATCTGGCACGTAAGGCGCAACACCGAAATGCGCGCTGCGATCTGGGCACGCGACGTGCTCGGGCTGCCGCTGAGGATCGTCTTCACATCCGCCGCGCAACGCCGCCACTCGGCGTTTCCGCGCTGGCTGATCGGGCGGATGGATGCGGTGATCGCAACCACCGATGCAGCCGCGCGCCATGTGCCCAATGTGCACGCCGTGGTGCCGCACGGTGTCGATTGTGCCGCCTTTTGCCCCGCCACCGACCGCGCGGCAGCTTGGCGGGCACTGGGCCACGGCGGCACGCTCGGCATCGCCACCATCGGCCGCATCCGTCCGGAAAAGGGCACCGACCGCTTCGTTTCGGCAATGATCGGCCTGCTTCCGCGGCTGCCCGGCGCAACCGCGCTGATCGTTGGCCGCGTGACGCGCGAACATCGCCGCTTCGCCGACGATCTGCGCAGCCGCATCGCCGCCGCCGGCCTGACCGACCGCATCGTCTTTGCCGGCGAATGCACCGCCGCCGACCTGCCGGCGCTGATGCGCGCCATGTCGCTGGTGGTGCAACTGCCCCGCTACGAAGGCTTCGGCATGGTCCCGCTCGAGGCGATGGCCAGCGGCGTACCCTTCATCGGCACCGATGCCGGCCACTTCCGCGCCTTCAGCGGCAATGGCAGCGCCGGCATCGTCATCCCGCCGGAAGCCGCGGCCGATACAGCCGCCGCGATCCTCTGCGATCCCGCGCGCCATGCCCGTATGGCACAGGCGGCACGCCAGCGCGCCAGCGCCACCTTCAGCGCCGAAACCGAAGCGGCCGGCATCGAAGCGGTCTACGCCGGGCTCTGGTCGGCAGGCTGACGCGCCACCCCCAAAACTTCATCTTGCCCGACAAACTCCCGCCGGAGGCTCCGGCAGGCGCCACCCGCGCGCCAGCAGGGGCGATGCGGCCCCTCAGGCCACAGGCATGCGCTGCTCGACAATCTCCGCCCACCAGCTGCACCCGGCCGGGATTGCCTCGTCGTTGAAGTTGTACTCCGGGTGATGCACCGATGCCCCGTCACCGTTGCCAACCAGGATATAGGCCCCCGGACGCTCCTCCAGCATGAAGGCGAAATCTTCACCGCCCATGACCAGGGGCGCATCCTCGCAGTTGCCTGCCACCTTGCGCGCCACATCCGCCGCGAACCGGGTCTGATCGTCGTGGTTCACCATCACCGGATAGCCCCGGATATATGTCACATCTGCGCGGCCGCCGAAGGTGTCGGCGATGCCGGTGCAGATCGCGTTGATCCGGCGTTCGGCCAGATCGCGCATTTCCGGGCTCATGGTGCGCACGGTGCCCTTCAGCTGCACGCGCTGCGGGATCACATTGAAGGCCTTCGAAGATGTCTCGAACGACGTGACCGAAACCACCACCTGGTCGGTCGGATCGGCATTGCGGCTGGCGATGGTCTGCAACGCCAGCACGCACTGGCTGGCCATCACGGTGGTGTCCACAGTCTCGTGCGGCTTGGCGGCATGCCCGCCCTTGCCTTCAAGAGTGATGTCGAACTGATCGGTCGCGGCGAAGAACGCGCCCGAGCGGATCGCGAAATGGCCCACCGGCATGCCGGGCCAGTTATGCATTCCATAGACCTCCTGGATGCCCCAGCGTTCCATCATGCCGTCCTCGCACATTTCCCGGCCCCCGCCGCCACCCTCTTCGGCGGGCTGGAAGATGACAACAACGGTGCCGTCGAAATTGCGCGTCTCGGCAAGGTACTTGGCCGCTCCCAGCAACATCGCGGTGTGGCCGTCGTGGCCGCAGGCATGCATCGCCCCGGGTGTGCGCGACGCATAGTCCAGACCGGTCTGTTCGTGGATCGGCAGCGCATCCATGTCCGCGCGCAGGCCCACCACCTTGCCGGCCGTGTCGCTGCGCCCGCGGATCACCCCGACAACGCCGGTGCGCCCGATGCCCGTCACCACCTCGTCACAGCCGAAGGCCGTCAGCTTTTCCGCCACCAGCGCCGAGGTGCGGTGCGTTTCGAAAAGGATTTCGGGGTTTTCATGCAAATCGCGTCGCCAGGCGGTGATTTCGGTCTGCAATTCGGCAAAGCGGTTCTTGATCGGCATTGATTTTCTCCGGTTTTCAAAGGCTTGCATCGCCCTTTTCGTGTTTTACATTCGGTGGCGCCAGCGTCCTGCGCCCGGGCGCTTCAGGGCATGGCGCGGACCGACGGCGAAATGGTAGATCGCGCGCGCCGGTTGTCACCGGCCCGATCGCCGCAGGGCGCCGTCAGGACGCTAAGGCCAGCCGAGACAGAAGCTGCGACATGAAGGCCTGGCCGGCAGCGAACTGGGCGACCGAGATGAATTCGTTCGGCTGATGCGCCTGTGCGATGTCGCCCGGCCCGCACACCACCGCCGAATAGCCCGCCGCCTGAAACTGGCCCGCCTCGGTGCCATAGCTGACCACATGCGCGCCGTTGTCCCCGGTAATGGCGCGCACCAGCGCCTCGGCCTCGCCGTCCTGTTCAGGCCGCAGGCCCGGCACATCGAACAGCGGTTGCAGTTCGATCCCCGTCTCAGGCCGAACCGCGCGCATCTCGCCTTCGACCCGCGCCACCTCGGCGGCAAAGCGATCCTTCCACGCCTGCTTGTCTTCGGACGGCACGACGCGCATCTCGAAATCCATCCAGCAATCCTTGGCGGTGATGTTGCGCGCGGTGCCGCCCTTGATGTTGCCCACATGCAGCGTGGTGAAGGGCGGATCGAACATCGCCGCCACCGCGTCGGGTTCGGCGTCCCGGTTCGCCGCGTTGGTGCGGTTCACCCAATCGAGCAGCCGAGCGCCTTCCAGAATCGCGCTCACCCCGGTGGGCAACAGCGAGGAATGAACCTCGAAGCCCTTGACATGGATCGTGAATCCCTGCCCGCCCTTGTGCCCGGTGACCGCCTTCATCATCGACGGTTCGCCCACGATCACGGCGCTGCCCTTGGGCAGGACCGGCTGCATTGCCGCGATCATCGGCGGCGCGCCGGTGCAGCCGACCTCTTCATCGAACGACAGCGCCAGTTGCAGCGGGCGCGCCACGCCCGCGTGATGCGCCTCGACCAGCGCCCAGATCGCCAGCGCGTCAAAGCCTTTCATGTCGCAGGTGCCACGGCCGAAATACTTGCCGTCCTTCTCGGTCACGGTAAAGGGATCGGTGTCCCAGGCCTGGCCTTCGACAGGCACCACATCGGTATGGCCCGACAAGACCACCGCGCCCTCTTCCCAGGGGCCGACATGGGCGAACAGCGCCGCCTTGTGCGGCTGGTCGGGATCGGGCCAGCGGTGCGACGTGATGCCGTGACTGGCCAGATACCCCTCGACCCAGTCGATCAACGGCAGGTTGGTGTCGCGCGAGACGGTGGGGAAGGCGATCAGGCGAGTCATGATTTCCAGCGGGGTCAGTCGCGCGGTCATTTCTGTGTCCTTGTGTCCGGGTCGCGCGAAACCTATCAGAACGCCGCGCGCGCGGACAGAACCTTTCGCGCCAAACACGCCTGCGCCCGCGTGCGCGCCGCCGCGTCTGCCCGCGCAAGGTGCAGCGCCCGGCAACCGCCGGGCGCTGCCATCCCCGCATCAGGGTTTGATGTATGTGTATCCCATCTGTTGCAGCCGCGACAGTTCGGCCACGCCCGAGGGCACGATATCGTCTTCCCAGACATCGTACAGATCGTTTTCATAGCTGATCTTGCGGCCCTTCAGCGTGTTGTTGCAGACCTGAAACCCGACGTTTTGCCCCTTGAGCGACGAAACCGCGGTTTCCAGTGCCGGGTTCTGGCGGGCCGACATCAGCAGGCCCAGCCCATTGCCGTGCAACACCACCTTCACATCCAGGTTCTCGGCGCCGACGGCGTTGATATGGTTCTGGATGTTGCGCATCGCGCCGCGATACTTCTTCGATTCGGGGCCGCCGTCGTAGTTGATGTGATAAACGACCTTCTGTTTGCCGTAACGTTCGGTGTCCTGGGCCGCTGTGGCGGTGGCAAACACCCCGGCCAGCAGCAGGCAGAGCACGCCGATGATTCTGTTCATGGTCCTTCCTCCCTTGATCGGCCGGCCCCACCGCCGCCGGGCGGGCGGTGCAACGCCCGCGCGCCATGCGATGTCCGGCCCGGAAGAACATCTTCCGCCGATCACATGAATGAATCAAGGTATTCGTTTATTTATATATGAGATCCCGCACAGGTATCTGCCCGATCCGGATGGCGCCTTGCGTGGCGGATCAGTATCCGCTGTCGGTGGTCAGAACGAAATGCCCCGGCGCGACTTCGCGGTAGCGCGACGGCTCCGGGGTGTATCCGACCGGGTGGATCGGCGAAGGGATCGGTTTGAAATTCAGATCCTTTTCGGATTTGCGCCGCATCGGATCGGCGATCGGCACCGCCTTCATCAGGGCCCGCGTATAGGGGTGCTGCGGGTTCTCGAACACCGCCGCGCGGGGTCCGCGTTCGACGATCCGGCCCAGATACATCACCCCGACCTCGTGGCTGACCCGTTCGACAACCGCCATGTCATGACTGATGAACAGGAACGACAGGCCCAGGTCGGCCTGCAACTCCATCATCAGGTTCAGCACCTGCGCCTGCACTGACACATCCAGAGCCGATACTGCTTCGTCGGACACGATCAGCTTGGGGTTCAGCGCAAGGGCGCGGGCGATGGCGATGCGCTGGCGCTGACCGCCGGACAATTCGTGCGGATACCGCCGCATGAAACTGCGCGGCAGTTCGACCCGGTCGAACAGCATCGCGACACGATCGGTGATTTCCCTGTCGCTGTGCGTCTTGTAGTTGCGCATCGGCTCGGCCACCTGATCCGACAGCTGCATCTGCGGGTTCAGCGAAGCAAAAGGATCCTGAAAGATCATCTGCATGTCCAGCCGCGCGCGGCGCAGGCCTTCGGCGTTCAGCTTCATGATGTCGGTGCCGTCCAGATCGACCTCGCCCGACATCGGCTCGACCAGACGCAGGATCGACCGCCCGGCGCTGGACTTGCCACAGCCCGATTCCCCCACGAGGCTGAGCGTCTGGCCCTTGTTGATGGTGAACGACAGATCCTCGACCGCATGCACATTGGCCAGGGTGCGCCGAAAGAACCCGCCCTTGACCGCAAAGCGCGTGGTCAGGTTGCGCACCGTCAGCAACACCTCGTCCTTGCCGGTGATCGGCTCGATCTTCTGGTTCTGCACCCCCATCAGCTTCATCGGTTCGGGATAGGTCTTGCCCTTCATTTCGCCCAGCTTGGGCACCGCCGACAGCAAAGCCTTGGTATAGTCGTGCTGCGGGTTCTGGAAAATCTCCTCGACCGTGCCTTCTTCCACCTTGTTGCCGCGGAACATCACCACCACGCGGTCCGCCATCTGCGCGACCACGGCCATGTCGTGGGTGATGAACATCACCGCCGTGCCGGTCTCGCGTTTCAGCCGGTCCATCAGCGCGAGGATCTCGGCCTGGATCGTCACATCCAGCGCGGTGGTGGGTTCGTCCGCGATCAACAGCCGCGGCTCGCAGGCCAGTGCCATCGCGATCACCACGCGCTGGCGCATGCCGCCCGACAATTCATGCGGGTATTGCTTCAGCCGCCGCTCGGGTTCGGGAATGCGGACCTGGCGCAACAGCTCCAGCGCGCGCGCCTCGGCCTGGGCGCGGTTCATGTTCATGTGCAGCCGCAAGCCTTCGGTCATCTGGCGGCCGACGGTGAACACCGGGTTCAGCGCGGTCATCGGCTCCTGGAAGATCATGCCGATCTCGTTGCCGCGGATGTGGCGCATCAGATCCTGATCCGCGGTGGCCAGATCCAGATCGCCATCCGCCTTCCGATCAAAAATGAGGCGCCCTGCCGCGATTTCACCACCGCCGAATTCGATCAACCGCATCAGCGCCAGCGAAGACACCGATTTTCCCGACCCGGATTCGCCGACAACACAGACGGTTTCGCCCGGAAACACATCGAACGAGACGTCCTTGACGCCTTCCACGGGGCCATCCTTGGTCCGAAACTGAACTTTCAGCCCCTTGATCTGTGCAATCGGTCGATCCAGCACGCGCGCCCCCATCCGGAATACCTGTCAGATGAAAACGCTACGGTGCATTCGATGGCCCGTCAAACACTCGATCCGGCAGCGGCCGCGCCGGGTAAAGGCGATGCCAAGACTTGCAATTTCGTGAAACTCTGTTTCGATGGTCGGGTGCCGGGCCCGGAAGGGCCGGCGCACCCCGATCAGGCCGGCCTTCGCAGGCATCCGGCGGGGCGCGCCGATCCTTTCGGCGTGGTGCCAATCCGCCATCAGGGCGGAACCAATACTGGACCGATGTCCGACAAGGAGTGTAACATGAAAATCAGAACCCTATTGCTGGGGGCCATTGCCGGTTCGGCGCTCGCGACATCGGCGTTCGCCGAACGCGGATCCGATGGCACCGTCAGCATCATCTATTGGCAGGCGCCTTCGATCCTGAACCCGTTCCTTTCGGGCGGAACAAAAGACGTTGAAAGCGCGTCGCTGATCCTCGAACCGCTGGCGCGCTACAATGAAACCGGCACGCTGGTGCCGTGGCTCGCATCGGAAATCCCCACCGTCGAGAACGGCGGCGTCAATGCCGAGCTGACCCAGATCACCTGGAAGATCAAGCCGGGCCTCCTGTGGTCGGACGGAACGCCGTTCACCTCGGCCGATGTGAAGTTCACCGCAGATTATTGCATGGACCCCGCCGGCGGCTGCGCGCAGCTCACCAAGTTCGACGGCGTCACAACGATCGAAACCCCCGATGACCTGACCGTCGTGGTGACATTCGACAAGCAGACCCCCTTCCCCTACGGTCCCTTCGTTGGCGGCGAAAGCCCGATCCTTCAGGCGGCGCAATTCGCCGACTGCATGGGCGCCAAGGCCCCCGAATGCACCGAGCAGAACTTCAACCCGATCGGCACCGGCCCGTTCGTTGTGGATGAATTCCGCCCCAACGACGTGATCACCATGTCGGCCAACCCCAACTACCGCGATCCGGCCAAACCGGCCTTCGCCAACCTGACCTTCAAGGGCGGCGGCGATGCAACAGCCGCCGGCCGGGCCGTCATGGAAACAGGCGAATTCGATTACGCCTGGAACCTGCAGCTGGCACCCGACGTGATCGCGCGCATGGAAGCGGGCGGCAAGGGCACCCCGGTCGCGGGCTTTGGCCCGCTGGTCGAACGGATCATGGTCAACAACACCAACCCCGATCCGGCCCTCGGCCCGGATGAACGCGCGGTGGTCCGCCCGCACCCCAGCCTGAGCGATCCGGCCGTGCGCAAGGCGCTCAGCCTGGCCATCGACCGCCCGCTGCTGGTGGAAATCGGCTATGGCCAGGCCGGCAAGGTCACATGCAACCTGGTGCCGGCACCGGCGGTGTATAACTCGGACACCTTCGATTGCTCGACCCAGGACATTGCAGCGGCCAACGCCATGCTCGACGAAGCCGGCTGGGCAATGGGCGCCGATGGCGTGCGTGCCAAGGACGGCGTGCGCCTCAGCTATCTCTACCAGACCTCGACCAACGCCGTCCGCCAGGACTTCCAGGCGCTGATCAAGCAGTGGTGGAGCGAAATCGGCGTTGAAACCGAACTGCGCAACATCAACGCTTCGGTCTTCTTCGGCGGCGATCCCGGTTCGCCCGACACGTTCCAGAAGTTCTATGCGGATCTGGAAATGTACGCGAACACCTTCAACGGCACCGACCCGCAGTCGTACCTGGGCAACTACCTGTGCGACAAGGCACCGCGTCCCGAAACCCAGTGGCAGGGCGAAAACATCAGCCGCTTCTGCGACCCGGCCTATGACGCGCTGCACGCGGAACTGACACAGACCGCAGGCATCGAAGCGCGTTCGAAGATCGCCCGTCAGCTGAACGACATGCTGATCGAAGCCGGCACCCTGATCCCGCTGGTGCACCGTGGCCGCCTGTCCGCGCATTCCAACACGCTGGGTGGCGTGATCCTGAATGTCTGGGACAGCGAGCTGTGGAACGTCGCCGACTGGTACCGCGTCGAAGGCTCCTGATCCGGCACACGCCACACGCAATGCCATGCTCCGGCCCCGGCCGGGGCATGGCCGCCGCCCCTCTCCCCTCTCGCGATCCGAGAAGAAATTGCAAAGGCGCAGTGCATGCTGACCTTCACGATCCGGCGTCTGGTCATGGCCGTACCGACGCTCTTGTTCATCAGCCTGGTGATCTTCCTGCTGCTTGAGCTTGCTCCCGGCGATCCGATGGCCCAGGTGCCCCTGACGGTACCGCCCGAGGTCAAGGAAAAGATGCGCGAGGCGCTGGGTCTGGGCGAACCGATGCACATCCGGTTCTGGAAATGGCTGGTGCAGTTCTTCTGGATCGAACCGCAGGTGCTGATCGATGCCACCTTCGGCACTTCGTTTTCGCAGGGCGATCTGCGGGTGATCTCGTGGCAGACCCGGTCGCCGGTGATGGACATCGTGGTCCAGCGCATCCCCCAGACCCTCTGGGTGGTCGGCACCGCCTATGTGGTCGGCGTGCTGATCGCGCTGCCCATCGGGATCTATTCGGCCTACCGCCAGTATTCCATTTTCGACCAGGCAGGCACCTTCGTGTCGATGATCGGCTTTTCAGTGCCACCGTTCTTTTCCGGCGTGCTCGTCATCGTGGTGTTTTCGGTCAATCTGGGCTGGTTCCCGTCGATCTACGACACCACCCACAAGGTGGTCGACTGGGACAGCTTCGTCGTCCAGCTTCAGCAGATGATCATGCCGGTCATGGTGCTCGCGCTGCAGATCACCGCCCAGATCAGCCGTTTCATGCGCGCCTCCATGCTCGACAACCTGAACCAGGACTATGTGCGCACCGCCCGCGCCAAGGGCCTGGGCGAAAGCGTGGTGGTCATGACGCATGTCCTGCGCAATTCGATGATCCCCGTCGTCACGGTGATCGCTCTGGGCGTGCCGTCGATCTTCGGTGGCGCGATCATCACCGAACAGGTGTTCAAGGTTAACGGCATCGGACAATTGCTGATCGGCGCCATTCAGGCCAACGACCTGCCGATGGTCCAGACACTGGCCTTCATCTTCGCGGTGCTGATCGTACTGTTCAATCTCATCGCCGACGTGCTCTACGGACTGCTTGACCCGAGGATCCGCTATGACTGATGCCCCCGATCCCGTCACGGTCGGCGCCCCGCTGCCGGCCAATCCCGGCCCCATGCCCTCCCGCCCGCCGCGCAGCCAGTGGCGCGATGTCTGGGATCAGTTCAAATCCCACAAGGGCGCGCTCTGGGGCGGAATCATTTTCCTGGCCATCGTGCTTCTGGTGTTTCTGGGCCCGATCTTCTGGACCTACGATCCCACCTTCATCGACATCCGTTCGCGCAATCAGGGCATGTCCTGGCAACACCCCTTCGGCACCGATCAACTGGGCCGCGACACCTTCGCGCGGATGATGGCCGGCGGGCGCACGTCGGTATCCGTTGGCATCGCCGCAATGCTTCTGGCGCTGTTCCTGGGGTCTTTCGTCGGCGTTGTCGCAGGCTTCTTCCGGCGCCTCGACAGCCCGCTGATGCGCCTCACGGACCTGTTCCTCGCCCTGCCGCTCCTGCCGCTTCTGCTGGTCATGATGCTGCTGTTCCGCGAACCGCTGAACGCCGCGTTCGGCCCTGAACGCGGCATCTTCATCCTGATCGTCTGCGCCATTGGCATCACCTCCTGGATGCCCACGGCACGGATCGTGCGTGGCGATGTCCTGGCCCTGAAGGAACGCGAGTTCGTGCTGGCCGCGCGCTCGATCGGCACCACCAACAACAGGCTGATCCTGCGCCACATCCTGCCCAACGTGATGTCGCCGATCATGGTTTCGGCCACGCTGGGCATCGCCAACGCCATAATCACCGAAAGCTCGCTCAGCTTCCTCGGCCTCGGCTTCCCGCCCGACTTCCCCACCTGGGGCCGCCTGCTCTTCGATGCGACGGACTATCTCCAACAATATCCCGAACGGGTGATCTGGCCCGGCGTCGCGATCTCGCTGACCGTGCTGTCGGTCAACTACCTCGGCGATGGCCTGCGCGACGCGCTCGATCCGCGAATCCGGGGCCGCTGAGCCGCCCCCCCTTCATCTTGCCGGATAAACTCCCGCCGGTGGCTCCGCGCCCCGCCACGGGTGCGCCGCTTCGGGCGGGGCGCGTCCCTGCATGCCAAGGGGTGGCTCAGCCCAGGGCGCGCCCCAGTCGCGGCAGGCGCGCCTTCTTCAACAGCGCACGCATCGTCCACGCGCGTCCCGAAAGCTGCACGGCGCGGTCCAGAACCTCCTGCGCCACCGCCGCCATCGCTGCGGGATCGCGCTGCCAGAATCCGTGAAGACAACCGTCGGGATCGATCCGCGCCAGCCCCTCGTCCGCCAGAACCCCGCGCGGAAAATCCCTCGCGTTCAGCGTCATGATCGCATCCGCCGACGTGGCCACCGCAACGGCCAGAACATGCACGTCCGCCGCGTCGGGCAACCACAGCCGCGCCTCGTGTCCGGGGGCCGCGGGGCGTTCCGCCTGCGGCCAGCTCGCCCGCAGAATCGCGATTTCGGCCTGTACCTGCGCCGCGCCTTCCGGCCCGTCGCGCGCCACCGCCCGCTCCCATTCGCCAAGAATACGCGCCGACCAGATCGGTTCGAACAATCCCGCGGCGGCGGCCCCCAGAACCATCTCGCGCATCACGGTGGGATACAGGACGCAAGTGTCGATGACGATTCTCACAAGCGGTAGAACACGGCCTTGAGATAGCCGCTCTCGGCCAATTGCGGCAGCATCGGATGGTCCGGGCCGGCCTGGCCGCTGTGCAACACCTGTGCATTGCGGCCGGCGCGCCCGATGCCCCGGGCCGAGGCCGCGCGAAAGGCAC
The DNA here is from genome assembly GCA_024742705.1 of Paracoccaceae bacterium. Classification (GTDB taxonomy): domain Bacteria; phylum Pseudomonadota; class Alphaproteobacteria; order Rhodobacterales; family Rhodobacteraceae; genus JANSXZ01. The sequence goes on along the minus strand of JANSXZ010000004.1, from coordinate 15,048 downwards.
CCAGATCGGCCGCATGGCTGCACGAACACAGCCCCAGGTAACCGCCCGGCGCCACCAGCCCGGCAGCCAGCCGGGCCACCCGCTCATAGGCGCGCAGCCCCGCGTCCAGCGCCTGTTTCGACGGCGCGAAGGCCGGCGGATCGCAGATCACCAGATCGAAGGTCGCGCCTTCGGCTGCCAGGGCCGTCATCGTCTCGAAGGCATCGCCGCGCCGGGTGGCAAACCGTTCGGCCACGCCGCTGGCGCGCGCGCCGGCCTCGGCCAGTTCAAGCGCCGCGGCAGATCCATCCACCGCCAGCGCACGCCCCGCCCCAGCCGCCAGCGCGGCCAGCGCGAAACCGCCCACATGCGAAAACACGTCCAGAACCGCGCCGCCCTTGCCCGCCAGCCGGGCGGCAAAGGCGTGATTGGGCCGCTGATCGAAGAACAGCCCGGTTTTCTGCCCGCCGGTCAGGTCGGCCATGTAGACGGCGCCGTTCATCGGCACCTCGACCGGGGCGTCGGGCGCCTTGCCTGCCAGCACGGCGTTTTCACTGTCCAGTCCTTCCAGAGCGCGGGTCCGGCCCGACGCATTCTTGAGCACATGCGCGACGCCGGTTTCAAGAATCAGCGCCTCGGTCAGCGGCGCCAGGTGCGCCTCGGCCCAGGCTGCGTTGGGCTGCACCACGCAGGTGTCGCCGAACCGGTCGATGACGATGCCGGGCAAACCGTCGGCCTCGGCATGGATCAGGCGGTAATGCGGGGTATCATGGGTGCGCGCGCGCAAAGCCAGCGCGTGTCGGATATGCGCCGCGAACCACGCCACATCGGGCACCGCCGCCGGATCGCGGTCAAGCATCCGCGCGATCAGTTTCGATCCGGGGTTCACCGTGACCAGACCCAGCGGCACCCGCGCGTCGTCCTCCAGCACCGCCAGCGCACCGGGCGCCAGCGCGCGGGTGCGCCGGTCGGTGACCAGTTCATTGGCATAGACCCAGGGGAACCCGTGGCGCAGCGCGCGGGCATTGGCCTTTGGTTTCAGGCGGACGGTGGGCCGATCCGGGCGGGGGGCTGTTTCAGGTGATGTCATGGCGCGGGTCTAGCCCTTTGCGCGCGGCGGGGAAAGCGTTCAGTTGCGCGGCCGCGACCGCCATCCGCCGCGGCGGCGCGGCGCGGCCATACCGCCCAGGCCGGCGCGAATCACGTGGGTCATCGGGTGGTCCGGCGCTTCGGCTTCGCGCTGTGCCAGCAGCGCGCGCAGCACGGTGCCGGTGTCGGCGCTGTCGGGCAGGCTGAGCGCCCAGTCCAGAAAGATCGACCTGCATTCGCCGGCGGTGATGCCGTCGATGCGGTACGCTTCGTGGATCAGCCCCTTCGGGTCGAGTTCGGGGTCACCCTTGTCCATCATCGACACTCCGCTGCAAGGCCGCGTCAATACGCCCGGCCGCTTCGTCATACCCGCGCCGCAGCCTGTCTTCCAGCCCCGAAAGCGTGTTCTCGCCGGTCAGGCGGCGCAGGAAACTGGCGCCGCCCTGCCCGATGTCCGAAGCCGCAAGATCGCCCGTCGACAAAAGCCGGGTGCCCACGCGCATCTGCCACAGCAAGCCATAGATCCCGGCCAGTTGCCGCGCGGCGGCATCGTCGAGCCAGCCGCGCGTCACCGCGCCGTGCAATCCGCTTTCCACGTCGCGCGTCACCGTGCCCGACAACAGCGCGCCGGCCTGCGCCAGCAGTTCGATGTCCAGCATGCGCCCGGCACCGGTCTTGGTGTCCCAGGGGCCCGCTGGCGTCTTGGCCGCATCCAGCCGCGCGCGCATGTCCGCCACCGCCTCCAGCACCGGCCCCACCTCGCGCGGGCGGGTCATGATCTCGCGGCGAAACGCCTCGACGTCGCGCGCCAGATCCGCGGGGCCGGCCACGATCCGCGCACGGGTCAGCGCCAGGTGCTCCCAGATCCACGCTTGGCTGAGCTGATAGTCGCGAAAGGCGGTCAGGCTGGTGGCGACCGGGCCCTGGTTGCCCGAGGGGCGCAGCCGCATGTCAACTTCGTAGAGCCGCCCCTGCGCCATCGGAGCGGTCAGCGCTGTGATCATCGCCTGGGTCAGGCGGGCATAATAGGTGCGCGCCGGCAGCGCCCGCGGCCCGCGCGAGGTTTCTTCGCCCGCCGGATCGTAGATCACGATGACATCCAGGTCCGATGTGGCCGTCAACCGCCCCGACCCCAGCGACCCCATGCCCAGAACCGCCGCGCCGCGCCCCGGCGGCGGGCCATGCTTTTGCGCGAACTGCGCGGTGACGGCCGGCCACAGTGCCGCGATCACCGCATCGGCGAGATCGGCATACTGCCGCCCCGCCTCATCCGCGCCGGTCAGCCCGCGCAGCAGGTGCACGCCGATGCGGAACCGCCATTCGCGTGTCCAGACGCGCGCGGCATCCAGCCGCGCCTCATAGTCCCGCTCGTTCTCCAGCCGCCGGGACAATTGCCCGGTCAGTTCCGCCGCGCCGGGCCAGTCGTCGAAGAAATCCCCGCCCAGCACCGCGTCGAAGACATGCGCGTTGCGCGACAGGTGCAGACCCAGTTCCGGCGCGGTGCCTACAATATCGATCAGCAGATCGACAAGCTGCGGATTCGACTGGAACAGCGAAAAGATCTGCACCCCCGCGGGCAGCCCCGCCAGGAACCCTTCCAGCGCGCGCATCGCCTCTTCGGGGCGGGCGCTCTGGGCCAGACCGCGCGCCAGATCGGGCTTCAGCCGGTCGAAGATCTGCGCCGCGCGCTGGGTGCGAAAGGCCGGAAAGGTCAGCCACCGCGCCAGGACCGTCTCGCTCAGCAGCGCGTCGGCGCCGGCGGTCGCGGCATCGTCCGGGCGGCCCGGCGCGGGCGCGCCACCGGCACGGCGCGGCCTTTGCGCAAAGAACCCCTCGGTCAGCGCGTGCACCTCCTCGAGCCGGCGGCGCAGGTCGGATTCCATGTCGGCCCGGTCACGGCCCATCAGCGCGGCCAACCGCCCGAGGCCCTCGGGCGACTGCGGCACCGCGTGGGTCTGGGCATCATGGATCATCTGGATGCGATGTTCGACCTCGCGGTGCGCGCGGTAGTGATCGCTCAGACCCGAGGCGACATCGTCGGGCACCCAGCCCTTTTCAGCCAGCGCCGCCAGCGCCGCCACCGTGCCGCGCGGGCGTAGCGCCGGATCGCGCCCGCCGGCGATCAACTGGCGCGTCTGGGTGAAGAATTCGATCTCGCGGATGCCGCCACGCCCCAGTTTCATGTCGTGGCCGGGCACCGTGATCCGGCGTGCCTTGCCCTTGTGCGCGCGGATCCGCAGGCGCATGTCGTGGGCATCCTCGATGGCGGCGAAATCCAGATGCCGGCGCCAGACGAAAGGGCGCAACCCGTCGAGAAACCGCTGACCGGCGGCCAGGTCGCCTGCCGCCGGGCGTGCCTTGATATAGGCGGCCCGTTCCCATGTGCGGCCCAGGCTTTCATAGTAGCGTTCGGCGGCCTCCATGGCGATGCAGACCGGTGTCACCGCCGGATCGGGGCGCAGCCGCAGATCGGTGCGGAACACATAGCCATCGGCGGTTCGGTCGCTCAGAAGGGCACACATGGCGCGGGTGGCCCTGACGAAGCTGGTGCGCGCCTCGAGAAACGCGTCGCGGTCAAAGCGGGTTTCGTCGAACAGGCAGATCAGGTCGATATCCGAGGAATAGTTGAGTTCGCCCGCGCCCATCTTGCCCATCGCCAGCACCACCATGCCGCAGGCGCTTTCCAGATCGGTTTCGGTCTGGCCCGGTATCCGGCCGCGCCGCACCAGCGGCTCGATCGCCGCGCGGAGCGCATTGGCACAGGCGCGATCGGCGAAGGCCGACAACACGCCCGTCACCTGTTCCAGCGGCCAGACGCCGCCCAGATCGGCCAGCGCGGCAATCAGCGCCACACGACGCTTGGCCTGGCGCAGTGCCGGGCCCAGCGCCGCGGCGCCCGGATCGCCCAGATTCCACGCGGCGGCGACGGCGGCCTCGGGATCATCCAGCGCCCCCTCGAGCCACTCCGCCTCGTGCCGGATCAACCCGGCCAGGTACGGGCTGGACCCCGCCGCGCCACCGATCAGCGCGGCCAGGTCGCCGGTGGCATAGGGCGCCATCTGACGCCCCGCGCCGGCCAGGTCTTCGTCCCAGGCGCGCGGCAGACGGCGGATCCGCCCGGCCAGCGGCCCCTGGCACGCGTCTGCATCGCGCGACATCGCGATCAGAACCCGACGCTGGTGCCTTGCAGCACCCCGTGTTCCAGCGCATAGCGGGTCAGGCCCGCCGTCGATGAAATCCCCAGCTTGCGCTTGATGTTCTTGCGGTGCGTTTCGACGGTGCGCACCGAAATTTCCAGCGCCAGCGCCACGTCCTTGTTGGACTTGCCCTGCGCCAGTTGCAGCAGGATCGTCTGCTCGCGCCCTGTCAGCGCCTCGCGCGCGCCGTCGGGCTTGGGGCGCAAGGATCCTTCGGCGCCGGTGCAGAGATATCTTTCGCCGGCCATCACCGTGTCGATCGCCAGCTTGATCTCATCGGTGGGCACGTCCTTCAGAACATATCCCATGGCGCCGTGGCTGAGGGCCGAGGCGATGTATTCGGGGCTGTCGTGCATGGACAGGATCAGAATACGCATGTCCGGGTGCTGTTCCAGCAGGATCTCGGTGGCCGAAAGCCCGCCCAGCCGGGGCATGTTCAGGTCCATCAGCACCACGTCGGGACGCAGCGCGGCGGCCTGTTCCACCGCCTCCTGACCGTTCGACAGGCTGCCGATCACGGTGATGTCGTCATAGGTTTCCAGGATCGACTGAATGCCCTCGGCGACCATCGGGTGGTCGTCGACGATCAGCACGCGAACGGCGTCTTTCATGCCTGGGCCTCCGTTTGCAAGTTTGCCGAACCTTCCGGCGGCAACAGGTGACTGAGCGGCACCTGCGCCTCGATCACCGTCCCGCCGGGCTGGCCTCGGGTGCCGCGTGATGACAGGATCCGCAGGCTTCCGTCAAGCTGTTCGACACGCTCCTGCATGTTGCGCAGCCCCATGCCCGCGGCCCCCAGGCCGGCCGGCAGGCCACGGCCGTTGTCGGATATGCGCAGCGTCGCGCCTTGGGTGTGCCCGCGCAGATCCACCGAAACCGCGGTTGCTTCGGCGTGGCGTTCGATGTTGGTCAGCGCCTCCTGGGCAATCCGGTAGAGCGCGATCTTGCCCTCTTCGTCCAGGCGGTTGCGGAACACCACGGTGTTGAATTCGGTGGCGATCCCGGTGCGATCGCCGAAATCGGCGACCAGCGCCTTCAGCGCCGGGCCCAGCCCCAGATCGTCAAGCACGCCGGGCCGCAGGTCGCGGCTGATCCGGCGCACCTCGGTGATTGCCAGCCCGAGGTTCTCGATGCCCTTGTCCAGCGGCGCCGCCGCCGATCCGTCGCCCCGCGACAGGCGCCGGCGCGCGTTGTCCAGAGCAAATCGAACACCCACCAGGATCTGGCTGATCCCGTCGTGCAATTCGCGCGCCACGCGGCCGCGCTCTTCCTCCTGGGTGTCGAAGACCCGCTGCGTCAGCGCCTTCAGCTTGGCATCGGCCAGCCGCCTTTCACGGATGTTCAGCCCCATGCCGGTGCCGAAGACAATCAGCAGGGCGCCCAGCGTGATCACACCGATGTAGATGAAGGTGCGGCGCACGCGGGTCTCGACCTCGGCGCGGCTGGCCGCGACGGTGGCCAGCACATCGTCGATGAACACGCCGGTGCCCACGGCCCAGCGCCAGCTTTGAAAGCCGGTGACATAGGCCACCATCATCGCCTCGTTGCCTGTCGAAGGCTTGGGCCACAGAAAGGTGTGATAGCCCGATCCCTGCCGCGCCAGGCGGATCAGTTCATCGACAACAGGCGTGCCCTGGCTGTCGGTCAGGCCCGACCAGTTGCGATTGATCATCGCGGTCTGGCGCGGGCTGACAAGGTTGGTGCCGTCGTAGTCGTAGACGAAGAAGAACCCGTCGGTGCCGTAGATCATCGCGGCGAGGATCTGCGCCACCTGATCCTTGGCGGCCTGATCGTCGGGCTGGGCCGATCCGTAGATGAAATAGAACCCGTTGCGCGCCTGGGTCACATAGTTGCGCAGTTCTTCCTTCTTGGCGGCCAGAAGTCGCTGTTCCAGTTCGCGGATCTCGCGATCCGCAAAGGCACGCGACTGAAACGCCACCAGCGCCGCGATGGCGGTGACCGCCACCACCAGAGGCACCGCCGCCAGAAGCGACAGCTTCTGGGCGTAGTCGAAGGTAAGAAGGCGGCGCAGCTGTCGCATGATGAAGCGTTAACCGCGATTCGCGCGGATGCAAACCCCGGCGCGACAACGCGCGCTGCGCCCGGCAGCGCAGGCATCGCGCATCCGCGCCCGCCCGACGTGCCGCGCAAATGCAGGGAAATCCGCGCCTTTCGGGGATTTCCGCAAAAATTCCGGCGCTCTACGCAGTAGTAGGTATTCATTTCCGTCGCGCATTGCGTAACGTGCAGCCACTCGAACGGGATGTGCCCGCGTCAAACGCCGGGTGCACCATAACCATGGGAGGAATGACACAATGGATCGTCGTTCATTTTTGAAGACTTCGGCGCTGGGCGGTTCGGCCGCGGCGGCAACCACTCTGGCGGCGCCCGCCATCGCACAGGGCAACCGGACGCTGACGATGGTGACATCGTGGCCGCGGGGATTTGCCGTGCTGGATGACGCGGCAACCTATTTCCAGGAGATGGTCGGCGCCATGTCCGACGGTCAGCTGACCATCGACAAGAAGGCACCGGGCGAACTGGTCGGCGCATTCGAGGTGTTCGATGCCGTTTCGTCGGGCCAGGCCGATCTGTATCACTCGGCCGATTACTATTTCATCGGTCAGCACCCCGGCTATGCCTACTTCACCGCGGTGCCCTTCGGCGCAACCGCGCAGGAGCTGACCAACTGGTACTACCACGGCGGTGGTCAGGATCTGCACGACGAACTGGGCACGATCTTCAACCTCAAGTCGTTCCAGGCAGGCAACTCGGGCTCGCAGTCGGGCGGCTGGTTCCGCAAGGAAATCGCCTCGGCCGACGATTTCAACGGCCTCAAGTTCCGTATGCCCGGTCTGGGCGGCAAGGTGCTGGGCAAACTGGGCGCATCGGTCCAGAACATCCCCGGCGGCGAACTGTACCAGGCGCTGTCTTCGGGCGCGCTGGACGGCCTCGAGTGGGTCGGCCCCTTCGCCGACGAACGCGCCGGCTTCCAGGAAGTGGCCAAGATCTACTACACCGCCGGTTTCCACGAGCCGGGCTCGGGCCTGTCGGCAGCCGTGAACCTGGATGTCTGGGGCGAACTGTCGCCGGCACACCAGGCCATCATCACCAATGCCGCGATGGCCACCACGCACTTCCAGCTGTCCGAAACCCTCGCCAACAACGGCGCGGCGCTGCAGCGTCTGCAGGCGCAAGGCGTCAAGACCATGCAGTTCCCCGACGACGTCTGGGATGCCTTCGGCGCGGCCTCGAAAGAGGTGATGGACGAAAACATGGACGACGAGATCTTCGCCCGTATCCGCGAGAGCTTTGAAACCTCGCTGGCGGCAAGCTCGGACTGGCTGCTGAAGTCGGACGGTTTTTATGTCGAACAGCGCAACCGCGTTCTGGGCGGCTGAGCCTTTTTCGTGCTAGACCTGCAAGGGCCCGGGTGCATTCCCGGGCCTTTGCGCCACCGGCATGATGCCGGACGAACGAAGATCTGACACAAGATCGTAAACGCGATCCGTGGGGGGACATTCATGCAGGAAGACGCAAGCGGCGGCGGATTTGCCATAGTTCTGGACGGCCTCGGCTGGTTTTTCGGAAACATCGCGATGGCGTTCGTGAACTTCTTCACGGCCATTGCCAATCCCGGTCTCTGGCTGGACTGGTCCGACAAGCAGGCGGTGATGCGTTTTGTCTATTATGGCGGTTCGGTCGAGTTCTTCTTTGTGTGTTTCACCGCCTTCCTGGTGCTGACGGGCGTCGGCATGTGGCGCAACGCGATCCTCTGGGGGGTTGTGCGCGGACTGGAAGGTTTTGCCAACGGTCTGGGGCGGTTCTTTGCCTGGGCCGGCCTGCTGATGGTGCTGCAACAGATCATCATCGTGTTCATGCAGCGGATCTTCACACGGCCCGACATCTCGATCGGCTTTGGCATCCCGCTTCAGTTCGATATCAGCTGGTTTGGCGAAGAACTGAAGCTTTACAACGCGCTGGTCGTCTGCCTTTGCGTGACGTACACGTTCGTTCAGGGCGGCCATGTACGGGTGGATCTGGTCTATTCCGCCGTCAGTCACCGCACCAAGCGGGTGATCGACATGGTTGGCGCGATGATCTTCATGATGCCCGCCGCGGTGCTGACATGGATGTACGGCTGGTACTTCCTGTGGCGCCATCTCATCGTGCCGAAGCCATCGGCCTCGGACACGCTGGATCGGCTGCTTCTGAAATCCCGCGCGATGCGCTGGAACGTCGAAACCATCGGGTTCTCGCCCAACGGGTTCAACGGTTACTTCCTTTTCAAGGTGCTGCTCTGCGCCTATGCCGCCCTGGTCTTCATCCACGCCATCGCGTTCTTCTACCGCTCCTATCTGGAATGGAAGGAAGGCGAGGAGAGCGCGGGCAAGTACCTCGACCGCGATACGCTGGGCGAGGGTGAAGAAGCCTATGAAGGCGCCCACTAATCTAAAGGACTGCACCTATGCTATTCGGTCTTGATGGCGTCGAAATCGGCCTGATCATCGTCTTCTTCTGCCTGTTCGGCGGTATCCTGTCCGGCTTTCCGGTGGCCTTCGCCATCGGTGGCGCCGGCATCATCTCGTTCGCGATCATCGCGGCGCTCGACAGCGCCGGCCTGCTGATCCACCAGGCCATCGACCAGTCGAGCCAGGTGTACCGCGATCTGGTCAATTCCGGGGTCAAACCCGACGCCATATCGATCTTCCGATACCCCGAATTGCCACGCATCGGCGAACCGGTCTTCCCGCAGGGTTGGGAAACCGCTCTGGATCGCAACGTATCGTTCGTGGTGAACCGCATGAACGAACGGGTTCTGGCGGGTCAGTCGATCGAAACGCTTCTGGCGGTGCTGATGTTCGTTCTGATGGGGATTACGCTGGAACGTTCGAAGATCGCCAATGATCTGCTGACGACGATGGCGCGCGTTTTCGGGCCCCTGCCCGGCGGCCTCGCGGTTTCCATCGTGGTCGTGGGCGCGTTTCTGGCGGCATCCACCGGGATCGTCGGTGCAACCGTGGTAACGATGGGCCTTCTGGCGCTGCCGACGATGTTGCGCAACAACTACTCGCCCGAGCTTGCGACCGGCGTGATTGCCGCTTCGGGCACGCTGGGGCAGATCATCCCACCGTCGATCGTGATCGTTCTGTTGGGCACGTTGGCAGGCGATCTGTATTCGGCGGCACAGGAACAGCGCGCGCAGCTTGCCGGCTGTACCGATGCGCTGACCTACCTGGGCAAACCCGCCGTGGTTTCCGTGGGCACGCTGTTCCAGGCCGCCCTGTTGCCGGGCATCATGCTTGCCATGCTCTATGCGGGCTATGCGTTCTGTTATGCGCTGCTGAACCCCGACAAGGCACCCGCCGTCGAAATGGGCAGCGCCAACGACGAACCGATCACCCGTAGCGAAAGCCTGACATGGTTCCTGGGCGCGCCCGTGGCGCTTGTGGGGGGCGCTGTGCTGTTCGGCATGGTGGGTCTGGCCGGCAGCCAGAACCTGACGGTGTCCAGCTTCTCGGACATCGGCGATGCCGCCAGCCTGCGCACCAATGTCGGCGAGGATTGCAAGGCGTCGATGATCGACCTGCACGGTCAGGAAGCGTGGGACACCGCCGTCGCCGAACAGCAGGCGATCAATGACGCCGGCGGCGCGGCCGTATCCGAACGCCTGACCGAAGACCAGCTGGCCGAGGCGCTTCAGGACAAGATCGACAACGCCGCGCCGATCGGCACCGGTGTGATCATTCTTGCCGTCATGCTGGCGCTGATGCTGACAACGGCGCGGGGCGTATCGCCCTCGTCCGATCCCAAACCGTTGATAGTCGGGGCCATCGGCGTCCTGATGATGCTGTTCGTGGATGTGGCCTTCGTAGCGCCGACCACATCGTCCGGCGCGGAGTGGGCGATGATGGCGATACCGGTCCTCATCGCGCTCTACGGGTGTCGCGTGGCCGTCGGTAGAATGGCCAAGAACGAGCTGATCCGCGTGGTCTTCCCACCGCTGGTTCTGATCGTGGCGGTGCTGGGATCCATCCTGGGCGGCATCACCAACCCGACCCCGGCCGCGGCGCTGGGTGCGGGCGGCGCGATCATGCTCGCCGCCTACCGCAAGCTGAAGGATCAGGGCCGGTCCGGATCGGTGATCATCTGGTCGACCTTCGCGATCATCATCTGCATCCTCGTGGGCATCAATTTCGACCTGCGGATCAACCTCGACGGGGTCAGCGCGGAAAGCTGGATCGCCTTCTTCGTGGCCTATGGCGCCTATCTCTATGCCATGTTCGGGCTGATCTATGGCTGTTGGGTGCTGTTCTCGGGCGGCGTTCTCAGCCCGATCGTGCGCGAGACCGCCAAGGTGACATCGATGGTCTTCACCATCCTGATCGGATCGCAGCTGCTGAACCTCGTGGTCATTTCCTTCGGCGGAGAACACTACATCCAGCAATTCCTGAAGAGCTTCGACAACGAATTCACCGTGTTCCTGATCGTGATGCTGGTGCTTTTCGTTCTGGGCTTCGTTCTGGATTTCCTCGAGATCATCTACATCGTGATCCCCATCGTCGGCCCGGTGATCTATGGCGGATCCTTCGATCCGAAATGGGTGACGATCATGGTCGCGGTCAACCTTCAGACATCGTTCCTGACGCCGCCTTTCGGCTTTGCGCTGTTCTATCTGCGCGGGGTGGCACCGAAGGAAGTGACCACGGGCCACATCTATCGCGGCATCCTGCCTTTCGTCCTGATCCAGGTCGCGGCACTGGCGTTGTTGTGGATGGTGCCGGGCATTGTCACCATCGTTCCGGCGCTCATGGGCGGCTGACGCACAGCGGCAAGTTCACGCGGCACATGGGGCCCGGCGATGATTTCGCCGGGCCTTTTCATTGGCCGGCGGGGCACGCCCCTCACAACGGCCCGATTGCGGTTGCAGCCATTGGGCACCTGTCTGGCCAGCGGGAACAAGGCGCGGATGTTCAGATCGGATTTGGGTGCTGCGACGCCGCAAACGACAATGCCGGGACAAGCCCCCGGCCTGCCCCCCTTCCCCGCCGGAAACCGGCGGTCAGCTGGAGCGACGGTCGGGCAGGCTGATGTTAGCCACCTGCTCGGCGATGGGATCGTTCGACAGCGGATGGGTGTCGGCCGAATAGGCTTCGGGGTTCTTCATCTTCTGCCACGCGCCGCCCAGATAAACCTCAAGCCCCGAGAACCGTGACTTGTAGCCCATCTTCTGGCTGCCCGGCACCCAGTAGCCCAGGTAAACATACGGCAGACCGGCCTCGCGCGCGATCTCGATATGATCGAGGATCATGTAGGTGCCCAGGCTCTGCCGTGGCAGATCCGGAGCATAGAAGGAATAGACCATGCTCAGCCCGTCTTCGAGAACGTCCGTCAGGCTGACCCCGGTCAGGGCGTTGTCCGAACTGTCGACATATTCGACAACCCGGCTGCGGATCGGTGTTTCCTCGATCATCGCGGCGAATTCGAACACATCCATATCCGCCATGCCGCCGGTTGAATGGCGCCTGTCGAGATAGCGGCGGAACAGATCGTATTGATCCTCGGTCGCCCAGGGCGACGTGGTGCGCCGCCGCAAATGCGCATTGGCCCGACTGGTGCGGCGCTGCGTCCTTGACGCCGTGAACGCGGCAACATCGATACGCGCCGACAGACAGGCCGAACACTCGGCACAGGACGGCCGGTAAAGCACACTCTGCGATCGGCGGAAACCCTGCTGCGACAGCGAGTTGTTCAGCTTTTCGGCGTTTTCGCCTTGCAGGGCGGTGAACAGCTTGCGCTCCATCCTGCCCTCGAGATACGGGCAAGGCTGAGGAGCCGTTACATAGAATTGCGGCGCAATTGGTAGTGTGTGACGCATGATCTGTCCCGTGGTTGGTCAGACGATAGCAACGCTCCCCGGACGCGCCAAGGGGTAGCCAAGCGAAAAAACCGCCCGCCTGCGCGGTTTTTCCACGATCACAGGCCCTGGCGGCGGTTCAGCGCCACGCTTCCCAGAACCAGATCGGTCAGGCCCTGACCGCGTGCGCCCGTCAGCATCAGCACCACCGATACCACCTGCAACAGCGGCATGGCCAGACTGACACTATAGCCCAGCGTGTGAAGAAACGCCTGCGCCAGATCGAACCGCGCCCCGGTGGGACCGCGCAGTTCGATTGCCATGAACCACATCCCCCATGTCGCGGAACCGTTCGCAATGGTGACGACACGATAGGCAAAACCCACAACCAGCATCAGAAGCGGGAAAAAGAACAGGCCGGTAAAGGCGGTGAACGGCAGGATCGCCAGGCAGATCGCCACGATCACGACCGAATCGATCAGCCAGGCAAACAGGCGCTTGGCCGTGACACCTTCGTAGAACTGCGGCATATGGTGCGGATCAGGCAGGGACATGGAACACCTCGTGGAACGCGAAAGCCCCTCCGCCCGTGGGCGAAGGGACAGCAGGGCGAGAGCCGGCGATCAGGCCGCGTCGTCGTCCTGCGAGGTCTGGCTGCGTGCCTTGCGGCTACGCTCGTCCATGAACTGGTCGAACTCGGCCTTGTCCTTGGCTTCGCGCAACCGTTCCAGGAACGATTCGAAATTTACCTGCTCTTCTTCGAGGCGGCGCAGGGTTTCTTCCTTGTAGGCGTCGAAGGCGCGGTTGCCGGTCGAGGCCATCGAGGTGGCACTGTGACGGGACCAGCCGGCGCTGCGTTTGCAGGATGAATTGAACATACGTTTGCTCCAGATCATGTAGAAAAGAAAGGCCAGGCCGATAGGCCAGAAGAACACGAAGCCCAGGACCATCGCCGCGATCCATGCGCCCTTGCCCTTGCTGTCGAGCCAGGCCTCGCTGCGGGCGAACCAGCCGGGTTTCGCGTGCATCGAGGCGGTGTCGGTAAGCGTGGTCATTGTCTGTCTCTCCGGTTGAAAGGGTGTCTCAAGGTATGTGAAGCCGTTTCACATTACCGAAGATCGGCATCCGCCCCGCGCCTTTCAAGCCCTGATGTGAAACTTTTTTACATTACCTTCGCCAAGCACCACACCCGCCCGATGCCCGAATGACCCGTTGCCGATTGTTGCGTGTGTGTAGCGTGACAAAGAGTTTTGCAGTGTTTGACAGTCAAAATTGCAGCAACGCGTTTCTTGCTAACGGCCCCCTGAAGGGCCGTTAAACACCTGGTCAAGCGCAACCGTCATTCGACTACAAAAACCGGCATCTCGGTAGGCGGAGCGGCGTGAGCCAGGGAATAGGAGCTGCCGTCAATCTCCACCGTGTCCGAGGTCGTGTCGAAGACATTTCCCGATGCGCCGCTGCTGACGGTATAGCCGCTGCCGGCGAAGTCCAGAGCATAGCGGAACCGAGGATTTGCCCCAAGCGCGCGGTTGAGAGTACACGCGATCGGCGTCTCATACTGGCCTGATGCAGGGTTGAGAACAGCCGTGCCCATGCTCAGTGCGCTGAGCGTCAGAGCGCCGGTATCATCCACGATCTTGATCCCCTGGTTGGCAGTTGCACCGATGATTGCAGTCGAAAAAGCCAACGGTGTCGGCGCGGATGCCCAAACTGCGAAGCCGGTGCCATCAGCCTGTGCGCCGAGCCACCTGATCGCCGGCGGCAGTTGCCCGCCGGCCAAAGCCGCCGCAGCGCGCGCATGATAGACACCCTTCAGGTACTGTGCTTCTGCGGTCAGGTGGACACCATCGCTTCCGATCGGAAAGCGGTACATCGGAGCGACAAAATGCACATCGGCCCTTTCAGCACAGACTTCCTGCACAGCGAGCGCCGCTTGATGACTTGTGCGGATTTGCGATGCAGCCACGGTGCAAAGCCAGTTGATCGGAGCAGTTTGCCCGGTGATCCGCCGGAAATCGGTGTTTGCCCCTTCGATCAAATCGACAAACGCCGTCTTGTATGCCGATTTCGTGGTTCCGGCCTGCGCGTCGGCTTCGCCCTGATCTCACATCACGAACGAAACAGCATGCGTGAGGTCGGCATCGTCGGCCGCGTCGTGGGCGGCCTCGGCGTGATAGGGCAGATTGTCGTACCATGCTGAACCGGGATCGAGTTGATCCACGCGATATCCGCCGCGTCCCGCCGCACTGGCAAAGAAGACTGGTACAGGGCCCCGGCGTGACAAAAGCCGCGCAGCATGGCGCGCGAACCCGGAACAAGACGTTTCGCCGTAGATCTGACCCCCTGTGATGTTGACTTCGTTGTCCTCAACCAATGCCTTTGTCGTGCCATCGTCATCGTTGTCGGCCAACGAGGGCTTTGTCATCTTCGGGCCAACACCGAAGGTCTTGTGATAAGCCGATGCGGTTGTGGTGATGGCAGACGTGGCTGCGCCAATCGACTGGCTTTGGCCATAGGCGATAACGTGGTTCCAGTCGAAACCGAGCTGTGGCACCTGCCCTGCACTGACCTGGCCGGATCCCGCGCGCGCGCCCGACAGCGACGAAGCATCGGTCCGCGCGGGCTGATACTCGATATCGAACCCGATCTGAAGCGCCGCATTGTCCACCGGGTTCCCGGAAACGGTGAGCAAGTTGCCACCGGAACCCGCGACATAGGCGTTTCCATCACCGCCAGAGACAAAAACGATGTCTTCACCGGCGTAAAAACCCAGGTACTCACCGGGGCTCTGTTGCACAAAGCCCTTGGGGGATTCACCCCGTGAATCCAGCGTGATAGCTGGATGGCATGAGCAGACCGATACCCCCGACCTACAAGATCAAGAACTGGCGGGCCTATAACGAAGCGCTGAAGCGCCGGGGCTCG
>JANSXZ010000018.1 GCA_024742705.1 Paracoccaceae bacterium | reverse complement strand
CGGTCCTCGAAACTGTGCCGAAGGCTGTACATGACATGCCTGTCGCTCTCCATCAGCCCGTTCTCGCGCAGGTACTTGTTCACCGTCGCCGACAGGGTCGCGGGCTTTTCGCGGTAATGGGGAAAGCCGGAGGGAAAGGCCCGGAAGACCTCGAGACTGACCCCGGTCAGCGGGATTTCTCGCCGGGAGGTCTTGTTCTTGATCTGGCGGGTCTCGTCCGAGGCGATCACCAAGTGAGGCACCTCGTGGTCGAGCCGGATCCGGTCCGCCGTCAAGCCCGCCGCCTCGGACGGGCGGTAGCCCGTGTTGATCATCCCGACCAGGATCGCGCGGGCCTCGTCGTTCAGACCTGCGAGCGCGCCCTCGGCCAGCAGCTTCTCCCGAATCCAGCTATCCGAGAAGGGGATCCGCTCCGCCTTGTCGCCCTCCTTCAGGGTCAGCTTGTGCAGGGGCAGGTCGAGACCAAGCCCTTTCAGCTCATCCACGGTCCGAAGAACGTCGGACAGGTGGATCAGGTCCTTGTTGGCGCTGTTGGGCGTGAGGTTCTCTTCCGCGATCCGCTCCAGCCACCAGGACCGGAAGTCGAGGAAATCGGCCCGCGTGAGCGCGGCGACAGGGCGGTCGCCGACAACGTCGATGAAATTCCGGACCGCCTTTTTTCGCGGGTTCTCCCAGCGGCGCTTCTGGTCGGCGCTCTTGCCCCGCACCCGGTCCGGCGTCAGCGCCCAGTACTCGGCCAGCGCCTCGGACACGGTCATCGAGGGGACCTGCACCGTCCCGAGCACCGCCGGGGCCGCCACCGCGTTCAGCGTGCCGTCGCGGCGCTGCAACACCTCAACTCGCGCAAGCAGCTCTTCCAGTGGCAGATCCTCGAGGTCGCGGGCGGGTTTGTAGCTCAGCCCATGGCTCGCGGCGATGGCCTTTGCAGCCTCGAGCCGGGCGACCCCGTCCTCGGACCGGCCGGCTAGCTGGGCCTCCCAGCCCGCAACAAGGCTGTCCCAGACCGCAGGGGCCTTCTTCGCCGCCTGCTGGCGCGAGTCGGTCCTGAGCGACACCCAGACCTCACGCCGTGGCTCCACCGGGGCGAACCGGGCCGGCACGCGCCGCCGCAAGTGCCAGGTTTTCCCTCGCATCATCAGCTGCATCGCACCCCTCCACATCCGCCCATCGCGTAGCAAGGTGTGTAGCAAAGTCCGGCGATTTCAAGAGGCTGGGAACAGCGCTGCGGCCCGGAACCGCCGCTAAATCACTGAGATGAATTGATAATTTTAGGTCTCGATCATCTGTATAGTGGCGGAGAGACAGGGATTCGAACCCTGGGTGGGCTTGCACCCACAACGGTTTTCGAGACCGCCCCGTTCGACCACTCCGGCACCTCTCCTCGAGAGCTGGCGCATAGACGGTCTGGGCGCGGGGTGCAAGCCCCATGCGGTGATTTGCGGCGAATTCTTTGGGTTTTGTCGAAATCTCATCGGGAGGCCGCAGACAGCCACGCCGGGGCTGCCGCTTGCCCAGCGAAACAGGCGCGCTTATCCGCAGACCATAGCCCGCCCCCGCTACAGGTGTGCGGTGGACATGGGAGCGGGCGCCAGGGTGGGGTGACCGGCTGCGACCCAAGGGCTTCTGCCTCGGAAGGAGGGACATTCCACCGACCTGTCGGTCGCGCGCCACCGGGCCGGGCCGCTGGGTGCCGGGGATGCCCAAGATCACCTGCCAGGGCGACCCCCTCTGAAATCGAAACAATCGACCGGCATGGCAACGATTGTTTCGCGCCAGCGCCCTGCCGGACCGCCGCAGCGGCTGCGCTCAGGCCGCGCGGGCAGCCAGGGCCCTCGCGGCTGCCGCCTTGCGCCAGCGAAACAGCAGCGCGAAGGGCACGACGGAGGCAAACAGAACCATGCCGAAGACGATGGCGGCAAAAGCGCCACCCGCCGTTTCAAGGATGAAACCGGCAGCAACCGGCACGGCTGCGTTGATCCAGAAGTAGACCGAGAAGAATACCCCCATGCCAAAGGCGCGCCTTTCCGGGCGCATCGCTTCTCCGGCCAGCGCCATGATCACACCGGCGGGCGCGAAACCGATCAGCCCGAACAGAACGCTTGCGCCCAGCCCGGCGCCGGGCACCGAAAGCAGCCAAAGCGACACAACCGCCGCCGCCATGCAGACCGTCAGGATGGTGTTGCGATGGCCCAGGCGATCGGCGATCTGCCCGCACAGCGCGAAGGATGCGATCATCAGCCAGCTGGCAAGGCTGATTGTCGCCGCCGCCGCCAGCGCGCTGTATCCCTGCGATTCGAGCATGAGCGGCCCGAACGACAGATAGACGACATAGCCGGCGTTGTAGACACCCCAGGCGCAGCCGGCACAGATCACCAGCCACCATTCGTCACGCGACAGGCCGATGCCGCCGGCGGCCGGCGCGGGCCGCTCATCGCCGGGTGGACGGTAGAACGCGAACACGCACAGACCCGCCAGCAGGCAATACCCCGAGGCCGCGAGAAACGCCGCCTGCCAGCCGAAATTCTGCGCCAGCCAGACATGGCCCACCTGCCCTATCGCGATCCCGATCGGCCAGCTGGTGACC
Source organism: Paracoccaceae bacterium (assembly GCA_024742705.1). GTDB lineage: Bacteria > Pseudomonadota > Alphaproteobacteria > Rhodobacterales > Rhodobacteraceae > JANSXZ01. Next base: position 70,008 of record JANSXZ010000018.1, on the reverse strand, counting down.
AGAATGGCCATCGCGGTGGCGATTTCGCGGCCGCTGAACCAGTCGGCGACCATCTTCGTGAAATACAGGCTGATCAGGAGGAATCCGGCACCCGCGATCACCCGGCCGGTGCCGATGATCCACCCGTCGGCGGCAAAGCCCGATACGAAGCCGCCCGCCGACAGCGCCAGCAGCCCCGCAACAGCCAGGGTGCGATCCGGGACATACCCGCCCAGAAACCCCGCCGGCAGCGCCAGGAACAGGCCCGGCGCCATGAAAAGGCCGATCAACAGACCAATGGCCGCATAATCCAGCCCGTGGGCGACGATCAGGTCGTCGCCCACGGATCCCAGCGCCTGGAACTGAAACCCCGTGCCGATGCGCGCCAGGAACAACAGCGCCAGAATGCGCCAGCGCATTACGCCCAGCCCAGCCCGCGCAGCGCCTGCACGTCGTTCCAAATCTTGGTCATATGGCTGATCTTGTCGCCTTCGAACTTCATGACATAGGCATAGTCGGACACGACAGACTTGCCCGTCGGCGCCACCGGGCCGCCCGGACCGGTCTGGGTGCCGTGGAATTCGGCCGTGGCCACGACGGTGGCGCGCTCGGCATCGGCGGCAAAGCCGGTCAGCACATAGCGGCCGTCGGGCACCGGCGTCAGCAGGCCCTTCATCCATTCGGCGTAATCCGCCAGGGTCGTCGTCTCGGCCAGCGCGTCGGCCTGGCATGAAAAGCCCGCCGTATCGTGGCACCAGCCCTTGCAGACGTCCCAGCCCTTGCCGGTTTCACAGGCGTCGAAAAACGCGATGGCGGTGTCGAGCATTGTCATTTCAGGTCTCCTTTTCAGAGTCTGGGTTTGCAGGCGCGGTTGCAGCGGCGAAATGCCGATGCCCTTGCCCATGCAATAACCCTAGCAGACAGGTTTCGATCGCGGCATCCACCACATGGACCATTCGCTGTGGTAGAGTTGTGGTAGGGATGCAATCGTTACGCATAAACCTCGGGAGCGGAAATGAACGGGCAGACTTCGGAGATGCTGAGCATGCGCGAACAGGAAGTTGTCGCTGCCTATGTCGACGGACAAAGCTACAAGGAAATCGCGCGCAATCTGGGGATTGCGCCGGCAACGGTGCGCACGCACCTGCGCACGGTCTACCGCAAGCTGGGTGTGACATCGCGCAGCGAACTGGCGCAGGCCCAAGCAAACCATGCCGGCACCGGCACCCGGCGCAGCGATGCCGACCTCGTGGCCGAACTCGCGCTTGAACTTGACGAGGCGATGCGGCGGGAAAGGATCTTCGCCCGCGTGCTGCGCATCATCAGCAAGCAGGGCGACGATCTGGACGGGGTTGTCGATGCGGTTCTGGATCACGCTCTCAAGATTTGCGAGGCCGAGTTCGGCATTCTCTTCGAGTACCGCGGCGATCTGCGGTTTCGCGCCATGCGCACGCGCAACATCGCGCCGGGTTTCGGCGACTGGCTTGCGCAGCAGGGCGTGTTTAGCGTCGGGGCCGACACCGGGCTGGGCCGCCTTGTCAGCCGTCGCGCGACCGTGAACATCGCCGATGTCCGCGGCGAAGACACTTACCGCGCGGGCGTGCCGCTGCGGCTGGCGACGGCGGATCTGGGCCATGCCCGGTCGTTCGTCGCGATTCCGATGATATGGGGCGAACGTCTGCTGGGCGCCTTCACCATCTACCGCACCCGCGTTCACCCGTTCAACGACCGCGCGCTGGAACTGGCGCAACTGTTTTCAGATCAGGCCGCCATCGCCATAGAAAACGCCCGTCGGCAAACCGACGGCTGAAGCCTACCGGTCACGTTTCGGCCGGGTCGGCCACTTCGACTGTCGTGCGCCACGCCCGGCACCGCGCCGCCAGGCCCGCAGGCAAGGCGCGGTCTGTAAAGAAACAGTCGATATCCTGGAGCGAGGTGATGCGCGCCGGCGCGATCCGGTCGAACTTGGAGTGATCCGACACCAGGAAGGTCTTGCGGGCATGCGCGATGATCGTCTGGCTGACACCCACTTCCTGGATGTCGAAATCCAGAAGATCGCCCTGTGCGTCCATCGCCGAACACCCGACGACGGCGATATCGAACTTGAACTGGCGGATCGTGTCGGTGGTCAGATTTCCGATCAGGCCACCATCCGACCGGCGCAGGCTGCCTCCGGTCAGGATGATCTGGCAATCGCGGTTGGCGGCCAGGATATCGGCCACGTTCATGTTGTTGGTGACAACCAGAAGGTCGCGGTGGTGCAACAGTTCGCGCGCCACCGCCTCGGTCGTGGTGCCGATGTTCAGAAACAGCGAACTGCCTTCGGGTATCCGCGCCGCGCAAGCGCGCGCGATGGCCGTCTTGGGCGCATGGTTCAGGCTGCGCCGTTCCTCGTACTGGATGTTGATGGTGCCCGAAGGCAGGATCGCCCCGCCGTGCACCCGCTCAAGCTTGCCCGCTTCGGCCAGTTCGGTCAGGTCGCGGCGGATCGTTTGCAAGGTCACGCCGAACCGTTCGGCCAGGCCTTCGACCGTCACCTTGCCATCGCGGCGGGCGGTTTCCAGAATTTCGGGATGCCGGAAGGTCTGGGACATCTTTGCGCTCCTCGCGGAATCAGTCGCACCCCCGCGACAAGAAATCAAGAAAATGTTCGCAAATGCGCGTTTTCCGGATGCGCAGCCGGATGCGTTCGAAAATGTCAGTATTTTGGCCTGAATCCCTGGTGCTGACGTCCGTTTAGAACATAAACGAAAAAAATACTTGCGCCGCGACGCGCGTCCGATTACCGATCCGCAGCAGGTAAACGCAACTGGCACGGGGGAGGGCCAATTGTCGGAACATCGGACCACGGACCCCGTCGTCGATCTGTTCGTCATCGGCGGCGGGATCAACGGCACCGGCATCGCGCGCGATGCCGCCGGGCGTGGCCTGAGCGTCGCGCTGGCCGAAATGAACGATCTGGCGTCGGCCACGTCCTCGGCCTCGACCAAGCTGTTTCACGGCGGCCTTCGGTACCTGGAATATTTCGAGATCGGCCTGGTGCGTCACGCGCTGGCCGAACGCGAGGTTCTGCTTCGCGCGATGCCGCACATCAGCTGGCCGATGCGCTTTGTTCTGCCCTATCACCCGGAAATGCGGTTCGAAGGCGAGACCCCCGCCGCGCGGGTTCTCAACCGGATAATGCCCTGGATGAAGGGCCGTCGGCCCGCCTGGATGATCCGGCTGGGCCTGTTTTTCTATGACCATCTCGGCGGGCGCCGGATTCTGCCCGGCACCCGCACCCTTTCGCTTCCCGGCACCCCCGAGGGCGCGCCGCTGGACACGCGGTTCCGCAAGGCGTTCGAATATTCCGACTGCTGGATCGAGGATTCGCGCCTGGTGGTGCTGAACGCGCGCGACGCGGCCGAGCGGGGCGCGCGCATCATGGTGCGCACCAAGGTTCTGGCGGCCGCGCGCGTGGGCGATCACTGGGAAGTCACCGTCGAAGACATGGCATCCGGCGACACCGCCGTGATCCGGGCGCGGATGCTGGTGAACGCCGGCGGCCCCTGGGTGGGCGACATCATCCACCAAAAGGTGCACATCAAGTCGAACGAAGGCGTGCGCCTCGTGCGCGGCAGCCATATCGTGACCCGGCGGCTTTACGATCACGACAAATGCTATTTCCTTCAGGGCACCGACGGGCGCATCATCTTCGCCATACCCTATGAAACTGATTTCACCCTGATCGGCACAACCGACGCAGAACATCACGACCCCTACGTCGAACCGGTCTGCACCCCGGAAGAACAGCGTTACCTGGTGGATTTCGCGAATGACTATTTCCGCCAGGACATCACGCTGGACGATATCGTCTGGAGCTATTCGGGCGTGCGCCCGCTTTATGACGATGGCGCCAGCAGCGCCACGGCAGCAACACGCGACTATACGCTGAAGGTCGACAAGACCGGCGGCGCGCCGATCCTGAACATCTTCGGCGGCAAGATCACGACCTACCGCAAGCTGGCCGAAGACGCGATGGACAAGATCGTGCCGTTCTTTCCCGGCACATCGGGGCACTGGACCGCGGGCGTGGCCCTTCCGGGCGGCGACTTCGCTGTCGATTGTGTTGCCGGGCTGATCGCGGATCTGCGGCGGAACCATCCGTTCCTGACCGCCTTCTGGGCGCGCCGGCTGGTGCGGGCCTATGGCACCGAGGCGCGCGAAATGCTGCAAGGCGCGGCGCACGCGTCCGATCTCGGCCATGATTTCGGTGCCACGCTGACCGAACGCGAGGTCGATTGGCTGATCGACCGTGAATATGCGCGCACGGCCCACGATGTTGTCTGGCGGCGCAGCAAGCTGGGCCTGCGCCTGAGCGATGCCGAAATCGCGGCGCTCGACGACTGGATGCGCGACCGTACCGGCGCGCTGGCGCAGCCCATTCTGCAAGAAAAGGCGATCAAACAGGCATGACCTTGGTTCTGAAAGGCGTCTCGAAGACCGTTGGCGGCGTGACGCATATCCATCCCACCGATCTGGAGCTGAGCAAAGGCACGATGAACGTGCTGCTGGGGCCGACACTGTCGGGCAAGACCTCGCTGATGCGGCTCATGGCCGGACTGGACGTGCCGCAAACCGGGCGGATCATCTGGAACGGCGACGACGTTACCGGCCAGAGGGTGCAGGACCGCAAGGTTGCGATGGTCTATCAGCAATTCATCAACTACCCGTCCATGACGGTGTACGAAAACATCGCGTCCCCCATGAAGCTGGTGGGAAAATCGCGTGCCGAGATCGACAAGGCGGTGCGCGAAACCGCCGAACTGATGAAGCTGACACCGATGCTCGACCGCAAGCCGCTGGAACTGTCGGGCGGTCAGCAACAGCGCTGTGCGCTGGCGCGGGCGCTGGTCAAGAACGCCGGGCTGGTTCTGCTGGACGAACCGCTGGCCAACCTCGACTACAAGCTGCGCGAGGAACTGCGTGTCGAGATCCCCCGGATTTTCGAGGAATCCGGCGCGATCTTTGTCTATGCCACCACCGAACCCGAAGAGGCACTGTTGCTGGGTGGCAATACCGCCGCGCTCTGGGAGGGCCGCGTGACCCAGTTCGGGCCGACGCCTTCGGTATATCGCCAGCCCGTCGACGCAACCACAGCGCGGGTGTTTTCAGATCCTCCGATGAACTTCATGCAGGTGCGCAAGGCCGGTGGGCGGCTGATTTTCGATGGCGATCATGCGGTGCCAACGCCCGCTTCGATGCAATCGCTGGCCGACGGCGGATACACCGCCGGGTTCCGGCCCAACCATCTGGAACTGCATCCCATGGCGGAAGGCGCGATCGCCTTTGAAACCCGTTTGAGCGTGACCGAAATAACCGGCAGCGAAACATTCGTGCATCTCGACTATCATGGGTTGCGCTGGGTGGGTCTGGTGCATGGCGTCCAGAGCCTGACCTCGGGGCAGCCGCTGACCGTTTACTTGAACCCCGCGCATGTCTATGTCTTTGCGCCGGATGGCGCGCTGGTGTCGGTCGCGCCCTACGCGGAGGCGGCGTAATGGCCAAGATCACGCTCGACAACCTTGCCCACTCCTATCTGCCGCGCCCCGCGTCCGAGGCCGATTTCGCCCTGAAAGAGCTGAACCACGTCTGGGCCGACGGCGAGGCATATGCCCTGCTGGGGGCATCCGGATGTGGCAAATCCACCTTGCTGAACATCATTTCCGGCCTTCTCGAACCGTCGCAGGGCCGGATCCTGTTCAATGACACCGACATGACGCAAGCGCCCACGGCCGAACGCAACATCGCGCAGGTGTTCCAGTTTCCCGTCGTCTACGACACAATGACAGTGCGCGACAACCTGGCCTTTCCGCTGCGTAACCGCGGCGCCGAGCCGGCATATGTCGCCCAGCGGGTTCAACAGATCGCGGCGATGATCGGGATGGAGGCCGAACTGGACCGCAAGGCACGCGGGCTGACGGCGGATGCCAAGCAGAAGATCTCGCTGGGCCGTGGCATGGTGCGCGAGGACGTCAACGCGCTGTTGTTCGACGAACCGCTTACGGTGATCGATCCGCACATGAAATGGGAACTGCGCACCCAGCTGAAATCGTTGCACCACGAATTCGGCCACACCATGATCTATGTGACCCATGACCAGACCGAAGCCCTGACCTTCGCCGACAAGGTGGTTGTCATGTACGACGGGCGGGTGGTGCAGATGGGCACCCCGCAAGAGCTGTTCGAACGGCCCGCCCATACCTTCGTGGGGTATTTCATCGGCTCGCCCGGCATGAACCTGTTTGACGCCACCATCGACGGAACCGCGGCCGCGATAGACGGCCACAGCATAGATATGGGCGGTGCCGTCTACCGCCCCGCCGGCGGACGGGTCCAGATTGGCGTGCGGCCCGAATTTGTCCGCCTGTCCGACGGCGATGACGGGCTGCCCGCGCGGATCACCCGCGTCGAAGACGTGGGCCGGCACAAGGTCGTGCGGCTGGAGGTGGAAGGCCGCGCGATCAATGCGATCGCCGGCGAGGACGACAGCATACCCGCCGGTGCCGCGCGCATCCGGTTCGATCCCAAAGGCATCAACGTCTATGCCGACGACTGGCGCATCGACGCCGAAAACGAGGCCCAGCGATGAACAAGACCGTCAATCACAAAGCATGGTTCCTGGTTTTGCCAATGCTGGTTCTGGTGGCCTTTTCGGCGGTGATCCCGCTGATGACGGTGGTCAACTATTCGGTTCAGGACACTTTCGGCAACAATCAGTTCTTCTGGGCCGGGCTGGAATGGTTCGAGGAAATGCTTGCGTCCGAACGCATGTGGAACGCGCTGGGCCGGCAGTTGGCGTTTTCGGCGATCATCCTGACAATCCAGATTCCGCTGGGCATCCTGGTGGCGCTGAGCATGCCGAAACGCGGCTTTTGGGCATCGTTCTGCCTGGTCACCATGTCGCTGCCGCTGCTGATCCCCTGGAACGTCGTCGGCACGATCTGGCAGATCTTCGGCCGGGTCGATATCGGCCTTCTGGGCTATACCTTCGACAAGATCGGCATCAACTACAACTATACCCAGGGCTTTCTGGCCGCCTGGATCACGGTCATCGTGATGGACGTGTGGCACTGGACCTCGCTGGTGGCGCTTTTGGCATATGCCGGGCTGCAATCCATCCCCGACGCCTATTACCAGGCCGCCAAGATCGACCAGGCCAGCCGCTGGAAGGTGTTTCGCTATATCGAACTGCCGAAGATGGCCGGGGTGCTGATGATCGCCATCCTGCTGCGCTTCATGGACAGCTTCATGATCTACACCGAACCATTCGTCGTCACCGGCGGCGGGCCCGGAAACGCCACCACCTTCCTGTCGATCGACCTTGTGAAAATGGCACTCGGGCAGTTCGATCTTGGCCCCGCGGCAGCGTTCTCGATCATGTATTTCCTGGTGATCCTCTTGATTTCGTGGGTGTTCTACACCGTCATGACCAATCTTGACAAAAGGGATGGCGTCTGATGTCTGCTTCGACCGCAACAGCCCAACCCACGGCGACAGCCCCGCGCAAGGCGTTCCGCGTCAAGGGATCGGTGGTGGTGATGACGCTGTATCTGGTGTTCCTGATGCTGCCGATCTACTGGCTGATCAACATGAGCCTGAAGACCAACACCGAGATCCTCGGCAGCTTCTCGCTGTTCCCGCGCGACCCCACGCTGGCCAACTATGCCAAGATCCTGACCGATGCCAGCTGGTACATGGGCTATGTCAATTCGCTGATCTATGTGGTGACGAACACGGTGATCAGCCTGGCGGTGGCATTGCCGGCGGCCTATGCCTTCTCGCGCTATTCCTTCATGGGCGACAAGCATCTGTTCTTCTGGCTGCTGACCAACCGGATGGCGCCGCCGGCGGTGTTTGCGCTGCCGTTCTTTCAGCTCTATTCGTCTGTCGGACTGTTCGACACGCATATCGCCGTGGCGCTGGCGCATTGCCTTTTCAACGTGCCGCTGGCGGTCTGGATCCTGGAAGGTTTCATGCGCGGCGTGCCAAAGGAAATCGACGAGACCGCCTATCTCGACGGCTATTCCTTTCCTCGGTTCTTCGTCCAGATCTTCACGCCGCTGATTGCTTCGGGCATCGGCGTGGCGGCCTTCTTCTGCTTCATGTTCTCATGGGTAGAACTCTTGCTGTCGCGCACGCTAACGACCGTGGATGCCAAGCCCATCGCCGCCATCATGACCCGCACCCAGGGCGCGGCCGGTGTGGATTGGGGCGTGCTGGCCGCCGCAGGGGTGCTGACCATCGTACCCGGCGCGCTGGTGATCTATTTCGTCCGTAACTACATCGCCAAGGGCTTTGCCCTGGGCCGCGTCTGAAGAAGAGGACCGCGACATGGAATGGATGGCATGGACAACACCGACAGCGATCTTCTTCGCCGTCATCGCCTGTCTGCTGATCGTTTTCACGGTGCTTGCGATCAAGTTTCCCGAGGTGCCGCGCGTCGGCATCCTTCGGATCGAAACCACACGGGGGGATCGTCTGTTCATCACCCTGTTGGGCTCGGCCTTCATCAATCTGATCTGGCTGGGTTTAGAGGTCGGGCCGCAACCCTATGCGTTGCTGGCCTGCCTTGTCTACGGCGCGGCGGTGTTCCGCTGGGTCTAGGACCGGAAGACAGGGGCGTCCGAACCGCGTTCGGGCCACCCGCAAAAAGACGCAGAAAATAACGTCTAGGGAGGACGAAAATGAAGCTACTTCTGAAGTCAGCAACAGCGACAGGCGCTATCGCAGCCCTGTTGACCGGCCCGGTTTGGGCCGACATGGACGCGGCGAACGCGTTTCTCGACAACGAGATCAACGGCCTGTCCGTTCTGTCGCGCGCCGAGCAGGAAGCCGAGATGGAATTCTTCATCGAAGCAGCCAAACCCTTTGCCGGGATGGAAATCAAGGTTGTGTCGGAAACGATCACAACCCACGAGTACGAAAGCCAGGTGCTGGCTCCGGCGTTCTCGGCGATCACCGGCATCACGGTCACCCACGACCTGATCGGCGAAGGCGACGTGGTTGAAAAGCTGCAAACCCAGATGCAGTCGGGTGAAAACATCTATGACGCCTATACCAACGACAGCGATCTGATCGGCACCCACTGGCGCTATCAGCAGGTGCGCAACCTGACCGACTGGATGGCCGGAGAGGGCGCCGATGTCACGTCGCCGACACTGGACCTGGACGATTTCATCGGGACGCAATTCACCACCGCCCCCGATGGCAAGCTGTACCAGTTGCCCAGCCAGCAGTTCGCCAACCTCTACTGGTTCCGCTACGACTGGTTCAACGACGAGAAGAACAAGGCCGATTTCCAAGCCGCCTATGGCTATGAACTGGGCGTTCCGGTGAACTGGTCCGCCTATGAGGACATCGCCGAATTCTTCACCGGCCGCGACCTGTCGCACCTGGGTGTCGAAGGCGAAGTCTTTGGCAACATGGACTACGGCAAAAAGGATCCCAGCCTCGGGTGGCGGTACACCGATGCGTGGATGTCCATGGCCGGAATGGGCGACGTGGGCGAACCCAACGGCCTGCCGGTCGATGAATGGGGCATCCGGGTGAACGAGAACTCGCAGCCCGTGGGCTCGTGCGTTGCGCGTGGCGGTGCCACCAACGACGCAGCCGCGGTCTATGCCGTGACCAAGGCGATCGAGTGGTTGCAGAAGTACTCGCCGCCTGCCGCTGCCGGCATGACCTTCGGCGAAGCCGGACCGATCCCCGCGCAAGGCAACGTGGCCCAGCAGATGTTCTGGTACACCGCCTTCACCGCGGCCACGGTTCTGCCTGACCTGCCGGTCATGAACGAAGACGGCACGCCGAAATGGCGCATGGCACCCAGCCCGCACGGTGTCTACTGGAAGGAAGGCCAGAAGGTCGGCTATCAGGACGTGGGGTCGTGGACGCTGATGAAATCCACCCCCGAGGATCGTGCCAAGGCCGCGTGGCTTTATGCACAGTTCGTCACCTCCAAGACCGTCGATCTTAAGAAGTCCGATGTCGGTCTGACCTTCATCCGCGAAAGCACGATCAATTCGGACCACTTCACCGATCGTGCCGACAAACTGGGCGGTCTGGTGGAATTCTACCGTTCGCCCGCACGTGTGGCATGGTCGCCCACGGGCACCAACGTGCCGGATTACCCCAAGCTGGCGCAGCTGTGGTGGCAGAACATCGGCGACGCGATGTCCGGTGCCAAAACCCCGCAGGAAGCTCTGGATTCGCTTTGCGAAGCACAAGAGCGCGTTCTCGAGCGCCTTGAGCGTGCCGGAGTGCAGGGCGACATCGGCCCGGTCATGAACGAGCCGCGTGATCCCGAATACTGGTATGCGCAGCCCGGTTCGCCGGTTGCCAAACTGGAGAACGAGGACGAGACCCCGATCACGATCAGCTATGACGAGCTGATCAAGTCGTGGAACAACTAAGACCATGATCCCTGCCGGGGCGCGCCAAGCGCCCCGGCTCTCCAAGCGCCGGCCGCCGCGCCGCCCGCTTCGGGCCTTGCCCGGCACAGCCGCAGGCCGATGCGCTTCACAGTTTCAAACCTGCGCGCTCCGGTCGCGATGCCGCAGGCGCGGCGCAGTGGCGATGCCGGCGACGCAATCGCAAGGCCATCCGCTATGCACAGCTTTTCCGCCCCCATCCCCGCGTTTTCGTTTCTGACCGCCGGCAAGATCCGGTTCGGACGCGGCACCGCACAAGACGCCGTCGGAGACGTGGCCGGTTTCGGCACGCGCGTGGCGCTGGTGCGCGGACGGTCTGTGCCTTGGGTCGACGGTTTCGCGGACAACCTTGCCGAAGCCGGTTGCGACGTGATCGCCATCGCCGGACACCGCGAACCCACAACCGACGATGTGGATACCGCGGTGGCCCGCGCCCGCGCCGCCGGCGTGCAGGTGGTTGTGGCCGTTGGCGGCGGCGCCGTCATTGATCTGGCCAAGGCGATCGCCGCATTGGTGCCGGCCACCGGCCCGGCGCTGAGTTATCTCGAAGGTATCGGCGGCGGCCAGCCCCTGCCCGCCACGCCGCTGCCCATGGTCGCGCTGCCGACCACGGCGGGCACGGGCGCCGAGGTTACCAGGAACGCGGTGATCGGCGTGCCGGAAAGCGGCCGAAAGGTCAGCCTGCGCGACGACCGGATGCTGCCGCGTCTGGCCATCGTCGATCCGGCGCTGACCGACAACGCACCCCCCGCGGTGACGATGGCCTCGGGGCTGGATGCGCTGGCACAGGTCATCGAACCCTATCTGTCACGCCGCGCGAACCCTCTGACAGACGCCATCTGCCGCGCCGCGATCCCGGTGGGCCTGAAGGCGCTGGCGCGGCTGGCGCGTGGCGAGGATGCCGCCGCCCGCGATGCGCTGGCCTATGTCAGCCTGTCGGGCGGCCTGGCGCTGGCCAATTCGGGGCTGGGGGCAATCCACGGCCTGGCCGGGGTGATCGGCGGAGCGCACGGCGCGCCGCACGGGCTGATCTGCGGGCGGCTACTGGGCCCGATCCTGATCCGCAACCGCGAGGCCGCGCGAACCTCGGGTGCCGATCCGGCCCGCCATGACGAGATCGCGGGTTGGATCGCCGACGCGCTGCACCTGCCCCGCGACAACGCCTTCGCGGCGCTGGCAAGGTGGCTCGACGATCTGGCGGTGGCGCGGCTGGGGCAATGGATCGCGCCCGAAACCGATTTGCATCCGCTGGCCCGCGATGCGGCCGCATCGTCTTCGGGCCGGGCCAACCCCTTCGATCTGCCGCCTGAAACCCTGGTTTCGGCCCTGCGCGAGGCGTTGTGATCCGCCCCGAAGCAGCGGCACGGCGGCTTCAGTGCAGAACACTGGCCAGAGCGTCGGCCAGACGGTCGGCAACATCCTCGATCTGATCCTCGCCGATGATGAACGGCGGCGCCAGCAAAACGTGATCGCCGCTCTGGCCATCGACGGTGCCGCCCATCGGATAACAGATCAGACCCCGATCAAAAGCCGCCGCCTTCAACCGCGCGTGCAGCCGATCCGACGGATCGAACGGCGTCTTGGCGGCCCGGTCGCGCACCAGTTCGATACCCTGGAACAACCCCACGCCGCGGATATCGCCGACATGCGGGTGCTGGCCCAGCCGTTCGGTCAGCGCCGCGCGCAGCCGGTCGCCCAGCGGCGTCACCCGGTCCAGAACCCGGTCGTCGATCAGACGCTCGAGCACCGCGAGGGCGGCGGCGCAGGCGACCGGGTGGCCCAGATAGGTATGCCCGTGCTGGAAAAACCCCGATCCGGATTCGATCGCCGCATAGATCCGCGCGCTGCACAGCATCGCGCCGATCGGCTGATACCCCGCCCCCAGCCCCTTGGCCACGGCGCAGATATCGGGCGCCACGCCGTAGTGTTCGCTGGCGAACAGCCGGCCGGTGCGCCCCATTCCACACATCACCTCGTCGAGTATCAGCAGAATTCCGTATCTGTCGCAAAGCTCGCGAACCCGCGCGAAATAGTCGGCCACCGGCGGCACCGCGCCCAGCGTCGCGCCGACCACAGGTTCGGCGACGAAGGCCATCACGGTTTCGGGGCCCAACGCGACGATCTCGGCGTCAAGCTCGTCGATCAGACGGTCGACATAAGCCGTCTCTGTCTCGCCCGGATGCTGGCCGCGATAGGCGTAGCAGGGCGAAACATGGCGCACTTCCATCAACAGCGGCGCGAACTGCGCGCGCCGCCATGCATTTCCGCCCGTGGCCAGCGCCCCAAGGGTGTTGCCGTGATAGCTCTGGCGACGGGCGATGATGCGGTGGCGCTCGGGCTGGCCGATTTCGAGGTAGTATTGCCGCGCCAGTTTCAGCGCCGCTTCCATCGCTTCAGAACCACCCGACACGAAATAGACCCGGTCGATGCCTTCGGGCGCAACCGAAACCAGCCTGTCGGCCAGCCGCTCGGCCGGTTCCGAGGAAAAGAACCCGGTATGCGCAAAGGCGACCCGATCAAGCTGGGCGCGGATGGCCGCATCCACATGGGCGTCGCCATGGCCCAGGCATGACACCGCCGCATCGCCACAGTTCAGGTAGGATTTGCCGTTGGCGTCGATCAGACAGGCGCCGGCACCATGTGCCACAACCGGTGGCGGCGCCTTCGAGTTGCGCGGGAAGACGTGGCTCATGGCGAGGGCCTCCTCGGGGTTGCGCGCCGCCTTTGGCGACACATTGGCCGGTCCGGACGTGGAACAGACGTTTCATAAATTGACACAAGATGAAACGATTGCAACATTCATCGCACGAAGGAGGCCGAGCGGGTGATTGATTCACAGACATTGGAAGATCGCGTGGTCGAACGCTATCCGGGCCTGTCGGCGCAACTGCGCAGGGCCGCCGACTATGTCGTGGCGAACCCGCTGGACATCGCCAGCCGCAGCCTGCGCAGCATCTCGGCAGACAGCGATGTGTCGCCATCCACCTATTCGCGGCTGGCGCGGGCGCTGGGCTATGTCAGCTATGACCAGATGAAGGACACCTTGCGTTTGTCGGTGGGGCGGCAGGTTCTCAGCTTTTCCGAAAAGGCAGAACGCCTGCGTCACCGGCACCAGGCCGGCGAGACCATACTCGACCGTCAGACCGAAGCCTGCATCGACAACATCCGCGCCCTGACCCTGAAGACAGATCCCGACAGGTTGGCCGCGGCCGTGACCACGCTGCGCGGGGCACGGCGGGTGGTGTTGTTCGGGGCGCTGGGATCGGCCGGGATCGTCGAATACATGGCCTATCTGGCACAGTATTTCGCGCCCACATGGGTGCTGGCCGGGCGGCAGGGCGGATCGCTGGCATCGGCCATCGCGGGCATTGCCGCGGGCGACGCGGTGCTGATCGTGACCAAGGCGCCCTATGTCCTGCGCGCCGTCACCGCGGCGCGGCTGGCCCGCGAGGCGGGGGCGCAGGTGATCGTGATCACCGACATGCACCATTGCCCCGCGCTTGCACATGCGACGCACGCGTTTATCATACCCTCCGACAGTCCGCAGTTCTTTTCGTCCTATGTCGCGACGCTGGCCTTCATCGAGGCCCTTGTCGCGATGTTCGTCGCCTCGTCAGAGGCGGATGCAACCGCTTCGATCCGCAGGGTCGAAGCCAACAACCGGGCGCTCGGCGAATACTGGGCCGATTGACCGACCACATCAGAAAACCAAAACAGGGAGAAGTTTCACATGTTTTCAAAACTCAAGATCGGCGGCGCGATCCTGGCTGGCGCAATGGCGGCCGGATCGATGGCCACGGCGCAGGAATTCATCTCGATCGGGACCGGGGGCGTGACCGGTGTGTATTATCCCACCGGCGGGGCGATCTGCCGCCTGGTGAACAAGTCGCGCAAGGAGCACGGCATCCGCTGCGCGGTCGAATCCACCGGTGGATCGGTGTACAACATCAACACTATCAAGGCAGGCGAGCTTGAATTCGGCGTCGCTCAGTCCGATTGGCAGCACCATGCCTACAACGGCACCTCGCGGTTCGAAGGCGATGCGGCCTTTCCCGGCATCCGGGCGGTGATGTCGGTGCACCCCGAACCCTTCACACTGATCGTGCGCGGCGACAGCGGCATCGACAGCTTCGAAGCGATCAAGGGCAAGCGGGTGAACGTCGGCAACCCCGGTTCCGGCCAGCGTGCCACGATGGAGGTGGTGATGGATGCCTTTGGCATGACCATGAACGACCTCGCGCTGGCGACCGAATACAAGGGATCGGAGATGGCCAAGCAGCTTTGCGACGGCAACATCGACGCGATGATCTACACCATCGGCCACCCCGCCGCCGCGATCAAGGAGGCGACAACCACCTGTGACGCGCGCCTCGTTTCCGTCACCGGCGCACCGATCGACAAGCTGGTGGCCGACAATCCGTTCTACCGCGTCGCCACGATTCCCGGCGGCATGTACACCGGCACCGATACCGACACCACGACCTTCGGCGTCGGCGCGACCTTCGTGACATCGGTGGATGTGCCTGAAAACGTCGTCTACATCGTCGCCAAGGCGGTCATGGAAAACATCGACGATTTCCGCGGCCTGCATCCGGCCTTCGCCAACCTGGACCCGGCCCAGATGGTCAAGGACGGCCTGTCGGCGCCGCTGCACGACGGTGCCATGAAGGCCTACAAGGAACTCGGCCTGATCAACTGAGACCGTAAAACGCGGGAGCGCCCGGAGATTTTTCCGGGCGCTCCAGCCTGAAACGCGCATACAATCGGTCCAGAGTGGCCAGCGAGGGACCGCCATGTCACAGCCCCCCCAGACCCAGTCCGCGGATGATCTGGTTGCCGAAGCCGATACCGGCGCGCGCAACCCTTCCGCCGCCTGGCAGGCCCGTCTGATCATCGGCACCTGCATCGTATGGTCGCTGTTTCAGCTCTACATCGCCTCGAAGGTGCCGGGCGTGATCGCCCAGGCCACCGGCATGAACATCTTCGCCAACATCGTCGCGCAGGCGCGATTCGTGCACCTGGCCTTTGCGATCATGCTGGCGACGCTGGCCTTTCCGCTGTTCAAATCCTCGCCCCGCGACCGGATCCCGCTCTATGACTGGGCGTTGCTGATCCTCGGGGTGGCGTCCTGCCTCTATCTGGTGGTGTTCCGCTTCGAAATCGCCGACCGGCCGGGATTGTGGAGCACCTCCGACATCGTGATGTCGTCGATCGGGATGGCGGTCCTGCTGATCGCGGTCTACCGGTCGCTGGGCCTGCCCCTGGTCATCATCGCGGGCGCCTTTGTCGGTTTCGCCTTCTTCGGCGGGTATTCGCAATGGGCGCGCGAGATCACCAATTATGGCGGCGCCTCGCTCAGCAAGGCGTTGGGCCACTACTGGATGCAGACCGAAGGCGTCTTCGGCGTTGCGCTGGGGGTTTCCACATCGATGATCTTCCTGTTCGTCCTGTTCGGCGCGCTGCTGGACCGGGCCGGCGGCGGCGGCTGGTTCATCAAGGTCGCCATCGCGCTTCTGGGCGCGTTGCGGGGCGGCCCGGCCAAGGCAGCGGTGCTGTCGTCGATGCTGACCGGCATGATCTCGGGTTCGTCGATCTCCAACACCGTCACCACCGGCACCTTCACCATCCCGCTGATGAAGCGCATCGGCTTTCCCGCCGAAAAGGCCGGCGCCGTCGAGGTCGCATCGTCGACCAACGGCCAGCTGACACCGCCGGTGATGGGCGCCGCGGCCTTCCTGATGGTGGAATATGTCAACATCCCCTACATCGACGTGGTCAAACACGCGTTTCTGCCGGCGGTGATCAGCTACATCGCGTTGCTTTACATCGTTCACCTGGAAGCCCTGAAAATGCAGATGCAGGGCCTCCAGAAGGCAGGGCGGCACATCGGGCCCGTGCTGATCCTGATCCTTTTCCTTTCAGGTTTCCTGTTTCTGGGCCTTTGCACCTATGCGATGATCGCCCTGCGCGGCCTTCTCGACAACTGGATGACCGAAAGCGTCTATGGCGGGCTGGTCGTGGTGGCCCTGCTGTATCTGGTTCTGGTCTATTTCGCCTCGCGGTATCCCGATGTGGAAATGGAATCCAGCGACGGCCCGCTCGAGGCGCCACGCCTGACGCCCACGCTGCTGGGCGGCGCGTATTTCGCGCTGCCGATCTTCATTCTGGTGTGGAACCTGATGGTGCGCACCGACAGTCTGGACCGGCTTTCGCCATCATTGTCGGCGTTCTGGGCCACGGTCTTCATGATCATCGTCGCGCTGACGCACCGGCCGCTGAAGGCCCTGTTTCGCGGTCAGGCGATCGACCGGGCGACGGTGCAGGGATGGCGCGACTTCATCCAGGGTCTGATCCTGGGCGCGCGCAACATGATCGGCATCGGCGTCGCCACGGGCGCGGCCGGCATCATCGTCGGCACAATCAGCCTGACCGGCGCGCATCAGGTCATCGGCCAGGTCGTTGAGGTGATCGCCGGCGGCAACATCTGGGTCTTGCTGATCCTGGTCGCGGTGATGTCGCTGATCCTGGGGATGGGCCTGCCCACGACGGCCAACTATATCGTGGTGTCGTCGCTGATGGCGCCGGTAATCCTGTCGGTGGGCGCGCAGGCCGGGTACATCTTTCCGCTGATCGCCGTGCATCTGTTTGTCTTCTATTTCGGCATTCTCGCCGACGATACACCACCGGTGGGGCTGGCGGCCTATGCCGCCGCCGCGATCAGCCGGGGCGACCCGATCAAGACCGGCGTGCAGGGCTTTGCCTATGATATCCGCACCGCCCTGTTGCCCTTCCTTTTCATCTTCAACACCGATCTGCTGCTGATCGACGTGGGGCTGGCCAAGGCGGTGCTGGTGTTCTTCATTTCGCTGACCGCCATGCTGTTGTTCGCCGCCGCCACCCAGGGCTATTTCATCGCCCGCAACAAGCTGTGGGAAACGGTGGCGTTGTTGTTCATCGCCTTCATGCTGTTCCGGCCGGATTTCTTTCTGGACCAGGTCAGCGAGAAATATGCCATTGCCTCGGGGCCGGCGGCGATGGAGCTCATGGAAGATACCGAAACCGGCCGCGAGGTGAGAGTGATCATCGAGGGCCCGGATTTCGACACCGGCAACCTGCGCCCCACCACGATCACCTTGCCGGCGGTGCGCGGCGATTCCGGTGGCGCGCTGGATGCGCAGGGGCTGACGCTTTTGCAGGACGGCGACGTGATGGCGCTGGACGAACCCTTCCCCGGCACCCCGTTCTTCCAGAGCCTCGGCAACGAATACGACTTCTACGGCGACACGCCGGTGCAGATCGTCGAGGTGCAGGTCGAAAACGACCGGATGCCCAAGGAGTTGTTCTTTATTCCCGCGTTGTTGCTGCTGGCGGGGCTGGTGCTGTTGCAGCGCCGCCGCGCGACGCAACCCGCTTTCTGAGGATCGGCACATGTTCAAGACCCTGTTGCTCTGCGTGGATATCAACGATGAACCAGGGGCCGCGCGCTGCGCAGATGCCGCCGTTGCCATGGCGGCGCCAGACGCGGGCGTACTGCATGTGCTGAACGTGGTGCCCGATACCGGCATGGCCATCGTCGGCGCATCGCTGGGCCCCGACCATGCCGAGCGGATGATTGCCCAGGCCCGGCAGGATCTGGATGCATGGGCCCTGCGCACGATCCCCGAAAGCGTTGCGCACCAATGCCATGTCACCCGCGGAACGGTCTATGACCAGATCCTGAAAACCGCGGCCAGCCTGGGCGCGGATGCCATTGTTGTCGGCGCAAACAGGCCGGAACTGCGCGACTACCTGATCGGCCCGAACGCCGCGCGCGTGGCCCGGCACGCCACGCAGTCGGTCTTTGTCATCCGCTGAAACGCAGCGCCGCGCCGGCGGTTGCGCCCGCGGCTAGAGGACAAACACATCGTCGGCCAGAACCGTCGCCAGGTCGGTGTCGATCAGCTTGAACAACAGCACCGGGTCGGCGGTGCCGGCCGCATCCGGATCGGGCATGCGCGACAGCGTCAGATCGACATCGCGGCCATTCTGCGACAGGCCCTGCCGGACCGCGTCGATCGACGCAAAACCGCCACCGACCAGTTCGATCCGGTCGTGTGCCTCAAACCCGTAGATCCGGTTCCAATCGCCGTTGTCCACCCCTGCCCCCGTGTCGATGACGAAGGTATCGGCCCAGATGCTGCCAAAGAGAATATCGTTGCCACCTGCCCCGAACAGCCGGTCGCCGGCGGGCTGCGCCGCCATCCATTCGCGGTGCGCCGTCTGCGTGGCATTGGCGAATTCGGTGGAATCGGAAAAGCCCAGGGCAACATCCGCGCGGCTTGCGCCATCGCCGATCCGCGCCAGCCATCCCTGGGCGCCCTCGGCGTCGGGCGCGCGGCCCAACACGTTGCGGTACAACAGCGCGACGAAATCCGCATCATCCAGCGCGCCGTAGGTATTGGTGAACTCGGGGCTGGCGACAAAGCCGGTGGCAACCTCGGCCAGAGTCGTGCCGGTCACGATCTGATCCACCCAGCCTTGCAGGCCGGCGGCATCCGGCGCGCGCGCCAGCGTGGCCTCGTACAGCCGGTAAACCTCGTCCGACCACAGTTGCGGCGCGCGGGCGGCGGTGAAGGCATCGCTCTGTGCTGCCGTGCTGGCGATGAACTCAAGCGAGTTGGCCAACCCCATCAGAACATCCACACGCGACGATTCGATTATGACCTGCTGCCATTGCTCGAGAAAGACCGCGTCGGGTTCCCTGCCCAGCACGTTGAGATACAGCTGCGTCACGAAATCCGCATCCGTCAGTTCGCCATAGAGCTTCCGGAATTCATCGCTGTAGGCGAAACCCGATGACACGTCGTACAGCGTTTGGTCGCCCATGATCAGCCTTTCGACCCATGCCGCATGTCCGGCCTCGTCGGGCGAACGCCCCAGCGCGGCCAGATACAGCCGGTAGACCTGCGCCGAAAGCTCGGCGTCAAACCCGATGTGCATCCGGTCGCCAACCAGGACCTCCACCCATGGACTGCCGATCAAAAAATCGGCGCCACGCCCGCCATAGACCGGGTCGTTGAAACGCGCGCCCATCAGAACGCTGGACGCGTCTGTCGCAGCGGTCTGGCCGGTGGCGTGGTCGAAGACGATCGCCTCGTCATAGCCCTGCGTGATATCGGCACGGGCGATCAGATCGGCGTGGGCCCACCGGGTGCCGTCCGCGAATTGCACCGCGCCGATCCGGTCGTCGTGATCCAGCCCCGAAGGCAGGTCGATGACGTCGCCGCCATCGGCGATGCGCAGCACCATCCGCTGATAGGACTGCGCGACAGGCAGGCTGACAAACACGGCCGACGGATCTATCCCCGGCGCCAGCAGGATCGTGTCGTCGGTCAGGTCGGTGTAGCCAGGCAGCAGGGTGCTTTCGGTGAGGATCGCATCGGTTCCGTCGCCGATGGCGAATTCATAACTCTGCGCACCCTGGCCGGCGACGATGGTGTCATCGCCCGGCCCGCCGGCCACCGTGGCCGCGCCCTTCATGAAGATCAGATCGTCGCCGGCGAGAGCATCGACACGGCCCTCCGGCTGGGAAATCTCGCTGCCTCGGGCAAAGATCAGATCGTCGCCGGGCCCGATGTCGTTCGCCCGCATCAGCACCTCGTCCGCGTCCCAGACGGTCCCGTCGTCGAAAACCATGCTGACATCGGAAAAATCGTAGCCGGAAAACTCACTCAGCGTGATACTGCCCTGCCCGCCTCCGGTTTCGATCACCAGGTCCAGATCGCTGTACCGCAGCGCAATGTCCGCTTCTGCGATCCCCGGCCCGAAACGCAACTGGTTCTGTTGTTCTTCGCCGTACCACCAGTACGAGTAATCCGGCGCGATCAAGTCGTGCCCGTGCCCGGTGTCGAAGATGTAGGTATCGCTGCCCTCTCCGCCGTTCAGAACGTCGTCGCCGGCACCGCCGATCAGAACATCGTTCCCTTCCAAACCACGCAGCGTGTCGTTGCCCCCCAGCCCTTCCAGCCGGTCGCCGGCCAACGTGCCAATCAGCGTGTCGTCGCCGTTCGTCGCCTGCATGATCTGCCGCATCAGATCCGCCGCGCCCCAGACGGTGCCATCCGCAAAGCTGACCCGCAGCTGATTCAGCGCATCGGTCTGCTGAAAGTCCGGCAGGTCGATCCGGTTGTCGGCACCGCCCACGAAAAGCGCCACATACGATCCGTTCCACCCCAGATCCGCGTCGTCGACACCGATACCTGCGCCCAGCACGATGGTATTTTCCGAAACGAAATCGAGATAGGCCGTATCGACGCCATCGCCCGCATCGAACAGCACAGTCATCCCCTGGCGCCCGTGAATGACATCGTCGCCCGGACCGCCCGCCACGGTATCGCCGCCACTCTGGGCATACAACGTGTCATCACCCGCCTCGCCACGCAGCAGCGTCGGCGTTTCCAGTGCCGCCAGAACATCGTCACCCGCGGTGCCGCGGGTCAGCGGCGCGACGAACGCCTCGAAGGAAACCGAAGTGCCGTCATCGAAACGGAACGTTTCGATACGGTTCATGCTGCCGTCATAGGTTTGATCCGAAACGGCCGCATAGTTGAAAATCGCGCGCTGAAAAGTCAGCGAGTCGCCATCCGGGCCGACATCGACCAGCAGATCGCGCCCGTTCTGCGACACCGACATCACCAGATCGTCGCGCAGGATGCCGGGGCCAAAGATCATCTCGTCGCCGAGGCCGCCGAATTCGGAGATGGTGTCGGCACCATCGCCGATGCCATAGCGATATGTGGTTTCCGGCCAACTGCTTCTGAGAAAATCATCGCCGGTGCCGCCGGTCAGGGTGGCCTTGTCGGCATTCGCAATCAGCGTATCGTTGCCCGCACCCCCATCCAGTGCCTGCGCCGTCGCATACGTTTCCAGGATATCGTCGCCGGGGCCACCGACCAGCAGGGCGTTCAGCAGATCCTGCTTGGACCACACGGTGCCATCCTCGAATTCGACGCGCGCGATGCTCAGGTCGAGGGCCAGGGGATATCCGATGCGTTGCACGATCACGGCCGCGCTCTGCCCCGCGACCTCCAGCCTGAGTTCAGAACCGCCCACACCGCGGACCGATACGTCTTCGGGCCGGATGCCGGAGCCGAAAACCAGGCGATCATTTGGCGAAACCTCATAGTAGGCGTTGATGTAAAGATCGCCGTCGCCGCGCCCGTAAAGAAACGTGTCATCGCCAAGGCCGCCATAGGCGCGGTTGGTCCCGGTGCCGCCGTCCAGCGTATCGTTGCCCGCGCCGCCATCCAGACGGTCATGGCCCGGCCCGCCGGACAGCACGTCATCACCGTCGCTTCCGGCCAACGTGTCGTCGCCGAAGCCCCCCGACAGGGTGCTGCCGCCGATGCTGGCGACAAGGCTGTCATCGCCGTCCGTGGGCAACCGGGCAAGGGATTCCAGTTCGGAAAACGCCCAGACGGTGCCATCGGCAAAGCGCACGTCGGGCAGCACGCGGAAATCGTAGGATGTTGCGCGGCCCACTTCCAGCGAACCGTCGGCCCCGTCGAACCGCATGACATACCCGTCGTACGTTGTACGGACGGTAACGGCGTCGGGCAGGATACCCTCTCCCAGAACGATGCTGCCCCCAAGGGCATAGGCCGGCCCGGTCTCTCTGTAGGGTCTGTTGTTATCCTCGTTGTCGATGGTGTCGTTGCCGTCACCCAGATTGTAGACGAAGGTGTTGTTGCCAAGCCCGTCGCGCAGAGAATCGTCGCCTGGACCGCCAGCCAGCGTATCGTCGCCCGACCATCCGTTCAGGCTGTCGTTGCCGGCGCCGCCGGACAGGCTGTCATCGCCGGACGTACCCAGCATCAGGTCGGAGGCATCGGTCGCAGAATTTGCCTCGGCCCGCAGATCGGCGGGTGACCACAAGGTGCCGTCTTCGAACGCCGCCGAAAGCGGAAGCACATCCGGCGAGGCCAGGACCGACACGTTCATGATCACTTCGCCTGCATGTCTGACGTCGATCCAGACTTCGTCAACCGCGTAGGCCCACAGATCGAAATCCACATCCTGCGGATCTATGCCGGCTGAAAACCGGATCTGATCGATCTCGTTCGCGTCCCCGTTCGAAATGGTGACCGAGGCCCGCGTGCTGTTACCCGGAGAAAGCAGGTAGGTATCGGCGCCCGTGTTCCCCATGTACCACCCGCCGTCGGGTCCGATCACGATCGTGTCGTCACCCTCCAGGCCCAACACGTTGTCCCAACCGCCCATGCCGTCGATGAAATCCGCCTCGGCGGTGCCATTGAGCTGTTCGTCGCCCGGCGTTCCTGAAATGATCGCCATGAATGCCCTCGTACTTAAATCCGGGCCATCCTACGGCAACCAGGCGCAAAGACAACCCGCGCGCGGCGCTTTCGATCAGTCGCCCGTCGGGGCCGGCGCGGGCGCGGCGGGCGGCGGTGGCGGGCGCAAGGCCTGTAACCTTTGCAACGACTTATGGCGCGCGGCGCAAATGTCGCATATGTCGTCCGGTGCGGTCGCGGGCGGCGGCGCGGGTTGCCCGGCGGCGGGCGCCGCGGGCTGTTGCGCGGTGGCGCCAGAGACAGCAACCGCGCCGGCCAGAACGAACCGGAAAAGGCCAGAACGCATCATCACCACCTACTCCGCCGCCGACTTCCAGCCCGTCGCGGCCGGACCGGGCCCCGATCCGACATCGATCCGGTCGTGCCGCATCGGCAGGTCGATGTCGACGCCGCGCTCAAGCTCCTGCGCGTAGCGATGCCCGGCATAGACCGCCGCAGCAACGATGGCAGGCGCTTCGCAATCGCCGATGCGCGTCAGCGAAAAGCCCGGACCGCCGGGCCCGGCCTGCGCCAGAACCGCGCGGTACAGATCGTCGCGGGGTTTGCGCGCCGTCACCATCACCACGTTTTCCACCTCCAACGCCGTGTCGCCGCCGCCATAGACGCAGACCAGCCGCGCCTGCCGCCCGTCAAAGCCGTGGATCGCCGTGGCGGTGCGGATCGCGATGCCAAGGCCCAGAAGGTGGCTGCGGATGCGCCAGCGTTCCGAAGTGTTGCCGGCCCAATGCGATACGCTGTCGGATTCGGTGACATATGTCACCGCCCGGCCATCCGCACGCAGCTTTTCCGCAAGCACGCCGGCCATGTAGTACCCCTCGCCATCAAACACCAGCGTCGGCCCGTCGGGCACCCGGCCCGCCATGACGTCGTCGGGCGTGAACACCCGCGCCGCCGCTGCGCCCGATGCGATCGGTATGAAGCGTTCTTCGTCAAACCGTTCGGGGCGCCAGTGCGCGCCGGTTGCAATGGCGACGTGATCGGCCCCCACCGCGAAGATATCCTCGGCCGTCATCACGCTTTCGCGGAACACCTGGACATTGGGCATGTCGGCCAGTTGCTGCACCCGGTAGTCACGCACACGGATGTATTCGCTCATCCCCGGCAACGCCGCCTCGCGGGTGATCCGGCCGCCCAGTTCGCGGGTCGCCTCGGCCAGCATCACGCCATACCCCCGCGCGCCCAGCGCCCGCGCCGCCTCGAGCCCGGCCGGCCCGGCACCGACGATCAGCACCTGCGCCTGCGACGTCTTCGGCGCAATCGTCTCCGGGTGCCAGCCACGGCGCCATTCCTCGCCCATGGTCGGGTTCTGCGTGCAACGGATCGGAACGCCCAGGCTGTCGCCGGAATAGCAGATGTTGCATCCGATACACTCGCGGATCGCCGACAGCCTGCCTTCGGCGATCTTGCGCGGCAGGAAGGGATCGGCGATCGAAGGGCGCGCCGCGCCGATGAAATCGGTGATGCCACGGCGGATCTGGCTGACCATCGTATCGGGCGAGGTAAACCGCCCCACCGTCACCACCGGCTTGTCCGTCACCGATTTGACCCAGTTCATGTAGGGCTCGAGCGGGGCTTCCTTGACGAACCGCGACACGCCCATTTCCAACGAATAATCGGCTATGTTGATGTCCCACAGATCGGCCATCGGAGCCAGCATCTCGAACATCTCGCGGCGTTCGCCAAAGATCGGCTGCCCGTCTTCGCCGGCTTCCTCGTCGGCGGAAAAACGCACCGCCACGGCGCAACGGTCGCCGATCGCCTCCTTGGTTTCCTCGATCAGTTCGCGCACAAGGCGCACCCGGTTTTCAAGGCTGCCGCCATATTCATCGCCGCGCGTGTTCATCCGCGGGTTGAGGAAATTGGAAATCAGATAGCCATGCGTGGCATAGACATAGACCACGTCGAACCCTGCATCACGCGCGCGCAGCGCGGCCTTGCGGTGCCAGCGCCGGAAGGTGGCGATATCGGTCTTGTCCATCGCCCGCGTCTGGAACGGATGCCCGGCCAGGTTGGGAAAGCTGTCGAGGTCCAGCGCCGGCAACCGCGTCATGTTGTTCGACGAACGCGCACCGCCATACCACAGTTCGGCCCCCGCCAGCGCACCGTGTTCATGCACCGCGTCCGTCATCAACCGGTGCGCGCGCACATCGCTGTCGTCCCAGAGCGACGCATAGGCATGGGGCAGATCGTCGGACGTGGGATGGATCGAGTTGTATTCGGTGCAGACCACCCCCCAGCCGCCCTCGGCCTTCGTCGCGCGCATGGCCGCCAGGGTGCGCGGCCGTTGCCATCCCATCCCGGTGCAATGGGGCACCTGATAGAAACGGTTGGGTGCGGTGACCGGGCCGATGCGCACCGGTTCGAACAGAATGTCATAGCGCGGGTCCGTTTCCATGTGTTGCGATCCTTTGCAGCGGGGCACAGGGGCCGGCGATTGGCGGTTTCAGTCCAGTATCGGCATGTCGAAATGATCGGGGTAGACCCCGGCCAGAAACGTGCCCACATGCGCGCGCGCCTTTTCGCGGGTATAGCTTTCGGGATAGGTCAGCAATTCCAGCCACAGACCGTCGTAAAGCGCCTCGAGAAGGTTGGCGACCTGCCGCGGCGGCGTCGTCGGGCCGGCCGCTTCTTCGGCGATCTGCTGGCACAACTGCAACTGCAGATCGAACCGTTCCTGATCGATGTGTTCGATCAGCTTGCGATAGATCTTGCGCCGCCCCGCCTCGCCATAGAAGGCATACCAGACCGAGATCTTCTTTCGCGAGCAGATCCGCGGGTGAAAATGCGCATCCACGATCGCCATCAGCTTGTCGCGCGCCGAAAGCCCCGCGTCGCGATATGCCTTCAACCATTGTTCGTGGTGCTCGCGGGCCAGAAAGATCAGCGTTTCCTCGAACAGGTTCTGTTTGCTTTCGAAATGAAAGTTCACGATCCCCAGCGACAGCCCCGCGTATTCGGTGACCCGCGACATGGTTGTACCGCCGATTCCATGCCTTGCGATGGAGTTGATCGTGGCGTCGATCAGTTGCTGGCGGCGCACTTCGCGGGATTCGGTGCGCCGTGCCGGCTTTCTGCGCGGTTTCGAGGCGCTGAAGGTTTCGTTCATACAAGGCTCCGTTCGCTTCGGGGCACAGGGCCCCTGATCCGTCAGTCGGCGTCGAGTACCACGATCGACTGCGGGGACCAACTCAGCCAGACCGGCGTATCGCTCTGGGACGAACCGCCATTGAACCGGGCCAGATTGGGCGAGGAAACTGCGATCGGCTCCGATTTTCCGGCGATCCTGATGTAGTAGTGCGAGCGTTCGCCCAGATAGGCCGTCGTGGTCAGATGGCCCTGTACCGACATCGCCCCGTCATCGGGCCGATCCGGCGAAAGGGCGAATTTCTCGGGCCGCAGCGCCACCTGCACTTCGGCACCGTCGGGCGCTGTCAGGGTTTCCGCCGGCACCGGGATCGCGCCCAGACCTTCGGTGTCGATCGCCCCTGTCGCCGCGCCGTTGCGCCGGACGGTGCCGCGAAAGAAGTTCATATTGCCGATGAAACTGGCCACCTCGCGCGTGCGCGGCGCCTCGTAGAGCCCCGACGGCGTATCCACCTGCAACACCTTGCCGCCGGACATCACCGCGATGCGGTCCGACAGGGTCAGCGCCTCTTCCTGATCGTGTGTCACGAAGACGAAGGTGATGCCCACCTGCCGTTGCAGCGCCCGCAATTCCAGTTGCATCTGTTCGCGCAATTGCTTGTCGAGCGCGCCCAGCGGTTCGTCGAGCAGCAAGACCTTGGGCCGCAGGATCAACGCCCGCGCAAGGGCGATGCGCTGGCGCTGGCCGCCGGACAATTCGTTGGCCTTGCGGTCGCCATAGCCCGGCAACTTGATCAGATCGAGCATTTCATCGACCATCTCGTTGCGCCGCGCGCGCGCCAGCTTATGGCGCCGCAGACCGTAGGCGATGTTGTCGCGCACGTTGAGATGCGGAAAGATCGCATAGCTCTGGAACACCATGTTCACCGGGCGGTGATGCGGCGGCACATCCGACATCGGCTGCCCGTCGATGCTGATTTCGCCGGAAGACGTGCTTTCGAAACCGGCGAGCATGCGCAACAACGTGGTCTTGCCGCAGCCCGAGGCCCCCAGCAGCGAAAAGAACTCGCCCCGCGCGATGTCCATCGACAGGCTTTCGATGGCCCGGAATGTGCCGAAGGATTTGCTGACATCGCGGATCGAGATGAAGGAATCGGCTGAGGTCATCGGTCAGGTCTCCGTGCGGGCTTCGTCCAGACCGATCCGGCCGATGCGCTGCGCCACGAAGACCAGCACGAAGGAGGCAAGCAGGATCAGCGACGACAGCGCCAGAACCGATGGAAACTCCTGCGGGAAACGCAGTTGGCTCCAGATGTACATGGGCAGCGTCGGCTCGGTGCCGGTAAGAAAGAAGGCCATGATGAATTCGTCGAAAGAGATCGTGAAGGTCAGCAGCAGGCTGGCGATCACACCGGGGAAAACCATCGGAAAGGTCACGCGCCAGAAGGTCCACCAGCCGTTTTCGCCCAGATCCGCCGAGGCTTCCTCCATCGACGGATCGAAGCCTTCGAAGCGCGGCAGCAGCGTGGCAACGGCAAAGGGCAGGCAAACGATCAAGTGGCCCAGCCCGACGGTGTAAAGCGTCAGCGGCACGCCCATCCGGCTGAGCAGCACCAGAAGCGCGACCCCGAAGATGATCCCCGGAATCACCAGGGGCATCATGATAAACGTGATCAGCGCGCCCTTGCCCGGAATGCGGTACCGGGTGATCGCACGCGCGGCCACCACGCCCAGGATCGTCGAGACGACAGCCACCACCGCCCCCACGCGCACGCTGTTCCACAGCGCGTTCCACACCGGCTGACGTGTCCAGAGTTCGCCGTACCATTGCAACGTGAATCCCTGCAGCGGGAACCGCACATAGATGGAATCGTTCAGGCTGAACATCGGGATGAACAGGACCGGCACATAAAGCACGATCAGGAACACCACCGCGTAGATCTGCAAGGGGCGGTTGGGCCGCTTTATGTATGTGCCCCGGCTCATGCGATGCGCTCGCTGGTCTTGCGCGCCAGCAGCAGGAACACCAGAGCGATGGCCGCGATCCACAGCATCAGCACGATCGACAGCGTCGCCCCCATCGGCCAGTTGTTCACCGGGCCGAACTGCAACTGAATGAAGTTGCCGATCATCGCCCCGTCAGGCCCGCCCAGAAGCGCCGGCGTGATGTAATCGCCCGTGGTCGGGATGAAGATCAGGAAGCTGGCCGCGATGATGCCCGGCATCGACAACGGCAAGGTGATGCGGAAGAACCGGGCAACCGGACCGTCGCCCAGATCGGTCGCCGCTTCCAGAAGCGACTTGTCGATCTTTTCGAGGCTCACATAGAGCGGCAGGATCGCGAAGGCCGCCCAGGCATGCGCCAGCGTGATGATCACCGCCTCGCGGCTGTACAACAGAAACTCGAGCGGGGCCTCGATCAGGCCCAGCGACATCAGGCCGGAATTGATCACGCCCTCATATCCCAGGATTACCTTCCACGCGAAGACCCGCAAGAGATAGCTGGTCCAGAATGGCAACGTCATCAGGATGATCCACATCATCTTGTTTCGGTGCACATGGAAGGCGACAAAATAGGCCATCGGATAGCACAGGATCACGGTCGCGACTGTCGCGATTCCCGATATCCAGAACGACCGTTGCAGCAGCGCGCCGAAAATCGGTTCGTTCCAGACCCGCGCGTAGTTGGCGAAGGTCGCGGTGGTGTCGAAATCGAATCCCTGCCGCGTCCAGGTGCTGATCGTCACGAGGATCAGGAACGGCACCACGATGCCGATCGTCAGGATGATCAATGTCGGAGACATCAGAAGATAGCCGCGCAACGCCTCGCTGCGGTGCAACATGCGGGAAAAACCGCCGGCCGGGCGGCGCGGCGCCGCATCGGCGACATCTTGGGTCAGGGAGGTTTCGGCCATACCGCTCGCCTTGACTGAGGAATCTGAATGTGCGCCCCGGCCGGAACCGGGGCACACCCGACCATGAAGCGATCAGAAACCGGCCTTGATCTGCTCGAAGGTCTCGTTCATCCGGCTTTCCCATTCCTGGGTCTGGGGCTGCTGGAAATGGCCCGATTGCAGGATTTCCAGCGGGTTCTTCGACAGCCCCAGCGACACCAGCGTGGCATCGTCGAAGGCGTCGAACGCCTTGAGGTTCGAGTGGCCATAGCCGTAGTCGTTGATCATGAACTTGCCTGTCTCGACGCTCAGAAGCGAATCGATCACGTCGTAGGCGCGGTCGAGGTTTGGCGCGTCCTTGTGGATCATCAGGCCGCACACCCATGTCAGGGCGCCTTCCTTCGGGCGCGCGAACTTTACCGGAATACCTTCGGCCTGCAACAGAACCGCCGATGAATTCCATGTCATCGCGGCAGCCAATTCGCCCGACGAAAGCGCCTGCTCCAGCGTCGTGGTGTCATCGGTGTACACCCGGATCAGCGGGCGCTGTTCGCGCATCACGGCGGCAATCGCGGCAAAGGCTTCATCGGTGGCGATATCGGCCAGATCGACGCCCGCCTTGATCGCCCCGCACCACCAGGCATCCGCACCCGACGCCAGCGATCCCAGCCGCCCGGCATAGCGCTTGTCCCACAGCATGTCCCAGCTTTCCTCGCCTTCCAGCTCGAACAGATCGGTGCGGTAGGTCACGGATGTCTGGCCCCAGTCGAACGGTGCCATCCAGATGCCACCGCCATCGGCCATGTTGCCCGGCAGATCCACCAGTTCGGGCATCACGTCCGGCCAGTTGCCGACTCGCGCAGGATCGATCGGCTGGAACAGGCCGGTCTGCACCCAGCGCGGCATCGCCTGGTTGCAGGGGTGCGACACGTCCACCACGAAACCGCCGCGCATCTTGGTCAGCGCCTCTTCCGAGCCACCGAAAATCGCGAAATTCGGCAATTCGCCGTTCTTGGCCTGATAGGGGCCGAACAGTTCGGGGATATCGTAGCCGCCCCAGGTGAAATAGGTTGCCTGATCGGTCGAGGCCATCGCACGACGGCCGGCCATAGGCACCATCGCCGTGGCGACGCCGGCGGCCATCAGGCCCTTTGCGAAAGCGCGGCGGCTCAGCTTGCCTTCGCGCATCGAACCCAGTTGATCCAGTATGTCCATGGTTGTCATTCTCCGCTGTTGATTGGGCACGCGATCACTGCCGCCGCCTCTGCTGATCAGGCGTCACGCCCCCTTCGGCACGGTGCCTGTTTGTGGTGCAACGCCGGGCCGAAACCGCCCCGGAACTGACTGAATGATCATTCAATGATTGAAACCCGAACCGAATCGAGTCAAGCGTTTTACCATGGGGGCGGCGGCAAATTACCGCCCCTCGCCGATAAGGACCAAATTCAAGGCAGGTTCGCGTGGCACCGCCCGGCGACCGCGTTGCAGATCACGGAGACGAACACCATGCCCGGCGAAAAGCGCATCTATCGATTCGATCCGGAAGGCGAAGGCGGGCTGACACCGATGACACTGGACCCCGCCGATTTTCACGACATGCCGGCGGCGCAGAACGTGCACGTCTATTATCAGGACGATGAACTGGGCATGAGCGCCGGCGTCTGGGACACCACGCCAATGCAGGAAGCCTTCGGGCCCTATCCCGGAGACGAATTCATCATCGTGCTCGACGGGCATTTCGACATGATGGACAGCGCCGACGGATCGGGCCGGAACGTGGCGTGCAAGAAGGGCCAGGGCGTCATCTTTCGCAACGGCATCCCGATCAGCTGGAAACAGCACGACTATCTGAAGAAATTCTACATCACCTACATGGATCCGCGCGCCGAGACGCCGCTTGGCCTTGCGGCGGAAGGCGGTGTGATCGCGCTCGATCCCGACATCACCCTGACCGACGCCGACATGATGGACACCGATACATCGGTTCAACGCGACCGCATCATGTTCACCAACGACCACGGCAATTTCACGGTCGGGATGTGGGACACGCAGACCATGCACACCACGCCCGAACCATTCCCCTGGCACGAGTTCGCGCAGGTGCTCGAGGGCGAGGTCTTTCTGACCGGAGCGGACGGCGTGGAACATCGCTTCGGCCCCGGCGAGGTGTTCTTCATTCCCGCCGGTACAATCACCGCATGGCGCGTGCCGCAATACCTTCGGAAATTCTACGCCGCGCTCGATCCATCCATCCGGCCCGGCGGCTGACTGTGGCGCGGCCGATCACGCGCCGGTCCGTTCTGGCCGGCCTGAGCCTTGCAGGAGTATCCCCCGTGCTGGCCCAATCGCTGCCCACCAATCCCGACGTGGTGATCATTGGCGCCGGTGCGGCGGGCCTGTCCGCGGCGCGGGCGCTGACGAAAAAGGGGGTGTCCTTCGTGATGGTCGAGGCCGCCCGCCGCATCGGCGGACGTGCCTATACCGAAAGCGACAGTTTCGGCGTGCCGGTCGATCACGGGTGCTCGTGGATTTCCGGCGCCAACAACAACCCCTTCAGCAATATCGGTCGGGCCGCAGGGTTCGATCTGGTCGACCACACCTCGGCGCCCGCGCATCTTTTCGACCTTGAAGGCAAACCGGCGTCAGATACGGAATGGGCCGCCTATGAAAGGGCCTGGGGCGCGATAGACCGCGCGATGGCGCGCGCCGGGCAAGCCGGTCGCGATGTACCCGCCGCGACGGTGATACCCGACATGCCCTACGGCGCCACAGTGCAGAGCTGGATGGGCGCGATGGATTATGGGGTGGATTTCGATCAGCTTTCCACCGCCGACTACTGGAACGGCGCCGAGGATCAGCCCAGCTTTCTTGTGCGTCAGGGACTGGGCGCCGTGGTGGCCGGAATGGGCGATGGCCTGCCGGTCAGGTTGGGCACTTCAGTGACGGCGATCGATTACTCGGGCCCCGGCGTGCGGGTTGAAACCACCGACGGGACGATCCGGGCCAAGGCCTGCCTGGTCACGGTTTCGGTCGGTGTTCTGGCGGCCGGACATATCCGGTTCACCCCGGCCTTGCCGGTCTGGAAACAGGAGGCGATCGCCGACATTCCGATGGGGCTTTTGCTGAAGGTGCCGCTGCTGTTCGACGGTGCGCGGCTGGGGCTCGAAGAGAATGCGTGGGTCACTTACCGCGTGCCGGAAGACTCTGCCGGCGAAGCATGCTTTTTCGTCGCCTGGCCCACGGGCCATCCCTATGTGTTCGGCAACATCGGCGGGCGCTTTGGCTGGGCGCTGTCGGCTGAGGGGCCGGTGGCCGTGGTGGATTATGCCATGTCCCAGCTTGTGCGGCTGGTCGGCAGCGACGCGCGCAAGCATTTCCTGCGCGGCCTGGCAACCGACTGGGCGGAAAACCCGCTGACGCTGGGCGCCTACGGCGCACCGCGCCCCGGCCGCAGCGCCGCGCGCACCGATCTGGGGCGGGCGCTGGACCGGCGCGTGTATTTCGCCGGCGAGGCCACGGGCGGCAGCGTTTCGGCCCTGGTGAACGGCGCCTACCTGAGCGGCCGGGTCACCGCGCAGAAGATCGCGCGTGATCTGAGCTGAGCACACCGGTCCCGCCCTGCGCCAGCGCGATGCCGGGGCGCATCCGTGTCAGCGCCTGCTGCACCGCGATCAATGCGGCGGCCCGGTCGAAACTGTCGGGCGCAAGGTGCAGGCGCTGCCAGTATCCATCGGTGAGCGTATCCGTCCAGTCGGCCCACTGGCCCGGATCCTCGCCCGGCGCGCCGTCCAGAAGCCGCGCCCAGACGCCGGTCAGCGCCGCGCGCCGCCGCGCGTCAAAATCGGCGGCAACCGCATCGTAGTCGGGCGTGACCGGCAAGGCCCCCCAAAAGGCGAACCACAGCGGCAGAACCTCGGGGCCGCAGGCGTCGGGGTGAAAATCGGCCGCCAGTAGCGCCTGCAACTGGTCGCGCGGGTCCGCTCCCGCCGCCTCCAGCGCGGCGCGCCAGTGATCTTCGTAGCCGCTGTAGAGATCGCGCAGCGTCTCGGTCAGCAATCCACCCTTTGACTTGAAATAGAACACCGCAACGCCCTGCGACAGGCCCGCCGCCTCGGCCACCGTGGCCAGCGTGGTGCGGGCCAGACCGTGCCGCAGGATCGACAGGCGCGCCGCCTCCAGCAATTGCCGGCGGCGCCTTTCGGCGTTTTGCTTGCGCTCCTTGCGCGGGCGCTGTTCGGCCAGATCGTTCACACCGCCTCCTTGGTTGACTGGATTTTAGCAGTTTATCATGGCGGACGGCAGTCATTTGCGAAAATTTATTTGAGCGCTCAGATAAAAATTGCCTGCCAGGGGCGGCTGTGGCATCCTGCGAACAGGAGATCGGTAATGTCAGAGCGGACATCTTTTGACGCCATCGTCGCCGGCGCGGGGCACAACGGCCTGACCACGGCCGCCTACCTGGCGCGCGCCGGCCTGCGGGTCCTGGTCGTCGAAAAGAACGACTGGATCGGCGGCGCGGCGGTCAGCCGGTCGTTGCACGACGGCTGGACATATTCGAACTGTTCCTACGTCTGTTCGCTGTTCCGGCGCGAAATCGCCCGCGATCTGGATCTTCCGAAGTACGGGCTTCAGGTGATCCCCTACGAGGGCGGCGCCAGCTTTACCCGTGACGGCGATTACTTCGCCTATTACTCGGATCACGACGCGCTGCGCCGGGAAATGGCGCGGCACGCGCCGCGCGATGCGGATGCCTATGCGCGGTATTCCCAGGCGATCATGCGGCAATGCCGGTTCATCCGGCCTTTCCTGCTGCGCGACGCCCCCGATCCTGTTGCGCCGGGCCCGCGCGACATCGGCGAACTGGCCTATCTGGTCCGCAAGGCGCATGATCTGGGCGCGCGCGAACTGGGCGAAACCCTGCGGTTCTGGACCATGTCGATCGGGGATTTCCTGGACGACCATTTCGAAAACGATCTGATCAAGGCGCATCTGGCCGGTTCGGGGATCATCGGCACCGGGCTGGGCGTCTATTCGCCGGGCACCGCCTATGTGCTGCTGCATCACTATATGGGCGACATCGACGGCGGCATCGGCGCCTGGGGCTTTGCCCGTGGCGGCATGGGCGCGATCTCGGATGCCATCGGCGCGGCATTCCAGGCGCATGGCGGTGTGATCCGCAAGGGCGCCGGGGTTGAACGGATTCTCACCCGCGACGGGCGGGTGACCGGCGTTGCGCTGGAGGACGGGGCCGAATTTCACGCTCCGGTCGTTGCCTCGAACATGGATGTCAAGCGGACCATGCTGGAGCATCTGGCGCCCGAAGACCTGCCCGCCGATTTCCGCCGCGCGGTCGAACGCTACAAGATCCGCGGATCATCCGCCAAGCTGAACATCGCACTGGACCGCAAGCCCGCGTTTCCGGCCGCACCCGCGCACGCCAGCTTCCTGCGCGGCGATCTGCACGCGTCCGAAAGCCTCGCGGAACTCGAACGCGCCTACGACGACTGGAAGATCGGCGAGATTTCGGCGCGGCCCTACATTGACATGCTGATCCCCAGCCAGATCGACCCCACGATGGCCCCGGTCGGCGCGCATATGATGACGGTCTTCGTGCAATACGCGCCCTACGATCTGGCCGTGGACGGGGTACGCAGCGCCGACAACTGGACCGAAGCCCAGCGCGCGCGCCTCGCATCGATCGTTCTGGACCAGATGCAGGTGGCCTGCCCCGACATCCGCGACCGGATCGTCCACATGGAGGTGCGATCGCCGCTGGAACTGGAACGCGAGGTGGGGTTGACCGAAGGCAACATCTTCCAGGGCGAACTGACCTTCGACCAGCTGTTCTTCAACAAACCGGTGCCCGGCTACGCGCAATATGCGATGCCTGTGCGGGGGCTCTATCTGTGCGGATCGTCGGCGCATCCCGGCGGTGGGGTGATGGGCGCACCGGGGGCCAACGCGGCACGCGCGATCCTGCGGCGCGAAACCCGCGGCCGGCGGATGAAAGGCTATGCCGCATGACCCGCCACGATGCCATCGTGATCGGCGCCGGCGTGAACGGTCTGGTGGCCGCGACCGTGCTGGCCCGCGCCGGTCTGGACGTCTGCGTGATCGAACAATCCGACCGCCTTGGCGGCATGGCCACGCTGTCGGTGGACGACGGCCCCGAACTGGCGCATCTGGTTCACAACCTCAGCCCGAGGGTGCGCCGCGACATCGGACTGGACCCGCATCGCTGGCCGTTTCGCCAGACGGCGCTGCCCACGGTCGCGCTGGACGAAAGCGGCCGCCATGTGATCGTGACACGCAATGCCGTCACCTTCGCGGATGGCACGGCGCACCCCGACGCCCGCGCCTGCCTGGCCCTGACGGCGCGGCTGCGGCGCTATGGCGAATTGCTGCGAATGCTGGCCGAGGCCGCGCCACCGGGTGGCGACGCGCCGCTGGCTTCGGCGCGCGGGCTGCGCCAGATTCTGCGGCTGGGCCGGTTCGGGCTGGGCCTGCGGGGCCTTGGCCGTGCCGAAGCGCGGCGGTTTCTGCAGGTGCTGCTGTCGAACGCCTATGACCTGATCCGCGACGACCTGCCCGAAGGACCGCTGGCCGGGATGCTTGCGGCGGACGCGGTGCGCGGCATCGCCCAGGGGCCGCGATCGCCGGGCACGGTGTTCACGCTGATCCATCGCTATGGCCACGGCGGCGTTGCGGCATTGCCCCAAGGCGGCATGTCGGCGGTTGTCGATGCGCTGGCGCAGGCCGCGCGCGATGTCGGCTGCACGTTGCGCACCGGAGTGCGCGCCACCGGCATCCAGTTGCAGGACGACCGGGTGTGCGCGGTGACAACAGCCAGCGGCGAAACGCTGCTCACATCGCGGGTTCTGGTGGGATCGGGCCCACGGCTGGCGGCCGAACTTGTTGGCGCCGGCGCATTCGACATCGAGGCGATGCGCCGGATCGGGCGCATCCGCGCGCGTGGCGTCGCGGCCAAGGTGAACCTGCGGCTTGACCGGATGCCCGATGTGCCCGGCCTGAACGCGGATCAGCTGCGCGGCCGGCTGGTTTTCGCGCCGGGCGCCGACTACGTCGAAGCGGCATTCAACCCCGCCAAGTACGGGGAAATGTCGGACAATCCGGTGATCGAGGCGGTGATCCGCGACGAGGGCGCGATCTGGCTGTCGGCGGTGGTGCAATACGCGCCGTCGGATCTGAACGGCGGCTGGAGCGACGCGGCGCGCGCCGCACTGGCGCGCCGCACGCTCGCCACCCTGGGCCGGGCGATCCCCGGCCTGGACGCGCGGGTGCGCGAAACACAGGTAATCGCCCCGGACGCCATCGCGGCGGCCACCGGCGCGCCCGGCGGGCATTGGCACCACGCGGAAATGACTCTGGACCAGATCCTGACGTTGCGTCCGGCCAACGGGATCGGGCGCTATGCGATCGGGCCGCGCGGGCTGTTCCTGTGCGGGGCGTCAACCCATCCCGGCGGCGATGTCATGGGGCTGGCCGGTCGCAATGCCGCCCGCGAGGTGCTGGGATGAGCGTTGTCACAGATCCCGATGTCGGCCTTGTCCCCGGCCCGGTCCACGACCGGATCGCCGCGCTGAGCCGCGCGCAGGGGTGGTACGGCTGGGCCGGCCATGCCGCGCCGTCTGTTCTGGATACGGTCGAATTCGAGTATTTCGCCCTGCGCAACCAGGCGGCACTGCTGGATATCTCTCCGATGCACAAATATCGCGTCACCGGGCCCGGCGCCACGGCGATGCTGAACCGCATGGTCACGCGCGATGTGCGCCGGATCGCCATCGGGCGCGTCGGGTATGCCGTCTGGTGCGACGAGGACGGCATGGTGATCGACGACGGCACCCTGTTCCGTCTGGCCGAAGACGACTGGCGGCTGTGCTGCCAGGAACCGATGCTGAGCTGGCTGGCCGATGCCTGCGTGGGGTTCGACGCCTCGGTCAGCGACGAAAGCCACAGCATCGCCGGGCTGGCCCTGCAGGGGCCGACCAGCTTTGCGGTGCTGCGCGCGGCGGGGTTCGATGTGGCGCGGTTGCGGCCCTTCGATCTGACCGATGCGGCACCGGGCATCATGGTGTCGCGCACCGGCTTCACCGGCGATCTGGGCTATGAACTCTGGACAGGATGGGACGAGGCCACCGCGCTGTGGGATCGTTTGTGGCGGGCCGGCACCGATCTGGGCCTGCGGGCCATCGGCTACGACGCGGTCAATATCGCGCGGATCGAAGCCGGTTTTCTGACCGCCGGGGTGGATTTTCAGCCGGTGCACGCCGTCGAACGGCTGCACCGCGGCAAGACCCCGCTGGAGCTGGGGTTGGGCCGGATGGTGGACATGGCCAAGGGCCATTTCAACGGCCGCCGCGCCCTGGCCGGCCCCCGGCGGCATCCGCGCAGCCTGCTGTTGCGGGTGGATGTCGAAGGTTTCAAGCCGGCACAGGACGCGCTGGTCTATCATCGCCGGCGCCGCGAGGTGGGGCATATCACATCGGGCGTGTGGTCGCCCACGGCGAAACGCAACATTGCGCTGGCGCATGTGGCGATGCCCTGGGCACGGCGCCACCCGCCGGATCTCTGGGCCGAGATCTACACGCTTCAGGAGGGCCGCTGGGACCGCAGGATGGCCCGGCTGACGCCCGTGAAACACAGCTTTTATGCCCCGCCGCGCGCCCGCGCCACACCGCCGGGCCTGACCTGAACGAGGCCCGCGGCCAACCCGACACCGCGACAGGAGA
This sequence comes from Paracoccaceae bacterium, assembly GCA_024742705.1. Classification (GTDB taxonomy): domain Bacteria; phylum Pseudomonadota; class Alphaproteobacteria; order Rhodobacterales; family Rhodobacteraceae; genus JANSXZ01. The sequence goes on along the minus strand of JANSXZ010000018.1, from coordinate 32,482 downwards.
CCCGGACATGAACACGCTCGCCAATACCCCCACGCAGGACGATCTGACCGATTGGGACCGCGACCACCACCTGCACCCCTGGGCCGGGCTGGACGGGTTCGGCAACGATGAATACATGCGAGTCAGCACCGCCGAAGGCATCTACCTCTGGGACGAGGACGGCAAGCGCTACATCGACGGCCCCGGCGGCATGTGGTGCATGCAGATCGGATACGGCCGTCAGGAAATGGCCGATGCTATCTCCGAACAGGTCATGCGGATGCCCTATGCCTCGCCTTGGTCGTTCACCTCGGAACCGGCGGCGGTGCTGGCGCGCATGATCGCCGAACGCAGCCCCGGCGACCTGAACACCGTGCATTTCACCACCGGCGGGTCCACCGCTGTCGATACCGCGTTGCGCACCGCGTTCTTTCTGAACAACCGCCTGGGCCGCCCCGACAAGAAGATCGTCATCGCCCGCGAGAAAGGCTATCACGGTTCGACGTTCCTGGCCGCCACCGTCACCGGCAAGGAGCGGTTCGACACCCGGTTCGACAAGGCATCCGAGCTGGTGCGGTTCCTGCCCGACGTAAACCCCTACCGCCGCCCCGAGGGCATGGGCGTGGACGAATGGTGCGATGCCAAGGTCGGCGATCTGGAACAGTTGATCGCCGAGGTCGGCGCCGACAACATCGCCGCCTTCATCGCCGAGCCGATCCTGTGTTCGGGCGGTGTGATCGTGCCGCCGGACGGCTATCACCGCCGTACGCTCGACATTTGCCGGCAACACGACATCCTCTACATTTCGGACGAGGTGGTCACCGGTTTCGGCCGGCTTGGGCACTGGTTTGCCTCCGAAGCCGTCTATGGCATCGTGCCCGACATGATCACCTGCGCCAAGGGGTTGACCTCGGGGTACCTGCCGCTGGGGGCCTGCCTGATCTCCGACCGGGTCATGGACCGGCTGAAGGCGGCCGAAGGCGATGACGTGTTCTATAACGGCTATACCTATTCGGGGCATCCGGTCAGCTGCGCCGCCGCCATCAAGAACATCGAGATCATGGAGCGCGAGGACATCCCGGGCCATGTCCGGCGGGTGACACCGCATTTCAAGGCCCGGTTGCAGCGCATCAAGGACCGGTTCGAGATCGTCGGCGATGTGCGCGGCGAAGGCCTGCTGGGCTGCATCGAATGCGCCCCGGATCTGAAGCACAAGACCTACGACGCCTACGTCAAGTTCGGCCAGAAGCTTGATGATGCCTGCGAGGCGATGGGGCTGATGCTGCGCCCGTTCGGGAACATGGCGGTGTTTTCACCGCCGCTGGTCATCACCGAAAGCCAGATAGACGACATGTTCGACATTCTCGAACGCGGATTGGAACAACTGAGCGGGCAGACCCATGACTGAGATCCAGAGACTGACCCCCGAGGCCGATCAGGTGGCCGAGGTGCTTTTGCAAGACGGCGGCGTGATCGTCGAACGGGTGATCCCCGAACCGGTTCTCGATCAGGTTCTGGCCGATTTCCGCGCACCATTCGATGAACAGGGGCTGAAGTTCACCAACGACTTCAACGGCTACAAGACCCGCCGGCTGTCGGGCATCCTGGGCATCAGCCGCCAGGCCGCCGACATCCTGGCGCATCCGCTGGTTCTGGCGGTGGCCGACAAGGTGTTGAAACCGAATTGCGAGACCTATCGCATCGGCTCGTCCACCGGGATCGAGATCATGCCCGGCGAAGGCAATCAGGTGCTGCACCGCGACGACGATTTCTATCCGATCCGGATCCCCGGCGTGGCGTTCCAGATTTCGGCCATGGTGGCGATGACAGATTTCACAATGCAGAACGGCGCGACCCGCGTGGTGCCCGGCTCGCATGATCTGCGGCCCATAGGCGACATTCCAGCGGCCGACGTGACCCAGGCCGAAATGCCGCGCGGATCGGTCCTGTTCTACCTCGGTGCCACGGTGCATGCGGGCGGCCACAACGGCACCGATGTTCCGCGCGTCGGGCTGATCACCACCTATTCGCTGGGCTGGTTGCGGCAGGAGGAAAACCACTACCTGACACTGCCGCGCGATGTCGCCGAAAGCTATCCCGACCCGGTGCGGCGGTTGATCGGCTATCAAAGCCACGGGCCCTATCTTGGGGTCTACCCCGGCGATCCCGACGGCAACTGGTGGGGTGCCTGAGCCGCCTGCGCGGCCCATTCGGCGCGGGTGATCTCGAACCAGGCGACAGTTTCGGAATAGGCACGGGCCGTTCCGCAATCGCGCAGGCCCGATTTGCGCAGCACATGCTGCGATGCCAGGTTGTCGGGATCGGTGCAGGCGACGATCTGGGAAAGCTCGGTCATTTCGAAGCCGAACCGCAGCAACCGCTTGCAGATTTCGGTGGCATAGCCCTGCCCCCAGGCGGCAGGCTTCAGAAGATATCCCACCTCGATCTGATCCGTGGGGTAACGGTCGGGGACCACTTGCGACCAATCTACATCATCGCCTTCGATCGGGATCGGCGTCAGCACCCCGTCGCCGATCCGTTCGCCGGTCGCGCGGATTTCGGCGCACCAGATGCCGATGCGGCCTCCGGCGCCGCGCCGTTCCGCATCCGACAGATGCGCCGCCACCGCGTCGGTCGTCATCGGCTCGCCCTTGACGTATTTCATAACCCGCGCATCGGTCAGAATTTCATGGGCGAAATCGCTGTCCTGCATCGTCCAGGGCCGCAGCCGCAAACGGTCGGTCTGCAGCACCAGCGCCTCGGGCGGCAGCGGCGCGATCATTCCGGTTTCCTGCCGCGGATGTGATGCGGGCGGTGTTCGCCCTTGCGCAACACACCCACCAGCTTGGACCAGATATCGATCTGTTCGGCGATAAAGCCGGCGCCGTGGCGCGCCTCCCATCCGGGCCGGTTCGGGCCGGACAGCTCGGCATGTTCGGCGGCGGCGATTTCCGCATACCATGGGTTGCGGTCGATCAGCTCGACATCCGCAAACCCGGCAGCCCGCATCGCGGCATCGTAGGTGGCGGGCGACGACATCGCGAATTCAAGCGCCTCGGCCTTGATGTATTCGGCCATCTGCGCCGAAGGCGCGCCGTCGTGCCCGATCAGCCAGTCCGAAGCGGCAAAACGGCCACCGGGGCGCAGCACCCGAAACGCCTCGAGGGCCATCGCCGCCTTGTCGGGGATGTGAATGATCGAATCCTTCGAAAACACGATGTCAAAGCTTTCGTCGGCAAAGGGAAACGGGCCCGGTGTCACCTTGGTTATGGTGATCCGGTCGGTCAGCCCCGCTGCCGCCGCGCGGTCGCGCGCCGCCGCGCAGACCGGATCCTCGACGTCGATCCCGGTGACATGCGCCGCCCCGTGATCGCGCACCAGCGCCAGCGCGATAGCACCCGATCCACAGCCGATGTCCATCACCGTCTTGCCCGCCACATCCACGCCGTCCAGAACGCGCGCCACTTCGTCCGCGCCGCCGGGCGACAGATATCCGTCGCCCCAGAGATCTTCCAGGAAGGCGATGTGCTGCGTGTCGTAAAGATCGTCGTCGGCCATGTCGGGTCTTTCCTTCTCCAGCTCTCGTTCCGCTCCGACTATTCCGCGCCCGCGCCCCCCGGACAAGCGGTTTCCGCGCACCGGTGCCGGGAAACCGGGCGGCCGGTCAATGAATGGTCATTCAATCAGTTGCCGGCAAGGCGCCGGGCACCGCGCGATCTGCGCCCTTGCACCGCGCGCCATGAATCGCCAAGAGAGGGCATCGCGCGGCGCGGCGCGGGGTGTCCGCGCGGCGCACCGCCCCGCCGCACCCCCGACCCACGCGAGGCCAGCCGATGCGCGCCAATCCGATTTCTCCCACGGTGGATTTCACCCGCGATGGCGTGCAGCACGGCCATCTGCGCCTGCCGCACAGCCATGACGACAGCGCCTGGGGTGCGATCCAGATCCCGGTGACGGTGATCCGCAACGGCGATGGGCCCTGCGCGCTTCTGACCGGTGCCAATCACGGCGACGAATACGAGGGGCCGCTGGCGTTGGTGTCGCTGGCCCAGACGCTGCGCGCCGAAGACGTTTGCGGCACGGTGATCGTGGTTCCGTTCATGAACCATCCCGCCTTTCTGGCCGGGCGGCGCACCTCGCCCCATGATGGCGGCAACATGAACCGGGTGTTTCCCGGCGCACCGGACGGCGGACCCACCGCGAAGATCGCCGATTACTTCCAGCGCGAATTGCTGCCAATGGCCAGTGTGGTGCTGGATTTCCACTCGGGCGGGCGGACGCTGGATTTTCTGCCTTTCGCGGCCAGCCACGTTCTGGACGACAAGGCCCAGGAAGAAAGGTGCCGCGCCGCGCGCGACGCCTTCAACGCGCCCTTCACCATCGAAATGCGCGAGATCGACGCATTGGGAATGTACGACGACGCCGCCGAGGCGCTGGGCAAGACCTTTGTCACCACCGAACTGGCCGGCGGCGGCACCGCCACGCCCGATACAGTGGCGATTGCCCGCAAGGGCGTGCGCAACCTGCTGATTCACGAAGGCATCATGCAGGGCCAACCCGAACGCGCCCCGACCCGCATGTTGACGCAACCCGACGATGCGTGTTTCCACTTCGCCATCGACGGCGGTCTGATCGATTATAGTGTGCGTCTCGGTGACACGGTGCAAAAGAACGACGTGATCGCGCATATCTGGGACACGCGCCACACCGGCCGCGCGCCCTTTGCGGTTCTGGCGCAGATGGACGGCCTGATGACCGCGCGCCATCACCCCGGCCTGATCGGCGCTGGCGATTGCCTGGCGGTTCTCGCGGTCGAAGTTCCGGCCTGAACCGCCGCAGATGAATTCCGAGAAAGGCACCGACATGTTGAAAAACGATACCCTCGACCAGTGGGACCGCGACAGCTTCTTTCATCCCTCGACGCACCTGGCCCAGCACGCGCGCGGCGAAACGCCCACGCGGGTGATCTCGGGGGCGTCGGGCGCCCATATCGTCGATCGCGACGGCAACCGCCTGCTGGACGGTTTCGCGGGCCTTTACTGCGTGAACGTCGGCTATGGGCGTACCGAAATCGCCGATGCCATCGCCGCGCAGGCGCGTGAGCTGGCCTATTACCATTCCTATGTCGGGCACGGCACCGAGGCTTCCATCACCCTGGCACAGATGATCATGGACCGCGCACCGGAACATATGTCGCGGGTGTACTTCGGGCTGTCCGGTTCGGACGCCAACGAAACCAACATCAAGCTGATCTGGTATTACAACAACATTCTGGGCCGGCCGGAAAAGAAAAAGATCATATCGCGCTGGCGCGGCTATCACGGGTCGGGCCTGATGACCGGCTCGCTGACCGGGCTCGAACTGTTTCACAAGAAATTCGACCTGCCGCTGACACAGGTGATCCACACCGATGCGCCCTATTATCTGCACCGCGACGACCCGGAACAGTCAGAAGAGGCGTTTTCAGCGCAATGCGCGGCCAGCCTCGAGGCCCTGATCGCCCGCGAGGGCGCCGACACCATCGCCGCATTCGTCGGCGAACCGGTGCTGGGCACCGGCGGGATCGTGCCACCGCCGGCGGGATACTGGGCCGCGATCCAGGAGGTTCTGCGCAAGCACGACATCCTGCTGGTCGCGGACGAGGTGGTGACCGGCTTTGGCCGGCTGGGATCGATGTTCGGATCGGATCACTATGGCCTCACGCCCGACCTGATCACCATCGCCAAGGGCCTGACATCGGCCTATGCGCCGCTTTCGGGTTCGATCGTGTCCAAGCGCATGTGGGAGGTGCTGGCGCAGGGCACGGATGAAAACGGCCCCATCGGCCACGGCTGGACCTATTCCGCGCATCCCGTCTGCGCGGCGGCCGGCGTGGCCAACCTGCGGCTGATCGACGAACTGGACATGGTGGCCCGCGCCGGCAGCGTGGGCAGCTATCTGAACGCGGCGATGCGCGACGCCACCGCCGGGCTGAACGGCGTCGCCGAGGTGCGTGGCGAAGGCCTGCTCTGCGCGGTCGAACTGATGCAGGACCCGCAGGCCCGGCAACCCTACGATCCGGCGCAGAAGATCGGGCCGCGCATCGCCGCCGAAATGCTGGGCCACGGCGTGATCGCACGGGCGATGCCACAAGGCGACATCATCGGCTTTGCGCCACCGTTCTGCATCACCGAAGCCGAGGTGGACCAGGTTGTCGATGCAACCGTCCGCGCGATCCGGGCGGTGACCGCCTGAAACGGCCCGGCGCCGAAGGCGCGATGGACCGCCCCCTGGCCTTGGTCTAGCCTCGGGGCGGGCCCCGATGCCTCGGGGCGCGGTCACATACAGGACAGCCACATGACACAAGACCTCGACGCAGATGCAATCAGAAAGATCGAAACCGCCGTCGACGAAGGATTTGACGCGCAGATCGGGTTTCTTGCGGATTTCGTGCGCATCCCCAGCCTGAGATTTCAGGAAGGTCCGGCGCAGGATTTCATCGCCGCCGCGCTGCGCAAGCGCGGCTATGCCGTCGACGATTGGCGGATCGCACTGGAAGATCTCGAACATCTGCCCGGTTTCGGCCCGATCCATGGCGATTTCTCGCGGGCGCGCAGCGTCGTGGGCAGCCACAACCCGTCCGAGGTGAAGGGCCGATCGCTGATCCTTCAGGGGCATCTCGATGTGGTGCCCGCCGGGCCGGCCGACATGTGGTCGGATCCGCCTTTCTCGGGCACCGTGCGCGATGGATGGATGTATGGCCGGGGCGCCGGCGACATGAAGGCCGGAACCGTGGCGGCCCTGTTCGCGCTGGATGCGCTGCGCAAGGCCGGATTTGAACCCGCGGCACCGCTGCATTTTCAATCGGTGATCGAAGAGGAAAGCACCGGGTTGGGCGCGCTTTCCACACTGCAACGCGGCTATCGCGCGGATGTGGCGGTGATTCCCGAACCTTCCGCCTTCCACATCAACCGGGCGCAGATCGGCGTCTTGTGGTTCCGGCTGCATGTGCGCGGCCGCCCGGTGCATGTGGCCGTGGCCGGCAATGGATCGAACGCGATCATGGCGGGCTATGACGTTCTGAGCGCGTTGAAGGCCCTGGAAGCCGAATGGAACGCGCGCGCCGCCGACGATCCGGTTTACGGCGACGTGCCGCACCCTCTCAACCTGAACGCCGGCAAGATCGCCGGCGGCGACTGGGCCTCGAGCGTGCCGGCCTGGTGCGACATCGATTGCCGGATGGGCGTGCTGCCCGGCCAGGATCTGAAGGCGGCAAAGGCCGAGATCGAGGCCTGCGTTTCCGCCGCATCGCGCGATCACCCGTTCCTGTCCAACAATCCCCCCGAAGTCATCTGGAACGGGTTTCAGGCCGAAGGCTATGTGCTGGGCGAAGACGCCGACCCGGCGCTGGACGTGATGCAGAGCGCCTATGAAACGGTTTTCGGCACCACCGAGCGGATGCGCGAAAACAAGATGACAGCCCTGACCGACACGCGGTTTTACGGGCTTTATTACGATGTTCCCGCGTTCTGCATCGGGCCACATGCGGAAAACGTGCACGGGTTCGACGAACGGGTGGAACTGGAATCGGTGCGCAAGCTGACCAAGGTTCTGGCGATTTTCGTGGCGCGGTGGTGCGGGCTGAACCGGGTCTCGGACTGAAACGACCGCCCGCGCCCGGCCCGCGCAAGCTCAGTAGCGGCTGATGGCGCGGGCCGCTTCCTGCGCCAGGGGCGCGACCGATGCGGCGAAATCCTCCGGGGTCCATTCCGACAGCGATCCGGCAATGTGGATCGCGCCCACCGGCACGCCATCGGCACCCATGACCGCAAAGCCGGTGGCCACCTCGCCGATCAGGATCTGGCTGCACGCCAGCGAATAACCGCGCGCGCGGGTGGCGCGCACCTCGTCCATGATGGCTTCGGGGTCGCTGAGGGTGTGCGGCGTAAACGGGCGCCGATCGGACCGGTCGATGATGTCACGGGCCCGATCGTCGGGCAGCCGCGACAGAATCGCCCAACCTCCGGATGTGCAAAACGTCGGAACGCTGTGGCCGACCAGTGTTGTGTAGAACGTTTGACGCTTAGTTTGCAGGCGAACCGCATAAAGAACGCGCAAATCATCGAATAGTGAAAGATCGACCCTTTCGCGCACCTCCTTGCGCAACTCTTGCAGAACCGGCGTGGCACGGCGCACCAGCGGGTCCAGCCGCAGCGCATCCAGCGTGTGATCCAGCACCCGGATGCCGGGAACGAACCCGTGCCCGTCGCTGTCGCGCCGCAAATACCCCAGCGCGCGCAGGGTATGCACCATTCGCTGGGCCGCGCTGCGGTCGATACCCGCGTGCTGGGCGATGTCGGACAGGCTGAGAGGCCGGTCGGCGTGATGAAACGCCGAAAGCACCTGCATCGCCCGCTCGACCGATCGTACGAACAGAGCATCGCTCCGCTGGCTTTCCGACAAATCGCGCAGCCCGGATTCGGCGCGTGTGGTGTTTCGTGGCATGATCGGCTCTCCGAACGCCCCATTGACTCGGGCGGTATATGACTCATACGTTTTGATACGATGCACGCGTATCGCAATGCAATACACTTACGGACCACCAGGTCCGCGCCGCCCCGGGACCCGGCTGGCGGCCGGTCCGGTGGCTAACGAGGGGCTTCAGGGGGCTTCGATGGTTTTCAGGGTCGCGATGGCCGGCTTTCTGCACGAAACGAATACCTTCGCGCCGACCCGTGCGAAGCTGTCGGATTTCGAACAGGGCGGCGGGTACATGCCGCTGTGCCGGGGCGATGCGGTGATCACCCGCGGGCGTGGAATCAACCTTGGCATTGGCGGGGCTGTCGATTTCGCGGAATCCGCCGGGTGGCAGATGGTGCCTGTGCTTTGGGCGGGGGCCATCCCTTCGGCGCATGTGACCCGCGATGCCTATGACACGATCAGCGACGAAATCGTCGCAGGCGTCGCGGCGGCAGGGCCGCTGGACGGGCTGTTCGTGGATCTGCATGGCGCGATGGTGGCCGAACACGAGGACGACGGCGAAGGCGCATTACTGGATCGTCTGCGCGCGGTTGTCGGACCGGATGTGCCGATCGCGGCAGCGCTGGACCTGCACGGCAACATCACCCGGCGGATGGTCGACGCGGCCGACGTGCTGGTGGGCTTTCGCACCTATCCGCATGTCGACATGGCCGAAACCGGCTACCGCGCCGCGCAGCAACTCGACCGGCTGATGCAGCGCGGCGCACCCTACGTCAAGGCGTTCCGCCGGCTGCCATTTCTTGTGCCGATCGCCTGGCAAAGCACGCGCGCCGATCCGGCGCGGGCGATCTACGATCTGACCGCCGCACAGGAAACCGGCGCGGTTGCATCGACGTCGTTCTTTTTCGGATTTCCGGCGGCGGATTTCCCCGGCTGCGGGCCCACGGTGGTGTGCTACGGCACCGATACCCCAGAGGTAGAGGCCGCCGCCGAAACCATCGCCCGGGCGGTGGTCGAAGCCGAACCCGCCTTCGCCGGGCGCACCTATGCCCCCGACGAAGCCGTGGCCGAAGCCACGCGTCTGGCGGCGACGGCATCGGCACCGGTGGTGATCGCCGACACCCAGGACAATCCCGGCGCGGGCGGCGATTCGAACACCACCGGCATGCTGCGCGCGCTGGTCGCGGCCGGGGCCACCCGCGCCGCGCTGGGCAACATGGCCGACCCGGCCGCCGCCGCCGCGGCGCATGCGGCCGGCGAAGGCGCCCAGATCGACATCGCGCTGGGCGGTTTTTCGGGCGTGCCGGGCGACGCCCCGTTTCATGGCCGCTTCACCGTCGAACGCCTGACGGATGGCAAGGTGCACGCCACCGGGCCGTTCTATGGCGGCGCGGCGCTGAACCTTGGCCCGTCGGCCTGTCTGCGCATCGGTGGCGTGCGGGTGGTCGTGATCACCCACAAGGCACAGATGGCCGACCGCGAGATGTTCCGGTCCGTCGGTATCGAACCCGAAAGCGAGGCCATCCTGGTGGTGAAAAGCTCGGTGCATTTCCGCGCCGATTTCGATCCCATCGCCCATTGCATACTGACCGGCGTGGCCCCTGGCCCGATGCCTGTCAGCCCGGCCAGCCTGCCGTTCACGCGGCTGGCGCCGGGGATGCGGACCGAACCGTTGGGCCGCGCCTTTGGCGAGGGCCGGGGAACACCGGATAACGACACGTCCAGCGCCGCTGCGGCGCGCCAGAAGGAGACAGCCAACGACGACTGAAACACTGTGGAAAAACAAGGGCCACGACGCCCGACACGCGAATTATCCAACAACAGGGAGACAAGGATGAATATGCCTTTGACGTTCAAGAACACCCGGGGACTGCTGCGCAACGCGCTGTTCACCGCCACGCTGGCCGGGATGGCCGCAATGGCGGCCCCGGTCGATGCGCAGACGCTGCGCGCGGTCAAACACTCGGCTTTGCGGGTGCTCGATCCGATCATGACCACCGCCTACATGAGCCGGAACCACGGCTACATGATCTTCGACACGCTCTATGCGCTGGACAGCAGCCTGACACCGCAGCCGCAGATGGTGGCTTCGCACACCGTTTCGGATGATGGCCTGACCTACACCTTCACCCTGCGCGACGGCCTGATGTTCCACGATGGCGCGCCGGTCACCGGCGAGGACGTCGCCGCATCCATCGCCCGCTGGGGCGAGCGCGACGGCATGGGCCAGGTTCTGATGAGCTTTGTCGACAGCATGAGCCAGGGCGCCAGCGCCAGCGAGTTCGTGATCCAGCTGAAGGAACCCTATGGCCTGGTGATCGACAGCCTCGCCAAGCCGTCGTCGAACGTGCCCTTCATCATGCCAAAGCGCCTCGCCGAGACCCCGTCGACCGAGCCGATCCCCGAACAGATCGGATCCGGCCCGTTCAAATGGGTTGCCGATGAATTCCAGCCCGGCGTTCTGGCGGTCTATGCCAAGAACGAAGACTACGTTCCGCGCGACGAACCGGCCAGCTGGGCTTCCGGCGGCAAGGTTGTTAATGTCGATCGCGTGGAATGGGTGGTGATGCCCGACGACCAGACCGCGCTGAACGCGCTTCAGGCCGGCGAGATCGACTATTGGGAAAGCCCGCCGTCCGATCTGTTGCCTATTCTGGAACTGAACGAAGAGATCACGGTGCGGAACCTCAACGCGCTGGGTTTTCAGACGATCATGCGCCCAAACACGCTGAACGCGCCGATGGACGACGTGCGCATCCGCAGCGCGGCCATCGCATCGGTCTATCAGAAAGACGTGCTGGACGCGCTGGTCGGCAACCCGAAGTACTATAGCCTGTGCGGCGCGATGTTCGTCTGCGGCACGCCGCTGGCATCCGACATCGGTTCGGAAACGCTGATCGAAGGCAACGGCATGGAAAAGGCCAAGGCCCTTCTGGCCGAAGCCGGATATGATGGCACCCCCATCGTGATCATGCACCCCACCGACGTGGGCACGCTGCGCACGCAGCCCGTCGTCGTGGCCCAGGCCATGCGCGACGCCGGCTTCGTCGTCGATCTTCAGGCGATGGACTGGCAGACACTGGTGGGCAAGCGCGCCAGCCAGGCGTCGATCGCCGATGGCGGCTGGCACATGTTCATGACCAACTGGGTGGGCGCGGACGTGTTCAACCCGCTGGTCAACAACATGGTTAACGGCAAAGGCCCCGAAGGCGGCTGGTTCGGCTGGCCCGATGTGCCCAAGCTGGAAGATCTGCGCACGGCCTATGCCACCGAAACCGATCTGGCCAAGCAGATCGAACTGGCAGCCGAGATCCAGAAGGTCGCCTATGAAGAGGCCGTCTATGCCCCCATCGGCCAGTACTTCGTGCCGACCGCATGGTCGTCCGAACTCGACGGGGTGCTGGATGCGCCCGCGCCGCTGTTCTGGAACATCACCAAGTAAGCTGAAAACCGGCCCCGCGCCACGCGCGCGGGGCCATTCTCCGGGCCTGGGCCCGTTTCTGCGGGCCACACGGTCCGCAATTGATTTCAAGGGGTTTGTCCAGCGATGATCGGGTATATCTTTCAACGCATCCTCGCCGCCGTGCCGGTCATGGGGTTCGTGGCCCTTTTCGTGTTTCTTCTGTTGCGCCTGACACCGGGCGATCCGGCCGCGATCATCGCCGGCGACACCGCAACACCGGCCCAGCTTGAGGCGATCCGCGATTCGCTGGGTCTGAACGATCCGATGCTGGTGCAGTTCTTCACCTGGATCGGCCGCCTGTTGCAGGGCGATTTCGGCACCTCGATCCTGTCGGGCAAACCGGTGATCGAACTGATCGAGGCCCGGATGGAGCCGACGATCAGCCTGGCGCTTACGACGATCACGCTGTCGGTTGTCATTGCCGTGCCACTGGGTGTTATCGCCGCCTGGAAACACGGCACGCTGATCGACCGTTTCGTGATGCTGCTTTCGGTTCTGGGCTTTTCGATCCCGGTTTTCGTGATCGGCTACCTGATGATCTCGCTTTTCTCGATGGAGCTGAAGTGGTTCCCCGTGCAGGGTTTTCGCCCGATCGGTGACGGGGTCGGCGACTTTCTCGAACGGATCGCGCTGCCGACATTCACGCTCACGTTGCTCTATATCGCGCTGATTGCCCGGATTACCCGCACCTCGATGCTGGAAATCCTGGGCGACGATTACATCCGCACCGCCCGCGCCAAGGGCCTGCCCGAAAGCCGGGTTCTGATGCGGCACGCGCTGCGCAACTGTTCCGTGCCGATCATCACCGTTATCGGGATCGGCTTTGCGCTGATCATCTCGGGCGTGGTGGTCACTGAATCTGTGTTCAACCTGCCCGGACTGGGCCGCCTGACCGTCGACGCGGTTCTGGCCCGCGACTATCCCGTCATCCAGGCGGTGATCCTGCTCGCCTCGCTGATCTACGTTGTGATCAACCTTCTCATCGACATTGCCTATGTCCTGCTCGATCCGAGGATCCGCTACTCATGACCGACCAGACCACCGCCACCGTGGCCGCGCCCCCGCGCGATACCACCACCGCCCTGACCAGGGTCCGCGAAATCGTGACCTCCAGCCCGATCGTCCTGCTGGCGACCGTTCTGCTGGCCATCGTCGTGCTGTCAGCGATCTTTGCCACCTGGGTCGTGCCGCACGATCCGGTCCGGCTGACGCCGTCCGAGCGCCTGAAACCGCCCAGCGATACATACTGGCTGGGCACCGACGCCTTCGGCCGCGATCTGTTTTCGCGCATTGTCACCGGCGGCCGCATCTCGCTGGTCGTGGGGGTGGGCGCGGCCATCGCGGCGGTCTTCGCCGGGCTGGTGCTGGGGCTGTTGGCGGGTTACATCCGCTGGCTGGACGCGGTTCTGATGCGCATGGTCGATGGCCTGATGGCCATTCCCAACGTGTTGCTGGCCATCGCCATCGTATCGCTGTGGGGCGCGTCGCTGTGGACGGTTCTGGTGGCGATAACCATTCCCGAGGTGCCGCGCGTGGTGCGTCTGGTACGGTCTGTCGTGCTGTCGGCCCGCGAGGAACCCTATGTCGAGGCCGCCATCGCCGCCGGATCGTCGACCTGGCTGATCATGCGCAGGCACCTTGTGCCCAACACCGTTGCACCGCTGATCATCCAGGGCACATACATCTGCGCCAGCGCGATCCTGACCGAAGCGATCCTTTCGTTCCTCGGCGCGGGCATAAACCCCGAGACACCGAGCTGGGGCAACATCATGGCCGAGGGCCGGATCTATTTCCAGATCAATCCGGGCATCGTTCTGTGGCCGGGCCTGATCGTCTCGGTTGCGATCCTTTCCATCAACCTGCTGGGTGACGCGGTGCGCGATGCGCTCGACCCACGCATGGCACAGCGGGGCATCGACCGATGAGCGACAGCCTTCTTGAAATCAGCAACCTGCGCATCGCGCTGAACGGCGATTCGGACAAGCAGGTCGTCAAGGGCCTGAACCTGAAGATCCAGCCGGGCCAGACGATGTGCCTGGTCGGTGAAAGCGGATCGGGCAAGTCGCTGTCGGCGCTGGCCACCATGGGGCTTCTTCCCAAGGTTCTCTCGCCGCTGGAAGGGTCGTCGATCCGGCTCAAGGGCGAGGAACTGCTCGGCGCGTCGCCGGGCCGGATGCGCAACCTGCGCGCCACGGCCATGTCGATGATCTTTCAGGAGCCGATGACCGCGCTGAACCCGGTCGCCCGTGTCGGTCAGCAGATCGAGGAGGTGCTCGAGTTCCACAGTGACCTCGGGCAATCCGAACGTCGCCGCAAGACGCTCGAGATGATGGACGCGGTGCACCTGCCCGATATCGAGAAACTCTACCGCAGTTTCCCGCATCAGCTTTCGGGCGGTCAGCGCCAGCGGATCATGATCGCCATGGCGCTGATCATGCGCCCCCAGCTTCTGATCGCCGACGAACCGACGACCGCGCTGGATGTGACCACGCAGGCGCAGATCCTGACACTGATCCGCGAACTGCGCGAACAGCAGGGTTCGGCGGTTCTGTTCATCACCCACGACATGGGCGTGGTGTCGGAAATCGCCGACGACGTGACCGTTCTGAAACTGGGCGAGGTGATGGAAACACAGAATGTCGACAACCTGCTGCGCCATCCGCAGACGGATTACACCCGCGACCTTCTGCGTTCGGTGCCCAGCCAGGTGCCGCGCCCGCCCCGATCCGACCGCAGCGAAAAGATCGTGCTGAAGACGGATGACCTGTGCAAGACCTATGGCGGCACCGGCCTGATCTTCAAATCCCGCGAAGTGAAGGCGGCCCAGGACGTTTCGCTGAAACTGATGCAGGGGCGCACGCTGGGGATCGTCGGCGAAAGCGGATCGGGCAAATCCACCGTCGCGCGCTGCATCATGCGGCTGATCGATCCGACATCGGGCAGCATCACGGTGGGAGGTCAGGATATCGCCACGCTCAGCCAGAAAGAGCTGAAACCCCAGCGCAAGAATATCCAGATCGTGTTTCAGGATCCGATGCGATCGCTCAACCCGCGCATCGAGGTCGGCCAGTCGATCATCGAGGGCCCGCTGAACTTCGGCGTCTCGCAAGAGGCGGCAATGGCGCGCGCACGCGAATTGCTGGAGCTGGTCGGGCTGCCGGCAAGCGCGGTCGATCGTTTCCCGCACCAGTTTTCGGGCGGTCAGCGCCAGCGCATCGCCATCGCGCGGGCGCTGGCGATGGATCCCGACGTTCTGGTCGCCGACGAGGCGGTATCGGCGCTGGACGTGTCGGTGCAGGCGCAGGTTCTGGACCTGCTCGCCGAACTGCAAGAGCGGCTGGGCCTCGGCATCCTGTTCATCACCCATGATCTGGGCGTGGCCGCACAGATCTGCGACGAGGTCATGGTGATGCAATTCGGGCGCGTCGTCGAATACGGGCCCGCGGCCCAGGTTCTGGGACAGCCCCAACAGGATTACACCAAGGCGCTGATCGCGGCCGCGCCGGGGCGCCACTGGGACTTTGCCAATTTCCGCCCCTTTGCCGAATCCGCCCCCGCCGCGGGCGGCTGAAACACTGAACACACATCAAGGAACCGTTGAAATGGGCATTCTGCCGATCATCGAAGAAAGCACCGCCGAACTGACCGAGATCTTCAAGGATCTGCACGCGCATCCTGAAATCGGCTTTCAGGAACAGCGCACCGCGAGGGTGGTGGCCGAAAAGCTGCGCGAATACGGCGTCGACGAGGTGCATGAAGGCATCGCCGGCACCGGCGTCGTCGGGCTGATCAAGGGCAAGCACGAAGGCAACCGCCGGATCGGGCTGCGCGCGGATATGGACGCGCTGCCGATCCACGAGGAAACCAACCTGCCCTATTCGTCGAAAACGCCCGGCGTGATGCACGCCTGCGGCCATGACAGCCACACCACGATGCTGCTGGGCGCGGCCAAGCACCTGGTTTCAACGCGCGATTTCGCCGGCACCGCCGTGTTGATCTTTCAACCCGCCGAGGAAGGCCTGGGCGGCGCGCGCGGCATGTTGAAGGCCGGGCTGTTCGATCAGTTCCCCTGCGACGAGATCTACGGAATGCACAATTCCCCCAACGGCCAGCCCGGCACCGTGGGCATCTGCAAGGGCGCGGCGATGGCCGGTGCATCGTTCTTCGACATCACCGTGCAAGGCAAGGGCAGCCATGCCGCGATGCCGCAGCAATCGCGCGATCCGCTGGTGATCGCCGCGGCGCTTGTCGGTCAGTTCCAGACGATCCTTTCGCGCAATGTGGCACCGCTGGATGCCTGCGTGCTGTCGGTGACACAGCTGCACGCCGGATCGGCCTACAACATCGTGCCCGACACCGCGACGCTGGCCGGCACCATCCGCTACTTCAAGGACGAGGTGCGCGATATCGCCGAAACCCGGATGAAGGAACTGTGCGAGGGTTTCGCCAAGGGCTATGGCGTGGAAATCCGTATCGACCTGCGCAACATCTTCGATGTGCTGGTCAACGACGACACGCTGTCTGACGCCTATATGGAAGCGGCCACAGATATCGTCGGCGCGGAAAACATCTCGGGCAACGACGAACCGGCCACCGGCTCGGAAGACTTCGCGGACATGCTGAAGGTCGTGCCCGGCGCCTATTGCCGGGTCGGACACTCCGGAACCACGGGCCTGCACAACCCGTCGTTCTTTCTGGATCCCGAAATCCTGCCGGTCGGCGCCTCGATCATGGCCCGCATCGTCGAACGCCGCAGCCCAGCCGCCTGAGGATACACCCATGAACCCGCTCAATCTGCCATTCGACACGCATGAAATGCTGGCCGGGCTGAAGCCCTGGATCGAATGCGAAAGCCCCACCCACGATGCCGCCGCGGTGGACCGGATGCTCGATATGGCGGCCTATGACATGGCCGGCCTTGGCACCATCGAACGCATACCCGGCCGCATGGGCTTTGGCGGCTGCCTGCGGGTGCGCCTGCCGCATCCCGATCAGGGCAAGGTGCCCGGCATCCTCATCGCCGGCCACATGGACACGGTGCACCCGGTCGGCACGCTGGATGTGCTGCCCTTCCGCGTCGACGGCGACATCTGCTATGGTCCCGGCATCATGGACATGAAAGGCGGCAATTTCGCCAGCGTCGAGGCGCTGCGCCAGTTGGCCCGCGCCGGCGCGCGCACGCCGCTGCCGGTGACGGTTCTGTTCACCCCGGATGAAGAGGTCGGAACGCCATCGACACGCGCCCTGATCGAGGCCGAGGCCGCGCGCAACAAATACGTCCTGGTGCCCGAACCCGCGCGCCCCGATGGCGGCTGCACCATCGGGCGCTATGCCATCGCGCGGTTCAACCTGCGCACCGTGGGCCAACCCAGCCACGCAGGCGCGCGGCTGTCCGACGGCACATCGGCGATCAACGCGATGGCCCGCCGGATCATCGAGATCGAAGACATGACCGGCCCCGACTGTACCTTTTCGGTGGGCGTTATCCATGCCGGTCAATGGGTGAACTGCGTGTCGTCGTCCTGCGACGCCGAGGCGCTGAGCATGGCCAAGAAGCAGAGCGATCTCGACGATGGCGTCGCGCGGATGCTGGCGCTTCAGGGCACCGTGAACGGCGCCGATTTCATCGTGACCCGCGGTGTGACACGGCCGGTCTGGGAACCCGATCAGCCGGGCACCATGGCGATGTACGAAATCGCCCGCGAAATCGCGGCGGAAATCGGTTTCGATCTGAGCTGCGAAAGCTCGGGCGGCGGCTCTGATGGCAATTTCACCGGCGCGATGGGCATTGCCACGCTGGACGGTCTGGGCGTGCGCGGCAACGGCCTGCACACCCTGAACGAACACATCGAAATCTCCAGTCTGACCGAACGCGCCCGGTTGATGGCGGCGCTGGTGATGCGTCTGACCTGACGCGCGGCACCGCGTATCAGCGCGGCGCGGCTACGGCCGCGCCGCGGATCATCGCGGATATCTCGGCCAGTTGATCGGCCAGCGGATTGCTCTTGCGCCAGACGATCCCGATGCGCCGTGCCGGCGCCGGCGGCGGAAACCGCGCCGTGTCCACCTGTGCCGCGCGGGTTTCAAGCGCCAGCGCCATTTCCGGCAACAGCGTCACGCCCATTCCCGCGCCGACCATCTGCACTAGCGTGGACAGCGAACTGCCTTCCATCATCTGGCGCGGCTGGGTTTCGCGGAACTTGCAGAACGACAGCGCCTGATCGCGAAAGCAGTGCCCCTCCTCCAGCAACAACAGCCGCATTGTCTGCAACATCGCCGGACCGGGCACGGGTTTACCGGCATCCGCCGCGGGCCGGATCAGAACGAAATCCTCCTCGAACAGCGCGAACTCATGCAACGCCGGCTCGGACACCGGCAGCGCGGCTATCGCCAGGTCCAGCCGCGATTCGAGCAGATCGGAAATCAGCGATCCGGTCACGGATTCGCGCACCTCCAGATCCACATCCGGCAGTTTTGCAAACAACGTCGCGATGATGCCCGGCAACAGATAGGGCGCCACCGTGGGGATCACGCCCAGCCGCAGCCGCCCGGCCAGCGGCCCCTGCGACGCCCGCACCAGATCCTCGAGTTCGTCGATCGAAACCAGGATCTGCCGCGCCTTGCGGCTGAAATCCTCGCCGATCGCGGTCAGTCGCACCTGCCTGGCACCGCGTTCGACCAAGGGCGCGCCGAACATGCTCTCCAGTTCCTTTATCTGAAGGGAAAGCGCGGGTTGCGAGATTGCACACGAGTCGGCCGCGCGCCCGAAATGGCCGTGGCGCGACAGCGCATCGAAGTAGCGAAGCTGCTTGATTGTCAGGTTTTTCATTTGCTCAGCTTATGGCTGCGTTTTGAATAATCAATTGGATTTAATCGTCGGCAAAAGTTAGAACCATTCCAGAAGGGGCCTATGGCTCTGGTTGCACCAATGAACGGAGACTATCATGGACGGAAACAATCTGGACCGGCCGAGCGGCTGCCCTGTCATGCACGGCGGCAACACCGGCAATGACAAGCCGGTCACGAAATGGTGGCCGAACGCGCTGAACCTCGACATCCTGCACCAGCACGGGGCGCGCACGAATCCGATGGATCCCGATTACGACCACCGCGCCGCGGTGAAGGCGCTGGATTTCGAAGCCGTGAAATCCGACGTGAAGGCCCTGATGACCGAAAGCCAGGACTGGTGGCCTGCCGACTGGGGCCACTATGGCGGCCTGATGATCCGTCTGGCATGGCATTCCGCCGGCTCGTACCGCATGGGCGACGGCCGTGGCGGCGCCGGATCGGGCAACATCCGCTTCGCGCCACTGAACTCGTGGCCCGACAACGCCAGCCTCGACAAGGCGCGGCGCCTGCTGTGGCCGGTCAAGAAGAAGTACGGCAACGCGCTGTCCTGGGCCGATCTGATCATCCTGGCCGGCAACATGGCCTATGAAACGATGGGCCTGAAGACCTTCGGCTTCGGCTTTGGCCGCGCCGATATCTGGGGCCCGGAAACCGATGTGTACTGGGGCGCGGAAAACGAATGGCTGGCGCCCAGCGAAAATCGCTATGGCGATCTGGAAGATGCAAGCACGCTGGACAACCCGCTGGCGGCGGTGCACATGGGCCTGATCTATGTGAACCCCGAGGGCGTCAACGGCCAGCCCGACCCGGCGCGCACCGCAGCCCATGTGCGCGAAACCTTCGCGCGGATGGCCATGAACGACGAAGAAACCGCCGCGCTGACATGTGGCGGGCACACCGTCGGCAAGGCCCACGGCCGCGGCGCCGTCGACGAGATCGGCGTCGAGCCGGAATCCGCCGGCATCGAGGCGCAGGGCTTTGGCTGGGCCAACCCCGGCCACGCGGGCAAGGCGACCAATACCTTTACCTCGGGCATCGAAGGCGCCTGGACCACCCACCCCACCCAGTGGGACATGGGGTATTTCAAGCTGCTGTTCGGCTATGAATGGGCACTGACGAAATCGCCGGCGGGCGCATGGCAATGGGAACCGGTGGACATCAAGGAAGAAGACATGCCGGTGGATCCCACCGATCCTTCGGTGCGCCACAATCCGATCATGACCGATGCCGACATGGCGATGAAGGTGGATCCCGCCTACAACGCGATCTGCCAGAAATTCATGGCCGATCCGGAATACTTCGCCGACACCTTCGGCCGTGCGTGGTTCAAGCTGACGCACCGCGACATGGGCCCAAAGGCCAACTACTACGGCCCCGATGTGCCCGCCGAAGACCTGCTGTGGCAGGATCCGATCCCCGCGGGACCGACAGACTACGACGTTGCGGCGGTCAGGTCCGAAATCGCGGCCTGCGGGCTTTCGGCATCTGACATGATCGCAACCGCATGGGACAGCGCCCGCACCTTCCGTGGCTCAGACAAACGCGGCGGCGCCAATGGCGCGCGCATTCGTCTGGCACCGCAGAAGGATTGGGAAGGCAACGAACCCGCGCGTCTGGCCAAGGTTCTTGCCGCGCTTGAACCGGTCGCCGCGAAGACCGGCGCATCGCTGGCCGATGTGATCGTTCTGGCCGGGAACATGGGTGTCGAACAGGCCATCAAGGCCGCCGGGCACGATATGGAAATCCCCTTCGCACCTGGTCGCGGCGATGCCACCGAAGACCAGACAGACGCCGAATCCTTCGAGGTTCTCGAACCGCTGGCCGATGGTTTCCGCAACTGGGAAAAGGCGAAGTACGCGGTGAGCGCCGAAGAAATGCTGCTGGACCGGGCCCAGTTGATGGGGCTGACAGCGGCGGAAATGACGGTGCTTCTGGGCGGTATGCGGGTGATGGATACCAACCACGGGGGCACCGCGCATGGTGTGTTCACCGATCGCAAGGGTCAGCTGACCAACGATTTCTTCGTGAACCTCACCGATATGGCCAACAGCTGGCACCCGGTCGCGGAAGACGGCACCTATGAGTTGCGTGACCGCAAGACAGGCGCCGTCAAGTGGACCGCCACCAGCGCGGACCTGGTGTTTGGATCAAATTCGATCCTGCGCTCGTATGCCGAGGTCTACGCCCAGGACGACAACGCCGGCAAGTTCGTGCGCGACTTTGTCGCCGCATGGACCAAGGTGATGAACGCAGATCGTTTCGATCTGCTGGCCTGACGATCAGGGTCCGGGCGGCATCTTCGCCCGGACCTCTCCCTTCGTCCGACGGACGCGACGGCACAGTCAGGGCAGATCCAGCCCGCGCGCGAAATCCAGAAACGCGGTGATCGTCTCGGGTTCCGCCTCGACGCCGGTAAAGCCCCGCAGATAGGGCGCAATCCGCGACATCCGCGTGCGCATTGGTTCATCCACCTCCAGCGCGTGATATCCCAACTGCATGAAGTACAGGATCCGTGCGCGCGCATCTGCGTCCTCGGGCGCATAACCGTGGCGGGCAAACATAGCCGTCAGCGCCGCAAGGCGGGTGCGGTCGGCACGGTCCATCGCGGCCCGCACATCCGTATCGTGCCGCGCCCAGGCGCGCACCGCGAAATCCAGCCGCCTGTCGAATATGGCCGGATCTATGAAACACCGGAAGAAATTGCACACCGCGCCCGAAATCGTCGCGGCGGGACGCTCGCAATAGGCGACGATCTGCGCGGTGTTGCGCGTCTGCCAATGCCCCAGCAGCGCCGCCAGCAGATCGGCGCGGTTGCCGAAATACCAATAGAAGCTTGACCGCGAGACCCCCAGCCGGTCCGCCAGCGCCAGGATCTTCACCGCGTCGATGCCCTGATGCACCAGCGTGTCGCGGGCCATGTTCAGCCAGTCGTCGCGCGTGACCTTGACGTGCCCCACCAGCGGATCCTTGTCGGGATCGTCCCGGTGCAGGATCGGCGCCGCGCCGGTTTCGCGCCGCTTGCGCCGCATGTCGGTATCGCCGCTGGATGTCATCCCGGTCTCCTGTCGGCCTGGTTGCGCGCCCCACAATGGAACACCGCCCGACACCTCTGTCCACATGATTTCAGGCGCAGACCCGGCGCGGCGGGGCCATCCGCGCCGCGCGGATTGACGCAAATCAACCCCGTCGGCAGCGAAAATGCTAGCCTTGCGATCATGAAAGGACGGTAAACCGGTGTTCAAACCCCGCCACAGCACCCCGCGGCCAGCGCAAACCGACGCCCCCCCGCGACCCTTTGGCCGCTGTCGCACAGCACCGCCGCGCCGCATCCTGCACCCCGGAACCGCACCCGACCGGAGGCCAAGATGACAAGGCAAGCCACCGACAGCGCGCTGCTGACCGCGATCATGGACGCGGCGGTGGATGCGATGATCGTCGCCGATGAAACCGGCACGATGCTGCGCGCGAACACCGCGGCCGGCAGGCTGTTCGGGCACGCGCCGGAAGATCTTGTCGGGCAGAGCGTCAACCTTCTGATGCCCGCCGACATGGCCGACCGGCACGACGGCTTCATGCGGCATCACATTGCCACCGGCGAACGGCGGATCATCGGGCGCGGCCGCGAGGTGGAAGGCCGCCGCAAGGACGGAACGGTCTTTCCGCTGCACCTGTCGGTCGGCCATACGCAGGTTGCACAGCGTTCGCTGTTCGTGGGCATCCTGCACGACCTGACCGAAAGGCGCGCCGCGCAAGAGGCATTGGCCCGGTCGCAGCGGCTGGATGCCATAGGGCAGCTGACAGGCGGAATCGCGCATGATTTCAACAACCTGCTTACCGTGATCATCGGCAATCTCGAGCTGCTCGAGATGCGCGGCACCCAGGATCGCAACGTCGCGCTGATCCGCGATGCGCTGGCCTCGGCGGAAATGGGCGCCGACCTCACCTCGCGGTTGCTGGTGTTTGCGAGGAAGGGCAACCTGAAGCCCGTGCGGGTCGACCT
The DNA here is from genome assembly GCA_024742705.1 of Paracoccaceae bacterium. Taxonomy (GTDB): domain Bacteria; phylum Pseudomonadota; class Alphaproteobacteria; order Rhodobacterales; family Rhodobacteraceae; genus JANSXZ01. The sequence continues at coordinate 9,731 of JANSXZ010000018.1, read as the reverse complement.
GCGCGCGCTCTGCGCCGACACGCTGGCGATCCTGCAACGCACCATCGGCGAAACCTACAGGATCCGCACAGAATTCGCCGATGGCCCCTGCGAGGCGATGATCGACCCGGTGCAGTTGCAATCGGCGTTGATCAACCTGGCGCTGAATGCCCGCGACGCGATGCCCGGCGGCGGCAACCTGCTGATCTCGGTTGCGCGGATTGCCATAGACAGCACCTACCTTGCGCAGGAAACCGACATCGCGCCCGGCAGCTATGTCCGGCTTCTGGTCAGCGACAACGGCACCGGCATGACCGTCGCGGCGCAGCGCCGCGCATTCGAGCCGTTCTTTACCACCAAGTCCGCAAGCGGCGGCAGCGGTCTGGGGCTGGCGATGGTCTATGGCTTCGTGCGGCAGTCCGGCGGCCATATCACGCTCTATAGCGAACCGGGCCACGGCAGCAGTTTCGGGCTGTATTTCCCGGCCATCGACGAGGCCGGCGCCATCGCGGCCTCCGATGGCGACGATGGCGATGGCGCGATCACCCCGCGCGGCGCGGGGCAGACCGTTCTGGTGGTCGAGGACAATCCACGCCTGCGGCGGCTCTCTATCGAACGGGTGCGGGATCTGGGCTATCGCACCGCCGAAGCCGAAAGCGGCGATGCCGCTTATGCCATGATGCAGGCCGGCGCGCAGGTGGATCTGGTGTTTTCCGATCTGGTCATGCCCGGCGCGCTGAACGGCTATGATCTGGCCGCGCGGATCCGTGCGAGCCATCCACATGTGCCGGTCCTGCTGACCTCTGGCTATGCCAGCGATGTGGTCAGCGGCCGGATAGATCCGGGCGAAACCCACGATGTCCTGCACAAACCCTACCGCCAGGCGGAACTGGCGCAGCGGCTTCAGGCGCTGTTGGCCGGCGATGATCCGGACGGCGCGCGATCGACCTCGGCGGCGAACATATAGCCGGTGCCGCGCACCGTGCGGATCAGCTTGGGGTCCGAGGGATCGCGTTCGATCTTCTTGCGCAGCCGGGCGACCTGGTTGTCGATGGTCCGGTCCAGGGGTGACCAATCTGCGCCACCGGTCAGATCCATCAGCCGGTCGCGCGACAGCGCCAGGCCGGGCCGGTCCAGAAACGCCCGCAGCAACACCAGGTCGGCCGTTGTCAGCGGACAACTGTCGCCATCGCGGCCGATCACCTGCATCCGGTCCGGGATCACCGTCAGACCGTCCACCCGGTAGATCGGCGGCGGCGCGGCGGTGGCCACCGTTTCCGACGCACCGGCGACCGCCCCCGTCGCGGCGTTCCGGCGCAGCACCGCGCGCACGCGGGCCAGCACCTCGCGCACATGAAACGGTTTGACGATGTAATCGTCGGCGCCGATCTCGAGCCCGACAACCCGGTCGATCACGTCGTCGCGGCCCGTCACCATGATCACGGGCACCTGCGAAACCTTGCGGATGTCGCGCAACAGGTCCAGCCCGTTCTCACGCCCCAGCTGGATATCCAGCGTCACCAGCGCCGGCGCCTCGCGCACGATCAATTCCAGCGTGCGCGCCGCGGTTTCCGCTTCGATCACGCAAAACCCGCCTTCTTCCAGAACGTTGCACAGAACGCGCCGAACCTTGGGGTCGTCCTCGACAATCAACGCGGTTTCGGGTTGTGGCATATTTCCATTTCTCGGTCGCACCGCGCGGTGTCCTGCGGCGCTGGATACGTCCGGATACAAAATGATACAAAAAGACGCCAGCGCACCCTATGCCAGATTACGCGGGACGTTCAACAAGGTCTGAGCCGAATAAGGGAGACCTGCGATGTATGTCACGATAACAGGCGACGAAACACCGATCCTTCTGCCCGCGCTGATCGCCAAACGCACCCGCGAATCCGCGCGGACACTGCCGCCCGGCGGGTATCTCTACTTTGAAGGCGACACGGCCCAGAACCTGTTCGTGATCGAAAAGGGAGTGGTGCGCCTGACCCGCGTTCTCGAGGATGGCCGCCGCCAGGTCATCGCGTTCGGCTATCCCGGCGATGTCATCGGGTTTGCCGCGCAGGGCCGGTATCATACCGATTGCGACGCGCTGACCGATACCCGCCTGCTGCCATTTCACCGCGCCGCGCTCGAGGATGGTGCGGGCGATCCGGACCTGAAGGCGATGTTGCTGAAGGCGGCGCTGCGCGAGATCAGTTCGATGCAGGACCATTTCATGATGCTGGGCCGCAAGTCGGCGGCGGAACGGGTGGCGTCGTTTCTCAATGCGCTGTCGGCCCGCGCCGTGCCCGCCGAAGTCCCGCCGGGCCGGATCGATCTGCCGATGAGCCGGTCGGACATCGCGGATTTCCTCGGACTGACCACCGAAACCGTCAGCCGCTGCCTGAGCGCGCTGCGCAAGGCCGGTGTCATCCGTCTGTCCGATGCGCATGGCGTCGAGGTTCTGAACCTGGCGGCGTTGCGGCAAAGGGCCTGCGGCAAATGGAACTGAAACCGGGGGGCGCGGCGCCCTGCCGGCCCCCGCGACAATTGCCAGCCTTCGCGTCATACTGTGCCGGCGCGTCCGCGCCAAGCATTGAAAGGAGAACGCCATGAAACGATCGACCGTGCTCTACCACATCAACGCCGAAACCTCCGATGCCGACATTCGCGCGTCGGCAGAGGGCGCCGCGGCGCAGGACATGCACCTTGGCATCCTGTTGCACGACGCGCTGCCGCCGCTGCCGATCAACGCCTATGGCGCGATGCCCTACGGAATGCCCAGCATTTCCGACGATTGGGGCGCGCGCGTGGCCGAACAGCAGGCCGCGCTCGAGGTGCGCTCGGACCGGATCGGGGCGATCCTTGGCGATGCAGGTGCATCCGGCGATGTGCGCCCGCTGCTCTGCGCCGATGCCGACATCCAGAGCTATGTGGCGCAATCCGCGCGCACGGCGGATATCTCGGTCCTTGCCGCAAACCTGCGCGACACGCCGACAACTATGCGCGAAACCCTGCATTCGGTGCTGTTCCGATCGCCGATCGGCGCGGTGCTGAACGCCCATGCCGGCATCGCGCCCCGGCGCATGATGATCGCCTGGGACGACAGCGACGCGGCTGCGCGGGCGGTGCATGTGGCCCTGCCCCTGCTGAAGGCCGCCGATGATGTCACCGTGGCCTGTTTCGATCCCGAAGCGCGCGACAACGACCAGACCGGCGAACCCGGCGCCGCGCTGTCCGCCTGGCTCAGCCATCATGGCTGTCACGTCACGATTGCCCAGTATCCGACCGGCGGCCGCGAGGTTTCGGATTGCCTGACCGAGCGCGCCGCCGAACTGGGCATCGAACTGCTCGTGCTGGGGGGATACGGACATTCGCGGATGCGTCAGGCGGTCTTTGGCGGCACCACCCGCAGCATGATCGAACAGACCGGCCTGCCGGTGCTTCTGGCCCACTAGGACACGCCGCCGCCCGGCGGCGGGCACAGCAGCGCCAAACGCGCGGCGGCGACCGTATCCGCCAGCGTGGCATCCGTGGAAACGCGGATCCAGTCGACATCGCCCAGATGCAGCGCCGCCTGCATCCGTACAACGCGTGCATCGGCATCCGATGCGTCGTTGCGCCGGCTGCCCACGCGCCGGGCGCGTTCGGTTTCGGGCGCTTCCAGCCAGATCCCGCGAAACGGCACATCAAAGCGCCGCGCCAGATCAGCCACCCGCGCACGCGCATCGTCATCCGCGAACACCGCGTCGAGTATCACCGGATGGCCGGCGCGCAGACAGGCCGCGCCACGCGCGCAGAGCGCCGCATAAGTCGCGTCGGCGGCTTTGGGGCCATAGGCGGTGTCGGGCAAGCGGGCCAGCGGATCGACACCGGCCAGCCGCTTGCGTTCGACATCGCTGCGAATGTGCACCGCGCCCAAAGGCCTGCCCAGCGCCGGCGCCAGGGCCTGCGCCAGCGTGGTCTTGCCGGTGCCCGAAAGGCCGCCAACCGCCGCAAGGCTGGCGCCGGACCGTTGCAGCATACGTTCCGCCAGAGCAATATAGCCCGCCGCCTCGGCCCGCTTCTCGTCTCCCGCGGCCATACCGGCGGCCTGCTGCGCGGCCACCATCGCCCGCACCGTCGCGCGCACCGCCAGAAACAGCGGCAGCGCGGCCAGCCCCGTCAGGGCATCGGCACGCGGCTCTTGTTCGACATAGGCATTCAGCACCTGGTTGGCCGCATCGGCGTGGCCGCGATAGAGCATGTCCATCAACAGGAACGCCAGATCATAGAGCACATCGCAGGTGCCCAGCCTCTCGCTGAACTCGAGCGCGTCGAAGGGCACCGGCAGGCCTTGCAGAACCACGATGTTGCCAAGGTGCAGATCGCCGTGGCAACGCCGCACAAAACCCGCCTCGGTGCGGCTGCGCAAAAGCCCGGCCCGCAGGCCCAGTTCGGATTTCATCGCCGCCAAAACGTCGTCGACGGCGATATCCACACCTTCGGCGCGCAGCGCCGCAAAGGCGCGTCCGAATTCGTCGAGGATTTCGTCGATCAATACCGCGCCATCGGCCTCGCGCGGTTCCGCGGCCCGGTGCAGATCGTAGACCGCTTGCCCCAACGCCCGCGACAACGCAGGATCCAGACCGCCGCGCGCGGCGATCGCGCCCAGTTCGGCCTCGGCGGGAAACCGCGCCATCCGCAACGCCCATTCCACCGGCGTTCCGTCACCGTCGATGCCCAGGCCACCGTCAGCCGCCTGCGTGATCGGCACGACATCGCGGTACATCTGCGGGGCGGTGCGGCGGTTCAGATCGTACTCGCGCAGCAGAACCGCATGGCGATCCGCCAGGCTACTAAAATCGAGATAGTCGAAGACAACGGGCTTTTTCACCTTCAACGCCGTGTCGTCACGCAGGAAAATCCGCGCCGCGTGGGTGTCGATGATGCCGTCGCGCGCCCAGTCCTCCAGATACGCCATGACCTTTGCGTGTATCCCGGCCGTCATCGTTTCCTCCGCGTCCGCCGTCCTGCCCCGACACTAGCCGCCCGTGCAGCGCGGTCGTTGCGATGGATCAATCCACGCCGTGCCCGGCGGCGCGGGCTGACATCCCAGCCACAGGCGGGTTGCGCGGATCTGGCGATGTGACGGGCTGAAGAACGGGCCGCGCGTGCGATTGCAACCCAAGCGACCCCGATCTTGTGCCTGCGTCCATGATCCCCGCGGATCGCAAGCGCGCTTCAGCGAAGCGTGTGGACGCCGTGACAAACCTGTTCATCCTGCGCGGCATCGCTGGGCGCTTTCGCGGACCTGGCCCACCAGGATCGACCAATCCATGCCCAGGGCGCCATAGACATCACCAGCCTGATGGCTTGCGTTGTCGGCAAGTATTTCGATCATCAGGCTTGCCCCGTCGGCAACCACGACACCTGCCTGCGTCAAGCGGACCAAGGCTGTTTCACGCTTGGTCATGTTGAACGTCCCGCTGGCATCCACGGCGACATAGGCCTCGAACCCCTCGCGCACCGCCCGCATCGCGGGCAACGCGGCGCAGACTTCAAGCGACAGACCGGCGAAGATCAGTTTGCTCCGCCCGGTTGCGCGAATGGCCTCTTCCACGCGTGGATCGTCCCAGGCGTTGACCGTCGTGCGGTCAATGAAGGTCTGGTCAGGCAGCGCTTCTTGCAACTCGGGAATGGCCGGGCCCCACAGCGTCTCGGATGAGGTGGTGGTTGTGACAATCGGCAGGCCCAGCGCCTTCGCAGCCTTGGCCAGGCCGACGATGTTGTGTTTGAGATCTGCGATCGAATAGTCGCGGATGCCGGTCATCAGCCCGACCTGATTATCGACAAACACGACAGCGGCGTTGTCACGGGTCAGGGGATCGGGGTTGTAGGAACTGGTCATGGTCTTTTCCTTTCAAGGTAGGTTTCGGAGGTTGCGTTCAGTCAATTGATCCGAGCCGGCCGGCGCTGTAATCGGCTTCGATTGCGTCAAGCTCGGCTGCGTTGCCCATGGCAAATGGCCCCCTTTGAACAAAGGCCTCGCGCAGAGGGGGCGCCCGGAACAGCACGGCATGCGCGCCGTCTTCCGAGGAAAACGAGATGTTGGTGGCACCTGCGAAGGCGATGGCCTTGCCGGGGCGCAGATCGGCAGACCCTGCGTCCCACGTCACGGTAGCGGCGCCCGCGACCGGCAGGATCCAGGCGTGATGTTCGCTGTCGCCTTGGTGCGTGAACCGACCGCCCGCTTGAAGATCGATATCGAGCAGTGTCAGCGGGATATCCGGTGCTGTCGCACCCGCAACACCATCCGCATGCCCCAGAACAAGCCGCGCCGTGGCGTGGTTGCCCTGCAGCCTGGGAATATCGGCCGCCGCCAGATGAAACGCTTCGGGTGCGTCATGCCGGTGCTCTGCGGAAAGGTTGACGAACACCTGCAGCGCGTGGGTTCTGGCGCCGGGGCGGGTGGCTTCGTTGTGAAGGGCGCCGCGCGCCGCCTTGAACCAGTAAAGATCACCGGGCGCCAGATCGACATCATTGCCAAGGGAATCGCGGTTTCGGAACGCGCCTTGGCTGTCCTCGAACATGACCGTCACCGCCGACAGCCCGGCATGCGCATGTGTCCCGAAGGTGGGCTCGGTCATGAAGAAATGATCCACCATGATCAGCGGGTCCATCAGCCCCCGAAACTCGGCGTGCCGATAGGTTTGGGCCTGAAATCCGTCGCCGATCCTCAGCGGCCGCCCCTCGCTCAGGGCATGGGTTTCGCAGGGTACGACTGCAAGCCTGTCGATATGTTGCGTGTTCATGTCATTCCCTCGCTTTGTGTTGCCTTGACAATATGAGCGGGACAATCGAACGAAAATCGGCCAATCTCAGAACTTATCGTTCTACAAACAGGACAATAAGAGAGATCGCGATGGACCTTAACGATGCATTCTACTTTGTTCAGGTCGTTGAAAAGGGCGGTTTTTCCGCCGCCGCACGCGCGCTGAACATCCCGAAATCACGGCTGAGCCGCCGTGTGCGCCAGCTTGAGGATGACCTTGGCGTGCGCCTGTTGCAGCGCACATCGCGCATCGTCACCACGACGGAGACAGGCAGGGAGTTCCTTCGCCATGCCCACGACGCCCTGATCCGCTTTGAAAACGCCGAAACCGCCGTGCGCCGCAAGACCAACACGATCGAGGGCATTGTTACGGTCTCGTGCTCGGTGGGCATGGCGCAATTCGGCCTCGATCAGATCCTGCCACGTTTCCTGCAGGACAACCCCGGCGTGACGGTGGTGCAGAGGGCCTCGAACCAGATGGATGATTTGATCAAGGGCGGGATCGATGTGGCCATAAGAGGGCATATGGACACTCTGCCAGACTCGAGCCTGATCCAGACCCGACTGGCGCGGGTGGAATGGCAATTGTTCTGCTCCCCCGATTTCCTTGAAACCCTGGATCCGGGTGGCGATCCGGTCGCGCTGACCAATCAACCGGCATTGGTGCTTGGTCGACCAGGCGCAACATACCAATGGTTGCTGACGGGCGCTGGCGGGCAAACCGCATCGGTCCCATGCCGGGTGCGTCTTGCGAGCGATGATATGTCGACGCTGAAGAACGCGGCAGCCTTGTCGCTGGGGCTGGTCGCCCTGCCCGCCTACGTTTGCCGACCAGAGGTGGCATCCGGATCGCTTGTGCGCGTCATGCCGGGCTGGACAGCAGGAAGCCCGCAGATCAGCCTTCTGATGCCATCGCGCCGGGGCTTGTTGCCGGCGGTGGAAGTGTTCCTTGATCGCTTGAAGCAGGATTTGCCGGCTGTCCTGGCCGGCGGCGCCCAAGCCACCAGCGGCTAGCGCGGTCTCGAGGATTCGCTGTGCACAGGTCTGCGTCCCGTCAGATCCCGCCCCGCACCGAACGTGCAGCGACGATGAAACCCCACGACACCGCGATACGCTGGAATCCCAGCACATCTGCCGGCGTTCCGCGCTGATCCGCCACCCGTGCGCAACGCAGCAGCAGAGGTGGCTTGGAGAGCCTTCACGGGTAGGGCGCCCGCTGATTGGTTTTGCGCCTGCGTTCCGGCGCGGTTGTCTTGCCTCGCGGCATCGTGCTGCCGCTGCGCGGGAAATCCAATTGTGCCCGCATTTCTGATCTGTATGCCAGGCGTGGCCGCGTGCAGCACCTCTTGCGGATGTCGCAAACGAACGATTCAGGCACTGGCTTGCATGCTAGCCTTGTCAGGTTGAGTTACCTGATCGGCCCGACATGACCACCAATGCGCAAGCCTCTTCAAATGCCGACGCCCACAAATACGGGGTGCTCTTTGTCTTTGCGGCGGGGGTTCTTTGGTCGACGGTCGGCCTGGGCATTCGCCTGATCGAAGATGCAGTCGTGTGGCAGATCCTTCTCTATCGGTCGATCAGCCTGTCGCTGTTCTTGTATTTGCTCATTCGGGTGCGATCGGGCGAAAGCCCCTTTGCCCAGATCCGCCGCATCGGCTTGCCGGCCATCATCGCCGGGCTTTCACTGGTTGCGGCCTACTCCGGGGGTATCCACGCAATACAGAACACATCGGTCGCGAATGCCATGCTCTTGTTTGCGACGGCGCCGTTCATGGCGGCTGTGCTTGGGTGGATTGTGCTGAAGGAACCCGTGCGCGTCGCGACCTGGATAGCGATCGCGGTTGCAATCGGCGGGATCGGTATCATGGTCGCAGACAAGTCCGGCGGCGTCGCCCTGAAAGGCAGTCTTGCCGCACTGGGATCGGCCTTGGGGTTCGCCGTGTTCACCGTAGCGCTGAGATGGGGGCGAACCGGTGAAATGCTGCCCGCGGTCTTCCTGTCTGGCATCTTCGCGATCGCCATTACCCTGGCGATATGCCTCGGGCTGGGGCTGTCCGTGGTTCTAAGCCCGGCAGACAGCGGCATCGCCATGGGTATGGGTGTCTTCCAGGTCGGCGCCGGCCTGATCCTCTACACACTGGGCTCGCGCAGCCTGCCGGCAGCGGAACTCGCCCTGCTGTCGCTGGCCGAAGTTCTGCTTGGCCCCCTCTGGGTCTGGCTGTTCCTGGGGGAAACCGCAACCGCGAATACACTGATCGGTGGCGCAGTCCTGCTGGCGGCGATTGCCGGCAATGCGCTTTCCGGCAAACGAAGAAAACCCCCGCCCATCACATCGCCATAGCATGCAAAGGACGGCCCAAAGCCGACCACCAACCGTGGCTCGCAAGCCTGCGTCACGGCCCGCCAGATGCCGGGACTGAACGCCCAAGGCCACATACGAACGAGAATACGCGAACTTTCTTGCCGGGTTGTTCGGAGAAGGAATTCGCTTCGGAACTACAGAAGGGAGCTCATTGGAGAAACATCAATCATACGTTTATTGAGCCGATTGGGCTTTTTCCCTAAGCTACAAGGGTAATCCCCCCCGATCTTAAGGGGATGCGGAAGTAGAATTTTCTCGGCAGGATGACTGAGGAGATTGCGATGAAGAAGACACGTTTCACTGAAGCGCAGATCATGGGTGTGCTGCGGCAGATGGAGGGCGGTGTACCCGCCGCCGAACTGTGCCGCGAACACGGCATGAGCCTCGACTGCGAGGCCGCGCTTCAGCCGGTCGCTCGTCGCCCAGCCGACGACCCGCCGCGAGCGGAGGTCGAGCACGACCGCGGGACAGAGCCAGCCCTGCGCCGTCCGGATGCAGGAGATGTCGGCGCCCCATTTCCGATCCGGCTGTTCGGCTTCGAAGTCCTGGGCGAGCAGGTTCGGGGCGACCGGCCAGGCGTGTTCGCTGTCCGTG
>JANSXZ010000021.1 GCA_024742705.1 Paracoccaceae bacterium | reverse complement strand
GCCCCGGCGCTTCAGCGCTTCGTTATAGGCCCGCCAGTTCTTGATCTTGTAGGTCGGGGGTATCGGTCTGCTCATGCCATCCAGCTATCACGCTGGATTCACGGGGTGAATCCCCCAAGGGCTTTGTGCAACAGAGCCCATCGACAGGAACAAGCCGAAGCCCCGCCGCCTGATCGGCTCCGAAACCTGGGCGGAAGAAGCCCGGGCTGAGATCGAGCCGATGATGGTCGAGACTTTCGCTGCTGAACTTGAGGATCTCGACCAGCGGAACCGGCGCAAGGACCTCGAAAAGCGGCGAATCTAAGGGCCCCGGGATCCCTGACGGGCATCGCGCCATGGACCGATGCGCGAACTCATCCTGACTGCCAACAGGGACTGGTTCGAGCAAACCGAGAGCAGCGATGTGCAGTTCAGCATCTCGCAGGAGGAGCTGTTCGAAGGGCGTGCCATCGCCTGGCTGCGCGACAACTTCAGCGACGACGTCATCCATGCCCGCGCCGATTTCGATGAGCACCCGCGCCTGATGCTCGGCGTCCGCGCGTCAACGAAAGCGCCAGGCGTTGCTTTTCGGCCCGCCAGTTCATCGCGGGGTGGGCGGAAGGCTGGCTCTGGGGCCGCTGGCGCGCGCGTGGCGTCGGGGCCCAAGAGGACGCTGGCCAAGCCCTTGCGAAACGGGCATAGCTTGGCCATGCCGTTTCCACATCATGTTTTCCGCCACACTCCGGCCCTGCGTGGGCTGATCACGCCACCCGATGCCTCGGGGATGCGCTTTGGCATGGACAGATTCGATGAACTCGACATTCAGGCCGCCGAAGAAGGCTGGCCGCCGGGTTGGCGCATGGATCACGACGCCCGCGAAGACAACCGCCAGAAGGTGCTGTCGGGAAGGATGACGCGGGATCTGTGGGTTTTTGCCTATGGCTCGCTGATCTGGGATCCTGCGGTTTATGTGGATGAATACCGCTATGGCGCGCTGGATGGGTGGCAGCGCCGGTTCTGCATGAAGCTGGAAGGCGGGCGCGCCACACATGACTGTCCCGGGCTGATGGCGGCGCTGGATCGCGGCGGGCGCTGCGATGGCGTGGTGTTTCGCATCTCGGCGCCACTGGTGGACGGGGAAACCACCTTCATGTGGCGGCGCGAGATGTTCGCCGGCGCCTATTGCCCGGTCTTCGTTCAGGTCGCGACACCGCAAGGCCCGGTCGAGGCGCTGACCTTCGTGATGGATCGCGAGAATCACCGCTATATGCCCGATATCGCCGAAGACGAAGCCGCCCGTATGATCGCCATTGCCGAAGGTGGCATCGGGCCGAACTTTGAATATCTGGATTCGCTTGTGCGCCATCTCGACGAACTGGGCATCGAGGACGATGCCATGCGGCGGCTGCACATACGCGCGGCGTCGATCCGCGGCACGACGGCCTGACGGGCGGATCGCGGTGCGTGAAGCGGCAAACGGGACGCGGTTGACGCGCAACAGGTCGCAATCCCGGTGCCGCGGGCGCGCGCGCCGGGCTAGCATCGGCCGGGCGGGATGGTCCGCGATCCGGTCCCGGGGCCGGGCAGGCCGGGGATTGAACAGCCGATGAAAAGGATAGGTCTGGACGCGACAGACATTCGAATTCTCGTCGCCGTGCAACGCCACGGCCAGATCAGCAAAAGCCGGCTGGCCGAAATCGTCAACATTTCCGCAACGCCCTGCTGGGTGCGGCTTGACCGGCTGAAGGGCGCCGGGTTCATCCGCGGCTATCATGCGGATATCGCGCTGGACCGGATCTGCGACTTTACCCAGGTGACGGTCACGGTGTCGCTGTTGCAGCATCGCAAATCCGATTTCGACCGCTTCGAAGCCTTCGTGCACAGCCGGCACGAGATCACCGAATGCATCGCAACCGGCGGTGGCATGGATTACATTCTGCGCACCGTATGCGTGAACCTGACGGCGTTCGGCGCGCTGATGCAGACCATGCTGGATGCCGAACTGGGGGTCGGGCGCTACATGACCTATATCGCCACGCGGACCGTCAAATCCGCGCTGCCGGATCTGGCCCGGCTGGCCGCAGGGCAGGGGCGCTGAACGGCGCGGACCGGACAGGCCGCCCGGTGCCGGCACATTGGCCCGAACGGTCCGCAAACCGGGCCGATTTTAGTCTGCACAAGGCGCGATCTTGCCCTAGATACCGCTGCGGGCGGCACCTTGCGGGGTGGCCAGCGCCGGCGACAGACAAGGGCAACAGCGATGCAAGCAGACGACTTCGGTTTTGGTACGCAAATCCGCAAATCTCCGTATTTCGACGCCACGGTACGGTGGGGCGCGCAGGGGTTTTCGGTGTACAACCACATGTATATCCCGCGCGATTTTGGCGATCCGGAACAGAATTTCTGGAACCTGGTGAACGATGCGATCCTGTGTGACGTTGCCGTCGAACGCCAGGTCGAGATCACCGGGCCCGATGCCGCGCGCTTTGTGCAGATGCTCACACCGCGCGATTTGTCGGGCATGGCCGTCGGACAGTGCAAATACATCCTGATCACCAACGCCGATGGCGGCATCCTGAACGATCCGATCCTGCTGCGTCTGGCCGAGAACCACTTCTGGATCTCCCTTGCCGACAGCGACATCCTGCTGTGGGCGCAGGGCGTTGCGGTGCATTCGGGGCTGGATGTATCGATCGTCGAACCCGACGTATCGCCGTTGCAGTTGCAGGGCCCCAAATCAGGCGAGATCATGCGCGCGCTTTTTGGCGACGAGATCATGGACCTGCGGTACTACTGGCTGCGCGAGGTCGAGCTGGACGGTATTCCGCTGATCGTTTCGCGCACCGGCTGGTCGAGCGAACTGGGCTATGAGATCTACCTGCGCGACGGATCCCAGGGCGACACCCTCTGGGAGCGGATCATGGCCACCGGCATGGCTTACGGTCTGAAACCCGGCCATACATCGTCGATCCGCCGTATCGAAGGCGGGATGCTGTCGTATCATGCGGATGCGGACATCAACACCAACCCCTACGAGCTGGGGCTGGACCGCCTGGTCAACCTCGACATCGAGGCGGATTTCATCGGCAAGGCGGCGCTGCGCCGGATCCAGGCCGCAGGCGTCCGCCGCCGGCAGGTGGGCCTGATCGTCGATTGCGACCCGCTGCGCGGGCCGAACACCACCTTCTGGGCCATCTACCGCGACGGCGCCGAGGTCGGCCGGGTCACATCGGCGGTCTATTCGCCGCGTCTGAAGCAGAACATCGCGCTGGCGATGATTTCGGTGGATTGCGCCGAAATCGGCATGGATGTCGAGGTGGTGACGCCGTCGGGTCCGACGACGGCGCGGGTGGTCGAGCGCCCCTTCTACGATCCGAAAAAGAAGCTTGCGGCGGCCTGACGGCCAAGGCTCAGGGCGCGGGCGGCGTGACCGCCCCGCCTGGTTCCACATGCATCGCGTCGATCCCGCGGGTGCCGGTCAGGCCGCGCAGGCCGGGTGCATTGCCCAGAATGCGCGCATTCGGCCAGTGCCGTGCGAAGGCGGCGATCGCTTCTTCCAGTTCGATGCGCGCCAGCGCCTCGCCCAGGCAGCGGTGCACCCCACCGCCGAAGGCGGGCGAATGGCGCGGGTGGTCCTGTCGCGTGATGTCGAAGCGTTCGGGATCGGCATAGATCGCCGGATCGCGCATCGCGGTCAGCATTGAAGGCGTGAACACCGTTCCCGGCACGATCCGCACCCCGCACAGCTCGAATTCGGTGATTGCGATGCGGCCCAACGCGCCGACGACGGGATCGTATCGCAGGCCCTCTTCCACAGCCGGGCCTTTCCAGCGGTCGGGATCGTTGACCAGTATGCGCCATTGGTCCGGATGTTGCAGCAACCGCGTCAGCGTCATCGCCATCGTTGCGCGGGTGGTGTCGGATCCGGCCAGAATCAGCGTGACGATGGTGATGCGGATTTCGTCCTCGCTCAGGGCGCCGTCGCCATCGCCCACGGCGCGCAGATAGTCCGTCAGGAAATCGTCCTGAGGCGTTTGGCGCCGCGATTCCAGCAACCGCGCAACATAGGATGTCAACTCGCCCATGTCGGTTGCGGCCTCGCGGATCACATGATCCGATCTTGCGGCCAATGCGCGGATCGCCGAGTAGACCAGGCGGGTGAAATACCCCACGTCGCCGCCCGGCACGCCCAGCACCCGCGCGATGATCTGCGCGGGCATCGGCCCCGCCACATCTTCCAGCACATCCACATCGGCGCGGTCCGCAAGCGGCGCGATCAGCGCTTCGGCGGTGCGCGCGACCTCGGGGCGCAGCGCCTTCATCATCGGAAACGCAAAGCTGCGTGCCAGCGGCGTGCGCCGTGCCCTGTGCCGTTCACCGTTCGATGTAAGCAGCGAATGGGCGAAGAAGTCGAACACCGGCCCGCTGTCGATGCCGCGCAGGCGGATCGCCTCGGTTTCCACCTGGCGGGTCAGCCTGTCGTCCAGAAGCCGGATGAAGATCTCGTGGGGGAAGGAATGGACCATGCCCATCCGGTCGCGCGCCAGCGGTCCGCGCTGCCAGAGCTCGGCCAGGAACCGGTGGTCGTCGATGCCATCGGCGCGCTTGGGGATCAGCGGCAGATCGCGGATTCGTTGTACGGGGGGCGCGAAGGTGTCCAAGTCGCGGCGCTCCTGTTCGGTATCGTCTATGCGGCGCGGGCGGTGCCGGCACATGCGGCCAACACTAGGCGTGTTGCGCAGGGTTTGCCATCGTGTTTCGCCGGCGGGGCGTGGCATCAGGTGCCGTGCCCCGACAGGGCGGTGTGAATCCCGAACGCCCCGACCACGATCAGGCTGACCGCCCAGACCAGATCCAGATTGAACCATCCGCGCGACAGAAAGCTGAGACCCAGCCACAGGTAGATGCCCAGCGCGATCGCACCGCCCGCGACGGTCATCGACAGGGTGTGCAGCGCCGCCACGCCCAGCGCGGTCGTCACCGTGTTGCCCATCAGCGCCTGTGCCGCCAGGTGCCCGGTGTCGTCGGGGGCAATCGCGCAGATGCCCAGATAGATCGGCACCAGCATCAGCCCGGCGCCATGCGCCATCGCGGCCAGAAACGACCACAACGTCAGCCGGGCGGGATGTACCCGCGACAGAATTCTGGGATGGCGGCGGTTGATCAGCAGGTACAGCCCCATCGCAATCACGATCAGGCCGGCGCCCACGCGGATCTCGGTCTCCCACTCGACCAGCGCCACCATCACCGAGAATGGCAGCAAGATCACGATCATCGCCAGGAAATGACCCAGCGCCAGCATCGCCAGCGCCTTGGGCATGGCCTTCCTGTCCTGTTCCATCAGTGCAGCGGACACCGCCAGGGGCCAGCCCATGCCGGGGTTCACGCCGTGATAGAAGCCGGAAAAAATGACGGCCCCCCAGAGGGCCGCCAAAGAAGAAGCGTCAGGCGTCATTCAGACAGAGGGATAGCAGAAGCTGTCGGTGGAACAATCGCCGCCTTCCAGACGGATCTGGTGCGACCGCAGGCCAGCCGGGAAATCGATATAGAAATCCGGGTTCAGCGTCAGCCCGCCGTTTTCGCCCACGTCCGCCATCACCATCTGCCCGCCCTCGTCGTTGGGGTAGAACTGATCGTCCCATGTGGAATACAGCGAATTGGTCCAGTAGACGCGCTTGCCGTCGCGACTGATCTCGACCATTTGCGGGCCATAGGCAAAGTTCTGGCCGTTCGGATGCTTGGCACCGCGCGCAATCCCGCCCAGTTCGACCTTGCCGGCCAGCACCGGGTTCATCGGGTCGGAAACATCGTATTGATGCATTTCGCCCAGACCCCAGCACGCCACATAAAGGTATTTGTCGTCCAGGCTGAGATCGATATCGGTGACCAGGGGCGGCACCGCCGCAAAGCCCTGCAGCAGCGGCGGCAGGTTTTCCGGGTCTTCGGGGCGCGGATCTATGGTGATGGTCTTTTTCGCCTGCCAAGTGCCGTCGTCGTCGCGCCACCAGGTGAAGATCGCGCCCTGCAGGTTGGTGGTATCGACCACGACGCCGCAAAATCCGTAGGATTTCTTGGGGTCATGCGCCGGCCGGATTTCCAGCGCCATCTGATGGTTTTCGCCCAGGTCGATGGTCTGGATGTTCTTGCGCGCGCGCAGATCCCAGAAATGTATGGAATGGCCGTACTTGTTGCTCAGAAGATCCTCGGCGACGATGCCGTTTTCGAACTGCGGCGGCAGACCCCATTCCGAGCTGACCATGTAATCCTGCGGCAGGTTCCACCAGAAATCATAGTGTTTGTCCTGTTTGCCTCGATCCATCTCGTACTGGCCGATGATGTCGAAGGTTTCGCAATCCATGATGAAGATGCCCGGCGGCCCGTCGGTGCCATCCGCGCCGCCGCCGCCCAGGCACGAGACATAGATGCCTTCGGGGCCGCAATGGATGGTGTGAGGGCGCGAATACCCTGTCTTTGCGAACAGTTCCTCGGGTTCGATGGTCTTGTGGATATGCGCCTTGAGAGGGTCTTTGACATCGATCACATAGATCCGCGACGACCGGATGCCCGGCACGATCAGGTAGCGCCTTTCAAGAAAGGCATGCCCCGACAGCGGCGACAGCGACGATGAACAGGCGTTCCAGCCGAAGTGATGGAATTCGTCGCCCTTGTTGGGAACGATCACCTGGTGCACGATCTGGCCATAGGTGTCAGAGCCTGCTTTCAGGTCGATCACCGCAATGCCGTCGGACTGTGATCCGTCCGGGCTGAGCATGACGGTAAAGGCGTAGTTTTCAACCGGAGCCTGCATCGCCAGCTTGGGCGATGGGTAGAATGTCGGGTCGGGTCTAAGGTTCATATCGTTTCCTCCCTTTGGATGTGCATGGCGCCTTGGGACGCTCTTGGGTTTTGGATCCCCGGGGGATCAGGTCGGGCCCGCCCCGATCCCGGTCCTCCACCGGGGCGCGGGGCGGGGGGCTTTGGGTGCCGCGCGGGCAGGGTGCCTTTGGCGGATGCGGTGCGGCGATGAGAGGGCGCGGATCTTCGGCGCGGTTGGGCCGTAGGCCGGGGGCGGCGTGCGGGTTTGAATGTGCATGGCGCTGCGACCCCTCCGGCGATACCCGATTGCCCCGATGATGCGGGCAATCCGCCACAAAGCAAGCGAAAACTTGGCGCTGGTCCGGTTTGCAACCGCCGCCCGGCCACGCCACCGATGCCACCCTGGCCTGCTGGTGTTGCCGGGGCCGCGCGGCGATCAGGACGAAGCGAGGATCTCTTCGACCAGCACTTGCACGCGCAGCGCTTCGTCGAGTGTCGCAAGGCGGTTGGGCCGGCCCGCAACCATAAGCGCCAGGTCATCCAGTTGGGCCTTCAGGCTGACCGCGCGCGGATCCTCGGGTTCGGGGGCCACCGGCTCGAAATCGCCGCCGCGCGACACCGCGTCGCGGTAGAATTCGGTGATCCTGCGGCTGGCGGCCTGACCCTTGATCGTCAGTTCCTGCCGGTCGGGCTGGGCGCCGCCAACGCTGGCCATCACCGAAACCGGCAGGCCTTGGGCATTGACCAGCCGCGCGGCCACATGGGTTTCGCACAATGCCGGATCGTCGGGATAGGTGCTTCGCGCCCAGACCAGATCGAGCGGCCCCAGGATGCGCGCGCTGAAGAACAGGAAATGCGAGATCACCTCGCGGGTCATGCCGCCTTCGTCGCGGAACCGCAGCCAATCGGCGGCCTTCTGCCAGCCGCGCGGCCATTCGGCGTAGGTGACGACGATATCGGCCCCGGTCAGATCGCCCAGAGCGCCGGTTTCGGCGGCCTGCGTCACGCCGGTCAGGGCGGCGCCGGCGGCCTGGGTGAAATTGACGGCGGCCGGCACGCCGCTGGCGGCGATCCGTGCGACCATGTCGCGGCTGGAGGCAATATCGACGCCCAGCGGTTTCTCGAGAAACACCGCCTTGCCCGCCGCTGCGGCATCCAGCGCATAGGCCCGGCGCGGCACCGGCGGGCAGGCCAGATACACCAGATCGGCCGCCGCGATCGCCGCCGCGGCGTTGTCGGCCTGGCGGGCCTGTGGCGCCAGATCCGCCGCAGTCGCGCAGGCCGCCGGATCGGGATCCCAGATCGCTGTGACATCATAGCCGGGATGGCGCTGCATGTGTTCGAGCATCCGGCGCCCCATGATGCCCAGGCCGATGATCGCGGTGCGGATTGTCATGCGCATGTCCTTCCTTGTCAGGTTCGGGCGCAGCATCCGGCGGGGCGCCGGGAATGGCAAGCGCCGGTTGGTCCCGGACCGGCCGCGGGGGCGCGGCCCGGGCGTTTCGCGGATCGGGTTGCGATGCCCGGTTTCGGCGGCGGGGCGGGCGAGGGGTCTTGCATCGCGGCGCGAATGCGTGTCCCCTCGCTTACGGCCCCGGGGAGAACGCAATGCCACGTCATTTCGCGCAGCGCATGGAGCGCGTAAAACCATCCGCCATCGGCGAGCTTCTGGCGCTGGGCGCCAGGCCGGGCATCATTTCCTTCGGCGGCGGATATCCTGATGCAACGCTTTTTCCGGCGGATCGGCTGCGCGAGGTTTATTCCGAGGTGATCTCGGCACCCGGCGGCGCTGCCATGCAATACGCCCCCTCGGACGGGTTGCCCGAACTGCGCGGCCAGATCGCCGAACTGATGCGCGCCGACGGTATGGACTGCGGCGCCGACGATGTCGTGATCCTGCACGGCTCGCAGCAGGGGCTGGATTTCGCCGCCCGCATGTTGATCGATCCCGGCGATACCATCGTGACCGAGGATCCCACGTTTCTGGGTGCGCTTCTGGCCTTCGATCCCTGCCAACCGCGCTATGCGCCGGTGGCGATGGACGCCGATGGCATGTGCACCGATGCGCTGGGCGAGGTGCTGGCGTCGGAGCCGCGCGCGCGGATGATCTATGTGCAGCCCGATTTCCAGAACCCCACAGGCGTCAGCCTTTCGTACGATCGGCGCCTGCGGCTGATGGAACTGGCACGGCAGCACGATGTGATCGTGATCGAAGACACACCCTACCGGCGGCTGCGCTTTGCCGGCGAAACGCTGCCCACACTGAAATCGCTGGATACCGACGGGCGGGTCATCCATCTGGGCAGTTTTTCCAAGGTTCTGGTGCCGGGAATGCGCATCGGGTGGGCCGTGGCGCCGCCAGATCTGCGCGCCCGGATGGCTCAGCTGAAAGTGGCGGCCGATACTCAGAGCTCGACCCTGAACATGGCCGCCGCCAGCCTGTTTCTGAAACGCTTCGATCTCGATGCCCATGTCGACATGCTCTGTGCCGCCTACAGCCGCAAGAAAGAGGCGATGCTGTCGGCGATCCGCAGGCATTTGCCGCAGGATGTGGTGGTGACGGATCCCGAAGGCGGCCTGTTCACATGGGCGCGCTTCGGCGAAGACTTCGACGCCACCGCCTTCATGCGCGACGTGGCGTTGCCGCAGGCGCATGTGGCCTATGTTCCGGGGGCCACCTTCTTTCCGGTGACACCGCGTGCCAATTTTGCGCGGATCAATTTCTCGGCCCAGTCCGAGGCGCGCATTCACGAAGGCATCGCCGCGCTGGGCCGTGCGCTGGGATCGGGGCGCTGACTGTCCAACTCAGCCGCGATACCCGGGCAACCCCGCCAGATGCGATTTGGCGAACATCATGTGGCACCCCTTTTCCTGATTGACGATCTGGGTAACCCGCAGATCGCCGGTCAGGCTGAGAAACATGTAGATCTCGGCCCTATCAAGGGTGCAGTGTTCGGCGATCCAGTCGATCATCCGGCGCAGCGCGCCCTGCGCGGCGTTGTCCAGATCGGCATCCATGCCCATCGTGATCAGATGCGTCGCCGTTTCCGCCCGTGGATAGCCCCAGCCACGCGCCGGATGCAGGTGAAATTCGAACGTGCCGATCAGCCCGGTTTCGATGGCGGTCACGCAGACTTCGCCGTCGCCCTGCAAACCATGCCCGTCGCCGGCCGAAAACAGCGCGCCATCGGCCAGAACCGGCAGGTACAGCGTGCTGCCGGCGCCCAGTTCCTTGTTGTCGAGGTTGCCGCCATGCGCGCGCGGCTGAATCGATGAAATCGGGCCCCAGCCCTGCGGCGGTGCCACGCCCATGACGCCAAAGAAGGGCGCCAGCGTCACCTCGCTGCCCCAGGGCAGGCGCGCGGTTCCTGCCGCCCGGTCGATGGTGCTGTGGATCTGAACGGCCTCGCCGAAATCCAGCGGCAGACCGCCGGCCAGCGGCCGCATGAAGGTAAAACCCCAGTCGTCGCGCGGCTGCACGTCGCGGACGCGCACCTCGAGCACGTCACCAGGCAGCGCGCCGCGCACTTCCACCGGGCCGGTCAGGATGTGGCCGGGCAGCCGCCGCGCACCCGAGGCATGGATATCGGCCAGTTCGGGCCGCACGGAAAACGGCGGCGGCGGCAGGTTGTCGGGGCCGCCCGACACGGTTTCGATGATCACCGTGTCGCCGCTGTCGATCTGCAACGCCGGTTTCATGCCTGCCTCGAACCAACCCCAGTGGGTGGTTTCGACGGATGGAAGAAGATGATGATCGGCCATTTCGCGCTCCGGTTGTCCTGCGCCGGAAGGATTGCCCGGATCCTCGCGCGGCGCCAGCCGAAACCGCCGCGACCCTAGGAAACCTGCGTGCGCTGACCGATCCGCGTGACGCCCAGCGCATCCAGCACCTTGGCCTCGATGTGTTCGGCATTCATCGCGGCAACATCGTACATGTCGCGCGGGCTGGCCTGATCTATGAAGATGTCGGGCAGGACCATCGACCGGAACCGCAGGCCGGTGTCGAAAACGCCGGCCTCGGCCAACAGATGCGCCACATGGCTGCCAAAGCCGCCGATGGCCCCTTCCTCGATGGTGATCAGCGCCTCGTGATTGCGCGCGAGATCCAGGATCAGGTCGCGGTCGAGCGGTTTGGCAAACCGCGCATCGGCGACGGTGGGTGCGATGCCGCGCGCGGCCAGTGCTTCGGCGGCCTGCATGGTTTCGCCAAGGCGGGTGCCCAGCGAAAGGATCGCCACGCGCGATCCTTCGGCGACGATGCGGCCCTTGCCGATGGTCAGCGGCACGCCGCGTTCAGGCAGATCGACGCCCACGCCTTCACCGCGCGGGAACCGGAATGCGATCGGGCCGTCGTCATGGGCGGCGGCGGTGGCCACCATGTGCACCAGTTCGGATTCGTCGGCCGCCGCCATGACCACGAAACCCGGCAGGTTGCTGAGGTAGGCGATGTCGTAGCTGCCCGCGTGGGTGGCCCCGTCGGCACCCACCAGGCCGGCGCGGTCGATGGCGAAGCGCACCGGCAGGCGTTGGATCGCAACGTCATGCACCACCTGATCGTAGCCGCGTTGCAGGAATGTCGAATACATGGTGCAAAACGGCCGCATCCCGCCGGCGGCCAGACCCGCCGCAAATGTCACGCCATGCTGTTCGGCAATCCCCACATCGAAACAGCGTGACGGATAGCGTTCGGCAAAGAGGTTCAGACCGGTGCCGTCGGGCATCGCCGCGGTGATCGCGCAGATCCGGTCGTCGTCCGCGGCTTCGCGGATCAGGCTGTCTGCGAAGACACGGGTATAGCTGGGCGCGTTCGACGGCGCCTTCTTCTGGGCGCCGGTCAGCACATTGAACCGGGCCGTGGCATGGCCCTTGTCGGCGGCGGCCTCGGCGGGGGCATAGCCCTTGCCCTTCTTGGTGATCGCGTGGATCAGGATAGGGCCGGTGGCGCGCTGCTTGACGGTCCGCAGAACCGGCAGAAGCTGGCCCATGTCGTGCCCGTCGATCGGCCCAAGGTACGAAAACCCGAGCGCCTCGAACAGGGTGCCACCCACGGTCATCCCCTTCAGAAGGTCGTGCGCGCGCTTCGCGCCTTCGCGGAACGGGCCCGGCAGCAGGCTGACAGCGCCCTTCGCCGCCGCCTTCAGATCCTGAAACGGTGCCTCGGCGTAAAGCCGGCTGAGATACGACGACAGGGCGCCGACCGGCGGTGCGATGCTCATTTCATTGTCGTTCAGGATCACGATCAGGCGTTTGCCCAGGTGGCCGGCGTTGTTCATTGCCTCAAAGGCCATGCCCGCGCTCATCGCGCCGTCGCCGATCACGGCGATCGCATCGCCCAGGCCCTCGGGCACCTGCCCACCCAGATCGCGCGCCACGGCAAAGCCCAGCGCTGCGGAAATCGATGTCGAAGAATGTGCCGCGCCGAACGGATCGTAGGGCGATTCCGTGCGCTTGGTGAACCCCGACAGCCCGTCCTTCATCCGCAGGGTGCGGATCCGGTCGCGCCGCCCGGTCAGGATCTTGTGCGGATAGCTCTGGTGACTGACGTCCCAGATCAGCTTGTCGCGCGGCGTGTCGAACACCGCGTGCAGCGCAACCGTCAGTTCGACAACGCCCAGCCCCGCACCCAGGTGCCCGCCGGTCTGCGATACCGCGGCGATGGTTTCGGCGCGCAATTCGCCCGCCAGCCGCGTCAGTTCGGCATCGCTGAGCGATTTCATGTCGGCCGGTCGCGATATACGGTCCAGCAGCGGGGTCTTGGGCAGATCGGACACTTGGCCCTCCTTCGGGCAGATCAGGTCTCGCGCGCGATAACAAAGCGGGCGCACTGGCGCAACACGTCCGCATCCTCACCGTAAACGTCCAGCGCGGCGCAGGCCTCTTCGATCAGCGTCAGCGCACGGGCGCGCGCCGGTTCCAGACCCAGCAGCGACACGAAGGTCGCCTTGTTCGCCGAGGCGTCCTTTTGCAGCCGCTTGCCGGCTTTTTCGGCGTCTCCGGTTACATCAAGGATGTCGTCCGCGATCTGAAAGGCAAGCCCGACAGCCTGCGCATATGCGCGCAGCGGCGCGGTATCGGCCGCGGCCATGACCGCGCCCGCCGTCGCCGACCATTCGATCAGCGCCCCGGTCTTGCCCGCCTGCAATGCGGTGATTTCCGCCAGCGTCAGCGGCACCGGCGCGGTTTCGGCGCCAATGTCCAGCGCCTGCCCCAGAACCATGCCCCGGGCGCCCGAAGCCCGCGCCAGCCCCAGACACAGCGCCGCGCGTGCGCTGTCGGGCCCGGTTTCGGGGCGCGCGATCAACTCGAAGGCCAACGCCTGCAAGGCATCCCCGGCCAGAACCGCCGTCGCCTCGTCCCATTTCAGGTGCACCGTCGGCCGTCCCCGGCGCAGATCGTCGTCGTCCATGCACGGCAGATCGTCATGCACAAGGGAATAGGCATGCAACGCCTCGATCGCGGTCGCCGGCCAGATGGCGCGGTCCGCCCCGATGCCATGCAGCCGCGCGCTCTCCAGCACCAGGAAACCGCGCAAACGCTTGCCGCCACGGGTGGTATAGGCCATCGCCCGCGTCACCGGCAAATCCGGCAATGCCCCGAGAACCGCGTCGAAACGCGCCTCGATCGCCTGCGCGGCCCCGGCCAGGCTGTCGGCGAACACTCAGAGCCCCTCGACCGGTTTGATCCCCCGGGCCACGCCGTCCGCGTCCATCGTGATCGCCGCAACCTTTTCCTCGGCGCGCTTCAGTTCGGCCTCGCACCGCTGCTTCAGCGCCGCACCCCGCTCATAGAGCGCGATCGACTCCTCCAGGGCAACGTCACCCCGTTCCAACTGGTCGACGACCTGCTCCAACGCCTTCATCGCGGTCTCAAAGCTCATTTCGGATACGGGGGTGTCGGTCATTCTGCGGCCTTCATCAATTCGGTAACATGTGCGCGCGCGGATGCCGCCAGCGCTGCCAGATCATACCCGCCTTCCAGCACCGATACCACCCGACCCCGACACACGTCGCGCGCAATCCCGCAGAGTTCGGCCGTCAGCCAAGCGAAATCCCAGGTGTCCCAGTTCAACCCGGCCAGAGGATCGTCGCGATGCGCATCGAAACCGGCTGAAATCAACAACAGCTCGGGGCGAAACGCGCGCAACCGCCCGAACACCTCGGTCTCGTAAAGCGCGCGCATCTCGGCACCGGAGGTCCCCGGCGCCAGCGTCAGGTTGACGATGTTGTCATGGGCACCGCGTTCATCCGGCGCGCCGCTGCCAGGCCACAATGGCCTTTGCTGGCTGGTGATCACCAGCGCGCGCGCCTCGTCCCACAACAGATCCTGCGTGCCGTTGCCGTGGTGCACATCGAAATCCACCACCGCGATCCGCTCCAGCCCGTGATGCTCCAGCGCATGTAGCGCCGCCAGCGCGACATTGCCAAACAGGCAGAACCCCATCGGCGTGGCCCGCTCGGCATGGTGCCCCGGCGGGCGCGTCGCAACAAACGCATTGGGCGCCGCATCGCCCAGAACCATGTCCACCGCGCGAATCGCCCCGCCGGCGCCGCGCCGCGCCGCCGCCACCGACCCCGGCGACAACCATGTATCGGCATCCAGCTGCACCACACCCTCCGTCGGCGCAGCCGCCTCGATGCGCGCGATGTATGCCTCGGGATGCCCGCGCCGCAGATGCTCCGCCTCGGCCAGTGGCGCGCTCTCCCGGTGCAGGTCCAGGTCGGCCAGCGCATGCAGCACATGCGCCAGCCGCGCCACCTGCTCCGGGTGCCCCTCGGGTGGCATATGCTCCATGCAGTCGGCATGGGTCAGCAGAACGGTCTTCATCCTCGCGTCTTTCCTTTTGCCCCAAATATCCCCGCCGGAGGCTCCTTCGCCGCGCAGCGGCCCCCGCGGGCTCAGTCCGGCGCCAGCATGTATCCAGCGCCGCGCACCGTCTGAAGATATCTCGGTTGTTTCGGGTTGGTTTCGATCTTGCGGCGCAGCCGGGTGATCTGCACATCCACCGCGCGTTCCTGGGCCTGCCCATGGTCGCGGCCCAGGTCCTCGACCAGCCGTGCCCGCGAAATCGGCTCGCCCGGACAGGCCGAAAACAGCCGCATCAACTGCACTTCCGTCGCGGTCAGCCGAACGATCTTGTCGCCGTGCCATAACTCGGCGCGCGCGATATCATAGCGGATCGGCCCCAGGTTCAGAACCTTTGGCGCCACCTCCGGTTCCGGGGTTTCGGGCATGCGCCGCAGGATCGCGTTGATCCGCAGCAACAATTCCTTCGGCTCGAACGGTTTGGTCAGGTAGTCGTCGGCACCTGCCTCCAGCCCGGCGATCCGGTTTTCGGTTTCGCCGCGCGCGGTCAGCAGCAGGATCGGCGTGCCCCGGTCCTCGCGCAGCGACCGCGCAAAGCTGATTCCGTCCTCGCCGGGCATCATCACGTCCAGCACGATCAGATCGAAATCCAGACCCGACAGCACCCGCCTGGCGTGGGCGGCGTCGCGCGCGGCGGTCACCAGAAACCCATGCCGCACCAGGAACTTCTTCAGCAGCTCGCGGATACGTTCGTCGTCGTCGACGATCAGAAGGTGGGCGTCATGCGCGCTCATTGCTGGCCCTCCTTCAGCTTGCCGTAGGCGCGGCGCATCTCGATGTCCATCATCGCCTCGAGAACCCTGCGGAACCCGCCCACCGCTTCCGGCCCCGCCTCGCGGTAGGCGGCGCGCATCCGCGCGCGCTGGGCATCGGAAAGCTGGCTTTCCAGATTCGCGCCGCGGTCGGTCAGGAACAGGTGGCGTTCGCGCTTGTCGCTGGTGCCGACGCGGCTTTCCACCAGCCCGTTTTCAATCAGCGTCCGCAGCACCCGGTTCAGCGATTGCTTGGTCACTCCGAGGATCGCCAGCAGATTGTTGACGGTCGTTCCCGGTGCGCGGCCGATGAAATGCACCGCGCGGTGATGCGCGCGGCCATAGCCCTGATCGGCCAGGATCCTGTCGGGGTCGGCGGTGAACCCGCGATAGGCAAAGAACATCGCCTCGATGCCCTGGCGCAGCTGTTCGTCCGTCAGATACAGCAACGCCTCGCCGCCGAAACCCTGTGCCCCGCGCGTATCGTGCATGGCTATGCCCCGCTTTGTCTTCCTTCGCCCCAGCATATGTCAGCCTTGTTGACATTCCAAGAGCGAAGCGGTATCGAATCGCAGTTTTGACGCAATTTTATGACCGCATCGGACATAATGGCGCAACAATTGAAAACATGGCGATGTCGGAGGGTGCACACATGGCGGGATATGACGACAAGGACGGCAAGATCTGGATGGACGGCAAGATGGTGGACTGGCGTGATGCCAACGTGCACATCCTGACCCACGCCATGCATTATGCCAGTTCGGTCTTTGAGGGCGAGCGTGCCTATGGCGGCAAGATATTCAAGTCGCGCGAACACTCCGAACGGCTCAAGCGTTCGGCGCAGATGATCGATTTCGAAATCCCCTGGACCGTGGATGAAATCGAGGCGGCCAAGGTCGAGGTTCTGGCGGCCAACGGCCTGACCGATGCCTATGTGCGCGCGGTGGCCTGGCGCGGCGCGGGCGAGGACATGGGTGTCGCGTCGGCGCGCAACCCGGTGCGCATGGCCATCGCGGCCTGGGAATGGGGTGCGTATTACGGCGACAGCAAATTCAAGGGCGCCCGGCTGGACATTTCGAAATGGAAGCGCCCCAGCCCCGAAACCATCCCCAGCCACGCCAAGGCCGCCGGTCTTTACATGATCTGCACCATGTCGAAACATGCCGCCGAGGCAAAGGGCTGCGCCGATGCGATGATGTTCGACTATCGCGGGTATGTGGCCGAAGCGACGGGCGCCAACATCTTCTTCGTCAAGAACGGCGAGGTGCACACGCCCGATCCCGATTGCTTCCTGAACGGGCTCACACGCCAGACCGTGATCGGGATGCTGCGCGAACGTCAGGTCAAGGTGCATGAACGGCACATCATGCCCGAAGAGCTGGAAAGCTTCGAGCAATGTTGGCTGACCGGCACCGCCGCCGAGGTCACGCCGGTGGGCCGGATCGGCGACTACAACTTCGAGGTCGGCGCGCTGACGCGCGAGATCGCCGAGGGCTATGAAAAACTGGTCCGGCTGTAGCGCCGCCGGCCCGCGCCGCCGCCACCGGATGCCCACCCGGACCAAGGCGGCGGCGCCATCGCGTTTCACGAGGTTGTGACCGCAGGGATCGCGCGGGATTTACAGAATCGGCGTTCGCTGCTGATCATGTCGCAGCAGCCGGAGTATGCCATGTCACCGATCCGTCCCAACCGCCGCGCCGTTCTGGCCGGTGCAACCGCGCTGACCGCCGGGCTGGCGGTTCCGTCCCTGTCGCGCGCCAGCGCCCGCCCGGTTTTCACCCACGGCGTACAGTCGGGCGATGTGGATACGGCGTCGGGCATGATCTGGACCCGCACGGACCGCCCCGCGCGCATCGCGATGGATGTCGCCACCACCGAAAGCTTCGCGGACGCCCGCCGGCTGACGCCGATGGATGCGCTGCCGGCATCGGACCTGACGGTCAAGCGGCTGGTGACTGACCTGCCACCGGATCAGGAGATCTTCTATCGGTTCGTGGCCACGGATCTGTGGGATGCCAACGCTGTCTCCGAGCCGGTCACCGGGCGGTTCCGCACCGCGCCCACAACGCGCCGCGACCTGCGGTTCGCATGGTCTGGCGACACCGCCGGGCAGGGGTGGGGCATCGACGATACCGGCATGGCGACCTATGCGACGATGGCCAGCCACATGCCCGATTTCTTCATCCATTCCGGCGATACGGTCTATGCCGACAGCATCATGCGCGACACCGTCGATCTGCCCGATGGCAGCCAGTGGAAGAACACCGTTCTGATCCCCGAAAAGCGAAAGGTGGCCGAAACGCTGGGCGAGTTTCGCGCGCAATGGAAATACAACATGATGGATCGTCATGTGCGCGCGATGAACGCGGTGGTGCCGACGTTCTTCCAATGGGACGACCACGAAGTGGTCAACAACTGGTCCGCATCAAAGACCCTGATGGACGACGACCGATACACCGAGAAATCCGTGCGCGTCCTGCAGGCCCGCGCCGCGCGCGCGTTTCATGAAATGACGCCCTTGCGCATCACCCCCGCCGAGCCGGGGCGCGTTTACCGCAAGATTGCATATGGTCCGCTGCTCGATGTGTTCTTTCTGGACCTGCGCAGCTATCGCGGGCCGAATGCCGCGCCCTTGCAGGCCGAACTGACCGACAGCGCGCGCATCCTGGGCGCCGAACAGGCCGCATGGCTGAAACGCGAACTGGCCGCTTCGCGCGCGGTCTGGAAGGTGATCGCGTCAGACATGCCACTGGGCCTGATCGTCTGGGACGACTGGCGCGCCCGGTCGGGGGCCGAGGCGGTGGCCAATGGCGACCACGGCGCGCCGCTGGGCCGGGAACTGGAAATCGCCGAATTGCTGCGTTTCATCAAGCGCGAAGGCATTTCGAACACCGTGTGGTTTACAGCAGATGTGCACTATACCGCCGCGCATTACTATGATCCCGAACAGGCGCAGTTTCAGGACTTCACGCCGTTCTGGGAATTCGTGTCGGGGCCGCTGCATGCCGGCACCTTCGGTCCGGGCAGCCTGGATGCCACCTTTGGCCCAGAGGTGCGGTTTCACAAGGCCCCGCCCGAGGGCCAGTTCAATCTGCCGCCCAGCGCCGGCCTGCAATTCTTTGGCCTTGTGGACATCGAAGGCGCCACAGCCCGGATGACCGTGCGCCTGATGGACCGCGGCAATGCCGAACTCTACCGCGTGACGCTGGATCCCGAAGGGCCGGTGCGCTGAGCCGGGTCAGAAGCAATAGGCCAGCACATCCAGCAAGACCGCCATGTCGGCGCTGGCATAGCGCGTCAACACCCAGGTCAGAACAGCGGCGCCAATGCCGGCTGCCACCGCCCTGACGGCCAGCGCCGTGACCGGCCCGGTCATGCGGCCCGCCTCTGCGCCAGGGGGGTTTCGCGGATTGGCGCATTCAGCGCCGCCGCGATCACGCTGAGCGCGATGGCCACCCACCAGGCCAGATCGTACGAGCCTGTCCGGTCGTACATGAAGCCGCCCAGCCAACCGCCCGCGAAACTGCCCAGCTGGTGGCCGAAAAACACCAACCCCCCCAGCATGGCCATGTTGCGGACGCCGAAGATCGCGGCGACGATGCCATTGGTCAGAGGGATCGTGCTGAGCCAGAACAGCCCCATCACCGCGCCGAAGACATAGGCGCTGGCCGGGGTGATCGGCAGCAGGATGAACACCGTGATCGCCACGCCACGCCCCAGGTACAGCCACGCCAGAAGGCCCGGTTTGCTGCGCCGTCCGCCCAGAACCCCGGCATAATAGGCGCCGGCGATGTTGAACAATCCGATCAACGCCAGAACGATCGTCGCCACATTGGGCGACAGCCCTTCATCGGCCAGAAACGCGGGCAGGTGCACGGCAATGAACACCACCTGGAAACCGCAGGCGAAGAACCCAAGGAACAACAGCCAGAAATCGCGCAGCCCCGCGGCGTCGGACAGGGCCTCGCCGACCGATCGGTGCACCTCGGTCGAGGCCGGCGGGGCTGAGGTGCCGCGCTCGCTCAGTAGAAAGCTGAGCGGAATGATCAGCGCCGCCAGCGCCGACAGCCCCAGAACCGCCGTCGCCCAGCCAAAGCCGCCCATCAGCCCCAGAGCGACCGGCAGCATCGCGAATTGGCCAAACGATCCGACGGCCATCGAAATGCCCATCGCCGTGCTGCGTTTTTCCGCGGGAACCGCGCGGCTGATCGCACCAAAGACAATCGGCATGGTCGTGCCGCTCAGCCCCAGCCCGATCAGAACTCCGCCTGACAGCACGAACATGCCCGCATCCTGCGGAACCGCCATCAACGCCACGCCTGCGGCATAGAGAATCGCGCCGCCAAGGATCACCCGCCCCGCGCCAATCCGGTCTGAAAGCATCCCGGTAAAAGGCTGCGCCACGCCCCAGACCAGGTTTTGGATCGCGATAGCAAAGCCGAAGGTTTCGCGGCCCCATCCGTTTTCCAGGCTGATCGGCTGCAAGAACAGCCCGAAACTGTGCCGGGTTCCCAGCGAAAGCGCGAGGATCAGCGCGCCGGCGACGAGAATCAGGCGCGCGTTGGCCCATTGCGCCGCGGTCGCGGCTGAGGGTGTCTGTGTCATCGTCTGATGCTTTCGGGTTGTGGGTTTGAGGTGTCAAGCGCGTCGAGCAGCGCGAACAGCGCGGTTTGCCCTTCGGCACCCAGCCGCGCGGCGGTGGCATCCTGTGCCGCGCGCCACAAGGGTGCGGCGCGGTTCAGCACATCGCGGCCTGTGTCGGTCAGCGCCACATGGCGCGCGCGCCGGTCGCGGCCGGTGGCGGCACGGGTCCAGCCGTTCTTGTCCAGAACACGCAGGTTGCGGCCCAGGGTGCTGGCGTCCAGTTGCATCAGGGCGGCCAGATCGGTCAGGTTGACCGGCGCGGCGCGCTGGATGTGGCGTAGCAGCGAATACTGCGCAACATTCACCCCCAGCGGCGCGAGGGCGGCATCGTAATCCTGGGTTGCGGCGCGGGCGGCGCGGCGCAAACGGGCGCAGATGCAGGCGGGGGAAGTTTCGGGTTTCATAAAGCCGGTATATACCGATAAATCACGCCGTCAACTGTCATCCCGGCAATCCGCTGCGCCGTGATCAGAAATCGATGCCACGCTGCGCCTTGATTCCGGCGGCATAGGGATGCTTCACCTCGGCCATCTCGGTCACCAGATCGGCCGCTTCGCAAACATCGGGGTGCGCGTCGCGACCGGTCAGGATCACACTGGTGCGGTTGTGCCGGGCCGACAACGCCTCGAGAACGTCGGCGACGGGCAGGTAATCGTAGCGCAGCGCAATGTTGATTTCGTCGAGCACGATCAGATCGTATTCGCCGGATTCCATCATCGCGCGGGCCGTTGCCAGGGCGGCAGAGGCGGCGGCCACGTCGCGGTCGAGATCCTGCGTGTCCCAGGTGAAGCCCTCGCCCATCGTTTGCCATGTCACGCGGCCCAGAGCATCGAAGAACTGCTTTTCCCCGGTCACCCAGGTGCCCTTGATGAATTGCACGACGCCCACGTTGTGGCCCCATCCCAGCGCCCGGACGATCACGCCGAATGCGCTCGAGGATTTGCCCTTGCCGTTGCCGGTGTGCACAAGGATCAGGCCGCGCCCGGGATCGCCCGCGCTGGCCGTTCTGGCCCGCTGCTCGGCCTGA
Source organism: Paracoccaceae bacterium (assembly GCA_024742705.1). Classification (GTDB taxonomy): domain Bacteria; phylum Pseudomonadota; class Alphaproteobacteria; order Rhodobacterales; family Rhodobacteraceae; genus JANSXZ01. The sequence goes on along the minus strand of JANSXZ010000021.1, from coordinate 42,623 downwards.
ATGCGTTTCATCTCGGCCTTGTGGGTTTCGGCGTCAGACATCGGTTGTCTCCTGCGGTTTAGGGGTGGTCGGGCAGGATCTGCATAGCGTGCCATCGGCGGTTTGCCCATCCACCCGCGACAAACGGCGACAGCGGGTTTTCAATCGTCGTGCGACGGCCCCGTGTGCCGGCCGATGCGCGGCAGCAGATGCGACACCAGCCCGATCAGCAAGGCGCTGCTGACACCGAAGGTCAGCAGGCCGGTCACCGAGGCAAAGGTGCCGAAAATCCGCAGATCCGGTGCCAGCAGAAGATCGCCGTAGCCCAGTGTCGTGTAGGTGGCGGTGGCAAAGTAGAAGCTGGCCTGGAAGCTGTCGAAAGCCGCCAGAACATAGAACACCAGCGCCCAGCTCCAGATCTGCACCGTATGCCCCGACACGATGACAAAGACGCCGAAACTCAGAACCGCGACCTTGCGCAGGGTCGTGCGGCTGTGGCGCAACGCGCGTGAAAGCCTGGGAAAGGCCGGAAACGCCAGCGCCACGATCAGCACATGGAACAACGTGCAGGCCGTAAGGAGCGCGGTCCCGAGGACAAGTTGCCAGATAAACGTCATGAGCCCCGTGCCGGATGTGGCGCCGCCCCGCATCGAGCAACCCTTTGCCGAACACTAGGCCGCCATGCCGATGTGGTGAAGCGCGTTCAACGCCGACGCGCCGCGGGTTTTAAGGAAAATGTGGTGAGCCGTGCAGGATTCGAACCTGCGACCCGCTGATTAAAAGTCAGCTGCTCTACCAACTGAGCTAACGGCCCTCACAGGCGGCTTAGATAGAAAGATGCCTTGCGGGGGTCAACCCCGAAAGATCGCATTTGACCAAGTCTTTTGCCCTGTCCGGCGCCGGACGGTCGGTGTGGGCGCAAAGCTGTCTGCACGCTGGATTCGCGCGCGAATCGGTCCTATATGCGCGGTCATGGATGATCCTATTATTCACGGGCTGCCGTTCATGAAAATGCACGGGCTGGGCAACGATTTTGTCGTGCTGGATGCGCGTGCGCATCCGGTTTCGGTGACGCCCGCGCTGGCCGTCGCGCTGGCCGATCGCCACAGGGGGGTGGGGTTCGATCAACTGGCGGTGATCGCGCCCCCCACGGTGGGCGATGCGCATCTGGTGTTCTACAATGCCGACGGATCGGAATCGGCGGCCTGCGGGAATGCGACACGCTGTATCGCGCGGTTCCTGATGGACGAGACCGGGCAGCGCGATCTGCACCTGACAACGGATCGTGGGGATCTTGCGGCGGTCGATGCGGGGGTGCGCGGCACCTCGGTGAACATGGGGCATCCGCAGGTGGCATGGCGCGAAATCCCGCTGGCCCGTGAAACCGACACGCTGAACCTGCCGATCGCCGGGAACCCGGTGGCTACGGGCATGGGCAACCCGCATTGCACGTTCTTCGTGGAGGACGTGGCCGAAGTGGATCTGGCGCGGTTCGGTCCCGCGCACGAATGTCATCCGCTGTTTCCGCAGCGCACCAACGTGCAGGTGGCCCAGATCACCGGACCCGACACGATCCGGATGCGCGTGTGGGAACGTGGCGTCGGTGTCACGCTGGCCTCGGGGTCGTCGTCCTGCGCGACGGCGGTTGCGGCGGCGCGGCGCGGCCTGACGGGACGGTCGGTGCGCATCGATCTGGACGGCGGCAGCCTGGACATCGCATGGCGCGACGATGGCGTCTGGATGACCGGGCCGACGGCGCATGTGTTTTCGGCCACGCTGACGCCCGCTTTCCTGAAGGGGCTGTCGCAATGACCGCGCCCCGGTTCGCAACGCTGGGCTGTCGTCTGAACGCCTATGAAACCGAGGCGATGAAAGCGCTGGCCGGGCAGGCCGGGCTGGAGGACGCGGTGGTGATCAACACCTGCGCAGTGACAGCCGAGGCCGTGCGCAAGGCCCGTCAGGAGATTCGCAAGCTGCGGCGCGAGAACCCACAGGCGCGGCTGATCGTCACCGGATGCGCCGCCCAGACAGAACCCGAAACCTTCGCCGCCATGGACGAGGTGGACGCAGTGATCGGCAACGCCGAAAAGATGGCTCCGGCCACATGGACGGCGCTGGCTGGCGATTTCGGCACCGAACCGGTGCAGGTCGATGACATCATGTCGGTCACCGAAACCGCAGGCCATCTGATCGACGGCTTCGGCACCCGGTCGCGGGCCTATGTGCAGGTTCAGAACGGATGCGACCACCGCTGCACCTTCTGCATCATCCCCTACGGGCGCGGCAATTCGCGTTCGGTCCCGGCGGGGGTTGTGGTGGACCAGATCAAGCGTCTGGTCCAGCGCGGCTATTGCGAAGTTGTCCTGACAGGCGTCGACCTGACAAGCTGGGGCGCCGACCTGCCGGCGGCACCCCGCCTCGGCGATCTGGTGATGCGCATCCTGCGGCTGGTGCCCGATCTTGCACGGCTGCGCATCAGTTCGATCGACAGCATCGAGGTGGACGACAACCTGATGCGGGCCATCGCCACCGAACCGCGCCTGATGCCGCATCTGCACCTTTCGTTGCAGCATGGCGACGATCTGATTCTCAAGCGCATGAAGCGGCGGCACCTGCGCGACGACGCGATCCGCTTTGCCGAAGAGGCGCGAAAGCTGCGGCCCGACATGACCTTCGGTGCCGACATCATCGCGGGCTTTCCCACCGAAACCGAAGCGCATTTCGAAAACGCGATGAAGCTGGTGACCGAATGCCAGCTGACGTGGCTGCATGTGTTTCCCTATTCCGCCCGTGCCGGCACGCCCGCCGCGCGGATGCCGCAGGTGCCCGGCACGGTCATCCGCGACCGCGCCGCGCGGTTGCGTGCGCTGGGCCGTGAACAGGTGGCCGCACATCTGCGTGCGGTGCAGGGGCGCCAGGCGGATGTGTTGATGGAAACCGAAACCATGGGCCGCACAGAACAGTTCACCGAGGTGCATTTTGACGTGCCGCAGGCCGTGGGCGGCATCCTGCGCGCGCGGATCGACGGCATCTCGGGCGATCGGGTTATCGGTCACCGCATCTAAAAAGGTTGTTCCACCGCACGAAGCGGATATGCTGACGCTCATTGATGAGGGCGGGACATGTCGAATTCTCTTTTGCCAAAGGCCGGCTTTCTTGCGCAGGCTTCCGATAGCCTCGTGCGGCTTCTGACCGCCCTGGCGACTGAAATCGACCTGAAGGAAGGCGAAGTCCTGTTCCAGCAGGGCGACGATGGCGATGCGCTGTTCGCGATCGTATCGGGATCGCTCGAATTCAGCTTTCTGTCGCAGGACGGGCGCAAGCTTTCGCTGGATGTGATGCGGGCCGGTGCGCTGTTCGGTGAGATCGCATTGTTCGATCCGGGGGTGCGCACGGCGACTGTCACCGCTCTCGAGCCGACGCGCGTGCGCCGCGTCAAGAATGCGGATGTGCTTTCGGCGATACACAAGACGCCCGAACTGGGGATCGACATGATTTCGCTGGCCGGTCAGCGGATGCGCTGGATGAACCTGCAATTGAACGAACAGGTGTTCCTGCCGATGCCCACGCGCCTGGCGCGCAAGATCCTGTATCTTACCATGGACGAATCAAAGACGCTTTCGACGCTGTCGTTTTCCCAATCCGAACTGGCCGAATTCGTGGGTGCCACCCGTGAGGCGGTGTCGAAGACCCTGTCGCAATGGAAAAAGAGCGGTGTCATCGAGGCGTCGCGCGGCGGATTGCAGGTGCTGGACCGCAATGCGCTTCAGGTGATCGCCGATCCCGACCTGATCTGATACAGCCCCCCGCCGGCTTCCGGCCGGGCGGCCCGTTTGTTTCCGAAATCGTGAAAACGCGCTTCTTGTGCCGGCCATTGTGTCCGAGTTCACAGACGGTGATTCTGTTTTTTGGCATGGTGAATTCATCAAGACAAAAGACGGACCGGACCCAGCCAGCCACACCGACCGTCGCAGCAAAGGGACAACAGCCATGACCAAGATCTCTGAACAGCCCCGCCCCGAAGCCCGCAACCGGCCCGTTGAAATGGTGCGGTCGGTCATCGGCTGGGTCATCGAAAACGACCGCCGGTTCCGGATGGCCCAGAGCATGGTCGACCGGGCAGACCGCGGGTTCTGATCGCGGTTGCCGGCAACTCCCTTGCTTGGCCAGGCTGCGCACCGCCGGCCAAAAACATAAAAAAACCCCGCGCAGATCGTTGCGCGGGGTTTCTTGTTTGCGATGTCGCAGGCTGCCGGATCAGGCGGATTTCTTGCCCTTGACCGGCGCCCAGATGCGCTTGTTCGTCAGGTACAGCAGAACCGACAGAAGCGTCAGGAACAGCACGCCGACGAAACCGGCCTGCTTGCGGGCCATCAGTTTCGGCTCGGCGGTCCACATCAGGAAGGCCGATACGTCTTCGGCCATGTGATGGATATCGTTGGCGTGCCCGTCCGCAAATTCCACGGCCTCATCGTAAAGCGGCGGGGCCATGCCGATCCAGCCGCCCGGAAACGCCTTGTTTTCGTAGAGGATCGCGCCGGCTTCCTGCTTTTCCTCGCCGGTGTAACCGGTCAGCAGCGACGCGATATACTCGGGGCCGCCCATGCCCTTGAACATCTGGTTGATGCCCAGACCGTAGGGACCGTGGAAACCGGCCCGCGCCTTGGCCATCAGGCTCAGGTCAGGGGCGTTTTCCATGCCCGAGGCCGGAAAGTGATCCGTCGGGGTGGCCGGACGGAAATCATCCAGTTCCGGATCGAACACCTCGAAGTTCTCAGCGGCGTAGGCGCGCACCTGGTCCTCTGGCATGCCGGGGCCGTCTTCGGCCGACAGCGTGCGCAGCGGCACCTGCTTCATACCGTGGCATGCGGCGCAGACCTCGGTATAGATTTTCAACCCGCGCTGAAGCTGGTTCTGATCGAAGGTGCCGAACGGCCCCTCGAACGAGAAGGCAAAGTCTTCGACGTGGCCGGCGGCCCCTGCGGCCATTGCCGCCGGGGCGAGGCCGATGGCCAACGCCGCGGAGAGTGCGATAGTCTTGAACATGGTCTTGTCCCAGTCCTTTCTTATTCTGCCGGGGTGGCGACGGGTGCGCCCTTGCCAGCGTCCGGCTTGCCGTAATGCGCATCGAAGTCTTCCTCGATGGTCGCCGGTTGCGGATCGGGTTTCTCGATCACACCCAGCAGCGGCAGGATCACCAGGAAGTAGGCGAACCAATAGGCCGAAGCGATCAGCGAGATCGTGTTGTAGGGCTCTTCGGCGGGCATTGCGCCAACCCACATCAGGACAAAGAAATCGACGACGAGCAGTGCAAACCACCACTTGAACATCGGACGATACCGGCCCGAGCGCACCGAGGACGTATCCAGCCAGGGCGCGAGCGCCATGACCGCGATGGCGCCGAACATCGCCAGAACACCGAAGAACTTGGCGTCGATGATGCCGCCGGTCACGAACGAGGCGATCTGCACCACCCAGACTTCGTCGGTGAAGGCGCGAAGGATCGCGTAGAACGGCAGGAAGTACCATTCCGGCACGATGTGCGCGGGCGTCGCCAGCGGGTTCGCCTCGATGTAGTTGTCGGGATGGCCCAGGTAGTTCGGCATGAAGCCGACAATCGCCCAGAACACCGCCAGGATGACCGCCAGCGCGAACAGATCCTTGATCACGAAGTAGGGCCAGAACGGCAGGGTGTCCTTGGCGGCTTCTTCCTTGGAGCCGCGGCGCACCTCAACCCCGGTGGGGTTGTTGTTGCCGGTGGTGTGAAAGGCCCAGATGTGCACGATGACCAGGCCCGCGATCACGAAGGGCAACAGGTAGTGCAGCGAGAAGAAGCGTGTCAGCGTGGCATTGTCCACCGCCGGTCCGCCCAGCAGCCAGGTTTGCAGCGCCTCGCCGATGAAGGGGATCGCGCCGAACAGGCCGGTGATCACGGTTGCACCCCAGAACGACATCTGCCCCCAGGGCAGGACATAGCCCATGAACGCTGTGCCCATCATCAACAGGTAGATCAGCATGCCGATGATCCAGGTGATCTCGCGCGGTGCCTTGTAGGAACCGTAGTAGAGGCCGCGGAAGATGTGCGCATAGACCGCCACGAAGAACAGCGAAGCGCCGTTCATGTGCAGATAGCGCAGCATGTAGCCGCCGTTCACGTTGCGCATGATGTGTTCGACGCTGGCGAAGGCCAGATCGACATGCGGGGTGTAATGCATCACCAGAACGATGCCGGTCACGATCTGAAGCGCCAGACAGAAGGTCAGGACAATGCCCCAGATCCACATCCAGTTCAGGTTCTTCGGCGTGGGGATCATGATGGTGTCATACATCAGGCCGACGATCGGCAAGCGGCTGTGCAGCCACTTTTCGCCGCCGGTCTTCGGCTCGTAATGGTCGTGAGGAATTCCAGCCATTGGTTTTTCTCTCCCTTAACCCAGAAGGATCGTGGATTCGTCCACGAATTCTACATTCGGAATCGGCAGGTTCGTCGGCGCCGGGCCCTTGCGGATGCGACCCGCCGTATCGTAGTGCGAGCCGTGGCAGGGGCAGAACCACCCGCCGAAGTCGCCTGCGCCATCGCCCAGGGGCACACAGCCCAGGTGCGTGCACACGCCCATCATCACCAGCCATTCGCCGTTTTCGTCCAGCGTGCGGTTTTCATCGGTGGCAAGTGAACCAGTGGGCAGGTTGGCATTTTCCGCGCCCTGGTCGGGCAGGTCGCTGACGGCCACGGCGCGTGCCATTTCGATTTCTTCCGCGGTGCGGCGGCGGATGAACACCGGCTTGCCCAGGAACTTGACGGTGATCTGGGTGCCGACCTCGATGCCGCTGACATCGACGCGGATCGTGCTGAGCGCCTGAACGTCGGCCGAGGGGTTCATCTGGTTCACGAGGGGCCAGATGGCCGCCCCTGCGGTGACGGCACCTGCGCCTGCGGTGGCGTAGTAGAGGAAATCCCTCCGGGTGCCTTCGTGATCTTCTGCGTGCGACACGAGGTTACTCCATTTCGGGGCCTTTGGCGGCCGGATTCACGAACGATAAAGGACCGCGCGCGCGGTCATTGCCGGGGTATCTAGCGGGCCAGCCTTCACCCGTCCAGTCAAGACAGTGGCGCAAGAGGTCGCAGGAGCGATGCTTGCGCTCACATGATTGCCTGGCGGTTAAGATATGCGACCGGGCCGTTTTTTTTCTGCCCGCGCGCGCCCGAAATGCCCCTTGGTCCGGGCAAATCGGCCGCGCGGGCCGTGGTTTGCATCACGCCGGGCGTGTTGCCTGCATCGACGGGCGTTCGCCAAAGGCCGCAAACCATTCGGCCAGCGCCGGCGCATGGTCGCGCCACCCGCGCGCGTCGTGCCGGAAGTCGAGATAGCCCAGCGCGCAGCCGATGGCGATCTGGCCCATGTCCAGCGGACCGGACAGATGGCTCATCCATTGCGCGTCCAGCGCGCCGACGGTGCGCACGATCTTCGACCACTGTGCCTCGCCCCAATCGGGCCACTGCTTGTCCTCGGGGCGCAGGCGGATGTCGTAGATCATGGAAACGCCGGCATCCATGATGCCGTCGGCCGTCGCCTCGAGGGTCAGCGTTTCCCAGCGCCGGCTTCCGGTCGGGTAAAGCCCCGCATCGAACAGATCGTCCAGATAGGCGGTGATCACCCGGCTGTCATACAGCGTCGCACCCGATGCGCGTTCCAGCGCGGGGATCTTCGACAAGGGGTTCTTGCCGGTCAGGTTTGCGGCCGGCGCCACCGGCGTCAGGACGGTGTTCACGATCTCCACACGGTCCAGATTGCCGGTTTCGTGCAAGAGCACCATGACCTTGCGCACGAAGGGCGAAGCGGCGGCATGATAGAGTTTCATCGGGTCGAACCTTTCGGAAAATGACAGCTGTCGCGGCACCCTAGGGCGGGGCGCGGGGGCTGTCCATCTACGCGTCGCGCATCCAGTCGGCAAGGGTGGCGGTGTCGGATCCGATGCCGGCGTCGGCGACCCGGGCGCCGGCGGCATGGCGTGCGGCTTCGGGCTTGTTCTGGCTCATCTTCCAGGTGCCGTCCACCGCGCGCACCGTCATCGTGCAGGGCACGATCTGGCGCATCATGCGTTCCATCGTGCCCGGGCTCATCTTGTCGGCGGTCCAGGGCGGCTTGGGTGCCAGACGGCTTTCGTAGAACGCGCTCTGACGGTCCAGCAGATCGCTCAGGCCGGATTCGGGCGCAAGCCGAAGGTCGCCTGTCAGATGCACGGCGATGTAGTTCCAGGTGGGCACCTGATCGTCGATGCCGTACCAGTCGGGCGAGATATAGCCGTCGGGCCCGGAAACCGCGATGCGCGCAGCCCGTTCGCCTGCCTGCAACGCCCGTGCGATCGGGTTGGACCGCACAAGGTGCAGATGGGCGATGCCGTCCGGTCCCAGAAGGAACGGCACATGCGCCAGATGCGGCGCACCGTCGCCATCGGCGACCGCCAGCACACCGAATCCACGATCGCGCGCAAAGGCCAGGTTGTGCGCGTCGGTCCGGGTGTGGAAGGCGGGGTTTGGATGCATCGCGGTACCTCGGTGCGGAACGGTTTATCTATTGATCGCGGGGCGGCGATTTGCAAGGGTCGCGGCGTTCTCAGGGCGGGGCGGAATTCCCCACCGGCGGTATGCGCGCACCCGCGCGCCAGCCCGCGAGCGGTCCCGATTCGTCGGGGTGTCAGCAGATCTGGTGCGAAGCCAGAGCCGACGGTCACAGTCCGGATGAGAGAGAACGTGCGCCCGCGCGCGCCCCGCCCGCGGGGCTGCGCGGACGTTCGTGATCGCCTTGGGTGGACGTGTCTGAACCTAGAAGGAGATCCCGATATGACACTCACCCGCTACGCTTTCGTCAAGGCCGGCTGGCACGCCGATATCGTCGACCGCGCGCTCGACGGTTTTCTGGAACTGGTGCCCGGCGAAAATGTCGATGTCTTCGATGTGCCCGGCGCGTTCGAAATGCCGCTGCTGGCGCGCGATCTGGCCCGTACGGGGCAGTACGGAGCCATCGTCTGCGCCGCTTTCGTTGTCGACGGGGGCATCTATCGCCACGATTTCGTGGCCGACGCTGTGGTCAGCGGGCTGATGCAGGCCGGGCTGGAGACTGACGTGCCGGTCCTTTCGGTATCGCTGACGCCGCATCAGTACCAGCCGACCGATCATCACACCGCCATTTTTGCCGCGCATTTCGTCGACAAGGGCCGCGAGGCGGCGCAGGCGGCACAGCGGATCACCGCGCTGCGCGCGCGGATCCGCCACGCGGCCTGATCCTGTCAGTCGCCCAGATAGGCGCGCAAGGCGGCGGGCGGCGCGTCCAGAAGATCGGCGGTGGCGCGCGGAGATTCGGCGCGCCCCCCGGTCACCAGGATGATCTGATCGGCGATCCTCCGGGCGTCCTGCGGCGCATGGGTGACCATCAGAACCGTGGCGCCGGTTTCGGCGGCGATCCCGGCCACCAGGTCGAGCATCTCACCGCGCAACGCCGGCCCCAGCGCGGCAAAGGGTTCGTCCAGCACGATCAGCCCGCGATCCTGAACCAGCACCCGCGCCAGGGCGGCGCGGCTCTGCTGGCCGCCCGACAGCGCCGCCGGGCGACGCGCGGCCATGTCGCTCAGACCCACGCGGGCGATGGCCGCATCGCGCCGGGCGCGCTCGGCGGCGCTGAGGCGCAGATCCGGGCGCAGCCCCAGGCCGACGTTGGCCGCGACATCGAGGTGCCCGAACAGGTTGCCGTCCTGAAACACCATCGCCACCGGCCGCGCGCCGGGCGATGCCGCGCCGATGTCGCGCCCGTGCCACAGGACGCGGCCCGCCACCAGGGGCACAAAGCCCGCGATGCCGTCGGCGAGGGTGGATTTGCCGGCCCCGGACGGGCCGATCAGCGCGACGATGCGCCCGGTCTCGACCGTCAGATCGGCATCCAGCAGAAAGCCGCCATTGCAGAACCGCGCCCGCTCAAGCCTCAGCATCGCCGCGCCCCCATCGGTCCAGTGCCCAGAACAGCGCCAGAGCCAGCGCCAGCAACACCAGCCCGGCGGCGGCCGCCGCATCCATCCGGTAGGCGCCCATCAGGCGGTACATTTCCAGCGGCAGCGTACCGCGCGAGGGATCGGCAAACAGCGTCACCACCCCCAGATCGCCCATCGACAAAGCCGCTGTCAGACCGGCGGCAAAACCGATCCGGGGACGCATCCGTGGCAGCATCACCCGCCGCAGGAAATGCCATCCGGCCATGTTCAGCATCAGCGCCAGCCGCGCGTGGTCGGTGGCGATCTCGCAGGCGCGCGGCACCAGGATCCGCAGGGCGAAAGGCAGCGCCATCACCGCATTCACCAGCGCCGTCACCCCAAGCGCCACATCGGCGGGCCGGACCACCGGGTTCAGCCAGATGAACAACCCCGTGCCGATCACCAGGGGCGATGCGACCAAACCCAGCAACCCCGCCAGTTCGATGGCGCCGCCGCCGGTGTTTGCGCCGGTTCCGCCCGGCGCGCGGGCCACGGCCGCGGCCGCGGTGCAGGCCATCGGCAAGGCCAGCGCCAGCATCAGCAGCGTGCTCAGAAGGGCCACGCCCACCGAAACCGCCGCGGCGCGCCACACCTGGGCCGGCAGGCCGGGCACACCCGGCAGGCCAGATGCCACCACCGCCAGCAGCGGCAGCGCCAGAAACGAAACCGCCCCGGCAATCACCACGGCATCCAGCACCGCCAGTGCGCCGCCCGGCGCGTCCCATCGCCGGGTCGCGCGGCCGAGACCGGTGCCAAAGCCTTCGGTGCCGGTCAGCCGCAACGCGACGAAACCGGCCGCACCGGCCACGGCGATCTGAAGACACGACAGAACCGCCGCGCGCCCCAGATCGAAATCGAAACGGAAGGCCTGGTAGATCGCCAGTTCGACGGTGGTGGCGTGGGGGCCGCCGCCCAGCGTCAGCGCAACCGCGAAACTGGTCAGGCACAGGGCAAAGACGATCGCCAGCGCGCCGGGCACCGCGCGCGCCAGCATCGGCCGTTCCAGCAGGCGGAAGGTGTCGGCCGGGGCAAAGCCCAGTTGCGCCGCCAGCCGGAAGCGCTCGGCCGGTATGGATTGCCAGCCTTGCAGCAGCAGCCGCGTGGCCAGCGGCAGGTTGAAGAACACATGCGCCAGAACGACCCCGTGCAAGCCGTATATCTCGAGCGGCCCCAGACCGACGTGGTTCAGCGCGGCGCTGATCCACCCACCCCGCCCGAACACCGCCAGCAACCCCAGCACCGCGACCAGCGCGGGCAGGATGAACGGCGCGCCCAGAAGCGACACGAGGACATTGCGCCCGGCAAAGCGGCGCCGCGCGAGGGCCCGCGCCAGCGGCACCGCCAGCGCAACGCTGATCGCCGCCGACCAGAGCGCCTGCACCACTGTGAAGCGCACCGCCGCCCAGTCCGACGGTCCCATGCCGCGCCCCGGTTCCGCGCGCCAGACCACCGCCGCCAGAGCGGCGGCGACAAGGGCCAGAACAAGCCCCGCCGCCGCCCGCCCCGGCGCCCGCGCGATCAGCGGCTGAGCGCGGTCAGCCATTCGGCCAGCGCCGCGTCGCGCACCGCCGGCGCATCCTGCGGCGCCACGATCAGCGCCTTGCCCGGCTGGATCAGCGTATCGAAGCCCTCGGGCAGCCCGGCCTCGGGCGTCGCGGCGGGATACATCCAGTTCGTCGTGGGAATGATCGACTGGAAGGCATCCGAAATCATGAAGGCCAGGAATGCCTCGGCCAGTTCGGGCCGGTCGGTTCCGGCGACCTTGCCGGCCACCTCGATCTGCATGTAGTGGCCTTCGTCGAACAGCGCGGCGGCCTTGGTGTCATCGCCTTCGGCGATCAGGTGATAGGCCGGCGAGGTGGTATAGCTGAGCACCATGTCGGCCTCGCCTTCCAGAAACAGCCCGTAGGCCTCGGACCAGCCCTTGGTGACGGTGACGATGTTGTCGGCCAGTCCCTGCCAGATTTCCGGCGCGGTGTCGCCATAGGCGGTCTTGACCCACATCAGCAACCCCAGTCCCGGCGTGGACGAGCGCGGATCCTGGATGATGATCCGCAGATCGCTGTCGGCCAGCGCGCGGAAATTGGCCGGCGCGGTGATGTCGGTGCCATGAACGAAGGCGAAATAGCCCCAGTCGAAGGGCAGGAAGTCGGGATCGCTCCAGCCGCCGGGCACATCCAGATCGGCCGCGACGCCATGCGGCGCGAAAAGCCCGGTGGCGCGGGCCGCCGCGGTCAGGTTGGTGTCGAGGCCCAGCACCACATCGGCCTCGGTGCGCGCGCCTTCCAGCCGCAGCCGGGCCAGAAGCGCCGCCCCGTCGCCGGCGCCGACAAACCGCAGGTCGCATCCGCAGGTCTGTTCGAAAGCGGCCTCGACCGCGGGGCCGGGGCCCCAGTCGGATACGAAACTGTCGTAGGTGTAGACTGTGAGTTCAGGTGTTTCGGCCGATATGGCCGTGGCGCCCAAAACGCCCGCTGCAAACGCAAGATACTTCATGGCATCCTCCAAAATGCGGCGACGGAAAAAGCATGGATGGATGTCCAGACCTTCCCTCCGCCGGTGCTAACCGGTTCAGGTTCAACGGGTCCACGCATGTGCGTATCTCAGCCGGAAAGGCCCCCCGAGGTGCGGTTGTGATACGCCCGCCCGCGCCGGCGTGCAAGTCGAAACCCCTTGAGAGCGGTGGCGCGGGCGGCTAAACCGCGCGCAGCACCGGGGAGCGCGCGCATGTCGATCAACAGCTTTGGCCATCTGTTCCGTGTCACCACCTGGGGCGAAAGCCACGGCCCGGCGCTGGGGGCGACAGTGGACGGCTGCCCGCCGGGCGTTGCCGTCGACGAGGCGGCGCTGCAAGGCTGGCTGGACGCGCGCAAGCCCGGCCAGAACAAATACACCACCCAGCGCCGCGAGCCCGACGCGGTGCGCATCCTGTCGGGCGTGTTCGAAGGCCAGACCACCGGCACGCCGGTGCAGTTGTTGATCGAGAACACCGACCAGCGATCCAAGGACTACGGCGACATCAAGGACAAGTTCCGGCCCGGCCACGCCGACATCACCTATTTCCAGAAATACGGCATCCGTGACTACCGCGGCGGCGGACGGTCTTCGGCCCGTGAGACGGCGGCGCGGGTGGCGGCGGGCGGTCTGGCGCGGGCGGCGCTGCGCAGGCTGGCGCCGGCGGTCTCGATCAGCGGCTACATGGTGCAGATGGGCCCGCACAAGATCGACCGAGACCGGTTTGACGCCGATGAAATCGCGCGCAACCCGTTCTGGACGCCCGATGCCGTGGCGGCGGCGGATTGGGCGCTGTACCTGGACGGGCTGCGCAAATCGGGCAATTCGTGCGGTGCTGTCATCGAGGTGGTCGCGCGCGGCGTGCCGGCGGGGCTGGGCGCGCCGGTCTACGGCAAGCTCGACACCGATCTGGCGGCGGCGATGATGAGCATCAATGCGGTGAAGGGCGTGGAGATCGGCGAAGGCATGGCCGCCGCGGGGCTGACAGGCGAGGCCAACGCGGACGAGATTTTCCTCGGCAACGACGGTCAGCCGGTTTATTCGTCGAACCATGCCGGCGGCATCCTGGGCGGTATTTCCACGGGGCAGGAGGTGGTCGTGCGGTTCGCTGTCAAGCCGACGTCATCGATCCTGAAACCGCGCCAGACCATCACGCGCCAGGGTGCGGCGACCGAGATCGTGACCCGCGGCCGGCACGACCCCTGCGTTGGCATCCGAGCGGTGCCGGTGGGCGAGGCGATGATGGCCTGCGTTCTGCTGGATCATCTGCTGTTGCACCGTGGCCAGATCGGCGACGCCGGTGGGCGGCTGGGGTGAGACCTGTCGTGCCGGTGCGCGGGTGGCCCGGGGCGGATGCCTCCGGCGGGAGTATTTCACGAACAATGAAGGCGGGTGTCGCGCGTTGCGGCCGGGGCAAGCGGGGGCGCGGGCCTTGGTGACGCCGGCGACGTCGCACCGGCCGCTTCTGGCGGTGTGTCTGAAGCTGAGCGCGGTTTTCCTGTTCATCGTGATGGCCGCGCTGATCAAGGCGACATCGGAGATGGTGCCGCCGGGGCAGGCGGTGTTCTTCCGGTCGTTTTTCGCGATTCCGGTGATTCTGGTCTGGCTGGCCATGCGTGGTGCGCTGCGCGACGGGTTGGTGGCGCGATCGCCGCTGGGCCATGTCTGGCGCGGGATTCTGGGCACCACGGGGATGGGGCTGAGTTTTGCGGGGCTGGGGCTGATCCCGTTGCCGGAGGCGACGGCCATCGGCTATGCGACGCCGATCTTCACGGTGATCCTTGCGGCTGTGATCCTGGGCGAGCGGATCCGGGTGATCCGGATCACGGCGGTGGGCATGGGGCTGATGGGGGTTGGCGTGATGCTGTGGCCACGGCTGGGGGCGGGCGATCTTCAGGACGGGGCCACGGTGGGTGCCTTGCTGATCCTGGCGGCGACGCTGGCGCGGTCGCTGGTGCAGATCCAGGTGCGCCGGCTGGTGGAGACCGAGCACACCGCGGCGATCGTGTTTTATTTTTCGTTGACCGCTTCGGCCCTGTCATTGCTGACCGCGCCGCTAGGGTGGGTCGTCCCGGGGCCCGAGGTTGCCGCGCTGCTGATCCTGGCGGGCGTTCTGGGCGGTGTGGCGCAGATCCTTGTGACCTCGTCCTATCGCTTTGCGCCGGCCTCGTTGCTGGCGCCCTATGATTATGCGTCGATGATCTTTGCCATTCTGATCGGATATGTCTGGTTTTCGGAGGTTCCCACCGCGCTGATGTTGAGCGGTGCGGCTTTGGTTGTCGCCGGCAACATCCTGGTGATCTGGCGCGAGCGTCAGCTGGGCCTGGACCGGGCCCGCGCGCGGTCGGTGAGCGACCCGAAGGCCTGAGCGCGCCGTCGGATCAGAATGCGCCCATGGCCAGGCCGGCGCCGAGCGCGGCGCCCAGATCGGCGCAGCGCGCGCGATCGACGCCGGAGATGGTTTTCGCGGCCGCGATCCGGGCGGGTGTCTGGGCGTCGGTGCAGACGATCAGCGGCGGCTGGACCTCGCGCAGGCGCCAGCCCGTGGCGATTCGCGCGAGCTGTCGCGCGGCGTTCTGGCCATCGGAGCCGGCGCAGATCATCTGGGCGTAGGCCCGGCCTTCGATCCGGCCCAGCAGCGGATAGTAGCAGCGATCGAAGAATTCCTTCATCGCCCCGGAAAGCGCGGCCAGGTTTTCGGGACTGCAGAAGATATAGCCGGACGCGGCCAGCAGATCGTCGGGCATGGCGGTTTCGGCGGGTTTCAGCAGGCAGGCGGTTTCGGCGGCGGCTGCGCGGGCCGCGGCCCAGGCCATCTGGCGGCTGCCGCCGGTGCGCGAATGGAACACGATCAGAAGCTGTGACATCCGCCCGGTCTAGCGCAGCGCCGGGTGTTTTGGAATGGTATGTCGGGCGGGGTTGGCGCTGCCGGGCGATGCCGCGCTGCGGCGGTTGCGCGGGCTTTACGGGCGGGATTTCTTGCGCCACTGTCGGAATGTCAACGCGGCGCGGCCGGCATTATTCGGCACGGGCGGGCGGCGGCGACGGACGTTGGTGGCCCGCTGGGAGGAGGTGGCCCCGCGTCGATATCCGGCGGTTTGCAATTGTTGCGGCACCGCCGATTCCCGGACCCAGGGCAAACCGCGCGCGAAACGTGGAGCGGGGTCCGTTCAACAGCGGAGGAGCGCCAGCATGGCAAGACTGAACATCAACGATCGCGATCACGAGGTTCCGGCGGACGGCGATATGCCGCTGCTGTGGGCGATCCGCGACATTGTCGGGATGACCGGCACGAAATACGGATGCGGTGTGGGGCTGTGCGGTGCCTGCACGGTGCACATGGACGGCGTTGCCGTTCGGTCGTGCCAGGTGACCGTCAAGGAGGCGGCGGGCAAGGCGCTGACCACCATCGAGGGGCTGGATCCCAACGGCGATCACCGGGTGCAGCAAGCCTGGCGCGAGCTGAACGTGCCGCAATGCGGGTTCTGTCAATCGGGCCAGATCATGCAGGCCGCGTCGCTTCTGGCACAAAAGCCGGATCCGACGGACGCCGAGATCCTGGATGCCATGGCCGGCAATGTATGCCGTTGCGGATGTTATCAGCGTATCGTAGCCGCGGTGCGCCTTGCGAGCACGGGAGCCTGAGCCATGCTGAAGTATCTTGAACAGGCCGGGCAGGCCGCGACCGAGGTTCTGCGCGTGCGCAAGGTGAGCCGGCGCGGCTTTCTGGGCACCGGCGCGGCCTTTGCCATTGCCGCCTATGCGGTTCCGGCGGATGCCTTTCCCACCTGGGCGGTGGGTGGAACGCACATGCCCAACGGGTTGCGTGACGACCCGCTGATCTTCGTGTCGATCGACGCGGATGGCACCGTTACCCTGGTGGCGCACCGCTCCGAGATGGGCACCGGCAGCCGCACATCGCTGCCGATGATCATGGCCGACGAGATGGAGGCCGACTGGTCGCGGGTGCGCATCGTGCAGGCCGAGGGCGACGAGCCGAAATATGGCAACCAGGACACCGACGGTTCGCGGTCGCTGCGTCATCACATTCAGGCGGCGCGCAAGATCGGCGGGTCGGTGCGCCATATGATGCAACATGCGGCGGCGCAGGCCTGGGGTGTGGACCCCGACGAGGTGCGCGTGGAAAACCACAGTGCCATCCATGCAAGCGGCAAGACCCTTGGGTTTGGCGCGCTGGCCGAGGCGGCGATGGCTCTGCCGGTGCCGACCCATGAGGAAATCGCCTACAAGACCGAGGCCGAGTTCCGCTATATCGGCAAGGGCGAGGTGCAGATCACCGATCTGCATGACATCACGACGGGCAAGGCTGTCTATGGCGCCGATGTGGCCCTGCCGGGGATGAAGTTCGCGGTGGTGGCGCGGCCCCCGGTGGTGGGCGGCAAGGCGGTTTCGTTCGATGCCGGCGCGGCGCTGGCGGTGCCGGGCGTTGTGGCGGTGCACGAGCTGCCCTATTCCAACATTCCGGCGAAATTCGCGCCGCTGGGCGGGATCGCGGTTGTGGCCGACAACACCTATGCCGCGCTGCAGGGGCGCGATGCACTTGTCATCGAATGGGAAGGCGGGCCGCACGCAGGGTACGATTCCAAGGCCTTCATGGCCGAAATGGTGGCGACGGCGGAACGGCCCGGCGGCGCTGTGCTGCGCCGTCAGGGCGATCCCGATGCCGCATTCGCCGGCGCGGCGCGGACCTTTGCGCGGACCTATACCCAGGATCACATGGCGCATGCCCCGATGGAGCCGCCCGTTGCCCTTGCCAACTACACGGCTGAGGGCCTCGAGATCTGGGCCCCGGTCCAGAGCCCCTATACCACGCGGACCGATACCGCCGATGCGCTGGGCATGGACCCGGCCGACGTGCGGGTCAACGTGACGCTTCTGGGCGGCGGGTTCGGCCGCAAGTCAAAGGCCGATTTCGTCACCGAGGCGGCGCTTCTGTCGCGTGAGGTGGGCGCGCCGGTGCGGGTGCAATGGACGCGCGAGGACGACATCCGTCATTCGTTCTACCACACCGCCTCGGCCGAGCGCATCGCGGTGTCGATGGACGATGCCGGCAAGGTGACCGGGTGGAAACACACATCCGTCGCGCCGTCGATCCTGTCGACCTTCGCGCCCGACAGCGGCCAGCAGTTCTTTATCGAAACCGGAATGGGCCACGTGGACATGCCCTTCGCCATCCCCAATGTGCTGTGCGACAACGGCGCGGCGCTGGCGCATACCCGCGTGGGATGGTTCCGGGCGGTGTCGAACATCCCGCGGGCCTGGGCGATCGGGTCATTTGTCGGGGAACTGGCGCATGAGCTGGGCAAGGACGAGCGCAGCATGTGGCTGGAACTGATCGGCGCGCCGCGCACCGTCGATCCGGCCGCCGAAGGCTATCCCGAAAACTTCTGGGACTACGGCGAAACCTACGCCGAGTTCCCGATCGAAACCGGGCGCCTGGCGCATGTGCTGAACCTTGCGGCCGACGGCATCGGCTATGGCGCGGCCTTGCCCGAAGGCGAAGGGATCGGCCTGTCGGTGCACCGCAGTTTCGTGTCCTATGTGGCCTGTGCCGCGCGCGTGCGGCTGGTCGACGGGCAGGTGACGGTGCCCGAGATGCACCTGGCCATCGATTGCGGATATGCGGCCAATCCCGAACGCATCGAAAGCCAGATGCAGGGGGCTGCCGTGATGGGCATGACCCTGGCGCAGCATTCGTCGATCACCCATGCGAACGGGGCGGTGCAACAGGCGAACTTCTACGATTACGACGTGGTACGTTCGACCAACTTCCCGGCCAATGTGGTCACGCATATCGTGCCGCATCCGTTCTCGGTGCATTCCACCGGGGTGGGCGAACCCGGCGTGCCGCCGGTTGCTCCGGCCATCGCCAACGCGGTCTTCGCGGCGCGTGGCGTGCGCAAGCGGCACCTGCCGATGGGCGTGTCGGTCTAGGCACGCGGATCCTGTGCAAGGGCCGGCGCCGGGTTTCGGGCGCCGGCCGGTTGTTGCGGCGCTGCGGCGCATCGCTCCAGTTTTAGGCAGGTGGCGGCCCGGCGGGCCGCTGCCATTTACGGCGCGTCAATGATTTGCGCCTAGCGTCCGGAGCGTTACAACCGCGCCGGGCCGCGATCCGGTCCCGCGCTTCAGCACAAGGAAGCAACCGGATGAAACTGAAATCGGTGGGCCTCGCCCTCCTGCTTTGTGGCACGACGGCTTCGGCCAACGAATTCGTCCCGATGATGGAAACCTATCTGCGCGACCAGATCGCAGGCTGGTCCGGCGACCCGCTGTTCGTGCAGGCGCTGCGCAGCAGCAATGCGGCCACCGCTGGCTACGATCAGGCCACGATAGATCGTCTCGACAAAAGCTGGCGCGCCGAAGTGGGCGCGGCATCCACGCCCACCATTTCGCCCGTGCTGCAAAACCCCGCAGCCGACAGGTTGCGAAGCATCGTCGAGGCGGCCGGCGGCACCATCACCGAAATCATCCTGATGGATGCGCAGGGCATGAACGTGGCGGTTTCGGGTGTGACATCGGACATGTGGCAGGGCGACGAGGCCAAACACAGCGAAACCTATGCCGTGGGGCCGGGTGCCGTTCACTTCAGCGATGTGGAACTCGACGAGTCGACCCAGACATTCCAGGGCCAGATCTCGTTCACCCTGACCGACCCGGCCACCGCCGAAGCGCTGGGCGCCATGACCGTGGGTGTAGACATCCAGGACCTGATGTGAGCCGGGATGACTGACATCCGCCCCTCCCCCGAACCCTCCGCCGGTCGGCTGCGCACCGCGCTCGCCTCGGTATTTGGCAAATGCATGGTGCTGATCGGCGCTGTTTCGTTGCTGGTGTCCGCCCTGATCAGCGTGCAGACCAACGCATTGACCGTGCGCACCATGTCCGACGGCATGATCGCACTGGCGGAATTGCGGATCGGCAATGCCGCCCAGAACCTTGGCGGTTTCGTGCGCTTTGGCAAAGTTGACGGTGTTCTGGACGAACTCGGGGTGTTGCTGGCCGCCGACGATGGCACGGTTGTGTCGGCCCTGGTGACCGATGCCGCCGGAGCCATCGTCGCGCAGGCCGGCGAAGACGCGGGTACCAAATCGGCGGGGCTGCAGACGCTGGCACAGGCCGCGTTTCGGGCATCGGCACCGGCGCGCGCAACCGAAGGGTTCGATTTCGCCTATCCGGTCTATTTCGGCGACGGCGGCACCCCGGTCGGTGCCGTGGCCATGTCGGTGTCCGATGCGATCACCCGCGCCGCCATCCTTGGCAAACAGCTGACGATCGCCCTGATCGCGGGGGGTGTTCTGCTGGTTGCGCTGATCCTGGCCGGGATCGCCCTGTGGCGGATGCTGATCCGGCCATTGCGCGATGTCGGCTCTACCATGTCGCGCGTGGCTTGCGCCGAACTCGACATGGATGTCCCCTGCGCGCAGCGCGGCGACGAAATCGGGCGGATCGCGCGGGATCTTTCGGCGATGCTGGACGCTTTGAAAACCGCGCGCAGTGCCGAGGATCGCCGGATGCGGGCGGCCGAAGACCAGCTGTTCGTCGTTGGAAAACTCAGCGAAGGATTGCGCGCGTTGTCGTCTGGCGATCTCTCGCGGACGGTGGACGCCGCGTTTCCGGATGAATACGCACAGCTGAAAAGCGACCTGAACGCAACGGTCGACGGGCTGAACGACATGCTGTGCCGGGTGCGTCAGGCAGCGCGTGACATTCGCGGCGAGGCCGGTGGCATCACCGCGCAATCCGCGGATCTTGCCCGGCGCACCGAAACCCAGGCAGCGACGCTGGAACAAACCGCGGCAGCCATTGCCGAACTGACCGAAAGCGTCCGTTCCGCCTCGGCCGGCACGCAGGCGGTGGAAACCACCATCGAAGAAGCGCGCGAGGATGCCGATCAGAGCGAAAAAGTCGTCAAGGATGCGGTGGATGCGATGCGCCAGATCGAGGAATCGTCGCGGCAGATCAGCACGATCGTCGCGGTGATCGATGATATCGCATTCCAGACCAATCTTCTGGCCCTGAATGCCGGTGTCGAGGCGGCCCGCGCGGGGGATGCGGGGCGCGGTTTCGCCGTGGTCGCGTCCGAGGTGCGGGCGCTCGCCCAGCGATCGTCCGACGCCGCCAAGGAGATCAAGACGCTGATCAACGGCAGCGCGGCACAGGTTGGACGCGGTGTCGATCTTGTTGCCCGAACGGGCACCGCGCTGGCCGGAATCGTTGAACGTGTGAACCTGATTTCAGTGCGTATGAAAGATATTGCCAGCGGTTCGGCCGAGCAAGCTGCCGGTCTCGCCCAGATCAACACCGGGGTGAACCATCTCGACCAGATGACCCAGCGGAACGCGGCGATGGTGGCCGAATCCGCATCGGCCACGCAGGCGCTCAACACCGAGGCAGAGCGCCTGGCCGATCTGATCGCGCGGTTCCGTCTGGCCGGCCAGGCCGGCGAAAGCGCCGAAGCGCCAGCGCCCCACCCGGCGGAGCAAAGGGTGGCCTAGCCGATGCGGGGCCCGATGAAAAACCTATGGTTCTTTGGTCCAGGAACGTGGGTGTTTCGATCTACGGGCATAAACCGGCGGTGGGGCCCGATCCACATGTACAGCTCGTTCATGCCCCGTGCTGTGGTTGCAACCGGGCCAATGCCGCGCACGCCGATCGCAGTGGGATCAATCCGCCGCATCGCGGCTGTTTCGCAAGCGCGCGCGCAGCGCGACCGTCGCCGGGACATCCACGGTTCTCGGAGTCTGCGGGCCGAGGACAACACCGAAGCTGTCCCGCGCCGCTTCTGCCGTGTAGTATCCGGCATCCACATCGCGCGCCACGGCATGCGAAGCGCGCTGAAGTGGATCGCCGAAACCGCCGCCTCCCGGTGTGCGCACGCGTATTCTGTCACCCGCGGTCAGGGCGATGCCCTGTTCCTTGGACAGATGGAGCGGCCGGTGCAATCGGCCGTCCTGCCAGACGTGTACCTGGTTGCGCGCGCCATCCGCCCCTCCGAGGACGCCTTGCGGCCCGTACCTGCCGTGGTCCATCACGAAACTGGCCCTTGCATCGCCGCGCCGCAATTCCACTTCGTAGTCCAGACCAAAACCACCGCGAAGCCGTCCGGCGCCCCCCGATCCTTCGCGCAGGGCATAATGCCGGTAGAGCACGGGAAACCCCTGTTCCATGATCTCGACCGGCGGCGCCTTGGAGATACCGATGGTCGAACAACCGTTGCTGAGACCATCACCCTGCGCGTGCCCGCCGTAACCGCCACCGGAGAGTTGATACATCACGAAATCCCGGCCCCGCGCGGGATCGCTGCCGCCGAGGGCCAGGTTGCCGCTGGTGCCCGCGGGTGCCGCGGTGACGCGGTCGGGCAGGGCCTGAACCAATGCGGCGAACACCGCCTCGGCAATTCGCTGGGACACTTCGGCGGCACATCCCGACACGGGCCTGGGGTATTTTGCGTCCAGAAAGGTGCCTTCGATGCCGGTTACATGCAGCGGCTCGAATGCGCCCGCGCTCATGGGTACATCGGGAAACACATGGCGGATCGCCAGGTAGACCGAACTGAGCGTTGTGGCGCGGACCGAATTCATCGGGCCCGCGCAGGGCGCAGCAGAGCCGGTGAAGTCGAAGTGAAGGTCGCTGCCCTGACGACACACCGACAGTCGGATCGCCAGCGGTGCATCGACGACGCCGTCGCTGTCGATCCAGGCAACCGCGTCGAACCGACCGGGCGGAATGCCGGCGATCAGGCTGCGCATCTGCTGCGCCGCCCGGCTGCGCAGTTCGGCGATGGCGGCGCGGACAACCGAATCGCCGTAGCGGTCGAGCACCTGCGACAGCCTTTCGGCACCAACCAGCAGCGCGGCGGCCTGCGCCTTGACATCGCCGATTCGCTGATCGGCGACCCGGATGTTCGAGCAGATGATGCCGTAGATCTCGGGATCGAGGGCGCCGCGCTTGAACAATCGCACCGGGGGCAGACGCAGGCCTTCCTGTTCGACTTCGGTGGCCGAAGCCGAAAATCCGCCCGGCACGGCACCGCCGGTATCGGGCCAGTGCCCGGTGTTGGAAAGCCAGCAAAAGATCGCGCCATCGCGGTAGAATGGCATGGCAAATCGCACGTCCATCAGATGCGTGCCGCCGAGGTAGGGATCGTTGACGATATAGATATCGCCGTCCTGGGGCGCCGCGGCCCGGCCGTCCGCAATCATCTCGATCAGTATCCTGGTCGAATGTTGCATCGTGCCGACAAACACCGGCAACCCGCCTTCGCCCTGCGCGATAAGCGCCCCGTCGCGCGCATCGTATATTCCGTCGGACCGGTCGTTCGCCTCGGCAATCACGGGAGAAAACGCAGCCCGCGAAAAACTGAGATCCATTTCATCGCAAACCTGTTGCAGTCGGGCCTGAATGACCGAAAGGGTGATCGGATCCGGCGTCATGCGGCACCGCCGGTCACGTCGATGACGATGTTGCCGATCGCGTCCCCCCAGGCGCGGCATCCCGGCGGCACGAGGGTTGTCGTATCCATCTGTTCGATAACGGCGGGCCCGGTCAATGCCACGTCTGTGGGCAGATGTTCGCGCCGGTACACCGGTGTCCGGTGCCAGCCGGTGTCGAAGAACACAGGCCGTTCGCCGATCATGGCATCGGCCAGCGTGTTGCGGCGCCCGGCCGGATCGATCAGCGTAGACAGGTCCAGCGGCGGGCGAATGCCGATCACCGAACAGTTCGCGTTCACCACTTGGGCGCGGATTTCGCTGAGATCGACGCGAAAGCGATCACGATACGCGGTTTCGAACAGGCGACGGACCATGGCCCGATCGACGCCCGGATCCGGCAGCGGCACGCGCAGCAGATGCGTCTGGCCAGCGAACTGCATGTCGAGGCTGTACATGTGGCGCAGGCCGCGCAGGCTGACGGGTTCGGCGGCGATCATGGCCTCACCGGCAGTACGCTGCATGGCAAAGATCTCGGACAGTCTTTCGGCGGGAAGATCGTCAACAGGGGTGTTGACGGTCTGCACGAAATCGTGGCGCAGGTCGGCCACCATGCAGCCCAGCGCATTGGTGATGCCGGGCCGTGCGGGCACCAGAACGCGCGGTATGCCCAGTTCGGCCGCCAGGGCCGCGGCATGCAAGGGCCCGGCGCCACCGAAGGCGAACAGCGCGAAATCACGCGGGTCCGCGCCCAGAGACACCGAAACCATGCGCACCGCCCCGGCCATGACCGTGTTTGCCACGCGGATCACCGCGGCCGCCGCGCCGACCGGATCAAGGCCCAGTGGCGCGCCCAGCCGTTGCGCGAACACCGCCGCGACCGCCGCCGTATCCACGCCACCGGGAACGCCCAGAGCATCCGGGTTCAGCCGCCCCAGCAACAGGTTTGCGTCGGATATCGTCGGATCGGTTCCGCCATGGCCATAGCAGATCGGGCCGGGCAAGGCGCCGGCGCTGTCGGGGCCGATCCGCAGCAACCCCGCGCTGTCCACCCGCGCGATCGAACCGCCACCGGCGCCAACGGTGCGCACATCCACCATCGGCACATGGATCGGCATGGCGTATTCGATCTCGGTTTCCGACGACACCGCCGGTTCCGCGTCGCGGATCAGGGCCACATCGGTCGAGGTGCCGCCCATGTCGTACGTGATCAGGTTGGTCAGGCCCGATGCCCGCCCGGTACAGGCAGCCGCCATCACGCCCGAGGCCGGCCCCGACATCACGGTTTTCGCCGCTTCGGCGGCCACGCGGGCCGAAGACACCATGCCGCCGTTGCCTGTCATCACCAGAACGTCGCCAGGGTAGCCGCCGGCCGCCAGATCGGACCGCAGACGCGACAGATAACGGTCGAGGATGGGCTGGACGCTGGCATTGACCGCAGCGGTCACGCCGCGTTCGAATTCGCGCGATTCCGACAGGATGGCATGGCCCATGGTGATGTGATCGTTGGGCCAGACCTCGGCCACCGTTTCGGCGGCCTGGCGCTCGTGGTCTGGGTTCGCGTAGGCGTGCAGGAAATGGATCACCACCGCCTCACATCCCGCCGCGCGCAGCGTTTCGGCGGCCTCGCGCACGGCCGCAAGGTCGAGCGGGACGACAACACGGCCTTCCGCGTCCATCCGCTCGGGCACCTCCAGCCGCAGTTGGCGCGGGATCAGCGGTGTGAACGTGCCGGTCATCCCGTAGGCGCGCGGCCGGGTGCGGCGGCCCAGTTCCAGAATATCGCGGAAACCGCGGGTTGTGATCAGGCCGGTGCGGCTCAGCTTGCGTTCGAGAACCGCGTTGGTGGTGGTCGTGGTGCCATGCACGATCAGTGCCAGCCGCGCCAGATCCGTGCCTGCCGCGGCGAGGGCGGCCATTACCCCGGCGGCCTGGTTGTCGACGGTCGTCGGCACCTTGGACAGCCGCACCGCGCCGGTTGCCGGATCCAGGTGCAAGAGGTCGGTGAAGGTGCCGCCCACGTCGATGCCCGCAACCTGTCCGTGTTCCGCCATCCGCCGCCTTCTCCGCCCGTGTTGTCCGTTTTCAGCTTTCGCGCCGCGACGGCAAAAGTCAACGCGCGGCGCGGTGCGTTGACACGATCCCCGGCACGGCGCAGCATCCTGCAGCGACAGCAGAAAAGGAAACCGCATGGATCTGGGATTGACGGGCCGCAAGGTATTGGTGACCGGCGGCACCAAGGGGATCGGCCGACGTTGTGCCGAAATCTTTGCCGAGGAGGGCGCGCATGTGGCGGTTTGCGCGCGCGACAGCAGCGGCGTCAGTGAAACTGTCGAAGTGTTGCGCCGCAGCGGCGTTACCGCGCTGGGGCGCGGGCTGGACGTGCGGCAGGCCCATGCGCTGCGGTCCTGGGTCAACGACAGCGCCGCCGCGCTCGGCGGTGTCGACATCGTGGTGGCGAATGTCTCGGCGCTGGCGGTCGGCGACGATGCGGCCGCATGGCAGGCCGGTTTCGAGGTCGACATGATGCATTCGGTCGGATTGGTCGAGGCTGCGCTGCCCTGGCTGGAAAAATCGGATGCCGGCGCGATCACGCTGGTTTCGTCGGTTTCCGGCCGCGAGATCGATTTTACCGGACCGGCCTATGGCGCCTTCAAGGCGGCGCTGGTGCACTACGCCCAGGGGCTGGCGGTGCGTCTGGCGCCGCGCGGCATCCGTGCCAACACGGTGTCACCGGGAAACACCTATTTCCCTGGCGGTGTGTGGCAATCCATCGAAACCAACAGTCCCGAGACTTTCGCGGGCGCCCTGGCGATGAACCCTATGGGCCGTATGGCGCGCCCCGAAGAGATCGCCCGCGGCATCGTGTTTCTGTCCAGCCCGGCATCGAGTTTCACCAGCGGCACGAACCTTGTCATCGACGGGGCGTTGACCAAGGGCGTGCAGCTGTGATCGCGCGCTACATGTCGCGCCAGTTGCCCGCCTTTTCAAAGGCACCGGCGGCGCGGTAGATCGTGCTTTCCTCGTAGCGCCGTCCGATGATCTGAAGCCCCACGGGAAGACCGTCGGACATGCCGCAGGGCACCGACATGGCGGGGTGCCCGGTCACATCGAAAGGTGCGGTGTTGGGTAGCAGTTCGAAGGCGCGCTGGCACCACAGGTCCAGCGTGGCATCGGGCGGCGGCAGGGGCGTGGCCTTCATCGGCGTTGTCGGTGTCATCAGCAGGTCGTACGAGGCGAACACCTTGTTGTATTCCTCCTTCAACTGCCGGCTGAGGTTCTGGGCCTTGGCGTAATAGCGGCCGCGCGTGTGTTTGAGATGGTATTTGCCCACCAGCATCGAAATCTTCAGCGTGTCGCTCAGTTCGTCGGCGCGGGTGGTCCAGTTCGAATGATATTCGAGCAGCGAGGTGGTATAGAGCCCCTCCCAACCGGTGCCGAAGCCATTGCCCAGCATCATCTGCTGGGTCAGCCCCTCAAGCGCGATGGGCGTCCAGATCGCCGTGCCGTGCAGGTGCCAGGGCACCGAGATCTCGTCGACCGTGGCGCCCAGCCGGCGGAAGGTGTCTGCAGCGGCGCGCACCTTTTCGTTGACGTCGTCCTCGGCGCCGGTATGGCCATAGCCCTCCTTGATCACCCCGATCCTAAGTCCCGAAACACCGCGGCTGACAGCGGCGGTATAGCGATCGGTGCGCACGTCGTACTGCCGCGGATCCATGCCATCGGGTCCGGCCAGCACCTCGAGCATCAGCGCGTTGTCCATCACGTTGCCGGTCATCGGGCCGAGGTGGTCGATCGTGTTCTCGATCGGCATCGCCCCGGAATAGGGCACAAGGCCGTGCGTGGGCTTCATCCCGTAGCAGCCGCAGAACGATGCGGGCATCCGGATCGATCCGCCCTGATCGCCGCCGATGGCCATGTCGATCAGCCCGGCACCCACCAATGCGCCCGATCCCGATGAAGATCCGCCCGCCGAATAGCCGTGGCGATGGGGGTTGTGCACCGGGCCGGTGGCGTTGGTGTGCGACGAACCCGACAGGCAGAAGTATTCGCAATGGGCCTTGCCGTGAATGGTCGCGCCCGCTTCCAGCAGGCGCGTGACCACGGTGGCATCCAGGTCGGGTGTGTATCCCTTGAGCGTCGAGGCGCCATTCATCATAGGCACGCCGGCGACGCAGACGTTGTCCTTGATCGCGACCGTCTTGCCCAGAAGCGGTCCACGCGGCGCGCCCTTGATCTCGGTCTTGACGTACCACGCGTTCATCGGGTTTTCCTCGGGCGTGGGCCGATAGCCCGATGTGCGCGGATAGAGCACCGGCGGAAGGAAATCGGGCAGGCTGTCGACCACGTCGTAAGCGTCCAGTGTGCCCTGCATCACATCCAGGAATTCCTGCACGCGGGCATCGGACATATGCATGCCCAGTTCTTCGACCACGGCCTTCATCTGGCTGTGGGTGGGGCGTTGGACGGTCATGTAGGACATCCTTTCTGCAAGCGGTGTGCTGGCGCCGCCGGACGGGGCCGTCGTGCGGGGGGCATTGGCCGGGGCAGGGCGCGCGGTGCCGGCCGGTGCGGGTTTGCGGCGGGTTGCGGCGGCGCCGCCGCCCTTGGCCCCCAGCCCGGTGAATTCCTCGATCAGGGCGGGATCGGCCGCCTCCGAACCCGACACCTCGCCGGTGATCGTGCCCTTCTGGATCAACAGAACCCTGTCGGACAGGGCGGTGATGAAATCGAGGCTCTGTTCCACGAGAACGATGGCGATGCCGCGCCTTTTGTTCAGATCCTTCAGCAGCGCCACGATTTCGTCGATGATCGAAGGCTGGATGCCTTCGGTGGGTTCGTCCAGCAGCACCAGGTCCGGTTCGGCGATCAGGCACCGCGCCAACGCCAGAAGCTGTTGCTCGCCGCCCGACAGCGCGCCGCCGTCACGGTCCATCAGCCGGTCAAGCCGCGGGAAATCGGCCAGAACGCGATCCATCGCGTCTTCTTCGTCGATCTGGTGCGCGGCCACGCCCATGCGCAGGTTGTCACGCACCGACAGGTTGGGAAAGATGCCCCGGCCTTGCGGAACATACCCGATGCCCAGCCGCGCGCGCCCCGACGAACGGGTGCCGGTCAGGTCGATGCCGTCGAACGTCATGGTGCCTGCGGTGGCGGGAACGATCCCCATCAACGTCTTCAGCAGCGTGCTTTTGCCCATGCCGTTGTGCCCGAGCACACCAAGGATTTCGCCTTCGTCCACCTCGAGATCGATGCCATGCAGAACCGGCACCCGGCCATATCCGGCGCGCAGCCCGCGCACATTCAGCAGCCCGCTCATGCCTGGCTCCCCAGATAGACTTCGCGCGCCTGCCGGTTGGCCGAAATCGCCTCCATCGTGTCTTCCATCAATATGCGGCCTTCGTGAAACAGCGTCACCTTCCGCGAGATCATGCGGATGAACTGCATGTCGTGTTCCACCACGATCAGCGCCGAGGTGGTGTTGATCTCCTCGATCAACTCGGCGGTGCGGGCGGTTTCCTCATGGGTCATGCCGGCGGCCGGTTCGTCAAGCAGCACCAGCCAGGGTTCGGCGGCGACGACCATGCCCAGTTCGACCCACTGGCGCTGTCCATGGGCCAGACGCCCCACCGCCGCGCGCCGGATATCGCCCAGCCGCAGCCGTTCGATCGTCTCCGACACCAGCACCCGCGCGCGCGCCCCGCCATGCCATCTGCGCGCAGACAGCCATATGTTCTCCTCGACGCTGAGCCCGTCGAACACGTTGGGCACCTGGGTCTTTATGCCGACGCCCTGCGCGGCCACCTCGTGCGGTTCCGCCCCCGTCAGGTCCAGGCCGCGGATCATCACATCGCCGGCCGAAGGGGTCAGCTGCCCGGTGAGGCACTTGAAAAAGGTCGATTTGCCGGCCCCGTTGGGACCGATCAGACAGCGCAGCTCACGGTCTTCCAGCGTGAAATCCACCTGGTCCACCGCACGCACACCGCCAAAATGCATCGACAGTCCGCGGGTTTCGACGACAACCTCGCCCCGGCGCTTGCGGCTCATGCCCGGTCCGCCCCGTTGCGGCGGCGGCGCCCGCGGGCCGATCGTTTGGGACGACGACGCGCCTCCACCCAATCGACCAGCGTCGGCGCGATGCCCTTGGGCACCAGAAGAACGAAGAAGATCAGGATGACCCCCAACACCAGGTTGTTGTTCAGAACGCTCTGCCCGCCCAGCGCCGATGTCAGGTAGAACAGACCGAAGGTCGCGGCGATCGGCCCGATCAATGTGCCGCGCCCGCCGACGATCACCCAGATGATCGTGAGGGCGGCATTATAGAGGTTGAACACATCCGGCGTGATCCGGCCCACGCCATTGCAGAACAAGACGCCGCCCACCGCCGCGATGCCGGCCCCGACGGTGAAGATCCCCAGCTTGTAAAGCCGCGTGTCATAGCCCAGCAATTCGGCGCGCAGTTCGTTCTCGCGGATCCCCACGCAAACCCGGCCGAAATGGGTGTTCACCAGCCAGCCGGCAAAGACATAGCACAGGATCAGCGCGGCCATCGCCACATAGAAAACCTGTTCCGGGAACAGAAAGGCGCGGGTGTCCCAGGGCAGATTCAAGGGCGGCGATGTCACCCCGTTGAACCCACCCAGAAGGGCATTGCCGATCTTGTATTCCGGCCCCGATGTCCGGCGGATCAGCGAAAACAGGATAAGCGTGACGGTCAGGGTGATCACGCCCAGGTAAACATCGCTGACCCGCCCGAAGAACATGAAATACCCAAGGATCGCGGCAAAGGCCGATGCGACCATCACCGCGACCAGGATCGCCCAGGTGGACCCGCCGAAATTGATCGCGCCGATGGTATAGGCATAGGCGCCGAGGCCGAAAAACGCCACCTGTCCGAAACAGAGGATCCCGCCGAACCCCCAGACCAGCGCCAGGCTGAGCGCAAGCACCGCCAGCGCGATGGCCGTGGTCAGGTTGATGATCGTGAAAAGTTGCAGAACCTGCGGCGCGATGAACATGAACAGCAGGCCAAGCACCGCGAAAACGATCACCGGACGCATGTTGCGCAATGTACTTCCGCCCATCAGATCGACTTTCGGAAAAAGCGGCCGGTGATGCCGGTGGGCAGCAGGCGCAGCAGGATAATCGCCGCCACCAGAAGGGCGACCTCGCCGAAGGTCGGGCCGGTGAGGAATGCGAAGATGCCGTTCACCCCGCCCAGCAGAACAGATCCCGCGGCAGTGCCGGCCAGGATCGAGGCACCGCCCGAGATCACAGTGATGAAAGCCTTGGCGATATAGGTCGCGCCGATGGTTGGCAGAACGCCTGTCATCGGCGCCAGCAGACCACCCGCCAGGCCCGACACCGCCGCGCCCAGACCGAAGGTGATCATGTAGATCCGGTTGGTCGAAACGCCCAGGGCCGATGACATCTCGGCGTTCTGCATGGTGCCGCGCGCCACCAGCCCCAGCTTGGTCAGCTTCAGCGTCGCGTAGACCGCCGCGAACAGCACCAGCGTGACGCCGATCAGGAACAGCTCATACCCCGAGGCCGAATAGTCGCCGATACGGATCGTGCCCAAGGGCGGCGAAACGGTCGTGCCGGTGGACGCGCCGAAAATCGACGTGACCAGCCCGATCAGCAACAGCGACAGCCCCCAGGTGGCCAGAAGCGTATCAACCATGCGCCCGTAGAGCCAGCGGATCAGCAGGCGTTCGACGATCACCCCGATCAACCCCACCACCAGCGGTGCAAGGATCAGCATGGCGAACCATATGTTGACGCCCGCGTTGGTGGCGACCACGACAGTATAGCCACCCAGCATCAGGAATTCGCCATGCGCGAGGTTGATCACCCGCATCATCCCGAAAATGATCGCCAGCCCCAGCGAGATCAGCGCAAGGTTCGCGATGCCATAGATCAGCTGAAACAGGACGGCGACGACAAGGTCCAAGGCGCGCGCTCCTCGTGATGAGAATGGGGTTGCGGTGCGAAGGCCGCGGCCCGCCGGTCAGGTACCGGGCCGCGGCAAGGCCCGGATCAGTCGATGCCGGCGGCCGCAAGGCCGTTTTCGAACAGGAACGTCGACTGGTTCGGATTGGCGTTCAGATCGCACACCAGCGCCGTGTCGGCGGGCGGCTGGTTGTCGTAGCTTTCGACGATCGTCCACTCCTGATC
This sequence comes from Paracoccaceae bacterium, assembly GCA_024742705.1. Taxonomy (GTDB): domain Bacteria; phylum Pseudomonadota; class Alphaproteobacteria; order Rhodobacterales; family Rhodobacteraceae; genus JANSXZ01. Next base: position 11,478 of record JANSXZ010000021.1, on the reverse strand, counting down.
CTGCAACTCGCCGATATAGACGTTCATGTTGCAGTGGTTGGTCTGCGGGTCGATTGTGACCGCGCCGGACGGGCCATCATAGCTGAGACCCGAGCGCAGCGCCTCGATCACCGGCCCACGGTCGGGTGTGCCGGCGGCCTTGACCGCTTCGGCCCAGAGCATCGCCCCCTCGTACGAACGGATCGCCAGTTCGTTCATCACCGGCGCGTCATCGCCAAGCTTGGCCTTCAGACGCTCGAGGAATGCCGTGTTCACCGGGTTGTCGGCCCCTTCGAAATAACCGTAGGAGGCGAGAATTCCGTTGCCTTCCTCGGCCGAGATCAGCTTTTGCTCGTTGCCGACGCCGAAGGTTGTCGATGCGATCGGGATTTCCGCGTTCATGCCGGCGGCGGCATACTGACGGTAGAACGACACATGCGAGCCGCCCACCAGCGCCGATATCACGAAATCGGGCTTGGCGGTCTGGATCTTGTTGATGGTCGGGCCGAAGTTCGTCACGTCGAGCGGGAAGAATTCGACATCCAGCGTCTCGCCGCCGTTTTCGGCCACGAACTTCTGCATCCATTGCGCGGTGATCTGGCCATAGTTGTAATCGGCCGCGACGATATAGACCTTCTTGCCCCATTTCTCCATCGCGTAGGGCACCACCTTGGCGACGGTCTGGGCCGGGGTCGATCCGGTGCAGAAGTTGTTATAGTCGCAAACCCCGCCTTCATACTGGACGTTGTAGAAATACAGCGTCTGGAAGCGCGACAGGGTCGGGCGGATCGCCTCGCGCGAGGCCGACGTGATGCCGGCGTGCACGGTGTGGGCGCGGTCGCCGGCGGCGGCCTGGGTGGCGTATTGTGTATAGAACTGGATCGTCGACTGGGCGTCGTACATCGTCAGCTCGACCTCGCGGCCCAGCAGGCCGCCGGTGGCGTTGATGTCCTCGATGGCCAGCTTCGTGGTTTCAGCCATCGGCGCGCCGTAGATGTCGAGCCCCCCGGACAGGTCCAGGATCGAGGCGAACTTGATCGCGTCGCTTTGTGCGCGACCGACCGTGGCCGGAGCCGCCAGCGCCAGCGCGCTGCTGCCGATAACAAACTGTCTGCGGGAAAAACTCATGTCGGTGATCTCCTGTCGGGGTGTTGGCGACACGCGGCGCGCGTCATGTCTTGTCTGCGGACGTTTTATCATCCGCGGCGGTGTCCGGGTTGCTCCCGGTTGTCTTGCCGTTCAGTGGGGCGGAAATGCCTTTCAGCCCTCCGCCGATGTTCATGCCCACCTCTTCGCCCAGCTTCTGCACGGCGGGCAATTGCAGCGCCATGCCCAGCACCGAATCGACAACCTGGTTCACGGTGGACTTGTCGCCGCCGCCTTCGCCGCCACCGCCACCTCCGGCAAAGCCGGTCATGTGGTTGATGCGGATCGATTCGATCTTTTCGGCGGGTTTGACCATCCGTTCCACGATCTCGGGCAGGGCGCGCAGGCGGGCCTCGTCCAGCTTCATGGCGATCAGTTCCGGGCTCTGGGCGTTTTCGGCGGCGATGATCTGGGCGCGGCCTTCGGCTTCGGCGATCAGGCGGTCGCGCGTGGCTTTCGCGCGATCTGTGGTGGCGCGGGCTTCGGCCTCGGCCATCGACACGATTGTACCCGCTTCCGAGCGCACGCGGGTATCGTCGACTTCGGCCTTCTCCGCCGCACGGATCAGCGCCAGCAGTTTCTCACGTTCTGCCTGGGCGGTTTCGCGCACCGTCTGCACACGCTCCTCGGCTTCGGCCTCGGCGGTGCGGGCGGCGATGGCGGCGGCCTCGGCCTCGGCCACCTTGGCCTTTTTCGCGGCCATCGTCACGGCGTTTTCGGATTTCACCAGTGCCGAATTCAGTTCGGATTCCAGGGCCTTGCGGCGCAGTTCCGTATCACGCGCGATTTCCGAAAGACGCACTTCACGTTCGCGCGCAATACGCGCCGCCTCGCGGCGCTGTTCGGATGTGGCCTGTTCTTCGGCGGTTTCCGCCGACGACCGGGCCCGCGCGACCTCGATCTCGCGTTGCTGGGCGATCATCGCCTCTTCTTCTTCGCGGCTGATCGTCAGTTTGCGCTTGGTCGCGTCCAACTGGCTCTGGCGTACCGAAACATCGGCATCGGCCTCGATCACCGCGCGCTCTTTCTTGTTGACGGCGATGATTTCGGCCAGGCGCCGCATCCCCAGCGCGTTGAAGGCGTTGTTTTCGTCGAGCGCGTGAAACGGGGTCTGGTCCATCCGGGTCAGCGACACGGATTCCAGCATCAGACCGTTCAGCGCAAGGTTGGGCGCCAGGATCTCGCTGACCTCGCGGACGTATCCGGCGCGGTTGTCTTGCAATTCGTCCATCGTGTAGCGCGCTGCCACCGACAGCATCGCATCCACCAGCTTGCCCTCCAGAACCTCCTCCAGATCGGCGGCCCGGAACGATTTTCCCGCCAGCGCCTGCGCCGCCGTGGCCACGCCGTTCACCGTGGCATCGACGCGAACGTAGAATTCGGCCCCGATATCGACGCGCAGGCGATCCTTGGTGATGATCGACTTGGGCCCCAGCCGCTCGATCTCGAGCTTCGAGGTCCGCATGTTGACCTCGGCCACCCTGTGCAGGAAGGGCAGCGCGACACAGCCGCCATCCAGTATTACCTTCTGGCCGCCGGCACCGGTGCGGACCACGCTGATTTCACGCGTCGCCTTCCGGTAATACCTGTTGAAGAACAGGATCACCAGAACCGCCAGAACCAGAAGAATCACGACCGTGAGAAACCACGCCATAGGCAGACCTTTGTGATTGAGCGGTGCAGGCGCCGCCTTCCCCAAGACCGCGCACCGTAGACCGCCAGCAAGACAGCAGCAGGTGACTCAACGGTAGGTCCGGGGTTCAAAACCTGTCAAGACCATAGTTGCGACGTTAAGTTATCTTTGGGGAAAACCGATTGCGGCTGGTCAGTTGCCGGGCAACCGGGCATTGCCGCCCGCGCGATGCACGGTTTTGGCGCAGCCTGAGAAGACCGGCTATGGGCACGGCAATCGCGGCCGTCGCCGCGCAAGCGCGTGGCGGATTGACCGGCGGGGTCAACTTAGTTAACATGGCAATTACACGTCGGGCCGGAGGATGCCGCCGATGCCGCATGTAATGATCGACTATTCGCCGAACCTCGAACCGCTGCTGGACATGGCCGCGCTGTGTGACGCGCTGCGCCGCGCGGCGGGCGAAACCGGGGTTTTCCCGATGGCCGGCATCCGGGTGCGGGCCACCGCCTGCACCCATGTGTCGATCGCGGATGGTGCTCCGGGGAACGGGTTTGTCGATATATCCGTGCGGTTGCGCGGCGGGCGGAGCGACGCCGCCAAGCAGGCCGCCACGCAGCACATTTTCGCCGCCGCCGAAGCCTTCTGCGCCGCGCATATGACGCGCCACCCTTTCATGCTGTCGATGGAAATGCGCGATATCGATCCGGATCTAAGCCCCAAGGCCAGTTCGATCCGCCGTTTTCTGCCCGAGGAGATGCGATGACCACGCTGGACGAGAACATCACGCGCCTGAAAGGCCATATTGCGCGGTTTGCCCGCGACGGGATCGTCCACATGATCGGCGGTGCCGATGTGGCCGGGCCCGACACCTTTGAAACCCGTGCACCCGCCGATGGCAGCCTGATCGCCTCGGTGGCCCGTGGCGGACCCGCCGAAATCGACGCCGCCGCGCGCGCGGCCACATCCGCCTTTCCGGCCTGGGCGGCTTTGCCGGGCGCAGAGCGCAAGGCGCTGTTGCACCGGATCGCCGATGCGATTGTCGCGCGGGCCGACGAGATCGCGCTCTGCGAATCCTGGGACAGCGGCCAACCGCTGCGCTTCATGGCCAAGGCGGCGTTGCGCGGGGCCGAAAACTTCCGCTTTTTCGCCGATCGTGCGCCGGCTGCCCGCGACGGCCAGTCGCTGCCCTCACCGGGCCACATGAACATAACTGGCCGCAGCCCGATCGGGCCGGTGGGCGTGATCACGCCATGGAACACGCCGTTCATGCTGTCGACATGGAAGATCGCGCCGGCGCTGGCCGCCGGCTGTACCGTGGTGCACAAACCGGCCGAACTCAGCCCGCTGACCGCGCGGATCCTGGCCGAGATCTGCCGTGACGCGGGCCTGCCGGACGGGGTTTTGAACCTCGTCAACGGCATGGGCGAGGACGCCGGGCGCGCGCTGACCGAACACCCCGCGATCCGCGCGATCGCCTTTGTCGGCGAAAGCCGCACCGGCACACAGATCATGAAACAGGGTGCGGATACGCTCAAACGCGTGCATTTCGAACTGGGCGGCAAGAACCCGGTGATCGTCTTCGACGACGCCGATCTGGACCGGGCCCTGGATGCGGTGATCTTCATGATATATTCGCTGAACGGTGAACGCTGCACCTCGTCCAGCCGGCTTCTGGTGCACGACAGCATTCGCCCCGATTTCGAACGGAAACTGGCCGAACGCGTGGCCCGGATCCGGGTGGGCCATCCGCTGGACCCCGCGACCGAGGTCGGGCCGCTGATCGCCGGGGTGCACCATGAAAAGGTGCGCGGATACTTCGACGTGGCGCGCGCCGAAGGGGCGCATGTTGCCGCGGGTGGCACCTGCGCCGAAGGGCCGGGATGGTATGTCGCGCCGACGCTGTTCACCGGCGCCACCAACGCAATGCGCATCGCGCAAGAGGAGATCTTCGGCCCGGTTCTAACCAGCATCCCCTTTGCCGACGAGGCCGAGGCCGTGGCGCTGGCCAACGATGTCGATTACGGTCTGGCCGGGTATCTGTGGACGAACGACCTGAGCCGCGCGATGCGTGTTTCCGATGCGATGCAGGCCGGGATGATCTGGGTGAACTCGGAAAACGTGCGCCATCTGCCAACACCCTTCGGCGGCGTCAAGGCCAGCGGGATCGGGCGCGACGGCGGCGACTGGTCGTTCGAATTCTTCATGGAGCAGAAAAACGTGGCCTTTGCCACCGGGGCACATGCGATCCCGCGCCTGGGCGTCTGAGAAAGGACCGACATGCCGATACCGGCCGCAAATCTTTACCCCGCGTTCAATATCGTCCGGCTCAGCCATGTCGAACTGGCCGTCACCGATCTGGGCTGGGCGCGCGCGTTCTATGTGGACACCCTGGGGCTTCAGGTCAGCCATGAGGACGGCAGCCGGATCTACCTGCGCGGTCTTGAGGAGCGCGGACACCACAGCGTGATCCTGAGCCTGGCCGCGACGCCCGAGGTGGGTGTTCTGGGGTTCAAGGTCTGGGACGAGGCCAATCTCGACAAGGCCGCCGCATGGTTCGCGGCGCATGGCCTGCCGGTGGCCTGGGCCGAACGGCCCTTCATGGGGCGGGTTCTGGCCACGCGCGATCCCTGGGGGGTGCCATTGGAGTTTTACGCGACGATGGAACGCCTGCCGCCGATCCATCAGAAATACCGGCTGTATCACGGGGTCAAACCTCTCAGGATCGACCATTTCAACCTGTTTTCCCCGGACGTCGACGCGGCGGTGGCATTCTACAACGACATGGGGTTTCGGCTGACCGAATACACCGCCGACGGCGAAACCGGGCGCACATGGGCGGCGTGGATGCACCGCAAGGGCGGGGTGCATGACATCGCCTTTACCAATGGCACCGGCCCGCGGCTGCATCATCTGGCGTTCTGGGTGCCGACGCCGCTGAACATCATCGACCTGCTCGATCTGATGGCCACCACGGGATATGTCGGGCATATCGAACGCGGGCCGGGGCGGCACGGCATCTCGAACGCCTTCTTTCTCTACATCCGTGACCGCGATGGGCACAGGACCGAGATCTATTGCTCGGACTATCAGACCGTCGACCCCGACCTCGAGCCGATTCGATGGGATCTGAAGGATCCGCAACGCCAGACGCTATGGGGCGCGCCGGCACCGCGCAGCTGGTTCGAAGAGGGGTCGGTCTTTGCCGGAACACCGTTGTTGGAAAGCGACCTGAAGGCGCAACCGATTGTCGCGCCCTGACCGCGCCGTCGTTTCTGCGCTTTTCGTGCCGCTGGCGGTTCTGTAGCTTCGGCCATCGGATGCGGACCAGGTGGCGCGGAACATGACGGACTATGACTACATCATCGTCGGCGCGGGATCGGCCGGCTGTGTGCTGGCCGAAAGGCTGAGCGCCTCGGGCCGTCACAGCGTGCTGCTGCTCGAGGCGGGCGGGCGCGACCGGTCGCCCTGGATCAGCCTGCCAGTGGGCTATGGGCGCATGTTCCATGACCCCGCCGTTAACTGGAAGTACCAGACCGCCCCGGATCCGGGTCTGGACGGGCGATCCGGCTATTGGCCGCGCGGCAAGGTGGTTGGCGGATCGGGCAGCATCAACGCGATGGTCTATGCCCGCGGCCTGCCCGGTGATTTCGACGACTGGGCCGACGCGGGCGCGACCGGCTGGGGCTGGGACACGGTATCGCAGGTCTATGCGGCACTGGAGACACGCGTGGCGCCCGATGGCACATGCGATGGCGCCGGCCCGATCCATGTTCAGGACGTTTCGGATCAGATCCACCCGGTGAACCGGCATTTCTTCGCCGCCGCCGGGCAGGCCGGCCTTCCTGTCACCGACGACATCAACGGCCCGCATGCGGAAGGGGCGGCGGCCTACCGGATCAACACCCGCCGCGGACGCCGCAATTCGTCGGCGCGCGCCTTTCTGCGGCCGGCCTTGCGCCGGCGCAACCTGACGCTGCGGGTCGGCGTTCTGGCCGAACGGATCCATTTCGAGGGCCGGCGCGCGACCAGCCTGTCGTTTCTGGCAAGCGGCACGCGCCACCAGGCGCGTGCGGCGCGCGAGATCATCCTCTCCGCCGGCAGCGTTTCATCGCCGCGCTTGCTGCAACTGTCGGGCATCGGTCCGGCGGAAGTGCTGCGCGCGCATGGGATCGCACCGCTGCTGGATGCGCAACACGTGGGCGGAAACCTTCAGGACCACCTTGGCATAGACTACTTCTTTCACGCCAACGAACCCACGCTGAACAACGATCTGCGCCCCTTGTTGGGCAAGGTGCGCGCGGCATTGCGCTATGGTCTGGCGCGGCGCGGGCCACTGGCGTTGTCGGTCAATCAATGCGGTGGGTATTTCCGCTCGGATCCGGGCCTGAACCGGCCCGATCAACAGCTCTATTTCAATCCGGTGACCTATACGACCACGCCAAAGGGCACGCGCACCGTGATCCAGCCCGATCCCTTCCCCGGCGTTATCCTCGGGTTTCAGCCATCGCGCCCCACCAGCCGGGGCCGTATCGATATCGGTGGCCCCGCGCCGCAGGACGCGCCGGTTATCCGCCCCGAGGCCCTGAGCACCCGCGCCGATGCCGATGCTGTGATCGCCGGCGCCCGGCTGAGCGCGCGGATACTGGCCACGCCCGCGTTGCGCGGCCTGCTGGGCAAGCCGATGGGGCCCGATCCGCGCGAGATGTCGGATGACGATCTGCTGGCGGATTTCCGCGCCCGTGCCAGCACGGTGTTTCATCCCGTGGGCACCTGCCGGATGGGCGACAACCCGCGCCAGGCGGTGCTGGATCCACAGCTGAAGGTGTTTGGCGTGGATGGTTTGCGGGTTGTCGACGCATCGGCCTTTCCCAACATAACCTCGGGCAACACCAACGCGCCGACCATGATGCTTGCCTATCGCGCGGCCGATCTGATCCTTGCGGGGGTCTGAGAAACGGTGCCGGGCCGCTGCCCTGCGGTTCAGCCCAACGCCCGCAGGAAGGCGGGTGTGGGGGTGCCCGTGACCGGCAGGCCGGCGTCGCGCTGAAACGCGCGGATCGCGGCCTCGGTCTTTGGCCCGATCACGCCGTCGGTGCCGCCTGTGTCATAGCCGCGCGCGGTCAGCCGCGTCTGAAGCCTTCGGCGATCGTCGAGGCGCAAGCCATTGCTGTCGGGTGGGAACTGGCCCACCAAAGGGCCGCCGCCGGCGATCCGGTCCGACAGGTAGCCGATCCCGATCCCATAGTTCTCGGAGGCATTGTAGCGCAGGATCGCGTCGAAGTTCCGAAACACCAGAAACGCAGGCGCGCGCGGACCCATGGGCAGCAACAGCGCTGCCGGTCCGTGATCGGGCAGATCCGCCGTGCCGCGTGCGGGGCGCAGACCACGCGCGCGCCAGTCGGCCACCGCGCGCCGGTTGCCGCGCCCGGCCAGGGCCGGGCTCAGTCCTTCGGGCACCCGCACCTCCAGCCCCCAGGGCGCGCCACCGCGCCACCCCGACCGGGCCAGATAGGCCGCGGCGGATGCCAGCGCATCGGTGGGATCGTCCGACCAGATGTCGCGCCGGCCGTCGCCACGGAAATCCACAGCGTAGGCTTCGAATGTGGTGGGAATGAACTGGGTGTGGCCCATTGCGCCGGCCCAGCTTCCGGTCAGCCGGCGTGCCGGGACATCGCCGCGTTGCAAGATGCGCAGCGCCGCGATCAGCTGGCGTTCGAAGAACACGCCGCGCCGCCCGTCGTAGGCCAGTGTTGAAACCGCCGAGACCACCGGAATGCTGCCCCGCCGCGCGCCGTAATTGCTTTCCATGCCCCAGACCGCGGCCAGCACGGGGGCGGGCACGCGGTAGCGTTCGGCGATCTCGGCCAGCAGGCCCGCCTGCCGCTGTGCTGCCGCTCGCCCGGCGGCGATCTTGGCGTCCGAGGCGACGATGGCCAGGTAATCCTCCAGCGTGCGTCTGAATTCGGTCTGGTTGCGGTCGCGCGCGACCACGCCGGGCAAAAACCCGGCACCGCGAAAGCCTGCGTTCAGTGTGGCGGCATCGATACCCTGCGCCAACGCGCGGCGGCGGAACCCGGCGACCCAGGCGTCGTAGCCGGCATTTGCAGCCGGGGTAAGGCCGGGATCGGGGCGCGCCGCGCTGCCCGGCGGGCGGGCATCGCCGGCGGCGCATCCGGCAAGAGCAGTCGACAATCCGGCCAGAGCAAACTGGCGGCGGGTCAGGCGCATGGTTGGGCTATCCTGGGTGCATGGTGGGACATGCGCACCAGATTGGTCCGGCGCGGCGCCTGGTGCAAGGCCGTTGCGACGCCTGGGCAATGTTTCGCATATGCAATCAATCCTTACATATTCCCAACCACTGTTTCCGGGTTCCGCGATTGCCCTTCGGTCACGGCTGCGCCGGCGCTTCCATCCGCGCCACAAAGCGGCGCAGGGTTTCGCGGTGCCCTTCGGATCTGATCTGCGCCTTCATTTCGCTGAACATCCGGGTCATGTGCGCGTCACACAGCGGATCCGACCGGGTGTAGGGCCGCGCATTGGCAAAGCCGTGCTGCAGGATGTCCTCGAATCGCAAGGGATGCAGCCGCACCCGCCCGCCGGTGGCGGCCCGCAGGCCGGTGCCGTGATTGGCCGCCACCAGCGCGGCGGCATGCAGCCAGTTCAGGCAGTTGATCGCCGTGAACGGATCGTTGACGCCCGGCGACATCGCCCGCGCGATCATCTCGACCAGCTGATCGACCACGAACAAAAGGTTCTGATCCTCGGTCCGGCCGGGCCCCAGCGCAAAGCCGCTGCGCAGGCTGGCACAGACTTCGGGATCGGCGTTTTCGCCCCATACATGCAAAACCACGGTGTCTTCTGTCACGAATGTGCCGATCGGACGCGCAACCTCGAGTATCAGGCCATGCGTTTCGGCCAGGTGTCCCAACGTCGTGGTGTTCAGCGTCTGGACATACCCGGCCTCATCCAGCGTGACGCGCGCGTCGGGCGGCGTTTCGGGATAGTCGGGGCCGTGGTCGCCTTCGCCGTCCTGTTGCGCGTCGATATGCGCCTTCAGCCCCGCGATCAGCCGGCGGCCGAGACGGGCGGTGATGTTCGAGACATTGATCGTCTCGGGTATGTGATGAACGAAGTAGATCACCGTGAAGATCGACAGCACCGTCAGTGTCAGCGCTGTGGCGATCGACAGATGCGGCACGAACAGATCGCCTTGCAGGCCGGGGGCTGCGTCGGTGGGGCTCTGGATCGCGCGCGTCACGCTCAGGGCGTAGACGAATGTCGCCACCAGGATGCCAAGGCTCCATTGGTTGCCCCGGTCGCGCATGAAGTTGCCGATCAGCCGCGGGCCGAAATTGCCCGATGCAAAGGACACGGCGACAATGGTCATCGAGAACATCACCCCGGCCACCCCGAACACCGATTGCGAAACGATGGCCATGACCGACCGGGCGCCTGTCACCTGCGTGTCGCGCAGCGCGGCGGGGAGCGTAAAGGGCAAAAGTTCGGGCTGGGCGTCAAGCGCAAGGGTCAGCTGGGCCAGCACGGCGGCCAGACAGACAAGCGAACTGGGCAGAAACCAGTAGCTCGCGCGGATATCCAGAAGAAGTTTGGTCAGAAAGGCGCGCGAGCCCATGTTCTACCTCGGCGTTTGGGTCATGTCGGGATCGCGTTGCGGGGCACGTGGTTACGGGCGGCGGCGGTCGGCGTTGGCACCGGCCTGCAGCCCAAATAGAAACGCTTGCATCAGCGGCGGCGCATCGGGCGGGGTGGTGCCGGACCGAGGCTCGGGTGGGCGGTTGCGCGCCTCATGCGGGTGCGTCGAGGGGGCGGTGCGCACGCTGGCCAGCCCTATCAGGATCAGCCCCGCGCCCAGGTAGGCGGCGCCGATCACGGTCGCGGCGACAAGCGCTCCGGCCAACTGATCCAGCAGCAGCCAGGCGGCCCCCGTCAGAAACGCAGCCCCGGCGCCGACGCACAGCAACCCGCCGCCCGCCAGGCCGGCCCGCCGCGCCGTGCGGGCCGCCTCGGTTTTCAGCTGCGCCAGCATTCAGCGACGCGCACCCAGCAGACCGACAAGAAAGCCTGCACCGGCGGCAAGGCCAAGGGCGACGGCGGGCTGTTCACGCATGAAGCCATTCGCGTGGGATTGCAATTCGCGCGCCTGTGCGCCGGCCTGTTCGATGGCTTCCGCGCCCTTCTTCTGCGCGGCATCGGCCTGCGCGCGCGCCGCTTTGGCCGCGTCTTCGCCCTTGGCCTGGCCCAGATCGGCGATCGTGCCGCTGAGCGCCTGCAAATCGTTGCGCAGCGTGTCGATCTGCGCGGTCAGATCCGCCATCGCGGTGTCATTGGTCGAACCGTTGGTGTTCGTGCGTGCCATGATCATAATCTCCTTTCGATCCGTGATCGTTCAACACCCAACGCGCCAACGCCGCTGTGGTTCCACGAAACAAGGGCCGGAAACCCCGGTCGCGCCTACATGGCGATCCGTTGGCCGGCAGAAAACGATGGGAGATTGCAAGGCCCGCAAGGCGGTGCGCCGCCGGGCCACAGCAGGAATGCGCCCACCACAACGGCCGCGCAAACGCCTTATATCATTGGTCGGAGTGAGAGGATTCGAACCTCCGGCCCCTGCCTCCCGAAGACAGTGCTCTACCAGGCTGAGCTACACTCCGACACTGGCGCGGGATAGCCGAGGGGCCGGGGATTGGCAAGGTCAAATT
>JANSXZ010000008.1 GCA_024742705.1 Paracoccaceae bacterium | reverse complement strand
TCATTCAGGGGCGGCAGCGAGGGTGGCACAGCGACCTGAGCCATCGAGGACAGCCAGCATGAAAACCATGCCCTCGCCACCTGCGTCCCGACAGCTTCGCACCGTCGATAACGCTAAGAAAAGGGGTAAGGCCGCATGAGCGATACGCTGAAACCCCTGATCGGCACTGCCGCCGACCGCCCCCTGACCCGCGCCGAAGCCGAGACCGCCTTTGGCATCCTGTTTGCCGGCGAAGCCACCCCCAGCCAGATCGGCGGCCTGCTGATGGCGCTGCGCACCCGCGGAGAAACCGTGGATGAATACGCCGCCGCCGCCGCGGTGATGCGCGCGCGCTGCAACAAGGTGCGCGCACCGCAGGATGCGATCGACATCGTGGGCACCGGCGGCGATGGCAAGGGAACGCTGAATATCTCGACCGCGACGGCCTTCGTGGTGGCCGGGGCCGGGGTGTGCGTGGCCAAGCACGGCAACCGCAACCTCAGTTCGAAATCCGGCGCGGCGGACGCGCTGACGCAGATGGGCGTGAACGTGATGGTCGGCCCCGCAGTTGTCGAACGGGCGCTGGCCGAGGCCGGCATCGGGTTCATGATGGCGCCCATGCACCACCCGGCAACCGCGCATGTGATGCCCACCCGCGCCGAACTGGGCACGCGCACGATCTTCAACATCCTCGGGCCGCTGACCAACCCCGCCGGCGTCACACGGCAGTTGACCGGCGCCTTCAGCCGTGCACTGATCCGTCCGATGGCCGAAACGCTGGGCCTTCTGGGCAGCGACCGCGCGTGGCTGGTGCACGGCGGCGACGGCACCGACGAACTGTCGATCGCCGGGATCAGCTGGGTGGCCGCGCTCGAGAACGGGAAGGTCACCGAGACCGAACTGCACCCCGAGGACGCGGGCCTGCCGGTGCACCCCTTCGACGCGATTCTGGGCGGCACACCCCAACACAATGCCGCCGCCTTCGGGGCGCTGCTGGACGGTACCCCATCGGCCTACCGCGATGCGGTTCTGCTGAACGCGGCGGCGGCGCTGGTGGTGGCCGGGGCCACGGACGACCTGCGCGGCGGTGTCGCGATGGCCGCCGAAAGCATCGACAGCGGTGCGGCGCGGGCGCGGATCGCGGCGCTGGCGCGGATCACCGCGCAGACGTGATCGAGACCCCTGCGCCCTGGGCCGGCCTGCCGTTCTTTGCCGAACGGATGCCGGCCATCGCCGCCGCGCTGCGCGACGACCCGCGGCCCTGGCTGCCGGCGCCCGACCAGGTGCTGGCCGCGCTGGCGCTGTGCCCGCCCGACCGGGTGCGGGTGATCGTGCTGGGCCAGGATCCCTACCCAACGCCGGGGCATGCGCATGGCCTCGCGTTTTCGGCCGATCCGGGCGTGGTTCCCCTGCCCCGGTCGCTGACCAACATCTACCGCGAACTGCGCGACGATCTGGGTGCCGCCCCGCCGGACGCCGACCTTCGGTTCTGGGCGCGCCAGGGCGTGTTGCTGCTGAACACTATTCTGACGGTGCCCGCCGGGCAGCCTCTGGGCCATGCCGGGCTGGGCTGGCAAAGGCTGACCGACGAGGTGCTGGACCGGCTTTCCGACCGCCCGCGCGCCTATCTGCTGTGGGGTGCCACCGCGCGCAAGGCCGCGCGGAACGTCGACCGCGCCGGCAACCTGGTGATCGAAACCGCCCATCCCTCGCCGCTTTCGGCGCGCCGCGGCTTCTTCGGCTCGAAACCGTTTTCACGCATCAATGGCTGGTTGCAGGCGCAGGGCCACGCGGGCATAAACTGGACCAACCCGGAGGCCGCATGACCGATACCATTCTCGACCAGATCAAAGCCTACAAGCTGGAGGAAATCGCCGCCGACAAGGCCGCACGCCCCCTGGCACAGGTGGAAAGCGACGCCGAAGATGCCCCGACGGTGCGCCCCTTTGCCGATGCGCTGGCGGCCGCGCGGATCGGCGGCTATGGGCTGATCGCGGAAATCAAGAAGGCCAGCCCGTCCAAGGGTCTGATCCGCGCCGATTTCGACCCCGCCGCGCTGGCCCGCGCCTACAGCGAGGGCGGGGCGACCTGCCTGTCGGTGCTGACCGACGGGCCCAGCTTTCAGGGCGACAAGCGGTTCCTGCAGGCAGCGCGCGCCGCCTGCGACCTGCCGGTGCTGCGCAAGGATTTCATGTACGACACCTATCAGGTGGCCGAGGCGCGCGCGATGGGGGCCGATTGCATCCTGATCATCATGGCGTCGGTCTCGGATGCCCAGGCGCGCGAGCTGGAAGACGCCGCCACCGCCTGGGGCATGGATGCGCTGATCGAAGTGCATGACGCCACCGAACTGGAACGCGCGACGCATCTGAAAAGCCGTCTGATCGGCATCAACAACCGCAACCTGAAAACCTTCGAAACCACGCTGGACACCACGCGCACCCTGGCAAGGCAGGTGCCGCCCGACCGGATGATCGTTTCGGAAAGCGGATTGGCCACGCCGGCGGACCTGGCAGACATCGCGCTTTATGGCGCACGGGTGTTTCTGATCGGCGAAAGCCTGATGCGCCAGCAAGACGTGGCCACGGCCACCCGCCAGCTTCTGGCAAATCCGCTGACCGCGCCGGGGATGATGTGATGCTGACCCATTTCGACAGCGAGGGCCGCGCGCATATGGTCGATGTGTCCGACAAGGCGGTGACCGCCCGCGTCGCTACGGCGGAAGGCCATGTGAGCATGGCCCGCGCGACATACGATCTGATCGCCGAAGGCCGCGCCAGCAAGGGCGACGTTCTGGGTGTGGCGCGGCTGGCCGGGATCATGGGGGCGAAACGCACCGCCGATCTGATACCGCTGTGCCACCCGCTGCCGGTGACCAAGGTTGCGGTGGATCTGACGCTGGATCCCGATCTGCCGGGCGTGCGCATCGCGGCAACGGTGCGCACCACCGGCCAGACCGGTGTCGAGATGGAGGCCCTGACAGCCGTCGGCACCGCCGCGCTCACGGTCTATGACATGGCCAAGGCGGTCGATCGCGCGATGGTCATCGGCGGCATTCGCGTGACCTTGAAGGATGGCGGCAAATCCGGCCGCTTCGAGGCCGAATGATCCCCGTCGAAACCGCGCTCGAACGGCTGACCGCGCTGGCCGATGCCCTCGACATCGAAGACGTGCCGCTGGATCAGGCCGCGGGCCGGGTCCTGGCGCGGGATGTGGCGGCGCGACGCGATCAGCCGCCCTTTGCCGCATCGGCGATGGATGGCTATGCGGTCAACGCCGCGGAAGCCGAGCGTGACGCCCAGTTCCGCGTGATCGGCGAGGCGGCGGCCGGCCACAGATTCGACGGGCGCGTCGGCGCAGGGCAATGCGTGCGCATCTTCACCGGCGCGCCGCTGCCCGAGGGCACGGATTTCGTCATCATCCAGGAAGACGTGCACCGCACCGGCCAGATGATCACCGTCACCCACGATCCCGGCACCGCCCCGCATGTGCGCGCCCGGGGCGCCGATTTTTCGGCCGGGGCCACCGTGTCGGCGCCCCGGTTGCTGCGCCCGCAGGACATTGCGCTGTTGGCGGCAATGAACGTCCCGGCGGTGCCGGTCACGCGGCGGCCGCGCGTGGCGATCCTGTCTACCGGCGACGAACTGGTGATGCCCGGCGAAACCCCCGGCCCCGATCAGATCATCGTATCGAACAGTTTCGGGCTTCAGGCGATGCTGCGCGATCACGGCGCCACTGCCGAGGTTCTGCCGATCGCGCGCGACACCGTTGCTTCTTTGCAGACGGCCTTTGCCGCGGCACGCGATGCCGATCTGATCCTGACCATCGGCGGCGCTTCCGTGGGCGACCACGACCTGGTCGGACAGGTGGCCGGCGAACTGGGAATGGAGCAGGCCTTCTACAAGATCGCGATGCGCCCCGGCAAACCGCTGATGGCCGGCCGGATGGGCGGTTCCGTCATGATCGGCCTTCCGGGCAATCCGGTGTCGGCGATGGTCTGCGGGCATGTCTTCGTGCTGCCCGTGATCCGCCGGATGCAGGGGCTGGAGGCGCGGGCACCCGATCTGATGCGCGCGCCCCTCGCCGCTGCGCTGCAGGCAAACGGCCCGCGCGCGCATTACATGCGTGCTACCCTGCACGATGGCACCATCCGGGCCTTCGATCGCCAGGACAGCGCGCTTCTGGGCGTTCTGGCCGCCGCCAACGCTTTGCTGGTGCGCCCGCCCCACGATCCTGCCCGCGCGGTGGGCGAAACCGTCGGCTATATGCCACTGTAGCGACCGCACCGCATGGCGGTGTTGACACAAAACGTGAACATGCGTAGAACAAACCTGCATAAGGCAAGCATGGGGTGCGTGGGATGCTGACCAAGAAACAGCTGGATCTGCTGGAATTCATTCAAAAACGTATGGCACGGGACGGTGTTCCGCCCAGCTTCGATGAAATGAAGGTCGCGCTCGACCTGCGGTCGAAATCGGGGATCCACCGCTTGATCACCGCGCTCGAGGAACGCGGGTTCATCCGGCGCATGGCGCATCGCGCGCGGGCCATCGAAATCGTCCGCCTGCCCGAAGCTCTGGGCGGCGAACCGGCACCGGCCGGGTTTGTCCCGCGCGTCATCGAAGGCGACCGCCCCGATATGCCGCCAGCGGCGAAAGAGCTGCGAATCGATGCCGTTGAACTGCCGTTGATGGGGCGGATCGCCGCCGGCGTGCCCATTGAGGCGATCCGAGATGGTGCCATGCCGGTCGCGGTGCCCGGGCAGATGCTGTCGGGTTCCGGCAATCACTACGCGCTCGAGGTCAAGGGCGATTCGATGATCGAGGCGGGCATCAACGACGGCGACGTGGTGGTGATCCGCGAAACCAGCACCGCCGACAACGGCGATATCGTGGTCGCGCTTGTCGAAGACCACGAGGCGACGCTGAAACGGTTCATGCGGCGCGGCAACGCCATTGCGCTGGAAGCGGCGAACCCGGCCTATGAAACCCGCGTCTTCCCCGAGGACAAGGTCAAGGTGCAGGGCCGTCTGGTGGGGCTGATCCGCACCTACTGACGCGCGGCGCCCTCATCTGGCGCCGTTCCACAGCCTTTGGCCGGCCATTTGCCGGGCGGTACGCAAGGTTGTGCCGCTGATCGCGACACTGCCGGTGTTGCGCAGGCGCGGCGGGTCGAATATCTCACAACCACCCGCGAGGGTCAGAGGCACCGATCCGATGACGATCTGGCCGGGCCGGCAATCGCCATATTCAGCCGCCGCCCGTTTGCCGATCACATGCACGATCTCGCCCCCGGCCGCCATCCAACGGCGGATGCGCGGATCGTCGCCCGGCCACATCGCGGCGGCGGCGGTCTGGTCCATGCCGGTGCCGTCGTTTTCAAGCCAGGTGCGGGCGATGAAACCCGCGCCTTTCGGTTTGCTCAGGGCGCGGCCGCCGTCGGTCCAGACGCCGACAAGCGCGCCGGTGTCGGCGATCAGAACCTCGGGGCGGTCCGACAGCGACCACAGCCAGAAGGCCGCGCAGACCGGCAGAACACCGGCCAGCCGCGCGCGCCCCTGCCACAGCATCAGCCACAGCATCCCCAGCGCAATCGACGGCAGAACCGCCGGACCGGGCGATGGCACATAGCCCCGCGCACCGTCGAGGCCGGCGACGAAATGCGCAACGCCGAGGATCCAGCGGATGCCCCACCCCATCGCATCCAACGGCGGTTGCTCCCATCCCAGCGGCGCCAGAACCGCGGCCGCCACCGCCGCGGGAATCACCAGAACGCCCATCAGCGGCACCGAAACCAGGTTCGCGATCAGCCCGTAGTGCGCCACCGCGTTGAAATGCGCCGCCCCGACCGGCGCGGTGGCAAGCCCCGCCACCAGCGAAGACAGCAGCACCGAAGTAACCGGCAGCAGATAGGCGGGGCCCATCGGAACCCGCCCGTCACGGAACGCGCCGAACACCGCGACCAGAGCGGTGGTGGCCGCGAAGGACATCTGGAACCCCGGACCCAGCAGCGCCTCGGGCCGCAGCACAAGGACGATCAGCGCCGCAATCGCCACCGAACGCATCGACAGGGCGCGGCGGTCGAGCATGACCGCCACCAGCGCGACCGCCACCATGACAAAGGCCCGTTCGGTCGCGACATTGCCGCCCGACAGCGCCAGATATACCGACGCCGCCGCCAACGCTCCGCCTGCGGCCAGCTTGCGCAGCGGCGCGCGCAGGGCAAAGGCCGGCACCAGCGCCATCGCAAGGCGCAGCGCGCCATAGACGAAGCCCGCCAGAAGCCCCATGTGCAAGCCGGAAATCGCCAGCAGATGTGCCAGGTTGCTTGCGCGCAGCGCCTCGAGCGACGCCGCGCTCATACCGCTGCGGTCGCCGGTTGTCACCGCCGCCGCGAAACCGCCGGTGTCGCCGGGCAAGGCCGCCTGCACATGCGCCGTCATCGCCATGCGCAGCCCGAACACGCCTTGCCGGCCGACCGCGGGCGCAGCCAGCAGAACGGGATTGCGGGTGTATCCCACCGCGCCCAGCCCCTGAAACCAGGCGTGGCGGCGAAAATCGAAGCCCCCCGGTTCGACCGGTCCCTGCGGCGGCGACAGATGCCCGGTGGTCATCACCCTCTGGCCCGGACCGATGGCCGGCGGGTCGTGGCCGCCGTGCAGCGACACGCGCACCCGGCCCGGCAGCCGCGCAGGATCGGTGCGGCTGAGCACGACCCGGTCAAGCGTGATGCGCAGCGCGTCCGAGGCGGACCGATCGATCCCGACGACCCGGCCTTCGATCGGGCCGTAGTAACGCCAGCCCAACACGGGGTCGGCCACCCGGTGCGCGCGTACACCGGCCAGCGCAAAGCCGGCCGCCGTCAGCGCGATCGCCCAGCCCAGCGCGGCCAGCCCGCCGGGCCAGCGCCATGCCGCCGCCGCCGCCAAAGCCCCCGCAACCGCGACCGCCAGATAGGCCGGCGGGCCGGGTTCGCTGCGCATCGTAAAAAACCCGGCGATCCCGACGGCCAGAAACACCGGCGCCCAGGGCAGAAGATGCCCCCGCTGACGCAGCAGCGCCAGATCGAGCGCGCGCAAAACCTGCATACTTGCCCCTTGCCTGTGGGATCGCTAGACAGGCCCGAACCTAAGCGCCCCTTGGTTACCAAACGGTAAACCCATTCTCCAAACGGTATGCTGCGTTGCCGAACGGCACGCTCCACAGCACAGGATCTGTCCACATGACCGCCCCCGTCGTCACCCGCTTTGCCCCCTCGCCCACCGGCTTTCTGCACATTGGCGGCGCGCGGACCGCCCTGTTCAACTGGTTGTTCGCACGCGGGCGCGGCGGCCGGTTCCTGCTGCGCATCGAAGACACCGACCGCGCCAGATCCACCCCCGAAGCCACCGCCGCGATCCTTCAGGGATTGGCCTGGCTGGGGCTGGACCACGACGGCGAGGCCGTCAGCCAGGCCGCCCGGGCACCGCGCCACGCCGAGGTGGCGCATCAGCTGCTGGCGCTTGGCAAAGCCTACAAATGCTTCTCGACCCCCGAGGAAATCGAGGCGCAGAAGGAAGCCTTGGCGCAGGATGGCCAATCGCGGCTGTTCCGGTCGCCGTGGCGGGATGTGCCCGAATCCGAACACCCCGAGGGCCGGCCCCATGTCATCCGGCTGAAGGCGCCGCGCGACGGCCATACGGTGGTGCGCGACGTGGTGCGCGGCGATGTCAGCACCCGCAATTCGGTTCTCGATGACATGGTGCTGCTACGCAGCGACGGATCGCCCGTCTACATGCTGGCCGTGGTCGTCGACGACCACGACATGGGCGTCACCCATGTGATCCGCGGCGACGATCACCTGACCAATGCCGCACGCCAGCAGATGGTCTATGACGCGATGGGCTGGCCCGTGCCGGTCTGGGCGCATATCCCCCTGATCCACGGGCCCGACGGCAAGAAACTGTCGAAACGGCACGGCGCATTGGGCGCGCAGGAATATCAGGCGATGGGATATCCGGCGGCTGGCATGCGAAACTACCTTGCGCGGCTCGGCTGGAGCCACGGCGACGACGAGTTCTTCGACGATGCGCAGGCGGCGGCCTGGTTCGGGCTGGACGGGATCGGCAAGAGCCCGGCGCGCTTCGACCTGAAGAAACTGGAGAACCTTTCGGGCCAGCACATCGCCTGCGCCGAGGATGCTGCGTTGCGGCGCGAGATTCAGGCTTATCTGGCCGCGGCAGGCCAGCCGGCGCTGACAGACAGCCAGGCGAACGGGTTGGAGACCGCGATGTATTGTCTCAAGGAGCGCGCGCGCACTTTCCCGGAACTTCTTGAAAAAGCTGAATTTGTCCTCGCCTCCCGGCCCATTCATCCCGACGGGAAGGCGTTGCGGCACCTGGATGCGGTATCCCGTGGTATACTGAACGAATTGACGCCGCAATTGCGAGATGCTAGCTGGAACCGCGAAGAGCTGGAGCTCCGCCTGAATGCCTTTGCCGAAGCGCAGGGCACGAAATTCGGCAAGCTTGCCGGCCCCCTGCGGGCAGCTCTGGCCGGACGGGCAGTCACGCCCTCCGTGTATGATATGATGCTGGTGCTGGGACGAGAAGAAACCCTGGCGCGGCTGACCGATGCGGCCCAGTAGCCGGACGCTCCACGCGATCCGCTTCTGGCCGCGCAACAATCCGGGACGGCGCGGCGGCGTCTGGCCTGACCGCGCGGAACCGGCCCAAACCGACCGGCGCGCTGCACGAAGGAAGGGACAAAATGACTGAATCCGCAAAATCAGCCAAGCTGCTGCTCGACGGAAAGGAATACGATCTGCCGATCTATTCGCCCACCGCCGGGCCCGACGTTCTGGACATTCGCAAGCTTTACGCCCAGGCCGGCGTGTTCACTTACGATCCCGGCTTTACCTCGACCGCAAGCTGCGACAGCACCATCACCTTCATCGATGGCAACAAGGGCGAGCTTCTGCATCGCGGCTATCCCATCGACCAGCTGGCGGCGAAATCGCACTATCTCGAAGTCTGCTACCTGCTGCTTTACGGTGAATTGCCCAATGCCGCGCAGCTTGAGGATTTCGAATCGCGTGTGACCAATCACACGATGCTGCACGAACAGATGATGAATTTCTTTCGGGGTTTCCGCCGCGACGCGCACCCCATGGCGGTCATGGTGGGCGTGGTTGGCGCGATGTCGGCGTTCTATCACGACAGCACCGACATTTCCGATCCCTGGCAGCGCGAGGTGGCGTCGATCCGCCTGATCGCCAAGATGCCGACGATCGCGGCGATGGCCTACAAATACACCATCGGCCAGCCCTTCATCTATCCGCGCAACGATATCGACTATGCGTCGAACTTCCTGCGGATGTGTTTCGCGGTGCCGGCCGAAGATTATGTCGTCAACCCGATCCTCAGCCGTGCAATGGACCGTATCTTCACGCTCCACGCCGATCACGAGCAGAACGCATCGACATCGACCGTGCGCCTGGCATCGTCTTCCGGGGCGAACCCCTTTGCCTGCATCGCGGCGGGCATCGCCTGTCTTTGGGGGCCGGCGCATGGCGGCGCCAACCAGGCCTGTCTCGAAATGCTCAAGGAGATCGGATCGGTCGACCGTATCCCCGAATTCATCGCCCGCGCCAAGGACAAGGACGACCCGTTCCGCCTGATGGGCTTCGGCCACCGCGTCTACAAGAACTTCGATCCCCGCGCGACGGTGATGAAACAGTCGGCGGACGAGGTTCTGGAGCTGCTGGGTGTCGAGAACAACCCAGTGCTTCAGGTTGGCAAGGCGCTGGAACAGGCCGCCCTGGCCGATCCCTACTTCGCCGACAAGAAACTGTTCCCGAATGTCGATTTCTATTCGGGCATCATTCTCGAGGCGATGGGCTTTCCCACTTCGATGTTCACGCCGATCTTCGCACTCAGCCGGACGGTTGGCTGGATCAGCCAGTGGAAGGAAATGATCGCCGATCCTCAGAACAAGATCGGCCGCCCGCGGCAGCTGTATCTGGGCGAAACCGAACGCAACTACGTGGATATAGAAAAACGCTGAGCCTGACGGCAAGGCAACCGATGCTTCGCCCGGCGCCCGCCAGCGCCGGGCGTCTTGCGTTTCGGGCCCCTGCGAATCGCCGCACCGTTCATCCGCCAAAAGCGCCGCGGCGCAAACGATACCCCGCCGCCGCGGCAAATTGTTTCGCGCGTTCGGGGCAATATTGCGGCACCCCGGCCGAATTGAGGAGAATGTTTGTCAGATACGGCTGAATTGCGGCAGAACATGGTCGGCCGCCAAGCGCGGCGTGTTTTTGACCCGTATCCTTGAGTAGCGAGTATCCAGATGACCGATCTGCCCCTGTCTGACAAGAATGTCGAAACCTACACCCTGGGCTGCGACCCGCAGGTGGATGTCCGCGTGACCCAGACCCCGGACGGCGCGCTGTTTTTCAGCCTTTCGCCCACCACGTTCAACGGTATGGCAGCCGACATCGACGGGCTGTTTCTGAGCCTGTCCGACGAAAGCACCCTGTCGTCGATCAATTTCTTCCCCGATCTGAACGTCAAGCCGGTGACCGGCCAGCAGGCTGAGATCAACGCCGTGAACACCCTGTCGAACGGCGCCATGACCGGCGATGATTTCGACATCGGTCTGCAATTCGGGCTGGCCGACAACAGCACCCTGGGCCTTGTCACCACCGTGAATTTCACGCTGTGGTCGGACGACGGCCCACTTATGCTGGACGATCTCAACCTGGAAGAAATGCAGGTGATCGTCAATTCCGACCTCGGCGAAGGCCAGGTTCTGAAGGTGGCGGATGCAGGTGCCACGCAAACCGTGGAAACCACCCTTCTGGAGGAAGACTTCGACGGCCTGCACGAAGCCGACGACAGCGACAACATCCTGCGCGACGGGCGTTGGGACATTCGCAACGACAAGCTGTTCACCAATGGCTCGAACGATGGATACCTGAAGTTCGCCGAAGTGCAGGTGGACGGCCCGGCCAAGATCAGCTTTGACATCGAGGCGCGCAATGTCGGCAACTTCGAAGCCGACGGGCATTATGCCGACAGCCTGAAACTTCAGGTCAAGCTGGACGATGGCACATGGCAGACTCTGGATAAATTTGTGGTGAACGATGCCGGCACCGCGCTGGTTGGATCGGTGACGGGCCAGTCGTTCGGCCACACCCAGACCGCGCTGAGCTATGAGGGCGGCATCCTCGACGACGCCACGCAAACGCTGCAGGTGCGGTTCGTGTCGGACATCTCGGCCAACGACGAAAAGATCTTGATCGACAATTTCGCCATCACCGCCACCGAAGAGGTGCCGGCCACGCCCGGCGCGGCGGTCAAGGTCGACTTTGACGATCTCGCCCTGGGTGACACCGTTTCCGATCAATACGACGGGCTTACGATCGAAGCCCAGCGCGCCGACGGCACCAACACCGCCGAAAACGACGCCATGATCTTTGACACCGAACGCCCCACCGGCGGCGATCACGATCTGGCCTACGACAATCAGGGCAACGCACTGATCATTTCCGAGGACAACGACGCGACCGATCCCGACGACGAGGCGCATGGCGGTACCATCACCTTCGATTTCGACGATCCGGCTGAAATCGTCAGCGTCAACTTTCTGGATATCGAAGAACGCGGCGGCACCGTCGATCTGTTCGACACCGACGGCGCGCTTCTGTCTTCCTTCGCTGTCCCGGTCAGCGGTGACAATGGCCAGCAGGAATTGCAGATGAACGTCGAAGGCGTGTCGTCGATGGAGATTACCCTGGTCGGTTCGGGCGCTGTCGACGATCTTTGCTATGTTCCGGGCGGCACCGACGATTGCAGCGGCGCCCAGCACGACGTGAGCTTTGCCTATGGCTTCCCCATGGTGGACATGAACGTCGAGGAAAAGCTGATGGATCTGGCCGAGGAAGAAGACGACATGCTGATGATCGCCTGATCCCCGGCCAACGGAAAAAACGTAAAAGGGCGCCCCGACAGACGCCCTTTTTTTCGTCCGAACCCGTTTGCGCCGATAAAATGCGCCCTGCTCCCCTTCGGACCGGGGCAATTTATCCAGAGCCGCCTTAAGACCGCGTTAAGCGTCCGTGCGCTAGCGTCCCTCGAAACGGGCGGGCCGTTTTTCCATGAATGCGACAACCCCCTCGCGGAAATCCCGCGAGTTGCCACAGGCGCCCTGAAGCTGCGCCTCGGTGGTCAGTTGTTCGGCCAGCGTGTTGTCCCATGTGCCGCGGATCGCGGTTTTGATCGCCGCATAGGCACCGGTGGGGCCCTGCGCCAGATGCGCCGCGCGGGCGCGCCAATGGGCATCGAACGCATCGTCGTCGACCGCTTCCCAGATCATCCCCCATTCATCGGCCTGCGTCGCGGTGATCTTGTCGGCAAACAGCGCGGCGCCCATCGCCTTGGCCATGCCCATCTGGCGCGGCATGAAATAGGTGCCGCCGGCATCTGGCATCAGTCCGATCCGGGCGAAGGCCTGAAGGAAATAGGCGCTTCGGGTGGCGATCACCACGTCTGCGGCAAGGGCCAGGTTGGCGCCGGCGCCTGCAGCCGGGCCATTGACCGCCGCGATGGTGGGCACCGGGCAATCGTATATGGCGTTCAGCATCGGGCCGTATTCGTCGCGCAGCGTCCTTTCAAGATCGACACTGGCCGCCGATGCCCTGTCGCCCAGATCCTGACCCGTGCAGAACGCGCGCCCGGATCCGGTGATCACCAGAACCCGCGCCGTTTCGCCCGCCCTCTTGACCGCGTCGAGGATTTCGGCCCGGGCCTGCACGGTCAGCGCATTCATCTTGTCGGGGCGATTGATGGTTATGGTCGCCACGTTTTCGGTGACATCGAATAGCAACGTCTCGTACTGCATGAAACACTCTCCCCACGTTCTGTTCCGGCGCAGGATAGGGATGTTTCACCGCCATGCCAGAGCAACCGGGCGTCAATCCTTGAGAATTTCGCGCAGCCGCGCCTGTTCCTCGGCACTCAGAGCGGTCTCGTGACGGGTTGACCCGGCATTGCGCCCGCGCAGATAGCCAAACCCGACCCCCGCCGCCAGCAACAGCATCACCGGGCCGGCCAGCCACAGCATCAGGTTCGATCCGGTCAACGTGGGTTGCAGCAGGACGTATTCGCCGTAGCGTTCGACGATGAAATCCATCGCCTCACTGTTGCTGTCGCCGGCGACAAGACGCTCGCGCACCAGAATACGCAGATCGCGGGCCAGTTCGGCGTTGCTTTCGTCAATGCTCTCGTTGCGACACACAAGGCACCGCAGGCCCTTGCTCAGATCGCGGGCGCGCTGTTCTAGTACCGGATCTTCGAGGATCTCGTCGGGCAGGACCGCGTGGGCCGGCAGCGCCGCCACCGCCAGCGCCAGCGCGCACAGCCATGCCCCCAGTACATGTCTCATTCCGCAGGCACCCCTTGCGGCACCCGGCGCGCGCCGGCAGCCACCCGGAACCGCCGGTCGCTGAGGCTGAGAAGGCCGCCGAAGGCCATCAGAAGGCACCCGGCCCACATCCAGTTGGCGAAGGGCTTGATATAGGTGCGCACGGTCCAGCCGCCGGCTGTCTGCTGATCGCCGATCACCACATAGACATCGCGCAGGAAGCGGTAATCGATGCCGGCCTCGGTGGTGGGCATGCGCGCCACCGGATAGTTCCGCTTTTCAGGGCGCAGCTGGGCGATTTCGCGGCCATCGCGCGCCAGCGACACAAACCCCATCGTCGACAGGTAATTCGGCCCCCGCACACGCTGCACATCGTCCAGAGTGAGGGTAAAGCCGCCCACCTCGAAGGGGGTGCCGATCTGGGCCACACGGATATCGTCCTGTTTCCAGGCCACCAGCCCGCAGATCGCGAAGAAGGTGATGCCCATGCCCGCATGTGCCAGCGATTTGCCCCAGTCGGCGCGCGGCAACCGCGTCAGCCGCGCCAGACGGTTGCCACCGCCCTGCCCGGTGCGCAGGATCAGATCGGTGACCGCGCCGGCCACGATCCAGACCCCCATGAACACGCCAAGCGGCCCCAGCGCCGACCGGCCCGTCTGCATCGCCCAGACCAGAGCCGCCACCGCCAGTGCCAGAATGAAGCCATATCGCAACGGCCGCAGTGCCCGCGCGACCTGTCCGCGTTTCCAGGGTATCATCGCGCCGATCGGCAGGATCAGCCCCAGCAGCACCATGAACGGGGTGAACGCCATATCGAAGAATGGCGGCCCGACGCTGAGCTTGCGATCGAAGAACATTTCGGCCACCACCGGCCACATCGTTCCAACGAAAACAACAAAGCAGCTGACCGCGAGGATCAGGTTGTTCGACAACAGCGCGCTTTCGCGGCTGATCAGGCTGAACACGCCCTTGGCCTCCATCGCGCTGGCCCGCGCGGCGAACAACATCAGCGCGCCGCCGGTGAAGAACACCAGGATCATCAGGATGAACACGCCCCGTTCGGGATCGTTGGCAAAGGCATGCACGCTGGTCAGAAGCCCCGAACGCACGATGAACGTGCCGATCAGGGAAAATCCGAAGGCGAGGATCGCCAGAAGGATGGTCCAGCTTTTAAGCGCCTCGCGCTTTTCCACCACGATGGCCGAATGCAGCAGCGCAGCCGCCAGAAGCCAGGGCATGAAAGATGCGTTCTCGACCGGATCCCAGAACCAGAAGCCGCCCCAGCCCAGTTCGTAATAGGCCCACCACGATCCCAGCCCTATGCCGATGGTCAGGAACACCCAGGCCGCCAGCGTCCAGGGCCGCACCCAGCGGCCCCAGGCGGCATCAACGCGGCCTTCGATCAGCGCGGCCACCGCGAAGCTGAACGCCATGCTCAGCCCGACATAGCCGAGATAGAGAAACGGCGGGTGAAACGCCAATCCCGGGTCTTGCAGCAGCGGGTTCAGATCCTGTCCGTCGAACGGCGGCACGGCCATGCGCAAAAACGGGTTCGAGGTGAACAGGATGAAAGCGAAAAACGCCACTCCGATGGCGGCCTGCACCGCCAGAACCCGCGCACGCAACGTCGGCGGCAGGTTGGTGCCGAACCATGCCGCCATGGCCCCGAACAGCGCGACGATCAGCACCCACAAAAGCATCGAGCCTTCGTGATTGCCCCATGTCCCGCTGATCTTGTACAGCATCGGCTTGGCCGAATGCGAATTCTCGACAACCAGCTTCAGCGAAAAGTCGGATGTGACAAAGGCATACATCAGGGCGGCAAAGGCGAAGCCGGTCAGAAGGAACTGGATTCCCGCCGCCGGCTCGGCCACGGCCATCCAGCCGTCCCATCGTTTGTGCGCCCCGACAAGGGGAACCACAGTCTGTACGATCGCCACCAGAAAGGCGAGGATCAAGGCGAAATGTCCGAGCTCTGTAATCATAGCCGATACATATCGCGATGACCCGGCGCGGCCAACCGTATTTGATCGCCAGCGCCGTTCACATTGTCGCGGTCCGGCGGTTTCAGCCCGCGCGCAACCTGCGCCATTCCTCCAGCGCGGGGTTTTCCGCAGGATGGGTTGCGGCCAGCGTCGCGGCGGCATCGGGGCCGGGATCGGCCTGCCCCGGTGTCCGCGCGCCCAGACGGCGCAGCCCCTCGATGTTGGCGACAACCTGCGGTGCGCCTGCCAGCGTCGCCGCCAGGTCGCGCTGGAGGGTTTGCGCCTTGGCCTGATGCCGCGCGCCAAAGTAGAACGACACCACCACCCCCAGGAGCCACCAAAGCGGCTCGGGAACCAGCGCGATGCCCTGCATCCGCGCGGCGAACCAGATCGGATCGGCCATCGCTGCCACGAACAGCCCCAGCGTGCCCAGCGCCATGGCCGGACGCGGCAAGCGGTTGATGCCGTCCATCACCATGTCAAACCGGGTTTTCCTGGCGCCTGCGAATTCGGCGGCGAACTGCGCCAGGGCATCTGTCTGTATCCGCGCGCCGCGCACCGCGCCGGCTTCGGCGTTTTCGCGGAACACCTCGGCGGTGTCGCGGACCATGTTGCGGCCGTTGCCGAACAACAGGCCCAGAAGCGTGTCGATCATGCCCATGCCGCCACCCTTTCGCGAAACTGCGCGTCACTCAGATGAAACCGCGGCGCAAGAAACGCTTCGGCCCGGCGGATCCATCCGCCCTTGCCGCCGGCACGGGTGCGCGCGTACTTGCGGCTGGCCGGGCGGGCATCGGCCAGCCGCAGATAGTAGGTGCGGCGGGCGACGCCGTATGCGTCGCGCAAGGCGGCGGCGCTGGGCCGCGCGGCATCGGCGGCGGCGGCAATCGTCTGCGGGCCGACAACGCCGTCGACAGCGGTGCCATAGCCCATCTCGCGCAGAAGCCTTTGCAGGATCTTCACCGCGTTGGCGCCGGCGTTCACATACATGTCGAAGACCGTGGCGTGCAGCGCCTCGGGCAGATCGGCGATGCGCGGACGCTCGAAGTAGTGGGTGACGAAGATATCCGCCGCCTGATCGCGGTTCAGCGCACGCACATCGTCGACGCCGACGCGGCCGTCGCCTGTCAGATCCAGCCCCAGGCGCCGCATGGTATGGATCGTCACACCGTGCTTGGTCGCCCCCCCGGGATCATCGGGATCGTTCACGAAACCGCCCTCGCGGGCGATGATCTCATCTGCTATGTCGCGCACGCTATGCATGTTCGGCCCTTTCCGCATGGATGGCCGATTGGTGCGGTAAAATGGTTAACAGCGCCTCAGCAGCGCGCGCGCTCAGCTGTCGGTCGGTTCTTGATAGACGCCCTGCGCCTTGAGCGCGTCAATCACCTCGGCGGGCATGTAGGTTTCGTCGTGCTTGGCCAGGATCTCGGTTGCCTGAAACACACCGTCGACATAGCGCCCGGTGCCGACCATGCCTTCGTTTTCCGAAAACAGGTCCGGCAGCACGCCGCTGAACACGACCGGCACGCTGGCACCGCCATCGGTCACCGAAAACCGGATCTGCGCGCCGTCGCCGCGCACGATCGAACCCTCCTCGACCAGCCCGCCAATGCGGAAGGTTTCCGTGGGACCCGGCGGTTCGGCGATGATCTGGCTGGGCGCGCGGAAGAAGTTGATGCCGTCGCGCATGGCGTATCCGATCAGGGCGGTCGACAGCGCCAACGCCACGACCGCCACCGCGATCACCTGGATACGTCTTTGCTTTTTCAGGCTTTTCATCTTGTCCTCATGGGAATAGCGGGGCCATCATCAGGCCCGTCGTTTCCGGTTCGCCCAGCATCAGGTTGGCGTTCTGCAACGCCTGGCCCGACGAACCCTTGGTCAGGTTGTCCAGCACCGCAACGACAATGGCGCGCCCTTCGATACGGTCGCCGGTGACGCCGAGATGGCAGAAATTCGAACCGCGCACATGATGCGAACTGGGCGTCTCGCCGAACGGCAGCACCCGCAGGAACGGCTCGTGCCGGTAGGCCTGCGCCAGGGTGTCGTGCACCGCGTGGGCATCGCCCCTCACATAGACGGTGGCCAGGATGCCCCGGTTCGCCGGAATCAGATGCGGCGTGAACTGCACCCGCACCGGCCGCCCGGCAATGGCGCTGAATTCCTGATCGAATTCACCCAGGTGGCGGTGGGTGCCACCGACCGCATAGGCGTTGTAGCCCTCGCTCAGTTCCGCGTGGAGCAGGTTTTCCTTTAGCGCGCGCCCCGCCCCGGACACCGCGCATTTCATGTCGAGCACGATGTCATCAAGGTCGATCACCCCCGAGGCGATCAGCGGACGCAGCGCGAACTGACCTGTCGCCGCATTGCACCCGGTGCCCGCCACCAGACGCGCACCGGCGATCTGCGCGCGGTAGAATTCTGTCAGCCCATAAACCGCTTCCGCCTGCATTTCGACAGCGCCATGCGGATTGCCATACCACTGCCGGTAGGCTTCGGGATCGCGCAGCCGGAAATCCGCCGAAAGATCGACGATCTTCAGCCCGGCGGGCAAGCCGCGGATCACCTCTTGCGAGGTCTTGTGCGGCAGCGCGCAAAAGCACAGGTCGACATCGTCGAAATCAATCTGGTCGATGGTGCAAAGCGCCGGCAGGTCGAGATGGCGCAGATGCGGGAAAACCTCGGCGATGGCCATGCCGGCCTTGCGTTCGCCACCGAGCGCGACGATGCGCATCCCGGGATGCCCCGAGATCAACCGTATGAGTTCCGCGCCGGTATAGCCGCTGGCGCCGAGGATTGCGATATTGTGGGTCATGACAGACCTTTGTTGTTGCGATGCAAAGATAGGAGCGACGGGCGGTGCCCGCCAGAGGGCAGAATGCAGCAGCCGCGGTCAGGCGGCGCGAAAGGTGATCTGTCGTCGCAAGAACTGGGTCGCGCGGTCGCTGACGCGGGCCGGATCGCCTGTGGTCAGGTATCCCGGTGCCCCGCTGCCCGCCATCTGCGGGTACCGCGCCAGATAATCCGCAAGGCTCTCTGCCACCAGATCGGCCTGGCTGAACACCTTGACGTCGGGGCCCAGCGCGGTCTGGAAGGTGCGGTCCATCAAGGGATAGTGCGTGCAGCCCAGAATCGCCGCCTCGGGTGCGGGCATCTTGCGTTTCAACGCATCGACATGGCTGCGCACCAGCGCTTCGGCCAGGATCATGTCGCCGTCTTCTATGGCATCCACCACGCCGCCGCAGGCCTGCGCCTCGACGTCCACGCCGATTGCCCGAAACGCAAGCTCGCGCTGAAACGCGCGGCTGGCGACTGTGGCGGGGGTGGCAAAAAGCGCCACATGTTTGACCGCCACCTCGCGGGGGGGCGAATTGTCGCCCCAGCGCCGTTCGGTCAAGGCCTCGATCAGCGGCACGAACACACCCAGCACACGTTTGCCCGGCGGCACGCCCGCCTCCTGCATCCGGCGCAACGCGGCCGCCGAGGCGGTGTTGCACGCCAGGATCACCAGATCGCAGCCGCGCGCCCACAGCGATTCGACGCAGGCGCGGGTAAGCTTGTGCACATCGTCGGCATCTCGGACGCCGTAGGGCGCATTGGCGCTGTCGCCGAAATACAGGAAGTCGACCTGTGGAAGGCGTGCCTGCGCAGCCTCCAGAACGGTCAGACCTCCCAGACCGGAATCGAAAATACCAACTGCCATGCGGTGCGGCCTTGTGTCAGGCGCGATGCCTTTCTTCGAACTCGAACCCGTAGTCGTAGGATTTCAACGGGGTCGGAGACAGTTCATAGGTCGCTTTGCGCAGGAAATCCATCATTGTCCGCGTATCCTTGGCCATATCGTCCAGAACGTCGCGGCCGATGGGTTCGCCGATCACGATCTTGACCGGCGTATCGACACGTTTGCGGAACTCCTTGATCATCAGGCCCATGCGCAGGGTGTAGTGCATGTGGCTTGCGATCTGGAACAGCCGCGAGGTGCAGCCGTCGAAATAGATCGGCACCACGGTCGCGTTGGACTTGGCCACCATGCGGGCGGTGAACCCGCGCCATCCTGGATCCATCGGGTGCGAAAACGGCCGCGCCGCGGTGCTGACCGTGCCGCCGGGAAACACCCCGACAGCGCCACCGGCGCCCAGATAGGCCAGCGCGTCGCGCCGCGTCTTGATGTTCAGTTGCACCGCTTCCTTGGTTTCGTCGAACGAGATCGGCAGCACGATCCGGTTCAGTTCCTCGGCCTTGCGGAACACCCGGTGCGCGAGAATCCGGAAATCGCCGCGCAGCATGCTCAGGATGTACCCCAGCATCAGGCCGTCGAGAATCCCGTAGGGATGGTTGGCGATCAGGATCAGCGGCCCGTCGCGCGGAATATTCTCGAGCGATCCGCCAACCACGTCGAGGCTGAGCCCGTAACGTTCCACCATCACCTGCCAGAAATCGCGGCCGGCGGCGACTTCGGTCTCGTAGCCATCGGCGCGGCGGATCAGACGCAGACGCCCGGTGGTGTTTTCCATCAGGCGGATTATGGCACGCCCGCCTTTCGACTGGGCGGAATGCGCATAGCTGATATCGCGGGCGATGTGGTGGCGCGAAGGCATGTGGCGGCTCCGTGGTTTGCCGTGTGTTCAGAACAGATGTACCACAATGCAGTGCGATGATGACACTTATGTGACGCGGATTATTCGGCTGCCTTTGTCGCAGGTACATCGCCCTGGCGCAGCGCGGCCAGAAGTTCCTCGCGGCGTTTGGCGGCCTTCTGTTCGTTGGCCAGCTTCACCGGGCCGAAACCGCGGATCTGCAATGGCAGTTCGGCCAGCGCGATCAGCGCATCCCGGTTCACCTGGCCGGCCTGCGGCAGGAACATGGCCATATCGGCCTCGTACTGGCGGATCAGCGCGCGCTCCATCTTGCGCTCGGCGGTATGGCCGAAAGGATCGAAGGGCGTGCCGCGCAGCGCCTTGAACCGCGCCAGAATCCGGAACCCGCGCATCATGCCGGCGCCGAACGCGCGTTTGGCCGGGCGGCCGTCGGGGCCCTGCCGGCTGAGCAAGGGCGGTGCCAGATGAAACCGGATCCGGAAATCGCCGTCGAACTGCGCGCGCGCCTTGGCCTCGGTTTCCAGATGCAGCCGCGCGACCTCGTATTCGTCCTTGTAGGCCAACAGCTTGTGATACCCTCTGGCAACCGCGTCCTTCAGCTGTGGATCGGCGATGGCATCAACCATCTTGCGGTATCGCTTGGCCAGGCGGCGCCCCTGATAGCGCGTCAGGTGGTCGGCGCGGAAGGCGATGCGATCTTCTGGCGACTTGGGCAATTCTACCACGTTGGGCGTGACAAGGCGCGCGGCTTCTTCGGGGAAAAGCACTGCCCAGCGGCCGATCTCGAAGGCCCGCAGGTTGCGTTCCACGGCCGCGCCGTTCAGCGCGATGGCCTCGCGGATCGCCGAAAGGCTGAGCGGGATCAGGCCGCGCTGCCAGGCCGCGCCGAAGATCATCATGTTGGAAAAGATCGAATCTCCCAGGCTGACCTTGGCCAGTTCGGACGCATCGAACAGATCCAGACGGTCGCGCATCCGCGCCTGCAAGGCCACCGTCAAACGGTCGCTGGGCAGGGCGAATTCGGTGTTTCGGGTGAAATCGCCGGTGATGATCTCGTGGCTGTTGACCACCGCGCCGGTGCGGCCGCTGCGTGTGAGGCCCAGTGTCTTGGCCCCCGCCGACACCACCAGATCGCCGCCGATCAGCGCATCCGCCTCGCCGGTGGCGACGCGTATCGCGCTGATATCCGAAGGTTTCTGGGCAAGCCGGCAATGGATGTGCACAGCGCCGCCCTTCTGGGCCAGACCGGCCATCTCCATCATCCCCGCGCCCTTGCCGTCGATCTGCGCGGCCTGCGCCAGAACCGCGCCGATGGTCACCACGCCGGTGCCCCCGACGCCGGTTATCACGATGTTGTGCGTGCCGCGGATCGCCGGCAATTGCGGCATCGGCAGGTCCGGCAAGGTCAGTTCGGCGGTGGCCTCCTTGCGCACCTGCGCGCCTTCCAGCGTCACGAACGAGGGGCAAAAGCCCTTGAGGCACGAGAAATCCTTGTTGCAGGACGATTGATCGATCTGTCGCTTGCGGCCCAGTTCGGTCTCCTTGGGCACGATCGAAACACAGTTCGATTGCACGCCGCAATCGCCGCACCCTTCGCAGACATCCGTGTTGATGAACACGCGCTTGTCGATGTCGGGGAAGGTGCCGCGCTTGCGCCGGCGGCGTTTCTCGGCGGCGCAGGTCTGGATATAGACAATGACCGAAACGCCCTGGTGTGCGGCGAAGGCCTTTTGCACATTCATCAGTTCGGCCCGTTCGTGCAGTTCCGCGCCGGGAAAGGCGCGCAGGTCCAGATCTTCCTTTTCGTCATAGACGACGGCGACATTCTGCACGCCCATCGCGCGCACCTCGGCGACGATGCGCGCCGCGCTCAGCCCGCCGTCGTTGCCCTGCCCGCCGGTCATCGCCACCGCATCGTTGAACAGGATCTTGTAGGTGATGTTGGTGCCCGCCGCCAAGGCGGCGCGGATCGCCTGAACGCCGGAATGGTTGTAGGTGCCGTCGCCCAGGTTCTGGAACACATGCGGGGTGGTGGAAAACGGCGCCTCGCCGATCCAGTTCGCGCCCTCGCCGCCCATATGGGTATAGCCGATGGTTTCGCGGTCCATCCACTGCGCCATATAGTGACAGCCGATGCCCGCGTAGGCGCGGCTGCCCTCGGGCACCTTGGTCGAGGAATTGTGCGGACAGCCCGAACAGAAGTACGGCAGCCGCGCCGCGATGTCTTCGGCATTGTCGGCGCGCCGCGCTTCGGCCAGCGCGTTCAGGCCGGCCTTGATCCCGTCGGTGTCGCGGCCTTCCTCGATCAGGATCTCGCCCAGCCTTTCAGCGATCAGGATGGGATCGAGCGCACCGCGGGTCGGGAACAGCTCTTCGCGGTGCAGCGCACCCGCCCCGCCCTTGTACCAGCCGTAGACGCGATAGCGGTTGTCGTCGAACAGCGCCTCCTTGATCTGCACCTCGATCAGTTTGCGCTTTTCCTCGACCACCACGATAAGGTCCAGCCCTTCGGCCCAGTCGTGGAAACCTTTCATGTCCAGAGGGAAGGTCTGGCCGATCTTGTACAACGAAAGGCCCAGCCGCTCGGCCTCGTTTTCGTCGATGTTCAGCAGGCTCATGGCGTGCACCAGGTCCAGCCAGTTCTTGCCCGCCGCCACGAATCCGACACGCGCGCCCGGCTTGCCCCACATCCGCTTGTCGATCCGGTTGGCGTGGCTGAATGCCTCGGCGGCAAACCGCTTGTGATCGATCACCCGCGCTTCCTGGTCGTGCGGCGTGTCGATCAGCCGGATGTTCAGCCCGCCGGGCGGCAGATCGAATTCGGGCACCACAAGGCCCATGCGATGCGGATCGCCATCCACCACCGATGTTGCCTCAACGGTGTCCTTCATGGTCTTCAGTCCGGTCCACAGGCCGGTAAACCGCGACATCGCCAGACCGTAGATCCCGTAATCGAGGATTTCCTGCACCCCGGCGGGGCTGACGATCGGCATGTATGCGTCCATCAGCGCCCATTCCGATTGGTGCAGCACGGTGGAACTTTCGCCGGTGTGATCGTCGCCCATCGCCATCAGGACGCCGCCCAGGGGCGCGGTGCCGGCCATGTTGGCATGGCGGATCACATCGCCCGACCGGTCAACGCCCGGCCCCTTGCCGTACCAAAGGCCGAACACCCCGTCATATCGGCCATCGCCGCGCAATCCGGCCTGCTGACTGCCCCAAAGGGCGGTCGCTGCCAGATCCTCGTTCAGGCCGGGCTGAAAGGTGATGTCATATTGCGCCAGCGGCTTGGCGGCGCGCGTCATCTGCATGTCGACCGCACCCAGGGGCGATCCGCGGTAGCCGGTGACCAGCCCCGCGGTGTTGTGTCCGGCGGCGGTGTCACGCGCCTTCTGCATCATCATGAGCCGCACCAGAGCCTGGGTGCCGTTCAGAAGGACCGGGCTCTTGTCCAGATCGAACCGATCGTTCAGCGAAATCTTCTGCGTGCTCATCTGGCGCCTCCCAACGTCGGACTACTGCGTATCTTGTTGCTGCATTTTAGGTCACAATTGCTGACCTGCATAGAGGTATTTTGTCCCACCGGCCGGGTCCGGCCTTCAAAGCAGGCGCTTTGCAGGCATCCTATGATATAAGCGGGCGCATGGAGTCAGGAAAGTTCGACGATGGATTGGGACAAGCTGAGGATTTTTCACGCGGTCGCGGATGCCGGCAGCCTGACCCACGCGGGCGACCGTCTGGGCCTGTCGCAATCGGCGGTCAGCCGGCAGGTGCGCGGCCTCGAAGAGGCGCTGAACGCCACATTGTTCCACCGCCATGCGCGCGGCCTGATTCTGACCGAACAGGGTGAATTGCTGTTCGACGCCACAAACGCGATGAACAAGCGCCTCGACGCCGCCGCCGCGCGGATCCGCGACAGCGAGGAAGAGGTGTTCGGCGAACTGCGCGTGACCACCACTTTCGGCTTCGGCGCGTTGTGGCTGGCGCCGCGCCTGACCAAGCTTTACGAGCTTTACCCCGAACTCAAGATCGACCTGATGCTGGAAGAGCGCGTGCTGGACCTGCCGATGCGCGAGGCCGATGTGGCCATCCGCATGAAAGAACCCAGCCAGGCCGACCTTATCCGCAAGAAGCTGATGAATGTGCAGATGCGCCTGTTCGCGTCGCGCGACTATCTCGACCGCGAAGGCACACCGGAACGGATCGAGGATATCGCCGATCACCGGCTGATCTGCCAGAGCCCGTCTTCGGCGCAGGTGGCCGCGGGGGCCTCTCTGGTGCAGCACCTGATGACATACGACCTGCGGTCGCTGCTGACGGTCAACAACTATTTCGGCGTGCTGCAAGGGGTGCTGAACAACCTCGGAATCGGTGTTCTGCCCGACTACCTGGTCGAGGATTTCCCGCAGCTGGTGCGCGTGCTGGAAGACGTCGAGTCGGCCGAGGTGCCGGTGTTTCTGGCCTATCCCGAGGAACTGCGGCAGTCCAAGAGGATCGCGGCCTTCCGCGACTTTGTTCAGGACGAGATCATTTCACATCGCAAGCAATTGCGGCAATTGGGAAAAATCTGAGCCATGCGCAGGCTGCATGGCGGACATGCCTCTGGTTGCCGATGTTTTGCTTGATCGCACATGAACCGCCGCCTAAATCGGCAATTGAAGGCGCTGGCGCTGAACTGCGCGGCATCTTCAACCTCCCTGTTGGACTTCGGCCGAGCTTAGTGCTCGGCCTTTTTTTTGCCTGATGCCCGGCCCCCGGGCCTTTGGCGCGACAGGCCGCACCGCCGCCCCCCTTCCCCCCCGCGCGCGCATGGCATAAAGACGGCGCAAACCGCTTTTGGGGGACCAGGACGTGCAAGAACCGGACATCACACCCGATCTGATCGCAGCCCACGGGCTGAAACCCGATGAATACGACCGGATACTCGAGATCATCGGGCGCACGCCGAGCTTTACCGAACTGGGGATTTTCTCGGCCATGTGGAACGAGCATTGCTCCTACAAGTCCTCCAAAAAGTGGCTGCGCACCCTGCCCACCAGCGGGCCGCAGGTAATCTGCGGGCCGGGTGAAAACGCCGGCGTCGTCGATATCGGCGACGGTCAGGCGGTGGTGTTCAAGATGGAAAGCCACAACCACCCCTCGTACATCGAACCCTATCAAGGCGCCGCCACCGGTGTGGGCGGCATCCTGCGCGATGTCTTCACGATGGGCGCGCGGCCCATTGCGGCGATGAACGCGCTCAGCTTTGGCGCGCCCGATCATCCGCGCACCAGATCGCTGGTGCATGGCGTGGTGGCCGGGATCGGCGGCTATGGCAACGCCTTTGGCGTGCCCACCGTGGGTGGCGAAGTGCGCTTCGATCCGGCCTACAACGGCAACTGCCTGGTCAATGCCTTTGCCGCCGGCCTCGCCGATGCCGATCGCATCTTCTATTCGGCGGCATCGGGTGTCGGAATGCCGGTTGTCTATCTGGGCGCCAAGACCGGGCGCGACGGTGTCGGCGGGGCAACGATGGCCTCGGCCGAATTCGACGACACGATCGAAGAAAAGCGCCCCACCGTGCAGGTTGGCGATCCGTTCACCGAAAAGCGGCTGGTGGAGGCCTGTCTGGAACTGATGGCCACCGGCGCGGTGATTTCGATCCAGGACATGGGCGCCGCGGGGCTGACGTGTTCCGCGGTCGAAATGGGCGACAAGGGCGATCTGGGCGTACGGTTGGACCTTGACCGGGTGCCGGTGCGCGAAACCGCAATGACCGCCTATGAAATGATGCTGAGCGAAAGCCAGGAGCGGATGTTGATGGTGCTCAACCCCGACCTGGAAAGCGAGGCACGCGCTGTCTTCGACAAATGGGATCTGGATTTTGCCATCGTCGGCGAAACAATCGCAGAAGATCGTTTCGTGATCGTGCACAACGGTGTGATCAAGGCGGATCTGCCTCTCAAGGCGCTGTCGGGCAATGCCCCCGAATACGACCGGCCCTGGATCCCGACACCGGCCGCCGAGCCTTTGGGCGCCATCCCCGAGGTCGATCCGATCGACGCGCTGAAACTGCTGATCTCGAATCCCAACTATGCCTCGAAGGCGTGGGTTTTCGAACAGTACGATACGATGGTGATGGCCGATACCGCGCGCGGGCCGGGGCTGGGCGCGGGTATCGTGCGGGTGCATGGCACCGACAAGGCGCTGGCCTTCACCTCGGATGTGACGCCGCGCTATGTTCAGGCCAACCCGGTCGAAGGCGGCAAGCAGGCGGTCGCCGAAGCCTTCCGGAACCTCTGCGCCGTCGGCGCGCGGCCGCTGGCGACCACCGACAACATGAATTTCGGCAACCCCGAAAAGCCCGCGATCATGGGCCAGTTCGTCGGGGCGATCCAGGGCATCGGCGCGGCCTGTCTTGCGCTGGACATGCCGATCGTGTCGGGCAACGTGTCGCTTTACAATGAAACCGACGGCTCGGCGATCCTGCCGACGCCGACCATCGGTGCCGTGGGCCTGCTGGCCTCGGCCGACGATGTCATCGGCACCGCCGTGCGGGCCGGGCATGTTGCACTGCTGATCGGAGAAACCGCCGGACATCTGGGGCAATCGGCGCTTCTGGCCGAGGTGTTCAACCGCGCCGAGGGCGACGCGCCGCCCGTCGATCTCGACGCCGAAGCCCGCAACGGCGCCTTCGTGCGCGACAACCGGCACCTGATCCGGGCCTGCACCGATCTGTCGGACGGCGGTCTGGCGCTGGCGGCCTTCGAACTGGCCGAAGGATCGGGCGTGGGCGTCCAGATCGATCCGATGCCCGGTGCGACGCTTTTTGGCGAAGATCAGGCGCGCTATCTGGTGGCCTGCAATTTCGATCAGGCCGAGGCACTGATGGTGGCGGCCAATCAGGCGGGCGTGCCGATAGCCACAGTCGGCAGCTTTGGCGGCAACGCCGTGCGCCTGGGCACATCCGAGGCACCGCTGGACGCGCTGACGCAGATCTATCGCGGCGGTTTCGCCGCCGCGCTGGCCTGAACGCCGCCCCCGCGCCGCTTGGCCCGCGTCTTCCCTTGCACGCGGGGCGGGCTGTGCTTAAATCTGTGCAAACCGTTCAGGAGGACCGTCGATGGCAATGCAGGCCCACGAAATCGAAGACCTGATCCGCGCCAGTTTTCCGGACGCGCGGATCACCATCACCGATTTGGCAGGCGACGGAAACCACTACGCCGCCGAAGTGATCGACGAAAGCTTTCGTGGCAAGAACCGTGTCCAGCAGCAGCGGGCCGTCTATGCCGCGCTCAAGGGCAAGATGGACGGCGCGCATGGCGAATTGCACGCGCTGGCGCTGACAACCAAAGTGCCCGGATAACCGGCGCATGGACCTTGGATTGATCGTCGTTCTGGTACTGGCCATCGTCATCGTCTCGGTGATCGCCGGCGGCGTGGCGCTGAACCGGACACGCGGCACCGAACGCGGCAGCCTGCCCGGCGAAGGCGATCATGTGATCGAGGTCAACTACAACTCGGGCGGGGGCGGCGGCAGCCAGCAGATCAGCTACACGATCCCGCGCGATCCGCAGAAATACGCACAACGCTTTGTTCCGAAGGGAAAACGCAAATGACCGATGCCAACGCACAAATTCAGGAAACCATCACCCAGAACGACGTGGTGCTGTTCATGAAGGGCACCAAATCGATGCCCCAATGCGGCTTTTCCAGCCGTGTCGCAGGGGTGCTGAACTACATGGGCGTGGAATTTGCCGATGTGAACGTCCTGGCAGACGACGGCATCCGCCAGGGCATCAAGGAATTTTCAGAGTGGCCGACGATCCCGCAACTCTACGTCAAGGGCGAGTTCATCGGCGGCTGTGACATCATCACCGAAATGACGCTTTCGGGCGAACTCGACACGATGTTCGAAGAAAATGGCGTGACCTACGACAAGGACGCCGCCGAAAAGATCCGCGCCGCCAACGGCTGATGCCGGGCTGTCGGGGACGACCGCGGATCAGCCCGCGGTCTTTTCCTCGATGGCGGCGGCCAGCGCCTCGGCCCGCGCGGCCAGTTCGGCCAGCGTATCCGTCACCGCCTCCGGCACCACCGGCACCTCGATGCGTTCGGGCGGCGGTGCCGGCGTATCCCGCAGCCGCGCCAGTTCGGCCTCGGTCTCGGCCAGCCGCGTCTCGACTGTCCGGATCTTGTCTTCGACAGCGGCGGTCTTGTCGGCCAGCAACAGGCCGGCCATCAGAAGCATCCGCGATTCCGGCATCCGGCCGATCTGATCCGACAAAACCTGCGCCTCGTCATCCAGCATCTTTGCCGCGGAATGCAGGTAGTCTTCCTCGCCGTCCTGACAGGCCACCGAAAATTTCCGTCCACCGATAAGAATTTGCACCTCGGGCATCAGGTTTCCTCTCCTTCAGGCAGGGACCGCGCCGCCGCCAGCAGCGGCCCGAGCTGGGCCATGATCGCCCCCGCTTCGGACATATCGGCGGCGCGCGCGCTGCGCAGCGATTCGTTTTCGGCCTTCAGCGCCGCGTCGATCAGCGCCGCATCGGCCAGGCCTTCGGCGTTCGCCTCGCGCAGGGCCGCATTGCTGGCGCGCAGCCCCTCGTTGGCGGCGCGCAGTTCCTGAAGATCGGCATCCAGCTGCTTCATCGCGGCGCCCTGGGCCTGCATCTGCTGGCGCAGCGCCCCGGTTTCCGCCTCGTGGCGGGATTTCACCCCGTTCAGACGTTCGGACAACTGCGCGTTGGCCAGCCGTTCTTCCTCCAGCGCA
Source organism: Paracoccaceae bacterium (assembly GCA_024742705.1). GTDB lineage: Bacteria > Pseudomonadota > Alphaproteobacteria > Rhodobacterales > Rhodobacteraceae > JANSXZ01. The sequence continues at coordinate 127,089 of JANSXZ010000008.1, read as the reverse complement.
ACCTCGCTGGCCTCGGCGCGCGCCCCGGCTTCGGCGGCACGCTGTTCGGCCGCCTCGAGCAGGGCCGGATCGGCCGCCGGCGCGGGTTCCGCCAGGGTCTCGACCCCGGCGCTGATCCGCGCCATCGCCGAGGTGATGCGCCGTTGCAGTTCGTCTATATCGCTCATGCCTGTTTCCCTGACCTGCACGGGCTGCGGCGCTCGAATCACCCGCCCTTCGGGCCAAGGGTAGCCGATTGACCGGCGCGCGCAAATGCTGCGCCAATGCTTTCAAGGGCTTGACCGTCTCACCTGAAGTGGCGCGCAAAGCCTTGGGCGCTATGGCTTGAACTTTGATCCAAGGGTGCTATTGACGCCGGAAATCCCGATTTTCCTGACCCGAAGGACGACCTCAAGTGGATCTTACATCCCTGCGCACCGCCAACCCCGAGCATTGGTTCAAGGCCGCCGCCATCCGCACGCTGACGCTGGATGCTGTCCATGCGGCGAACTCGGGACATTCTGGCATGCCGATGGGTATGGCCGATGTCGCCACGGTGTTGTTTGAAAAGCACCTGAAGTTCGACGCGGCCGCGCCCGACTGGCCCGACCGCGACCGCTTCATCCTGTCGGCGGGGCATGGATCCATGCTGCTTTATGCGCTGCTGCACCTGACGGGCTACGCCGACATGACGATCGACGAATTGCGCAATTTCCGCCAGTGGGGCGCGCGCACCGCCGGGCATCCCGAATACGGCCATGCTGCCGGAATCGAAACCACAACCGGCCCGCTGGGCCAGGGCATCGCCAATGCCGTGGGTTTCGCGATGGCCGAGGAAGCCCAGCGCGCGCACTTCGGCCGCAAGGTCGTCGATCATCATACCTACGTCATCGCCGGCGACGGCTGTCTGATGGAAGGTGTCAGCCAGGAGGCGATCGGCCTCGCCGGCCGGCACGCGCTGTCCCGGCTGATCGTTCTGTGGGACAACAACAACATCACCATCGACGGCACCGTTGACATCGCCGACCGCACCGATCAGCCGGCGCGCTTTGCCGCCTCGGGCTGGAACGTGATCGAGATCGATGGCCACGATCCGGCCGCGATCGATGCGGCCCTGACCCGCGCCAAGGCCGCCGACCGGCCGACCATGATCGCCTGCAAGACACATATCGCACTGGGATCGTCGGCCCAGGACACATCGAAGGGCCACGGCGCGCTGACCGATCCGGGGCTGATCGCCGACACCCGCGCCGCCTATGGCTGGACGTGGGGCCCGTTTGAAATCCCCGCCGACATCAAGGCCCAGTGGGAGGCCATCGGCACGCGCGGCGCCACCGAACGCGCGGCATGGGAGGCACGCTTTGCCACGCTGAGCGCCGCCAAACAGGCCCAGTTCACACGCGCCTACGACCGTCAGCCGCCCAAGCGGCTGGCCGCCACCATCCGGGCGCTGAAAAAGCAGGTTTCGGCCAGCGCGCCGAAACTGGCCACCCGCGCGTCGTCGGAAAAGGTGCTGGAGGTGATCAATCCGATCATGCCCGAAACCATGGGCGGATCGGCCGACCTGACCGGATCGAACAACACCAAGACCGGCGATCTGGGCGTGTTCAGCCCGGAAAACCGCAAGGGGCGGTACATCCATTACGGCATCCGCGAGCATGGCATGGCCGCTGCGATGAACGGTATGGCGCTGCATGGCGGCATGCGCCCCTATGGCGGCACGTTCATGTGTTTCACCGATTACGCCCGCCCGGCGATGCGGCTGGCCGCGTTGATGAAGATCCCCACGGTTTTCGTGATGACGCACGACAGCATCGGGCTGGGCGAAGACGGGCCGACGCACCAGCCGGTGGAACATCTGGCGATCAGTCGGGCCACCCCGAACACCTTCGTGTTCCGGCCCTGCGATACGGTGGAAACCGCCGAAAGCTGGGAAATCGCGCTGACCGCGCAGTCGACGCCTTCGGTTCTGTCGCTCACCCGGCAGGGCCTGCCGACGCTGCGCACCGAACACAAGACCCGCAACCTGACCGCGCAAGGGGCCTATGTGCTGGCCGATGCCACGGGCCGGCGACAGGCCATCCTTCTGGCCACCGGATCCGAGGTGGCCATCGCCATGCAGGCGCGCGAGATGCTCGAGGCCGCAGGTATCGGCACCCGCGTTGTTTCGATGCCATGCTGGGAGTTGTTCGAGGAACAGGCCGAAGCCTATCGCAAGCGCGTGCTGCCCGCCGGGCCTGTCCGTGTCGCGATCGAGGCGGGCATCCGCTTCGGCTGGGACCGCTGGCTGTTCGGTGAACGCGGGCGCCGCGAGAAATCCGGGTTTGTCGGGATGCACGATTTCGGCGCATCGGCACCGGCCGACGTGCTCTATCGCGAGCTTGGCATCACCGCCGAGGCCACCGTGGAAAAGGTGCGCGCGCTTCTGGGCCGCTAGAGCGGCTGCCCTGCCCCCGCTCCGGACTGCGGAGCGGGGCGCCGTCGCGCCAGATCAATGCGGCGCCGCCGGCTTTCCTGTCACCGCCGCCAGAACCGGCGCGATCACCCGCTGGGCCACCGGGATCAGGGCCAACCCCAGCGCCAGACCCAGCGCGCCGTCGATGGCCGCCGTCACGAACCATTCCACCGTGGCCGCGCCGCCTTCACCCGCCAGCGCGCCGAACATCGCGGCGATGTCGTGAATCGCATGGGCGGGCCATGCAACGCCCAGTTCTTCCAGCCCGTGGATCAGGATGCTGCCGCCTACCCACAGCATGGCCGCCGTGCCCACCGCCGTCAGCAACCGCAGGAAATGCGGCATCGCCTTCACGATGCCCCTTCCGATGGCGCGGGTCGGGAAGAATCGCCCCGATCTGGCCATCCACAGCCCGACATCGTCGGCCTTGACGATAAGCGCCACGGCGCCATAGACCGCGACCGTGATCATCACCGCAACCACCGCCAGCGTGGCCGCTTCGAACCAGAAGTTCGAACTGGGGATCGCGGCCAGAGCGATGGTCATGATTTCGGCGGACAGGATGAAATCGGTCTTGATCGCGCCCCTTGCCTTCGCCTCTTCCAGGTGGGCGGGATCGCCCGGCACGTCTTCTGGGGTGATCTGCGCGGGCGTGTGCGGCGCAACCAGGTGATAGACCTTCTCGGCCCCTTCGAAACACAGATATGCCCCACCCAGCATCAACAGCGGCGCGATGCTCCATGGCGCAAAGGCCGAAAGCGCCAGGCCCGCGGGCAGCAGGAACACCAGCTTGTTCTTCATGGATCCCTTGGCGATGCGCCAGATCACCGGCAATTCGCGGCTGGCCTCGAAACCGTGGACATACTTTGGCGTCACCGCCGCATCGTCGATCACCGCGCCGGCCGCTTTCGCGCCTGCCTTGGTGGCCTGGGCCACCACATCGTCGACCGAAGCGGCCGCAACCTTGGCAATGCCCGCGACATCGTCCAACAAAGCCAGTAGACCGCTCATCGCTCAATCCCGTCCCTTTTGCACCTGCAGCGACACTAACGCGCGTGGCCGCAGAAGCAAATCGTTAGCGCAATCGGTCACAGTTTGCGCTATCACACTCATATCCAATGATTTTTTCCTTTTGGCGCGTGCCCCGCCCGACTATACGACCCGCAAAGCCCATTTCAGAGCAGGAACCTTGCGTCATGACAATCACAGTCGGAATCAACGGATTTGGCCGGATCGGCCGCTGCACCCTTACGCATATCGCGTCCAGCGGGCGCAACGATATCCGTGTGGTCAAGGCAAATGCAACCGGTCCCCTGGACACTGCCGCACACCTGCTGCGCTATGACAGCGTGCACGGAAGATACCCCGGCGAAATCAAGACCGGCGATCGCATGCTGGACCTGGGCGCCGGCGAAATCGAGATGTTTTCCACCTACAACCCGGAAGAGCTGGACTGGTCGGGCTGTGACGTGGTTCTGGAATGCACCGGCAATTTCAACGATGGCGAAAAATCGAAGGTGCACCTCGAGCGCGGCGCGAAATCGGTTCTGATCTCGGCCCCGGCCAAGAACGTGGAAAAGACCATCGTCTACGGTGTGAACCACGACCGCCTGACCGCCAGCGACACGATGATCTCGAACGGATCGTGCACCACCAACTGCCTTGCTCCGCTGGCGATGGTTCTCGACAACGCCTTCGGCATCGAAGAAGGCATCATGACCACGATCCACGCCTACACCGGCGATCAATCCACCCATGACCGCCGGCACAGCGATCTCTACCGCGCGCGCGCGGCGTCGATGTCGATGATCCCGACCTCGACGGGTGCGGCAAAGGCGCTGGGCGAGGTTCTGCCGAACCTCAAGGGCAAGCTGGACGGCAGCGCAATCCGCGTGCCCACGCCGAATGTCAGCGCTGTGGACCTGACCTTTACCGCAGGCCGCGACGTGACGAGGGACGAAGTGAACGCCGCCGTCGCCGAAGCCGCCGCCGGGCCGCTGAAGGGCGTTCTGGGCTATGATCCCGAGCCGAAGGTTTCGATCGATTTCAACCACACCTCGGAATCATCGATCTTCGCACCCGACCAGACCAAGGTTCTGGGCAAGCGTCTGGTGCGGGTGCTGGCGTGGTATGACAACGAATGGGGTTTCTCGGTGCGCATGGCAGATGTTGCCGTGGCGATGGGTCGGCTGAAAAAGAACTGAGCGCCGTGAAACCGCGCCCGTCCCCGTCATCGCCCGGCGCAGATCGCGCCGGGTCCGCACCGTGACAAATACTGTCGCTTTCGGTCTGGCGGTCGCGATTGTCGGGGCGATATCGCTGGATGTGTTCTGGTTCGGCACCGAACACATCTACTTCCTCGCGCGGAAAATGATCGACCTGATCGAATGGATGGCGTTCTGGCGCTGAACGGCGGGGCCGTCAGTCGCTCAACCGCCGCATCAGCGCGGCTTCGACGCGCGGTGTGACGAACTTGGACACATCCCCGCCCAGCCGGGCGATTTCCTTGACCAGCTTGCTGGCGATGGCCTGATGCTTGGCCTCGGCCATCAGGAATACGGTTTCGATGCTGTTGTCCAGCGACCGGTTCATGCCGACCATCTGGTATTCATACTCGAAATCGGCCACCGCGCGCAGACCGCGCACGATGATCTGCGCGCCGACATCCTGGGCGCAATGGATCAGCAGGTTTTCGAAGGGATGCGCCACGATTTCCGTGCCGGTCTGTTCGGAAAGCGCGATGCATTCGGCCTCGATCATCGAAACCCGCTCTTCCAGCGTGAACAAGGGCCCCTTGTCGCGGTTTATCGCAACGCCGATCACCAGCTTGTCGACCAGAGCGGCGCTGCGCCGGATGATATCGGTATGTCCGAATGTTATCGGATCAAACGTTCCCGGATAGAGACCCACTCGCATATCCGCCCTCCCCCGGCTGGCCTTTCAAGCCCGCGCAGGCAAACACGAAGGCCGGACGGATTGCAACCCGTCTAATGGCCCATGATCATGCCCTGGAGCGCGTCCTTTTCCATTTCCAGTACGGTCAGTTGCGCCTTGACCACGTCACCCAGGGTCACGAGGCCGACCAGAAGCCCGTCCTCGACCACGGGCATGTGGCGAAACCGGCCATCGGTCATCTGGCGCAGGATGTCGTCGATCTTGCTCTGCGATGTGCAGGTGACCAGCTTGCGGGTCATGTAGGCACCGACCTTCTGCTTCAGACACCCGGCGCCGTTGCCGGCCAGTTCGCGCACGATGTCGCGCTCCGACAGGATGCCCAACGCCACATTGCCATCGTCCGACACAACGACCGACCCGATGCGATGCCGGGCCAGAACCTCGGCGGCCTGGGCCACCGTGCTATCGGATGTCACCGTTATGACGCCGGTGCCGCCCTTTGATTTCAGAATTTGATGAACCAGCATGACTGTCCCTCCGCAACACTCACTTTTGATCCTTTCAGCGTTGCCGCAACGTCAGCATGTGTCAAGATAAAGCGATAAGCCGCTCCAGACGCGCCACCTCGGCACCCAGCGCCGTTCGCAGCGCGCCGGCGAAACGGTTCATCCGGTCGCTGTGTTGGTCCGAGCGGTGCCGGACCAGGTAGAAACTGCGCCGCAGGTGCACCGCATCGGTCAGCACCCGGCAAAGATCCGGGTGCGCCGGCAGCGCGAAATCATGTGCCATGCAAAGCCCGGCTCCCAGCCCGGCCCAACGCAGTTGCACCGGCACCGAATTCGACGCCAGCGCCACGCGCGTCACCCCCAGTTCCGCAAGATAGTCCAGTTCGGTGTCGTAGATCATGTCGGGGATGTACCCGATCATCGGCCGCCCGCGCAGATCGCCGATCCGCTCGATCGCGCCGGTCTGCGCCAGATAGCTTTGCGAGGCCACAAGATGCAGGTGATAGTCGGTGACCTTCTGCACCTGCAACTGGCCCGCCGATGGCGGGCTGACGGCAATCGCCATGTCCGCCTCGCGCCGCGACAGGTTCACCACCCGAGGCAAAGCAACGATCTGGATGTCGAGCGCGGGATTGTCGCGGGCGATACACGCGCAGACCTGTGGCAGCAGGTAGTTGGCACAGCCATCTGGCGCACCAACCCGGATTTGCCCCGACAATGCCTCGCCCGGCCCGGTCAGCGCCTCGAGCCCGGCGCGCATGGCCTGTTCGGCCTGTTCCGCATATTCGACCAGCCGCGCGCCCTCAGCACTCAGCGCGTAGCCCTGCGGCGACTTGATGAACAGCACCGTACCCGCGTCGCGTTCGAGCCGCGCGATTTTGCGGCCCACTGTCGCTGGATCCCGCCGCAGCCGCTTGCCCGCGCCCGACAGGCTCTGATCGCGGGCCACCGCCAGAAAAACCTTCAGATCGTCCCAATCCACAATCAGCCCCTTTTGCAATTCTGCAAAACGTGTTTGAAACCTTGCCCCTGTTCAATGGATTTCTGCAAGCCTATGGTGCGCGCAACCTGATCGGAGGAGAGCACGATGCAAGACATGACCCATTACCTGAACGGTGAACACGTTGCCGGCACCTCGGGCCGTTTCGGCGATGTCTACAACCCCGCCACCGGCGAGGTGCAGGCCCGCGTGCCCCTGGCCAGCGCGGCCGAAATGGACAAGGCCGTACAGATCGCCGCCGCCGCCCAGCCCGCCTGGGCCGCCACAAACCCGCAGCGCCGCGCGCGGGTTCTGATGAAGTTCGTCGCCCTGCTGAACCGCGACATGGACAAGCTGGCCGAAGCCCTGAGCCGTGAGCACGGCAAGACCCTGCCCGATGCGGCCGGCGATGTGCAGCGTGGGCTGGAAGTGGTGGAATACTGCATCGGCGCGCCGCAGATGCTGAAAGGTGAATTCACCGACAGCGCCGGCCCCGGTATCGACATGTATTCGATGCGTCAGCCTCTGGGCGTCACGGCAGGCATCACGCCGTTCAACTTTCCCGCCATGATCCCGATGTGGATGTTCGCGCCGGCCATCGCCTGCGGCAACGCCTTCATTCTGAAACCCAGCGAACGCGACCCTTCGGTGCCGTTGATGCTGGCCGAGCTGATGGAAGAGGCCGGGCTGCCGAAGGGCATTCTCCAGGTCGTCAACGGCGACAAGGAAGCGGTGGACGCGATCCTGCATCATCCTGTGATCCAGTCGGTGGGCTTCGTCGGCTCGACGCCGATCGCGGAATACATCTATGCCACGGGCTGCGCCAACGGCAAACGGGTGCAGTGTTTCGGTGGCGCCAAGAACCACATGATCATCATGCCCGATGCGGACATGGACCAGGCCGCCGATGCGCTGGTCGGTGCCGGCTATGGCGCGGCGGGCGAACGGTGCATGGCGATTTCGGTGGCCGTGCCGGTGGGCGACGACACCGCGGACCGCCTGATCGAAAAACTGGTGCCACGCATCGAGGCGCTGAAGGTTGGGCCCTATACCTCAGGCAACGATGTCGACTATGGCCCCGTGGTGACCGCCGCCGCCAAGGCCAACATCGAACGGCTGGTACAGACCGGGATCGACCAGGGCGCCAAGCTGGTTGTCGATGGCCGCGGCTTCAAGATGCAGGGCTATGAGGACGGCTTCTTTGTCGGCCCGCACCTGTTCGACCACGCGACCAAGGACATGGACATCTACAAGCACGAGATTTTCGGCCCCGTGCTGACCACCGTGCGCGCCCAGACCTACGAAGAGGCGCTGGGACTGGCGATGGATCACGAATACGGCAACGGCACCGCGATCTTCACGCGCGACGGCGACGCGGCGCGCGATTTCGCGAACCGCATCAACATCGGCATGGTCGGCGTGAACGTGCCGATCCCCGTGCCGCTGGCCTATCACACCTTCGGCGGCTGGAAGAAATCCGTGTTCGGCGATCTCAATCAGCACGGTCCCGACGCGTTCAAGTTCTATACCCGCACCAAGACCGTGACCGCCCGCTGGCCCTCGGGCATCAAGGAAGGCGGCGAATTTTCGATCCCGGTGATGGAATAATCCATTCGGGACATGCAAGAAATCGTGACCGGCGGCCCCCTGTATTCATGGCGGGGCCGCTGTTATATCACTTTCCTGACCTTGATCAGGAGCGTCTGATGACCCGTATTGTCTATTCGCGCCGCGGTGCCCTGCTGGGGCTGGCCGCGACGCTGGCCACACCTTCCGTCCTGCGTGCCCAGACCCCGGGCACCGTCGATCAGGCATTTCCCAGCCGTGATGCAGAACCGCCGATCGCGGATACCTATGTTGCCCGGCGCAACGCTTCGGCCTTTGTCGGCCAGAACTGGCAGGACCATTTCGAAAAGATCGGCGTCGGCTGTATCCTTGCCGATACAGTCAGCCGCGCGGTGCACTACTGGAATCCGCAGGGCGAATACCGGCTTTATCCCTCGTCGGTGCCGATGACCGACGAACTCACACGGCGCGGCTATACGCAAATCGTCCGCAAGAAGGTCGGCCCCACTTGGACCCCCACCAAAAACATGCGCGAGCGGGATCCGACCCTGCCGGAATTCATGCCCGCCGGCCCCGGAAACCCGCTGGGGACCCATGCGATGTACCTGACCTGGCCCGCCTATCTGATCCATGGCACCCACGACACCCGCAAGATCGGGCGGCAGAGTTCGTCGGGCTGCATCGGGCTCTACAATCCGCATATCGAGGAACTGTTCGCGCTGACCGCGATCGGCACCCAGGTGCGCGTGCTCTGAGCCTTGCGGCGCGTGCGGCCGACTGCTACTATTGAACAGGTGTTCATTTAACGCAGCAGACCGGGGGGACGCGCAAATGGATTTCGCGCTGAGCGAGGAACAGACCGCCATTTTCGACATGGCCCACGCCTTTGGCCAAGAGCATATCGCGCCCTTCGCGCGGGAATGGGAAAGCGCGGGCACGATCCCCAAGGATCTGTGGCCGCGCATCGCCGAACTGGGGTTCGGCGGGCTCTACGTCTCGGAAGAAAGCGGTGGATCGGGGCTCAGCCGTCTCGACGCGACGCTGGTCTTCGAAGCCTTGTCGATGGCCTGCCCGTCCGTGGCCGCGTTTCTTTCGATCCACAACATGTGCGCGCGCATGATCGACAGCTTCGGGTCGGACGATTTCAAGGCGCGGGTGCTGCCAGACGTTCTGTCGATGCGGACGGTTCTCAGCTATTGCCTCACCGAACCGGGATCGGGATCGGATGCAGCGGCCCTGCGCACCCGCGCCGAACGGACCAACGAAGGCTACAGCCTGAACGGCACCAAGGCCTTCATTTCCGGCGGCGGATATTCGGATGCCTATGTGGTCATGGTGCGCACCGGCGATGACGGCCCCAAGGGCATATCCACGGTTCTGGTCGAAGATGGCGCGCCGGGGCTCAGCTTTGGCGCGCTCGAGGAGAAAATGGGCTGGCGCAGCCAGCCAACGGCGCAAGTGCAGTTTGACAATTGCAACATTCCGGCCGCCAATCTGATCGGTGAGGAAGGAAATGGTTTCAAATATGCGATGATGGGCCTTGATGGCGGGCGCCTTAACATCGCCGCCTGTTCACTCGGCGCAGCGCAGACTGCACTGACCCAGACACTGGGCTACATGGGCGAACGCAAGGCCTTCGGTCAGAGCATAGATCAGTTTCAGGGCCTCCAGTTCCGCCTCGCGGACATGGAAATCGAACTTCAGGCGGCACGCACCTTCCTGCGGCAGGCCGCCTGGAAGCTGGACCAGGGTGCCCCCGACGCCACCCGGTTTTGCGCCATGGCCAAGAAGTTCGTCACCGAAGCCGGCAGCAACGTCGTCGATCAATGCCTGCAGTTGCACGGCGGCTATGGCTACCTCGCCGACTACGGAATCGAAAAACTGGTGCGCGACCTGCGGGTGCACCAGATCCTCGAAGGCACCAACGAGATCATGCGCATGATCGTGGCCCGCCAGATGATCGCGGCCCGCGCATGACCGATATCGCCATCCGCATCGTCGGGCGCGCGGGGCGCATCACCTTCACCCGCGCGCAAGCTCTCAACGCAATGACCTATGACATGTGCATGGCCATCGACAAGGCCATGCGCGCCTGGCGCGACGATGCGGCGGTGCAACTCGTGGTGATCGACGCCGATGGCGATCGCGCCTTCTGTTCGGGCGGCGATATCGCCGAACTCTATACGACCGGCACACGGGGTGATTTTGCCTATGGCCGCAGGTTCTGGCGCGATGAATACCGGCTGAATGCGCTGATATTCGAATATCCCAAACCCGTGGTATCGTTTCTCCAGGGCTTCACCATGGGCGGAGGCGTTGGAATAGGGTGCCACGGATCGCACCGGGTCGTCGGCGAAAGCAGCCGGATCGCCATGCCGGAATGCGGTATCGGGCTGGTGCCGGATGTGGGCGGCACCTTCATGCTGGCGTTGGCGCCGGGGCGTCTGGGCGAATACCTGGGCGTGACCGGCACACGCATGGCCGCAGCCGATGCAATTTACGCCGGGTTCGCCGATCACTTCATCCCCGAAGCGCATTGGCCGGCGTTGATCGCAAGCCTGGAAACAGATGGCGACGCGCAGACGGTGGCCGCGGCATCCGTGGCACCCGCCCCCTCCGCGCTCGCCGAAGCCCAAGACCGGATCGACGCATGTTTCGACGGTGAAGCCCTCACCGATGTGCTCAACGCGCTCGATGCCGATGACAGCACATTCGCGCGCGACGCGCTCAAGGCAATGCGCCGCAACGCACCGCTATCAATGGCCTGTACCATCGAAATCGTGCACCGCCTGCGCGGCCCGACGATCACGTTGCGCAAGGCGCTCGAACTGGAATACAGGTTCACGTTCCGTGCAATGGAACATGGCGATTTTCTGGAAGGCATCCGCGCCGCGATCATTGACAAGGACCGCAATCCGGCATGGCAATACGCGGGCACGGACGTGCCACCGGTCGCGGTCTCCAGAATGCTGCAACCTCTGGGCGCGGACAGGCTGATTTTTGAACCGAGGGAGGGTGGCATGAAGATCGGGTTTATCGGATTGGGAAACATGGGCGCACCAATGGCGCGCAATCTCGCAAAGGCAGGGCACGAAGTCACAGGCTTTGACATGGCCCCCGTGGCGATCGATGGCGTCGTCATGGCCGCCTCGGCCCACGACGCCGCCTCTTCGGCCGATGTGGTGGTGACGATGCTGCCAAACGGCGCAATCCTGCGCAGCGTGGCCGACCAGATCATTCCGGTCATGCGCCCCGGAGCAACCCTCATCGACTGCTCCACCGTTGACGTCGACTCGGCCCGCGCGGTGGCCGCCCAGGCCGAAGCCGCCGGCCTGCATGCCATAGATGCGCCTGTGTCAGGCGGAGTCGGCGGCGCCGCGGCAGGCACGCTGACCTTCATGGCGGGAGGCTCGGACCAAGCATTCGCCGTGGCCGTCCCGCTGTTTGAAGCAATGGGGCAAAGAGCGGTCCACTGCGGCGCGGCCGGTGCCGGCCAGGCCGCCAAGATCTGCAACAACATGATCCTCGGTGTGACCATGATCGCCACCTGCGAAGCATTCGCTCTCGCCGACAAACTGGGGTTGGACCGCCAGAAAATGTTCGATGTGGTCTCCACTTCATCGGGCTACAGCTGGTCCATGAACGCCTATTGCCCCGCACCCGGCGTCGGACCGAACTCTCCGGCGGACAACGGATATGCGCCGGGTTTTGCCGCGGAACTGATGGTCAAGGATCTCGGGTTGAGCCAGCAAGCCGCAGAAAGCGCGGATGCCGACACCCCGATGGGCGCCCATGCCCTTTTGCTCTACAAGGCCTTCGTGGAAAACGAAGGGGGCAAGGGCCGCGACTTCAGTGCCATGTTGCCCCGTTTCGAGAAACGCGGGCGTGGTGGCTAGAGACTGTTGGTGGTTTCGCCTCCGGCGGGAGTATTTAGTGAACAATGAAGGACAAGTGGTTTCTTCATTGTTCCAGAAATACTCAAAATCAAAGGCTTGCCCTGTTTCCCAAACGGCGCGGTTACTCGGCTGCCATGGTGCGGCCCGCAAGCATGGGCCGCAAGTAACGACCGGTATGGCTGCGCGGCTCCTCCGCGACTTTCTCTGGCGTGCCTTCGGCCACGATTTCGCCGCCGCCATCGCCGCCTTCCGGACCAATGTCGATGATGTGATCTGCTGTCTTTATGACATCGAGGTTGTGTTCGATTACAACCACCGAGTTCCCCTGATCCACCAGTTCGTGAAGTACTTCGAGAAGTTTGCGGACGTCCTCGAAGTGTAGACCTGTTGTGGGCTCATCGAGGATGTAGAGCGTGCGACCGGTGGATCGTTTTGAAAGTTCCTTCGAGAGCTTTACGCGCTGCGCCTCGCCGCCGGAGAGAGTGGTGGCCTGCTGTCCAACCTTGATATAGCCAAGGCCGACGCGCATCAGCGCATCCATTTTCTCGCGGATCGACGGCACCGCCTTGAAGAACTCTTGGGCGTCTTCCACGGTCATGTCGAGAACGTCGGCTATGCTTTTGCCCTTGAACCGGATTTCGAGGGTTTCGCGGTTATAGCGCGCGCCTTTGCAGGTTTCGCATTCGACGTAAACATCCGGCAGGAAGTGCATTTCGATCTTGATCACGCCATCGCCCTGACAGGCCTCGCAGCGTCCGCCCTTGACGTTGAATGAAAACCGTCCGGGTTTGTACCCGCGCGCCTTGGCTTCCGGCAGGCCAGCGAACCAGTCGCGGATTGGCGTAAATGCGCCGGTGTAGGTGGCGGGGTTGGAGCGGGGGGTTCGGCCGATCGGGCGTTGATCGATGTCGATGACCTTGTCCAGATGTTCCAGCCCGCGGATGGTTTCACAGGGCGCCGGGGTCTGGCGCGCGCCGTTCAGGCGCATCGATGCCGTCTTGAACAGCGTTTCGATCGTGAGCGTCGATTTTCCGCCGCCCGACACGCCGGTGACACAGACGAACTTGCCCAGAGGAAAGGCCGCGGTCACCGATTTCAGGTTGTTGCCGCTGGCCTTGACCACGGTGAGTTTCTTGCGGTTGCCCTTGCGGCGGGTGGCGGGAACGGCGATCTCCCGGCTGCCGCTCAGGTACTGGCCGGTGAGCGAGTTGGGATCGGCGGCGATCGCGGAAGGCACGCCGTGGCTTACGACGCGCCCGCCGTGCACCCCGGCCCCCGGACCGATGTCAAAGACATAATCCGCCTCGCGGATCGCTTCTTCGTCGTGTTCGACCACGATAACCGTATTGCCTTGATCGCGCAGGTTTTTGAGTGTCAGCAGAAGCCTGTCGTTGTCGCGTTGGTGCAGGCCGATCGAGGGTTCGTCGAGCACATAGAGCACTCCCGTCAGGCCAGACCCGATCTGGCTGGCCAGGCGGATTCGCTGGCTTTCGCCGCCGCTGAGCGTGCCGCTGGATCGCGACAGTGTCAGATATTCCAGACCAACATTGTTGAGAAACCCGAGGCGTTCGCGGATTTCCTTGAGAATCGCCCGCGCGATTTCGTTTTTCTGCACGGTCAGATGCGCCGGCACGTTCTCGCACCAGTCGAAGGCCTCGCGGATCGACATGCGCACCACCTGCCCCACATGCAGCCCGGCGATGCGCACCGCCAGTGCCTCGGGCCGCAGGCGGTAGCCGTCGCAGACACCGCAGGGGCGGTTGTTCTGGTAGCGTTCGAATTCCTCGCGGATCCAGTTTGAATCGGTTTCGCGGTAGCGCCGTTCCATGTTCGGGATCACGCCTTCGAAGACGCGTTTCACCTGATAGACCCGTCCGCCTTCATCGTAGCGGAAGTTGATTTCCTCATCGCCCGATCCACGGAGAAACACCTGTTGCACCGCTTCGGGCAGGTCTTTCCACCTGGTGTTCTTGTCGAAGGCATAGTGCTTGGCAATGGCTTCGATGGTCTGGAGGAAATACGGGCTCTTGCCCTTGCGCCAGGGCGCCAGCGCGCCATCGTATATCTTCAGATCCGAGTCGGGCACGACGAGACGTTCGTCAAAGAACAGTTCCATCCCCAGGCCATCGCATTTCGGGCAGGCGCCGAAGGGCGCGTTGAACGAAAACAGCCGGGGTTCGATTTCCGGGATGGTGAAGCCGCTGACCGGGCAGGCGAAATTCTCGGAAAACGTGTGGCGCTCGGGGTCGCCTTCGGTGGGCGCGGTTTCGAGGATTGCGATGCCGTCGGCCAGATCCAGCGCGGTGCGCAGGCTGTCGGCCAGACGCGTTTCCAGACCGGCACGCACCACGATCCGGTCAACCACCACATCGATGTCGTGGCGGTATTTCTTGTCCAGCGTGGGCGGTTCGTCGAGATCGTGGAACTGACCGTCGACCTTGACCCGCTGGAACCCCTGTTTGCGCAGTTCCAGAAACTCCTTGCGGTATTCGCCTTTGCGGTCGCGGACGATCGGCGCGAGCAGGTAGGCGCGGGTGCCTTCCTCCATCGCCATCACGCGATCGACCATGTCCTGCACCTGTTGCGCTTCGATGGGTTCGCCGGTGGCCGGCGAATAGGGCGTTCCGGCACGGGCATAGAGCAGGCGCATGTAATCGTAGATCTCGGTCACCGTGCCGACGGTGGAACGCGGGTTCTTCGATGTGGTCTTCTGTTCGATGCTGATCGCCGGGCTGAGCCCGCTGATGTGATCGACATCGGGCTTCTGCATCATGTCCAGGAACTGACGCGCGTAGGCCGAGAGCGATTCGACATACCTGCGCTGGCCTTCGGCATAGATCGTATCAAAAGCCAGCGACGACTTGCCCGAGCCCGAAAGCCCGGTGATCACCACAAGCTGGTCGCGCGGAATGTCCACGTCGATGCTCTTGAGATTGTGCTCGCGCGCGCCGCGCACTTCGATGTGTTTCTGATCAGCCATGATGCCCCCGTATCACCCCCAGACATAAGCGCGGCGCGGGGATTCTCCAATTGAAAAACGGGAACAAGGCAAGAACATCAACGCATGGCGCGCATCCGGGCCAGAATTGCATGCGCGATCAGCCCCGTCAGAAGCGCCAGACCCGCCAGAACAGGCATCGCGGGGTATCCGAACCCCGCCAGCGCCAACGCCATCACCGGCGTGCCCAGCGTGTTGCCGATGTTGCCGGTCTGAGCCATTGCCCCATTGGCCCGTGCCTGCGCGTCGGGCCCGCTGTTCAGCTGCGGCACAGCAGCGAAACTGGCGCCCTGCACCAGCCCCAGCGCCGCCGCCAGCACCAGGCAGGCCGCGGGCGACACCGGCGTGGACAAGAGCCACAACACCGAAACCGCGCTGAGAGCGAAGCCCGCCTGCACCACCGCCACCGCCGACAGGTGCCGGATCAGCCAAACACCCAACCCCAGCGAACTGGCGATGCTGGCCAGCGGCATCAGCGCCATGAGCGTCTGGCGGCTCTCGGGCGGCAGGTGGGGCGGCAGAACCGTCAGGATCGACACGAAGCAGAAGGTATAAAACAGCCACCCGACCGCCGGCGCGGCCAGGTTCGGCGATCCGTAGATCGTCAGGTGGTCGCGCAGCACCCCGCCGATGCGCAGCCGCCCAACCGGCGGGTTCTGGGGCAGGTTGCGAAGGACGCGAGACAGGATCACCGCCATCGCCGCCATATACGCGGAATGGGCCGCGAACAGGCCGGGCACGCCGCCCACGGCCAGCAGGGGTGCGCCGGCCACCGCCAGAACCGCATAGGCGACGCCGAAGAACGTGCTCCAGAGCGTCAGGGTCAGCCCGCGGTGGCGCGGCGCGCTCAGCTGCGCGATCAAGGTGGGTGCCGCCACCACCAGCCCCAGGTGGGATGCCCCCTCGAGCGCGCGCGATACCAGCAGCCATTCGAACGGCGGCATCAGCGCCTGAAACGCAGAAACCCCCGCCCCGATCCAGAGCGACCACAGCACGGTGCGCCGATACCGCAGATGCGCGGCCACCACGCCCGCAACAGTGCCGAGGCAGATGCCGATCACCCCCACCAGCGATACGGCAAAGCCGATGGCCCATCCGGCCGCCGGGTAGAGGCCCGGCAACAGATCGTAGATCACGCTGAACTTGGCGTATTGCGCGGCGGCCCCGAGGCCCGCGCACCACAGCGCCATCACAAGGCCCGCGCGCGTCTGCATCAGGGTCTGCGCGCCAACGCCCAGGCGCAGACCGGCATGGCCGGATCGTTTTCCAGAGGATCGCGCGCCTCGTCATAGACGGGTGGCCAGACCTCTTCGAGATTGCGCAGCGCGGCGTTGCGGTTGCCCCATTGCGCCGCCTTGATCGTGGCCGGGTCGAACCCCGCTTCGGCCAGCAGGTTTTTCAGCCCGCGCGCCGACCAGCGCGAACAATCCTGCGGTGCCGCGTGAAACGGCACGAAAAATGGCACCGCAACCCAGAAGTGGCCGCCCGGACGCAGCATCTGGATGACATGGCGGGTGGCCGCGTAGGGGCGGTCCAGATGCTCCCACACCTGGTTCGCGAGGATCAGATCGAACTGTTGCACAACGCCCCGGGCATCCATGACCGGACCGGCACAGATGTCGTGATCGGGATAGGTGAAACGGGTGTAGCTGCGAAACGGAAACCGAGCGCCCCATTTTCCCGAAATCTCGGCCGCGTCAAGGTTTTCAAACCCCAGCCGACGGATCAACCGGCGGCTGGCGCGTTGCATCACGACACGGTTCAGGCTGACCAAGCTGTTTCGCCTCCGGTCCGGACCCTGCCGCAGATCACATGTGGATCACACGGTCGTAGGCATCCAGAACGCTTTCATGCATCATTTCCGACAGGGTCGGGTGCGGGAAAACCGTGTTCATCAGGTCTTCTTCCGTGGTTTCCAGCGCGCGGCCCACGACATAGCCCTGGATCAGTTCGGTCACCTCGGCGCCGACCATATGCGCGCCCAGCAATTCGCCGGTGCGGGCGTCGAACACGGTCTTGATCATGCCTTCCTGCTCGCCCAGGGCGATGGCCTTGCCATTGCCGATAAAGGGAAAACGGCCCACCTTGATCTCGTACCCCAGTTCCTTCGCCTTCGCTTCGGTATAGCCCACGCTGGCCACCTGCGGATGGCAATAGGTGCAGCCCGCGATGCTTTCGGGTTTGACCGGGTGCGGATGGCCGCCGGCGATCAGTTCGGCCACCATGACGCCCTCGTGGCTGGCCTTGTGCGCCAGCCAGGGTGCGCCGGCGATATCGCCAATGGCATACAACCCGTCGACCCCGGTGCGGCAATAGGCATCGGTCACCACATGGGTGCGATCGACCTTGACGCCCAGAGTCTCAAGCCCGAGGCCCTCGGTATTGCCAACAATACCGACCGCCGAAATCACCGTGTCGAATTCATGTTTCTCGGTCTTGCCCTTGCTTTCGATATGCGCGGTCACCTTGCCCTTGGCGCGGTCAAGTTGCTTGACCGTGGATTTCTCCATGATCGTCATGCCCTGTTTGACGAACTGCTTCCTGGCAAAGGCGCTGATTTCCGCGTCTTCGACGGGCAGCACCCTGTCCATCACTTCCACAACCGTGGTATCGGCGCCCAGCGTGTTGTAGAAGCTGGCGAATTCGATGCCGATCGCACCCGAACCGATCACCAGCAGCTTTTTCGGCATCCGTTTGGGTTGCAGCGCGTGCTTGTAGGTCCAGACCAGATCGCCATCGGCCTCGAGACCGGGCAACTCGCGCGCGCGGGCGCCGGTGGCCAACACGATATTGGGCGCGGTCAGATCCTCGGTGCCCTTGGCGGTCTTCACGCTGACCTTGCCCTTGGCGGGCAACGTCGCTTCGCCCATGACGGTGGTTATCTTGTTCTTCTTCATCAGGTGCCCGATGCCACCCGAAAGCTGCCCCGCCACGGCCCGCGACCGTTTGACCACGGCGTCCAGATCATAGCCGATGCCATCGGCCTTCAGGCCGAAGTCGGCCGCGCGCTCCATCAGGTGGAACACCTCGGCCGACCGCAGCATCGCCTTGGTCGGGATGCAGCCCCAGTTCAGACAGATGCCGCCCATGTGCTCGCGTTCCACGATCGCGACCGAAAGACCCAGCTGCGCGGCACGAATGGCTGCGACATAGCCTCCGGGGCCGGCCCCGATGACAATCAGATCGAACGATTTGGCAGCCATTCATGTACCCTCGGCGCTGGTGTCAGAAATTAGTTTACCGTTAAACCATTCCCCCGGCGCGTGCAATTCCGCGGCCCCGCGACATATCGCACAAAAAAGCCCGCGGGGGTGGGCATCCCCGCAGGCCGGTCATTCCGGGCGACGGGCGGTTGCCCGGATCAGCCCGCAGCCTGAAGCTGTTGCACGGTCTGGCCGTAACCGCCGTTCGCCACATAGGTCTGTTCGTTCGATGTGGTGACACGGCTCAGCGCGGCGTTGCGATAGGGAAAGCGGCCGAACTGTCGGATCACTTCGCGATGCGCACGCGCATGCAGCAGGTTGGACGCACCGTGTTTCGGCATCCGCTCGTGCAGCAGACGCACACAGCGTTCCTGGTCGCACAGGTTTTCCGAATGCATCAGCGGCAGGTAGAAGAACTGGCGCGCGGGTTCGTCTATGCGCATGTCCCAGGCCCTGTGGATGGCCGATTTGGCCGCCGCCAGCGCGGCGCGGTCGGTGGCGAAGGCGAGGTGCGATCCCCGGAACATGTTGCGCGGAAACTGATCGGTCAGCACGATGTATGCCAGCGCCCCGGTGGGGTAGGTCAGCCAGAGCGAGAAGCTGCCCTGCGCGGCCTGTTCCCATGCAGATTGGAACCTGTCCCGGATCTCGGCGTCGAGCGCGTCGTTCTGTTCGTACCAGCGGGCCGGACCCAGATCGTCCAGCCAGTATTTCAACACTTCGTCCGGACTTGCCATCGCCCTGTTCTCCTTGTTCTTGACCCTCCGAACCTGCGAATTCCAAGGCCCGTTTTCAATAACTTAAGAAACACTATTTACGACGATTGCTACAGAATTAAGCGGATTTTGCGGCGGAATCCGGCTCGTCTTCGGCGCTGTTTGCATATTCCTGCGCCGCTTCCAGTGCGACCGCCGTGGATGTTGGCGCAACCATCGCAAAGGCCCCCGCATCCGCCACCGAAACCGCCGCCCGGCGAGTCGTCCGGTAGGCCGCATAGGCCGACAAGGCAAAGCACAACACCCCGATCAGGACGAAGTATCCCGCCGGCCCGAACACCGCATCGCCCATCAGCCAGCCGGTGATCACCGGCCCCAGGATCGCGCCCAGACCGTTGATGAAGATCAACCCCCCGGACGCCGATGCCATGTCGTCGGTTTCGAGAAAGTCGTTGGTATGGGCGATCAGCAGCGAATAGAGCGGGTTGGTGCTGCCGCCTATCAGAAAGGCGGCGATCAGCAGCAAGGTGAAATTGCCGCCCAGAACGCCGCCCATCACCGCGCCCGCACCCCCAAGGATGCCGACGACCAGGATCAGCAGGCGGCGGTCCATGCGGTCCGAGAACCAGCCCAGCGGATACTGCAGGATCAGCGCGCCGATGTAGAACGAGGCCACGAAGGTCGAGATCTGGGCGAGGCTCAGGCCGATTTCCGAGCCATAGACCGCGCCCATCCCGAACTGGGCCGAAAACACGCCGCCCAGCAGGAACATGCCGACACAGCCCAGCGGCGAAACATGGAACAGCTGCCGCAGACTCATCGGTTTGGTGGTGTCGAAGGCAGGCGTTGGGCTGATCGACAAAAGGATCGGCGCCACCGCCACCGAAACCAGAACCGACGGGATCACGAACAGGACAAACCCCGACGGATCCCCCACCAGCAACAACCCTTGCGCACCGACGATTCCGATCATCTGAACGATCATGTAAAGCGACAACGCCTGACCACGGTTCTCGTTGGTCGAAGCGTTGTTCAGCCAACTTTCGGCGGTGACATAGACCCCCGAGAAACAAAAGCCGATCACCACGCGCCCCACCGACCAGGCGATCGGATCGGCAAAGGTGGGAAACAGGATCATCACCGCCGAGATGAAAGAGGCAAGCGCCGCAAAAACCCGCACATGCCCGACCCGACGGATCATTTCCGGCGCCAGACGCGATCCGCCGAGAAATCCGACGAAATAGGCCGACATCACAAAGGACATCTCCAGCGTCGAGAAATTCTCGATCGCGCCGCGCACGCCCAGAAGGGTGCCCTGCATGCCGTTGCCGACCATCAGCAGCATCATGCCCAAAAGCAGGGCCCAGGCGCTGGAAAGAACGTTGAACATGATGTCTCCGGGTTGGTCGGTCAGGGGATGATGGTCCACACCTGCCGCAGCACCGGCGCCGGATCGCGACCGCCTGCGACGCCCGGCTGGTGATTTTGCGCCAAATCCGGGCGCGCGGTGGATGGGCGGTGTCAGGGAATCAGTAGCGATGCGTCGCCATACGAGAAGAACCGGTAGCGTTCGCGCACCGCATGTTCATAGATTGACCGGATGCGCGCCTGCCCCATGAAGGCCGACACCAGCATCATAAGCGTCGATTGCGGAAGGTGGAAATTGGTCATCAGGGCATCGGCCACATGAAACCTGAACCCCGGATAGATGAAGATATCGGTGGTGCCGCTGAAGGCGCGGATGCCGCCGCCGTCGCGCGCGGCGGTTTCGATCAGCCGCAGCGCGGTCGTGCCGACAGGGATCACGCGCCCGCCCGACGCGCGGGTCGCGGCGATCTCGGCGGCGGCGGCGGGGGTGATCTCGCCCCACTCGGCGTGCATCTTGTGGGTGGTCACGTCATCCACCTTGACCGGCAGGAAGGTGCCCGCGCCCACATGCAACGTCACATGGGTGAAGCCGACGCCGCGGGCACGCAGCGCCTCGAGAAGCGGCGCGTCGAAATGCAGCGAGGCCGTCGGCGCGGCAACGGCTCCGGGAACGCGGGCGAAAACCGTCTGGTAGTCTTCGGCGTCCCGGTCATCGGCGGGGCGCCGGGCGGCAATATAGGGCGGCAGGGGCATGGCCCCGGCATCCGCCAGCGCCGCGTCGAATGCCGCGCCTTGCAGGTTGAACCGCAACAGCCCCTGCCCTTCGGCCACATCGGTCAGTTCCGCGCGCAAACCGGCGGCGAATTCGACCGTCTCGCCAAGCCGCAGCTTGCGCAACGGCTTGACCAGCGCGGCCCAGTCGCCATTGGCGCGCGGCTCCAGCAGTGTCACCTCGATCCGCGCGGCGGTGTCGCCCTGCGCCCCCGAACGATGGCGCATCCCGCTCAGGCGGGCAGGAATCACCCGCGTGTCGTTCAAAACCAACCGGTCGCCGGGGCGAAAGATCCGCGCCAGGTCTTTCACCCGGCAGTCGGCGATGGCGTCGCCTTCGGCCAGCAACAGGCGCGCCGAAGACCGCGGGCGCGCGGGGCGCGTCGCGATCAGGTCTTCGGGCAGGTGAAAATCGAAATCTCGCAGGTGCATTGCGCGGCCCATATAGGCGCTTCACCGAGACTTGGCCAGAGCCGGCGCGGCCTGCACCCGGCATTGCAGCGGGCCGCCCCCGACCGCCGGGGGGTGGGCGGGGCGGTCGGGGGCGGCCCGGCCCGCGTGATCCGGTGGCATCAGCGGTCGGCGCCGCCGGTCGAGGGCACCGATGATCCGGGCGCCAAAGGCGGCCCCGAGGTGGATGGCTGCGGCGGCGGCGTCCGGCGAAACACGTCGCGCAATATGCCCGGGGTCAGCGCCGAAAGCGGGTTCACCGTGACCCTCGGGTTCTGCGCCGCACCGGTCAGCGCATAGTTGAAACCGATCAGGCCCTCGCCGCGGCGCGACAGGATGCTGCCGATCCCGTTCACCAGATACAGCGGCGAAATCACCCCCTGCATGTCCAGCGCGGCGGCACGCAGATCGTAGATGCCGTCCATCGTCAGGCCCATGGATGCGCCCACCGCACTGCTTTCGAACAGCGTGACCCGTGCGGGGCTCAGACGAAACCGGGCGTAGACTTCCGAGAACGCGATGCCTTGCCCCGACAGCTCGTCCAGCAGCCCGACCACGCTGATCGCATTCAGCAGCGCCGCGATGGCCGGCGCGTCCATGATGCGGGTGTCGGTGACCTGTACCTCGCCGTCGAAGTTGCCCGCCGCGCCGACCGGCTGAAGCGTCAGGCGGAAATCGCCGCCGCGCGCCTGTTTCATCAGCCCCGCGTCGCGGAAGACACCGCCCGCATCCGACGCGTCGATGCGGATCGCGCTGCGTCCGTCGCGGGGCACAACCCGCCCGGTGACGGGCGTAGCCCCATTGATCGTGCCGGAAAACGCACCGTCGATGCCGCCCGCCAGGGCAAACCGGCCTTCAAAATCCTCCAGTGCTATGGCGTCCGTAATCCGAAGGCTGTCCAGCGCCACGATCAGCGCCGCGTCTTCGCCCGCGCCACCGCCGCCCGCCGCCGGTGCCGTGCCCGCTTGCGATCCGCCAAACCCGGCCGCGCCCAGGTCGAGCGTCCCGCCGGCGATGCGCACCTGCGGCGCGCGTCCGGCGCCGCGCCCGACCAGCGCGCCCGACACGTCCAGCCAGTCGCCAAGGCGCAAACGGTCCAGCACAAGGCGGTCGAGGCCGCCGGTGGCGCCCAGATCTACGCGCCCCGTCGCGGCCAGCCCGCCCCCCTCGAGCCGCAGCGCATCGACCCGCGGGCGCGGGCCCAGCGTGGCTGTCAGGTCAAGCGCGCCAGGCCCGCCGGCCGGCTTGCGCCAGCCCAGTTCCGGGATACGCAGCACGACCCCGGCCAGATCCGACCGCACCCGCACGCCCGGCGGCGCGCCGCGCGCGAGGTTCACATCGAAGTCGGCCGTGCCACGTCCGGTCAGGAATCCGTCGGGCAGGCCGATCCCGAAGGTGGCGAGCGCGCGCGGCGACAGTTCGGCACGCCCGGTCACACGGCCGGGCGGCGCGTCGCGGCCCAACGCCTGGCGCCAGCGCGCGCGCAAAGGCAGATCATCAAGGGCCATGGCCCCGAAAATCGCGATACCGTCCTGATCGGCCTCGATCTGCACCGCCTGCGCCGACAGCACATGGCCGGGCACGATCACCTCGGTCCGCAGATCCGTGGCGCTGCCGCGCGCGTGGAAATCGAGATCGTCGAATGTCACCCGCGGCTTCATGGGCAAGGCAAGCGTGCCGGTCAGCGTCACCGCGCCGTCGGCCAGATCGGCGGGCCAGCCCGGCCCCGCCAGCACCCGCAGCGGCGGGCGGTCCAGCAGCCACATGGCGGCCGTGACGCTGGACCGCCCGGCGATGCGCGCCACCGCTGGTGTGTTGCCGCGCGCGCCCACGTCCGGCACGATGAACGACGTGCCCGCCAGGTCCAGCGCCCCGCCCTCATCCGCGTGCATCAAGGCCGAAGCGGCGGTGACGACGAAACGGTTGTCAACCAACGTCGCCTGCCCCGACACGCCGGTCAAAGGCGGCAGGTTGCGCAGCGCCTTGACGGTGAGATCCTGGAAATCCAGATCGAGATACACGTCCGGCGGACCTGTCGCGCCGCCCCGGACCGCAAGGTTCACATCGGCCAGCGTGCCATCCGACAGGTTCGTCGCGATCCATGTGCGGGTGCGCGGCACCGCCAACTCTGGCCAGAGCGCGATCAGCCGTTCAGGCGTCAGGGCATCCACATGCGCATCGACCGCCAGATCCCAGCCGTCGCGCCGTGCCGTCACGCGCCCGTCCAGTTGCACCCGCGTGTCATCGTCGTTGATCTGCATCTGGCCGATGTCCAGAACGAAGGGGTCCAGCCGCAGCCGGAAATCCGCGAGGACCCGATCCAGCCGGATCGGCGCGGGAAACATATCGGCGGGGTTCAGGGCCATCCCGGCCACGCGCAACTGGCCGGTCAGTTCCGACAGCCGGCCGTTCTCGAGCCCGCCCAGATGCGCCGCCCCTTCCAGCGTCGCGGTGACCCATTCGCTTTCGACAGACACCTCGTCGAATGCCAGCACCTGCCGCGCGGGATCGAATGTGAAATAGCTGCGCACCGACCGGAACGGGATGGGCCGCGTCGCGTCGTTGGGCTGCACTGCGCCGGCGCCGATGTGCAGCGTCGCGTTCAGCCCGCCCAACTGGCCCGCCGCGTCCATCGATCCGCGCAGCGCCCCGGACACCGGCGCGCGCAGCACCTGCAACCACGCCAGAGCCGGCGAGAAGGCGGCCAGATCCTGCGTTGCCACATCGGCGATGTTCATACCGAAGGTGGCTGCGGTTTCACCGATGCGGCTGCTGAGGTTAAGTTCGAGGCTGGCCGCCTCGGCACGGCCCGACAACAGCGCGAAGTTGCCCGCCAGCCGCAGGTCGTCGTCGCTGCGGTCAAAGCTGACCGCGCCGCCGTCGACGGTCCAGAAGCGATCGGCGCGCAAATCCTGTATGTGCAGCGTCAGCGCCTGAAGATCGACCCGCGTGAGCGCGGACAGAGGGCCGGCCTGCAAGGTCGCGTCGAGCAGCGCGACGAATTCCGCCGGGCTTTCGATGCGCCGGCCCTGTTGCCCGTCGCGCCCCAGAAGAAACGTGATCTCGCCGGTGGTGTCGCGCCGCATCGCCACCTGTGCCCCGGTCAGCACTATGGCCTTGGGCTGCATCTGGCCGCGCAGCAGCGGGCGCATCGCCAGGCTGGCCTCGGCATCCGACAGTTGTACGATGACGCGCCCACGGGTATCCGACACCACCACGTCGCGCAGCCGCAGCCGCGGCCGCCAGCCCTTGTTGACCACCATTTCGATGTCGCCGAACCGCAGTTGCACCCCGGCGAGATTGCTCTCGAGGCGGTCGGCGACCCGGTCGCGCAGCCACGCCGGCGCCGTCATCGTCTGGTCGATCAGCACCAGCACGCCCACCGCCAGCGCCACCGACAAAAGCCCCGCACCAATCAGCGACCACAGCGTCGCCAGCCGCGCGCGGCGGCGGCGGCGGGCGCGGCGTTCGGGGTGATGCCGGGGCAATCGGGCGGGTCTGGGATCGGTCACGGGTGGTTTGCGGGCCCTTGTTGCGGCGGACGGCTTTATTGTTGCGCGCCTCGGTCTAATATGGAACTGGCAATCTTTGTTTCGGATCAGGAGTATCATGCAATGGACGTTGGCGACACAGCCCCGGATTTCAGCCTGCCGCGCGAGGGCGGCGAGACCGTCAGCCTGGCCGCCCTGAAGGGCGCGCCGGTGGTGCTGTTCTTTTACCCGCGCGACGACACGCCCGGCTGCACCAAGGAAGCCATCGGATTTTCCGAGAGCCTTCAGGCCTTTGCCGATGCCGGCGCCCAGGTTTTCGGGGTGTCCAAGGACAGCGTCGCCAGCCACGAGAAATTCTCCGCCAAGCGCGAGCTGACGGTGCCGCTGTTGTCGGACGAGGCGTCGACCGCCTGCGAAGACTACGGCGTGTGGAAGGAAAAGAGCATGTACGGCAAGAAATTCATGGGCATCGAACGCTCGACCTTCCTGATCGACGCCGAGGGCCGGCTGGCGCGGGTTTGGCGCAAGGTGAAGGTGCCGGGCCATGTCGACGAGGTTCTGGAAGCGGTGCGCGCGTTGTGATTCTGCCGCTGGCCGAATGCGCCGAGGCGGTTTTGCGCTGCGCGGACGGGCGGGCCAAGACCGCCCTGTCGCGGCGCCATGCCGCCGCTTGGATGGCGGCGCGCGACGCGGGCGAAACACCGCCCGTGGGCCGCGCCGATCCACCGCCGCATCCGGCGCGGCCCGAACGCCCGGCGCTGTTGTCGCCGCGTGACGTGCCGCGTCGCCGGCCCGGCTCGGAAGCGGGGCGCATCGCGCTGCTGCACGCGGTAGCGCATATCGAACTGAATGCGGTGGACCTGCATTGGGACATCATCGCACGATTTGCGCATGTGCCCATGCCAACGGGCTTTTTCGACGATTGGGTCAGGGCGGCCGACGAGGAAAGCAAGCATTTCAACCTGATCTGCGATTGTCTGGAAGCCATGGGCAGCAGCTATGGCGCATTGCCCGCCCACGCCGGGATGTGGCGCGCGGCCGAAGACACCGCCGGCGACCTGATGGGCCGTCTGGCGGTGGTGCCGATGGTTCTCGAGGCGCGCGGCCTCGACGTGACGCCCGGCATGATCGAGGTGTTTCGCAAGGCGCGCGCCGATGCGGCGGTGCAGGCGCTGGAAACCATCTATGCCGAAGAGGTCGCGCATGTGGCTTATGGATCGAAATGGTTTCATTTCCTCTGCGGCCGTCACGAGATGGACCCCAAGACCGCCTTTCACGACCTGGTGCGGCGGTACTTTCACGGCCCGCTGAAGGCGCCATTCAACGTCGAGAAACGCGCCGAAGCCGGTTTGCCGCCCGATTTTTACTGGCCGCTGGCGGAAGAAACCGCGCCAGCCGGCACCGCCGGCCGCACATCCTGAGGGTGAGCGACGCGCCACAACGGCCTGAGCATCGGCGGTTTTTTGCCAATTGCGTCTCAAATTGATCGGGTCCGCGCCGGCCAATTGGTCAAACGGGTTGTCCAATTGGCCGGTGGTGGCTATGCCCGAGTGACGGCGTGCATCTTGGTTGGGGGACCTGTGCGCCGTGAATGGGATGGGACAAGGAATGTGGCGTGCGGACACGTCTGGCGATTCATATGCATGCGGTAATGGAACAATGGTTTCCTGAACGCCGCGTCTTTCTGAAATCCGACACCGATACGCGGTTCATCCGCCTGCGGCCCGTTACGCAGCTTCTGGCGTTTTCCGGTAGCGCCCTGGTGGTGGCATGGGCGATCATCGCAACCGCCGTTCTGCTGATGGACAGCATCGGCGCAGGCAACTTCCGCGATCAGGCCAAGCGCGACCAGAAGACCTATCAGGACCGTCTGAACGCCCTGTCGGCGCAGCGCGACATGCGCGCAGAAGAGGCATTGGCCGCGCAGGCACGGTTCAACGCGGCGCTGACGCAGATTTCGGTCATGCAATCCGAGTTGCTGGCATCCGAAACGCGGCGGCGCGAGCTGGAGACCGGAATGCGGGTAATCCAGGCCACGCTGCGCGAGACCATGAAAGAGCGTGAGACGGCGCGCGCCGCATATGCCGCTCTTGAAGCGCGGGCCGCAGGCGAGGGCGAAGGCGCGGCATCGTCCGGCGACGGCGCGCCGATCGGGTTCCTCGCCGAGGCGCTGGCGCGCACGGCCGAAGAACGCGACCGCATTCTGACCGACGCACGCGAAGCGCTGGACGCCGCGGCGGAACTGGAATTCGAACTGGCCATGATGCGCGACCAGAACGACGCGATCTTCCGCCAGCTCGAGGATGCGATGTCGATCTCGGTCGAGCCGCTGGACAAGATGTTCCGCGCAGCCGGCATGCCGACGGATCGCATCATCGAACAGATGCGCCGCGCCTATTCCGGCCAGGGCGGCCCGCTGACACCTCTCAGCTTTTCGACGATGGGCGAGGAACCCAGCCCGGACGCTCAGCGCGCCAACCGTCTGCTGAACCAGATGGATCAGCTGAACCTGTACCGGATCGCGGCCCAGAAGGCGCCTTTCGCGACACCGGTCAAAAGCGCCTTTCGCTTCACCAGCGGCTACGGCTACCGGCGCGACCCCAAGACCGGCGGACGGCGGATGCATTCGGGTGTGGATTTCGCATCCGATCTGGGCACGCCGCTCTATGCCACCGCCGACGGTGTCGTCACCCACGCGGGGTGGCAGGCCGGCTATGGCCGTCTCGTCAAGATCCAGCACGAATTCGGGATCGAAACCCGCTATGCCCATTTGTCGCGTCTGCGGGTGAAAGTGGGCGAACGGGTATCGCGCGGCGAGCGGATTGGTGATATGGGAGCGTCTGGACGTGTCACGGGCGTTCACCTACATTATGAAGTCCGTGTCGGCGGAAAGCCCGTCAATCCCATGATCTATATCAAGGCTGCTAACGATGTTTTCTAAAAGCAAAATCAACGAGCCCGGCGCCAAGCCGCCCAGCACGCCCGCCGCACCGCCCGCGGCTACCGCGTCGCCCTCGCCAAGTGAATTCAAGGCCACCCCGCCCAAGGCAAAACCGCCCGCGTCGGTTCTGTCATCGGATCTGCATGTGACCGGCAACATGAAAACCACCGGCGATATCCAGGTGGAAGGCACCGTCGAAGGCGACATCCGCGCGCATCTTCTGACCATCGGTGAAAGCGCGACGATCAAGGGCGAAGTCACTGCCGACGACGTTGTGATCAATGGCCGAATCGTTGGCCGCGTGCGCGGCTTGAAGGTGCGCCTGAGTTCAACCGCCCGCGTCGAAGGCGACATCATCCACAAGACGATCGCAATCGAAAGCGGCGCGCATTTCGAGGGATCGGTTCAGCGTCAGGACGATCCTCTGTCGCCGGGCCGTCTGAACGCCCCCCAGGGATCGGGAAATCCGGCTGCCGCGCGTCCTGCCGCGCCCAAGCCGGCGGCTGGCACCGCCACAGAAAGCTGAGAAAAGCACGCACAACGCCGACACCCCGCAGGGTTGTGGCAAAAGGGCGGCCCGGATGGATATCCGCGCCGCCCTGTTTCGTTCTGGTACCGCGCCGCCCTGTTCTGAACCGCGCGCCACAGATCAATCGGTGACCGTGACCCGCTGCATGACGTCGGGGCGCCCCACCACCGATCCGTTGGGGCCTGCGCCGCGCTTGATCGCATCAAGCACGTCCAGCCCGGAGGTCACGCGCCCGACAACGGTGTATTGGCCGTTTAGGAAATAGCCCTGATCGAACATGATGAAGAACTGGCTGTTGGCGCTGTCGGGGTTTTGCGCCCGGGCCATGCCGACAACGCCCCTGTCGAAGGGCACTTCCGAGAACTCGGCGGCGAGATCGGGCAGATCCGATCCCCCGCGACCGGCCATGCGCATGTCGCCGCCGACCTTGCCAAACTCGACATCGCCGGTCTGCGCCATGAAGCCGTCGATCACCCGGTGGAACACGATGCCGTCATAGGCACCGCTGCGGGCCAGGCCGACGATCCTTTCGGCATGGCCGGGCGCGACATCTTCCAGAAGGTCGATCGCGATGGTGCCGTTGGCCTCACCCGCGACCTGGATTTCGATTCCGCTGGCCAATGCCGGAGCCGCCATCGCCAGCCACAGAGCCGCGGCCTTATGCATCGGCGGCCACCTTGACCGAAATCATCCGGTCCGGATTCGCAGGCGGTTCGCCACGGGTGATCGCATCCACATGTTCCATCCCCGAGATCACGCGGCCATAGACCGTGTATTGCCCGTTCAGGAAGTGGTTGTCGTTGAAATTGATGAAAAACTGGCTGTTGGCGCTGTCGGGGTTGGCCGAGCGGGCGGCGCCCAGCGTGCCACGGTCGTGCGGCAGCTTGGAGAATTCGGCCGGCACGTTGGGGTGCTCGGAACCGCCGGTGCCCGCCATCCGCAGGTTGAACCCGTCTTCCATGTTGCCGTGCTGCACGTCGCCCGTCTGGGCCATGAAGCCATCGATCACACGGTGAAAGCACACGTTGTCATAGGCCCCGGCGCGCGCCAGTTCCTTCATCCGCGCGGTGTGCTGCGGCGCCACATCGGCCAGCAGTTCGATGGTTACCGTACCCCCTGCAAGCTCCATCAGGATGGTGTTTTCGGGGTCTTTGATATCGGCCATGTCCGGCTCCTCGTCTGTCATATCTGGCAGGCTACCTAAGCCCGCGCGCCAGGATTGCCAAGTGAAGCATTGACCTCGGTGCGAAATGAAGGGACATCAGGTGCAACACTGCGGCCAACGGAGCGGATGACATGACCTGGAAATCGCTGGACGATATGGACCTTGCCGGCAAACGCGTGCTGGTGCGCGTGGATGTGAACGTACCCGTCGAGAACGGGCGCGTTACCGATGCCACACGGATCACCCGGTTGCAGCCGACGATCCGCGACATTCTGGCCAAGGGTGGGCGGCCGATCCTTCTGGCCCATTTCGGCCGGCCGAAAGGCAAGCATGTGCCCGACCTTTCGCTGCGGTTTCTCACCGCATCGCTGGAAGAGGCGTTCGGCGCGCCGGTGGTCTTTGCCGCCGATTGTCAGGGCCCTGCCGCCGAGGCCGCGGCAGAGGCGTTGAAAGACGGGCATGTCCTGTTGCTGGAAAACACGCGCTTCTACGCGGGCGAGGAAAAGAACGACCCCGCGCTTGCCGCCGCCTTCGCGCGGCTGGGCGACGTTTACTGCAACGATGCGTTTTCCTGTGCGCACCGCGCCCATGCCTCGACCGAGGCGATCGCGCGGTTGCTGCCGGCCTGCGCGGGGCGGTTGATGCAGGCCGAATTGCAGGCGCTTGAAACGGCGCTGGGCGCGCCCGAGCGCCCGGTCATGGCGGTGGTGGGTGGCGCCAAGGTGTCCACCAAGCTCGAGTTGCTGTCGAACCTTGTGGAAAAGGTCGATCACCTTGTTATCGGTGGCGGGATGGCCAACACCTTCCTCGCCGCGCAGGGCATCGACGTCGGCAAATCGCTGGCCGAACACGACATGACAGATACCGCAAACCGGATCATGGAGAAGGCGCGCGACACCGGCTGTACCATCCTGTTGCCCGAGGATGTCGTGGTGGCGCGGGTTTTCGAGGCCGGCGCCGAAAACGAAACCGTCGCCGCCGACGCCTGCCCGGCAGATGCGATGATTCTGGATGCCGGACCGAACAGCGTCGCCGCAATGGCCGAAACGATGTCCAACGCCCGCACCTTGATCTGGAACGGACCGATGGGCGCATTCGAAATCCCGCCCTTCGACACCGCCACCAACGCCGCCGCCCGCCAGGCCGCGGCGCTGACCCGCGCGGGCAAGTTGATCACGGTGGCAGGTGGCGGCGACACGGTGGCCGCGTTGAACCAGGCCGGCGCGGCGCAGGATTTCACATATATCTCGACGGCCGGCGGCGCATTCCTCGAATGGATGGAAGGCAAGACCCTGCCCGGCGTCGCGGCATTGCAAGGCTGATGCCGGCGGGGGATTCCCAGCGGCGCCGAAACATGGCATAGTCTGTCCAGAGGCGTCGCAGAACGCCCGTGTGCATCCGATGCAACCATGAGGCAGACCAAGGTGATCCAGTCGCGCCGCCCTTCGCTGGGCGCTTTCATGTTCGTCATGGCAGCCTTCGCGCTGTCCATGTATTTCGTGTTTTCAGCCGTTCAGGGCGACCACGGTGTGTTCAGCCGTGCCGAGATCTCGGCCGAGGCCGAAGCCCTTCGCAAGGAGCTGGCGGTTCTGAAGACCGAAGTGGCGCGCATGGAAAACCTGACCCGCCGGTTGTCCGACAACTATCTCGACATCGACCTGCTGGACGAACAGGCGCGGCGCCTTCTGGGCCTGACTCGCGCCGACGAAATCGTGATTCGCTAGGCCGGATCACGCGCGTCAACTTATCCCCTCGCCAGCCTCACGCGAATCCGCTAGGGATAGTTTAATACTAAACTATTCTGTTTGAAGGGGGGCCTGAGCCTATGCCGGCCAGAAAAACCACTAAGCAACCGAACGTTTCCGCGGAGGAGCTTAAAACCTACTACCGCGACATGCTGCTGATCCGACGGTTCGAGGAAAAGGCGGGCCAACTCTATGGCATGGGTCTGATCGGTGGCTTTTGCCATCTGTACATCGGACAGGAGGCCGTGGTCGTCGGGCTGGAAGCCGCTGCGGAAGAAGGCGACAAGCGCGTCACTTCGTATCGCGATCACGGTCACATGCTGGCCTGCGGCATGGATCCCGACGGGGTGATGGCCGAACTGACCGGGCGCGAAGGCGGCTATTCCAAGGGCAAGGGCGGTTCGATGCACATGTTCTCGAAAGAGAAACATTTCTACGGCGGGCACGGGATTGTTGCCGCGCAGGTGCCTTTGGGCGCCGGCCTTGCCTTCGCCGACAAGTATCTCGAAAACGGGCGCGTGACCTTTACCTATTTTGGCGATGGTGCCGCCAATCAGGGCCAGGTTTACGAAGCGTTCAACATGGCCGCCCTGTGGAAGCTGCCTTGCGTTTTCGTCATCGAGAACAACCAGTACGCCATGGGCACATCGCAACAGCGGTCGACGTCCTCGCCCGACATCTACCACCGCGGCGAAGCATTCGGCATTCCCGGCGACATGGTCGACGGCATGGATGTGCTGGCGGTCAAGGCAGCCGGCGAGAAGGCCGTGGCGCACTGCCGGTCGGGCAAGGGGCCCTACATCCTGGAAATCAAGACCTACCGCTACCGCGGGCACTCGATGTCGGATCCGGCGAAGTATCGAACCCGCGAAGAGGTTCAGAAGATGCGCGATGAGCGCGACCCAATCGAAGCGGTGCGCAGCCTGCTCCTGACCGGCAAACACGCCACCGAGGACGATCTGAAAGCCATCGACAAGGAGATCAAGGACGTCGTCAACAAATCGGCGGATTTCGCCAAGGAAAGCCCCGAGCCCGCGCTCGAAGAACTTTGGACCGACATCTACGCCGACGTGGCGCCGCAGACTGCTTGAGGAGAGAGCAAAATGGCAACCGAAATCCTGATGCCCGCGCTGTCGCCCACGATGGAAGAAGGCACGCTTGCGAAATGGCTGGTCAAGGAGGGCGATACCGTATCGTCCGGCGACATCATGGCCGAGATTGAAACCGACAAGGCCACGATGGAATTCGAGGCCGTCGACGAAGGTATCGTTGGCAAGATCCTCGTGCCCGAAGGCACTGAAGGCGTGAAGGTCAACACCGCGATAGCGATACTGGTCGAAGAGGGCGAAGCCGTTCCCGAAGCGGGCGCCGCGCCCGCCAGCGCGGCCATGCCCGCCGATCTCAAGTCTGAAGAGGGTCGCGCGCCAGCCGCCGAAAGCGCCGCAACCGCGCCCGAGGCACCAGAGGTCGACGAAACGCCCGACTGGCCCGAAGGCACCGCCCTGAAGCAACAGACAGTCCGCGAGGCCCTGCGCGACGCGATGGCCGAGGAAATGCGCCGCGAGCCGACGGTCTTCCTGATGGGCGAAGAGGTTGCCGAGTACCAGGGCGCCTACAAGATCAGCCAGGGCCTTCTGGACGAATTCGGCCCGAAACGCGTGATCGACACGCCGATCACCGAACACGGGTTTGCCGGCATTGGCGTCGGCGCGGCCTTTGGCGGGCTGAATCCGATCGTCGAATTCATGACTTTCAACTTTGCCATGCAGGCGATTGATCACATCATCAACTCGGCGGCTAAGACGCTTTACATGTCAGGCGGACAGATGGGTGCGCCAATCACCTTCCGCGGGCCCAACGGCGCCGCGGCCCGTGTCGGAGCCCAGCACAGCCAGGACTATGCCGCCTGGTACATGCAGATTCCCGGCCTGAAGGTTGTCATGCCCTACTCGGCCTCCGACGCCAAAGGCCTTCTGAAAACCGCGATCCGCGATCCGAACCCGGTCATCTTCCTTGAAAACGAGATTCTCTATGGCCGCAGTTTCGACGTGCCGGACGTCGAGGATTTCACCGTTCCATTCGGCAAGGCCAGGATCTGGCGGCAGGGCACGGATGTAACCATCGTCAGCTTCGGCATCGGCATGACCTATGCACTTGCGGCGGCCGAAAAACTGGCGGAAGAAGGCATCGACGCCGAGGTGATCGATCTGCGGACCATCCGCCCGATGGACACCGGCGCCATCATCAAATCGGTGATGAAAACCAATCGCTGTGTCACGGTCGAGGAAGGCTGGCCGCAGGGTTCGGTGGGCAACTACATCTCCTCGGTTCTGATGCAGCAGGCCTTCGACTATCTGGATGCGCCGGTGATCAACTGCACCGGAAAGGACGTGCCGATGCCCTATGCGGCCAATCTGGAAAAGCACGCGCTGGTCACCACCGACGAGGTGATCGAGGCCGTTAAACAAGTGACCTACCGGTAAGGAGCGGAGCCGATGCCAACAGAAATTCTCATGCCCGCGCTGTCGCCCACGATGGAGGAAGGCACGCTTGCGAAATGGCTGGTCAAGGAAGGTGATACCGTCTCGTCCGGCGACATCATGGCGGAAATCGAAACCGACAAGGCCACGATGGAGTTCGAAGCGGTCGATGAAGGGGTGATCGGCAAGATTCTGATCGCCGAAGGTACAGAAGGCGTCAAGGTCAACGCGGCGATTGCCATTCTTCTGGAAGATGGCGAGAGCGCTGCGGATATCGGCACGGCAACGCCCGCAGCTGCCGCAGCGCCCGAAGCCGCTACCGCAGCGCCTTCACCCGCGCAAACTTCCGCAGCGGCACCAGCGCCGGCCGCGCCGATGTCAGGCGGCAACCGGGTGTTTGCATCGCCGCTCGCGCGCCGCATCGCCGCCAACAAGGGGCTCGATCTGACCGGGATCAAGGGCTCGGGGCCGCACGGGCGCATCGTCAAGGCAGATGTGGAAAACGCCAGCGCGGCACCTGTTGCGGCGCCGGCGCAGTCTGCAACGCAGCCCGCGCCCGCAGCAGCCGCAGCGCCCAAATCGATGCCCAGCGGTCCGGGTGCCGACGCGATCGCGCGGATTTACGAAGGGCGTGACTATGAGGTCGTCACGCTCGATGGCATGCGCAAGACGATTGCCGCACGTCTCACCGAAGCCAAACAGACAGTTCCGCATTTCTACTTGCGTCGCGACATAAAGCTGGATGCCCTGATGGCATTCCGTGCGCAATTGAACGGCCAGTTGGCGGCCCGCGGTGTCAAGCTTTCCGTCAACGACTTCATCATCAAGGCCTGTGCGCTGGCGTTGCAGGCCGTTCCGGACGCGAACGCCGTCTGGGCCGGCGACAAGGTCTTCAAACTTGCGCCTTCGGACGTGGCGGTGGCCGTCGCCATCGACGGGGGCCTGTTTACTCCGGTCCTGAAGGATGCTGAGATGAAATCCCTTTCGGCCTTGTCGGCGGAAATGAAAGACCTTGCTGCGCGCGCGCGCGACCGCAAACTCGCTCCGCACGAATATCAGGGCGGCAGCTTTGCCATCTCGAACCTCGGAATGTTCGGCATCGACAACTTCGACGCTGTGATCAACCCGCCCCATGGCGCGATCCTCGCTGTCGGTGCGGGTGTGAAGAAGCCTGTCGTTGACGGCGATGGCCAGATCGGTGTGGCCACGGTAATGTCTGTTACCCTTTCAGTGGATCACAGGGTGATCGACGGCGCATTGGGTGCCGAACTTCTCAAAGCAATTGTCGAAAACCTCGAGAACCCGATGATGATGCTGGCTTGATCCAGAAATAGGCCTCGCAAATCAGAAACAGCGCCCGACAGGGCGCTGTTTTTCCGGCAAGGCATCGCTTGTTTCAGTCGCCGTCGCGCGACGCTGCCACAAGCAGATGGTTCATGCTGACAGAAGGTTGGCTGCACCCAGCCTCGCCCACAATCCGTGCGGGCACGCCCGCCACGGTCTTGCAGTCGGGCACCGCGTCCAGAACCACTGAACCTGCGGCAATACGGCTGCACCGACCGATCCTTATGTTGCCCAGCACCTTCGCACCCGCCCCGATCAGAACGCCATCGGCAATCTTGGGGTGACGGTCTTCTTCTTCCTTGCCTGTCCCGCCCAACGTCACCGAATGCAACATGGACACATTGTTGCCAACCACAGCGGTTTCGCCGATCACAATGGAATGGGCATGATCGATCATGATCCCGCGCCCGATCCGCGCCGCGGGATGAATGTCGACGCCAAATATCTCGGAAACCCGCATCTGAACGAAGTATGCCAGATCGAATTTGCCTTGCGTCCACAACCAGTGGCCAACGCGATAGGCCTGCACCGCCTGATAGCCCTTGAAATAGAGGATCGGTTGCAAAAGCCGGTGGCACGCCGGATCGCGCTCATAGACGGCCACCAGATCGGCGCGCGCGGCCTCGACCAGATCGGGCGAGGATGCATAGGCTTCGTCAGCGATCTCGCGCAGGATCACCATCGACATCTCGTTTGACGCCAGCTTGGCGGCAATCCGATACGAAAGCGCTTTTTCGATCGTCTTGTGGTGCAGGATACAAGCGTGGATCAGGCCGCCCATCAACGGCTCGTCACGCACCGCTTGCTGAGCTTCCTGGGTGATCCGATCCCAGACCGGGTCCATCTGGGCAATCTTCTTGCGCGCGTCGGGCATGACCGTCATCCTTTTTGTGCACCGTCAGTATGCATCTAGGGCGGCGGACCGCCAAACGCAAATCCGTGATGCTGGTCATCGCTTTCGGGAATGCTGGCTTCTGGCGCGGCGGCCCCCGCGATCAGCGCCTGCAACACGACCATCCAGCACCGGCAATATTCGGTATCGCTGAAATCAGGTTCGGCCGGCAAGGCCCGGCGCCGGGCAGCCGCCATCAGCGTACCATTGCCAAAAACCGCATGGGGGCGCCCGGTGCGAAGCTGACAAATCCCAGCTTCGCGGGCTTCAGCGAAAAGCTCTGCGCACACCGCCCCGCGCGCATCGGGCCGCACCGCCAGCAACGCCCGCGCGGTACTGCTCACATCGCCATGCAAAACACGCATCTTCCGATCAAACCGCAACATGACCTAGCGCAAACGGCCCCGGTCCGAAACGGCCCGAAACCTGCGCCACGGCCACTTCGATCAAACCGCTTGCTCCATCCTCCGCCTGCATCGCCGCGGTGTAATTCCAATGCGGCGTGGTCACAGTCACCTCTCGCAGCACCGTCGCTCCGTCGGCCACACGCACCAGATAGGCTTCTGTTTCTTCGCCCAAGGGCACCTCGGCCAATTCCCAGCTGTCACCGTCGACACGGGTCCGCCGCATCCATCCCGCGGCGATTGCGCCTTCCGGCGTCACACGCAGGCTCAAATGCGAAGGGCTGTATGGCCGCAACCCGTTGCCATCAAAGGCTTCGGTCAGGTGGCGATACGACGGATCGTCATATGTTCTCTGCGCCGGCCCGATGCGATAGTGCCGCGCCGTGCGGCGCTGCGCACTGCTCAGCGCGATTTGTTCCGGCGCCGAATCCAGCAGTACGAACCGCGAACCCGCAGGCCATTCGTCGGGCATCAGGGCGTCGCTGCCCAACTGCCCCCGCAACCGATGGCGCAGCCAGTAAGTGTTCGGCGCGACCAATTCGGCATCGCGAAACTGGAACACCTCCCAATTGCCCGATGATCCGTCCCCGATTGCCGCCAGGTTCGCACCGCCCAGAACCGCCGCCTCGGATCTGCTCTGGAGCGCGCCGCTCACCAACCGCACCTCCAGAGCCGGCCCCCGATCCCACAACCCCGAAGGCGCCCGCACCAAGGGGGAAATCGACGTTCCGATTACCGCGCGGCTGGTCAGCGTCTGCTCGAGGCTGTAATCGTCATCAGACCCCGATGCATGGACAGCAACCTCACCTGGCCAGGGCTGACCCGTCACCGCCAGGTACGGCGCATGAGGGCGTTCGTCGCCGGTGATCAACGGCAGGTCCAGAAACACCGGCAATACCGGCGTCGGCGCCGCAAAGGCCCTCTGGGTCGGCGCATCCTCGGCAATCGGCGCCGAACGATAAACCGATGGTTCGATGCGCACCGCGTCGATCACCTGCAGATCGGCCAGTTCCACACGGTCTATCCGAAACCGCGCTGGCGGCTCGTCCGACGTCTCCGGCAGCTCCACAACATCCCCCGCCCCCAGCTGAAGCGCTGACAATGGCAACGCAAATCGTATCTGATCCCGTGAAATTCGCGCTTCGGACAGCCAGCGTTCGGCCACCTGCCGTGCTTCCGCGCGGGTCAATGAAAGGCTCAGTTCCGAACCCGATACCGCATGGCTCGCCTGATCCGGTAAAATGGCTTCTTCTGCGATCACTTCGTGGCTTGCATCCGCCTGCACGAAGCGAAGCCGCACCCGCCCCGACATCTCGGCCTCGGCTTCACGCAGATGTGCCAGAGTGCCGTCTGTCTCGCCGCTTTCGGCAAAAAAGTCGGGATCCAGGCGCACCGCGCGTTCGGTTCCGCGTGGCACGAACTGCAACATCCCGTCTCTTTCCACCGCGTCGAAGCCAAAAGCCAACATCAACGGTTGCAGCGCTGCGCGCGCATCGGCCACATCGTCGATCGCATAGCCGCGCAGGGCCGCGAACAGACTGCCGGTCGCGATCGCCTCCAACCCTGCGGCGGCGCAAATCTCGCCAACCACGCTCGCCAGATCCCGCGAGGACGACCGGCCATTGATCCAATGCCCGCGCGCGTGGTTTTCCCCGTCGCTCCAAAGGCTGCGCAGGTTCGGAAACGCAGGAAACGGTCGCGCGTCCCAAGCCCAGACAAAAGCCCGAGTCATGTCGATCATGCGGCCGTCATACTCCTGCGACATCGGGTTGCGCGCCGGATCGTCCCAGTATCCGGTCATCGCTCGCAGATACTGCCTTTGTATCAGATCGTCGCGCGCACCGCTCGAGTATCTCGGCAAACCAGATTCCGACGACTTGGGGTCGACGAACCTGTTTGGCTCGTTTGTGCCCTTGTCCACTGCCGCGCAACCCAGTTCGGTGAACCAGATCGGTTTTGATTGCGGCACCCAGTCAGTGGGTTCCGCAGACCGTTCCCCGCCGACCCTTTCGTGATGCGCGCTGTCCCACCATCTGCGCACATCCTTGTAGCGATAGATCCACGCCTCGTCATGCGCCCCGTCGGTTATCTCGGTGCGGATCTGGGCATCGGCCGCTTCCCGGGAATGGTAATACCAATCATAGCCCTCGCCGCCTTCCACGTTTGACGCAAGGTATTCAAGGTCATGGATACTGTTCCAGGTCCGCGCATCCAGATGCGCATCACCGTCGCGCCAGTCCGAAAGGGGCATGTAGTTGTCGATCCCGACGAAATCGATCTGCGTATCGGCCCAGAGAGGATCCAGATGGAAATACCTGTCGGCGGTGGCGTCCTCGGGAATATAGCCAAAGTATTCCGACCAATCCGCCGCATAGCCGATCTTGCAATCAGGGCCGACAAGGGCGCGAACCTCCGAGGCCAGAAGACGCATCTGAGCGACTGCGGCAAAACCTGCGGCCCCGCGGATCTGCGTCAGCCCGCGCATTTCCGACCCGATGCAGAACGAATCCACGCCACCTGACGCCGCGCAAAGCGCGGCATAGTGCAGAATGAACCGCCGCATGGTCCATTCCTGAGGTCCGGTGTATTCCACCACCCCGTCACCCACGATGAAATCCGCAGCCGACACGGTTCCGAAGAATGCGGCAACCTCGGCATCGGCCTGCGCCGTGCCGTCGGGGGTGCCGACGCGACCGGGTGCACGGCTCAGCGTGATCCGGCCGCGCCACGGCAGAACCGGCTGATCCTCGGCATCCGAATAGGGATCGGGCAGGCCGTTGCCAGCAAGCTGATCCATCAGGATGAAAGGATAGAACATGACCGCAAGACCGTTGTCGCGCATGTGGCGGATCGCCTCGACAACGGATGCATCCGCGGGTGTACCCCCGTAGACCGGTCGGTCATCCTGCCGGGCGATCTCGGCCGCCTGCGACCGTGCCAGCCCCGAAACCGTCCAGGGCATACCCTCGCTGTCATATGTGCGTTCTTCCACGCGGGGCGTCAATTGGCACAGA
Organism: Paracoccaceae bacterium; assembly: GCA_024742705.1. Lineage (GTDB taxonomy): Bacteria > Pseudomonadota > Alphaproteobacteria > Rhodobacterales > Rhodobacteraceae > JANSXZ01. Next base: position 87,302 of record JANSXZ010000008.1, on the reverse strand, counting down.
CCGCAGCGCAGATCGTCGCCAAACCACGACACGATCATCGATGCAGCCCCGCAATTGGGCAGCTCGCGGCGCAGATTTGCCAGCGATGTCACCAGGTCGCTCTGGCCCGAAGGCGTATTGAGATTGGCCGCCCAGGCGCTGCCCGGACCATCCGCATAGTACACCGGCGACGTGGCCAGCGCATACTCGCCCGTGCCCGGCATCATCGCCACCGCGCGCACGGAATGGCTTACATCGTCGCGCGCCACCTGATCGGCGCGCACAACCTCAAAGGAAAACTGCGGCACACGGTTTCCGAACTGCGCCAGGGGCAGGTCTTCACAAACCACATAGGCAACACCACGATACGCCGGAACCTTGCCCGCCCCTTCAATGGCTTCCATCGTCGGGTCCGGCAACTGGTCGGCAGTGCCGCGATACACCCGCAGATTCAACGCATCGGCCGCGATTTCCTCTCCATCGGCCCAAACTCGGCCAACCCCAAGGATCTCGCCTGCGCACAACGCGATCGCAAGGCTGACCGAGTAGCTGAAGGTGGTCGTCGCGGGCGCGGACGGCGCGCCTTTGCCGCCACCGCCTGTCGTCGTGCCAACCTCCAGGAAATCCGATGCCCAGATCACCTGGCCGCCAACCCGCACGCGCCCGAATACTGTGGGCACCGCGCCGCCTTCACCGGCATTCGTCAGACGGAAACGGTCGGTCCGTCCGGTTTCCACCGGCTCGGAACCCTGCCCCATGACCCGCTGATCGATCACCTTGCCCAAGGTTGCGCCCACCGCGCGTCCGATCGCAACCGAAGACAGACCGGCCACCGTGCCGCCAACGGCCCCGCCAATGGCCGCACCGGCCGCCGAAAGAAGTATCGTCGCCATCAAGCCACCTCCTTGGGAAATTCGAAACGCGCCACGATACGGCGCCGCCAGGGTTCGCTCAGCGGGCTTTCCAGCACACCGTGCCCCGAATAGGCATGCACAAACGCCGCCTTCGGGCCGGTTTCCGTCTGAATCGCAAGGTGTTTGGCTACCGCGCCCGATCTCATGCGAAACAGAAGCACGTCTCCCGATGCCGCATCCGCCACGGCCTTTTCGCGCAGATTGCGCCGCGCCGCAGCCCATAGCGCCTCGTCCCCCTGCGGCTCGGACCAATCCATCGTATAGGCCGGCGCCGCTTCCGGCTCGCTGCCCAGAACCGAACGCCAGACGCCGCGCACAAGGCCCAGGCAATCGGCACCCGCGCCCCTGCGGGCCGCCTGGTGGCGATAAGGTGTGCCGATCCATGCGCGGGCTTCGCAAACGATGCGCTCTGGGATCGTGATCATCGCAGGCTGCCTCCGCTGTTCGGATTTGCCTGGCGCGGATAGGCAACCAGCCAGTCTTCACCCGGAATGTCCGGAAATCCCTGAAAATTCAGGAAGTTATCAAACTTCAGGCGGCAGGTTTCCGCCCTCTTGTCGCATCCCGCCTGCAACCGCACCATATCGCCTGCGCGCAGCGGCGCGCGCAGCGGCTCCCACAGCTGAACTTCGCGCTCACCGTCGTGCAGACGGTCCAGCTTGATCGCCCGCCAAAGGCCAGCAGCCGGGCCTGTCTCCACACTCAGACGGCCGCGTGTGAACCACCCTTCCGCAAATCCCGGCAACGAAGGCCAACGCAACACACGCGCCCCTTCAATCACAGCGACGGCGATATCGGCATTGTATCCAGGCGTGTTGGCGTCGAAACCGCAGGCCCCATCGCCCAGAACCGCTGTGCAAGGCTTTTGAAATACTCTCCCCAAAGGCCGGTTCAAAGCCTCGGTCAAGCCCCGCAATTCGGCCCGAAATGCCCCGCCAGCGCGCCGCAACTCACCGATCGAGCCACGAAACTGCAGCCAGCGCGCATCGGGATCGGCCCAGTTCACCAACCATGCACGCACCTCGGCGCCATCGAAACGCCCTGCTTCTATGTCGGCTTCGGTCACAGCCGCATCACTCAAGGCACCTATGGCTTCGGTGTTGTCGACCGCAAGGCCGGTTCCCTGCTGCAACGCCACCGCCGATAACCCGCTGTCGGCCTTGAACGTGATCCCATCGAACTCCAGCGGCATGTCGTGATCGGTAAACCCGAAAGCGCGTCCGTCCTTGCGGGTTATCGCCCACGCCCGGCATACTGTTGTCAGACCACCGGCCAGATGGGCTGCAAGATCTGTGTTCATCGCCATCACACCCGCACCTCCACAACAGGCACGTTCGGGGCGTCGCCGGCCTGAAAACTGGCAACGCTGGTCTGAATGCTTGACGTATCGAACCGGACCGGCACGTCGAATTCAAACCCCGCCGTGACATCCATGTCTTCGCCCGGAGGCCGCACGAAAGTGATCGAGCCGGTCACGGTATCGACCGCATAGTCGACACCCTCCTGCAATTCATCCTGTTCCACGCCGATCCGCACTGTGCCGGCAACGGGCTTGGCGATAGGGCGCGCATAGGTGAAAACGCCCGAACGGTAGGTCTTGGTCAGCGCGAAAACCTTGGTTTGGCCATCGCCCCGCGCGATCAACTGGTCGCCGAAACCGATCTCGCCCGATGCCCGGCCGGATTTGAAATCCGACCAGTCCTTCCAGCGGAACCCGTACATCTGGCCGCGCCGCGCCTCGAAGAACGAGATCAGCGTTTCCACATCGTCGAGCGACCGCATCCCGAGGCCCGCGTCATACCGCCGGCGCGAATGGGCCCAGGGCGTGTTGCGCTCCTCGTGGCCATTCGCGAGCGTCACGATATCGGTTCGCCGCTCAGGTCCGCCAACCGACCCAAAGCTGAGCGAAGCCGGAAATCTCACCTCATGAAAGCTCATGGCATCGTCCTTTCGTTCACCGGTTTCTCTGGCCGCGGCCCAGCGCGCGGCTCATCTGCGCCGCGATCTGGCCCTGGCTGCGCTGAAAGCTCTGCGCATCCGGCGTAGAGATGTTCATCACCACGGTAGGCCCGGCGCCTCCGGCGCCTCGGACCCCCAGTTTGCCGTCAGGCCCACGCGCCAACGGCATGATCGCCTCCGGGCCGGCTTCACCCATCAATCCCAGGCCCCCACGCATCGGAAAATGCGTCGGTCCCGAAACGATCCCGCCCGACGCAAAAGGCGTCACCCGGCCCTGCATGAAACCCGCTCCATCCGCAAAAGGCAGAACAGACGAGACAAATCCCTCGACACCGCTCGCCAACAAACCTCCAAAGTGTTGTGTGACCGGCCGGATCGCCGCGGAATACGTCGTCGAGATCATGGATTGCGCCACGGTTTCCAGAGCGTCCGACAACTTCACGCCGTCAAAAACCACCCCGTCGAACGCCCGGCGCAACCCACGCGAAAGGCCCCTTTCAAGGGTTGCCGCATCCTTGGACGTAGCCGCGAAACCCGCGCGGATGCGCTTCAACTCTCCGTCGAAGCTGGCCGCCATCGTCGCCGCGGATCCCAAGCTGTCGCTCAGACCTTCGGCGCGCGCGTCAAGGTTTTCGAATTCATCGCCATCACTCATTGCCTGTTTCTCCATGCTTGTCCGGATAGACCGCCAGAAGCGCGTCCAGCCCCGCCCGCGACAATGGCGGCGCGCCGCGCGCATCTCCCAGCATCAGCCTCAGTTCCGCCGGCGTCAGCCGCCAGAACTGCTCGGGCCGCAGCGCCAGGTCCCGAACCCCTGCGCGCAACAGCGTCGGCCAATCAAACCCGCTCATCCCCGGTTGCTGTCGGGCACGACGAATGCGCGCGCCAGCAATTCGGCCGCCGCGCGTGCAGCCCCCATCGGCCCGCCCTCGATTTCCACATGCGCCACATCTGCGGCAGTCGCAGACAGATCGCCGCCGCCGCGCAGCCCCGCCACCAGCAAAGCCACGACATCGCCACTCGAGAATTCGCCGGTCTCGAACCGTTCCACCAGCGCAACAAGGGACGCGGTCTTCAGTTCCGCCTCCAGTTCGGCCAGCGATCCGAGGGTCAGTTTCATGATCCTGGGCGCACCATCGATGACCAGCGTGACCTCCCCGGCCCAAGGATTGCCCATCACAGCGCCGTAAAGGTCAACGCGCCGGCCGAAGCCAGGGCCATCTCATAGGTCGCCTCGCCGTTGTGGCTGCCAGCGTATTCGATCGAGGTCAGTTGGAACGCGCCCTCCACTATTCCGAAATCCGGAACGATCACCTGAAAATCCGGCGTCAGCCCGTCAAAGAACAACTGCCGCGCGCGTTCGTCGGTGCCCGCGTCCTTGAACACGCCCGATCCCGAAATGGATGCCGATTTCACCCCGGCACCCGACAGCAGTTCGCGCCAGCCGCCCTGGCTCTCCAGGCTGGTCACATCGACGCTTTCAGCATTGAAGCTGACCCGCGTCGCGCGCAGCCCGGCGATGGTTTCAAACTGGCCGTCCCCGGTCATGTCGACCTTGACCAAAAGATCTTTTCCGTTCTGGGCACCCATGGTTCTCTCCAAGATGTCAAAAGGTTAGTGGTTGTCTTCGACCCGCGCGCGAAACCGCAGGTCGATATGGCGCACCCGACCGGCGCGCCCCGAATGCCGCGCCGTCGCACGCTCGAAAGTCAGCGCGATCAGGCGCCCGCGGCTCAGCGTCAGATCGGCACCGTGCAACGCATCGCTCACCGCTCCCGCCGCCGCCTTGGCCGCGCCGAACCCCGCGGTATCGCTGACCACCGAAATCGTCAGCGTGTGCTGGGCGCCGTAGCCGCTGTTGTCGGAACGGTCGCGCACCTGCTCGGGGCCCAGCGTGACATAGAGATGCGGCAGAGTTCCCGTGGGCAAGGCATCGAAGATCGCCCCCCCAACCAGCCCCGCCAAGGCCGCATCCGATTGCAGACGCTGATACACCGCCGCTTGCAGGGCTGCCGAAATGGCATAGCTCATGATCCAACCTCCTCTTCTGCGAAACAGGTCAGATAGGCTCCCGTCGCGTCGCGTTCGGCCACCGCCTCGATCAGGTAGACCCGCGCGCCGTCACGAAACCGCTGGCCAGGTTCGGGCCGCGCCGGCGATCCCGCAGGTGCGGCGCGCACGACGATCCGCAGGCTGGTCACACCCAACGTTTGGCCCACCTCGGCACGCGCGCGTCCGGTTCTCGCGTCGACCTGTGCCCACAGCGTGCCCAGCGCGAGCCAGTTCTCGACATATCCGCCGGCACCGTCGGCGACCCGGTCCAGGGCTTCCAGTATCAGCGGCCGGTTCAGCCGCGGCACGCTCATCGCGCGCGCCCCGCAAACAGACGAATAGGCCGGTAGCGTTCGATCAGGCTGGTCACGCCAAAAGGCGCACAGCCGGTGCTCAGCGTCGTTTCATTGCGGTATTCATAGAAATGCGCGCCCAAAAGCATTGCCGCCTGCCGCAGGTCTGCGGGCAATCCGGCCCAGTCCGGCGCGAAACCCGCCGTCATGGCGATCTGGACAGCACCGCCATTGGGAATCTCCGGCAATACCATGCCCGCAGGCCGCAAAACCGGGCACTGCGCGTCCTGTTCCAATCGGTAGGCCGCCGGATCCACGGCAGTTCCCGCGCCAACGGCCGGCATCAGCGTCACACTATCGATCCCAAAGACCGGCGCCACCGGCAAGGGCTGGCCGGCCGGATCCCGCCAGGCGTTCAGTCTCAGCGTAAACCCGCGCTGCAACAGTATCTTGCCGGTGCGGTTCTCGATCGACGCCAGCGACGCGCGCAGAAACCCGGCCAGAACGTCGTCTTGCAGGGTATCCACACCAAATCCGGTGCCCAGTCGCAGGTGCGCCCTGAACGCCTCCATCGGCAGCGCCGCGTCAGGCACTGTGTTATCTTCGATCAGCATCATGAAATTTCTCCGAAAATCCGGTCCATCCCGCCGTCGTTCTCGAACGGGAGCACCGGACGCGTGCCGCTCCACATTGCTCGGACGGAGGGGAGCAGCTAGACAATATGGAGGGTCTACTCAGGCACGCGCCCGAACCGAAGGCCGGCGAACCGGCCCTCTATCGCCACCACTTACGAAGTGGCGAATTTCAGCAGCTTGATCGCCGCGAAATCGCTCACGTCCCCGCCCACACGTTTGGTCGCATAGAACAGAACGTGAGGTTTTGCGCTGAAAGGATCGCGCAACACGCGCAGATCGGGGCGCTCGGCCACGGTATAGCCGGCACCGAAATCGCCAAAGGCAATTCCCATTGCGCCGACGGCCGGATCGGGCATGTCCTCAGCCATCAAGACCGGGTATCCCATAAGACGCGCGGGCTCGGCCGCCGCCAGGCCGTCGGACCAAAGGAACCGGCCGTCGTTGTCCTTCAGCTTGCGCACAAGGCCCGCGGTCTTCGAATTCATTACGAAGGTACCGCTGGCGCGATACTCGGCACCCAGCGCATAAACCACGTCGATGATCGCATCCGCTGTCACATCGCCGTCAACGCCCGTCGCGACATATCCCAGGTTGTCCCAGCTCCAGATCGTATCGTCGACGATCGAATGGTTCAGGATACCGCGCGGCTTGTCCACGCCGTCGCCGCTTACGAAAGCCGCCGCCTCCGCCCGCGCGAACTTGTCGGCGATGCGCGAGGCCAGCCAATTCTCCATGTCGAAGGCCGCATCGTCCAGCAAACGCTGCGATGCTTTCGGCAGCGCGCTCAGCTCGTGCAGCGGAATGGAAATCCGGTCGATCGTGGGGGTGCCCGTTTCCGCCTGCGATGATGCCTCGTTGGCCCAGGCCGCGCCCAGTTCGGTCTGGTCGATCAGCACGTCATACGAGGTCGCCTCGACATTGACCACATTGGCCACCGCCCGCAAGGACGCGGTCGCACGCAGCTGCGATTGCACCATTTCCGAAGTCACCGGATCGACAAGATAGCCGCCGTCGCCGTTTACCGCCGTGGTCATCGCCTTGCCGTCCAGGTCCAGCCCGCGCAGCCCGTCGTCATCGCCATTGCGCAGATAGGCGTTGAACGCCTTGCGGTGCGGCGCTCCGGTATCGTCCGAAGCCGCCAGATGCGGCCGCGCCGCGTTGTATGTTTTTCGATCCAGCATGGTCAGTCGCTCTTCTGTTTGTTGCAGTTTGGTATGAATTTCGGCCTGAAACCTGCTCAGGTCTTCGGCAAACCCGCTCACGGCGCGCTTGACCTCCTGAACCGGGGTCAGATCTTCCCCGGTCCGAGATTTCGTCTCGGTCTTGCTCATCTGAACATTCCTTGATTTTTCCACTCAAACGGACGCCTTCAGCGGCGCGCCAACTCCAGCCGCGCGCCCTCGAAGGCCGCCGCCAACTCGCGCAGGGCGGCATCGGCCTCCGGGGTCTCCCGCTTTGCCGCCACCCGCGCACTGGGCAACATCGGGAAGGTCACAAGCGACACCTCCCAAAGCTCCAGTTCCATCAAGAGCCTCTGGCCCTTGTCGTTCTTTGCGGCCTTCAACGTGCGATAGCCGATCGACAGCCCGTCAATCGCCCCCGCCGCGATCAACGCCGCCGCCTCGCGCGCCTGTGCAACGCCCTCCAGCAACCGGCCCCGCACGAACAGGCCCTGCCCGTCCTCACGCACCTCATCCCAGACGCCAATGGGTTGCGCGGGATCGTGCTGCCACAGCATCTTCACACGGCGCCCCGCCGCGCCCAGCGCCGCCAACGATCCAGCATAGGCGCCTTTCTGAACCATGTCGCCACCCTGGTCGGTCAGGCCGAAACGGCTGGCATAGCCTTCGATCACCGACCCGTCGGTGACTTGCAAACCATCGCCAAACCGCGCGAATTTGCGTTCCAATCCGGTGTCCTGCATCGGCACCCTCCTTTGCTGAGAAAATCCTAAGGGCCGGCGATCAGAACCGATTGCAGCGCTTGGCTGAGGATCGCGGCCGCGACGCCGTAAACCGCCAGCCACATGCGCCGCTCCAACCGCTCCATCATCTCCTCGATACGGTCCAGCCGCCGGTTGATGTTGTCGTAGTGGATCTGCGACACCCGCTCATGCGCCTCAAGGCGCAGCCCCGGTGCGCAATCGAAATGCAGATCATTCATCGAACGGCGCCTCCGGAAGCGCCGGCAGCCCCAGCATCGCTCGCTTCTCCGCCGCGCTCAGGAACGCGGCGCCCGCCACGCGCGCCCATTGCGCGTCACGTTCGGCCGCCAGCGCCGGCACCTGGTCCAGATCCGGCTTCAGCGCCACGGCCAAACCGTCAAACGCCGAAAGCCATTCAGACAATGCCGCCGCAACCCTGGTGGCGAGCGGCAGTACGGTCAGCCGGTAAAAGGCACGGTTGGCCTCCTGATAGTTCGCATAGGTGGCATCGCCCTGGATCCCCAACAGCATGGGCGGAACCCCAAACGCCAGGGCGATCTCACGCGCGGCCGCCTCCTTGGTTTTCTGGAACTCCATGTCGCTCGGCGAAAACCCCATCGGCTTCCAGTCCAGGCCACCTTCCAGCAGCATCGGCCGCCCCGCGTTGCGCGCGCCCTGATGATGGCTTTCCATTTCGCTCACCAGCCGGTCGTACTGATCCGCGCTCATGCTGCCCTGGCCTTCGGCGCCACGATAAACGATGGCCCCCGACGGCCGCGCCGCATTGTCCAGCAACGCCTTTGACCACCGGCTGGCACTGTTGTGCACATCCACCGCCATCGCAGCCGCCTGCATCGGAGAAAACCCATAGTGATCGTCCTGGGGATGGAAGCTTTTGATATGACAGACCGGCCCGGCGCCCTGCGGCATCGCGAACCGATGCGTGCGCCCGCCCACGGTGTACTCATAGGCAACCGGCCAGCCGTCGCCCCCGGGCACCACGCGCATCCGGTCCGACCGCAGCACATGCAACTCCAGCGGCAAACCGCCCTCCTCGCGCTGCACCGCTTCGACATAGCCGTTGCCCGACAGCAAAAGCTGTCCGAACAGCGCCTCCAGCAGCTCGGCGCGCCCCTGCGCAAGGTTGGGGCGCTGCACCAGGCTCAGGACCGGATGCGTTTCATATCGCTGCGCCTGATCCTGCAACACCAGCGGCAAGGCCGCCGCCGCCTCGGCAATCAGTTTGACACACCGAAACCCCACCGGATTTCCCGAGAACCCGGTACGGGTCAGCGAAACGGTATCGCGCGGGCTCCATGCGACGCGCCCGGATGAATGGCTTGCCACGATCGGCCCGGCGGCGCTTGCCTTGCGCTCGGGCGCGGGTGCGGGCTGCGGCTGTGCGCTGCGGCGCAAGAATTCAAAAACCATGTCCTGTGCTCCTTCAATACCTTCGCCGCCCACGCCGGATTGCCCTCCGGCGTGCCACCGCCCCTCTCCGGGCGGCGCTGCAAAGCGTTGCTGTTGTCTCTGGCGAAATGCCCGGCCGCCGCTAAAGCGACCGGATCTTGGGCGCGCGCCAATGCGCCGCCGGGCCGATCATCAACTCATGCAGAGCCCAGACCAGCGCATCCACCCGATCGGGCGATCCGCGCCCGGCGAAACCGCCGGCCGTCATCTGCGACATCTGTTCCTCCAGATCGCCCAGACCCGGAACATGCCGCACACGGCCCTGCTCATAAAGCGCCGCCACCGGCTCGGCCCGCGCCTGTTTGCCACGCGTGGCGTGCACCGCCTTGTAGGGCACCAACGGGTCGATTTGCCGGATCACATCCTCGACCAGCTGGCCGCCCTGGTTCACCTCGGCCACCAACCGCTCGGCGCCGAACCGCTCCATCGCCGCGATCGCCGCCTTGGCCCATCCCGCTGGCCCGACGCCCCGCACCGTGCAATCGGCCAGCACATAGGCCCGCCAGTCCTGCACCGGCCCCTCACTGACGACGCCGGCAACGACAATCCCGCAGGCATCCGCATCGCTGCCCGCAGATACCGACGGATCGACCGCCACAACAACCCTGCTCAGTTCCGGCACATCGGCGACCCGCAGCGCATCCAGCCGGTCCGCCGGCCACAAAGCGCCCTCCAGATCCGCCAGCAGCACACCGTCCAGTTCCTGCCGCCCCAACCGCGTGCCCGCATAGCGCGCGCGCACCTCGGCCAGGAAACTCTGCGCCAGGTTGGCCCGGTTCGCCTCGGTCGCGGCATGGGTGGCGACGGTCGATGGCGCTGCCAGAATGTTCTTCAAGACCTTCACATTGCGCGGCGTCGTCGTTGCGCACACCCGCGGCGCATCCCCCAGGCGCAGGGCAAATTGCAACATGTCCCATGCCTCGCCCGCCTTCTTCCACTTGGCCAGCTCGTCAACCCATGCGGCATCGAACTGCGGCCCCCGCAATCCTTCGGGATCATGGGCCGAAAACGCCTGCGCCTCTGCGCCGTTGGGCCAGATCAGCTTGCGTTCCCCGGCCTTCCACTGCGGCCGGCGGTCCGGCGGCGAACAGGCCAGAACGCCACTGTCGCCCATGATCATCACATCGCGCACCTGATCAAACGTCTCGCCCACAAGCGCCAAGCGCCGCGCACGTCCGGCATCTAGCGGCAGCGCGCCCTCTACCTGCGCGCGCACCCATTCGGCACCCGCCCGGGTCTTGCCCGCGCCCCGCCCACCCAGGGCAACCCAAGTCCGCCACTCGCCTTCGGGCGGCACCTGATGCGGCATCGCCCAGAACTCGAAAAGGAAAGGGAGAGCGCAAAGCTCTCCCTCACCAAGGTCATTCAGAAACGTCTCCCGCACCGCAGCATCGGCGCAGGCGAGCCAATCGGCACCCGATCTCAGACCGGGCCCGCTCAAGATCGAGGGCATAGCCCCCCTGAACGATACCGATCTGTCTGTTGTACTGCTCGACAAGACTGGCCTCCATTTTCTGACAGGTCCGCACCAGCCCATCGGCCGCCGCCACCTGCCGGATACCTCCTGCAAGTTCCACTTCCTCCCCCGCAGCGATCTGACGCTTCAAGTCCTCGATCTGATGGCGCAGTTCGCTGATCGAGTTCTGCAAGGACTGCACAAGTTCAGCCGTCCTCGAGACCCGCTCTTCCGGGGTAATCAAAGTCATATCTGCCCGCTACCTTATGCCAGAGTGTTCTCCGCACGACAGAAACGAAAAACGGCCCCGGGGTTGCCCCCACGGCCGCTTGCCCACTTCTTCTAGCATGACACAACTTATACGCGACACCGCGCGCAGAGTCAAGCCCAATTGACAACCACCATGTCAACCGGCGCACGCGAGGGTTGAAAAACCCTTAACGCTTCCTTCCTTTCGCCTCAAGTATCCCGGGGGGCCGCCTGCAAGGCGGCGGGGGCAGCGCCCCCGATCCGGCCGCGCAAGAAGATCAGTCGTTGGAATTGGCCCGTTCGGCCTCGATCGCGCGCCAACGCGCCACGTTGCGATTATGCTGGTCCAGGGTTTCGGCAAAGGCATGGCCACCCGTGCCATCGGCCACGAAGAAGATATAGTCCGATCCATCCGGATCGACAGCGGCGCGCAGGCTGGCCAGTCCGGGGTTGGCAATCGGCGTCGGCGGCAAACCATTGATGACATAGGTGTTCCACGGGGTTTCCGCACGCAGTTCGCTCTGCCGCAGCCCCCGGCCCAAAACACCCTCGCCGCGGGTGATCCCGTAAATCACGGTCGGGTCGGTCTGCAACCGCATACCCCGGTTCAGGCGGTTCACGAACACGCTGGCCACCTGCCGGCGCTCTTCGGGCACGCCGGTTTCCTTCTCGATGATCGAAGCCAGGATCAGCATTTCTTCCGGGCTCGCCAGGGGCAGACCCGGCGTGCGGTTCTCCCAGGTCGCGGCGATCCGCAGCCGTTGCTGTTCGGCCATCCGCGCCAGCACCTCGGCACGGGCGGTCCCGTTGCGCACCTCGTAGCTGTCGGGCGCCAGCATCCCTTCCGCCGGCACCGCCTCGACGGTCCCGGTCAGGATGTCCATCGCCTTCAACCCTTCGACAATCTGCCAACTGGTCACGCCCTCGGCCAGTGCGATGCGGTATCGCGTATCGCCGCGGGTCTTCATTTGCCCATAGACCTCGGGCGCGGCCTCCTCGGCCGGGTTGAACGACGCGCGCTCCACATAGGCGTTGCGCGCCGGATCCAGTTCGCGCACCTGCACAGACGTCCGCGTCACACCGATCCGGTAGACGATCTCGGTGCCGCATGTGCTGGCCCCGCCGCGCGTCACCTGATCAAGGATCTGCGCCATCGACGCACCCGGCGCCACAAGGAAGCTGCCGGCCTTCAGATCGTCGGTGCGTTCGGTATAGTCGGCGCCAAGACGAAAGATCGCTCCCGATGTGATCGCGCCCTCACGCTCCAGATCGCGGCTGACCTGCATCATGTTCGATCCGCGCTCGACCCGCAGACAGATCGCTTCGGCCAAGGGCCCGTCCGACGTATACTGCGACTGGCCCCACAGGATCACGCCGCCCAGAAGGAACAGCACGACCACCAGAAAGGTCAGCGCGTTCGAGGCGACGCTCTTCCACATCAGCCGACCTTTCCAAAAATCACGCTGGCATTGGTGCCACCAAAGCCGAAGGAATTCGACAACGCCACATTCACCTCGCGCGTCCGCTTCACCAGAGGTGCCAGATCCACGGCGGTTTCCACGGCCGGATCGTGCAGGTTGATCGTCGGCGGCACAACCTGGTCGCGGATCGCGAGGATCGAGAAGATCGCCTCGATCGCGCCGGCCGCGCCCAACAGATGCCCGGTCGACGATTTGGTCGACGACATCGTCACCTTGCCCGCCGCATCTCCCATCAGACGCTCGACCGCGGCCAGTTCTATGGTATCGGCCATTGTGCTGGTGCCATGGGCGTTGATGTAGTCAACCGCCTCGGGCTCCAGTCCGGCGCTCTTCAGCGCCGCCTTCATCGACCGTTCGGCGCCATCGCCATCCTCCGAGGGCGCGGTGATGTGATAGGCGTCGCCGGACATGCCATAGCCCAGGACCTCGGCATAGATCCGCGCGCCGCGCGCCTTGGCGTGCTCGTATTCCTCGAGAACCACCACACCGGCGCCTTCGCCCATGACAAAGCCGTCGCGATCCTTGTCATAGGGACGGCTGGCCGCTGTGGGATCGTCCGCGCGCTTGGTGCTGAGCGCCTTGCAGGCGTTGAACCCGGCAATGCCGATCTCGCAGATCGCCGCCTCGGCGCCGCCGGCCACCATGACATCCGCGTCACCATAGCGGATCATGCGGCTGGCATCGCCTATCGCGTGCGCGCCGGTCGAACATGCTGTCACCACGGCATGGTTGGGGCCCTTGAAACCGTACTTGATGCTGACCTGCCCGGAAATCAGGTTGATCAGGGATCCGGGAATGAAGAACGGCGAAACCCGGCGCGGCCCCCGCTCCTTCAGTAAAACGGCGGTATCGGCAATCGAAGACAACCCGCCGATACCCGATCCGATCATCACGCCGGTCCGCTCGCGGCCTTCGTCATCCTCGGGCCGCCAATCCGCATCGGTCACCGCCATCTCCGCCGCGGCGATGCCGAACAGGATGAAATCGTCAACCTTGCGCTGCTCTTTCGGTTCCATCCAGCGGTTGGCGTCAAAGCTGCCGTCGCTGCCGTCGCCACGCGGCACCTCGCAGGCATAGGTGGTGGCCAGATGGCGCGCGTCGAACCTCTGGATCGGGCCGGCACCGGACTGCCCGGCCAGCAACCGCGACCAGGTTTCCTCGACCCCGCTGGCCAGAGGCGTCACCAATCCCAAGCCCGTCACAACCACTCTGCGCATCACCTGCTCCTTCGCCACGCGTCCTTCTGAGCTTCGCTCATACCCTGCCCGCGCCGTCATGGGCAAGAGCGGTCCTCTCGATCACCCGATGCCGCCTGACGGCCGATCAGACCGACAGCTGTGGTCAGCAATTGCGCGGCGGTGCGCGCGCCGCGGCCGGCGTCGTCGGCGGCGGGCATGAACTCGACCATGGCAAAGCCCGCGATACGCGCCCGCGCCGCTACACCCCGCAGCAGCCGCAGCACCGCGTCATGGGTCAGCCCCGCGCCAGTGGGCGCGATCACCGCAGGCATCACCGACGGGTCCAGCGCGTCACAATCAAAACAGATCACCACATCGCCGCCCTCGGGGATCAGGTCGATGGCCCGCTCCAGACCGCCCTGCGATACCTCGTGCGCCGGGATCAGATGCGCGCCCCACGCCTGCGCCGCCGCCAGCGCGTCGGCCCCGGCCGAACCGACCCCCCGCGCGCCAACCTGCACGATGCGCGCCACATGCGGCATCTCGCTGGCGCGGCGCATCGTCGAACTCAACCCCAGGCTTTCGCCCTGCACCGTGTCACGCCAATCGATATGCGCGTCGATCTGAAGAATGCTCAGCGGGGCGCGGTCGGCATAGGCATCCAGCATGGGGATCGGCAGGGAATCGTCGCCGCCAAGCAGGACTGGCACCGCCCCGGCCGCAAGGATCTGCCGCGTGGCGCCGGCGATACACGCCCTGTTGGCCCCAGGGGTGGCTGGATCGGTCGGCAAATCGCCGACGTCCACCGCGCGTACCCCGGCGGGCAGGATCGGCCCGCCAAGATCAAAATTGATCCGCGACAGATCGCCTGCATAGGCAGCCCCTCCCGCCCGGATCGCGGCGGCACCGCCGGCGCAATAGGCGCCAACCGAAGCATATGGCGTTGCGCAATCGGCGCCATAGATCACGATGTCGGCGCGCAGATCCTCCAGCCCTGTCTCGGGCAGGCCCAGAAACCCCGCCGTGTCGCCGCCGCCGAACATGTCCTTCAGATCGATCATTCCCACCCCCTGCGCGTGTCTGCCGACAGGTTTGCCCGGCGCGACGCGCCGCGCAACAGCAGACTGCGCCACACAGCCGCGATTCGCGCCACCGCGCTAGCGCCGGCCCGGCGGGCCGTCGCGCCGCAGCAGACACAGCGTGCCGCCGGGCTGTTCGATCTCGCGCAGCTTGCGATACCCCATTCGAGCGGCAATCGCCTGCGACGCGGTGTTGTCGGCCGCGATGCGCGCACCCAGCGGGCCGGGAATCACCCGGTCAAACCATTCGTGCGCGGCGCGCACCGCCTCGGTGCCCAGCCCGCGGCCCTGCGCCTCCTGCGCCAGCACCCAACCGGCTTCGGGAAAGCTGTCGAAGTCCGGGCCATGCGTCTGGTCTGAATAGAAGAACCCGACCTGTCCGATCATCCGCCGTGTCGTCTGGTCGGCAATCGCCCACTGGCCGAACCCGGTCATCTGCCAGTGTCCGGCATTGCGCAGAAACGCCGACCACGCCTCCGCGCGCGACCGTGGCACGCCGCCGATATGGCGCACGACCTCGGGCGTCGCCCAGATTTCGGCGTAGCGGTCGAATTCGCCCGGCAGCATGGCGCGCAAGGTCACGCGACCGGTATTCAGGATCGGGATTGTACGGTTCATGGGACACCGTCACTTGCGAGGGAAATCAAGCCACTGTTGCCTTACCGGCGGGACCGGGCACAACCCCAAACCGACCCGCAAGCACGGCATCGGCGAAAACACCGCACGGAAACGAAAACGGGCGCGCTCCGGTAAGGAGCACGCCCGCGCATGCGGCTGAAAGCCGTATATCAGGAGGCTTCAGAGATGAACTTCACCGCGTCGCCAAAGGTCTGGATGGTTTCTGCCGCGTCGTCGGGGATCTCGATGCCGAATTCCTCTTCGAAGGCCATCACCAGTTCAACCGTGTCGAGGCTGTCTGCGCCAAGATCGTCGATGAAGGACGCACTTTCCGTGACCTTGTCCTCTTCCACACCAAGGTGTTCCACAACGATCTTTTTCACGCGGTCTGCGACGTCGCTCATATCTGTTCCTCGTTTTTTGCAGGGCCTGATCTGACCCCATTTCACCCTAACCCGCCGGGTGTGGCATTCGTTTTGCCCGAAAGGGCGGCTCGTTCAACCGGAGGTGCCCGGCAACGGCGGGCCAGTGCGCACCGCCCCGCCGAAATCTGCGTGGCCTATAACACAGTGCGCGACGATGGCAAACGCTTTCGGCGCGTCGCCCGCGCCGGGTCACAGCATGGCCATTCCGCCGTTCACATGCAGCGTGGTGCCGGTGACATATCCGGCCGCGGGGCTGGCCAGATACAGCGCCGCCGCGGCGATGTCGTCGGGCGCGCCCATCTTTCCGGCGGGAATCTGGCCCATGATCGCCGTCTTCTGATCGTCGGTCAGCTTGTCGGTCATCGCCGTGGCGATGAAACCCGGCGCGATGGCGTTCACCGTGATGCCCCGGCTGGCCACCTCGTAGGCCAGCGATTTCGACATCCCGACCATGCCCGCCTTGGACGCGGCATAGTTGGCCTGGCCGGGGTTGCCGGTTGCGCCGACCACGCTGGAGATGTTGACGATCCGGCCCCAACGCGCCTTCATCATGCCCCGCATCACTCCCTTGCACAGCTTGAAGGTGGCCGTCAGGTTCACGTCGATCACCGATTGCCATTCGTCGTCCGACATCCGCATGAAAAGGTTATCGCGGGTGATGCCCGCATTGTTGATCAGGATATCGACACCGCCCATCGCCTTGGTCGCTTCGCCGGGCAGGGCCGACACGGCGTCCATGTCGCTCAGATTGCAGGGCAGGACATGCGCGCGCTCTCCCAGGCTCGCGGCGAGCGCCTCCAGCGGTTCGGTCCGCGTTCCCGAAAGGCCCACGGTCGCGCCTGCGCCATGCAAGGCGGTGGCGATCGCACCGCCGATGCCGCCGGACGCACCGGTGATCAAGGCCGTCTTTCCGTTCAGTTCAAACACTCTTTCTTCCTTCCTGCATGCTGCCACGGCACCGGCCGATCCGGGCCGTTGTCCGCAAGGATTTCATTGCCACCTCAGACAGCGGCACAGTGACGTCAAAGCGCGGCCACCACATCCGCCTGCGTGCCGACAGCGCGCGTGGACAGCTCGCGGTCGATCCGCCGGACCATCCCGATCAGCGCCTTTCCGGCGCCGATTTCCCAGATTTCGGTGACGCCCTCGGCGGCCATCCTCGCCACGCTCTCGCGCCAGCGGACGGCACCTGTGACCTGTTCGATCAGCAGTGCGCGGATGGCTTCGGGATCCTGCACCGGCGCAGCACTGACATTGGCGATCAGCGGCACCGAAGGCGCCGCGATCGACACTTCGGCCAGCGCAGCGGCCATCTCCTCGGCCGCCGGTGCCATCAGCGCACAGTGGAACGGTGCGCTGACCGGCAGCAACAGCGCGCGCTTGGCGCCCTTCGCCTTCGCCAGTGCGGCGGCGCGTTCGACAGCACCCTTGTGGCCCGATACGACCACCTGCGCGGGGTCGTTATCATTCGCCGCCGCGCAAACCTCGCCTTTGGCGGCCTCCTGTACAACCGCGCGCACCGTCGCAAGATCCAGGCCCAGGATCGCCGCCATCGAACCCACGCCCACAGGCACCGCACGCTGCATCGCATCGCCGCGCAGCCGCAGCAAACGCGCGGAATCGCTCAGGCTGATCGCACCCGCCGCCGTCAGCGCCGAATATTCGCCCAGCGAATGGCCAGCCACGAATTCCGGCTCGGCCACGCCCTCGGCCCGCAACGCCGCCAGTGCAGCAAGCGACATCGCCATCAATGCCGGCTGGGCATTCCGGGTCAGGGTCAGATCTTCGGCCGTGCCCTCCCAGATCAGCGCGCTAAGGTTCTCACCAAGCGCCGCGTCGACCTCTTCGAATACGGCGCGGGCGGCGGGATAGGCCCGGGCAAGGTCCTGTCCCATCCCGACGGTCTGGGCGCCCTGTCCGGGAAACACGAATGCGCGGCTCATCTGCTGTTCTCCGTTCTGTTGCGGCTCAGCCATAGCCCGCGCCCCGAAAAAGGGCAACGGCTGTGCGGGGACGCGCGCGCCTTGTGCGCGCCGGCGCGACAGCTTCGGCTTGGCGCGCCGCGCGTTGCGGCCTAGCTACAGGGGTATACCGAAGGAGACGCCATCATGGGTTCTACGAATACCGCGCGCGACTATGGATCGGTCGCGAAAACGTTTCACTGGCTGACCGCGCTGCTGATCATCACCGTGATACCTCTGGGCATCGTCGCCAATGACATGCCCTATGACACGGGCGAACAACTGGCTCGCAAGGCCCGGCTGTTCTCGATCCACAAGACCGTCGGCGTCGCGCTGTTTTTCGTGGCGCTGGCGCGCATACTCTGGGCGCTCAGCCAACCGCGCCCGGCCCTTCTGAACGGCGACCGGCGGGCCGAGGCCGCGCTGGCCGCCACGGTTCACTGGCTGCTCTACGGATCGCTGCTGCTGGTGCCGCTCAGCGGCTGGATCCACCATTCCGCGACCACCGGTTTCGCGCCGATCTGGTGGCCCTTCGGCCAGGCGCTGCCCTTCGTGCCGCAAGACGAAACCGTCGCCGCCGTGTCCGCCGGGCTGCACCTGGTACTCGAAAGGGTGCTGGTTCTGGCCATCCTGCTACATGTGGCCGGTGCGCTGAAACATCACTTTGTCGATCGCGATTTCACGCTGCGCCGGATGCTGCCCTTCGGCGGCCCGGCGCCCGCGGCGCCGCAGCTGAAACATGGCGTGGCGCTTCCCGTGGTGGCCGCGCTGGCGGTCTGGGGCGCCGCCATCGGCACCGGCGCCGCGCTGGGGGCCTACGACAGCCACACCGCCCTGCCATCGGCCGCCGAACTGGCCGAAGTCGATTCCGAATGGCAGGTGCAGGAGGGCACGCTGGCCATTGCGGTGACGCAGTTGGGATCGGAAGTGACAGGCCAGTTCGCCGAATGGACTGCCGACATCGCTTTTGCCGAACGCCCCGATCCCGGCCCCGCCGGCCAGGTCGACGTTGTCGTCTCGATCGGTTCGCTGACATTGGGATCGGTCACGGCGCAGGCGCTGGGCGCGGATTACTTCAACGCCCAGACCTTCCCCACCGCAACGTTCAATGGCGAAATCATGCGCACTCCCGAAGGCTATGTGGCGCGCGGCCCCCTGACGATCCGCGATGTCACCCGCGAGGTGGACCTGCCCTTCGATCTGGCCATCGCAGATGGCGTGGCAAGGATGACCGGCGCGCTCACCCTCGCGCGGCTCGACTTCGGGATCGGCGAACCGGTGCAGGACGCCGCGACGCTGGGCTTCGGCGTCGAGGTGCGGGTCGAACTGACAGCGGCGCGCAGCGATCCCGACTGATGCCGGCACCATCCCCGGAACCCCGAACCGGGCCAAGAAAAACCCCCGGCCCTTCACGGGCCGGGGGTTGTTCGTTCGGGCGCGGCCGGGCCGCGCCCATGGCGACAGAATCAATCGGCTTTCATTGCCTCGATCGAGATCATCACCTGAACCTCGTCGCTGACGAAGGGTGCGAAGGCGCCCAGGTTGTAGTCGGACCGCAACAGCGTGGTCGTCGCGTCGAAACCGGCCCAGGGCTTTTGCGCCTGCGGGTGGGTGCCGGTCTTGTTCAGCTTGGCGTCCAGCACAACCTGCTTGGTCACACCGTTCGCGGTGAAATCACCAGTGATCAGGGCGGTGTCTTCGCCGGTGACTTCGATGCCGGTCGAGGTGAAGCTGATGATGTCATCGTCGCTGCTGCCAAAGAAGTCGGGCGACATGAAGTGACCCAGGCGCGCTTCCCATCCGGTCAGCATCGAGCTTTCGGGCATCGAGACGCTGACCGAGGAATTGGCGGGGTCTTCCTGATCGAACATGATTTCGCCGGCAAAGCCGGAGAACATGCCGTAGGTGGTCGAATAACCAAGGTGATCGTAGGAAAAGACGACCTGGCTATGGCTGGCGTCCAGAACGTATTTCTCGGGCGCTGCGACGGCAGCGGTGGCGGTGACGGCCGTGGACAGGGCCGCCGCGATCAGGGCAGTTTTGAATTTCATGTCAGTCTCCGCAGGTTGGTTGCAAGGGCATGAGTGCACCAATCAAATGGCGCGCACAGCCCTCTACGGCAAGTGTGCGGGGCCGCAATTGTCTGGCGCTGGGCACACAGGCACTGTGGCCTGACGCACAAACCCGGCGGATCGCCGCCTGCGCAATGCAGGTGCCCTAGCGCCTGGCGGCGCCACCGCTGATCATGCCGGTGCCTGTCACCAACAGGCCCACCGAAAGCGCCAGCCGTGCCAGATCGGCCAGCGGCGCGCCCCTGGCATCCGCCAACAGCCACACGCCAGGCGCGCTCAGCAAAAGCGCCAGGCCGATCAATCGCGTCAGCGTCCGCCGGCCCGGCATCCGCGATGCGTCAGCCTGCGCCGCGCTTGCGAAATCATGTACATGGTTCATCATTGCCCGCGTCCTCCGTTCTTGTCCGCGCCGCCGCTGCGACAGCGCCTTGCGCGGGCATCTGGCCCCGCAATCGCGGCACGGGTGCGGCAGGGAACCGGCATTCTCCGGGCAGGCCACAGACCCCGTTGCACGGCGGGCCAAAGCGTGTATACGGAGCGCTCGTTCCGCGCATCGATGAACCGCGCAGTCTCTCGTGGTGGGGCAGCGGAACGATTGAAGCCCCGCCTATGAAATGCGCCTTGATAGAAAATGGAGAAGACATGCCACTCTACGAGCATGTGATGATCGCCCGTCAGGACCTGTCGAACACCCAGGCCGAAGGACTGATCGAACACTTCGGCGCCGTGTTGTCCGACAATGGCGGCACCCTGGTCGATCACGAATACTGGGGCGTCAAGACGATGGCCTACAAGATCAACAAGAACCGCAAGGGCCACTACGCCTTCCTGCGCTCGGACGCGCCTGCGCCCGCGGTCCAGGAAATGGAACGCCTGATGCGTCTGCACGACGATGTGATGCGCGTTTTGACCATCAAGGTCGATGAGCACAAGGATCTGCCGTCGGTCCAGATGCAGAAGCGCGACGAGCGTGAAGGCCGCGGCGACCGCCGCGAGCGTCGTTGATCCATCGTTTAAGACAAGGAGCCTAACACATGGCAACCAAACCGTTTTTCCGCCGTCGCAAGGTCTGCCCCTTCTCCGGCGACAACGCGCCCGCTATCGATTACAAAGACACGCGCCTGTTGCAGCGTTACATCTCCGAGCGGGGCAAGATCGTGCCCAGCCGGATCACCGCCGTGTCGGCCAAGAAACAGCGTGAACTGGCCCGCGCCATCAAGCGCGCCCGGTTTCTCGCCCTCTTGCCCTATGCCGTGAAGTAAGGAGAACCCGACATGCAAGTTATCCTTCTCGAACGTGTCGCCAAACTGGGCCAGATGGGCGACGTCGTCGACGTCAAACCCGGCTTCGCGCGCAACTTCCTGCTGCCGCAGGGCAAGGCGCTGTCGGCTTCCGCCGCGAACATCGCCAACTTCGAAGCGCAGAAGGCGCAGCTCGAGGCGCGCAACCTGGAAACCCGCAAGGAAGCCGAGGCCATGGCCGCGCGGCTCGACGGCCAGCAATTCATCGTGATTCGCTCGGCGTCGGATTCGGGCGCGCTCTATGGGTCGGTCACCACCCGTGACGCCGCAGATGCCGCCACGGCCGACGGTTTCTCGGTTGATCGCAAGCAGGTCGTTCTGACCGCGCCGATCAAGGATCTGGGCCTGCACGCGGTCAGCGTCGTGCTGCACCCCGAAGTGACTGCCGAAATCAAGCTCAACGTCGCACGGTCGGTCGAAGAGGCCGAACTCCAGGCTTCGGGCAAGTCGATCCAGGAACTGGCCGCCGAAGAAGAGGCCGCGGCCGAATACGAGATCGCCGAACTCTTCGACGACATCGGCAGCGCCGCGTCGGACGACGACGACCTGGCCGAAACCGTGCAGCGCCCGGCCGAAGGCGACGATCAGCCCGCCGGCTGAACCGCGCGCACGGATCATCACACGGCAAAACGCCCCGCGGTCATGGCCGCGGGGCTTTTTCATTCCGGCACACCCAGTCTCGGCAATGGCCCGCTCAGGGCCATCTCGACGTCTTGTCAAAACCATAATCCGCGCGCATCAAAACGGAGTCGCAACAAAACGGACCCTTCGCATGACGACCCTGACCCGCCGCATGTTCGTTGTCGCCGCGCTCTGCGCGCCCATCGCCGCCTGCGGGCGCCGCGCCGAACGCCGGATGGCCGCCCGCGCGCCCTCCGGCCTGCCGCTGCATCCCAACGAAACGCCCGAACTGCGTCAGTTGATCAACAAATACGCCGATCTCTACGGGGTTCCGCGCCCACTGGTGCACAAGGTCGTGGTGCGCGAAAGCACACACCGGCCATGGGCGCGCAACGGCCCCTACTATGGCCTGATGCAGATCCTGCCCGCAACCGCCCGCACCATGGGCTTTCGCGGCCAGCCGTCCGACCTTCTGGATGCCGAAACCAACCTGCGCTACGCAGTCAAATACCTGCGCGGCGCATGGCTTCTGGCCGATGGCAGCTTTGACAGGGCCGTGAAGTGGTACGCCAGCGGCTATTACTACGAGGCCAAGCGCCGCGGGATGTTGCGCGAGACCGGCCTGATCTGAGCCGCATTTGCGCCAGACACCGATTGCGCGCCGCTACACCTGCCGCTAGCGTGGCGCCATGAACGCCGATCGTCCCGTTCTGGGTATCCTTCTCATGCTGGGGTTTTGCATGCTCGCGCCGATGGGCGACGCGCTGGCAAAGATCCTCGGCGCCACTGTGCCGCTGGTGCAGATCCTGTTCGTTCGGTTTGCCGTTCAGGCAATCCTGCTGGTGCCGCTGGTGGCGGCCACAGGCCGCAAATGGCGCTTGCACGGGGCGGTTCTGCGGCTGACCGTCTGGCGCACGGTTCTGCATATCCTTGGCATCGGCGCGATGTTCACCGCGCTGCGCTACCTGCCGCTGGCCGATGCCATCGCCATCGCCTTCGTGATGCCCTTCATCATGTTGTTGCTGGGCAAATTCGTCCTGTTCGAGGAAATCGGCGCGCGCCGCCTGGCGGCCTGCTGCGTCGGGTTTCTGGGCACGCTTCTGGTGATCCAGCCCAGCTTCGCGGCCATCGGCCTGCCGGCGCTCTGGCCGCTGGCGGTTGCGGTCATTTTCGCGCTGTTCCTGATGGTGACGCGCCAGATCGCCAAACAAACCGATCCTGTCGGCCTCCAAGCGGTCAGCGGCATCATCGCCACGGCGATCCTGCTGCCGGTGTTGATCCTGGGCGAAACCATGCAGGTGCCCTTCATGCAGATCGTCACGCCCGACAGCACCGAATGGGTCCTGCTTCTGGCGATCGGAGCTTTGGGCACCGGCGCCCACCTGCTGATGACATGGTCGCTGCGGTTTGCTCCGGCTTCGACCCTTGCGCCAATGCAATATCTGGAAATCCCCTTTGCCACGGTCATCGGCTATCTGGTGTTCCGCGATCTGCCCAACACGCTGGCCGGCATCGGCATCGCCATCACCGTGGGTGCCGGGCTGTACATCGTCATGCGCGAACGGGCCATCGCGCGGGGTCTGGCGCGGACACCGACAGCGCCGACATAAGCGCGCCCAGCCGCGCGCGCGGCAGGATCAGCAACAGCCCCGGCGCATCCACCATCAGCGCCAGCCGCCCGGTCGCACGGTTCGACGTTCCGATGCGCCCCGATGGTTCCAGCGTCAGCCCGTCGATGGGCCAGGTCAGCCCCTCCGACCGTCCCCGAACCGGTCCCAGCGGAAACAGCGAAACCACATCGCCCGGCGCGGTGGCCACCTCGATCCGCGGCGGTGCCAGCGTCACCACCTCATGCGCGCCAAGCAGAACGCAGGGCCGGTCGGCAAACCGCCACAGCGTGCTGAACGCGGCCAGCTGATGATCAACGCGCAGCCCCATGAACCCCACCCCCAGAACCACCGGCGCGCGGATCGCCTGCATCGCCTTGTCGAAATCGGTGGAATTCTGATCGTCGCTGTGGTGCAGTGCCGTTGCGGGCAGTCGGGCGCGACTTTCGGAATCAAGTGAATCAAAGTCGCCGATCACCGCCTCGGGCGTTATCCCCGCGGCAAGCGCAAGGCGGGCGCCACCGTCGGCGGCGACGATCCGTGGTGCAAGCGCGCGGGCGGCGTGCACGTCGGAAACATCCGCCGCACCGCCGCCAATCAGTGTGATTGGTGCGCGACTGGTCACAATAGGTGTGTTCATGCGGTCTTCATGCCTTTTTGGGAAACAGAACACATTGTAGTCATGAAATGATACGCTGCATGGCACAGATTCGCGCCGCTTTTGACGATTGAACCTTGGTAAAGGCTTTGATCAAAGTTGCAGAGGACGAGCATCCAATGGTGAACAACAGCAAGATCTTGACGGTTTCATACGGTACGTTCTCGTGCACATTGGAAGGCTTTGACGATTCTTTCGGAACGATGAAGGCGATTGCGGAGTATTTCCGCGATCTTGCATCCAATGACAGATATTTCGGCGCCGAGCCACCGCAACCCGATGCGGAAATGCTGGCCCGTATCGCGGAACGTGAAATCGCGCGCCGCGTCGATGCGCGCACCGATGAGGGCCGGATCGTGCTGCGTGCCGAACAGGCCGCGCCGCCCGCCGCGCAACCGGCCCGCCCGGCGGCAGAGGTCGCCGCCGTCGCTGCACCCGCCATCGCGGCCGCCGCCGCTGCACCGGTCCAGGCCGCGGCCTCCGATGCAGCCGATGACGGCTCCGACCACGAAGACGAAGGCGAGGACGACACCACGCTCAGCGACCTGCTGGCCGAGGATCTGGACGAGGCACCGGCAAAGCCCACCCCCGTCGCGGCCCGCGCCCAACGGCCTGCGGCACCTGCCGAAAATGCCTTCGTGGCAGATGACGACGACGACGAGGAAGACGATTACGATACCGACGACGGCGGCGACGACATCTTTGCCGAGGCCGAAGCCTTTGACGACGATCCCGATGATGACGCGGACGCGGAAGACATCGGCCAGATGCCCGATGCCGCCGAGGCCGACAGCATCGCGGCCAAGCTTCAGCGCATCCGCGCGGTGGTGTTTCGAGGCTCGGCGGCGAAGGGCGACGAACATCTCGAGGACGAACATGCGGATACGCTGGCCACGAATGTCGTGGCGCAGGACGCAGGCCCCGAGGCGCTGTTCGACGAGGATGATGAAGACGACGAAGGCGATGTAGCCGAGATGCTCGACCGGCTCGGCACCATCGACAGGCACGAGGAAGACGACGACCCGCTCGCCGCCCTGTTCGACGAAGACGATGACGAAGACGCACCGGAGGAAAGCCCGGTGAACGCGGCGGTGTCGCGGACGCTACGCGATGCGGCCCCGCGCAATTTTGCCCGCGACAGCCGTATCCAAGAAGCCGAGACAGATCAGGACGGCATCGCAGACGACGCCTCCTCCCACGACGAATGGACGGATCAGGACGATGACGGCTGGGCCGCGCGCGCCGATGAAGAGGACACCTGGCGCGATCAGGACGGCACCGACGAAGACGAAGCGGAAGATGCCCCCCAGGTCGCTCAGGCGGCCCCGCCACCGCGCAGCGCCCCGGTTGAACCCCCGGCACCCGCGCTGCAACGCCGCCCGGTCCAGACCCCTCCACCGCAGCCGGCGACAGGCCGCGCGCGGGTGATCCGGGTCAAGCGGTCCGAACTGGATTCGGCCATCGCCAATGGCACATTGGGCGACATACAGGATCAGGCCGAAACAGCGGCGCGCGCATCCTTTGACGATATGGATATGCGGCCGGCGGCCAAGACCCGCGCGGCGATGGCACCGCTCAAGCTGACGCCGGAAGACTCTGTCGCTTCGGCCCGGCCCCTGCGCATGAAACCGCAACCCGAAACCGACGAAGGCGCCCTTCCTCCCGAACAGGAGGCCGAGCTGCAAGAAGAGCTTGCGCAGGTCGAGGCCGAGTTGAAGGCCGAGGAGGCGCGCCGCGCCGCACGTTCCGACGCACAGCGCGAAGCCGGCATCGCTCTGCGCCGCAAGGCCGAAGCAGAAGCGCGCGAGAAGGCCGAAGCCGAAGCGCGCGCCAAATCCGAGGCCGATGCCCGCCGCAAGGCCGCCGAAGATCGTGCCAGGGCCGAAGTCGAAGCGCGCCGCAAGGCCGCCGAGGATCGCGCCAGGGCCAAGGCCGAAGAAGAGGCCCGCATTGACGGGGCCGAAGAGGAAAAGCGCCGCAAGGCCCGTGCCGAACAGGAAGCCGCCGCCAAGGCCCGTGCCGACGCCGAGGCCGCCGCCCGCGCCGAAGCCGATCAGGAAGAAGCCCAGGCCGCCGCCCGCCGGGCTGCCGAAAACACGTTGCGCCCGCGCCGCCGCGCCGTGCCCGAAAGCGCCGATGCAGATCTGTCGCGCCTGCTGGACAAGGCCGATACACAGATGGGCGCGCCGGAAACCTCCTCGCGGCGTGCGGAAATCAGCCATTTGCGTGCCGCAGTCGCCGCGCGCAAGGCCGAAGGCGCCACCGCAGAGGCGGACAAGGCCGAACTGGATCAAGCCTATCGCGCCGATCTGGCCAATGCCGTGCGCCCCCGTCGCCCCGCCGCGGGCGGCGCGCGCGATGCACGGCCTGCGGCACCTGATCAGCGTCCGACGCCTCTGAAGCTGGTGGCGGAACAACGCGTGGATGTGCGCGCTGCAACGAAATCTGGCCCGGTCCGCCCGCGCCGCATCGCCGCCGAGGATCCCGCGCCGATCGACGTGGACAGCGTCAGCGGTTTCGCCGATTTCGCACAGAAGATGGGCGCCGAGGATCTGCCCGACCTGCTTGAAGCCGCCGCTGCCTACCTGTCATTCGTCGAAGGCCGCGATCAGTTTTCGCGCCCGCAACTGATGACAAAGGTGCGTATGGTGGAACAGGAGGATTTCAGCCGCGAGGATGGCCTTCGGTCCTTCGGGCAATTGCTGCGCGACGGCAAGATATCGAAGATCAAGGGCGGGCGGTTTACCGTCTCTGACAGCATCGGGTTCCGCCCCGACGATCGCGCTGTCGGCTGACGCCACCGCCATCAGGTCTTCTGGCAACACCCCCGGACTGCTCGCCGGGGGTGTTCGCGTTTCAGAGGCTCACGATTGGTCGGGATCGGCCTGCCCGACGCCGCGAAACACGAATCGAAATGGCAACGCCCAGACGATTCCCAGCGCAAGATAGACCAGCAGTTCGATCAGGATCGACGGCCGCCCCAGCCAGTTCATCACCGTGACCGCGGCAACGATGTAGATCGGCAATCCGACCAGCAGAATCACCAGCGACCAGCGCTTGCGCGCCTTCAGGCTCAGTCCGGGTTTTGCAGGTGTGCTCACGGTGCGAAAGGCTCCTTCAATCGGCGAACGGGTCGGTCACCAGAATGGTGTCCTCGCGTTCCGGTGACGTGGACAATAGTGCGACAGGGCAGCCGATCAACTCTTCCACGCGGCGCACATACTTGATCGCCGCCGCCGGCAAATCGGCCCAACTACGGGCGCCTTCGGTCGACGCGCTCCAGCCGGGCATTTCCTCGTAGATCGGCGTGCAGCGGGCCTGGTGATCCGCTGCTGTCGGCAGATGATCGATCCGCACCCCGTCAAGCTCGTAGCCCACGCAGATTTTCAGCACATCGAATCCGTCCAGCACATCCAGCTTGGTCAGCGCGATTCCGTTCACACCCGAGGTCGCGCAGGTCTGGCGCACCAGCACCGCATCGAACCAGCCGCAACGCCGCTTGCGTCCGGTCACGGTGCCAAACTCGTGCCCGCGCTCGCCCAGCCGCTGGCCATCGGCGTCGTGCAGTTCTGCCGGGAACGGGCCCTCGCCCACGCGGGTGGTATAGGCCTTGACGATGCCCAGCACGAAATCGATCGCACCCGGCCCGATACCGGTGCCTGTCGCCGCCTGGCCAGCGATCACATTCGACGATGTAACAAAAGGGTAGGTGCCGAAATCAATGTCGAGCAAGGCGCCCTGCGCGCCTTCGAACAGGATGCGCTTGCCGGCCTTGCGCTTGTCGTTCAGCACCTTCCAGACCGGCGCGGCATAGGCCAGAACCTGCGGCGCCACCTCTTGCAGCGCCGCGATCAGCGCCGCGCGGTCCACCGGCGCCAACCCAAGGCCGCGGCGCAGGGCGTCATGATGCACCAGCGCGCGATCCACCCGCAGTTCCAGCGTTGCCGCATCGGCCAGATCGGCCACCCGAACCGACCTGCGGCCCACCTTGTCCTCGTAGGCCGGCCCGATTCCGCGGCCGGTGGTGCCGATCCGGGCAACCGAATTCTGCGCCTCCCGTGCGCGATCCAGTTCGCCGTGGATCGGCAGGATCAGCGGCGTGTTTTCGGCAATCATGAGGGTGTCGGGCCCGATCTCCACACCCTGCCCGCGCAGCTGGGCAATCTCCTTGACCAGGTGCCACGGGTCCAGCACGACGCCATTGCCGATCACCGACAGCTTGCCGCCGCGCACGATCCCCGAAGGCAGCAGCGACAGCTTGAACACCTTCCCGTCGATCACCAGCGTGTGGCCGGCATTATGCCCGCCCTGGAACCGCGCGATCACATCCGCCCGCTCCGACAGCCAGTCGACGATCTTGCCCTTGCCCTCGTCGCCCCATTGCGCGCCCACTACAACCACATTGGCCATGTCGAATTCCCCTCACGGATCAAACCCGCGCCGGTATAGCCATGCCAGCGACGGGGCGAAACCTCAAACTGCGCCGCCCGACCAAGCGGGACTGGACAGCGGGCCGCAATTGCGCGCATCTGGACGCGCAGAACGGAAAGGACATACCGCGAATGAGCATTCTGATCCGCTGGGCCTTTGCATTCACCCTGCTGGCCGCGACCTACAACCCGACGCAATGGAACTATGTGCGCTGGGCATCGGCTCCCGAAGGCGCGCCGCTTTCGGCCATCGTCTTCGGCGGGCTGGTGCTTGCGGTCGGCTACATAATCTACCTGCGCGCGACGTTGCGTTCCATTGGCAGCTTTGGCATGGCGCTGGTGCTCGCGGTGGTGGCCGCCCTGCTCTGGATGCTCTACGATCTCGGCCTGCTGCGGCTCGACAACCGCGACATGAACGTCTGGCTGGCGATCCTCGCGCTGTCGGTGGTGCTGGGCACCGGCCTCAGCTGGAGCATCGTGCGCCGCCGGCTGTCGGGTCAGGCCGATGTGGACGACGTGGATCAATAAGGAGAAGGCAATGACGTCACGCAATGGTTTCGAAAGCTTCTACTACACCCATGTCGCAACCGGCGAAGGCTGTGGCTGCGCCGAACGGGTGATCGACGTTCACGAATTCAACCGCCTCGCGGGGCGTACCCCGCGCACCTGGCGCCCCTTGCTGCGCCTGCCCGCACCCGGCGCATGGCGGCGCTTTCTCAATGCCGCCGGCCTGACGCGGCGTCCCGCCAGGCCTCCTGAAACCTGAACCCCTGACGGCACACCGCACACAGGGTCCGGATCGCCGCATTCCTCGACAAAGGACATCGCGCATGACCGACAGCATTGCCCTCGCGCCGGCGCTCGCCCGGATGCAATTCACCGACGGAGCGTTTCGCGCCCCGGTGCCCGAAAACTGGATGCAGGGCCGCACCACCTACGGCGGCTTCGCCGCCACGCTCCTGCTCGATGCAACGCTGCACCAACACCCCGATCTGCCGCCTTTGCGATCGGCGATGGTGAACTTCGTGGCACCCGTCGCGGACGAGGTCGCGATCTCGGTCACCCCCCTGCGCACTGGCCGCAATGTCACATCCCTCGAGGCGCGGGGTCACAGCGGCGATAATCTGGCCATCACCGCCAGCTTCGTCTTCGGCACGCCGATGCAATCGGGCATCGCGGCCGCCACACCAGCACCCGAGGCGCCGCCGCCGGAAACCCTCGGGCCGATGATCCCGCCCCAGGCCGCCGCCCTCGCACCGCGCTTTCACCGCAACTTCGAAATGCTGCGCATCGAAGGCGATCTGCCTTTGTCGGGCTCGAAACGCGGCTACATCCGGGCTTGGGTCCGGCACCGCGATCCGGCCGCGCACCACGGCCTGCTGCCGCTCTTTTGCATCGCCGATGTGCTCCCGCCCGCCGTGTTCCCGATGTTTCCACGCCTCGGTCGCAATTCCTCGATGACCTGGATGTTCAACCTGCTCGATCCCGCACCCGCCACCACCGATGGCTGGTGGCACGTCGAAACCGCCGCCACCGGCGCGCGCGACGGATACTCCAGCCAGCACATGCGGGTCTGGAACGCGGCCGGACGGATCGTCGCCGACGGCATGCAATCGGTCGTGGTCTTCGTCTGACGCCAGGCTTTCCTTTCGCCGGAAGTATCCTCGGGGGGAGCGCCCCGCAAGGGGCGCGCCGGGGGCAGACAGCCCCCCGTTCGCGCCATGCGCGAACCCCGCGTTACAACCGAACCGGCGCGCCGTGCGGTGTGTCCAGATAGGCCCGTGCCCAATCGTCCTTCACAGCGGCGGCCTCGGCGGGATCGGCTGTCCCGTCCTCCGCCAGAAGGGTTTCAAGGGTCTCCAGCCAGGCGACAAAATAGTCATCGCCCCCGTTCAAAGCCTTGTTCAGCCCGTGCGCGGCCAGGGTGGCGGAAAACCGCGCTGCCCAGTCCGGCCACGAAAACCGCCCGGTTTCGTTCAAATGCACGGTCAGCGCGAAAACCTGCGCATGCCATGGCTCACCGAACACCGGCTCGGGCCGCATCACACCGCCTCCAGGTAAGACTGCCAGAGATCCAGGACCACCTCATCGCGCGGATGCTCGGGGCGGGCCCAAAGCGCGGACGCGGCAAACGCCACCGCATAAAGCGGCTCGGCCCCCTCGCCCAGCTTGTGCGCGCTGCGGTCCGGCAGAACGTGACTGCCATGCACCCGCAAGACGCGGCCCTCGGCGCCGGCGGCATATTGCGGCAGGCGCGTGTGCCCGCCATCGACGAAAAGGTTCGCTGCGGGCCGCCGGGTGCGCACCCGGTCGCCGGGCACGAACCGCGCCGGCGCCGACGCCGCGCGGTCGGCCGGCGCGCCATTTGCTATCATCTGGCGCACCTTCTGCACGGTGACCGGGCCGGCGGCCGGCCCCTCCGGACCGGGCGCGGCCCCCTGCCCATCGGTCAGTTCCGCGCGGCTGACCAACCCTTCCGATACCAGCATGTCGGCAAGCGCGGCGATCCATTTCTCGTAATAGGCAAAGCGGTTGTAATCTCTGGGTGCCAACGCCTCGCGGGCGTGGCGGGCCATGTCGATGTTCCACTTGCCCAGACCGCCCGCAGCCACCGTCAGCGCCAGCGCCCGAGGGTGCCAATCCGCCGCGAACGCGGGCACGCCCTGCGGTTCGGGCCGCACCGGGCCATCGCCGTAACGCCCGCCCATGTCATGCACCCGCGTCATGGCGCCGTCACCAGGCCGGTGCCGATCATGCTGTCGCGTGTCACCAGCCGGGCCAGCGCAGCGGCATCCATCGCCTCGGTGCCCGCCGGTCGCATCGGCACCACCAGGTAGCGCACCTCGGCGGTCGAATCCCACACCCGCACCGCCGTGTCTTCGGGCAACTCCACACCGAACTCGGACAGCACGCGCCGCGGCTCGCGCACCGCGCGCGCGCGGTAGGCATCCGACTTGTACCAGCCCGGCGGAATGCCCAGCAGCGGCCAAGGGTAGCAACTGCACAGCGTGCAGACGACCATGTTGTGCTGTTCAGGTGTGTTCTCCACTGCGACGATATGTTCGCCCTGACGCCCGTAAAAGCCCATATCGGCCACCACCGCCGTCGCATCGCGCAGCAGGTCCGCGCGGAACGCCGGATCGGTCCAGGCCCGCGCGACCACCTGCGCACCGTTCTGCGGCCCGATGCGGTTCTGGTAGGTGTCGATGATCTCATCGAGAGCCGCCGGTTCGATCAGCCCCTTGCGGGTCAGGATCGTCTCAAGCGCCTTGACCCGCAGGGCGGGGTCGGGCGGCAGCAGCGCGTGCGGGTGGTCATGGTCCGAATGGTCGTGTGGCATGCCGCAGCGTCGCCCGAGACGCGCCCCATGTCCAGCGCCAATGCGCCCTTGCCCCTATCGTCAAACTTGCCTACATACCGCCCGACACGCATCCGCCGCAGGTTCTCATGGAAAACGTCGTTCTCATCGTCCACCTTCTTCTCGCCCTGGGGCTGATCGCCGTCGTGCTGCTTCAGCGCTCGGAAGGCGGCGGCCTGGGCATGGGCGGCGGTGGCGGCGGCGCGATGTCGGGCCGCGCGGCGGCAACCGCGCTCAGCAAGGTGACGTGGGTTCTGGCCGTGGCATTCATCTGCACGTCGATCCTGCTGACGGTTCTGGCCGCACAGCGGGCATCCGGCACTTCTGTGATCGACCGGCTTGGCGTGCCGGCGCCCGCACCGTCGCAACCGGCGGCACCGGGCCTGCCGACCGGCGACAGCCTGCTGCCGCCTTCGGCGGATGACAACGCGCCGCTGGTGCCCCGCGCCGACTGACACAAGACCTTGAAATCACGATTGGCGCCGCAACAGCATCTTGCGGCCAGCCTTGCGCTTTCGGCGCGAATCCTCTATGGCTCAAGTCCCGTGGTGCTGCGGTTTTCGAACCGCTCAGGGCTGATGCACGGCGCGTAGATGCGCCCCTCACGGGAGACCCTTCGCAATGGCGCGTTACATCTTCATCACCGGCGGCGTGGTGTCCTCACTGGGCAAGGGCCTTGCCTCGGCGGCGCTGGGTGCCCTGCTTCAGGCGCGCGGTTTCTCGGTACGTCTGCGCAAGCTCGATCCCTACCTCAACGTCGATCCCGGAACCATGAGTCCGTTTGAACACGGCGAGGTCTTCGTGACCGACGATGGCGCGGAAACCGATCTGGATCTGGGCCACTACGAACGCTTCACCGGCGTCGCTGCCCGCAAGACCGACAGCATTTCGTCCGGGCGCGTCTATTCCACCGTTCTGGAAAAGGAACGCCGCGGCGATTACCTGGGCAAGACCATTCAGGTGATCCCCCACGTCACCAACGAGATCAAGGATTTCCTCGCCATCGGCGCCGACGAGGTCGATTTCATGCTCTGCGAAATCGGCGGCACCGTGGGCGACATCGAAGGCCTGCCGTTCTTCGAGGCGATCCGCCAGTTCAGCCAGGACCGCCCGCGCGGCCAGTGCATCTTCATGCATCTCACGTTGCTGCCCTTCATCCGCGCCAGCGGCGAACTCAAGACCAAGCCGACCCAGCATTCGGTCAAGGAGCTACGTTCGATCGGCATCGCCCCCGACATCCTGGTGTGCCGCTCCGAAGGCCCGATCCCCGCAAAGGAGCGCGAGAAACTCGCGCTGTTCTGCAATGTCCGGCCCGACAGCGTCATCGCGGCGCAGGATCTGCGGTCGATCTACGAGGCGCCGCTGGCCTACCACCGCGAGGGGCTCGACCAGGCGGTGCTTGATGCTTTCCGCATCACCCCCGCGCCGCGCCCCAACCTGGCGCGCTGGGAGGACGTGGCCGACCGCATCTATAACCCCGAAGGCGAGGTCAAGATCGCCATCGTCGGCAAGTATACACAGCTCGAAGACGCCTATAAATCCATCGCCGAGGCGCTGACCCACGGCGGCATGGCCAACCGCGTGCGGGTCAACATCGAATGGGTAGATGCCGAGCTTTTCGAACGCGAGGACGCCGCCCCCCATCTGGAAGGTTTCAACGCCATCCTCGTGCCCGGCGGCTTCGGCGAACGCGGCACAGAGGGCAAGATCAAGGCCGCCGAATTCGCCCGGACCCGCAAGGTGCCCTACCTCGGCATCTGCCTCGGGATGCAGATGGCCGTGATCGAAGCGGCGCGCAACGTCGCCAGGCTTCCCGATGCCGGATCCGAGGAATTCGACCACGAGGCAGGCAAGAAACGCTTCACCCCGGTCGTCTATCACCTCAAGGAATGGGTGCAGGGCAACCACAAGGTCGAACGCCGCCTCGACGACGACAAGGGCGGCACCATGCGGCTGGGCGCCTATGATGCCACGCTGGCCGAAGGATCAAAAGTGGCCCAGGTCTATGGCCGCACCAGCATCGACGAAAGGCACCGCCACCGCTACGAGGTCGACATCGAATACCGCGCCCAGCTTGAATCAGCCGGCCTGCGTTTTTCCGGCATGTCACCCGACGGGCGATTGCCGGAAATCGTCGAATGGTCCAACCATCCGTGGTTCATCGGGGTGCAGTTTCACCCCGAACTGAAATCGAAACCTTTCGATCCGCACCCGCTCTTCGCGGATTTCGTGCGCGCCGCCAAGGACATGTCGCGGCTGGTCTGATCCGCGCCGCTTCCCCTCGCTGAAAATATCCTCGGGGGGGCGTGCCGCATGGCACGCGGGGGGCCGACGGCCCCCCTCCACCGTCCGATCTCAGCAATACCGCTCGGGCCCTTTCCACTGCGCTTCGGTGTACCGGTCACCATGCGCCCAGCCTACCGGCAGGATGCGTTCGATCTCGGCCATGATTTCCGGCGTCATGGCGAAATCGCTGGCGGCGGCACATTCGGCCAGATGCGCGCGGGTGCGGGTGCCGGGGATCGGCAACAGATGCGGGCCCCGCGCAAGGCACCAGGCCATGCACAGGGTGATCGGCGCGGTGCCCAGATCGGCGGCATAGGCCTTGAAGCGCGTCACGTAGGCCATGTTGGCGCTGAAGTTCGGTGCGCTGAAGCGCGGCGTGCCGGTGCGGAAGTCGCTGGCGGCGAAGGTCTCGGGGTCCGGCGCGCGGGTGGCGAAGATGCCGCGCCCCACCGGCGAGAACGGCACAAAGGCCACCCCCAGTTCGGCGCAGGCGCTCAGCATCCCCAGTTCAGGCAACCGGGTCCAGAGTGAATACTCGCTTTGCACCGCATCCACCGGCCCCACCGCCGCTGCCCGGCGCAACGAGGCCGGCGAGATCTCGGAAAAGCCGATGCCGCCGATCTTGCCTTCCGCCTTGAACGTCAGAAGCGTATCCATCACCGCCTCGATCTCGATCCGCGGATCACGACGGTGGATGTAATACAGCGCCACATGCTCAACCCCGAGCCGGCGCAGCGATTTCTCCAGTTCCGCGCGCAGATACTCGGGGCTGTTGTTGAATCCGCGTTCACCGGTATCCGGGTCACGCCAGATCCCGCCCTTGGTGGCGATGGTGAACCGCGTCGCGTCGCCCTTGATGAAACTGCCGATGATCTCTTCGGACCGTCCCATTCCATAAACATTCGCGGTGTCCAGAAAATCCACCCCCATGTCCAGCGCCCCGGCCAGCGTGTCATGCGCCTCGGCTTCGGTGGTCGGCCCGTAAAATCCCGCGAAGCTCATGCATCCCAGGCCCACCTCGGATGTTTCATGCCCGTCTTGCAGCAGTCGGCGGCGTTTCATGTGGTTCCCTCTCCTCTGGTACAGGCCCGCAAGAGCCGCTTGTGTGTTGTCGCGGTGCCGTGCCAAAGCGGCTCAGTGCCAGGTCTCGTCCAGCACTCGCATCCAGTTCGCCCAGCAGATCCTCTCGATACGGGCGGCCGAATAGCCGTGCCGCTCCATCGCGCGCACCAGAACCGGCAGATCGGCCGCCGAACCCAGCCAGTCGGGCAAGGTGAAGCCGTCGAAATCCGATCCCAGCGCCACGCCTTCCTCGCCCAGTTGGGCCAGCAGATGGTCGAGGTGCGCCAGCACCACATCCACCGGCACGGCGCTGTCGGCCAGCCCGTCGGGCCGCAGGAAACTGCGCTCGAAGTTCAGGCCCACCAGACCACCGGATCGCGCGATCAGCGCCAGCTGCGTGTCGGTCAGGTTGCGGGCATGGGGGCAAATCGCATGGGCATTGGAATGGGTCGCCACCAGCGGCGCGTCCGACAAACCGGCAACATCGGCGACGCCACGCGCCGTCAGGTGGCTCAGGTCGATCATGATGCCCAGCGCGTTGCAGCGCGCCACCAGCGCGCGCCCCTCCTCGGACAGACCGGGCCCCGTGTCGCCGTCCGACGGATAGCGGAACGGCACGCCGTGGCCGAAAATGTTCGGGCGGCTCCAGACCGGCCCCAGCGATCGCAGACCCATCGCATGAAGCATGTCCAGTTCCGACAGGTCCGGGCCGATCGCCTCGGCGCCCTCGATGTGAAAGATCGCCGCGATCCGCCCCTGCGCGCGCGCCGTCTCGATCTCTGCGACCGTTGTGCAGATCCGCAGCGCACCGGTGCCTTGCAGTTGCAGCAGGATATCGGCCTGCGCGCCGGTCTGGGCCCATGCGGCCGAACGGTCAAGCGGATCGGACAGCGCCAGGTCATAGGGCGTTCGCGCTGTTTCGGCATCCATCGCCGCCATCGCCATGTCGGACCGGGCCCAGATGGCGAAAAACCCGCCGGCGAACCCGCCCTTGCGGGCCGTCACGAGGTTGACATGCCCCACCCCTTCGGACGCAAAGGCGGCGGCATCGCCGGTCTGCGCCAGTCGGCTGAGCACATTGTTGTGGCCGTCGAATATCAGCTGTGTCATCGGGGCGAACCTGCACCCGATCCGCCCCCCGTGCAATCGCAATACGTCCGGCGCATTGTGTTTGCCCGGAAATTGCGCCAGCATCCCGCCCGACAGAAAGATCGGGGCCCGCATCCCCATCGGCAGGAACGGAGAACGGATCATGGCCAAGGGCTATTGGGTTGCGCATGTGGATGTCGATGACGTCGAAACCTACCAATCATATGTCGCCGCCAACGCGGCACCTCTGGCTGAATTCGGCGGGCGGTTTCTGGTGCGTGGCGGGCAACGCCGGCAGGCCGAAGGCACAAGCCGCGCGCGCACCGTCGTGATCGAATTCGACAGCTACGAAACCGCCCTCGCATGCTACGAAAGCCCCGGATACCAGGCCGCTCTGGCGTTGCGCGCGCCGGTTGCAACCAGCGATTTGGTGATCATCGAAGGATACGATCCCTGACCTGCCCTTCCCGCACTGGCCATTCCCGCACTGGCCCAACACGCACTGGCCCAACACGCACTGGCCCGCACCGGCCCCCCTTGGCGCGGCGCTTCGGCTTGGATAATGTCGGGCGGTGATGTTCAACCTGCGCCGCATTTTCCGGGCGACACGCCCTGTCGAATTGCCCGAACCCGACGCCAAGCTGGCGCTGGGCGCGCTTTTGGTGCGGGTGGCCCGATCCGACCGCGACTACCAGTTTTCCGAAATCCGCCTGATCGACCGGATCCTGGCGCGGATGTACAATCTGAAACCGATCGCCGCCGCCAAGATGCGCGCAACCTGCGAACGCCTGAACGCCGCGGCGCCTGACAGCGACCGTTTCGCGGTGCTGATCCGCGATTCGCTGCCCCCCGAAGACAGGATCACCGCATTGGCCGCGCTGTGGGAGGTGGTGATGGCCGACGGCGCCGAGGCCGACGAAGAACTGCGCATCGTCGAGGCCGCGCGCCATGCTCTGGGCCTGGACGATGCGCAATCGGCCGAGGCCCGCGCCCGCGCGATGAGCAAATGATGACAGGGCCGCTTGGCCTTGCCGTGCCCGCGCCTTATATTGCGACGCATGTTTGGTGATTTTCTGCGCAGGCTGACCCAGCCCGACCCCGCCCCGCTTCCCGATTCCGATGCCCGCCTGGCGCTGGGCGCGCTTTTGGTGCGCATCGCGCGCACCGACGGGCGCTATGACGCCTCGGAACAGGAGCGCATCCTTTCGATCCTCGTGGCGCGCTACGGTCTGGGCGATGGCGCCGCGCGCGACCTGCGCGCCGAGGCCGAGGCGCTGGAAGCCGAGGCGCCGGACACCGTGCGTTTCACCCGCGCGATAAAGGATGCCGTCGCCTACGAGGACAGGCTGGCCGTGATCGAAGCGCTGTGGCAGGTGGTTCTGGCCGATGGCGTGCGCGACGACGAGGAAGACGCGCTGCTGCGGCTGGTGGCCAGCCTGCTGGGCGTCAACGACC
This sequence comes from Paracoccaceae bacterium, assembly GCA_024742705.1. Taxonomy (GTDB): domain Bacteria; phylum Pseudomonadota; class Alphaproteobacteria; order Rhodobacterales; family Rhodobacteraceae; genus JANSXZ01. Next base: position 49,690 of record JANSXZ010000008.1, on the reverse strand, counting down.
GTGACAGCGCGCTTGCGCGCCAGCGGGCCGCACTTGCATGACCGCCTTTCTGGGCATGTACGACCTGCCCGGATGCCGCAGCGCGAACGACAGTTTCTGGACCGCACTTCGCGCTGAAATCGGCGAGGGCCCGGCGCGGCTGAACCGCGAAAGCGACCCCTGGCAGATCTGGTGCGATCCCGGCCTGATCTTCGCCCAGACCTGCGGGATGCCCTACCGGACCCGCCTGCATGGCAGGGTGCAATTGATCGCCACCCCGGACTATGGCCTGCCGGGTTGCCCGCCAGGGCACTACAATTCGGTTTTGATCGCAGGGCGACAGGCCCCGCCCGAGGCCTTCACCGGCGGCGTGTTCGCCTATAACGACGCGCTGTCGCAATCCGGCTGGGCCGGGCCGATGATCTGGCTTTCGGCCCGAGCAGTGCGTTTTGGCGCGCATCTTTGCACCGGCGCGCACCTCGCGTCGGCGATCGCGGTGGCACAGGGCCGCGCGGATCTGGCGGGGATCGACGCGATGACCTGGGCGCTGATCCGCGACCGCCCCGAATGCAGCGGCCTGCACGAAATCGCCCGCACCGATCCGACGCCGGGCCTGCCTTACATCACCGGCCCCGGCCGGGACGCGGGGCACATCGCCGTGGCGACCGCGCGGGCCATCGCGGCGCTGCCGCAGGCGGTGCGCGACACCCTGCACCTGCGCGGCCTGGTGCCGATCCCGGCCGCCGCCTACCTGGACATTCCCAACCCGCCCGCGCCTTAGGCAAATCCATGCGGCGGCGCGGCAATTCGGCATTTTCGCTGCACAAACAGGCGAATTGCACGTTGCAATGGCCCAAAAATTCATCCCTAGTGCTGGGCGACGCTTCTGCATCAGGACAATCCCCCGCGTGACCGACACCCCGCCCGTCATAGAAATCCGCGATCTGCACAAGAGCTACGGCAGTCTGCATGTGCTCAAAGGGGTCGACATTACCGCGCATCGCGGCGACGTGGTTTCGCTGATCGGATCGTCGGGTTCGGGCAAATCCACCCTGTTGCGCTGTGCCAACCTTCTGGAAGACAGCCAGCAGGGCGACATCCTGTTCAAGGGCGAACCGGTGCGCTGGAAGGGCAAGGGCGCGGGGCGGCGTCCCGGTGACGGCAAGCAGGTGCTGCGCATCCGCACCAACCTGTCGATGGTTTTCCAGCAGTTCAACCTGTGGTCGCACATGTCGATCCTGCAAAACGTGATGGAAGCGCCCTGCACGGTTCTGGGACGCGAACGCGCGGCGGTGGAAACGGCGGCGCGCGGCTATCTCGACAAGGTCGGGATCGGCGACAAATGCGACGTCTATCCGGCGCAGCTGTCCGGCGGCCAGCAGCAGCGCGCCGCGATCGCGCGGGCGCTGTGCATGGAGCCCGAGGCGCTGCTGTTCGACGAACCCACCAGCGCGCTTGACCCGGAACTGGAACAGGAAGTCGTGAAGGTGATCAAGGCGCTGGCCGCGGAAGGCCGCACCATGCTGATCGTGACCCACGACATGAAGCTGGCGGCGGACGTATCGGACCACGTCGTGTTCCTGCACCAGGGCCGGATCGAAGAACAAGGGCCGCCCGACACGCTGTTCGGCGCGCCCAAATCCGACCGTTTGCGCGGATTTCTCTCCGCGACGCAGGCGGCCTGATACCGCCACGAAAATACCGGGCACAGATTCCGGGAACCAAGAGAAACCAACGGGAGTATCCTATCATGAAGAACCTGATCCTCGGCACCGCGGCGCTTGCGCTCAGCGCGGGCATGGCCCTGGCCGCCGGCCACGAGAAAACCGTGCGCATGGGCACCGAAGGCGCCTACCCGCCGTACAACTTCATCAACGACGCCGGCGAAGTTGCCGGGTTCGAGCGCGACCTGGGCGATGAACTGTGCCTGCGCGCCGAACTGAAATGCGAGTGGGTCAAGAACGACTGGGATTCTATCATCCCCAACCTCGTTTCGGGCAACTACGACACGATCATGGCCGGGATGAGCATCACGTCCGAACGTGACGAGGTGATCGACTTTACCCAGGATTACTACCCGCCCACCGCTTCGGCCTATGTGGCCGCCTCGGACGGCGTCGATCTGGAAGGTGGCGTGATCGCGGCGCAGACGGCAACGATCCAGGCCGGCTACATCGCCGAAAGCGGCGCCACGCTGGTGGAATTCGCAACCCCCGAGGAAACCGTGGCGGCGGTGCGCAACGGCGAGGCCGATGCGGTGTTTGCCGACCGCGATTACCTTGTGCCGCTGGTCGAGGAATCGGGCGGCGACCTGATGTTCGTGGGCGCACCCGTGCCTCTGGGCGGCGGCGTGGGCATGGGCCTGCGCGAAAGCGACACGGAATTGAAGGAAAAATTCGACGCCGCTATCACCGCGATGAAGGCCGACGGCACGCTGAACGCGCTTTTGATCAAGTGGTTCGGCGACGACACGGCAACCTATTGATCGAAGGCACGGGCCGGGCATTTCCCCGGCCCGACCGCCACGGCGATGTTTTCATATTGTTCCGATCCCGCGGTTCTTGACCGCATCTGGTGGCTGTCGTGCTATCTGACGACAGGCGTACACATGTCGTTCTATGTGTCCTTCGCCAAGGTGCTGTTGTTGCTGGCGGTAACGGCGCCGGTGGCGCTGGCCTTCGGGTTTGCCGGCGCGATGGCGGCGCGGGCGCGGCTGGCGCCCGTGGCGTGGATCGGCAAGGGCTATATCGCCGTGGTGCGCGGCGTTCCCGACATTGCGTTCTTTCTGTTTTTCGTCATCGCGCTGGACCAGATGTTCGAATGGGCGCGGCACCGGCTGCTGTGTCCCGACTGGGATCAGCCGATCCGCCAGGGCAACGATTTCATCGTCTGCCAGGCGGCCAAGCTGCCGCTGGGCAGCGCATCGCAATGGGTGCATGAAACCTATTCCTTCGGCCTTGCGGTGATCACCTTTGCAATCGTCTTCGGTGCTTTCGCGGCCAATGTGCTGTTTGGGGGAATGCGCGCCGTGCCGCGCGCGCAACTGGAAACCGCCGAAGCCTACGGCATGTCGCCGCGCCAGACGTTCTGGCGCATATTGGTGCCGCAGATGTGGGTCTATGCGCTGCCGGGGCTGTCGAACCTTTGGCTGGTGCTGATCAAGGCGACACCGCTGCTGTTTCTACTGGGGATCGAGGACATCGTCTATTGGGCCCGCGAACTGGGCGGCACCAAGACGTCGCGGTTCACCGATTATCCGCATGGCGACTGGCGGATGTGGTATTTTCTGGTGCTGCTGGTGTTCTACCTGGCATTCACGCGGGTGTCGGAGATCGTGCTGGAACGGCTGATGCAGCGGCTGACCCACGGGCAGGCGACCACGGGTGGCGAAAGCCAGCGCAAGGCGGTGCCGGGATGAACGACTGTCTGCAAACCATTTCTGACTATGCGTTCCGGTCGCTGGGATTTGGCGAACGGCTGCTTCCAAGGGATAACTTCACGATCTGCGAACAGGTCACTCTGATCGGTTCGGGAATGATCTGGAACGTCTATTTCGGGATCATGGCGCTGAGCTTCGGCTTTGTCCTGGCGACCGCCCTGGCGGTGGGCAAGATGTCGTCCAACCCGCTTTGGCGCAAACCCAGTGAGTGGTTCATCTTCCTGTTCCGCGGCTCGCCGTTGTTCATCCAGTTCTTTTTCGCCTATTTCTTCTTTCTGAGCCTGAAAAGCCGCTACGCCTTCTTCGACCCTTTCACCGCCGCCTGGCTGGGCGCGCTGATCGTTCTGATCCTGAACACAGCGGCCTATTCCGCCGAGATCTTCTATGGCGCGTTGCGGTCGATCCCGAAGGGCGATGTCGAGGCTGCCGATGCCTACGGCATGACAGGATGGCCGCGTTTTCGGCGGATCATCTGGCCAACCATGCTGCGGCTGGCCTGGCCGGCCTATACCAACGAGGCGATCTTTCTGTTTCATGCCACCACACTGGTGTTCTTTTCGGGATTTCCGGCCTGGCAGCAACGCGGTGACGCGCTTTATTATGCCAGCTACTTCGCCGACAAGACGTTCAACCCCTTCGTGCCCTATCCGATTCTGGCAGGGTTCTTCATTGTGTTCACCCTTGGCATCGTGGCCGGTTTCGGCGCGATCAACCGCCGCCTGAACCGTCATTTGCCCAGCAACGAGCGGGTTCGCATGAAGATCCGCCCGAACCTGATCCGATAAGGCTTTTCTTTGGATCTGCGCGGGCGCAAGGAAGGCACGGGCGCGCCGAAAGAGATTTGAGCCTCCGGCGGGGATATTTTTGACAAAAGGAAAGCCAGCGGCATGATCGAGCTTGCGCAGTTTCAGACATTTCGGGTGGCCGCGTCGGATCTGAATGGCCAGATGCGCGGCAAGCGGGTTCCGGGCAGCTATGGCACGAAACTGGAGGGCGGCGTGGTGCGGATGCCGCTTTCGGTGCTGAACGTCGATCTCTGGGGCGCGGATATCGCCGACAGCCCGCTGGTGTTCGAGAGCGGAGACGCGGATGGCATCCTGTTGCCCACCGAGCGCGGGGCGGTGCCGATGCCGTGGCTGGAGCGGCCCAGCGCCTTTGTGCCCATGGCGATGTACCTTGAAGACGGCCAGACGCCTTTTGGCGGCGATCCGCGTCATGCGCTGGCGCGGGTGCTGGGGCGCTATGCGGCGCGCGACTGGCGGGTGATCGCGGCGACGGAGATGGAGTTCACCCTGGTTGACGACCAGTCGGACACGTTGCGCGCGCCGCGCCACCCGCGCACCGGCCGCTGGATCAGTGGGCCCGGCATCTTGTCGATGCCGCTTCTGGATGCCTTCGACGACTATTTCAGCGCGCTCTACGAAGCCTGCGAAGCAATGGGCATTCCGGCGCAGACCGCCATGTCGGAGAGCGGCGTCGGGCAGTTCGAGGTGACGCTGATGCACCAGGACGCGATGCGCGCGGCGGACGATGCGTGGCTGTTCAAGGTGCTGGCGCGCGGACTGGCACGCCAGCAGGGGTTTGCCGCGACATTCATGGCAAAGCCCTACGAGGACGACGCCGGCAACGGCATGCATCTGCATTTTTCGGTGGTGGACGCTGCGGGGGCGAACATCTTCGACAACGGCGGCCCGGACGGCAGCGACATGTTGCGCCACGCGGTGGCCGGATGCGTGGCGCATATGCCGGCGGCTTCGGCGATCTTCGCGCCGCACATGAATTCCTACAGCCGGCTGGTGCCGGGGGCGCATGCGCCCACCGGCGCGGCCTGGGCCTATGAGAACCGGACCGCGGCGCTGCGTATACCGGCGGGTGATCCGGAGGCGCGGCGGATCGAGCACCGCGTTGCCGGCGGCGACATCAACCCCTACCTGGTGCTGGCGGCGGTTCTGGGCAGTGCGATGCAAGGCATCGAGGCGCAGGCGGCACCGCCCGATCCGATCAGCGGCAACGCCTATGAACGCCGCGATCTTGCGCAGCTGGCCGCCGACCTGCCCACGGCTCTGGGACTTCTGGAGAACGATATGGCCATGGCCGAAATCTTCGATCCGCTGCTGATCGACTGCTTTTGCCGCACGAAGCGCCAGGAAATGCGGCATTTTGCCAAGCTCGATCCGAACCGTCACTGGACCACCTATCTGGAGCGCGTCTGAGCCTCTTGCCGGCGCTGCCGGCCTGTCCTAGACTGATTTGATCAAATTATCGGTGTTTCATGAAAATCGGACTCCTCCAGACCGGGCATGTCGATCCGGCGCTTCAGGATGAAAACGGCAACTATCCCGAAATCTTTGCCCGTTTCCTTTCGGGGCGCGGGCTGACGTTTGAAAACCATGCAGTTGTCGACGGGGTGTTCCCACCGGGCCCCGAGGCCGCCGACGGCTGGCTGATCACCGGGTCGAAGTTCGGCGCCTACGAAGATCTGCCATGGATCGCGCCCCTCGAAAATCTGATACGGGAGATCCATGCCAGCGGAAAGCCCATGGTGGGCATCTGTTTCGGACATCAGATCATCGCCCAGGCGCTGGGCGGCCGGGTCGAGAGATTCGCAGGCGGATGGGCGGTGGGCCGCCACGCCTACCCGCTTCTGGGTGAAAGCCATGCGATCAACGCCTGGCATCAGGATCAGGTCGTCGCGGTGCCCGAGGGCGCACAGGTGGTATCGTCCACCGCGTTCTGCGCCAATGCGGCGCTTTTGTACCCCGGCCATGCCTTCACCATGCAGCCGCATCCGGAAATCGACAGCACCTATCTGAGGGGGCTTCTGGAGGTGCGCGCGCCGGGTGTGGTGCCCGATGATCTGCGCGCCGCGGCAGCCGCGCAACTGGACGCCCCCACCGACAGCGCGCGCCTGGCCGATATGATCGCACTGTTTTTCAAGGAAAAGAGGATCGCATGAGCAACCTTCTGGAAAATCTGCCGAAGGCGGCCAAGCTTTATCTGAAGGATCGCCGGCTGGACGAGGTGGAATGCGTGATCGCCGATTTGCCCGGCATCGCCCGCGGCAAGGCCGTGCCGGCCAGCAAGTTCGCCCGCCAGGCCTATTTCCATCTGCCTGACAGCATCTTCTATCAGACGATCACCGGCGACTGGGGCGAAGCGGCAGGCGAAGAAGGGTTCATCGAACGCGACATGATCCTGCGGCCCGACATGTCCACCGCGACAGCCGCGCCGTGGACCGGCGACTGGACGCTTCAGGTGATCCACGACGCCTTTGACCGCACCGGTGCGCCGATCCCCTTTGCGCCGCGCAATGTTCTGCGGCGGGTTGTCGATCTGTATCATGCGCAGGGCTGGACACCGGTGGTGGCGCCGGAAATGGAGTTCTACCTGGTGGCGCGCAACATCGACCCCGCCAAGGACATCGAACCGATGATGGGCCGGTCGGGCCGGCCGGCGGCGGCGCGTCAGGCCTATTCCATGACGGCGGTGGATGAATTCGGGCCGGTCATCGACGACATCTACGACTTTGCCGAACATCAGGGATTCGAGATCGACGGGATCACCCAGGAAGGCGGCGCAGGGCAGCTTGAGATCAACCTGTTGCACGGCGATCCGATCCGGCTGGCCGACGAGGTGTTCTATTTCAAACGGTTGATCCGCGAAGCGGCGATGCGGCACGATTGCTTTGCCACTTTCATGGCAAAACCGATCGCCGACGAACCGGGCAGCGCGATGCACCTGCATCATTCGATCCTGGATCAGAAAACCGGGCGCAACCTGTTCACCAACGAAGACGACACGGAATCCGACGCCTTCTATCACTTCATCGCCGGGATGCAGAACCACCTGCCAAACGCGCTGGCCGTGATGGCGCCCTACGTCAACAGCTACCGGCGGTATGTGAAGGACCATGCGGCGCCCATCAACCTGGAATGGGCCACCGACAACCGCACGACCGGCATCCGCATTCCGCTGTCCGGACCATCGTCGCGGCGGGTGGAAAACCGGCTGGGCGGGATGGATTGCAACCCCTACCTGGGGATTGCCGCGTCGCTGGCCTGTGGCTATCTGGGCCTGATGGAAGGCAAACAACCGTCGGCGGCCTTCAAGGGGGATGCCTACGAAGGCGATGGCGACATACCGCAGGTTCTGGGCCAGGCGCTGACCCTTTTCGAAGAGGCCGAAGACCTGCACGATGTGCTGGGGCCGGAATTCGCGCGGGTCTATTCCATTGTCAAACGCGCCGAATACGAAGAGTTCCTTCAGGTCATCTCGCCGTGGGAACGTGAACATCTGCTGATCAATGTCTGAGCCATGGCTCTGAATCTGCTGGATGCCAACGACGCACCGGGGCGCTATCCCGACAGCTGGTATGCCGCCACGGCGGTAACCCTGGCGCCTTTCGCGCCGCTTCAGGGTGAAACCCGCGCCGATGTCTGCGTTGTGGGCGGCGGATACACCGGGTTGTCGGCGGCGCTGCACCTGGCCGAAGCGGGCCGCCGTGTGGTTCTTCTCGAGGCGCATCGCGTGGGCTTTGGCGCATCGGGCCGCAACGGCGGCCAGCTTGGCAGCGGCCAGCGCAAGGATCAGATCGCGCTCGAAGCGCTGGTGGGCGCGCAGGATGCCGCCCGCCTGTGGCAGATGGGCGAGGACAGCAAGGCGCTGGTACGCGCGCTGGTAGAGCGCCACGGCATTGATTGCGCGCTGAAATCCGGCATCGCATGGGCCGGATCGACACGCGGCGACGTGGACGACATACACCGCTATGCCGAACATCTGGCGCGGCGCTATGGCTATGACCGGATCGAGACGCTGGATGCCGCGGGCTTTGCCGCGCTATGCCCGTCGCCCGATTACAAGGGCGGGATGCTGGACATGGGCGCGGGGCACCTGCATCCGCTGAACTTTGCGCTGGGGCTGGCGCGGGCGGCGGCGGCGGCCGGTGTGCAGATCCACGAAACAAGCCGCGTCACCAGCATTGCCGAGGGCACGCAGATCACCGTCTCGACCTCATCGGGCAGCGTGCGGGCCGACAACCTGATCCTGGCGTGCAACGGATATCTGGGCGGGCTGAACGGCCAGGTGGCCGCCCGCGTGATGCCCATCAACAACTTCGTCGCAGCAACCGAACCTCTGGGCGCGCGGGTGGGCGAGGTTCTGAGGCGCGACATCGCGGTGTCCGACGCACGGTTCGTGGTGAACTATTTCCGCCTCAGCGCGGACAACCGCCTGCTGTTCGGCGGCGGCGAAAGCTATGGCTACCGGTTTCCGCGCAATCTGGACGCAGTGGTGCGCAAACCGATGGCGCAGATCTTTCCGCACCTGCGCGACATCCGGTTCGATCATGTCTGGGGCGGTACGCTGGCCATCACGATGAAGCGGATGCCCTATCTGGCGCGCCTCGCGCCCAATGTGCTGTCGGCTTCGGGATACTCCGGGCATGGCGTGGGCACCGCCACCCATGCCGGGCAACTCATGGCGCTGGCCATCACCGGCGAGACCGACGGGTTCGACACGATGGCGCGCGTGCCGTCATCACCCTTCCCCGGCGGGCCATCCATGCGGACTCCGCTGTTGATCCTGGCGATGACATGGTTCGCGCTGCGCGACCGTCTCGGATTGTAAACGGGATGTGAAGTTTTCCGGCCGTGCGGAAAAAACCATTGGCGCGCGCACGGCGATGTTTTATCTTTACGAAAGGTTGAATTAAGGAAACCGAAATATGCGCCAAGTACCCGACACCCACTCTGCCGAACCGATCCCGCCCGCCGCCCGCGAGGCGATCGACGCTCTGATGCGGTCGGGCGACCTGTTTCGCTATACGGCGCCGGAAAACGCGCCGGTTTCGCTTCTCGAGGCAGAGTTCGCCGCCCTGCTGGGCGCGCGGTTCGCGCTGGCGGTTTCGTCTTGCTCGGCGGCGCTGTTCCTGTCGCTCAAGGCGCTGGGCCTGCCGCGCGATGCGCGCGTTCTGATCCCGGCCTTCACATTTGCCGCCGTGCCGTCATCGGTCGTGCACGCGGAATGTGTGCCGGTGCTGTGCGAAGTGGGCGAAAACTACCGCGTCGACATGGCGGATTTCGCGGCCAAGCTGGACAGCGTCGAAGCGGTGATCATCAGCCACATGCGCGGCCATACATCGGACATGGATGCCATCATGGCGCTGTGCGACGCGCGCGGCATCCCGGTGATCGAGGATGCGGCCCATTCGCTGGGCACCACATGGCATGGCCGCAACATCGGCACACTGGGCCGGGTCGGCTGCTTTTCGTTCCAGTCCTACAAGATGATCAACGCCGGCGAAGGCGGTATCCTGATCACCGACGACGCCGATCTGGTGGCCCGCGCGATCATCATGTCGGGTGCCTACGAGCACAACTGGAAGAAACACCCGGTTCTGCGCGACGCCTTCGCGCTGTGGCAAAACCGCCTTCCGCTCTACAATCTGCGCATGTCGAACCTGAGCGCGGCCGTGATCCGGCCCCAGTTGCCCGAATTGCTCCGCCGGGTCCGCGACGGCCGCCGCAACCACGATCATGTGGCCGACAGGCTGAACCAGTCGCCCTATATATCGGTTCCCGAGAAGCTGGCGCCCGAACAGCGCGCGCCCGATTCGATCCAGTTCAACCTTGTCGGAATGACCGAAGAACAGACGCATCACTTTGTCCGCGCCGCGGCTTCTGCCGGGGTCAAGGTGCAGGTGTTCGGACTGAGCGCCGACAACGCGCGGGCCTTCTGGAACTGGCGGTTCCTCGGCGATCTGCCGGAACTGCCGCAAACCCGCGCCATGCTGATGCGGGCCTGTGACGTGCGTCTTCCGGTTCAGCTGCCCCGCGAAACGCTGGACAACATCGCCGATATTCTTCTTGAATCGGTCGGTGCCGCAACGGACATGCCCGCCGCCTACGGCACCTGACAGGCGGCTATTTCAGACGCGACAGCTTGGCCTGCAATTCGGCCAGCTGTTTCTTGATGTCGTCCAGGTCTTCGGTTTCCTTCGGGGCGTCGCTGTCGCGCCCCGGACCCGACCAATTGCCGGCGATGCCGCCTGTCATGGCTTTCATGAAGGCCTCTTGCTGGGCCTTTATCGCCTCGAACCCCGGCATCTTCGTCATCGGATTGATGGCGTTCATGTTCTCGATCATCTTGCTTTGGCTGTCGCGCAGCAAATCGAACGACGATTGCAGCATTTGCGGCACCATGCCGCCGCCGGGAATCATATAGCTGCGCACAAGGTCGCTGAGAACATTGACAGGCAACACGTTTTCGCCGCGGCTTTCGTGTTCGGCGATGATCTGAAGAAGGTATTGCCGCGTCAGGTCGTCCCCGGATTTCAGATCGACGATCTGCACTTCACGGCCTTCGCGGATGAAACCTGCGATATCTTCGAGCGTGACGTAATCGCTGGTTTCGGTGTTGTAGAGCCTGCGGCTGGCATAGCGCTTTATCAGCAGCGGTTTTTCCGTCTCGGCCACGTCAGTCCTCCCCGGATCTGGTGCAATGCAGCATAGATTATGCGAGCGCGGCGAAAAAGGAAAGAGACCCTTGTCATCAAAGCAAAAAGGGGCGGATGTTGCCATCCGCCCCAAGGCATTGACCGGGTGGGAGGCCCCGGCGCAGCCCTTCGTCCAATTACTTCGTCGCGGCCTTCTTGGCAGCGGCGGTCACGTCGTTGGTGGCTTTCTTGACCGCGGCGGTTGCATCCTCGGTCATGTCCTTGCCGGCCGCCATCATCAGTTCGACGGTGTCCATCTGGACCTTCTTGGCGATCTCGGCGAAGGCGGCCATGTTTTCGGCGGCAACTTCGGCGCTGGCCGAAGCGAAATCTGTCATTGCCTTGGCATAATCGGCAGGCTCGGCTTTCGCTTTCGACATCTCGCCCAGTTTGGCCAGCGTGTCCTTGGTCCACTTGCTGGAGATCTCGGCCGATTTTTCGGCGGCTTCCAGCGCAACGTGCGACAGCTTTTCGTTCAGCGTCGCGGTGGTTTTGAACGCATCTTCCATGGCGGCGGTGTCAACCGGGAACGCGCCCATCATGTCTTTCATCATTGCGGTCATGTCTTGTGTCTTGGCCATGTCAGTCACCCTCTGGTTATTGGTTTGGGCATCAGCCCGTTTCATTCGATGGACTAGATATACATGCTGCAACGCGGCATTGCAAGATGCAAATGCTGCGCTGCAGCAAAAAAGCTACCCCGACCGGCGATTGGCCTTCATGGCGACGTAGGTTCCTGGCGCGGGGCAAAGCGATGGATGATCGGCGTCGCCAGGGGTGCGCGCCTCGATCTTCTTGCCCGACCGTTTCGACAGCCACGATTCCCAGCGCGGCCACCACGAGCCTTCGTGGAATATCGCCGCTTCCTGCCATGCGTCGGCATCCAACGACAGATCGGTGTTGGTGTAGTGGCCGTACTTGTTTCGGCTGGGCGGATTGACGATGCCGGCGATATGGCCCGACTGGGTCATGATGAAGGTCTTGTAGCGCCCGCCCATCTGCTGGACCCCGCGATAACAATCCTTCCACGCGGCGATGTGATCGGTTTCGCAGGCGATCGAACAAAGCGGCACGTCGACCTCGCTCAGGTGCACCTTTTCGCCGAACAGTTCGTATCCACCATCCGCAAAGGCGTTGTTCTGGCACAACCCGCGCAGGTATTCGACCGCCATGCGCGCCGGCAGGTTCGCGCCGTCGCCATTCCAGTACAGCAGATCGAAGGCGGGGGGCGTTTCACCCATCATGTAGTTGCGGATCGCCGGCGAATAGACCAGATCGTTGGACCGCAGGAAACTGAAGGTGCGCGCCATGATGTACGAGGGCAGCAACCCCTTGTCCTTCACCTCCTGTTCAATCCCGTCGATGAAATCGTCCGACAGAAACGGTGTGAATTCGCCCTGGTCCGAAAAATCGGTGAGCGCGGTAAAGAAGGTGGCGGATTTGATCGTGTTGTCGCCGCGCTTCTTCAGCAACGCCAGCGTCATCGCCAACGTGCTGCCGGCAATGCAATAGCCGACGGCGTTGACCTGCTTTTGCCCGGTGATCGCCTTCACCTCGCGCAGCGCGGCCAGATAGCCATCCGAGACATAGTCTTCCATCCCGACATCTGTGTAGGTGTCGTCGGGGTTGATCCATGAGACCACGAACAAGGTATATCCCTGATCGGTGATCCACTTGATCAGGCTGTTCTGTTCCTTGAGATCGAGAATGTAGAACTTGTTGATCCAGGGCGGGAACACCACCAGAGGGATCTCATGCACCTTTTCAGTGGTGGGGTGATACTGGATCAGCTCCATCATCCGGTTGCGGTAGACCACTTCGCCGGGGGTCGTGGCGATGTTGCGGCCAAGTTCAAAGGCGTCCTCGTCCGCCAGCTTCACCACCAGTTCGCCGTTGTTCGCCTCGAGATCGGAAACCAGGTTTTCCAACCCCTGAACCAGCGACATGCCATCGGTGGCCAGCGCCTTTTCCAACGCGTCGGGGTTGGTGGCCAGGAAGTTGGTAGGCGACATCATGTCGATGATCTGCCGCGAGAAATATGTCAGCCGGCGTTTCTCGCCACTGTCCAGATCGTCGACATTCTGCACCGCTTCCTCGATCGCCTTGGCGTTGATCAGGTACTGTTGCTTGATGAAGTTGAAGTAGGGATGGTTGTCCCACATCGGGTTGACGAACCGGCGGTCCTTGGGCCCCGGATCGTCGGGCGCCTGAAGCTTGCCGCGCGCCAGAGCCTGCTGCGCCTCGACGAAATGCCGCACCGAACTGCTCCAGAATGCGACCTGCTGTTCGATCAGCTTGGCGGGATTGTGCATCGCCTCGTTCCAGTAGGCGGTTGCCGCCTTGGCATAAAGCCCCTGATTCGGACCGTCCAGCGCGGGGTTGTGCGTGGTGCGATGCGACATGACCTGCAACAACCGCTGCGAGAGCTCTTCGACCTTTGTCAGGTTTTCTGTAAGCCGTTCAAAGTGTTCTCCCGGCAGTTTCTCAGAAGTGTCATCTTTGGTTGTCATCTTAACATTTCCCCCCTAATCTTGCCGCTGTGCAGAATAATTCCGTCGCCTGCATCGGGAGGCTAAGCGACGTCAAATCCGGCAATGCCGGGCCACAGGTTATGGAGACCCGAATGCGTTACATGATGACCTACGACATTATGGAAGCCACGCGCAACACCAACCAATGGATGGGTGCCTCGGCACTGGCCATGGCATCATACCCGGTGTTCAGCCTTTTTCCCAACCCGGCGTTGCAGTGGATGGCCGCGTGGGGCGAAGTGACCGAACGTTCATTCCAGCGTATGGTGGTGAAACCCGGGTGGGGCATCCGCACGGTGACCTGCGCGGACGGGCGTGACCATGTCGTGCGCGTCGACACCGAAGTCGCCGCGCCCTTCGGCGATCTGATCCATTTCAACGTGATGGGCCGTGAGGAACAGCCGCGCAAGGTGCTGCTGGTGGCGCCGATGTCGGGCCATTATGCCACGCTGCTGCGCTCGACCGTGACCAGCCTGCTGCCCGATTGCGAGCTCTACGTCACCGATTGGCACAACGCCCGTGACATTCCCGTCAGCGCCGGCAAGTTCGACGTCGAGGATTACACGCTGTACCTCGTGGATTTCATGCGCCACCTCGGCCCCGACACCCATGTGATCGCGGTCTGTCAGCCGGCGCCGCTGACCCTGGCGGCAACCGCCTATCTCGCCGCCGAGGATCCCGATGCGCAGCCCCGGTCGCTCACGCTGATCGGCGGCCCGATCGATCCCGACGCAACCCCCACCGACGTCACCGATTTCGGCCGCCGCGTAACGATGGGACAACTGGAAGAGACGATGATCCAGCGGGTCGGCTTCAAATACCCCGGCGTTGGCCGCATGGTCTATCCCGGCCTGTTGCAGCTGGCCTCGTTCATGTCGATGAACGCCGAACGCCACGGCCAGGCCTTCATGGATCAGATCGCCCGCGTGGCGCGCGGCGAGGCAACGGACGGCGATCCGCACAACCGCTTTTACGACGAGTATCTCGCGGTCATGGACATGCCGGCCGAATTCTACCTCTCCACCGTCGAACGGATCTTCAAGGAACGCGAGATCGCGCGCAACTGCTTCACCGTCAATGGCAAGGCCGTCGATATCGGCAAGATCACCTCGGTGGCGGTCAAGACGGTGGAGGGCGCCAAGGACGACATCTCGGCGCCCGGCCAATGCATCGCCGCGCTGGACCTGTGCACCGGCCTGCCGCCCGAGAAGAAAGCCAGCCACCTGGAACCCGGCGCCGGCCACTACGGGATCTTCGCCGGCAAAAGCTGGCGTGACAACATCCGCCCGCTGGTGCTCAACTTCATCGACGCCAACAGCGGCAAACCGGCAACCGCCGACACCGGTGGCAAACCCGCCAACCGCAACGCAGCCGCCAACTGAACGGCAGACACCGCGAGGGCGCTGACAAGACAAAGGGAAGGCAAAGGCAAGGTGCGGATCGCCAGGCTCACGGGGTTCATGGGCGCCGAGATCACGGGTTTCGACGCCCGCACCCCGCCCGACCTGGCCGGCCCATTGCTGCGCGACGCGCTGGATCGCCACCTGATGATCGTGCTGCGCGGCCTGCACGCCGATCGCGCCACCCAGAAGCGGCTCAGCCAGGTCTTCGGCCCGCTGATGCGCCTGCCCTATGTTCGCCCGATGGACGATGACCCGGATGTAATCGCCGTCCTCAAGGAGGCCGATGAAACCGGCGGCGGGGTGTTCGGCGGCGAATGGCATTCCGATTTCAGCTTTCTCGAAAACCCGCCCGCGGGCTCGCTTCTGAACGCCGTCGAGGTGCCCGATGTCGGCGGCGATACCGTCTGGGCCAACCAGGTCACCGCCTACGCCAGCCTGCCCGGCGATCTGCGCGCCGCGGTGGATGGCCGGCGCGCTGTCCACACCGGCGCGCCCTACGGACAGCGCCACGCCCCGCCCGAAGATACCCGCGCCAATGCCTCGATCCGCATGACCCGCGGCGACCCCCGCGCCGACCGCGAAACACTTCACCCCGCGGTGCTGACCGATCCCGCCTCGGGCCAGAAGGCGCTCTTCGTCAATCCGATCTACACCACCCGTCTCGAAGGCCTGACGGAAGCCGAAAGCGCACCGATCCTCGCCGCGCTCTACCGCCACGCCACGCGCCCGGATTTCTCATGCCGGCTCCGGTGGTGTGCCGGCGATCTTGCCATCTGGGACAACCGCCGCACCCTGCACTACGCCACCAACGATTACGATGGCGCGCGCCGCTTGCTCTACCGCACCACCTTCGCCGGCACCCCACCCGCCTGATCAAACCCCGGCGGGCCCGATCTCCGGGCGCCACGCCCCACTTCCTTTCGCTCCAAATATCCCCGCCGGAGGCTCCGCCGCCGGCCATCCGTGCGCAGCGTTCGGCCGGTCAGCGCGCCGGCGGCGCCAACGCCAGCCACCGCTCCAGCGCGTCCAGCGTGGCCTCCGGCGCCTCCAGAACCGGCAGATGCCCGGCCCCCTCGACCACCTCCAGCGTGGCGTCGGGGATCAGTTCCGCCATGAAGCTCTGCCGCTTGACCGGAATCAGCGTGTCGTGCGCGCCGCAGATCACCGCCGCCGGCACCTTGCACTTGCGCAGCGTGCTTTGCTGGTCGCGCCGGCGCTGCATCGCCCGCGACTGGCGCACAAAGACATCGGCGCCCAGATCATGGGCCATACGCTGCACCTCGGCGGCAACCGCGATGCGTCCCGCGCCCGGCGTCAGCGCCGATTGCGGCACCTCTTCCGACATCACCGCCTCCAGACGTCCCGAACGGGCCCGCACGATCCGCGTCTCGCGCTCAGCGGACACCGGCGGCGTATCGGCCAGCGGTGTCGTCGACATCAAGGCGATCCGGCTGATCCGGTCCGGCGCGCGCCGCAGCAGTTCCAGCGCCACGATACCGCCCAGTCCCACTCCCGCGACCGCTGCCCGCAGTGGCATCTGGTCGAGGATCGTCGATGCCATCTCCTCGATCCGCTCGCCTTGTGTCAACGGTGCGAACATCACCGCGCGGCTCAGGCTCATTCTGTTGAAAACATGGGAAAACAGTCGTGCATCCGCCATGAAGGCCGGCAACAGGACCACGGGTTCGACCATTTCGCACCGCCCTTTCGCATCCGGGCCGCGCGGCGTTTCGCCGGCGCGGCGCTCTCTGTGTGAAATGTGCGATCTGTGCCCGGCGGGAGCAAGCGGCAATTGCCGCTATTGCGGATAGGCGATCCCCCGGAAAGGCGGAAAGTCGCGATAGCGCGCCGCGCGCGCGCTGTGGGATTCGGCGGGTGCGTCCCCGGCGCGCAGCAGCGTGCCGCGCGGGGGGATGTAACTGTCGATGCGGCCCAGCGGTACCGGCCGCCAGGTCAGGTTGAAGGCGCAGAGTTTGGGAAAGAACCAGATCTCGGAGTACGGCAGATGGTCGTGCATCCACCACGCCAGGTCGCGCCAGTCACGGCCCGCGTCATAGCGATCGGCGAACCACGGCACCACGATGCTGGCCCCGGCGATACGCTGCGAACCGGCGCCGCGGTCCCAGATGTGGCACTCGAGAGGGTTGTCGTTGCGCGCGCAGTTCAGACGGTTCTCGTTGCCGAACCTGTTCAGCGCCGCACTGCGATAACCCGACCGCACGGCAATCCTGCCGAAGGTTTCCTCAAGCGGATCCAGCAGCATCCGGCACAGCGCGCTGCCGGTTTCGATGGCCAGATCGGGGTTGTCGGGGATGTTGCGCCGGCCGTGGAAACTGGCGATTTCCGAACACAGGAAATCGCGCATGAAGAAATGCCGCGACAATCGCACCCGGCCCAGCGCCTCGAGGCCGCGCATACTGCCCGGCCGGCGCATCAAGACACCTCGTCCAGCGCGGAAGCGATCAGATCCAGACAGGGTGCATCGGAAAACCGGTGGTCGGCGTCGCGCACCAGCGTCAGGCGGATGTCGGGGCCTGTCGCGTGGTCCAGTAGGCGCAGCGCGGTCGCGGTGCTGACTGCGGTATCGGCGGTGCCCTGCAGCATCCGCAAGGCGAAGGGTATCGAAAGCGGCGCGCGCAAGACCAGGTGGCGCCGGCCATCCTCGATCATGCGGCGGGTCACCACATAGGGTTCCATGTAGTCCGACGGCAGTTCGACGCGCCCGGTTTGCAGCAGCGCCGTTCTTTGCGCCGGATCCAGACCTTCCCACCATCCGTCCTCGGTGAAATCCGGCGCCGCGGCCACCGTCACCATTCCGGCGATGCGCTCGGGCATGGCGCGGGCCAGCAACAACGCCTGCCATCCGCCCATCGACGATCCGACGACCACAAGCGGCCCTTCGGTCAGCGCCGAAACCGCCGCTTGCGTATCTTCGGCCCAGTCGCCGATAGCGCCGTCTTCGAAGGCGCCGTCGCTCTGGCCGTGGCCGGAATAGTCAAAGCGCAGGAAGGCCCGGCCACGCGCGCGCGCCCACTCCTGCAGGAACAGCGCCTTGGTGCCTTCCATGTCGGATTTGAGCCCGCCCAGAAACACGATGCAGGGGCCGGCGCCGGCGGTGAACTCATAGGCCAGGCGGCGGCCCTGCGGGGTGTTCAGATAGGATGTCATCGTTTCGCCTCCCTGGTTGCGCGGGCCGCGCACCGCGCCTGGCGGGCGCGTCGGCCGGCGCCCTTGGCCCGGCGTCAGACTGCACCGTTGCGCGCGCGCCTACAAGAACCCCGGTCCGCCGATCCGACCGCGTGCGCGCGGATGTTGACACCGCCGCCCGCGACGGTCACAAGTGCCGCGCACAAAACCCGCAACCGGGCGTCTCGTAGGCGCCAAACCGACGAGGATGCCCAGGATGGCACAGATCTCCCTCATTCTTCCCGATGGCAACGCCCGCCACTACGACGCCGGCGTGACGCCCGCAGCCGTGGCCGCCGATATCTCGACGTCGCTGGCCAAGAAGGCCATCAGCGCAACCGTCAACGGCGCGCATTGGGATCTGGCATGGCCGATCGAGGCCGACGCGCAAATCGCAATTCACACCATGAAGGACGAGGATCAGGCCAACGAGCTGATCCGGCACGACCTGGCGCACATCATGGCCCGCGCGGTTCAGGAGATCTGGCCCGACACCAAGGTTACGATCGGGCCCGTGATCAAGGACGGGTGGTATTATGATTTCGACCGCGCCGAACCCTTCACGCCCGAGGATCTGGGCCTGATCGAAAAAAAGATGAAAGAGATCATCGCCGCACGCGATCCGGTCCGCACCGAAGTCTGGGACCGCCCCCGCGCCATCGCGCATTACGAGGCCACCGGAGAACCCTACAAGATCGAGCTGATCGAGGCGATCCCCGGCGACGAGCCGCTGCGCATGTACTGGCACGGCGAATGGCAGGATCTGTGCCGCGGCCCGCATCTGCAACATACCGGGCAGGTGCCCGCCGACGGCTTCAAACTGATGTCGATCGCCGGCGCCTATTGGCGCGGCGACAGCGACCGCGCGATGTTGCAGCGGATCTATGGCGTGGCCTTTTCCTCGCGCGAGAAACTGCGCGCCCATCTGACCATGCTGGAAGAGGCCGCGAAACGCGACCACCGCAGGCTGGGCCGAGAGATGGATCTGTTTCACATGCAGGAGGAGGCACCGGGCCAGGTCTTCTGGCACCCCAACGGCTGGACCATCTACACCACCTTGCAAGACTACATGCGGCGCCGGCAGCGCGATGGCGGCTACCGTGAGATCAACACGCCTCAGGTCGTCGACCGCAAGCTTTGGGAGGCCTCGGGCCACTGGGACAAGTATCAGGACCACATGTTCGTCGTCGAAGTCGAAGAAGAGCATGCCAAGGAAAAGGCGATCAACGCGCTCAAACCGATGAACTGCCCCTGCCATGTGCAGGTCTTCAACCAAGGCATGAAATCTTACCGCGATCTGCCGCTGCGGCTGGCCGAATTCGGTTCGTGTTCGCGGTATGAACCGTCGGGTGCGCTGCATGGCATCATGCGGGTGCGCGGCTTTACACAGGACGATGCGCATATCTTCTGCACCGAGGATCAGATCGAAGGCGAATGCGCGCGGTTCATCAACTTTCTTGCCGATGTCTACAAGGATCTCGGGTTTGAAACCTTCGAGATCAAATTCGCCACGCGGCCCGAAAAGCGCGTGGGCAGCGACGAAAGCTGGGACCATGTGGAAGGCGCTCTCGAGGCGGCGATCGCCGCGACCGGCCGCGACTTTACCCTCGAGCCGGGCGACGGGGCGTTCTACGGCCCCAAGCTGGATTTCTACCTGACCGATGCCATCGGCCGGGTCTGGCAATGCGGCACCTTCCAGGTCGATCCCAACCTGCCCGAACGTCTGGGCGCAACCTATGTGGCGCCCGACGGATCGAAACAGCGGCCCTACATGCTGCACCGCGCGACGCTGGGCAGCTTTGAACGTTTCATCGGCATCCTGATCGAAGAACATGCGGGCAAGCTGCCGTTCTGGCTGGCGCCGCGTCAGGTGGTGGTGGCGTCGATCGTTTCGGATGCCGACGACTACGTTCGCGAAGTGGTGGCCACGCTGCGCAAGGCGGGTGTGCGCGCCGAGGCGGACATGCGCAACGAAAAGATCAACTACAAGGTGCGCGAACATTCGGTGGGCAAGGTTCCGGTCATCCTTGCGGTTGGCGCGCGCGAGGTATCCGAGCGCAGCGTGACCCTGCGCCGGCTGGGTGAGAAACAGACCACGGTTGTGTCGCTGGCGGATGTAACAAACGACCTGCGCCGCGCCGCGACACCACCGGATCTTCTGTAACAATTCCCGCCTCCCCGGCCCTGTCCGGCCCGAAGATCCGGGCCGGATTGAAACAGCTTCGAAAAATTTCCTTTTGTTCGGGTACTTGCCGGGCCGCTGCGGTAAATCGCTCTGACAGGCCCGTGAGACACAGCGACGTGAGTTTCCAAATAGCCGGGCACCGCGCTAGGGTGCGTGTGTCAAAACCTGACGCTGATCCTGCATCGAAAAGGGAGTTTACGATGTCCACCAACGCCAAGACTTTTGCCATCGCCGGAGCCGTCGCCGCAGCTTTGGGCGGCTTCGCCGCGCCGCAGGCCGAAGCGCAAGCCAAGGAAAAATGCTACGGCATCTCGCTGGCCGGGCAGAACGATTGCGCCGCCGGCCCCGGCACCACCTGCGCCGGCACTTCCACCGTCGACTACCAGGGCAACGCCTGGACGCTGGTCGATGTGGGCACCTGCCTTGAAGTGGACGTTCCCGACATGGCGGACGGATCCGAGCGCGGCGGTTCGCTCGAGCCGCTGGAACGCGATCTGCCGGCCTGATCCGACGCATCCCGACGCTTCCGGGCACCGGCGCGCTTCACCCGCGCGCCGGTGCCCGACCCACCGATCCGCCGTTCACGACCCGCAAAGCAGTACAGCGACAGCCATGCTCGATTCGCGCGCCCCTTCGTTGCCCCTGAAACCCGGCGTCGGCTACAAGGCCGCGCATTTCGCCGCGCTGCGCGACGATCCGGGCACCGTCGCCTGGCTGGAGATCCACGCCGAGAACTACATGGGCGCGGGCGGGCGGCCCCTGGCCCAGATGCGGGCCCTGTCCGAACAGTTTGCCATTTCGGTGCATGGCGTCGGGCTGAGCATCGGTGGCGAGGCCCCGCTCGACGGCGATCACATCGACCGGCTGAAACACCTTTGCGACTGGCTCGAACCCGCCAGCTTTTCCGAACACCTCGCGTGGTCCACCCACGACGGCGCCTTCTTCAACGATCTGCTGCCCCTGCCCTATACCAACGCAACGCTCGAACGGGTGGCGCGGCACATTGATCAGCTTCAGGACCGGCTGGGCCGCCAGATGCTTCTGGAGAACCCGTCAAGCTACCTTGCCTTTGACGAAAGCACCTGGTCGGAAACGGATTTCATGGGCGAACTGGCACGGCGCACCGGCTGTGGCCTGCTGCTCGACGTGAACAATGTCTTCGTTTCCGCCACCAACCTGGGCTACGACCCGCGGGGCTACATCGATGCCTTTCCGTTGCAAGCGGTGGCCGAAATCCATCTGGGTGGCCATGACACCGACAGCGACGAACGAGGCGCGCCGCTGCTGATCGACAGCCACGGCTGCGCGGTGGCCGATCCGGTCTGGGCGCTTCTGGCGCATACCCTGAAACAGGGCGGCCCAAAGCCGGTTCTGATCGAATGGGACACGGATGTGCCCGAATGGGCGGTGCTGCGCGCCGAATGTGCGCGTGCCGCCGCGGCGCTGACCGATTGCGCGGCCACGGTATGACCGCCCCTGACCAGGGCGAATTCATCGCCGCGCTTCTGAACCCCGGGGCCCCGGTGCCATCCGGCCTTACGGACGGCGCCCGCAATCCTGCGGCGCGGCGGTTCGATGTCTACCGAAACAATGTTGCCGTGTCGCTGACCGAGGCCATGCACACAGCCTTTCCGGTGGTGACGCGGCTTCTGGGCGCGACGAACATGGATGGGCTGGCCGGGATCTACCTGCGCGCCCACCCGCCGCGAACGCCGCTGATGATGCACTATGGGGCCGATTTCCCCGCGTTCCTGGCCGCGCTGCCGCAGTTGGCCCATCTGAAATACCTGCCGGACGTTGCACGGCTGGAACTGGCGATGCGCCGCAGCTACCATGCGGCCGATGCCAAGGGCCTGAACCCCGCAGCGCTGGCTGCGGTGACACCCGAGCGGCTGGGCGACGCGCTGCTGGGGCTGGCGCCGGCCACCGAGGTGATCATCTCGGGCTGGCCTCTGTTCGACATTTGGGCGTTCAACGCCGCCGACGGCCCGAAGCCCCGCGCCGAGGCGCAGGACGTGATCGTCACCCGCCCCGAATTCGATCCCATGCCGCATCTTCTGCCTTCAGGCGGGGCGGCATTCGTGCAGGCCCTCGCAGGCGGCGAAACGCTGGGCGCCGCCATGGATCGCGCTGGCACGGGATTTGACCTGCCGGCCACGCTCACCTTGCTTTTGTCGCAGGGCGCAATCACCTCCCTGACCATGAAAGACCCCTGAACATGCTTTCGCTCTACGATTCCACCACCGCCCGTCTGTCCAAGGACACCATCGTTCTGCCCACTTTGGCGCGGTTCGTGTTCGCCGCCGTCTTGCTGCTCTACTTCTGGAATTCGGCGATGACCAAGCTGGGCGACGGGCTTCTGGCGATCTTCCGGCCTGGCACCGGCGCCTACGTTCAGATCTTTCCCAAGGCGATGGAGGCCGTCAGCTATGACGTATCGCAGCTGAGCATGTTCCACTGGCTGGTCGCGCTTGCGGGCACCTGGTCGGAATTCCTGCTTCCGGCGATGATCCTCGTTGGGCTGCTGACACGCTTCGCGGCGCTGGGGATGATCGGTTTCATCGTCGTGCAATCGCTTACCGATGTTTTCGCGCACGGCATGGCCGACGCGAAAACGCTGGGCGTGCTGTTCGACAGGCTGCCGGATTCGGCCATTCTGGACCAGCGGTTGCTTTGGGTGACGGTCCTGCTGATCCTTGTCATGAAAGGCGCCGGGCCGCTGTCTCTCGACCGGTTGCTGGTGGCACGGCGGGGCTGATCGGGTCCGAAGGCGCGTTCACGCAAGGCCCAGCGCCGCGCGGGTCTCGGCCGACCAGCCCAGCAGCATGCGGTCGCCATCCACGATCAGCGGCCGTTTCATCAGCGCCGGGTGGTCGGCCAGCAATTCCAGCGGTGCGCGCGCCCGTTCGGACGGATCAAGCGCGCGCCATGTCGTGGATCGGGTGTTCAGCAGATCGCCTTCAAATTGTGCCAGCGCCGCGCGCAACACCTCGGGTTCGATCCCCGGCGCGCGAACGTCGACGAATTCCGCCTCGGGCAGCGCCTTGCGCGCCTTGCGACAAGTGTCACAGGTTTTCAGTCCGTACAGCTTCACTATAGCTTCCTTATTCTTGGGCAGAGTTATGTGAACATCTCGTGAATTGGCCCGTTTTCCTTGATTTTTCACCGCGCCGTGCAATCATTATATCTGCGGAGCAACCGGTAACCCGGCGAAGCGGCCTCTCCCTCGGGGTCGCTTCGTCGCAATTCCAACTTCGTTAACTGTTCCGGTGGGTTGCCGGAATGCGCGTCAAGTAGAAGGAGACACGGGACATGCCTACCGGCACCGTGAAATGGTTCAATACAACCAAAGGGTACGGATTTATCGCACCCGATTCTGGCGGCAAGGATGTATTTGTGCACATCTCCGCCGTTGAACGATCCGGATTGACCGGGTTGGCCGACAATCAGAAGGTTTCCTACGAGATGCAGGACGGCCGCGACGGGCGCCAGATGGCATCCGATCTGAAACCTCTGTAACCCTGTCGCGCCCTGGCGATGCCGGGGCGCCGCGAACCGGGGTCAACGGCAGCCTTTCACCCCCACAGGACAATCCGACCGCACCGGCCTGTACACCCGGTGCGACACACGCGGTACGGGATGCGCCATCGCTTGTTGATAAGTGATGGACCGGTTCGGCTGACCGCAACAGATCACACCGGCAATCGAAACCGGCTGATAACCGGCCGGGCAATAATTGGCGTTTGTCTGATAGGGGTAAATATTGGGTTCGGAGGCCATTGCGGGCGCCGCGCTGAGCATCGCCGCACCCAAGGCACCGGCCAGCATTGTCTTGATGCGTGTCATGCTTTCACCTGTCTCGCTTTTCCACTGAATTGCCTTGTAAATCATGCCTCTGCGCGGGCGCGGCTGTCCAGTCATTTTTCCGCGGCGGCGCGCATTGAAGGCCGCGCGTGTCACAACCGGGCATGCAGCGCCGCATATCCACGAAACCGCAGGCGGCCGCCGGGCTGGCGCGCGGTCAGCCGGTAGCCGGGATAGCGCGCGAGGAACCGCGCAAGCGCGATACGCCCTTCCATGCGCGCCAGCGTCAGCCCGACACAGACATGTGGCCCGCCGGCAAAGGCCAGGTGGCGGTTCGGCTTGCGGGAGATGTCGAAGTGCGCCGGCGCCTCGAAAACCGCCGGATCGCGGTTTGCCGCGCCGATTACCAGGTGCAGGTTGGTGCCCGCGCCAATGACCTGCCCGCCGAATTCCACCGTCTGCGTGGTCTCGCGGTTGCCCAGCTGGTTGGGCGACCGGAACCGCAGGATCTCCTCGACCGCCGAGGCGATCAGTTCGGGGTTTTCCTGCAGCAGGGCCATTTGATCGGGGTGGTCGTGCAGCAGCGCCAGCCCGTTGCCGATCAGATTGGTGGTGGTCTCGTGCCCTGCGTTCAGGATGAAGATGCAGTTGTGTATCAGTTCGCTTTCGCTCAGCTGGCCGCCATCGTCGCCTTCGATCAGCCGCGTCAGCACATCTGTGTCGGGATCGCCCGGCTTGGCACGGCGACGCGCAATGAGATCGCGCAGATAGGCCTGAAACGCCTCGACCGCCGCGTGCCCCCGCGCCAGTTGCGCCTGTGTCAACGCCGGTTCGAGCGCGCCCAGAATGGCCAGCGACCAATCGCGCAGCGGCCCGCGTTCGTCGAGCGGAACGTCCAGCAGATTGCCGATGATCTGGATCGGGATCACGCTGGCGAAATCCTCGATCAGACAGGGCGCGCCGGGCATCGCATCCAGCAACGCATCGACGGTTGCGATCAGGCCCGGTTCCATCCTTTGCAACGCGCGCGGGGTCAGCGCGCTGGTCATGATGCGCCGCACGCGGGTGTGCAGCGGCGGATCGGAAAAAACCAGGCTGGTGGTGTGGTGTTCATAAAGCGGCGTGCCGATGCCGAACTTGGGGGCAAACGCAGCCTTCTTGTCGCTGATGAACCGCGCGGTGTCCTTGTAGACGGTCTCAAGATCCGCGTGGCGACACAGCAGGACCGAACCGTCAGGCTGACGCAGCACCGGGGCCTGCGCCAGAAGCGCATCGTAGACCGGAAAGGGATTGTCGGCAAAGCCGTCCGGCGGGTCGGCCAGATCAAAGCTGCGCAGGGTCGCGGCATCGCTCATCGGCTCTGTCCTCGGTATTGCCAGGATCGCGCGCGCCAGCGGCGCGGCGTCCGTCGCTTGTGCGACCGCGCGCGCCCGGTTGCCCGGACGCGCGCCGCCAGAACGGGATTGGCGCCGGTCAGTTCAGCGCCGCATCGGTGATCGCATGGGTCCAGGCGCCCTGCGGTTCAGCCGTGATCACCGGGTCCGACCCCCCCGCCAGCAGCGTGTCGACCGTACGCTGGAAATCGGCCGGGTCCAGCGCGCCGTTCGATCCGGCGGTCAGCTTGGCGATCTCGCCCATCATCCGCTTCTGGTGCGCCTCGGTCTGGGCACCGGTCGCATCGTTGTCCAGGACGATTTCCGCGGCTTCCTCGGGGTTCGCCTCGGCATACTTCCAGCCCTTCATCGATGCGCGGACAAACTTGACCATCTTTTCGACAAAGGCCGGATCTTCCAGATTCGCCTCAAGCGCATAGATCCCGTCTTCCAGGGTGGCAACGCCCATGTCCTCGTACTTGAAGGTCACAAGCTCGTCCTCGCTGACACCCGCGTCAAGCACCTGACCGTATTCGTTGTAGGTCATCGTCGAAATGCAATCGGCCTGACGCTGCAACAGCGGATCCACGTTGAACCCCTGCTTCAAAACCGTCACGCCGTCGTCGCCACCATCGGTGGAAATGCCTTCCTGGCTCATCCACGACAGGAACGGGTATTCATTGCCGAAGAACCAGACGCCGATGGTCTTGCCTTTGAAATCCTGCGGACCGGTGATCCCGGTGTCCTTCCAGCACGTCAGCATCAGACCGGACGATTTGAAAGGCTGGGCGATGTTGACCACGGGCAGGCCCTTTTCACGCGCCGCCAGAGCGGATGGCATCCAGTTCAGCATCACATCCGCGCCACCCCCGGCCAGAACCTGCGGCGGGGCAATATCCGGACCACCCGGAAGGATCGTGACGCTCAGCCCTTCCTCTTCGTAGAAGCCCTTGTCGAGGGCCACATAATATCCGGCAAACTGGGCCTGCGTGACCCACTGCAGTTGCAGTTTGACCTCGTTGTCGGCATGGCCACCCGCAAATGCCGGCATCCCGGCCCCCAGAACCAGCGCCAGGGCGGCGCCCGCCAGCAGATTTTTCATCTCACTCTCTCCTTGTTGAAGTCATTTTCTTTGCGAGGGGTGCCAGAAGGTCACCCCCCGTTCGATCAGGGCAACAGCCCCGTAAAACAGGCTCCCGGCCAGAGCCGCGACCAGAATCTCGGCCCAGACCATGTCCAAGGCAAGCTGCCCAACCGAGGTCGATATCCGAAACCCCATCCCCACCGTTGGCGAGCCGAAAAATTCAGCAACGATCGCTCCGATCAAAGCCAGTGTCGTCGATATTTTCAAGCCGTTGAAGATGAAAGGCATCGCGGCGGGCAGCCGCAGCTTGAAAAAACCCTGCCAATAGCCGGCCGCATAGGTACGCATTAGGTCGCGCTGCATCGCCGTTGTCTCGCGCAGGCCGGCAACCGCGTTGATCAGCATCGGGAAAAACACCATCACCACAACGACCGCCGCCTTGCTGTGCCAATCGAAACCGAACCACATCACCAGAATCGGCGCCGTTCCCACGATCGGCAGCGCGGCAATGAAGTTGCCGACCGGCAAAAGACCCCGGCGCAGGAAATCGCTGCGGTCCACCGCGACGGCGGCCAGCAGCGCCGCCCCGCAGCCGATGGCATAGCCGCTGAGCGCGCCCTTCACGAAGGTCTGCACGAAATCCGCCCAGAGGATCGGCAAACTGGTGGCAAAGCGCGCCGCAATCATCGACGGCGTCGGCAGGATCACCAGCGGTACCTGCAATCCACGCACGACACACTCCCAAACCAGAACGACCGTGACGCCGAATATCAGCGGCACCGCCAAGCGCACGGCTGCCGTTTCGGCATGGGCTCCGGTCGCCAGGCGCACATTCATCGCCCATCCCGCGGCCCAGATCGCCAGGGCAAGCGCAACCAGGCTCATGCCACCCTCCTGCCCGAGAAACGCCGCCAGATCATGTCCGCCCTCCCATACGCCGCAACACGATACGTTCGAGCACCCCCAGAATTCCAACGAGGCACGCCGCAAGGATCGCCGCAGCGAACAAGGCCGACCATATCTGCACGGTCTGTCCATAGTAACTGCCCGCCAGAAGCCGGGCACCCAGCCCGGACACCGCGCCTGTCGGCAATTCGCCCACGATCGCCCCCACCAGGGACGCGGCGATGCCTACTTTCAAAGACGCAAAAAGGTAGGGCATCGATGCCGGCAACCGCAGCTTCCAGAACCCCTGTGCCTGGCTGGCATTGTAGGTGCGCAACAGATCGAGCTGCATCGCGTCCGGGCTGCGCAACCCCTTCACCATACCCACAACCACCGGGAAAAACGACAGATACGCGCTTATCACGGCTTTTGGAAAAACCCCCTGGATGCCGATGGAATAAAGCACGACGATAATCATGGGTGCGAGCGCAATAATCGGGATCGTCTGGCTCACGATGGCCCAAGGCATGACGCTCATGTCCATTACCCGGTTGTGAACGATACCAATGGCCAAAAGTATCCCTAGCCCAGTGCCCATCGCAAACCCCAGCAACGTTGCACTCAGCGTGACCCATCCATGATACACCAGACTGCGCTTCGAAGTGACCTTCTTTTGCGCCGTGGTCTCCCAAAGCTCGATTGCAACCTGATGCGGCGCCGGCAGGCGCGGCCGCGCCTGCGCCCAGGTATCCGGAACCACCGATAAGTTCATGGTCACCAGCCGCCAGGCCGAAGCCGCGCGCCGATCCGCGCCGCTTTCAGGTACCACAACCACCCCCGCACGCTGCGCTTCGGTCAAAACACCCTTGATGTTCATGGGAACAGCCACAGCATACCAGAACGCGACCAGAACACCCAGAACAACCAGCACGGGAACAGCCGCCCGCCTCATTTCGCACCGGCCCCAGCTTCATTGTTCCACAAATACTCAAACCCGCCCGCGGATCGAGACCGGATCGCTTTGAGTATTTTAAGAACAATGAAGGGAATCAGATCCAGAGTGAAGGGGCGGTACAGGCTGGAGAGCCGATGGCCGTGAACGATGAAGGGGGTGACCGCGCCCTTAACCTCAAGACGGCCAGTTCCGGTGTCTCGCCTCGTGGCGCGGCGCCGGGATTCGGGCGCGCCGGAATGGTTAATAGGCTTTTCAGACATCTGGCTCGTGCCCGGCACGCAGACCTTCGCGCACACGGTGCGCGATGTTGAGGAATTCCTGTGTTTCACGGATTTCAAGCGGGCGCTCCCGAGGCAGCGGGCTTTCGATGATGTCGGTGATGCGCCCGGGCCGCGGGCTCATCACCACGATCTTGGTGCTCAGATAGACCGCTTCGGGGATAGAGTGGGTGACGAAACCGATCGTCTTGTTGGTGCGTGCCCAGAGCGCCAGGAGTTGTTCGTTGAGGTGGTCACGCACGATTTCGTCCAGTGCACCGAAAGGTTCGTCCATCAACAGGATGTCGGCATCGAAGCTGAGCGCGCGCGCGATCGAGGCGCGTTGCTGCATGCCGCCGGACAGCTGCCAGGGGTATTTGCCACCGAACCCTTTCAGATCCACCAGATCCAGCACCTGTTCCGCGCGGGCTTTGCGTTCGGCCCGTGAAAACCCCATGATTTCAAGCGGCAACTGGATGTTGCCCGCGATGGTGCGCCACGGGTAGAGGCCCGCCGCCTGGAAGACATAGCCGTAGGCGCGCTGTTTACGCGCTTCTTCCGGGCTCATGCCGTTCACGACGATGCTGCCGCCGGTAGGGTTTTCAAGCGCCGCAACCACCCGCAGGAAGGTGGTTTTACCGCACCCGGACGGGCCGATGAAGCTGACGAATTCGCCTTTGGATATCGTCAGGTTCACATCGCGCAGTGCCTGGACGGAGCCGTCGTTGGTCTGGAAGGTCAGATCGAGGTTTCGCGCCTCGATCACGGTTTGCTCGGACATCTCGGCGCCGGCCTCAGACGCCGGTCGCCGGGATGCCGCTGCGTTCGACGGGGCGCGGCGCGGTCAGTTCCTTCCAATCCGACAGGGCCCGGTTGACCGTGCCGTTGCCGGGGCGTTTGACGAATTTCCCGTGGCCTTCCTGGGTGCGGATTTCCCCATCGTGAACCGCGACCTGCCCGCGCGTCAGGGTAAAGCGCGGAAGGCCGCGCACGATCTTGCCCTCGAACACGTTGTAGTCGATCGCGGATTGCTGGCTGGCCGCGGTGATCGTCTTTTCCTTTTGCGGATCCCAGACCACCAGATCGGCATCCGCGCCCACCAGGACAGCGCCCTTTCGGGGATAGCAGTTCAGGATCTTGGCGATGTTGGTCGAGGTGACGGCGACGAATTCGTTCATCGTAAGCCGCCCTGTGGCGACGCCGTGGGTCCACAGCATCGGCATCCGATCCTCGAGACCGCCGGTGCCGTTGGGAATCTTGGTGAAATCGCCGACGCCATAGCGTTTCTGCTCGGTGGTGAAGGCACAGTGATCGGTTGCCACGACCGACAGCGATCCGGCCTGCAACCCTGCCCAGAGGCTGTCCTGATGCAGCTTGTTGCGGAACGGCGGCGACATGACGCGCCGCGCCGCGTGATCCCAATCGGCATTGAAGTATTCGCTTTCGTCCAGCGTCAGGTGCTGGATCAGCGGTTCGCCCCAGACGCGTTTGCCCTGCATCCGCGCGCGGCGGATCGCTTCGTGGCTGTCCTCGCACGAGGTATGCACCACATAGAGCGGCACGCCGGCCATGTCGGCAATCATGATTGCGCGGTTCGTCGCCTCGCCTTCCACCTGCGGCGGACGGGAATAGGCGTGCGCCTCGGGGCCGGTGTTGCCCTGCGCCAGCAGCTTGGCGCTGAGTTCGGCGACGACATCGCCGTTTTCGGCATGCACCATCGCTATTCCGCCCAGTTCGGCGAGGCGCTGGAAACTGGCGTAAAGCTCATCGTCATTGACCATGAGCGCGCCTTTGTAGGCCATGAAATGCTTGAAGGTGTTGATGCCGCGGTCGCGCACCACCTGTTCCATTTCATTGAAGACCTGTTCGCCCCACCAGGTTACCGCCATGTGGAAGGAATAATCGCAATTGGCGCGCGTCGACTTGTTGTCCCACATCTGAAGCGCGTCGAACAGGCCCTGTCCGGGGCTGGGCAGCGCAAAGTCGACCACCATCGTGGTGCCGCCGGCCAAAGCGGCGCGGGTGCCCGATTCGAAGTCGTCGGCGGAATATGTGCCCATGAACGGCATTTCCAGGTGGGTGTGCGGATCGATGCCACCGGGCATCACATAGCAATCGGTCGCATCCAGTTCCTTGCCGCCGGAAAGGTCGGGACCGATTTCGACGATCACGCCGTTCTCGATGCGCACGTCTGCCTTGTAGGTCAGGTCGGCGGTGACGACCGTGCCGTTCTTGATGATGGTTGCCATATCATTTTCCCCGTTGCTTCAGCCGTTTGTAAACCGCCAGCAGGCTGGCGTAAATCAGCGTGGCCGCCACGACATTCGCCACCAGCGCCAGCGGATCGAGAAAGCCGTCATACCAGGCGAAACCGAGTTGGATCGCCAGGTAGACCGCCGCGAAAAACAGCGCATCGCGCAGCCACGGCGACATCACACGCTCCCGTAGCAGGCGATGGCCGGGCCATGCACGCCGATGTCGAGCGGGCCGAAATCCGATTCCACGCAGAGCGAGAAATAACCTGCCAGCGGCAGGTAAACCACGCGATAATCCCCGTTTGGCCGCGTCACCGACCAGCATTTCTGCGTTATTCCACCCGAGAAGTTCACCGTGATCGGCCGCGGCTTGCGCCGCGCGGCGCGAAACGCATCCAGCGTGCCGGCATCGGCCGGGGTGCTGGTGTCGAAGGCGTCGATCTCGCGGTCGAGCATGGCGTCGATTTCCTCGGGCCCGATGACCCCCAATCCCCGGTCGCCCAGGTTCATTCCAGGATGCCGGCGGTCTCGACGACAGCGTGAAACAACACGTTGGTTCCGGCGGCGGCCCATTCGGGGCTGATTTCCTCGGCCTCATTGTGGCTGAGACCGTCGACGCAGGGGCACATGACCATCGCCGTGGGTGCCACGCGGTTGATCCAGCAGGCGTCGTGCCCGGCGCCGGAAATCAGGTTCATGTGGCTCAGGCCCAGCCGTTCGGCAGCGTTGCGCACGGCCGAAACACAGGTTTCATCGAAGGTGACGGGATCGAAGCCGCCGACCTTCTCGAATTCGGCTTCCAGACCGATCGCATCGCAAATCGCCATGGTTTCGGTTTGCAGGCGTGCCTCCATGTCCTGGATCACGCTCAGGTCGGGCGAGCGGAAGTCGACGGTAAAGACCGCGCGGCCCGGGATCACGTTTCGCGAGTTCGGATAGACCTCGATGTGGCCTGCCGCGCCGACCGCATGCGGTGCGTGGCTCAGTGCGATCTCTTCGACTTTTTCCAGAACCCGCGCCATGCCCAGCGCGGCGTTGCGGCGCATGGGCATCGGGGTCGATCCGGTGTGGCTGTCCTTGCCGGTCAGCGTCACCTGCATCCAACTCAGGCCCTGGCCATGGGTGACCACGCCGATGTCGCGGCCTTCGGATTCCAGGATCGGACCCTGTTCGATGTGCAACTCGAAGAACGCATGCATCTGGCGCGCGCCCACCTCTTCCTCGCCGCGCCAGCCGATGCGGTCCAGTTCATCGCCAAAGCTCTTGCCTTGCGCGTCGGTGCGCGCATAGGCCCAGTCCTGGGTGTGGATGCCCGCGAAGACCCCCGAAGCCAGCATAGCCGGGGCAAAGCGGGTGCCTTCCTCGTTGGTGAAATTCGTCACCACGATGGGATGGCGCGTGCGGATGTTCATGTCGTTCAGGCTGCGGATGATCTCGAGCCCGCCCAGCACGCCGAGGACGCCGTCGAATTTTCCGCCGGTTGGCTGGGTGTCGAGATGGCTGCCCACATAGACCGGAAGCGCGTCGGGATCGGAGCCTTCGCGGCGGGCGAACATGTTGCCCATCTGGTCCACGCCCATCGTGCAGCCCGCCGCCTCGCACCAGCTCTGGAACAGCGCGCGGCCTTCCGCATCCGCATCCGTCAGCGTCTGGCGGTTGTTTCCGCCGGCCACGCCGGGGCCGATCTGCGCCATCTGCATCAGACTGTCCCACAGTCTCTGGCCGTCGATGGTGAGATTTGCGCCAGGTGTCGCCATGTGAGAAATCCTTCGTTGAAACCGCGCGATGGCAAAGCCCCGCGCGGCATGTCATCTGGCCATGATCATCTTTTCAGCCAATGGCGATGCCGGAACACCGCGAAACCGAGCAATGATTTGACCAACCGGTCAAAGCAACGCTATCACGGACGCAGGTGCAGTCAAGAAGCTGTCGGCCCGCCGGACCGCGAAACCCCGGCCCGGCGCAGGCATTGACACAATTTGCGGCACCATGGACGGAGGCCAGATGCCCAAGGACCGCGCGCCCACGCGCATACAGCAGAAAAACCGGGCCACGATCCTGGATGCCGCTCTGGACGTGTTTTCGGCCCAGGGTTTCCGCGGGGCGACGGTGGATGAAATCGCGGCCACGGCGGGGCTGAGCAAACCCAATCTGCTGTACTATTTCCCCTCGAAAGAAGCGATGCACGAGGCCCTGCTGGAACGGCTTCTGGACACCTGGCTGGACCCTTTGCGCGCCATGGACGGCGATGGCGAACCGCTGGAGGAGATCATGGGCTATGTCCGGCGCAAGTTGCAGATGAGCCGGGATTTCCCCCGCGAAAGCCGGTTGTTCGCCAACGAGGTGTTGCAGGGTGCGCCACGCATCCACGACGCCTTGTCGGTGGATCTCAAGACGCTGGTCGACAGCAAATGCGCGGTTCTGGAAACCTGGATGGCTTCCGGGGCGATCGCGCGGGTGCACCCGCATCACCTGATCTTCTCGATCTGGTCGCTGACCCAGCACTATGCGGATTTCGACGTGCAGGTGCGCGCGGTGCTGGGCCCCGAAGACCCATTCGACGGGGCGATGGCGTTTCTGGACACGTTGTACCGGCGGATGCTGCGCCCCTAGGGCGGGCTGCGGCGGGGTTGGCCGGGTGCGGGAGCCTCCGGCGGGAGTTTATCCGGCAAGATGAAGGTGCGCGGATCAAGCGCCGGGCGGTGGCGGAACCGGTGCAGGGCGCCCCGGATCGACGGGTTCTTCCGGCGGCAGGTCGCCGGGGGCGGCGGAGGACTCGGTTTCGCCGAAAGCCAGCATCGCGGTTTCCGGTGTGGATGTGCGGGTGGGCGAGACGACCGTGAAGCTGCCCTTGTCGCCGGTGGCGACGGGTGCACGGGCCCGGATGCGCCAGAGCGTGTAGAGAATGACCAACGCATGTGCGCCGGCGGAGGTGAAAAAGAGCCCGGTCGGCCCGAGGTGTGTCATGGTGACGCCGGCGATTGCCGGCCCAGGATCGAGCCGAAGCCGAAGATCATCAACAGGCCGCCCGAGGTCTGGATGGCGCTGTTTTCCGGGGCGTGATCGTTGGCGTGGGCGATGATGACGGGATACATGGCGTAGATGCTCGCCCCGAGGAGCGCCGAGAGCGCGAGGTTCATCAGCCGGGTTTCCGGCGCCAGCACCACGAAGGCCAGATCGGTTGCGATGGCGACGGCGCAAACCGCCAGCAGGACGTGGCGCCGGTCCATTCGGTCGGAGAGCCAGCCGACGGGCACCTGGCTGACCGCGCCGGCGAGAATCGGCAGGCTGGCAAAGAGGGCGACGGAACTGAGCACGAGCCCCACCTGCCCCGCGTAGACCGCCGCCAGCGCGCCGAAGGCGCTGTTGGATATACCCACGCAGAACACGCCGAAAACCGCCACCGGCGAGTTGCGCCACAACGCCCCGAGATCCAGCGAAACCGATGTGAGCGGCCTGGGGGTAGCGGTGGAGGACAGCGCCGTCGGCACCAGCGCCAGGCAATAGAAGATGCCACCCAGCAGAAAGAACGTGAAACCGGCGGTGTCGCCCAGCGTCAGGGCCATCTGACCGCCGGTTGAGGCCAGCAGGTTGACCATTGTGTAGATGCCGAAGATGCGCCCGCGGGTGTGCGGTTCGGCCCGTTCGCTGAGCCAGCTTTCCACGATCATCGCCGCGCCGGCGAAGCAGAACCCGGAAATTGCGCGCAGGGGAATCCAGGCTTCGTTGCTTACCAGCAACGCTGAAGCCAGGATGGCCACCGCCGCCAGCGCCGAGACGACACCGAAGGCGCGGATATGTCCGACACGCGCGACCATGCGCGGCGTGTACCAGCACCCGGCGATAAAACCGATGGCCCAGCCTGCCCCGAGAAGACCCAGAGCTGTCGCCGAAAATCCTTCGGCAGCGCCGCGCACCGGCAGGATCAGGGCGTTGATGCCGCCGGCGAACAACAGAAGCGCCGATCCCAGCAGCAGCGCAGATATGGGCAGGATCTGTCGGACCATACCCGACCCTTGCGCGGATGCCGCCCCGACGCAAGGGGCGGCGTACCCGGTTACTCGGCGGCTTTTGCCGCAGCGGGATTGTTCGGGTGTGTCGTCCAGTTTGCGTATTCGGCTTCGACCACGCGCCCGGTGCGGGGATCGACGGTGCCAGGCGCCATCTGTTCCATGGTGATGCAGTCTTGGACCGGGCAGACATCGACGCACAGGTTGCAGGCGACGCACTCCTCATCGATCACTTCGAACACCCGGCCTGGCTTGATCGCGATGGCCTGGTGGCTGGTGTCTTCGCAGGCGGCAAAGCAACGGCCGCATTTGATGCAGGCGTCCTGATCGATCCGGGCCTTGGCGACATAGTTGAGGTTGAGGTACTGCCAGTCGGTCACGTTTGGCACGGCCTGGCCAATGAAATCCTGAACCGAGGCGTGCCCTTTCTCGTCCATCCACCGCGACAGCCCGGCCTTCATTTCCTCGACCACGCGGAACCCGTAGGTCATCGCCGCGGTGCAGACCTGGACGTTTCCGCAGCCCAGGCTGATGTATTCGGCCGCGTCGCGCCAGGTGGTGATGCCGCCGATGCCGGAAATCGGCATGCCGCGGGTTTCGGGATCACGGGCGATTTCGGCCACCATGTTCATGGCGATAGGCTTTACCGCGGGACCGCAATAGCCGCCGTGGCTGCCCTTGCCATCGATCGAGGGTTCAGGCGACATGGTATCCAGGTTCACCGAGGTGATCGACGAGATCGTGTTGATCAGCGAAACCGCGTCCGCGCCGCCGTTGCGCGCCGCGCGCGCGGGATAGCGCACATCGGTGATGTTGGGGGTCAGTTTCACGATCACCGGCCGCTTGTAGTATTGCTTGCACCAGCGGGTGACCATTTCGATGTATTCGGGCACCTGCCCCACGGCGGCGCCCATGCCGCGTTCGGACATGCCGTGCGGACAGCCAAAGTTCAGTTCGATGCCGTCGGCGTTGGTTTCTTCCACCCGCGGCAGGATGTCTTTCCACGCCTGCTCTTCGCAGGGCACCATGATCGACACGATCATCGCCCGGTCGGGATAATCCGCCTTCACGCGGGCGATCTCCTCGAGGTTCACCTCGAGCGGGCGGTCGGTGATGAGTTCAATGTTGTTGAGCCCGAGCAACCGGCGATCCGCACCGTAGATCGCGCCATAACGCGGGCCGTTCACATTGACCACGGGTGGGCCTTCGGCGCCCAGCGTCTTCCAGACGACACCGCCCCACCCGGCCTCGAAGGCACGGCGGACGTTGTATTCCTTGTCCGTCGGCGGCGCCGAGGCCAGCCAGAACGGATTTGGCGATGAAATACCGAGAAATGTTGTGGAAAGGTCTGCCATTGCTTTGAAATCCCTGTGGCTTGCTCAGCGGGTGAGACTTGCATGAATGTCGAGCGCCGCGTCGCGCCCCTCGGCCACGGCGGTCACGGTCAGATCGTCGCCGCCGGCGGCGCAGTCGCCCCCCGCCCAGACGCCGGCCAGCCCGGTTCGGCCGGGCCCTGTCACGGCGATCTTGCCCCCGGTCAGCGTCAGCCCGTCGGGCGCCGCCACCAGGGTCTGGCCGATGGCCTTGAACACCTGGTCGGCAGCGATGCGCACGGTTTCCCCTGTCGGTTGCAGGCCACCGTCGCGCGAGGTGGTATAGGCCAGTTCGATCTCGGCCGCGGCGCCGTTGCCATGCACCGCCACCGGCTGGACGTTGAACATCAGCCGCACGCCGCGCGCCGCCGCCAGATCCTGTTCGAAACCGCTCGCGCTCATTTCGGCACGGCTGCGGCGATAGGCGACGGTGACGGTTTCCGCCCCCAGAAGCTTCGATTGCACCGCCGCATCGATCGCGGTCATGCCGCCGCCGATGACAACCACGTTGCGCCCCACCGGCAAGGCGGCAAGATCGCTGGCCTGGCGCAGATCGGCGATGAAATCCACCGCATCGCGCACACCGGTCTTGTCTTCGCCGGGCGCGCGCAGCGCGTTGACACCGCCCAGCCCCATGCCCAGGAACACCGCGTCGTGATCGTCCTGCAACTCACGCAGGGTGACGTCGCGGCCCAGCATCTTGCCGTGGTGCAACGCAATGCCGCCAATGCCCAACAGCCACTCCACCTCGGCCTGTGCAAAACCCTCGGGTGTCTTGTAGGCGGCGATGCCGTATTCGTTCAGCCCGCCGGGCTTTTCACGCGCATCGAAAAGCGCCACGTCATGGCCCAGCATGGCCAGACGGTGGGCACAGGCCAGGCCCGCCGGCCCCGCCCCCACCACGGCCACCGACTTGCCGGTGCGCGCGCCACGCTGGTAGGGGTGGCCACTCTTGCGCATCTGCGCATCGGTCGCATGGCGCTGCAACCGCCCGATCTCCACGGGTTTGCCCTCGGCTGCCTCGCGCACGCAGGCCTGCTCGCACAGCTGTTCGGTGGGGCAGACACGCGCGCACATCCCGCCCAGAATGTTCTGGTCGAAGATCGTGCGCGCCGCCGCCTCGGGTTGACCCACCTGGATCTGCCGGATGAACAGCGGGATGTCGATGGCCGTCGGGCAGGCGGTCACGCAGGGCGCGTCATAGCAGAAATAACACCGGTCCGCCGCCACGGCCGCCTCATGCGGCGCGAAGGCCGGATGCAGATCGGCGAAATTCGCCGCAAGCGTGTCTTCGGGCAAACGCCCCGGCACTATGCCATTTTCCAACTGACGATCCGCCATAGGCTTGTCTCCGTGAACAGCTCCTCGTGCAGCGACAGTGCCAGAACTGCATATTTTATCAATTGGTAAATTTTTTCGACGGGCAAAATTCGCTCCGCGCCCCGCGCAATGCCTGCATCTTCAGCATCCGCCCACCGCCCGACCCGGCTAGAAGATCTTGAACGTCATCGTCGTCAGCGATCTTTCGATGCCCGGCACGCGCAACAGGTTGTCGTTGATGAACTTGCCCACATCGGCCTGCTCCGGAATGTAGAGCTTCAGCAAAAGATCGTACTCGCCGCTCGTCGAATACATCTCGGAATGGATTTCCAGCAAAGCGATGTCCTCGGCCACCTTGTAGGTGGTGCCGGGCTTGCATCGGATCTGGACGAACACGCATGTGGTCATCGGCTCTCTTTCCTGCTGCGTCTCGCGCCACGCTGGCATGGCGCGCGCCATTGGGCAACCGGCTTTCCACTCGCCGTAAATATCCTCGGGGGACGTGCCGCAGGCACGCGGGGGCAGACAGCCCCCGGAACCCGGCCCGCCACGCGCGCGGCTTCGGCTCCGGCGCGGCAACGTCCGGTCCGCGTTATCGCTTGGCCTGCGCCCTGCCGCGTCCTATAAGCGCGCGAAACACAAAAGGAGCATCCGCCATGCGCCGCGCCGAGATCACCCGAAAGACCGCCGAAACCGATATCTCGGTCCGGATCGACCTGGACGGAACCGGCGTCTACGACAATTCAACCGGTGTCGGCTTCTTCGATCACATGCTCGATCAGCTTGCACGCCATGCGCTGATCGACATGACCGTGCAGGCCACGGGCGATCTGCACATCGACGACCACCACACCGTCGAAGACACCGGCATCGCCCTCGGCCAGGCGCTGCGCGCGGCGATGGGCGACAAGCGCGGCATCCGGCGTTACGGCGCCTGCCTGCTGCCGATGGACGATGCGCTGGTGCGCTGCGCGCTCGATCTTTCCGCACGGCCCTATCTGGTGTGGAACGTGGCGTTGCCCACCCCCTGCATCGGCAGCTTCGACACCGAACTGGTGCGCGAGTTCTTCCAGGCCTTCGCCACGCATGGCGGCATCACGCTGCATGTCGACATGCTGCATGGCATCAACAGCCACCACATCGCCGAAGCCACGTTCAAATCCGTCGCCCGCGCCCTGCGCGACGCGCTCGAGGTCGATCCGCGCAAATCCGATGCGGTGCCTTCCACCAAGGGCGCGTTGTAACCCGATGCTGACGGTCATCATCGATTACGAAAGCGGCAACCTGCATTCCGCCGAAAAGGCGTTCCAGCGGATGGCCCGCGAAGTCGGCGCCGGCACGGTCGAGGTGACGGCCGACGCCGATGTGGTTGCCCGCGCCGATCGCATCGTGCTGCCTGGCGACGGGGCCTTTCCGGCCTGTGCGGCAGCTTTGCGCGGCCGCGGCGGGCTGTTCGATGCGCTGCGCGAGGCGGTCGAGCAGCGCGGCAGGCCGTTCCTGGGGATCTGCGTCGGGATGCAACTGATGGCGACATGGGGCCGCGAATACCACGACACCCCGGGTCTGGACTGGATCGCGGGGTCGGTCGTGCCGATCACGCCCGACGATCCGGTGCTGAAGGTGCCGCATATGGGCTGGAACGACCTGCGGATCGACCGCCCGCACCCGGTGCTGAACGGGGTAGCGCCGGGCGATCATGCGTATTTCGTTCATTCCTACCGCTTTGCCGCCGACGATCCGGCCCGGCAACTGGCGCATGTGGATCACGGCGGACCGATCACCGCGATCATCGCCCGCGACACGATGGTCGGGATGCAGTTTCACCCGGAAAAAAGCCAGCGCACGGGCCTGACGATGATCGCGAACTTCCTGCGCTGGCGGCCGTGACGCGCGGGCGCGCTCAGTCTATCCGGCTCCAGGTCTGTTTCGAACAGAACAGACCGCCCGCAACACAGCCGGCCAGTTGCATGGTATCGCCCTGCAACGCGATCTTGCCGATGTAGATCTTGTCGTTCGACGGGCGCCAGACCCGGCCGCGATACTGCCCGTCGCCGTCCGGGGCCATGTCGATCACCAGCGTCTTGCCGATGTTGGGCGAGGCATACTCCCCGGTCGCATCGAAGGTGCGGGCGATCTTGCCGCAAAACGCCGCGCCGCAGGGCGCCATTACCACATGCGCATAGGCGCCATCGTCGGGCTGCGTCTTCCAGACGCCCTCTACCGGATCGGCCGCGACGGCGGTCCCGGCACCGGCCAGCGTCAGGCCCAGCCCAAGCCCCAGCGCCAGGGCGCCGGATCGAAAGATATCGGATTTCGGCATCATGGTTCCTCCCCTGCCGGCACCAGCATGCACCGGCGTGGTCCCACCGGGCAAGCCTGACCTAACGGCGCGTTGCATTCGCCGCTGTGGCGTGCCACCACGCAGGCGCATCACAGACCGGAGCCCGCCATGATACTCTACCCCGCCATCGACCTGAAAGACGGCCAGGCCGTGCGCCTGCTGCGCGGCGAAATGGACAAGGCCACGGTGTTCAACGACGATCCCGCGGCGCAGGCCCGCGCCTTCGTCGCCGCGGGTTGCGAATGGCTGCACCTGGTGGATCTGAACGGCGCATTTGCCGGGGCCCCTGTCAACGCCGCCCCGGTCGAGGCGATCCTGGCGGCCTGCCCCGTGCCGGCGCAGCTGGGCGGCGGCATCCGCGACATGGACACCATCGAGATGTGGCTTTCCAAGGGGCTGGCACGGGTCATCCTGGGCACTGTGGCGGTGGAAAACCCCGATCTGGTGCGCACCGCGGCGCGCGCCTTTCCCGGCCAGGTCGCCGTTGGCATCGACGCGCGCAAGGGGCGGGTGGCCACCAAGGGATGGGCGGACCAGACCGATGTTCTGGTAACCGATCTGGCCCGCAGCTTCGAAGACGTCGGCGTCGCCGCGATCATCTATACCGACATCGACCGCGATGGCGCCATGCAAGGCCCGAACGTCGCGGCCACGGCCGAACTGGCGCGTGCGGTATCGGTGCCTGTCATCGCCTCGGGCGGCGTGTCGTCGCTGGCCGATCTGGTGGCCCTGCGCGACTGCGGCGCGGGCCTGAACGGGGCCATATCGGGGCGCGCGCTCTATGATGGCGCGCTGAACCTCGCCGAGGCGCTGGCCGCTCTCGCCCCCGGCGGGCGCGACGCCGGCATCGGCGGCTGAGCCGCGCCGCGCAATTCGCCGCGCATCAGCAGAGCCAGCCCGTCCTCGCGCAACGCGGGACACAGCGTGGCGCCGTAGCCCGGCAACACCTCTGCCACATTCGGTGCCTCGGCGGCCAGGGCGCGTGGCACGCACAGCGCGATGTTCGGGGCGGGCCGGGGATCGGCGGTTTGGGCGGATGCGGTGATCGCGGCGATTGCCGCCGCCGCGCAGGCGCCGGCCAGAACGGTCGGTGCTTGGGGTTTCATATCGGTTTCTCCTTTGCACACCAACGGCCAGGGGGCGCAAAAGGTTCCGCGCCCGTTGCAGCCGCGCCCGGTTTGGCCTAAGTGCCGGGCACCCGCCGCAAGAGGGCAGATCATGCTCAAGACCCGTATCATACCCTGTCTGGATGTCGCCGACGGCCGCGTCGTGAAGGGCGTCAACTTTGTCGATCTGCGCGATGCGGGCGATCCGGTGGATGCCGCCCGCGCCTATGATGCCGCCGGCGCGGACGAGCTGTGTTTTCTCGATATCCATGCCACCCATGAAAACCGCGGCACCATGTTCGACGTGGTCACGCGCACGGCGGAAAACTGCTATATCCCGCTGACCGTGGGCGGCGGGGTGCGCAGCGCCGGCGACGTGCGCGATCTGCTGCTGGCCGGCGCCGACAAGGTATCGTTCAATTCGGCGGCGGTGGCGCGCCCCGACGTGGTGGCCGAGGCGGCCGACCGATTTGGCAGCCAGTGCATCGTGGTCGCCATCGACGCCAAGACCGTGGCCCCCGGCAAATGGGAAATCTTCACCCACGGCGGGCGCCGCCCGACAGGCATCGACGCGGTGGATTTCGCGCGCCGGGTGGTGGCGCGGGGCGCCGGTGAAATCCTTCTGACATCGATGGACCGCGACGGCACCCGCGCCGGCTTCAATCTGCCGCTGACCCGCGCCATCGCCGATGCCGTCGCCGTGCCGGTGATCGCCTCGGGCGGGGTCGGCACGCTGGATCATCTTGTCGAAGGTGTCACCGAAGGCCACGCCAGCGCGGTTCTCGCTGCTTCCATCTTCCATTTCGGCGATTACACCATCGCCGAGGCCAAGGCCCATATGCAGGCCGCCGGCATACCCATGAGGCTCGACAGACCATGACCGCGCTCGACCGGCTTGCCGCCACCATCGCCACCCGCGCCGCCGCCGGCACCCCCGACGAAAGCTGGACCGCGCGGCTGCTGGCGCGCGGTCCGGAAAAATGCGCCGAAAAGTTCGGCGAGGAAGCGATCGAGGCCATCGTCGAGGCGGTGCGCGGCGACACCGACGCCCTGACCCGCGAGGCGGCGGACGTGCTCTATCACCTGCAGGTCATGCTGCAATCGCGCGGCGTCGCCTGGGACGCGGTGCTGGCCGAACTCGAGCGCCGTGAAGGCACCGGCGGGCTGGCCGAAAAGGCCGCCCGCCCGACCTGAGCACCCGCCCGATCACAACTTGGACGAAATGATCCCGGTGTTGAACCCGCCCATGCGCAGTTCGCCGAAAAGGCGCTGATACTCGATCTTGGGGCACCGGTTTTCCACGACATCCACGCCGCGCGCCCGCGCCTTGGCTGCTGCCTCGGGGTGTTCCACGCCGATCTGCATCCAGATCGTGCCCAGCGCCGGAAAGCACGCCAGCGCCTCGTCCACGATCGGCGGCACGGCTTCCGAGCGCCGGAAGATATCGACCATGTCGACCACTTCGTCGATGTCCGACAGGGCGCCGACAACCGTCTTGCCAAACAGGGTTTCGCCCTGGTGCAGCGGGTTGACAGGCACCACGTCAAAGCCCTTCAGCCCAAGGTACCGCGCCACATAATAGCTGGGCCGGACCGGATTCATCGACACCCCGACAACGGCGATGCGCCGGGTCCGGGTCAGGATCGTTTTCAGAAATGCATCGGAATAATCTGTCATGCCCTGCCCATAACCTATCGGCGCGCACAAAAAAAGCGCTCAGGACCGGCAGGCCCCAAGCGCGAGGTACGGAACGAGGGACAGTCGAAGAACGCGGATGTTCCAGATCCCGCGTTCGATGTTCAGATATGTCCGCAAGGGCGGAAAAAAAGCACCGGTCGCGCAGCCGTGATCGCGCGGCGGTGTCACTGGTTCAGAACCTGCGGCCAATTGCCCTCGCCGCGCGCGACATTGCCGGGGATGTCCCTGCTCCAGCGGGCGCGCACCGACAGGCTGTGGTTCAGGAACAACGCGCCTTCGTGCAGCGTCCAGGCCTCGGGCGCGGTGCTGGCGGTGTAGTTCCGCGAAACGGCCCAGGCGCAGTAGCCGCCGAAACGCGGCGCAAATCCCACCGGGTCGGTCTCGAAGGCCGCACGGTGCGCCGCCGAGGCAAAGCGCCATTCCGCGCCGCGCCACATGACCGCGTGCCGCGCCTCGCCGCGCAGCGGCCCGCCCGACCGGTGATAGGCGACCGCATCATAGCCGCGAATCGCCAGACCGTCCGGCGCGAAAACTTGCGGACGCGCGGCGAACGCGGGCCTTGTCGCGGCCATGACAACAACGGCGGCAGGGGCGGCAAGGATAAGGCGGCGGCGGTCGATCATGGCAGTGTCCTCTGGCTGGATCCCTAGTCTGCCACGATCCTAGCGCACCCGGCGCCCGCTGCAGAGCGGTTCCACGCAACTGTGAAGCCCGGCCAGGTGTTCGTGATGGATGTTACGCCCCTGCCCCGGCACGGATCAGTCGAAGATGTCCTCGATCACGTCGAAAACCTCCTCGAGTATCTTCCAGCCCATCGGCTTGCGCTTCTTTGCGCGCGGCTTGCGCGCCGGATGCGGCCTGTGGCCCGCTGGTGGCGCCGACCGCGTGTGATCGATGCCGGGCCGCGGCGGCTCTTGCGGGCGCGGCAGTTTCTTGAGGTTGCTCAGCGGCGCGCCGCAGGATCCACAGGCCAGCGCATG
Organism: Paracoccaceae bacterium; assembly: GCA_024742705.1. Lineage (GTDB taxonomy): Bacteria > Pseudomonadota > Alphaproteobacteria > Rhodobacterales > Rhodobacteraceae > JANSXZ01. The sequence continues at coordinate 6,034 of JANSXZ010000008.1, read as the reverse complement.
CTGCCGCTGCCCTTTCAGCACCAGCGCCGCGCGCGTCCCGCAGTAGCAGCAGGTGCCGATTTTCGTCGGATAGCCGATGATCTTCTCCCTCAAAGTTCGGCGCGCGCCGTCCGCGCCTGAGACGCATATAGGGCAATCGCCGCCGCGTTTGAGACGTTCAGCGATCCAAAGCTGCCATGCGCGTCGATTTTCACCAGCGCATCGCAGGTTTCACGGGTTTTCTCCCGCAATCCGGGCCCCTCCGCGCCAAGCACCAGCGCCACGGCGCCGGCGCGGCGCCTGTCGTCGAGCGCGTCCTCGATGCTTTGATCCGCCGCGCCATCTAGCCCCAGCACCAGATACCCGAACCCCTGCAGTTCGGTGATCGCGTCGGCGAGGTTGCGCACCCGCAGATAGGGCTGGCGTTCCAGCGCGCCGCTGGCGGTCTTGGCCAGGGCCCCCGTCTCGGGCGCCGAATGATGCCGGGTGCCGATCACGGCGGCGGCCCCCAGAACCTCGGCGGTGCGCAGTATGGCACCGACGTTGTGCGGATCGGTCACGCGGTCCAGCAGCACGAGCCGCGGCGCATCCGGTCCGATGGCCACATCGGCCAGCGCGCCCCAATGCAGCGGCCGCACCTCCAGCGCCGCGCCCTGATGAACTGAACCGGGATCCAGCGGCGCGGCAAACTTGCGCGGATCGCAGACTTCGGGCGTGATCCGGGCCGCGTCTATGGCATCTTGAAGCTTGGCCTGGGCATTCGGTGTCACCATCAGCCGCAGCTTGTCGCGCCGCGGGTTCATCAGCGCGTCGCGCACCGCATGCAGCCCGAACAGCCAAAGCGTTTCGGCCTTGCGGCCCTGTTCCTTGGCCACCACCCACTGGGGTTTTTTCATCGCGCCGCCTCCGATCGCCGTTGGCGTGGCTTATCCGAAGCGCGCGCGCCCATCCACCGGATTTTTCCCGCCGCCGCCCCTGCCGCATCGCAACCACCACCGCGCAGCCCGAAATTCCCCCCGACGATCCCGGATTTTGCGGTTGACGGGGTTTTGGCGGCCAAGTAATCACGGCCCATCTTCGCCAGAGCGCGAAGCAGTGGGCGACAGGCCGCAAGGTGTGGCAGGGGACTGTAACTCCCTCGCGGAGACGCACGCCTGGTTCGATTCCAGGGTCGCCCACCATTTCCCCTTATTTTCAGGTGCTTGCGAGGCGGCTCCCCGCCGGGACCCCCGGTGGGCTTCCACATGGACGCGGCCCTACGCCGCCTCCAGCGCGTCGGTCGGCGTCTGCACCGGGCCGATGCCCAGATCGACGGTCGCATCCCAAGCGGTGGCCTTCACCACCTCCACCGAACTGGCCAAGCGCGAGGGCATCGCGCCCTCCTACATGACACGCGTCCTGCGGCTGACACTGCTCGCACTCGACATCGTCGAGACGATCCTCGACGGGAAGCCGGGACCGGAGGTAACGCTGGCGCGCTTGCTGGAGCCGTTCCCAGTCGCCTGGTCAGACCAGCGCGCTCACCTCCTGTAATCACTGGGATTCGGCTTGTGTCAGCACGGCCGGCGCTCTTACAGTGACCTCAATAAGAGCGAGGGCTCTTACAGCAATTCTGTGTCGCCGCTCGCCTGCAAAGCATTGAGGGACCCCGGGCGCATGGAAGCTGCGAAAAGAACTATCAGCCAGATTTTGACCGAGGAAATTCGTTACGAGCTTCCACCTTATCAAAGGCCATATTCTTGGGAAAATGGTAATGTCGAACAGCTTCTCGAAGACGTCTGGGAGGCATATGAAGCTAAGGATGAGGAGTATTTCATAGGCTCGCTCATCACAATCGAACGGGAAAAGGGGCCGCGCTACGATGTTGTCGACGGTCAGCAGCGGCTCACAACTCTGAATCTTGTCTTTGCCAAGCTTCGCGATGCGGTTGATGAACCCGCAAGATCGGAACTTGGGCGTCGGGTCCTCCCAAGGAATTCTCTCACCGGCGAGGAAGAGAGCCCCCCGACTAACCCTAAGGCAGCGCGATCAGAACTTCTTTCGTCACCACGTACTGTCGAGCAAGGAGATATCGCCAGCAATTCGCGCCGAGATAGTCAAGGAACAAGATACCCCGAAACAGCACATCGTTGAAAATCTCGATGCAATCGACGATTTCATCAGGCGCCACGATCAGAATACACTGAAGTTATTTGCAAACTATCTGCTTACGAAGGTTTATGTTGTGTTTGTGACTACGTCTTCCTGGCAGTCCGCGAGATATGCGCGAAAGTTGGTGACGCGTGATCAGGCGGCGGTTTGAAGGTGGCGGACGCCGTCGCGGAACTCAACCCCGCTGACGACCTCCGGCAGGCGTTTCCGGCCGTCGAGCTTCCTCCATTTTTTCTGCGCCGACATCATCAGCTTGAAGGCCATGGCGAGCCCGGTCTTCCGGCTGAGGCAGCCCTTGGTGCGCTTCGTCCGATGTCGGACGGTGGCAAAGGTGCTCTCGATCGGGTTCGACGTGCGGACGTGCTTCCAGTGCTCGGCTGGGAAGTCGTAGAAGGCCAGCAGCGCGTCGCGGTCCTTCGTCAGCTTGGCGACCGCCTTGTCCCACTTCACGCCGTAGGCATCGACGAAGAAGTCGAACGCGGCCGTTGCGGCGGCGCGGGTCTCGGCCTGCCAGATATCGTGCAGGTGCGCCTTGGCCTTTGCCTGCATCGACTTGGGCAGCGCGTTGAGCATGTTCATGGTCTTGTGCAGCCAGCAGCGCTGTTCCTTGGTGGTGGCGAAGACCTCGCGCAGGGCGGTCCAGAACCCCAGGGCGCCGTCGCCGATGGCCAGCTTCGGATCCTGCTTCAGCCCGCGGCGCTTGAGGTCGAGCAGCACCTCGCGCCAGCTCTGGGTGCTCTCGCGGACGCCGTCCGTCATGGCCAGAAGCTCCTTGCGGCCGTATTCGTCGGCGCCCACGACCACCAGGACGCATTGCTTCTCCTCGGCCATGCGCGGCTTGAAGTAGACGCCATCCGCCCAGATGTAGAGGAAGCGGCGCGCGCCGAGATCGCGTTTCTGCCAAGCTTCGTAGTCCACCCACCACGATGCCTTCAGCCGCGTGATGGTCTTGGCCGAGAGGCCCTTGGCATCGGGGCCCAGCAGCGCCGCCAACGCCTCGCTGAAATCGCCCGTGGAGACGCCCTTCACGTAGAGCCAGGGGAGCAGCTCCTCGACCGACTTCGCACGGCGCAGGTAGCGCGGCAGAATGCTGGGGGTGAAGGTGATCCTGTCCTCGCCCGACTTGCGGTCCCGCACGCGCGGCACCTTCACCGCAACCGGACCGACGCCGGTCATGACTTCGCGCTCCGGAAGGTGCCCGTGGCGCACCAGCCTGGCCCGGCCGTCCTCCAGCTTGTGGTCGGCGAAGGCCGCCAGCAGCGTAAGCATTCGGCGTAGGCCGTGCTCAGGCGGCTTGGCGGAGCTTCGAAGATTGCCAATTCCAGGGAAGGAGTTCCGGCACCCTTGAAGCTGTCGTGCCGGGCAGGCTCTCGAGGACATCAGCCAGCCACGCTTGCGGGTCGATGTCGTTCATCTTGGCGGTGACGATCAGAGAATACATGAAGGCGGCGCGGTCGCCGCCGCGCTCGGAGCCGGCGAAGAGCCAGGACTTCCGTCCCAGTGCAATACCGCGCAGTGCGCGCTCGGCGGCATTATTTGTCAGGCAGATGCGCCCATCCTCGAGGAAGCGCGTGAACGCCTCCCAGCGATCCTTCTTGAACATGTAGGCGATCGCCTTGGCGACGGGGTTGTGCCTCGACATCGTGTCCTGCTCGGCTTGCATCCAGTCGCGTAAGTCCTCAACCAGCGGACGGGACAGCCGTTGTCGGGCCGCGAGCCGGGAGGCAGCGTCCAGCCCGTTGATCTCGCGCTCGATGTCGAAGAGGGCGTCGATCTTCGATACCGCCTCCAGCGCCACGGGGGAGATGTCATGGGCGGACTTGCCCTTCCGGGCATTGCCCTTGATGTCGGCGAGTTCGAAGAACTTGCGCCGGGCATGGCTCCAGCAGAGAGCGCTCAGCACGGGGCCTGGATCACGCCCACCACGGTAGAGGTCGTTGTAGCCGCCGTAAGCATCGGCCTGGAGAACGCCCTGCCAGCCTGCGAGATGCCGGTTCGGATGGACCATTTCCCTGTCGCGCGAGAAGTGGAACAACGCGGCCGGCGGCGCTCCGGCACCAAACGGCCGGTCGTCGCGGACATAGGTCCAGAGCCGCGCTGTCTGCGTACCTCCCTTCGCCAGGAGGGGGACCGTGGTGTCGTCGCCGTGCAGGCGCTCGGCTGCCAGAACATGGGTCCGGATCAGGGCATGGATTGGCTCCAGCGCCGCGGCACAGGCCCCGACCTGGTCGGCCAGCGTCGAGAGGCTGAGATCGACACCTTCCTTGGCGTAGCGCTCGGCGTGGCGGTTCAGGGGCTGGTGCTGGCCGAACTTCTCGAACAGAACCATCGCCAGCAGGTTCGGCCCAGCCCATCCCCGCGGCGTGGGGTGGAAGGGCGCTGGCGGCTGGCTGATCTTCTCGCAGGCCCGGCATGTGAACTTTTCCCGGACGGTCTGGATCACCTTCCACTGCCGCGGAATGACTTCGAGCGTCTCGGTAATGTCCTCGCCCATCTTCACGATGCGGTCCGAGCCACAGCAGGAGCACGCGGTCGGTGCCTCGATCACTACCCGCTCGCGCGGCAGATGGTCCGGGAAAGGCTTGCGCGCCGGGCGGCGGCGCTGGAAGCTGGCGACCGCCGTGGTCTTCGCCTTCCCGGCGGCGATCTCGTCCTCGGTGGCGGCGGCCTCGAGTTCCTCGAGCTGCATCTCCATCTGGTCGATCAGGCGGGTGCGGCGCTCGGCGCTGTGGCCGTAATGGTCGCGCCGGAGCTTGGCGAGCTCGAGCCGGAGATGCTTGATCATGGCCTCGGAGGTCGAGACCACTGCACGGGCCTGTGCCAGTTCGCTCTCAGCGGCCTCGGCACGGGCCTCCGACGCCGCGAGAGCGGCGCGCAATCTGGCGATTTCGGAAGCGGCGTCTGACATGGCCAAACATACCACGCCAGAATCGAAGGACCCAAGAAAATCTGGGCTGCGTAGAGAATTTATCCCGCCTTTGCAGGACGTTGAGTCCAACGCGGATTGCGCCAATCGATCCCTTCAAGCAGATACCCGAGCTGGGCCGCGGAGATCTGTACGGCCTCGCCGCTCCCGCTCGTCGGCCAGATGAACTTCCCCGCCTCCAGCCGCTTGGTGTAGAGCGACATGCCAACCCCGTCGTGCCAGAGCAGCTTGACGAGGTCGCCCTTGCGCCCGCGAAAACAGAAAATCTCGCCGGCATGCGGATCACGCCCCAACCCCTGCTGGACCGTCAGCGCCAGCGTGTTCATCCCGCGACGCATGTCGGTCACCCCGCCTGCGATCCACACGCGCACCCCCGCCGGGAAGGCGATCATCGGCCCTCCAGGGCCGGAAGCAGCCGCGCCAAAACCTCCGGGTCCACCGACGAAGGGACCAGAAGCCGCCGCCCGTTCCTCAGCACGATCTCGAGTTGAACGTCCGGGGTGTCGCGCGGCGCCTCCTGTGCCGTCACCGGCACGGCCGCAGGCGCCTTGGGTGAAACTGCCAGCGGGATGAATGAAGGCGGCGTCTCGTTGCCAAGCTCACCGTCGCGATACTGTCGCCGCCATATCGTCAGCAACGAGCGCGACACATCATGCCGCCGCGCTGTCGCCGAGACCTGGCGGCGCCCCAGAAAGCTCTCCTCTACGATCCGGATTTTGTCCGCATCATCCCAGTATCGCCGACGCGGCACGTCTGCGGCAGAGAGGACTTCGATCTCGGGTCTGAACTTATGGTCGGCCATAAGGTCGGACGTATCACCGACGCCAAAACCCAGTCAGACTGTCAACGCCGGTTGAAAACTGGCCCACTTGGCCGATTGGAAACTGACCCACCCGCTCGATGAGCAGGCCAGAGCGCGCGGGGTCTCCATTTAACCGGAGCGCGGTCTGGCCTGCGGCGGTGGTGTTACTCGGCGAC
>JANSXZ010000020.1 GCA_024742705.1 Paracoccaceae bacterium | reverse complement strand
TGCGCGGCTTCTCGCAGAGCGCGGAATTCACGGCGGCCACGGCGGCACCGCTGGCCGCGTGGATGCGCGCGCAGGGCGTTGACGATGTGCTGGACGGTGGCGCCGGGGCCAACGTGCTGACCGGCGGACTGATGGGCGATACCTTCGTCTTCGATGCGGCCGCGGCGGGCCAGCACCGGGTGATGGATCTGGAACCCTGGGACAGCCTCGATTTCCGCGGCTTCGGCTACGCCACCCCCGGCGAGGCCCGCGCCCACCTGGCCGAAGCCGGCACCGCCGTCGTCTTCGCCGACCAGGGCACCGCGATCACCTTCGAGGGCACCACCCTCGCCAGCTTCACCGACGACATGTTCGTGTGACGCGGCATCGGGGGGCAGCGCGTTCAGCCGGAACCGCCCGGCCTCTGAACCGGCTTCAGCGCGTCGATCTCGTGATGGCAACGGATCGCGTGATCCGTCGACGCGGCCCGCCAGGGCGGCATCAGGGTGTCGCAGATATCGCCGATCTTGCGCGGGCACCTTCTCTGGAACGGGCAGCCACGTTCGGGCGGGGCCCGCTCCACCACGTCGTCCGCCGACAGCCGAGGCGCCGTGTCGGGATCGGGTTCGAGGATGGCGCCCAGCAGAACCTCGGTATAGGGATGCGAAGGCCGCGCATACACGCGATCGGACGGCCCGATTTCGCACAGCCGCCCCTGGTACAGCACCGCAACACGGTCCGACAGCGCCTTGACCACGGCCAGATCCTGGCTGACGAACACATAGGTCGTGCCCTGCTTGTGCTTCAGCGCGTTCAGCAGGTCGAGCACCGCCGCCTGAACCGACACATCCAGCGCCGATGTCACCTCGTCGCACAGCACCAGATCGGGATTCGCGGCAAAGGCGCAGCCGATGGCGATGCGCTGCTTTTCGCCACCCGACAACTGGCTCGGCAAACGGTCGAGGAAATGCGCGCCCAGCCGCACCCTCTCGAGTATCTCGGCACTGCGGTCGCGCAGCGCCTGACCCGATAGGCCGAAATACAGCCTGAGCGGCTGTTCCAGCGTTTCGGCAACCGTGTGGCGCGGGTTCAGGCTGTCGTAGGGGTTCTGAAAGATCAGCTGAACGCGGCGCAGGTGGTCGGGGCCCTGCAACCGAGACTTCGCCCCCCGAAGGCAGCAGCAATCCGGCGATGGCCTTGAGGATGGTCGATTTGCCCGACCCGCTTTCTCCCATCAACCCCGGCGTTTCGCCGGGCCGCACGGCCAGGTCGATGTTGTCGACGGTGGGCGATAGCTGATCGACACGTCGTCAAGCCGCAGCGCGGTTTCGCCCTCGGCCTGCACCCGCACCGCCGGCGCCCCGCGACCGCTCAGCGCAAGGCGGTCGGCCTCGTCGTGGAAAAACGCCGCACCGCGGCGCCCGAATCCAGCGGCGTCAGGTCCGGGCGGGTTTCGCGGCATCTGTCGCGCGCCAGCGCACAGCGATCGACAAAGCCACAGCCCAGCCCCGCGTGCGGGCGATGTCGCGCAACAGTTCCGGAATATGCGCCTGGGTCGTGACATCGAGACCGGTTGTCGGTTCATCCAGCAACAGCGCGCGCGGTTCGCCCGCCAGCGCCATCGCCACGGCAACCCGCTGTTGCTGGCCGCCGGACAGTTCATGCGGAAACCCTGACAGGATCGCCGCCGGATCCGGTAGTCGCACCTGCCGCAACAGTTCTGTCGCCCTGGCGGTATGTTCGGCCGCCGGAAGCGCGCCGATCCGCAGCGTGTGCGTCAGGGACTGGCCCGAATCTTGCGGGATCAGCGCCAGTTGGCCTCCGCGGATCTTTTCCAGTTCGGGCCGGGTGCGGGCGAAAATGTCGTGATCGAGAAACGACACCGACCCGTTCAGCCGGCGCAGGCCGCGTTTCAAGAACCCCATGGCCGCCAGCGCCAGCGTCGATTTTCCCGAACCGCTTTCTCCGACGATGCCCAGGCTTTCGCCGGGCCGAACGGTCAGATCAATGTTGCGCAACACCGGCAGGGTGGCCCCTGAACGCCCGGTGAATCCGACCGACAGATCGTGGATTTCAATGACATTTCCGTCCATTTTCATACCGGTGCCTTCTGGGCGCGGTCGATGCCCAGCGCCTTGGCCAGTGCATCCGCCGTAAGGTTTATCCCGATGATCAGCGACGACAGGGCAATCACCGGGCCCAGAACGCCCCAGGGTGCGAATGACATGAACCCGCGCGCATCCGCGATCATCAGCCCCCAGTCCGGGGTTGGCGGGGACACGCCGAAACCCAGAAACGAGAGCGACGAAAACGCCAGCAGCATCCACGACCAGCGCATCGCGCCTTCGACCATCAGCGTATCGAGAACGTTCGGCAAAAGCTCGCGGCGGATGATCGTCATCCGGCCGTGCCCGCGCGCGCGGGCCGCCGACACACAATCGCGCGCGACCACGGCAGGGGTGCCCGCGCGGGCACTGCGGATCACCGGAATGCCGTAGAAAAAGGCGAGCGTCGGGATCAGAACCTCGATGCCGGTGCCTAATGTGACGATCAGCACCAGCATCTTCAGGATCCAAGGCAGCGACAGGAACGCATCCACCACGCGCATCATCACCTCGTCGATGCGACCGCCCACAAGCCCGAAGAAAATGCCCACAAAGCCGCCCCAGATCACCGCGACCGGCGTGGCGATGCCGGTGACCGAAAGCGCCTCGCGGCCGCCCAGAAGAACCCGCGTAAAGACATTCCGGCCCAGGTGATCGGTGCCCAGCCAATGCGCCGCATCCGGACCGGTGAGCATCATCGCCGAATTCATCGTGGTGTATCCATAAGGCACGATCAGCGGGCTGATCAGGGCCAGAACCACATGCGCCGCGACCAGCGTGAGGCCGATGGCGCCCGAAGGCCGCGACATCACATCGCCCAGAACCGCCGCAACGCGCGACAGGCGGGTGTTGGTGCGGGAGGCGGGGGTGGCGGTCATTTGCGTCTCATGTGGAGCGTGCGCAGGCGCGGATTGGCCACCATCGTCAGAAGATCGGCTGACAGGTTCACACCCACATAAACCGTGGCCACAATCGGCGCGATGGCCTGCACCACGGGCAGATCGCGGTCTGAAATCGTATCAATCATCATCCGGCCCAGTCCGGGATAATTGAAAACCACCTCGATCACGACAACGCCGCCCAGAAGCCACGCAATCGTCAGGGCCACCACGTTGATCGCCGGCAACAGCGCATTGGGCAGGGCATGGCGGAACACGATCCGCCAATAGGGCACACCTTTCAGCGTGGGCATATGCACACAGTCGCCGGCCATCACCTCGATCACCGACGACCGTACCATGCGCAGGATATGCGCGGTCATCACCATTGTCAGAACCAGAACCGGCAACAGGATTTCGGGAAAGAATTCGGATGCGGGGGCATGTGCCAGAGTCAGCACGATGCCCGGCAACCAGCCCAGCCAGATCGAAAACACCAGGATCAGCACGGTCGCCGAAACGAATTCGGGGATCGTCATGGAAAAGATCGCCAGCGGCACACCCAGCACCAGAACGCAGGCCGCCAGCAGAAGCGAATTCGCCAGCCTGTCGCCGATCAGTTCCGAGATGCTTCTCTGGCCGTTTGCCGAGACGCCAAGATCGCCCTGCAACGCGCCCAGCGCCCATTCGAAATAGCGTTCGCCGGCCGACCGGTTCAACCCCTGCGCCTCGCGGCAGTTTTCCAGCAGCTTGCCCTTGGCCTCACGTTCGGGGAAAGCGGTACAGGCATCGCCCGGCAACAGTTCGACCCCCGCGAAGATGATCACGGAAACGATCGCCACCCTAGCGGCCCCCAGCACCAGGCGGCGGAGCAACATGCGCAGCATTCTGAAACGTCCCGCAGATAGGTGAACAGGAAAAGACGGGGCGCCGCCTCGACCGGCAGCGCCACGCCGGGAAAGCGATCAGTCGACGGCGATCAGGTGCCAGCGCACCGCATCGTTCTTGACCGCATCCAGGTTGGAAACCCGCGACGACACGCCCACCAGCCGCGTCACGGTATAGGGGATCAACGTGCCGCCGGTTTCCCACAGACGCTTCTGGACATCGACATAGATCGCCTTGCGGGCCTCGAAGTCCAGTTCGCGGCGCGCGGCGGCCAGCGTTTCGTCAAAGCCCACGACCATGTAGTAGCTTTCGTTCCACTTGGCGGTGGAAAGATAGATCTCGTGCAGGGCCTGATCGGCGGGGCGTTCGTTCCAGCGGGTGGCCACCACGTCCTTCTTCATCCACACCTCGGACCAGTATCCATCGGTCGGTGCCTGCACCACATTCGCCCGGATCCCCGCGGCGGCGGCCTGTTCCTGGTAGGCCACGGCCAACGTCGGCCATGTCGGTTCGAGCGTGGCGACATGCACGTCGATTTCGATACCGTCGGGATAGCCCGCCTCGGCCAGCAAAGCGCGGGCGGTTTCGATGTCCTGCGGGCAGGACAGATCGGCGCGGTACGGGTCGTTCGGCTCGACCGGGGCGTCACAGGCCACCGTGCCCTGGCCGCCCAGCACCAGCTTGACCAGTTCCTCGCGATCCGCCGCCAGACGCACCGCACGGCGCACCCGCACATCGTCGAAAGAAGCCACATCGGTGCGGAACACCAGGCCGCACCAGTTGCCCGTCGGGATCACCTGAACATCAGAGCGGTTCGAACCCGACAGCATCACCTGCTGTTGCGCGGTGATGCCGCGCGCCATGTCGATCAGGCCGCCCAGAAGCGCCTGAAGCCGCGCCTGACCGTCGGCGATGCCGATCACCTCCATGCGCGCGACGCCCGGCGCGCCCTCCCAATAGTCGGGGTTAGCCACCAGAACGGTCGTGCCCTCGGCATCGAAGGTTTCCACGCGGAACGGGCCGGTGCCGTTGCCCGTGGTTGCAATGGTGTCGCCCGACCCTTCGTTCAGCATCCGCAGGCGGTAGTCCATCAGTTGCAGCGGCATGTCGGCAAAGGGCGTATCCAGCGTGATCCGCACCGTCATGTCGTCCACCGCCGTTACGTCGGTTATCATCTTCACCGCCGACCGCGCGGGGCTGTCGCTGTCGGGGTCCAGAACGCGGTTCAGCGAATAGACCACATCGGCGGCCTCGAAGGTGCCACCGTCATGAAACGTCACGCCGTCACGCAGCTTGAACGTCCAGACTGTGGCGTCTGCGTTGGCTTCCCACCCGACCGACAGATCGGCCGACGGCTTGCCATCCAGACCGGGCCGCACCAGCCGGTTCATGATCTTTTCGGTAATCTGGAACACACGGCCCTTCGAGATCGGGTCGAGGCTGGATTGCGCCCCAAAGCCCAGTTCGTGGGCCTGGCGGAACGTTCCCGAGGGTTCGGCCGTCACCATGCCGGCCAGCATGATCATCGCGGAGGCTGTCAGCAGTGATTTTTTCATTCTGTGTATCCTCCCTTTCGTTGGGCGCCGTTTCTGCGAACGCTTGGCAACAACGTTCCCCCGGAGCCGGTTCGGGACAAACGCAAATCGGCGGGGCAATGGATGACATTATTCTCATTCATCGCTGGTTGCCGGCACCCGTCGGCCGGCGCGGTCACGGCCTTTGACAGGCGCCGCGCAAAGGCCAATGGTCGGATCATCGATCCAATTGCCGCACACCTCGCGGGGGGACGCATGAAGATAATCGCGATCGGTGGCGGCGGGTTCACCCACGACAGCTTTCCACAGCTAGACAGGTTTTGCCTGGAACAGACCGGCCCGGCCCGTCCGCGCACCGCCTATATCGGCACCGCCAACAACGACGATCCAGGCCGCGTGTCCCGGTTTCCTGCGCGGTTCGGCGGCTGCACCCGGACGCATGGGCATCTGCCAATAACGCTGGGCGCCGCCGATCTGGCGCGCGGTCTGGCACATGCCGACATCGTTTATGTCGCAGGCGGCGATACCGAACGCATGGTCGCACGCTGGCGGCAGACCGGTTGGGACGTGGCATTGGCCGATGCCGCGCCCGACGGCGTGGTTCTGGCCGGGGCAAGCGCCCGCGCGGTTTGCTGGTTCGATCGGTTCCTGTTCAGCGCCGGGCCGGGCCCGATGCGGCCGCTGCCCGGCCTCGGGCGGCTGGAAGGCGGGGCCTGTCCGCATTACTCCACAGAACCGCAGCGCCGCCCGGCGCGGCATGCGGCGGTGGCGCCGAGGCCGGCGTTTCTCGGCGGCTGCCCGGTTACGGTGTTCGGCGCTGCGGCGGATGCCGGGGCCTGCCGTGTCGGCGCAACGCCCCAAGGCGTGCGCGAAACCGCCGTGCTATCCGGGTGAAACGCCGGCCTCGGCCAGAAGCCAGTCGCGCACCGCCGAACCCTCGCGCGTGCGCGCGCCGCTGGGCCTGCTGAGCAGGTGGAATGCCCGCTCTGGCTGCATGTCGATGTCGAAAGGTTTGACCAGACGGCCCGAATCCACATCGGCCTGAACGAAGGGAAACACCCCAAGGCAAATGCCCTGACCATCCAGCGCGGCCTGAAGCGCCTGATTGGAATCGATGATCGTGGTTTCCGAACAGGGCGCCAGCGCCGGGTGGCCTGCCTGTTTCATCCAGGCGGCCCGTTCGGGTTTGTCGCCCTTATGGATGACCGCGAAACGGTTCACATCGGCGGGCTCGGACAGCCCGCCACAGGCCTGCATCAGATCGCCGCGCACCACCGGAGCGTAGGTGCCAGCGAACAGCTTGCGGCAATCCAGCCCCGACCAGTCGCCGGTGCCCCAATCCACCGCCAGATGCGTCGACATCATAGCGGCATCGGTGAACCGGGGGCTTTCGTGCAGCACCAGATCGATGCGCGGATGCTGTTCGCGAAACCGCGCCAGCCGTGGCACCAGCCAGCGCGACCCGAAGATCGGACCCACCGCCAGCGTCACGGACCGACGCGCGGGGTTCTTTTGCCGTTCCACCTCGCTGCGGATTTCGTCGAAGGCGCGGGTCACCACCCGGCTCAGCGAACGGCCCTCGTCGGTCAGCACCACCGCGCGGGTCTTGCGGATGAACAGCTTGCAGTTCCAGTCGGCCTCAAGCTGGCGGATCTGGTTGCTGACGGTCGTGGTGCTGACGCAGAGCTCATCCGCCGCCTCCTTGAAGCTGAGACGGCGCGCCGCGGCCTCGAAAGTGCGCAGCGCGGTCAGGGGAAGCTTGCGGGGCGGTCCGGACATGCGCGGCTCATGGATGCGGCTTTCTTTATCCATATCCGGCGGACAATTTGCTTTTCGAAAGTCCGTGTCGTTGGAAAGGTCGCGCGGCACCGACAGGGTACCGAACCATGACCGCATCTTCGCCCCGCCCCGCCACCGCCGCCGCAAGATCGTCGCGACGCCGGCATCCGGGCGGCGGGCATCTCCGGTCGCGGCGCGGCTGAAAGCGCTCAGCGCCGACGACATGGCCCAGATCGATGCGGCATCGCGCACGATCCTGGCCCGCACCGGCATGGCCAGCGCCCCCACCGAGGCGTTCGCGCTGGTGACGGCGCAAGGCGGCGCGATCACAGATTACGGCTGGCTGCTGTTCCCCGAGGCGCTGGTTGACGCGGCGCTGGCCGGGCTGCGCCGCGACTTCGGGCTGTACGGCCGCGACCCCGCACATGACATCGGGCTCGAACCCGGCCGTTTGCATACAGGATCGGGCGGCGCGTCGCCGATGATCGTCGATATTCACGACTGCAGCTACCGGCGGGCCACGCTGGCCGGCACATCGAAACATGTGATGACCAGCGCCGGAACGGCGGCGCATGTCGAAGACATCGCCGGGATGTGTTTCGATCTGGCCGGATCCGGAGATGCGTTCCGCGCCCGGCCCTTCCTGTCGCTGAATGTGAACCATGCGGTGCCGCCGCTGCGGTTCGATCCCGATGCCTGCGGCGTGCTGATCGCGGCGGCGCGGCTGGGCCTGCCGTTGATGGTGAACACCTTCGGCCAGATGGGCGCATCCAGCCCTGTGACGATGGCCGGCTGCCTCGCCCAGACCAATGCCGAAACCCTTGCCGGGATGGTTCTGGCCTGGCTGGCCGATCCCCGCGCGCTTGCAGTTTGTGGCGCACGCCCGATGGTGACGGATCTGCGGTCGGGGGGGATGGCCGGCGGCAGTGGCGAACAGGCGCTGCTGACAGCGGCGGCCAGCCGGATGGCCCAGTTCTACGGGCTGCCCAATTCCACGATCGCCGGTGCCACCGACAGCAAGATCGCGGATGCCCAGGCCGGATATGAAAACGCCATGGCGGTGACGATGGCGGTGCAGGCGGGTGCCAACCTGATCACCCAGGCCGGCCTGATGGCCACGTCCTTCGAAGCCTATGTGATCGACAACGACATGCTGGGCGCCATTCTCAGCGCGGCCATGCAAATCGAGGTCAGCGCCGAAACCCTTGCGGTGGACAGCATCGACAGCACCGTCCGGGGCAACGGCCACTTTCTGGGCAATCCGGAAACCTATGCCCGGATGCGATCGGATTTCGTCTATCCCGCCCACGCCGACAGACAGGCCCCTGATGCGTGGCTGGCCAATGGCGCACCGACGATGAACAACGCCGCGCGGCGCGCGGTTCTGCATAGGCTGGCCACGCATTTTCCGGCCCATATCCCCGCCGATACCGATGCCGCGTTGCAGCGGCGTTTCGATATCCTGCTGCCCGTGGAAAGGATGCACCGGCCATGCAGATCGTCATCGTGGGCGCCGGGGCGATAGGATCGGTCTATGCCGCCCTTCTGGCGGATGCCGGGCACGAGGTCTGGGCCATCGACACATGGGCCGAACATATCGCCGCGATCAACGCCGGGGGCCTGCGTCTGGCCGGAGCCAGCGGCGACCGGGTGGTGCGGACATTCCGCGCCACAACCGACATCGCGGAAGCAGGCCCCTGCGACCTGTGCCTGATTGCGACCAAGGCGTCGGGGGTGGCGGCGGCGGCACAGGCGGCGGCGCCCGCGATCAGGCCTGACGCCGTGGTGCTGACCATACAGAACGGGCTGGGCGCCGGCGAAAGGATCTGTCGCCACATCGCGCCGGACCGCGTTCTGCTGGGTGTTACCGACGGGTTCGGAGCGTCCATCGTGGCGCCCGGACACGCCCATCACAACGCGATGAAGCTGATCCGCATCGGCGAATTGGCCGACGGCATGACCGAGCGGCTGCAATCCCTCGAAACGCTCTGGCGCGGCGCCGGTTTCGATGCCCGAGCCTATGCGAACATCAACCAGTTGATCTGGGAGAAATTCCTTTGCAACGTCACGTTCAGCGTGCCCTGCACGGTGTTCGGGATGACCGTCGGCGAACTGATGGCCCACCCCGAACGCTGGGCCATCGCCCTGGGCGCAATGGCCGAGGCGCATCGCATCGCCCAGGCCAGCGCGGTGCCGCTGGGCTTTGACGATCCGGTGGCCTATGTCACCGCCTTTGGCGCCGCCATGCCGCGGGCGCGCCGCTCGATGCTGCTGGATCATATGGCAGGGCGCAGATCGGAACTGGAGGCGATCAATGGCATCCTGCCTGAAATGGGCCTCAAGCTGGGCATCGCCACACCCTTCAACGACACGCTGACCGCCGTTCTGCGCCAGCGCGAAGCCGGCTTCGGGGGGCCACCTTCATGAAGATCGGATCATTCCTAAGGGACGGACGCCCTTGCTATGGCACCTTCGATGCCGATGGCGTGGCGCCTGTGGGCGCGCCGTTCCAGGCGCGCTACCCGGGGCTGCGCGATGTGCTCGACGCCGGCGCGCTGGACGACATGGCGCATGACGCGGCGGGCAACGACCGGATCGCGCATGAACGGATCGTGTTTCTTCCGCCGGTTCCGAACCCGCGGCGGATCGTCTGCGTTGGCATGAACTATCGTAGACCCTACCCTGTGGATGGCGTGGCCGCGCCCGATCCCCAAAACCCGATCCTCTTCGCCAAGGACCGGGCCGCGATGGTGGCCCACGGCCAGGCTCTGGAAACGCCCCGAGGCAGGGCGGCCGACAGCTTTGATTACGAGGGCGAGATCGCCGTTGTCATTGGCCGGACGGCCCGGCATGTGCCGCCGCGGCAGGCGCTCTCGCATGTTCTGGGCTATGCGCCGTTCAACGATGGTTCGGTGCGCGATTGGCAAAGACACTCGATCCATGCAGGCAAGAGTTTCGCCAACTCGGGGGCCTGGGGCCCATGGATCACCACCGCCGACAGCCTCGGCCGCCCCGAAGATCTGCGCCTGTCCGTGCGGCTGAACGAAGCGATCGTGCAGCAGGCGACGGGCGGCGAGATGATCTTTTCCATCGCCCGGCAGATTGCCTATGCCTCGCATCTTTTCCCGCTGGAACCCGGCGATGTGATCGCCACCGGATCGCCCGATGGCACCGGAGGCAGCCGGACGCCGAAACGATACCTGACACCCGGCGACCGGATCGAGGTTCGGATCGATGGCATCGGCACCCTGATCAACAGCGTGGCACCGGCGCCCTGACAGATGCGGCGGCGGCCCGGATGCCTTGTGGTTTGCATTGCCATTTCCCCGTGACAAGGCGATCCTGACACCGCACCCGCGAAAGGCCGCGGGGCGTTGCGTGGCACGCACGAAAGGGGCAAGGATGACAGATCGGTTTTGTGAAACGGCGCAGGGCATCCGCATCTGTTACCGCATCACCGGCACGGGCGGCACACCGCTGATCCTGATCGCCGGCCTGGGGTTGCAGCTGATCTCATGGCCGCAGGCGATGATCGACGGCCTTGTGGCCGAGGGTTTCAGGGTGATCGCGATGGACAACCGCGATGTCGGCCAATCGGGGCGCATAGATGCGCCGCCACCCTCGCGGATCGGAATACTTCTGGGCCGTGTCGGGCAACAGCCCTACGATCTTTCCGACATGGCCGGCGACGTCATCGCGGTTCTCGATGCCGAAGGCATCGCCGCCGCGCATGTGGTTGGAATGTCGATGGGCGGGATGATCGGACAGTGTCTGGCGGCGCGCCATCCCGGCCGGGTGCTGTCGCTGACCTCGATCTTTTCCTCGACCGGGGCGCCGAAGGTCGGGCAGCCGAAGTTTCGCACTATCCTGGCAATGATGCGGCCGCCACCCCGCACCTCGGCGCAGGCGGCGCGCTTCTGGCCGGATATGGCCCGCAGGATCGGCGGCGACGACCATCCGCCCGACACCGACGCCTGGGCGCGCTATGGCACAGCGGCCTGGGCGCGCGGCGGGGCGGCACCCGAACAGGGCACGCTGCGCCAATTGGGCGCGATCATCAAATCCGGCGACCGTACCGCCGAACTGGCCCGCATCGCGGCGCCGACACTGGTTCTGCACGGCGACCGCGATCCGCTGGTCGCCGCCAGCGGTGGCCGGGCCACGGCGCGCGCCATTCCCGGCGCCCGGCTTGAGATCGTGCAAGGCATGGGGCATGATCTGGCCCCCGGTGTCATTTCGCGCATCGTCCGGGGCATCGCCGAGATCGCCGCGGCGCCGGTGCGGGCCTGACCGCCACGGCGGGCGCTACTCCACCGGCGCCCCGAACAGCGCGATGGCGCCGGCCCCGCAGGCCAGCAGCGCATAGCCGGCGGCCCGCGCGGTGCCCGCCCCCGTGGCCCGCGCGCCCCGTGCCGCCACCAGACACTGCAACGCGTAGTAGACGGCAAAGGCCCGCGAGGCATAGGTTATGATCTCGAACACGCCCGATGCCCATGTCAGCGCCACCCCGACAACGGCCAGAACCGCATATCCGGTACGCTCGGACAGATGCCGATGTGTCATGTCCGACACCAGACCGCCCGCACCGCCGGTATCGGCAACCGCCGCGCTGAACTGCGCGCTGATCGCCGCCGCGATCAGAAGCAGCGGCAGAACCGGCGCGACAAGGGCCATCAATCCGATGATCGCGGTTTCTTCGGCGGGCATCATTTCAGGCGGAAAGACAAGGCAAAGCAGCACGATATAGACCATGTAGATGGCCGTCGAAATGCCCTGCGCCAACCGCATCGACCGGATGCGCGTTGCGGCGTCGTATTCGTCGGCCAGGTAGCGCGAGGTTTCAAATCCCTGCACGGTCACCAGAAGGCCCGCAGCCAGCGCAACCGCCGCGCCACCGCTCAGCGACGGCGGGCTGATCACCAACGCGCCTTCGGCCGCGCGCCCCGCGACGTACCAGCCCAGACCGAACAGAAGCCCGGCGATGACCGACAGTTTCAGTCCGACCGAAACCTGCTCCATACGCTCGAGCGCCCCGAAGCCGCGCGTCAGCCCGACCACCAGGATGATGATGAAAACCGCCGTCGTGACCAGTTTGGGGTATATGTCGTCGGTCAGCGGGGTCAGGCTGACCGCGAAGGCGCCCAGAAGGTTCAGATAGTAGGCCACCGATATCACATAGGCAAAGGCCAGCGCCCAGTCGGCCAGCAGATCCAGCCGGTCTTCGGTGCGGCTGCGCCGGCCGCCGCTCTGATCGAGCCGCGCGATGTTGAACCGCACCGCGTCCCCGAACAGGTAGGCCGCGATGCACAGCGCGGCCATCACCACCGGGGCATGGATGCCGTAGAAAACCACGAGGATCGGCCCCAGCACAAGAAAGCCGCTGCCGATGATCGAAGCCAGCGGCGTGACCGCCGCGCGCCACAACCGCACCCGTGCCAGTTTCGCAAGGACAATGCCGGTGGCGGCGGCAACAAGCACGATCAGAAGGTTCAGCATGGCAATCCGGATACCGTCGGCCAGGACACCGCCCATCAGTGGCCCCGGTCCCGGCAGAATGCAAGAGGCGCCCTTAGCGGCCCGGCGCAATGCCGGATTTTGCGGATCCGAGAGCTTGCCACGCATCGAACTGCGAAAGGAACACCCGCCCGTTCAGGTTCTGCAGCAGGTGCGAGGTTTTCAGCCTGTCCATCACCGGGCCCTTCACCTCGGAAAGGTGCAGGCCTATGCCCATATCGCCCAAACGCCGGTTGATCGCCTCAAGGCTCTCCAGCGCCGAGTAGTCGACGGCGTTCACCGCCGAAAACATCAGCACCACGTCGCGGATCTCACCACCCCGAGTGACCCGCTCCTGCACCAGATCCTCGAGAAACCGGGCGTTTGCGAAATACAGGCTTTCATCGACACGCAGGGTGATCAGGCCCGGAACGGTATCGACCTTGTGCCGCAGGATGTTCCGGAAATGCTGGGTCTCGGGCACGATACCCACCTCGGCGACATGCGGTCTGGAAGTCTTGTAGAGATGCAGCAACACCGAAAGCGCAACACCCGCCGCGACGCCGGTTTCGACGCCCAGCCCTAATGTCAGGGCCATCGTGACGGCAACGGCGGCGAAATCCGACCGTGAATAACCCCAGGTTTTCCGCAGGATCGAGAAATCGACCAGCGACAGAACCGCGACGATGATCGTGGCGGCCAGCGTCGCCTTGGGAAGGAAATAGATCAGCGGCGTCAGCGCCACCGCCGCCAGCATCAGGCCAAGCGCGGTAAAGGCGCCGGCTGCCGGCGTCGCCGCGCCGGCATCGAAATTGACAACCGACCGGGCAAACCCGCCGGTCACCGGATAGCCACCGGTAAAGGCGGCGCCGATGTTGGCCGCGCCCAGGCCGATCAGTTCCTGATCGGGGTCGATCCGCTGGCGTTTCTTGGCGGCCAGCGTCTGCGCCACCGACACGGATTCCACGAACCCGATGACCGAAATCAGGATCGCCGGCACCAGAAGCGCCCCGACCAGATCCGGAGACAGGTCGGGCAGGGTGAGCGGCGGCAAACCCTGTGGCACCGCGCCGACGATCCCGACGCCACGGTCGGCCAGGTTCAGCCCCCAAACCGCGACCGTGGTGGCAATTACCGCCATGACCGGCCCCGCCTTTGTCAGGATATCGGCCGCCACCGGCCCCGCGCCCAGCCGCCGCAGCGCCGGTTTCATTCCCTTGCGCACCCAGAACAGGAACCCGGTGGCCAGAACCCCGAGGATCAGCGTGGCGGGGTTGACCTGGTTCAGCCCCTCCAGCAGACCCGACAGGATCTGTGGCAGGGTGTGGCCATGCGCGTCGATGCCCAGAAGATGCTTCAGCTGGCTGGCGGCGATCAGGATGCCGCTGGCGGTGATGAACCCGGCAATCACCGGATGGCTGAGGAAGTTCGCCAGAAACCCAAGCCGCAGCACCCCCATCGCCAGCAACAGCGCACCCGACAGCAACGCCAGCGTCAGCGCGGCGATGGCATAGCCGGCGGTGCCCTGCGCCGCGACCTGCCCGACCGCCGAGGCGGTCAGCAGCGAAACAACCGCCACAGGCCCGACCGCCAGCGCCCGCGAGGTACCGAAAACCGCATAGAGAAGGATCGGCGCGATTGATGCATAGATCCCCGCTTCGGGCGGCAGACCGGCCAGCAGCGCGTAGGCCAGCGATTGCGGGACAAGCATGATCGTCACGATCAGTGCCGCGATCACATCGTTGGACAGATCAGACCTGTCATAGGTGCGGCCCCAGTCGAGAACCGGGATAAAACGACGCAATCGATCGATCATGCTTGGGGCCTCGTCTGCAATTGGCGGGCCGGGGCGATGGCCCGGCCGGGGTGGGTGTTGATGGGTGCCGGCATAGTGCGGTAATGGGTCGCGCGCCGGCGGTGCCGGGCGCGGGGCGGCCACATTGCTGGCGCGGGTGCCGCGCCCAAGGGGTTACAGCGCGTTGATCGGCACCTTCAGCATCGGGTGTCCATCGGTGTCGCGGGGCACCGCCCCGGCACGCATGTTCACCTGAAGCGACGGAATGATCAGTCGCGGCATGTCCAGTTGCGCATCGCGCTCTGTACGGAACCGCACGAATTCCTCGCGCGTCTTGTTCCCGCCGACATGGATGTTGTGCGCCTTTTCCTCGGCCACGGTCGTCTCCCAGCGGATCTCGCGTCCGTTCGGCCCATAGTCGTGGCACATGAAAAGCCACATCCGGTCGGGCAGCGACAGAACCTTCTGGATGCTGTCATAAAGCGTTGCCGCATCGCCGCCGGGAAAATCCGCCCGCGCCGAGCCGCCATCGGGCATGAACAGCGTGTCGCCCACAAAGGCCGCATTGCCCATCACATGCACCATGCAGGCCGGTGTATGACCCGGCGTATACATGGCAAAGGCCTGCATGTTGCCGATGGTGTAGGTGTCGCCATCCTCGAACAACGCGTCGAACTGGCTGCCGTCGCGCTGAAACGCGGTGCCTTCGTTGAACACCTTGCCAAAGGTATCCTGCACCACCACGATCTGCGATCCGATGCCGATCCTGCCCCCCAGCTTTTGCTGAATGTAGGGGGCCGCCGAAAGGTGATCGGCGTGCACATGGGTTTCGATGATCCACGTCAGGTCAAGGCCGCGCGCCTCGATCGTGCGGATCAGCATGTCGGCGTGATCGTAGGTGATCCGCCCGGCGGCATAGTCGATGTCCATGACGCTGTCGACGATGGCGCAGGCGTTCGATGTGGGGTCGCGGACGATATAGCTGATCGTGTTGGTGGCTTCGTCAAAGAACGCCTGGACATCCGGTTCGATGTCCATGTTCACGGGATATTGTGCCATTTCAGTTCTCTCCCTGGATGTTTCAGGCCGAGGCGCCCGCCGCCGGCGCCCCCAGCGATTGCACGAAGCGGGCCAGCAGGATGCCGGCAATGACGGCGCCGACGAAGGCAAAGACCTCCCAGCGGCCGGTGCCCAGCGCCGGCAGCGCGCCACCGGGGCAGAAGCCCGCGATGCCCCAGCCGATGCCAAACACAGCCGACCCACCTACGAGGCGCAGATCGATGCTGCGGCCGGTTGGCAGATGGAACCGCGTGTCGAACATCGGCGCCGACCGGCCGAAGACCAGCCGATAGCCGATCAGCGTGGTGATCAGAGCGCCGCCCATGACAAAGGCCAGAGACGGATCCCAACTGCCCGCGATATCGAAAAAGTTCAGAACCTTGGCCGGGTTGGCCATGCCCGAAATCGCAATTCCGACACCAAAGACGAGGCCGATCAGATAGGTGATGACAAACCGCATGGATCAAACCCCCACGACATGGCGCAGCACGAAAACGGTGACTGCTGTGAAAATCATGAATGTCACCGTGGCGACGATGGAACGGGGCGAAAGCCGGGCCATGCCACAGACACCGTGCCCCGATGTGCAACCGCCCCCGAAGGTAACGCCGAGGCCGACGATCATGCCGCCCACGACCAGCATCGGCACCGATACCGGCACCTCGACGGCGGGCATCTGCCCGGTCAGCAACAGAACCACCACAGGCCCCGACACCATCCCGGCCAGAAGCGCCGCGCGCCATTTGAATTCATCCGCCGATGCCGGGCGGATCAGGCCGGTCAGGATGCCGGTGGCACCCATGATGCGCCCAAGGCTGGCCATCAGCAGGGTCGCCGCCAGCCCGATCAGGATGCCGCCGGTCAGCGATGCGAAAGGCGTGAAATCAGTCTCCATCGGTCAGGCCCGGCAGGTCTTGAAGCCGAAAACCGAATAGACCGGGCAGACCCGCGTCGCCGCCACGACCAGCATGACGATGCCGACCACGATCAGGCCGGTCTTCACCAGCGCCGTATCCAGCGCCGGGAAACCGCCAAAGACGGCCAGCGCGAGCAGAGCCAGCCCCAGCGCCGCCCGCAATACACGGTCAAGTGTTCCAACATTTGCAGTCATCAGACGATCCTCCAGAATCAATACCACCCGAGTGTTACGCCGATGGGCCGGCGGGCTCAGTGATATTGTCACTCTGGGCCGGAAAAACCGCCGCGCCGGCCCTAGCCGCTGGCCGCGAGCGTTGTCAGCTTCGCGCGATCGGCGAAGGCGATACGCCCGCGTGCTTGCGTGATCAGCCCGCGTTTCTGGAAGTCCTGCAACACCCGCGAGATCACCTCGCGGGCGGTGCCCAGTTCGGTCGCCAGCTGCTGGTGCGTGGCCGCAACCCCGTCCGACGACCCGCCCAGCGCCAGAAGCCGCCCGGCCAGCCGCACGTCGATCCGGCCAAAGGCCACCTCGTCGATCACGCGAAACAGGTCGGTGATGCGCCGCGCATAGGCCATCAGGATGAAATCGCGGAACTCGCGCGATGTGGCCATCAGCCTGTCAAAGGCGGCGCGCGGGATCGAAACCGCCTCGACAGGGGTTTCCGCGATGCCCTCGGCCGAATACGCCTCGTGCGCCAGAAGGCAGGCGGTTGTCAGCACACAGCTTTCTCCGGCTTCGACGCGGTAGAGCACGATGTCGCGGCCGCTTTCGGATGTCTGCTGCACCCGGACATTGCCATCCAGCAGCAACATCAGGCTGTCGGGAATAGCGCCGGGACCGAAGATCGTGGTGGATTCGGGCACCCGGACGATGCGGCTGTGCGTGCGCAGGTATCGCTTGGTGTCTTCGGGCAGGTCGCTGAACCCGCTGAATTTCTCGATCCAGTCCGTTTCGGGCATGGGTGTTGGGATCCCGTTTCAAATCGTCGGCGCGCGGGGTGGGCGGGGTTGGTCTGCCTTGCCCCGATGCGCCCCCGAAAGATATGCGAAACCGCGAATTTATCAATGCGTCGGCGCGGTTCGCGCGCCATGCACCGGTTGCGATTGCTGCGCACCGGCCCTAGCATCGCGGCGATGTCTAACTGTGAAACCATACCAAACGACCGGGCGGCGCCGGGGTGGCACCGATGACCGGCGAATTCCCCGATGCCGCAACCCTGAGCGCGCAGGTGCTGGCGACGCCACGCGCCGGGCGCCGCAGGCTGGTCGCGCTGGCCGGGCCGCCGGCCAGCGGCAAGTCGACGCTGGCCCAGAACCTGGCCGATCTGCTTGACGCCGGCGGCTGCCCCGCACAGGTGGTGCCGATGGACGGTTTCCACCTCGACAACAGGATACTGGAAAACCGCGGGATGCTGGCGCGAAAGGGCGCCCCCGAAACCTTTGACATGCAGGGGTTCTTGCATCTGGTCACGCGTCTGCACGACGAAACAGAAGTGTTTCATCCCGTCTTCGACCGCACCCGCGATATTGCCGTGGCCGGCGCTGGGCGCATCGGTTCCGACTGCGACACGGTGGTGATCGAAGGCAACTATCTGCTGTTCGATGCGCCTGGCTGGCGGGATCTGGCGGGGCATTGGGATCTTTCGATCCGGCTGAACCTGCCCGACGAGGTGCTGCGCGCACGCTTGATCGACAGGTGGGTGACGCATGGGCTGAGCCCGTCGCAGGCGGCCGAGCGCGCGGCGCGGAACGATCTGCCGAATGCCGCGCGGGTGAACGCGGCGAAGCTTCCGGCCAACATCGAGATCTGATCAGGCCGCCTGAGCCTCGGCCGCCTGCGCCAGCCGGTTGAGCAGCGTACCGGCAAAGCAGGGCAGGTTCTCGGGATCGAAGTACCGGCCATGATCGCCATCGATGATGTCCCAATGCACGTCACGGTGCATTTCGCGCCAGATCCGATCGGGGTTCTCCATCATCAGGAACGGGTTGTAGTGTTTGCTCTGCGCGCCATACATCAGGACCATGCGCGCCGGATAGCCGTGGCTGGGCGTGTGTTCCAGAAGCGACAGTTGCCGCACCTCGCGGCCCCGGCCCAGCAGGACCCGCGCGATGTGTTCGGCGATCAGACCGGCCTGGCAATTTCCGCCCAGCATCAAAGGCCCCCGCGGGTGCAGGCGGGCGATTTCATCGGCATAGACATGCGCCAGATCCGCCGACCGGGCGATTTTTTCATCGCGGTCCGCGATCACCCCGTTCAGCGAACGCATGGCGATCAAAGGCTGATCCGGTCCCAGCGCCTGCGCCAGCAGTCGCGGTTCGTGTTCGCCGTTGAAACACCAGAACAACGGCACCCGCGTGCCCGCGGCGTTGAACGCCAGCAACGGCAGAGCGTCGCTTTTGGGGGTGCCACCCCACTGCAAGGCGGCGGTCATGATCCGCCGCGCGATTTCGTCCATCGGGCCCGGTTCCGCAACGACGGAGGGCGCCGGCGATGGGGCCACGCCGGCGGGCCGCGCCGGTTCGGGCGCGCTTTCCGGCGCCTCGGCAGCACGCTGTGCAACCATCCGGGCAAGCCGTGCGATGGTTGTAACACTTTCGAAATCCTCGTGCGTGATCCGCAGGTTATGGGTGGATTCCACCTCAAGTATCATCCGCAGGAGCGACAGGGAATCGCCCCCAAGATCGAAGAAATCGTCGTTGGGGCCAATCTCGTCGGTGCGCAGCGCCCGGCGCCAGATCTCGGTCAGGGCCTCGGCGACCGGATCCGCCGCCGCGCCGTCCGGGCGGGGTTCGGGACGGGCCAGGGCGCCGCCATCCGCCATCGCCTGCAAGGCCTGCCGGTCCAGTTTGCCCGTCGCCGTCAGCGGCAGGCTGTCGAGGTTGACGCAAAGGCCCGGAACCTCATGCCCGGCCAGACGCGCCCTGAGTGCGCGGCGCAGATCGCGGGGCGGCATGTCTTCGCCTGCCGTGGTGTAGAAACACACCACGTCGGGCACGTCGTCCCCGGTGGCCACCACGGCAGCATGCCGGATACCGGGGCAATCGGCGACCACCTGTTCGACCTCGTTCAGCCGCACCCAGCCGCCCTTGATCTTGATTTGCGCCCCCAAACGGCCCCAAATTGTCAGGTTGCCGCGCTGATCGATCCAGCCGATATCGCCGGTGCGGAACCGCAATCCGCCGGGGTAATCGGGATCATCGGTGAACACGCTGCGCGTCAGATCGGGATCTCCGAGATACCCCAGCGACATCTTCGAGCCGCCCAGCAGCACCTCGCCCTGAACCCCGTCGGGGACGGGATTGCCATGCGGATCGCAGATCTGCACCGTCGACGAAGGCGCCGGAACACCCACCGGAACCGCCGCCCCGGTGTCGGCGGCCGGGTCGAACCGATGCATCGTGGTGGCCATCACGGTTTCCGTCGGCCCGTACCAGTTCTGGATCGACACACCCGGCCCGAAAGCGGCCTGCGCCGCGCGCGCCAGTTTGACCGACAGCTTTTCGCCGATCACCACCAGCGTCGACAGCCGGTTGCAGGCGTGGTTCCGATGAATCAATTGCCGCAGATGCGACGGTGTCAGCGACAGGAAATCCACCCGGTCGTCCTCGAGAACCTGCCGCAGGGCGAAAACGCCGGTGTTCCGGTTCTCGGGGTACACATGTATCGCGCCACCGCTCAGCAGCGACAAGAACGGGCGATGGGCGATCTCAAAGCTGGCGGTCGATGCCAGCGCCCAATCCCATGGCCGGTCCCGGCCCGCGATCTCATGCGCCCAGTCCATGTAGAGCGCCAGGCCGTCATGCGGCACACAGATCGCCTTGGGCACGCCCGTACTGCCGGATGAAAACATCACATAGGCCGCCGAGCGCGCGTCGACCGGCGGCAGTTCGTCGTGCGCATCGTCGTTCTCGCGCGCCAGTTCCGCCAGGGCGACGCGCGGCAGATCGTCATACAGGCCAAAGGTTTCGCGCACCGAACGATAGATCGCCGTCCTGGCCCCCAGCAGCCTCGTTGCGGCCTCGCGCCGTGGGGCCGACCAGTCGGCATCGATCACGCAATAGGCCGCGCCGGCCCGCCAGACCCCGAACATGCAAAGGATCAGATCGGCGGAACGCGGCAGGGTGATCGCAACCCGGTCGCCCGGACCGACACCCAGCCGCCGCAGGTTTCGCGCGATGCAAGCGGATTGCGTTTCGACCTCGCGATAGGTCAGACGTGTGGCGCCTTCCACGATCGCATCCGCATCCGGGCTGCGCGCGGCCTGCGCCAGAATTCCGTCGATCACGGTCGCATGTGGCGGGCGCGGCGTTTCATGGGCCGCGACGGTGCGTTGCCGCAGGGTGGCGCGCCCGGCATCGTCTACCAGAGCGGTCTGCGCCACCCCGGTTTCCGGCCGCTTCAGGCTGGCGGTAAGGCATTGCCGGAAGGCGATAAGGATATCCGCCGGCGAAATCATCGCCGCGACCTCGGCGTTGACATCGGCACAAAGCGTTACCGCCTCGGCCCCCGGCGACACTTGCATCCGGAGGCCCAGATCCAGCCCCATCGAATCGGCCACCATATCCTGGTGCACCATTTCACTGGGCACCCCGGCGAAATCCGGGAACCCCGTGGTGAGATAATTCATCGTCACACGATAGGGATGCTGCACGATGGCCCGCCCTTCCCGTGGGCTGCGCAGGATGCGGCGGGCCTCTTCGCCCACATACTCGGTCAGCTGCCGCCAGATCATGTCGGGGCCAATGTCGAATGCCACGGGTTTCACATCCATGATCAACCCGGCGACGTTCTCGCAACCATCGGTAAAGCGGTTGTGGTTCGGGATTCCCACAACCACCCGCGCATCGCCGGAAAAACGCGCGGTGAGCGCCGCGGCGGCGGCCACGGAATGATCGAAGATCCGCGACTGGAACACGGCCTGCCGGCCAGTTTCTGGCAAACCGAGGGCGGCACGCGCCTCGGCGATCCAGCGCGGCCCAAACCGGATGGCTTCGCGCACCATCGCCGTCGCACCCGAAACCGGCCGATGCCGGCCGCGCCGGCCCAGCGCCGGGCAGATATCATTGTCGGCCGCCAAAGGCGCATCCGGGTCCGCGGCCGGCCGCTGCCCCGCGCCGGACCGCGCCAGGAAATCGACGTAAGAGGAGTAGACCGGCGCCGGATCGGCTCCGGTTTCCAGGATGTGCCGATAGATGCTGTCCAGCCGTTCGATCAACAACCCGTGCGAGAAGTGATCGCAGGCAGTGTGATGCTGGGTGACCTGCCAGATCCAGTCGCCCTGTCCACAGCGCGCCAGGCAGGTTTCGAAGTTCCTGCGCGCCAGATCCACGGGACGGGACCGCGACGCATCCAGCCAGGCGACAGCATCGGCAAGGGGCGTGCCCGACAGGGCGAAATCGGCAATATGCAGGTCCGCGCGGATCGTATCGTCAACAGCCTGGAACGGAACACCGTCAATCTCGCGAAACACCAGGCGAAAGGAATCCGTCGAGGCAACGAGACACTCCAGCGCCCGCCGGAAGATCGCAACATCGACGTCGGTGCGCCACCGCAGCCGCAAACACGAGCAATCCGTCGCACGATCCGGATAGAGGCCCCAGGCGGTGTGAAAATGCTTCTGGTTTGGCGCCAGGGGCACCCACTTCATGTCACGGGTCATTCAATACCGACGAACTGGCCCGGCGCACAACACCCGGCGGCAAAAACAATGAGGGCACCAGCCGCATCCGGTGCCCTCGTCTCTGCCCGAATGTGCCATGGGCCAGCCAGCCACGCAATGCCCGCGCCCGGGTCAGTGGCTCATCAGCACCGGCAAGCGCGCGCGCAAGGCAATGTCGTGGGTGACCCCGCCGATCAGCCCCTCGCGCAGCGGCGAATGTTCATACGCGCCCATCACCAGAAGGCTGGCCCCGGTCCTTTCGCAGTGATCCACCAGCGTGTCGGCGATCGGCCGCCGCTCGCGCGGCAGTTCGGTCAGCGTCACCTTCACCTCGTGGCGATCAAGCACCATGCCCACATCGATGCCGGGCATGGAATCAGACAAGGGCGACCGCCCGACCGACACGATTTCCACCTCGGTTTCGGTTTCGAGGATCTGCATCGCATCCGCCAGCGCCCGCGCGGCGGCGCGGCCACCGTCCCATGCCACAACAGCGCGCCCGCCAAAGACGCTGCCGGTGTAGTTGGCCGGAAAGGTCATCACCGGACGCCCGCTGTCGAACGCGACACGGTCGGGATGGATCTCAATATGCGACATGCCCTGTTCGGCGTTCACCTCGTGCATCCCCAGAACCGTGATATCGAACAGCCGGGCATAGCGCGCCACGGTCCGCTGCACCGATCCGCCGCTGTCGATCCAATGCAGCTTGTCGGGCGGCACGGCAGCGCAGGCTTCGTTGAACTTCCGCTCCACCTCGGCTGTTGGGCTGTCGGCGGCTTCCATGATCGCCTGCTGCACCTTGCTGGGCATCCAGGTGCGCTTCATCTGCCGCGACAGGAACGGATTGCCATGGGCGAAAAGCCCGTTCAGATGCGCGCCGAAATACTGCTGCATCAGCACCGCGCCGGACAATGCCGCATCGGATCCCGGAAGGCCGTTGTAGGCGACCAGTATGTTCTTGATGCTCATGCGCCGAACTCCCGCAGATCAGCCATTGTACAGCCCCGCGCTTCGGGCCCTCAGCTTGGTCAGCGCCAGCACCGTGTCGATGGTCGGCGTCGGTGTTTCGGTGATCCGCCCCAACTCCTGGACCGAGCCGATCAGCGCATCGATCTCCATCGGACGCCCCTGGTCGAGATCCTGCAACATCGATGTCCGATGCGCGCCCACCGCCGCGCCACCGTCGATCCGCCGGTCGACATCGATGGGAAACTTGACCCCCAGCTTTTCCGCGATCTCCTGCGCTTCCAGCATCATGTTGCGCGCCACCGGCCGGGTGCCCTCATCGGTGCACAGGACATCCAGCGTCGCGTGTGTCAGCGCCGAAATCGGATTGAACGACAGGTTCCCCCACAGCTTGACCCATATCTCGTCACGCAGACGCGGCCGCACCGGCGCCTTCAGACCAGCCGACGACAGCGCCGACGACAACGCCTGCGCACGCTCGGATCGGCTGCCATCCGGCTCGCCAAGGCTGAACCGGTTGCCTTCGATGTGCCGGATCGTTCCCGGCTCGGTCACTTCGGCCGCCGGATAGACCACACAGCCCAGAACCCGGTCCGGCCCGAAACCGTCCCACTGCGCGTTGCCCGGATCTACGGTTTGCAGCCGCGTGCCCTCCAGATCGGTCCCGATCTTGTGGAAATACCACCACGGCACCCCGTTCACGCCGCTCACGATGGTGGTCTGCGGTCCGATCAAGGGCTGCATCCGCGCGACCACCGGCGGCACCGAATGAGCCTTCAGCGTGACGATCACATAATCCTGCGGGCCCAGTTCGGCGGGATCCTCGCAGGCCGTCACCTGAACGGTCTGTGGCGCGCCGTTCTCCTCGATCAGCGTCAGCCCGCCGGTCTGCATCGCCGCCAGATGCGGCCCCCGCGCCACCAGGCTGACATCGGCACCGGCCTGCGCCAGCTTCACTCCCATGTAGCCGCCGATCGCGCCGGCCCCGAAAACACAGATCTTCATGTCTCACTCCCCGGGGCCGTGGCCCCCTTCATCTTGCCCGATAAACTCCCGCCGGAGGCACCGGCCCCTCCGGGGGCCGGTATCCCGCTCAGGCGTCCTGCGTCAGGCCCAGCTTTTCGGCCAGCCCGATCCGCTGCATCTTGCCCGTGGCGCCTTTGGGGATCTCGTCCATGATCACCACCTTGCGCGGCACCTTGAAGTCGGCGATGCGCGCGGCCGCGAAGGCGCGGATGTCCTTTTCCGTGGCCTCCGACCCTTCCTTCAGAACGACAGCGGCGGCGACATCCTCGCCCAGCTTGGGGTGCGGCAGGGCAAATGTGACCACCTGCGCCACGTCGGGATGATCCAGCAGGATGCCATCCACCTCAAGCGGGCTGATCTTTTCGCCGCCCCGGTTGATGATTTCCTTCAACCGTCCGGTCAGGTGCAGGTATCCATCCGCGTCAAAGGCGCCCTGATCGCCGGTCCGGAACCACCGCGCGCCATCGGCTTCGAAAAAGCTCTTGGCGTTCGCATCGGGATTGCCTTCGTAGCCGGGCGTGACGTTGGGCCCCGAAATCACCACCTCGCCGGTGCCCTCGGTCAGGCGATCTTCGATCTCGTGGGCGATCCGCACCTTCGGCCCGGCCTCGACACCCACCGCCCCGGGCTTCTGCGCACGCGGCGGCAGGGGGTTCGATGCCATCTGGTGCGCCGCCTCGGTCATGCCGTAGCCCTCGATCACCGGCGCGCCGAATGTCTCCTGCAACTGCACCATCACCTGCGCCGGCAACGACGCCGAAGATGACCGCAGGAACCGCAGGTTTGCCTGCTCGATCACGTCCTTGTTGCGCCCCGCCCGCGTCAGGATGGCCTGATGCATGGTCGGCACGGCGGTGTACCATGTCGGGCTGGCCTCTTTCATCCAGCCGAAAAACCGCAGGGCATCGAAGCCCGGCGCGCACCAGATCGATCCGCCCGCCGACAGCGATGCCGCCACCGCCGCGATCAGCCCGTGGATGTGAAACAGCGGCATCACGTTCATGCAGCGGTCGGTCGGTTCCAGCATAAGCGAATCGCGGATGTGCTGGGCCGAAGCGGCGACGTTCGATTGCAGCAGCGGTACGATCTTGGGCCGCGACGTGGTGCCGGACGTATGCAGGATCAACGCCACGTCCCCGGCGCCGGGCGTGCGGCCGGCGGCCGGTTCGCCGCCGTCGGAGGCCAGTGTGAAATATCCCGCCGGGGCGGCCTCGGGCACCGAAAGCCGGATGATCCGCATCCCCAGGCCAGTGGCGGCGGCCAGCGCCGGACCATCGTAATCGGCCATGATCAGAAGCGCCTTGGCCTTCAGATCCTCAAGGTAGAAGGTGTACTCTTCTTGGCGATACGCCGGGTTCAGCGGCGCTGTCGTCGCGGCCTGCGCCACGCAGGCAAAGGCCGTGGCCATTTCCGGCCCGTTGGGCAGAACGATGGCCACCCGATCGTCGGCGTCGATTCCCATGCTGCTGAGGCTTGCCGCGACTTCCGCCGTCAGCCCACGCAGGCCGTCATAGCTGAGCCAGTCGCGTCCCGGCGCTCCGATTGCGGGCAGGTCGCCGGAGGCGCCGGCGATGAGCGCTTGCAGGGTGGTTTCCATGAAAGACTTCCTCGTTCTTGGTTTTATTCAGCTGGCGAAAGATCGCGTCTCAGCCAGCGTTTTAAGTGTTTCAGCAGCGGAAGCAAAAAGAACACGACACTGATGGCCACGAAGGTGCCCGAAAGCGGGCGTTCGACAAATGCCATCACGTTGCCTTGTTCGGCAATCAGCGTCTGCCGGAAACTCTTTTCCATCAGCGGCCCCAGCACCAGTGCCAGAACCAGCGGTGCCATTGGATAATCCGCCTTGCGCAGAACATAGCCCGCAACGCCAAAGCCCACAATCAGCCAGACGTCGTGCATCTTCTGGCTGGGCGCGTAGCCGCCGACCAGACACAGCACGAAAACCATCGCGCAGAGCACCGTGAACGGCATCCGCAGGGCCCAGACGAACAGCGGGATCAACGCCAGGTTCACCAGAACCGCCGCCAGATTCGCGGTATAAAGCGACGAAATCAGCCCCCAGACGAAATCGGGTTGTTCGATGAACAGCATCGGGCCGGGGACCAGCCCCCACATCACCATGCCCCCCAGCAACAGAGCCGTTGTCGGCGATCCGGGTATGCCCAACGTCAGCATCGGCAGCAGCGAGCCGGTCGATGCGGCGTTGTTGGCCGTTTCCGGCGCCGCAACGCCTTCGATCGCCCCCTTGCCAAAGCGTTCCGGGGTTTTCGACGTCAGTTTGGCGATGCCATAGGCCATCAGCGCCGCGGGTGTCGCGCCGGCGGCCGGCAACATCCCCACAAAGAACCCCATGAACGACCCCAGGCTCATGGTTTTCCACAGGCGGTTGATCTCGCGGATGCCGAACCAGAGGTCGCGGAACGTCAGCTTGGCCGGGGTCACGGTGGGCGCGGT
Source organism: Paracoccaceae bacterium (assembly GCA_024742705.1). Lineage (GTDB taxonomy): Bacteria > Pseudomonadota > Alphaproteobacteria > Rhodobacterales > Rhodobacteraceae > JANSXZ01. The sequence continues at coordinate 39,095 of JANSXZ010000020.1, read as the reverse complement.
CTTCTGGGTTTCGATGGTGTAGAGGATCTCGCCGATACCATAGACGCCGATGGCCAGCACCAGGAAGCTGATCCCGGAATAGAAGCCCGGCTGATCGAAGAAGATCAATCGCGGCTGCCCCGAGATCAGGTCCAGCCCGACGGTGGACAGCGCCAGCCCAAGGCAGATCATGATGATGGTTTTCAGAACGTCGTCACCACCCAGACCAACGAATGTGGTGAAGGCCAACAGCACCAACGCGAATTCCTCGGCCGGTCCGAAGGCCAGCGCCACATCGGCCAGGGGCGCCGCGAACAGCGTGAACAGCACGACCGATATCGTTCCGCCGATGAACGACGCGCAGGCCGCGGCGATCAGCGCCAGCCCCGCCTTGCCCTGCTGCGCCATCGGTCGGCCATCGAAAGTGGTGGCAACCGCGGTCGATGCGCCCGGTATGCCCAGAAGGATCGAACTTATGGCGCCGCCATACATGGCCCCGTAGTAGATCGCCGCCAGCAGGATGATCGCCGAAGATGGCGGCACGATGAAGGTGATCGGCAGCACGATCGCCACGCCGTTCACCGACCCAAGCCCCGGCATCGCGCCGATGAACAGGCCGGCGGTGACGCCAATGATCACGATGAACAGGTTGAGAGGTGACAGCGAGGTGGCGAAGCCGTCGGCCAGATGTCCCAGCAGTTCCATTTCTGGCCTTCCCTAGAAGAAACGCGCGTAAAGGGGGATGAACCAGGGTTCGGTCATCCCCTTCGGCAGCAGGATTTTCAATGTGACTTCGAAGAAGAAGAACAGGAACACCGGCGTGCACACGGTCAGAAGGCCGGTCAGCACCCAACCGTGGCCGCCAAAGATCTTCAGATACCACAGCAAGAACAAAGGCAGCGCAATATAGGCCCCCACCCAGGGGATAAGCGCCACGGTCACCACCAGTGCGACAACCACCACAATCACCGAACGCAGCGTTTCCGGATCGAAAAAGGGGCCGGAATCGTCGCCTCGCACACGCAGCGATCGCACGATGATGCCGCCCGCCGCGACGAACATGATCGCCGACAGCCAGAACGGGAAGGCACCGCCGCCGGGGCCGCCCGTGCGTCCGTTCCACCCGATCGGCAGGGCTGTGGCGTGCCACATGAAATAGGCCGACAGCACCATCAGGGCCGCCGCGATGACTCGGTCTGCGGTCAACATTTCTTTGGTCTCTTGTCCGGAAAAAAAGGGGCGCGGTGCGATGCCCGCGCCCGTTGTGCTTCAGTGTGATCCGGGTCGGATCACGAACCTTCGCCCATGGATCCCAGCAGCGCGCCGTGCTTGTCACGCTCCTCCAGGAAATACGCCTGGAGCGCGTCTCCGGTGAGGAAATCGGCCAGCAGCGCCTTCTCGGTGGTGTAAGTCTGCCATTCCTGCGAGGCGTTCAGCTTTTCGAACATCTCGGTGTAATAGGCGACCGCCTCGGGGGCCATGCCCTTGGGCGCAACAAACGAACGCTGCATCCAGTAGACCAGGTCGTGGCCCAGTTCCGCCATCGTGGGGGTTTCGGGGAAGACGCCGATACGCTCGGGCGTGAAGGCCGCGATGGGGCGCAGTTTGCCCGCCTGATAGAAGCCCAGCGCCTCGGAGGGGTTGTTCACCGACGAATCGATATGCCCGCCGACCAGGTTCTTGGCAACATCGCCGCCGCCCTTGAAGGGCACATAGGTAACCTTGATGTCGAATTCGTTTTCGAGCATCGCGGTGACCAGGCTGTCTTCCTGACCAGTGCCGGTGCCACCCATTTTCCACGTTCCGCCCGATGCCTTCACCGCGGCGACATAGTCGTCGAGGGTCTGGATGTCGCTGTCGGCGTTGACCCAGAGAACGAAGGTGTCCAGCGCCATTCGGGCGATCGGGGTGAATTCCTCGATGTTGACACCGATGTCGGTGCGCAGCGGCGTGGTGTAATAGCTGTTCAGCGTGGCCATGATCACATGGTTGTCGCCGGTCTTGTCCTTGAGGTAACGCAGCGCCTCGGCACCGGATCCGCCACCCTTGTTCACCGGCAGGATCGGCATTCTGGACAGGTTTTCCTTCTGGATAATCGACTGAAACAGTCGCGCCAGACGGTCCGCGCCGCCGCCCTGCCCGGCCATGATAACCATCTCGACAGGCTTCTGCGGCTGCCAGTCCGACGCGGCCACGGGGCCTGCGGCCAGAAACGCGGCCGAAGCCGCAACGGCCATCGCAAACCGCCGTGTAAATTTGCTGTTCATTTTGTCCTCTCCCTTGTCCTTCGGGCCACGCCTGACGTGATCACGCTATCGCCCTGGAGATGCGACATATCGCGCACGAAATAAAATTCCACCACCATTCGTGTTTTCATGTTAATTATTGCCATAACAACAGCATGATTTGTAAAATTGTAATATGTCAAAAACACTGATTGGACCGCAGCTTCGCCAGATCCGGCTTTCGAATAACCAGACTCAGGCCGAAATGGCCCGGAAACTGGGAATCAGCCCGGCCTACGTCAACCTGCTTGAGAACAACCAGCGCAGTGTGTCGGTAAAGGTGTTAATAGCGCTGAGCGAGGCCTACGGTGTCGATGCGGGCACATTGGTTCAGGACAGTTCGGCGGCGCAGCTGGCGGATCTGCGCAATTGCGTGCGCGATCCGATCTTCGCGGAAGCCGCGCCCGATCTGATCGAACTGCGCGCCGCCCTCGACCACGCGCCGAATTTGGTGCGCTTTTTCATGCATCTGCACCGCGACCACCATGCATTGCTCGATACGCTCCGCAAGCTCAGCGCCGGCGAGGATCTGGCCGCGATGAAGATGCTGCGGCAGGAAACCGCCATTCACAATTTCTTTCGCAACCACGACAATCACTTCCCGGCTCTCGAAACCGCGGCCGAGGCCGCGCGCGCCGCTGTCGGCGGACCCGACGAAGACATCTACGCCAGCCTCAAACGTCATCTGCGCGATACGTTCCGGCTGGATGTTCAGGTCATCGGGCTTGACCGGATGGGCCAGAGCCTGCGGATCTTTGATGCGGACAGCCGCCAGATCCGGCTGTCCGAGGCACTGGATCAGATCAACCGGAACTTCCAGCTTGCACATGTTCTTGCCCTGGTCAGTTGCAGCGGCTTGCTGGAAGATCTTGTCAAGGATGCCGCGATTGCCTCGCCGGGTGGCCGTGAAAGATGCCGGGTCGAGTTGGCCAACTATTTTGCCGCGGCATTCCTGATGCCCTACGAATCCATCCACCGGTTGGCCGAGGACAGCAGGTATGACATCGACCGCATCGCGACGCATTTCGCCGTGTCGTTCGAGCAGGTCAGCCAGCGGCTGACGACCCTGCGGCGCAAGGGAGCGCAGGGGGTACCTTTCTTCTTCCTGAGGATAGACACCGCCGGCAACGTCACCAAGAGGTTCAACGCAACGCCCTTTGCCTTGGCCGAGCAGGGTGGGGCCTGTCCGGTCTGGAACATCCAGAGCGCCTTTGGCGTTCCCGGCATGATCGTTCCCCAGATCGTCGAGATGCCGGACGGCGGCCAGTTCTTCACCGTCAGCCGCACCACAAGCCGGCCGGTCGCCGGGCGGCTGACGTCTCCGCGCAGGCTGGTGGTGACCCTCGGATGCGAGCGCCAGCATGTCCATCGCATCGGCTATGCCGCGCCGTTCAACCTCGACGACGAGTCGAACGTGGCCCGGATCGGGATCAACTGTCACATCTGCCCGCGGCAGGACTGTGCTCAGCGGGCGTATGAGCCGGTGCATGTCAGCCTGCCGATCAGCGCCAATCGCCGCGGCACCACCCGCTATCAAAGCTGACGGGCCGCCGCTGTGTCCGGGCGGCCTCTGGCGGCGATCATGCGGCCCGGCGCACGCCACCGTCGGCGGATCGCCCCGGCTTCAGACGAAAATCCGAGATCAGACGGGCAAGGTGCCCCGACCGTTGTGCTGACTGCAATGAGGCATCGCGGGTTTCATCGGCCATCTGGGTGTTCTTCGCGGCCAGATCGTTGATCACTGTCATCGAACCGGACAGGTTGCGCAGTTCGGCGATCTGCGATTGCGACCCGCTCGACACCCGGCCAAGCACATCGTCGACGCGCGCGATCTCGACCGATATCTCCTCCAGCGCGGACCCCGTGCGATCGACCAGCCCGACGCCTTCCAGAACGTGCTGGCCGCTGGAATCCACCAGTGCCTTGATCTCGGTCGTAGCGTCACCGGCGCGGCGCGCCAGCGCGCGGACCTCGGAGGCAACGACGGCAAAGCCGCGCCCCGCATCCCCTGCGCGTGCCGCCTCGACACCGGCATTCAACGCCAGAAGGTTGGTCTGGAACGAGATGTCTTCGATCAGCGAGATTATCTGTCCGATCTGTTCGGAAGATTGGCGGATGCGGCCCATCGCATCGACAGCGGTGCGCATCAGGTCGGCGGATTTGACCGCCGCTTCGCGGGCGTTGGCGGCCAGCGCGGCGGCGGTGTCCACTTCTTGCCCAAAGGCTTCGGTCTGGGTGGTCAATGCACCCACTCTCTGGGTGGTGTCGCGTACGGTTTCCACCTGTTCGTTGGTGCGCGCCGCAAGATCGCGCGCCGCGGATTTCATCGAGGCTGACGATCGGTCAAGCTCGGAGACAGTCTCGGAAATCGACATCAGCACCTGCCGCAGGCGGTCGGAGGCCGAATTGAAATCCAGGCGAATGGCATCATAGGCGGGATCCAGCGGCTTGTCGAAATGGCAGGTCAGATCGGCGCGGGCGAGGGCCGCCAACCCTTCTGTTACCAGAGCGACCACTTCGCCGTGCTTTTGATTGAGCGAAGCCTCATCCGCCGCCTTCATGTCTTCGGCTTCCTTCCGCAACGCGAGGGTTTCCTGTTTGAAATGGTAGATCGCGCGGGCCATCAGGCTGATTTCGTCCTTGCGCTGGATACTGGGAACGAACTTTCCGAAATCGCCCTTGGCAAAACCGTAGACGACATCTGTCAGGCGCCGGATGCGCCAGATCATCCACTCGAAGCTGCCAATCGCGAACAATCCGACGGCGATCAGCGAGACGAAACCGATCACAAGCAGGGTGCGCCGATTGGCCAGGCTCACTTCGATATGCTGCGACGCCAGGCTGGCGATGTCCTGAGCCAGATCGGTTTCGGCCTGCCGTAAAACTTCGATCCAGCCCGTGGACAGATCGAACCAGGCCGGGGCGGTCAGTGCCGGGGCGACGCCGTCTGCAACGGCTTGCTGAATATCCGCGCGGGCCGCCGCCACCGCCTTGTACTGGGCCGTCGCCTCAAGCCGGTCGCGCAGCGCCGTCGAATTGGCGTGCTGTGTCGCGGTGTGCAGCAAGGCGTCCTGCGCGCCCTGCAACTGGTTGAACCGCGCCATCGCCCCCGGCGTGAACCCAGCCCCGATCCCGGCGGATCCGGTCGCCCGTTCAAGGCCCGCGCTTTCCTTCACCGCAGCCAGCATCGACCGGATGTCCTTCAGCCGCGAGAGATCGCCGGCCAGGGCAGTGGTGCCCGCCGGATAGGCCAGTGTCAGCAAATCGCCGATGAGCCCTGTGTAAAACCCCGCCATCTGCGGCACCGTCATTTCGAAGCCATCGACCTGCGCGCGGACCCTTTCGATCCGTTCAAGCGCGGTGGTCGCCCGTCCGAATGCCGCCGGATAGATCGCGGCGACCCCGGCGGTTTCACCTAGAACGGCAGGGATTCTGAGGGTTGTCTGATCGCGTTGCCGCAACAGGTTGGCGCCGAAGTTACGGCCCTGCGAGGCAATATAACCCGCTGAATACCCGCGTTCTTTCTGCAAATGATGAACCAGATCGTTGATCAGCGTCTGTTCAAGGGCGGTTTCGGATGTGACCTGCGCATCGGCCACGATCTTCGTGTCGTATTGCACCGACAGCCACGCATAGAAGCTGGCAAGACCCAGAAGGGGCAAGATAATGGCCGCCATAACCAATCGAAGTTTCATGTCCGCGTCGCGCTCCCTCTGAACCGCGGCCAGAAATGGCAGAAACCCCCTAACAACCGCTGAACGAAATCGCTGCGGGGCGGCACAATCGGCTAGAGAATCAACATATCCGCCGTGATATCGGCCAGGGCGGTGTCGATGAAGCGCGCGGTGACGCCAAGATCGGCGAAAACCACGTCGTCTCCGTCCTCGTGCATCGACTGAAACGCGCGCTCGGGTTGCACATACAGAAAATCCGACAGGTCCAGACGATCCCAGGGTTCGAGATCGAGAATGCGGTGATCGCCTTCGTCCCGCGGGCGCAGAACGAAGGTGTCGGACATGAAACCGCCGGCCATGACATTGATGCCGCCGCGCCCCTCGATCCGGTCGTCGTCGCCCAGCCCGCGCATCCAGCGGACCAGATCCGGCACCGTGGCATCGACGAACTCGGGGCTCTGGGCAAAGCCGCGCACGACTTCCGCGCGCGTGGCCCCGCCGGACAGAACGCCGAGCCACCCGTCACGCCCGGCCGCGTCGGGGGCACGGTCCAGAACGTTGCGATAAAGCAGATCGACAAAACCGCTGTTGTCCAGCGCGCCATAGGTCGCCTGGAACTCGGGCGAACCGACGAAGCCCGCCACCACATCGGCATAGGGCGTGCCCTGCCCCAGCTGTGCGACCCAAAGCGCGAAACCGCCTGGATCGGGCTCGCGCGCGAGGGTCGCCTGATACAGCCGGAACACATCGTCCGACCACAGCTGCGCCGTGTGCGTCAGGGCGAAAGATTCGGCACGCGGCTGCGTCGCCTGCCCGAACTCGGGGCTTTCGGAAAAGCCCAGAACCACATCGGCCCGGTCGGCCCCGGCGGCCAGCGCCCCAAGCCACCCCTGCAATCCGTCGGCATCGGGCGCGCGCCCCAGGACGTTGCGGTACATCAACGCGACAAAACCGGCATCGTCCAGCGCGCCGTAGGTGCTCTGGAATTCGACCGATCCGACAAAACCCTCGGCGATCTGCGGCAGGCTGCGTTCGCCGGTGAAGAGAAGCGTGCTCCAGTCGCGGTGCCCGGTCACATCCGCCTCGCGGTTCAGTGTCGCCAGGTACAGCCGATAGACCTGCCCGGAAATCTCGGGAACATGCGCAACCGGCAGGACATCGCCCAGCAGTTTATCGTCGGACGCGCTGCCGGTGCCTTCGGCCCGGATCTGCGCGGGATCCACCGCGGCAAGGCGCAGCGCGCCAACCGCCCCGGTGTCCAGCCCCAGCGAGCCGCCGACCGGCGTCAGGATCAGCGCATCGGGGCCCGCGTTCACCGGCGTCAATGCCCCGATTTCCAGCCGCCCCACCGATTGGCCATGTTCGATGACCACGACCAGCGGCACCCCGGCAAAGGCTTCGGCGGCGGGGCCGCTGGCGGCCAGTTCGATGTACTGCGTGCCGAAAACCGGGGCGGCGGCGCGAAACAGGATCTCGGTGATTTCGCTGCCGTCGCGGGCGATCGCGGCCTGCGGCGAAGACAGCGTGCCGGGGATGCGCACCGAAGCGTCGATATCGAAACCGAGCGGCAAACGCCCGTCGCCGGCACCGCCGGATGCAAGCCGGCCGGCGGCGTCGTAGACCTCGAAGACAGCCGTGTCGCGCAGGATCGGCGCGCCGGCCATATGCACATAGGCAACCCGCCCCTCGGCCAGCTCCCGCCCGCTGAACCCGTCGCCCGCGGCGATCATCGTTTCATCGCGCGCGACGAAACCCAGATCGGGCGCATCCACCAGGCGGTAGAACAGATCGCCTGCGTCGCCGTCGCCCCCGGACACCGGCAGATCGGACGGTTGAAGCTGCCGGGCTATGTTCGGGCGCAACATGACCGGCGCGGCCTGGGTGCCCAGAACCGGCGCGCCCGCGCCACCCGCCGCCGCGACGATGTCGCGCGGGTCTGGCGGCGCGACGGGCGTGACCGAAGCCAGCACATCGTATTCGGTGCGCTCGGTGGTGGCCGGATGCAGCGGCGAAAGGCGTTCGGCGGTCGCTTCGGCAAGCACTCCGGAGTACCGCAGATCAACCGGCAGGCGCGTCTCGGTGTCCCAGGCTTCGATCCGGCCTTGCAGCACCGTCGATGTCAGGGTGCCGCGCGCCCCGGCCACGCCGAAGTTGCTGTCGAAGTAGCTTTCGATCCGGTCGGCGCGTTCGGTCACGTCCGTCGCGTGGCTGGCCCCCAGCCCCGAGAAATCCACGCTGACCGCGCCACTGGCAAAGGCGCGCAGGTGGTCCTGTTCGCTCAGCCCCAGCAATTCCAGCGTTTCGAAACCTGAAAAATCCAGCGTTCCAAGGCGGGTTTCCACAGAGGCGCCGCCCAGGGTTCCCAGATAGGTGATGCGGCCCGAGGTGGGGGTATCGTAGGAAATCTCGATCCCGGTGACCTGCCGCGCATCGGCCAGATCCTCGCGGTATGGAAGCGGCGCATCGGTATGGGCGACTGCGTCGCGCCGGGTAAACACAGGCGTTTGCGAAAACAGCCGGGCCAGGTCGAGATACAGGTTGTCGGTTCCGGCGCCGCCCTCGGCCAGACCGGTGACAATCCCGCCCTGCAGCCGGTTCAGCATCAGGTCCGGGTCGCCCGGCGTCGTCAGACCGCCGCGCGACGACAGGATCACGGTATCGTCGCCCGCGCCCGCGTCGATCGAGGCATCGCCGCTGAGCTTGGTCAACAGATCGTCGCCGATATCGCCCAGCAACGTGTCGGCGCCCGCCCCGGCATGAACGCTGTCGTTGCCCGCGCCACCGGCAAGCAGGTCGTCGCCGGCGGCGATATAGGCCCGCAGACTCGCCGCGTCGCGCGCCAGGCCAAGGTGATCGGCGATCAGGTCGTCGTCGTCGCCGCCATCGGCGCGCAGACCGGCGCGCCGGTCAAAGCCGGTATCTTCGATCAGCGCCACGATGGTGTCGCGCCCCGCCCCGCCGTTCAGATCCGACGTGCGCCCCTGAGCGAAGGCCAGCGTATCGTAATCGGTGATGTTGCGGGCGATGTTGGCGTCCTCGCCCAGCACCAGACTGTCATCGCCGGCGCCACCCGACAGCGTCGCAAAGGTTTCGCCCCGCAGCCTGTCGTCGCCGGCGCCACCATCGCCACCCGCCGCGATGCCCGACAGAACCAGTTCGTCGTCCCCCAGACCGCCCAGCACCAGAACGTCGCGGGCGTCGTCGGTGCTGGGCCCGAAATCCAGCCCCTGCACCGTCAGAACATCCGCGCCGTCGCCGCCGTCGATCAGGACGCTGCGGGTATCTTCGCCCTCGTCCAACCGCGCCAGCGTCAGTGAAACGGTGTCGTTGCCGGTGCCCGCGTTGACGCCCTCGACGACCCAGGCGCTCAGCTGCGCGGCCGCGCCGCCGCGCATCAGATCGTCGCCCGGGCCCAGATCCACGAAATCCGCCGAGGCCCCGATCACCATGTCGTCGCCATCGCCCAGCAGCAGGATGCCGTCCGTGCCACGTTCGGATGTCAGAAGATCGGCGCGCGACGGCACGGCGCCCACGGCAAACAGCGTATCGTTGCCCTCTCCCGCATCGACATGGCGCACCGCCGTCCCATTCGGCGCGAAAGTCAGCAGGTGATCGTCGCCGGCGCCCAGGAATATGTCCATCCGGGCGTTCGAACTGATCATGGATACCTCGACGGTGTCGTCGCCGGTGCCCGCCTCGACCCGGCCGCTGGCCTCGATCCTGTCATTGCCGGGGCCGCCGATCTGGGTCAGCGTCGACTCGGGGTCAAGATCGACAAACCGCAGGATGTCATCGCCGCCGCGCCCGTCCATCACCAGAACGTTCTGGAAAAAGGTGACGCCCGGCGCGGCGCGCAGCAGGTCGGGCGCGTCATTGCCAATGACTGTGGGGTTGTCGCGGCTGAGCAACAGCGGATCGCCCACCGGCACCGGTTCGGGGGTGTCCTCGGCAAAGGGTGTCAGCGTGGTCAGACGAACGGCAACCGGATCCAGAACGATCGGATCGATCGGTGTGCTGATGCTCTGCAGCGTGATCCCGCTGCCCATGCTCAGCCCGTTCTCGGGCACCTTCTGTGAATACAACGCACCGGGGCTGTAATTGTAGGTCTTTGGCACCACGCCGACCGACGACAGGATCGCCCCCGTCTTGAACTGCAACTTGGCCTCGAGCCCGGTGAGCCCGATCGAAGCGACCGGCGCCAGCCGCAGGTCGGATGTCAGCGTGCCGCCCATTGAAAAGGCGATGGTCGGCCGTTCGCCCGGCGCCAGCGCATCCACCTCGGCATCCGAGAACCGGATCTCGGCATCCAGAGGCGCACTGCGCGACACATCGCCCATCTGCACCGTATAGGTGATTTCCGGATCGAACGAGATATCCTGTTCCAGCCGCAGACCCAGGTTTGCGGTGACATCGAACAGCACCAGTTCGGCATCGCCATAAACCGGCATCTTGCGCAGGAATGACTTGGCGAGGGCAGCGGTGGAATCGTTCGGCGCGACCAGGTCCAGCAGCTTTTCCACCAGGCTGATCTCGAGATAGTCGCTGACCCCGTTCTTGACGAAATGCGCAACCATCGCAGGCCCGGCCGCGCCCGCGGTGACGATCCCCGCGGCAACCATCTCGGTCAGCGTCTGGGCGATGGCATCCAGGTCAAGCTGGCCGTCGATGATCGGCTGGGTGGTGAAGGTGCCGCTCAGCCCCGGCGCGAGGATATCGGCCGGCGTGTTCAGTCCGGGCCGGGGGCCGCTGCCGGGATAGGTGAAACCGTTATCGGCGGTCAGACGAAAGGCCTGTTCCTCGACGCCGTTCAGGATGATGTCGATCAGGTTGTCGGCCACGACGATCTGCCGCGACCCGGTCAGATCGCCATTCGACCCCGCCGCGTTGCTGTCATAGAGCGTCAGCGCGGGTTCGCTGCCCGGCTCGGCGATCTGCACCGATCCGGTGCCGATGTCGATGCGCGACGGCGCGCGCCCGAAGAGCGGCGGCAGGTCAATTGTCAGGTCGGAATAATCGATGCCGGCATTGGCGAAAAGTTCCACCTTGAGAGGCGCGCCCATCACCCTGCCGGAGATCTCGGCCTCGGTGCGCGCCGGCCCGAAGGCATAACGCACCGCCGCGCCGTCCCAGCGCGACGTATCGCCAAGAAACTGCAGGCCAAGGTCATAGTCGAGCGCGCCGAAACTGGCCGCGGTCGGGTAGGTGAATTGCAGCCCGGCATCGAAACGCGCGGTGGCGGTGCCGGTCAGCGGCCCGGCGCCGGGCGGTATGTCGATCAGGTCTATCGCCGGGTCGAACAGATCGGAAAGTGACCACCGCAGAGGCTGGTCCAGCGCGGCGGCCGAAGGGAACAGGTTGACGCCGCCCGGTGTCCGGAATTCGAGAGCGAAGGTGCCGCGCGAGGAAATCTGGGACAGGGGCGTAATCATCAACGGGCTCGCGATCTTTCGGGCGCACCGCCTGTCTAGCACCCGCGCCCGTTATCCCGAAGCGAATTCTGGCCCGTTGCCCGGCAGGGGCCGGCGCGCGGCGCGCCGGCCCGCCCGCCGCCCCACCGGCCTGCCGCGTCAGATCAGCATGTCGGCGGTGATATCCGACAGCTGGATATCCTCAAGGATCACCCGCATGCCGTAGTCCTCCAGCACCACATCGGTACCGACCTGGCGGAACTGTTGCAGCGCATCGGCGGCCACCTGGTAGAAATTCTGGAAATTCAGCTGATCCCAGGATTCCAGATTGGCCACGCGGGTCGTACCTTCGTCGCCACGGGTGAACACGAAGCGGTCGGCAAGGCTGCCGCCGGTCACAACGTTGTTTCCCGAGCCGGAGTTGATCGTGTCGTCGATGCCCAGATCGCGCATCCATGTCTTCAGCGCGGCCGAGGTTGCATTGACGAATTCGGTGCTCTGGGAAAATCCGCGCACCACTTCGGCACGGTTCTGTGTATTGCCGGTCAGTTGCCCGGTCCAGAAATCGAAACCCGCCTCGTCGGCGTCGCGCCCCAGCACGTTGCGGTAAAGCAGGCCGACGAAATCCCTGTCGGTGGTCAAGCCATAGGTATTGGAGAACTCGATCGACCCGACGAACCCGGAAACAATGTCCAGAAACGATGCCTGGTTGCCCAGTTGGCCAGACCAGCCCAGCAGCCCGGCCAGATCTGGCGCACGGTCCAACGTGGCCTGATAGAGCCGGAACAGATCGTCGGCCCAAACCGTTTCTGACCGCGCCTCGGTGAAGTTCAGCGCACTCAGCGCGCTGGCGTTCTTGAACTCGGTGCTTTCTGAAAGGCCCAGAACCACATCCTGACGGGTGCCGCCGTTCTCGAGAACCGCGGACCATCCCGACAGGCCCGTGGCATCCACCTCGCGGCCCAGAACGTTCTGATAGATCTGGCCGATGAACTGCGCGGTGTTGAGCGTGCTGTATGTCTGGGTGAATTCGGCGGAGGCCACGAAACCCAGCGCCACCTCGGCCAGGTTCAACGCGCCCGAGGCCAGTTTCTGCACCCAGTCGGCGTGGCCGGTGGTATCGGGCGCACGGTCCAGCGTGGCCTGGTACAGCCGATAGACCTGTGCCGAGATATCGGCGAAATCTCCCACATCGAACCGGTCGCCGAAGATCGCGTCGTTGCCGGCGCCGCCATTGATGGTGTCGTTGCCGCCACCGCCAGAGACCGTGTCGTCACCCTCTCCCGCCTCGATGGTTTCACTGGTGGTCGTTCCGGCCAGGATGTCGTTTCCGGCCGTCCCCTCCACACGCACCACCTCGGGCGGGGCCACCCCGTCCAGCGCCAGCGGCGACAACACGCCATTGGCGTTATTGTCGAAATACTGCACCACGCCGGCGGGGGTGATCTCGATGTCGACGGCATCGACGTATTGCAACGGCGAATTCTGCCCCCGGCTGTAGATCTGTTCGCTGATCTGCTGGCCGGTGGGCGAATAGGTGCGCACATAAAGATCGCTGTTCAGCGATGAATTTCCGTCGGGACGGTTCTGGAACACCAGCGCAAAGTTTCCGCCGTTCAGCGCGAAGACCCGCGGAGTTTCCTGCACCTGCAGCCCGGTCCCTGCTTCGGCGGCGGCCTCTTGCAGAACCATCGTGCCATCGGCGCCACGAATGGCCATGTAGATGCCCTGCGACTGGGTGCCCGCCTCGAAGCGGCCGTTGGGAAACAGGTCGGAGGCCCAGGCCACCACGACCGATCCGTTCTCCAGTTGCGCAACGTCCACCGCGTGCAGCCGCGCGGCGAAGCCGGACGAGATCGGGCGGTGCAGCGCACTGCCGATCGCGACGTCCACCGCGATCCGGTTGGTGGCGTTGTCAAAGAAATGCAGCCGCGCCGCCGCCTCGCTGTCGGCGTTCGCGACGGTCGCCCAGACAAAGCCGTCGGCCGTGGGCGCAAGCGCGCTGGCATAGGGATAGATCTGGTTGAGAAACGACGTCGGATAGAGCGCGCCGACAAAGTTGTTGGCCGGATCGGGCGCATGCAGGATGTCGGCCGCATAGAGCATCGTGCCGTTCTCCAGCGTCAGCAGCGAGGCCCGCACCTGGGGGAAGGTGTGGAACTGTTCCGACACCGTGACCCAGGCCCCGACAGGCGCGCCGGCGGCGTCGTAATCCTGATAGAAGATGGTGCCGTCTTCGTTGCGCTGAAACAGATCCTCGTGGAAATAGACGCGCAGCCCACCGGTTTCGGTGGCCTTCAGACCCATGATGCTGATGCGGCCGGGCGATCCCGTTGCCTCGATGGTCGTGCTGTCGATCAGCACCGCGCCATCGGCGCCGGTCAGGGCGAATGAGGTGTCGGAATAGAAAGCCACGCGGCCATCGGGCAAAGAGTATCGCATTCGATTTTATCTTTCAAAGTCATGATTCTGGCGGTCTTTGGTCCGCAATATTGACCGACCGGACAACCACTTTGCATCATGCTTTGGCGACTGGCAATCGGCTATGCGGTCTGGCGATCAGCCGCCAAGATCGAGCAGGCGGCCAAAGGGCGGTGTCGGGCCGCAGGGCGCCGAAACCGCCCAAATGACCGGCAGTCCCGGTGACGGGCCGAAGCCGCCGTCGAGATCCGTCAGGATCACCGCCGCCGATGCGCCCAGAGCGCGCGCGCGGGCCAGAACTTCGGTGAAGTCCGTGCCGCCGCCGCGCCGCACCGTCAACGCCGCCAGCGCCTGTTCCAGCGCACCGGGGTCCAGCCGCGCTTCGGTGTGCACGGTGTCGTCGAATCCCAGCAGATGCGTCTCGGCGCCGCTGCGGCGGACGATGCCGGCCAGTTCGCCGGCGAACCGGCGCAGCACCGTGTCGCCGATCGATCCCGAGGTATCCAGGCCGACGGCGACGCGCGGCCGGCGCGCATCGCGCAGCGCACCCGGCTGAAACGCCGGCACCGGCCCGCCGGCCCGGCGCGCATGCGAATCGGCGGCCAACCAGGCGCGCGCCGGCCGCGCATGGCTGCGGCGCGGCACCCTGCTAAGCGCGGGCGCCAGAAGGCCGCGCAGATGCGCCTCCCACGGGGTCGGACGCAACGGCAGATCGCCCAGTTGCCCCGCGACCAGGCCGATGCCACGCCCCGCCCGGCGCCCCGCGTCCAGCGCCCGCGTCAGATGGCCCTGCCAGTCCGCGGCCTGCGACGTATCGTCGGTTTCGCGGTCAAGATCCGGCCGAAAATCGTACGCGCGGGCGTAGGACTGCCGGTTTTCCGCGCCCGATCCGCCGGTGCGCGCCAGCCGCAGGTACAGCCGCTCGGCGTCCCAGTCGGCCAGACGGGTTTCATGATCGTCCAGAACCGTTTCGGCCAGCGTTGCCAGGGTGACTGCCGGGCGCGGCAGCGCATGGCCCGCCGCGGTCAACGTGGCGTTGACAAGGGCATCGGCCGCCAGATTGAACCCCTGATGCGAGAAGGCATCGCCCTCGCGTCGGGCCATTGCCGCCATCCGCGCGCTGTGGCGCAGCGCAACATGCAGGACGTGGTGGCCCAGAACGCCGATCTGTTCACGCAGGGGCAGGGCTTCGAAATCCGGGCCATAGCAGATCGTGACGCCCCGCGTGCCCGTGGTTTCGCCATCGCGGTGCCGGCACCACAGCGCCAGCATGGCCAGCGCGGGATCGTGCTCGGGCAGATGCGCCAGCGCACGGCGCGCGCGCAGGGCATGGCCCGCCACGGCCATCAGTCCAGACCGGCCGCGCGGCGCTCGGCGGCATAGGCGGCATAGCCGGCCGAACGGGCGATTTCATCCTCGAACCCTTCGGCCAGCGCCCTTGCCAGCAGCATTTCGAAACCAAGCGCACAGAGTTCGCCCAGCGGCAGCGCGGCCATGTCGGGGCGCGCCCGGTCGAGATGACGGATCGCGGCGATCACATCCGCGACGGTGCCGGCATGGTGGCTGTCGGCACGCCCGACCAGACCGAAGACCGCCGCGTTCAGCCCATGCAGCGACGCGGGAAACAGCGCCGCGCGCGCGCCCGGCGCAGCCGCCAGCAGCCCTTCGATATCGACAGATGCGGCCACGTCGTCGGCCACCACGGCAAATTCGGCGGCCACCGCCGTGCCCAGGGTTCCGGCGATCATCGGCGCGCGCAACCGGCGGGTGGGCACCGCGTGCAGGATGTCGCTGACCCGTTCCCAGGCGCGTGGCGTGCAGGCAATGGTGTCGCCCCGGCGCAGGCTGTCTTCGGTGGTGTCCAGCAGATCGGGCCGCGCGCGCACGAAGGCGGTGACCGCCGGGTGCAGCCCGCGCGGTCCGGCATAGCGGGTCAGCCAGTCGTCCGCCTGCGCCCGCATCAGCAGGTGGATCAGCCGGTCGGACAGGGCGGTGCCCATGTCATGCGCCACGGCGCCATCCTCGACCATGTTGCCGGCGGCGACGATCATCACCGTGTCGGGCAGGACGTGGCGCCCGACCCGCCGTTCCTGCAACAGCCCGTAAACCGTGGGTTGCAGATAGGGCGAGGCGGCGGTCAGCTCGTCGAGAAACAGGATCGACGGGCGCGCCGGATCGTCGGGCAGATCCTCGGGGCGGTACCAGACGGTCTTGCGGGTGTCGTGATCGAAATAGGGCAGTCCGCGCAGATCCTGTGGCTCGATCGTGGTCAGCCGCAGATCGAACAGCGTCGCGCCGATCTCGCGGGCCAGCTGCTGCACCACCTGGGTCTTGCCGATGCCGGGCCGGCCGTGCAGCATCCACGACGCGCGCAACCCGCCCGCCGCCTGTGCCGCCCATCCCGCGCGCAGCACCTCCAGCGCCTCACCGGCCGACACCGGGTTTGCATTCACGGTCATGATGCGGCCATCCGCGCGGCCATTCGGGCGTGCGCCGACACCGCCGCCGGGTCAAGTACCGTCTGGCGCAGCGCCTCGTTTTCACAAAGCGCCAGACGGTGCAGCGCCGCCGCGTCCAGCCCTTCGGAAAACAGGGTGGCGATGATCGCCTGTTCGGTCGCATCGACATCGAGAACCCGCGCCCGCGGTTCGGCCTGCTGCAAAGACACCAGGGTCAGAGGCCGCACTCGCGCCAGCAGCGATTGTTCAACCACGAGGTGCAGTTCGCCTTCGCGCAGATCCCGGTGGGCGGCGATGCGCGTCAGCACCCGCCGGGCGTTGAAGCGGAAGGCATCGCGGATCCGGTCCGCCTCCTGTGCCGACAGCATGGCGCGCCGCCTTTCGGGCGACAGCGACAGCACCTGCGTTTCCACCAGGCCGATCACCAGCATCATCGGGATCGGCGCCTGGCTGATCGGCAGCGCCAGATGTGGCCAGACGATCATCGCCACCACGAAGGGAATCAGCGGCACGAGAAAGCGCAGCAACTGGATTTCAAAGGCCAGCCGCAGCCAGACCCGCCATCCCGCACCGCGGGGCAGCACGGCGATCCGGCCCAGCATCCGTTTCGGCACGTTGCGGGTTTCCAGTGCGGCCGGGTTCATCACCCGGTTTGGCGCGATCACGATCATGGGCGGGCCCCTTTCCGCGCGAAACCTAGCACTTTCGCGCCGGCGCGCCAGTCGCCGCCGCGTCAGGGCTTGCGCCGCGTCGCCGGCTGCGCACAAATGGCACCATGACAACTTCTGCCTTTCCCGCCTGGCCCGATGTCGCCGCCGACCTGATCGCCGTGGCTGCCGGGCGCGCGCCCGCCGATACGGTGATCCGGGGCGGCATCTGGGTGAACGTCCACACCCGGGAAACCCTGCCCGCCCACGACATAGCCATCCGCCAAGGGCGCATCGCCTGCGTGGTTCCGGATGCGCGCCATTGCACCGGCCCCGACACCGCGATCATCGAGGCGCGCGGGCGCTACATGATCCCCGGCCTCTGCGATGGCCACATGCACATCGAAAGCGGCATGCTCACCCCGGCCGAATTCGCCCGCGCGGTGATCCCCCACGGCACCACAACGATGTTCACCGACCCGCACGAGATCGCGAATGTTCTGGGGCTGGACGGGGTGCGCATGATGCATGACGAGGCGCTGATGCAGCCTGTCAACATCTTCACCCAGATGCCGTCCTGCGCGCCATCGGCACCGGGGCTTGAGACCACGGGCTATGAGATCACGCCCGAGGACGTGGCCGAGGCAATGCGCTGGCCCGGCATCGTGGGCCTTGGCGAAATGATGAACTTTCCGGGCGTCGCCCGGTCAGACCCCGCGATGCTGGCCGAGATCGCTGCGACCCAGAGGGCCGGCAAGACCGTCGGCGGACACTATGCCTCGCCCGATCTGGGGCCGGATTTCGCCGCCTATGTCGCCGGCGGGCCCGCCGACGATCACGAGGGCACCTGCGAGGCGGATGCCATTGCCCGGATGCGGCAGGGGATGCGCGCGATGATCCGGCTGGGCAGCGCGTGGTACGACGTGGAAAGCCAGATCACTGCGATCACGCGGAAGGGTCTGGACCCGCGCAACATGATCCTTTGCACAGACGATTGCCATTCCGGCACGCTGGTGGGTGAAGGCCACATGAACCGTGTCCTGCGCCATGCCATTGCCTGTGGCTGCGATCCGCTGGTCGCGCTGCAGATGGCGACGATCAACACCGCCACGCATTTCGGCATGGAGCGCGAGATCGGGTCGCTGACACCGGGGCGCCGCGCCGATGTGATCCTGACGACGGATCTGGCCACCCTGCCGATCGAGCACGTGATCGCCCGTGGCCGCACCGTGGCCCGCGACGGACGCTGCGAAGTGGAGTGCCCGCATCTCGACTGGCCCGCGCGGGCCCGCGACACGGTGCGGCTGGGCCATGTGCTGGGCGCCGCGGATTTCCGCGTGCCCGCCCCCGCCGGGGCGAATTCGGTGCGTGCCAACGTGATCGGCGTGGTCGAGAACCAGGCACCGACCAAGGCGCTGAAGGCCGATCTGCCGGTGCGCGACGGACTGGTCGAGCCGGCCGACGGTGTCTGCCACATCGCGCTGGTCGAACGGCACCGCGCCACCGGCGGTGTCACCAATGCCTTCGTCTCGGGCTTTGGCTATACCGGGCGGATGGCGATGGCATCGACCGTTGCGCACGACAGCCACCACATGATCGTGGTCGGCACCGACCGCGCCGAAATGGCGCTGGCCGCCAACCGTCTGGCCGAGGTCGGTGGCGGCATCACCCTGTTCCGCGACGGGGCCGAACAGGCGCTGGTGGAACTGCCGATCGCCGGTCTGATGTCGGACCGGCCCGCCGCCGACGTGGCCGCCAGCGCCGATCGGCTGATCGCGGCCATGCAGGAAGCGGGGTGCATCCTGAACAACGCCTACATGCAACATTCGCTGCTGGCGCTGGTGGTGATCCCGGAACTGCGGATTTCCGACCTGGGCCTCGTGGATGTAAGGCGCTTTGAAAAGATCCCGCTGTTCGAGCCGCTGACATGACCCGCATCGAAACACCGGACGCCCCGGCGCCGGAACGCTTTACCGACCCGGCGGCGGCGGTGGCGCGGCTCGAATCGCTTTATGCCGAGGCGGTCGGGTTTCTTGGCCGGCATTTCGCAACGGCGCTGGACAACGGCGCCCCCGCGGCGCGGATCCGGGCCTTCTATCCCGAGATCCGTGTCACCACCAACAGCTATGCGCAGGTCGACAGCCGCCTGTCGTTCGGACATATCTCGGTGCCCGGTACCTACGCCGCCACGATCACCCGGCCCGATCTGTTCCGCAACTATCTGACGCAGCAAATCGGCCTGATCCTGGAAAACCACGGCCAGCCGGTTCAGATCGGCCCATCGGGTACACCGATCCCGGTGCATTTCGCGGTTCAGGGGCAAGGCGCGATCACGGTGCCACAGGAGGGCGCCGCCCGCTTCACCCTGCGCGACAGCTTCGACGTTCCCGATCTGAGCACCACCAACGACGACATCGTGAACGGCACCCACACGCCGATGGAAGGCACCGCGCCTCTGGCGCTGTTCAGCGCCCAGCGCATCGACTATTCGCTGGCGCGGCTCAGCCATTACACCGCGACCGACCCTGAGCATTTTCAGAACCACGTCCTGTTCACCAACTACCATTTCTACGTTTCCGAATTCGAGGCCTACGCGCGCGCCTGCCTGGCCGATCCCGACAGCGGCTATACAAGCTTCGTGGCCACCGGAAACGCCGAGATCTCCGACCCGGACGCACCGCTGCCGCCTTCGGACAAGCAGCCGCAGATGCCCACCTTCCATTTGAAACGCGCCGACGGATCCGGTGTCACGCTGGTGAACATCGGCGTGGGGCCATCGAACGCCAAGACCGCCACCGATCACATCGCTGTGCTGCGCCCGCATGCCTGGATCATGGTCGGCCACTGCGCCGGCCTGCGCAACACCCAGGCGCTGGGCGATTTCGTGCTGGCCCATGCCTACCTGCGCGAGGATCACGTCCTCGACGACGATCTGCCGCTCTGGGTGCCGATCCCGGCGCTGGCGGAAATCCAGATCGCCCTGGAAGACGCGGTGGCCGAGGTGACGGCCCTGAAAGGGTACGACCTGAAACAGATCATGCGCACCGGCACCGTGGCCACCATCGACAACCGCAACTGGGAACTGCGCGACCAGTCGGGCCCGGTCCAGCGTCTCAGCCAGTCGCGGGCGGTGGCGCTGGACATGGAAAGCGCGACGATCGCGGCGAATGGCTTCCGGTTTCGCGTGCCCTATGGCACCTTGCTGTGCGTATCCGACAAGCCGCTGCATGGCGAACTGAAGCTGCCGGGCATGGCATCGGATTTCTACAAGACGCAGGTCTCGCGCCATTTGAGGATCGGCATCCGGGCAATGGAACGGCTGCGCAACATGCCTCTGGAACGGCTGCACAGCCGCAAACTCAGATCGTTTGACGAGACGGCATTTCTCTGAAACCAGTGGAAACAGGGTGAATATGGGCGTTTTTCCCTTGCACAATGCCACTATTCGTTGTGTTGCTACACAACATTCCGTTACAATGTATGTCACAGGCCCTAGACATCGGGCGGACGAAGGAGACCAGAAAATGGCAAAACCTATGACAAAAACCCAACTCGTCGCCGCGCTGGCCGAAGAAATGGGCACCGACAAGAAGGCCGCCGGAATGGCGCTGGACGCGGTGTGCAACCTGATTACCCAGGAAGTGTCCGGCGGCGGCGCCGTGACCCTGCCGGGCGTCGGCAAGATCTATTGCCGTGAGCGCCCCGAGCGGATGGTGCGCAACCCGGCAACAGGCGAACAGTTCAAGAAAGAGGCCGACAAGGTCGTGAAGATGACCATCGCAAAGGCCCTCAAGGACAGCGTGAACGGCTGATCCGGAAAACGCGCGGCGGGCCGACCGCCCCTGTGGCCGCTGGCCGAACCCGCGCAAAAGGCGACCGGCCAAAGACTGGCCGGCGCCCCGCCTGCAACAGGCTCTGGCGCCCCCCACATTGCTTTGTTAAGCACGCCTCGTGAAACAGGAGACGGCAATGGACATCCGCGCAATCCTGATGGGGCTGGCCTTTGCCTTCATGTGGTCATCGGCCTTCACATCCGCGCGGATCATCGTCGCCGATGCATCGCCGCTGTATTCGCTGGCCCTGCGGTTTCTGATTTCGGGCCTGATCGGCGTGGCCATCGCCCGCGCCATGGGCCAAAGCTGGCACCTGACACGCGGCCAGTGGCGCGCGACGTTCATCTTCGGGCTATGCCAGAACGCGCTGTACCTGGGCCTGAACTTCGTCGCCATGCAAACCATCGAGGCGTCGCTTGCGTCGATCATCGCATCGACGATGCCCCTCATGGTGGCGCTGGCCAGCTGGCTGATCTTCCGCGAGTCACTGCGGCCGCTGGCCATGATCGGGCTGATCGCGGGCATCGCCGGCGTCACCCTCATCATGGGCGCGCGGATGACATCGGGTGTCGATCTTTATGGTATTGCGCTTTGCGGCATCGGTGTGCTCGCGCTGACATTTGCCACGCTCAGCATGCGCGGAGCGTCATCGGGCGGCAATTTCATGATGATCGTCGGTCTTCAGATGCTGGTGGGATCGGCGATCCTGTTCGCTGCCGCCCTGGCCCTTGAAACCCCGGTGCTGCGGCCCAACTGGCCGCTGGCACTTGCCTTTGTCTATACCACACTGGTGCCGGGGCTGGCGGCGACGCTGGTATGGTTCATGCTGGTGGATCGCATCGGCGCGGTGCGCGCGGCGACCTTTCACTTTCTCAACCCGTTCTTTGGCGTCGCCATCGCCGCGATCATCCTGGGCGAGGCGCTGCGGCCGCTCGATCTTCTGGGGGTGGCGATCATCGCCGGCGGCATCCTGGCCGTGCAGATCGCGCGCCAGCCACCCCGCGCCTGACCCGGCTGCGGCAACCGCGCCACAATCGCGGGCTTTGGCACGGGTGGCGGGTGACATTCCGCCGCAGATGGCTAAGGTATTGCGAACCTTGTCAAACAGGACGATTCGAACGTGGACCGCCGACATTTCATCGCCCTGGGCATCGCCTCTCTCGCCGCGACGCCGCTTCATGCCTCGTATCGCGCCACAATCTATACGCCGGGCATGATCGGCGATCTTTCGCAAACCCGGCAGACCGCGATCCTGAACTTCAACGCCACCTGGTCGCTGACCTGCAAGATCAAGCGCGAGATCATCGCCGATATCAAGGCGGCCAATCCGGACTATGCGCGGTACATCACCTTTGTCGATATCGACTGGGACACTTACGGCCCCTCACAAATGGCCCAGCGCCTGCGGGTCGAACGCCGGTCAACCCTGATCGCACGCCGCGGCGAGGACGAACTGGGCCGCATCGTTGCCGAACTCGACCCCGCGCGCATCCAGCTTTTCCTGCAGGATACACTGGACGCGGCGCGGCGCGGCTGACCTCGATTACCGCAGCGCGGATTCGATCGCGCGCCGAAGAACCTGAGACGCGGGCCGCGTTGTCGAACCCCATGTGCCCGCAACGGTCCCGTCGGGGGCAATCAGGATCTTGTTGAAGTTCCATGCCGGCTGCCATCCGGTTTCGGATCGGACGCGGGCATAGAATTCATGCGCATCGGCGCCGCGCACATGGGTGATGTCTGTCATCGGCAGATCGAGACCGTAGTTCAGATCGCAGAACGCCTTGACCGCCGCGGCATCCTCGAGCTCCTGGTTGAAATCGTCCGACGGTACGGCCAGAACGATCAGCCCGCGGTCACGGTAGGCATCGTAAAGCGCCTGCAATCCGGCGTATTGATCGGTGAACCCGCATTTTGACGCGGTGTTGACCACCAGAACCGGCTGACCGCGCCAATCCTCCAGCGCCAGGGTTCCGCCATCGATGGACGCGAAAGTTCCTGTCATGCCGCGCTCTGGCGTCGCCAGCGTCGCGGTGGCCAGACCGAAGGCGGCAACCCCGGCCAATATCCATGTCGTCAGGGCATGCATGGCTGTATCCTCCTGTTTGCCCGGTTTTACGGGCCGGCCCCGCCGCCGGATCAAAGGCAGCACCAGGACAACACCGATTTTTCATTTTGGTTTTTCCGGTTTCAGTTCCACATATAGGACAAAGCGAAACGACGGAGGATGCATTGCCAACCTATACCAAAGATCCCGATGCCATTCGGGCACTGTCGGCGGAAGAGTTCTATGTGACCCAGCAGTCGGGCACCGAACGCCCCGGCACGGGCAAACTTTTGCACAACAAGGAACCGGGGATTTACGTCGATATCGTATCGGGCGAACCCCTTTTCGCATCGGCCGACAAATATGAAAGCGGCTGCGGCTGGCCCAGCTTCACCAAGCCCGTCGAACCCGCCCATGTGCGCGAGTTCAGCGACCGCACGATGGGCATGATCCGAACCGAGGTGCGATCGGCCCATGGCGACAGCCACCTGGGCCATGTGTTCCCCGACGGGCCGCGCGACCGCGGCGGCCTGCGCTATTGCATCAACTCGGCGTCGCTGCGCTTTGTGCATCGCGACGACATGGAGGCCGAAGGATACGGCGCTTATCTCGATCAGGTGGAGGACGTGGCATGACACAAGAACGCGCAGTTCTGGCAGGCGGATGTTTCTGGGGGATGCAGGATCTGATCCGCAAGCGTCCGGGCGTTCTGGGCACCCGCGTGGGCTACACCGGCGGCGATGTACCGAACGCAACCTACCGCAACCACGGCACCCACGCCGAAGGCATTGAAATCGTCTTCGATCCGGCGCGCATCACGTACCGCGATCTGCTGGAGTTCTTTTTCCAGATCCACGATCCCACTACGCCGAACCGTCAGGGCAACGATCGCGGACTCAGCTATCGCTCGGCGATCTACTATGTCGACGAAACCCAGCGGCAGGTCGCGCTGGATACCATCGCCGATGTGGATGCATCGGGGCTGTGGCCCGGCAAGGTGGTGACCGAAGTCGAGCCGGTGGGCGATTTCTGGGAGGCCGAGCCCGAGCATCAGGATTACCTCGAGCGGATCCCCAACGGCTATACCTGCCATTTCGTGCGCCCCGGTTGGGTTCTGCCGAAACGCAGCGCGGCGGAATGACACGCGGCACCGGGCCGGTGCGGGGCGTCACCCGGCACCGGCCCGGTGTCAACCGGTGCCCGCCGACTGGCGCCGGTACACCCAGAGCGATCCGAACCCCGATGCGGCGATGATTGCAAGGCCGGTAAGGGCGACGGCATCTGGCCAGTCACCGAACACCACAACCCCCAGAACAGTGGCCGAAACCAGCTGGCTGTAGACCAGCGGCGCGATCAATGTCGCCTCGCCGATGCGGTTGGCGCGGACCAGAAGATAGTTGCCCGCCGCCGATCCAAACGCACTGATGCCGATCAGCAGCGCCAGCCCGACATCGGGATCGGGCATCGGCGCGCGCAACCCGAAGGGCGCCAGAACCACCGCCCCGACAACCAGTTGCGACAACAGCAGGAAACGTGGCCGGTAGCGCCCGGCGACAGATCGTGTCACGGCAAGGTAGCAACCATAGAACACGCCCGCGCCCAGCGCAAAGAGTATACCCGTTGTGGCACCGAAACCGGGCTTTACCACCAGCATTACACCGAAGAACCCCAGCCCCAGCAAAACGGCCCGCGAAGGCGACGGCGTTTCGCGCAACACCAGCAGGGCCAGCCCGTAAGACACCACCGGCCCGATGAAAAACGCGCCGAAGACATTGGCGATGGGTTCGCTGCGCAAAGCCGTCAGGATGCAGGTAATACCGCCGGCGATGAAAACCCCCCGCAGCACAATCCGTCCGTCGCCCAGCGCGTGCAGTTCGGCGCGTTGCAGTCCGCTGAACGGCAAGAAGGCCAGAGCCGCCAGCGCGAAGCGCGACCATGCCACCACGAAGGGATCCACCCCGCCCGAGGTCAGCAGCTTGCCCGCCGTGTCGCCCACGACAACCAGCGAAACCGCGGCGAACACCAGCGCGGCAAGCCGCAGGAGGGCAGGCGATGACATGTCCGGTCCTTTCGTCGGTCATGGGGCGAAACGAGATGGCGGCCGCCGGGATCAGCCGGTGGCGACGCGGGGGCGGCCACTGGCCTCGACGGTGATCATGGCCTCGACAAACACATCGCGCGCCTCGAGCCGGGCCGTGCGGATGTCGCGGGTGACGGCAACGTCGATGTCCTCGGCACCGGCGGCGGCGGCATCGGCGCTGGCAGCGGCCCGCAGCGCCGCTTCGATCCGCTGCAATGCTTCTTCGGAACTGGTGAAATCCTCGGGGCCGCTGTCGAGGTGGACGCGAAACCGGCCTTCCGACGGGGCCGTCACGGTGCCGCTGCGCCGCATCGTTACCCGGCCCACCACCGCGCCGATGGCATTGGCCACGCCGGCGTGCTCTGGCAGGATCATCCGGCACCGCAGCGCCTCGCCCACCGCCGGATAATAGGCGGGCGCCGATGCGCCCAGCCCCACC
This sequence comes from Paracoccaceae bacterium, assembly GCA_024742705.1. Lineage (GTDB taxonomy): Bacteria > Pseudomonadota > Alphaproteobacteria > Rhodobacterales > Rhodobacteraceae > JANSXZ01. Next base: position 13,826 of record JANSXZ010000020.1, on the reverse strand, counting down.
ACAGGCAGGTTCAGCGCCACATCCAGCGCCAAAAGGCCGCGATGGCCGGCCAGCCCGCGATGGGTGAGAACATGCCGCGCGAGATCGGCCGCCGGCACACCGAAGTCGGGCGTATCCTCGGCAAAGGCGGTTTCAAGAAGCGCGAGGGCGGTCTGCCGGGTCAGCTGAGCGACGATCATGCCGGCCATCGCTTCGGGCCCGGCAGCCAGTTGATCGCCGGTGCCGACACGTTTGCGCGCCAGCAGCGTCAGCGCCAGCCCCGCCGCCGTCCGGTTCCACGCCGTGACCATACCCAGCACATGCGCTGCATCCGACGGGGTTGGCCCGGCCACCTGCACCAGGCCGCGGTCGATCAGCCGCGCCAGGGCGTTGTGTTCCATGCGGTTGCGGAGCACCCGATCGAACGGCCAGACCGTGTCGCCCAGCCGGCCCAGCAGGTCCGCTTCGCGCGGGGCCAGACCTTCGGCCTGCATTCCGGGCACGGCACGCACGAACCGCGCGTCGTATTCGCCGGGCACCGTGGCACGCAACTGTTGTTCGAGCGCGGGCAGAACCGCATCGGGCGCCTCATGGGCCAGCAGCGAAACCGGCAGAACCCTGCGCGGCCCCAGCGAAATCCCCCCGGCCAGGCCCGCGGCATTGACATGCACCTGACTGTCGCCGCCCAGGCCTGTGGTGCGCATGGCAACCGCTTCGACCATGGTGCGAAAGGCGCCGACCTGCGCGCCGGCCGGATCGATGGCGGGCCGCCCGTCGCGCAGCACGGCAACATCGGTGGTTGTGCCGCCGATGTCGGACACCAGCGCGTCGCGCGCCCCGGTCAGCCATCTGGCCCCCACGATCGACGCGGCCGGGCCGCTGAGAATGGTTTCGATCGGCCGCGCCCGCGCCTGCTGCGCCGACATCAGCGCCCCGTCGCCGCGCACCACCATCAGAGGCGCGGCAATACCCAGCCGGTCCAGCGCGTCGCGTGTCCGCCCGATCAGACGGTGCGTCATCCCGATCAACCGCGCGTTCAGCACCGCCGTGATCGCCCGTTTAGGGCCATTCAGCCGCGCCGAAAGCTCGTGCGAGCAGGTGACCGGGGCGCCGGTCAGATCGGCGATCATCCGCGCGGCCTCGCGTTCGTGCGCGGGATTGCGCGTTGCGAACTGGGCCGCCACGGCATAGCCGGAAACCTGACCCCGATGCGCTGTCAGAAACGATCGCAGCGCCGGCTGGTCCAGCGGCATCACCGGCACCCCCGCGTGGGTGTGCCCACCATCCAGCACCAGCGCCGGATCGCCCTTGAGCGCGGCCGCCAGCCCGTGCTTTTCCAGATCCTGCGCGCGGAACCCGATGTAGATCAACGCGACCCGGCCGCCCTGGCCTTCGACCAGCGCATTGGTGGCCAGTGTCGTCGAAAGCGACGCCAGCGCGATGGCGGCAGGATCGATGCCGCTTTGGCCGAGAACCGCAGATATCGCCGCCCGCACCCCCAGCGCCAGATCGGCGCGGGTGGTCAGGGCCTTGGCGCTGGCAATCACCTCACGGTCATCGCGGACCAGAACCGCATCGGTATAGGTTCCACCTGTATCGACACCCAACAGGATCGCCATGGCCGCCTCTCCTTTCCTGCGCACGGGCCGCGGGGCCGGTCATGGCGCCAACCGCCGGACCGCCCAGCGCGCCGCGTCGGCCACCGCCGGATCCGGATCCGTCATCAGGCCGGCGGCAACGCCGCGCAGTGCAGCAATGCCGGAATTCCCGATGGCGTAAAGGACATTCCGCACAAAGCGGTCGCGCCCGATCCGCTTGATCGGCGAACCGGCAAACCGCGCGCGAAAACCGGCATCGTCCAGCACCGCAAGTTCGGCCAACGCCGGCGGCTGCGGATCATCGGCGTGATACCGCAGGTCGGATGCCGCCACGGCGAACTTGTTCCACGGGCAGACGGCAAGGCAATCGTCACAGCCATAGATCCGGTTGCCGATCCCCGCGCGCAGATCATCCGGCACCGGGCCGCGGTGTTCGATGGTCAGATACGAGACGCAGCGCCGGGCATCCATCCGGTAGGGCGCCACGAAGGCACCGGTCGGGCAGATATCCAGACAGGCGCGGCACGACCCGCAATGATCGTGTTCGGGCGTGTCTACCGGCAGATCAAGCGTGGTGAAGATCGCGCCCAGAAACGCCCAGTTGCCCCAATCACGGCTGACGATGTTGGTGTGCTTGCCCTGCCAGCCCAGCCCGGCCGCCTGCGCCAGCGCCTTTTCCGGCACCGGCGCGGTATCGACGAACACCTTGACCGCGCCGCCGGCTTCGGCAATCAGCCAACGCGCCAGACGCTTGAGGCGTTTCTTGACCACATCGTGATAGTCGCGGCCCTGCGCGTACACCGAAACCGCGCCGCGATCCGGGTGGTTCAACACGGCCAGCGGATCGTGACGCGGCGCATAGCTTTCAGCCAGCATGATCACGGTCCGCGCCTCGGGCCAGAGCGCGGCGGGATCGGCGCGCCATGCGGTCCGTTCCGCCAGCCATGCCATCTGGCCATGGTATCCCGCATCCAGAAAGGCGCGCAGCCGTGCCGGCACCTCGGGCACCGCCGACGGCCGGCACAGCCCGCAATCGACAAACCCTTCGGCCCGCGCAGCCGCCACCAGCCGCTGTTTCAGCGCAACGCTCATGCCGGTCCGGGGCCCGGCGCGCGTTCAGAAATCCAGATCGGCATAATGCGCCGGCGGCGGAAAGCCCCAGATCTGATCGGCCAGGATCGAACGGAAGGCCGGACGCGACTTGATCTTGGCATACCAGTCCTTGACCACGGAAGAACGGTTCCAATCGACATCGCTGATATAGTCGAGCGATGAAAAGTGCGCGGCGGCGGCAAAATCCGCGAGGGTCATGACATCGCCGGCCAGCCATCTGCGGTGATCCAGCAGCCACGTCATGTAGTCGAGATGATACTTGATCGCCCGCGCACCGGCCTTGACGTTGGCGCTGTCGGGATAGCCCTTGCCCATGACCTTCTTGTTCACCCTTTCGTACAAGAGCTTCGATGTCACTTCGTTGTGGAACTTGTCGTCGAACCAGCTGACCAGCCGGCGCACCTCGTAACGTTCTTCAGGCGCGCGGGGCATCAGCGCGGGATCGGGCCGGGTTTCTTCGATGTATTCACAGATCGCTGCGCTTTCGGCCAGGAACCGCCCGTCAAGCCGCAGCACCGGCACCTTGGCAGCGGGATTGCGGCGCAGGAAATCGGGCTCGGCTTCCCAATAGCGTTCTTCGACCAACTCCACTTCGATCTTCTTTTCCGCCAGGCTCAGCCGGACCTTGCGGCAGAATGGCGAAAGAGGGACGTGAAACAGTTTGGCCATCAGGCGATGCTTTCGAAACGGAATGCGGGGTCGCATCCTAGATGCCCCGCCCCGGCGCGCAATTCAATCCTCGAAACAGGCGGCACGCCCATCGCGAGCGATCAGTTGCGCACCGTCCATGATCGCATCGGCCCGGCGCTGCACCGATCGCGACGGAGCCGATGCCGAGCGGGCCTTGGGCGCGGGCAGGATCGCCGCCAGCCGCGCCGCCTGCTGCGGGCTCAGCGCATCGGGGCCGATCCCGAAATACCGGCGCGCCGCCGCTTCGACGCCGAACACGCCTTCGTCGAATTCGGCGACGTTCAGGTAAACCTCGATGATGCGCCGCTTTGACCAGATTGCCTCGACCGCCGGGGTGATCGCCGCCTCGAGCGCCTTGCGCACCCAGGTCCGGCCGTGCCACAGGAACACGTTCTTGACGACCTGCTGGCTGATCGTGGAGCCGCCACGGGCACCGCCCGCCGCCAGCGCGGCGCGGATCGCATCCACGTCAAAACCCCAGTGCAGGCAGAAATTCGCATCTTCGGCGGCCACAACCGAACGCGCCATCACCGGCGCGATGGATTCGATGGGCACCCATTGCCTGTCCACCGCGCCCAAACGCTGCCGTTCGCTCCAGATGTAGTAGGTGACCGGCGGATTGACGACGCTGAGCACCAGAACCAGCGCCAGCGTTCCCAGGATGGCAATGGTGGTCGCGCGCAGCACGAAAAAGCCCGCCCAGGCGAATGGGCGGAACCGTCGCCGGTGATTTGTCGGTGCGGTTTTTCGGGCCCGTCTTGCCATCGCTCAGCTATACGCAGACGCGCCGTGCATTGCCACACCCCGCGACGCGGCAAGGGGGGCGCCATGTTGGCGCCCCCGTCGGCGGATCATTCCGCGGGCATCGCGGTATCGCTGGCCTGCAAGGGAACCGGCAGATGCACCAGCATTTCCTTCGGGCAGATCTGCAGGAAATTGTCCCGTTCCATTTGCCAATGCTGAAGGATCCCTTCGGCCTTGCAGCTGCGGGTTTCGCGCAGGTGCGCTTCGACGAGGCCTTTCAGCTGCGCTTCCCAATGGGGCATCTCGACCCGCCCGACAACCAGCGTTTCCATGTTCAGCATGGTACGCGCCAGGCCATCAGGATCGTAGAGATAGGCCATCCCACCGGTCATCCCGGCACCGAAGTTGGCGCCGATATCGCCGAGGATCACCGCGACGCCGCCCGTCATGTATTCGCAACCGTTCGAGCCACAGCCTTCGATCACCACATGCGCACCAGAGTTGCGGACCGCGAAGCGTTCGCCGGCGCGGCCGGCGGCAAACAGATAGCCCGCCGTGGCACCATAAAGCACCGTGTTGCCGATGATGGTGTTGCGTTCCGCCTCGAGCGGGCTGATCTGCTGCGGCCGCACCACAATGGTGCCACCCGACAGGCCCTTGCCGACATAGTCGTTGGCATCGCCCGACACTTCCAGTTTCAGCCCCTTGACCGCGAATGCGCCCAGCGACTGCCCCGCCGACCCTTGCAGTTTCACGGTCAGATGATCCGCCTGCAAGGCGTTGTTCATGCCGAACTTCTTGACGATGTGGCTGGAGGTGCGGGTGCCGACTGTGCGGTGCGTGTTCTGCACCGCATAGCTCAGCTGCATCTTTTCGCCATCCTCGAGGAACCTGTGCGCATCGCGGACGATCTCGGCATCCAGCGTATCGGGCACCGGGTTGCGGGGCTTGTAGCGGTCGTAGGTGATGCGGGCCGCCCCATCGACAGTGATCAGCAGCGGGTTCAGGTCCAGATCGTCCAGATGCGCCGATCCGCGGCTGACCTGGGTCAGAAGATCGGCGCGGCCGACCACCTCGTCCAGCGACCGCGCCCCGATCGAGGCCAGGATCTCGCGCACCTCCTGGGCATAGAAGGTGATCAGATTGACGACCTTGTCGGCATTGCCGGTGAACTTGGCCCGCAGCGCGGCATCCTGGGTGCACACGCCCACCGGGCATGTGTTCGACTGGCACTGGCGCACCATGATGCAGCCCATTGCAATCAGCGCCGCTGTGCCGATGCCGTATTCCTCGGCACCCATCATCGCCGCCATGACGATGTCTCGCCCCGTGCGCAGGCCGCCATCGGTACGCAGCGTGACCCGCTCGCGCAGGTTGTTCATGGCCAGAACCTGATGCGCCTCGGTCAGGCCCATTTCCCATGGCAGGCCGGCGTATTTGATCGAAGTGGCCGGCGATGCGCCCGTGCCGCCATTGTGCCCCGAGATCAGGATGATATCGGCCTTGGCCTTGGCAACGCCGGCGGCGATGGTGCCCACCCCGGACGACGCCACCAGCTTCACCGTCACCTTGCAGCGCGGGTTGATCTGCTTCAGGTCATAGATCAGCTGCGCCAGATCCTCGATCGAATAGATATCGTGATGCGGCGGCGGCGAAATCAGCGTGACGCCCTTGGTCGAATGACGCAACCGCGCGATCAGATCGGTGACCTTCATCCCCGGAAGCTGACCACCCTCGCCGGGCTTGGCACCCTGTGCGACCTTGATCTCAAGCTCTTCGCACTGGTTCAGGTATTCGGCGGTCACGCCGAAACGGCCCGATGCCACCTGCTTGATCTTTGCCGAAGGGTTGTCGCCATTCGGTTCGGGCACGAAATGCGCCGGATCCTCGCCGCCCTCGCCGCTGTCCGACTTGGCGCCGATGCGGTTCATCGCGACGTTCAGCGTCTTGTGCGCTTCGGGGCTGAGCGCGCCCAGCGACATGCCCGGCGTCACGAAACGCTTGCGGATCGAGGTGATGCTTTCGACCTCTTCGATCTTGATCGGTTCGCCCAGCGGCTTGATATCGAGAAGGTCGCGCAGATGGATCGGCGGGTTGGCCTGCATCTTGGCGGAATACTGCTTCCACATCTCGAACGACGCGCGATTGCACGCCATTTGCAGCATGTGCATGGATGTGGCTTCCCAGGCATGGGTTTCGCCGGATTTGCGCGCCTTGTAGAAGCCGCCGATGGGCAGAACGTCAAGGCCGCTCTCCCAGCCACGGGCATGCACCGCCTCGGCGTTGCGCTGCACACCGTGCACGCCGATGCCGCTGATGCGGCTGATCATGCCGGGGAAGTATTCGGCAACCATCGCGCGGCTCAGACCCACGGCTTCAAAGTTCAGCCCGCCGCGATACGACGACACAACGGAAATCCCCATCTTGGCCATGATCTTCAGAAGGCCCTGGTCGATCGCGTCGCGATAGCGCTGCATCGCTTCGGTCAGAGACCCGTCGAGCAGACCGCGCTGTATCCGGTCGGCCAGCGAATCCTCGGCCAGGTAGGGGTTCACGATGGTCGCCCCGCAGCCGATCAGAACGGCGAAGTAATGCGGATCGATACATTCGGCCGACCGGACGGACAGCGAACAGAAGGTGCGCAGACCCTTGCGCGTCAGATGGCTGTGCACCGCGCTGGTGGCCAGGATCATCGGCATCGCCACCTTGCCCGGCCCCGAGTGTTGATCGGTGATGACGATATGACCCGCCCCTGACCGTACCGCGTCCTCGGCCTCGTCGCGGATGCGCCGCAGCCCGGTGTTCAGCGCGCCGGCGCCGGGCGCGAAGGTGCAATCGATCTCGACCACCGGCGCATTGAATTCGTCGCACAGCTTGTCGAACTGGGCGTTGCCCACGAAGGGGCTGTTCAGCACGATGATTTCGGTCTGGCTGCTGTCTTCGTCCAGCACGTTCTTGAGGTTTCCGAACCTTGTCTTCAGGCTCATCACGCGGAATTCGCGGAGGCTGTCGATCGGCGGGTTCGTCACCTGGCTGAAGCTCTGGCGGAAGAAGTGGCTGAGCGGGCGGTAGGTTTTCGACAGAACCGCCGAAGGCGTGTCATCGCCCATCGAGGCCAGCGTTTCCTTGCCATCCTCGGCCATCGGGGCAAGGATCTGTTCAAGTTCTTCGATCGAATAACCTGCCGCGATCTGCCGCTTGCGCAGTTCGGCGCCCGAAAAGATCGGCGCCTCGGTCGCGCCGGCCAGTGCCGTGTCGGCATCGTTTATCTTGCCCACCCATTCGCCGAACGGCAGCTTGGCGGCCAGTTGATCCTTGATTTCCGTATCGTGGAACAGCTTGCCCTCGGCCATGTCCACGGCCAGCATCTGCCCTGGCCCCAGAGCGCCCTTTTCGACAACGGTGGCTTCGTCCACCGGCACCATTCCCGCTTCGGAACCGGCGATCAGAAGGCCATCGCCCGTCACCACATAGCGCATCGGGCGCAGGCCGTTGCGGTCAAGCCCGGCGCAGACCCAACGCCCGTCGGTCATGGCCAGCGCGGCGGGCCCGTCCCATGGTTCCATGACCGAATTGCAGTATGAATACATGTCGCGCCAGGCCTCGGGCAGGTCAACCGCCTGCTTCGACCAGGATTCCGGCACCAGCATGGTCTTGGCCATCGGCGCGTTGCGCCCCGCGCGCACCAGAACCTCGAACACCGCGTCCAGTGCCGCGCTGTCGCTGGAGCCCTGAGCGATGATCGGTTTGATATCCTCGGCCATCTCACCGAATGTCGACGACGCCATGCGGATTTCATGGCTCTTCATCCAGTTGATGTTGCCCTTCAGGGTGTTGATCTCACCGTTGTGGGCCAACATCCGGAACGGCTGAGCCAACCACCACTGCGGGAAGGTGTTTGTCGAATACCGCTGATGATAGATCGCAAAGGCGCTTTCGAATCTGGGATCTTTCAAGTCGGGATAGAATTCGGCCACCTGCTCGGCCAGCATCATGCCCTTGTAGATCACCGAACGGCACGACAGCGACGCAATGTAGAGAGTCGGAACCTGCGCCGCGGCGGCGGCCTTTTCGATGCGGCGACGGATGACGTACAGCTCGCGTTCGAAGGTTTCCTCGTCGATGCCCTTGGCGTTGGCGATCAGGATCTGTTCGATCTCGGGGCGGGTGGCATTTGCCTTTTCGCCCAGAAACGAGATATCCACCGGCACATGGCGCCAGCCGTATATCATGTGCCCCATGCGCAGCACTTCGGTTTCGACGATGGTCCGGCAGGTTTCCTGCGCGCCGAAATCGACACGCGGCAGGAACACCTGCCCAACGGCGATCAGCCGGTCCTTGTGCGGGTGGTGGCCGGTGCGGATGATCTGATCGTAGAAGAACGGAACCGGGATCTGCACATGAATACCGGCGCCATCGCCGGTCTTGCCATCCGCATCGACGGCGCCGCGGTGCCAGATCGCCTTGAGAGCGTCGATTCCGGCCTCGACGACGCGGCGGCTTTTCGAGCCATCCAGCGAAACCACGAGGCCGACACCGCAGGATGAATGTTCTTCCTCTTCCGAGTACAGCCCGTTTTCGGCCATCCACTTGCGCTTGGCTTCTTCGGCGGCGGCCCATGCGGCATCGTATTTTGTCATCGGACGTCTCCTTGATCGGGGTGGGCGGCGCGCCTTGCGATGCCGTCCTGGAATTGCTGGAAAGAAACGCGGCGCGAAATTGCGTGCAGCGCCGTGCGGACAGGTCTAGCCATCGCAGCCATGGGGCGACCGCGACGAAAGGAAACCGGGCCGGCCCGGCAGGATGATGTCGCGAACCGTCGCCGCGACCCGTTCGGGCGTGCCGCCAAAGGTCTGGCGTGTGTAGGCGCCCAGAACCAGAATGCGGTCTTCTTCGGAAACATAGATGTCGACGACGAACCGGAACGCGGTGTTGCCGCGCAGGTTGAACTGGCGTTCGGCGGTGCCCCGACGCCATGTCGTACCGCCGAATTCGACGGTATCATCACTTAGCCGGTGGGTTTCGACGACAGAATAAAGCCGTTCGCGGATCGCGCCGGTGCTGACCATCTGGTCGAACCGGCCTTCTGTCATGCCGGTGGCGATCAGCGTGTCGATGGAGGCGCTGGTGCCGCTGCCCGGAACGGTGCGGAACGTCACGTCATCGCGATTCAGCAAACCATAGCCCATGAGGCCCCACCCGGCATTCAGCACCTGATAGTTGTTAGGCTCGCCATCGACATACTGGTCGATCCTGTTGCCATCGGCGCATTGCATGACGGTCGAGACGGTGCAGGCCTCATGCACCACCGTGGCCAGCGCGGCGCAGCCCGCGGGCAGCACCACCTGGGCCGACGCGGGGCCAGCCGCCATCGCCGCCCAGGCGATCAGCGCGCCAAGGATCGGGACACGGCGCAGTGTCATTCGGCGGCCACGGCGGCGGATTCGGCGGAAAACGCGGCCAGGATCGCCTCGGCACAGTCGCGCCCGTCCTTGATCGCCCACACCACAAGCGACGCGCCGCGCACGATGTCGCCCACGGCATAGACATTGGGCATGGCGGTGGCTCCGGTTGTGAAATCGGCCTTGATTGTGCCCCAGCGCGTGACCGGCAGATCGGGCTGGTCCCAAAGCGTCGGCAGGTCTTCCGGTTCGAAGCCCAAGGCCTGGATCACCAGATCGGCGTCTTCGACATAATCCGCACCCTCGATCACCTCGGGCGCGCGCCGCCCGGTGACGTCGGGAGCACCCAGGCGCATCTTCTGCACCATCACCCCAGTGACATGCGAATCGCCCACGAACCCCTTGGGCGCGCTCAGCCATTCGAAGACAACGCCCTCTTCCTCGGCATTGGCCACCTCGCGCTGGCTGCCCGGCATGTTCGCCCGGTCACGGCGGTACAGGCACTTCACGCTCTGCGCGCCCTGGCGGATCGAGGTGCGCACACAATCCATCGCCGTATCGCCGCCGCCGATCACCACGACCCGCTTGCCGCTGGCGTTCAGCCGGCCCGAATCGAACTCGGGCACCGCGTCGCCAAAGCTCTTGCGGTTGGACGCGGTCAGGAAATCGATCGCCTTTTCAATGCCCCCGGCGCCGACGCCCGGCATCGCCAGGTCGCGCGACTTGTAGACGCCGGTGGCGATGATGACGGCGTCGTGTTCCGCGATGATGGTGGCAAAGATATCCGCGTCGACATCGCAGTTCAGCACGAAATTCACACCGCCTTCGGCCAACTGCGCATTGCGGCGCATCACCACGTCCTTCTCCAGCTTGAAGCCGGGGATACCATAGGTCAGCAGGCCGCCGGCCCGGTCATAGCGATCATAGATCGTCACCTGGACGCCCGCGCGGCGCAGCACATCCGCTGCCGCCAGACCGCCGGGCCCGGCGCCGATGATGCCGACGCTTTCACCGCGTTCGGCAACCGGAACGATGGGTTTGACCCATCCGTTTTCCCATGCCGTATCGGTGATGTATTTCTCAACCGAACCGATCGTCACCGTGCCGTGGCCAGATTGTTCGATCACGCAATTGCCCTCGCACAGCCGGTCCTGCGGGCAGATCCGACCGCAGATTTCGGGGAAGGTGTTGGTGGCCTGGCTGACTTCATATGCCTCCTGCAACCGGCCTTCGGCGGTAAGGCGCAGCCAGTCGGGGATATTGTTGTGCAACGGGCAATGCGTCTGGCAGTACGGCACGCCGCACTGGCTGCATCGGCTGGATTGCTCCTTGGCCTTGGCATCGGCATACTCGGCGTAGATTTCATTGAAATCGGTGCGCCGCATTTCGGCCGCACGCTTGTCGGGCATGTCGCGTTCGATCTGCACAAATTTCAACATCGGCTGCTTTGCCATGATATCAGACCTCCAGGCTATGTCCCGCCGCGCTTCTTTATCGAAAGGTTTTTGGTAATAAAAGTCATAGGTGCTGACCTATTTGCAAGTTTTTTCGCGGCCACACCAGGCCCGCTCGCCGCAACGCGGAAAAACTAGGTACAGATCGGTCCTATTTTCCTGCTTTTCATTTGATTTGAACCACTTGTACCCTCGCCCTCATTCCGTATCGCCACAGGCAGGCCAGCATGACCCTTTTCCACCTCATCCTTGTGGCCCTGATACAGGGCATCACCGAATTCCTTCCCATCTCGTCCTCGGGGCACCTGATTCTGCTGCCTGGCCTCACCGGGATGCAGGATCAGGGCCAGGTGATCGACGTTGCGGTGCATGTGGGCACGTTGTTCGCCGTGGTGCTGTACTTCCGGTCCGATGTGGCCATCGCGGTCGGCGGGCTTGCACGGCTGGTGCGCGGCCGCGTCGACACCCGCGGCGCATTCCTGGCGCTGTGCCTCGGCATCGCCACCATTCCGGTGGTTATCGTCGGTTTGGTTCTGAGCGTCACCGGCCTGAGCGACGCGATGCGGTCGGTCGCCGTGATCGGCTGGGCGATGCTGATTTTCGGGATCGTGCTCTACTGGGCCGACCGCACCGCGACCCAGACACGCCGCGCCGAAGACTGGAGCCTGAAACACGCCGCCGTTCTGGGCCTTTGGCAGGCGATCGCGTTGATTCCCGGGACGTCGCGTTCGGGTATCACCATCACCGGGGCGCTGCACCTCGGGTACACCCGGGAGGATGCCGCGCGGCTGAGCATGTTGATGTCGATCCCGACGATCGTCGCATCGGGCATCCTGCTGGGTGCCGAAACGGCAGCCTCGGCGAACATGGCCGCACTGCGCGATGGGGCGATCGCAGCCGCGCTGGCCTTTGTGTCGGCGCTGCTGGCGCTGACGGTGATGATGCGACTGCTGCGCAGCGTCAGCTTCACGCCCTATGTCATCTACCGGATCGTGCTGGGCATTGTCCTGCTGATCTATGCCTACGCCTGATCAACGCAGGTTGCGGGCCGATTCCTTGATCGCCGCGTACTGGCCTGACGGGCGGAAGCGCCACAGGTAATCGGGCAGAACCGCGCCCATGTCGGTGGGCGTGATGCCCAATACATCAAAGCCGCGGGCATCCGGCGCAACGATGTTGTTGCGCGCCAGGTTGCGCACCTGATCGCGGGTGATCATCCGGTTCGGGATCAGGCCCGCCGAAAGTTTCTGCAACATATCGAACGCAAAGCCCATGATGCCGGCCACGGCGAACGGCATGTTCACCACCAGACGGCGGCGGCGGATCACCGCCAGCATCCGCATCATCAACGTGCGGAAACTGGCAACTTCGGGACCGCCCAATTCGTAGATTCCAGGCGCCGCGGCACCCGTCGCGCCCATGGTGGCGGCAAGCGCAACATCGTCCACATAAACCGGCTGGAACAGCGTATCGGCCCCGACGACCGGCAGCACAGGCCCCAGCTGGGACATGCCTGCAAAACGGTTGAAGAACTGGTCCTCGGGTCCGAAGATGATCGAGGGGCGCAGGATCACGGCGTTTGGCATGTGGCTCAGAACCGCGGCTTCTCCCGCTGCCTTGCTGCGGGCATAGGCGCTGTCCGATCCGGCGTCCGCCCCGATCGCCGAAATCTGCACCATCCGCGACACGCCGCTTTCGGCCGCGATGCGCGCGATCCGACCGGCCCCTTCAGCCTGCACCGCGTCAAATCCGTTCTTGCCGATTTCGCTCAGAACACCGACGCAGTTCACAACCGCATCCGCGCCCTGCATCACCGCCCGCACCGACGCATCGTCGCGGATGTTGCAGAACACAGGCTCAACCTGGCCAACCGCGCCGTAGGGTTTGACAAACATAGCCTCGTTGGGGCGCCGCACCGCAACCCGCACCCGCCAGCCCAGCCGCGCCATCCGACGCGCAACATAGCGCCCCACAAAACCCGAGCCGCCGTAAATGGTCACCAGCTTTGACATCGAACTACTCCTTCGCTGCCTTCGGTCTAGCGGCGCCGCTACAGCCAAACAAGGCGCAAAAAGCCGCGCTGGGGCCATGTGCGGCCCTCGCACCGCCCGAGACGGAAAAGACCCGCCCGCCCGAGTGCGAAAAATCGCAAAATCCATTTGACACCCCCGGCGCCCAAGCGTAGACGACACGCCACGACACCTGCCCAGGTGGCGGAATTGGTAGACGCGCTAGCTTCAGGTGCTAGTATTGGCAACGATGTGGAGGTTCGAGTCCTCTCCTGGGCACCATCTTGTTCTGGTAAGTGTTTCTGATTACGTTCATTTTCGCTCCGGCGATTGTTGTGGTCCCCAATGCAGTCCCCACCTTGCATTCGCTTCTTACAAGCGTCATGTCGGAAGGATTGCCACAGTTTATATTTTGTTCAGGTGGCACGACACTGGGCCCTGCGCTTATGGCTTCCTGAACCGATGTTCTGCCTTACTGAGACGCGGCGACACCAGATTCGTTCACTTCGGCGCGCAGCCATATGCGTCGCCATCGACACGATCGCCTGCCAGCGGAGCGGGTGTTCACCCTCGGCGTCGGAAACCAACCGAACCGCGCGCTCGCGTACACTGGGGGAAGACTTATTCTGCTCTTGCTCATGATACACAGTCCTGCCAAGCGTTAGGGCTTCGAGCGGCAGACACGGCGCGGTTAAACGGCTCTGTTGCACAAATCGGCTGATGGTCAAGCTACCCCTTTCCCCGGACACACTTATCCCACCGCCTTGGTCACGGGTATGCCGAGCGCGGTGAAGCCATTCATGACGGCGACACGGATCTGAAGCTCGGCGACCTGGC
>JANSXZ010000015.1 GCA_024742705.1 Paracoccaceae bacterium | reverse complement strand
GTCGACCATCAGGCCGCGCTCCGAAAACGCGGCATCATGATCTCCACGAGCGGCAAGGGGAACTGCTGCGACAACTCGATGGTCGAGACCTTCTTCAAGACCATCAAGTCAGAGCTGATCTGGCCGGTCGCATGGCAATCCCGCCAACAGGCCGAAAAGGCTGTCGCCAGAAACATCGACGGGTTCCATAATCCCGTCAGGCGACATTCATCGCTCGGCTTTCCAAGCCCCATCGCATTCGAGCGAAAGGCCAGGAAAGTGAGCTAAACGCTCTCCACAAAAGCCGGGCAAGTCCAGTTCACCTCGAATGCGATCCTGAAGTTCGTGGATGATCGCACGTTTGACTGGCACTATATCGCACCCGGCAAGCCGACCCAGAATGCCTTCATCGAGAACTTCAACGGCCGCCTGGGCGACGAGATCTTGAACGAAACCCCGTCCCCGCACCATGCCCACGCCACGCGGGCTGCTTGGCGCACGGGCTACCACACCGAACGCCCCCACTCCTGCCTCGGCTGGCAGACCCCAACCGAGTTTGCCCGAATCTTCGCCCTGCAACGGGGCCCGCCACTGCGGGATCCGCAAAGCTCCGCACCAGCCCCCATTCCCCAACCCGCCCAGATGCGCAACACTCAAACCGGTAGTCTCGCTCAGGCTGGATAAAGGTGAGGCCAACGTCAGAGGCGTTTGAAAACCGGCCAGTATGCTGCATGCCGCTCCTTCATGATCTCGGTCATTTTGTGGATTACCACTACAAGATTTCCAAGTTGTCGCTCTTGTTCTTGCAGCCGGGACCACTCCCAGCGAACCTGCATCCTGCGATCTGGCGTGAGGCAGATCCAAATCACCGGACGGAGCACTTCGCAGACTTTTTTCCGCTTGCTGTACAGGCGAGGGCAGCAAGGAGTCTCTCTTGGCTTTTGCGCCAAACCATCGAGCCAGCAACACCCATCCCGCGACGGCCAAACGTGTTGAGGCGATCGAGCACTTCCTGGACGCCCATCAAGATCCAATGGTCGATCTGTTCCAAGCGACCCGAGCCGCGCGAAAACCACCCTCGTTGTGTCGGCGCTTTAAGCTGCCGGACCTTGCGGCCTCCTTCAACGATGTCCTGCTTCAACGATTTGTGGAAGACGGGGAGCTTTTTGGGATCTTTTCTGGCGGTTGCCTTTGGACGTCTACGCCAAAATCATCAGTACGAGCAGCTATCATCGGCTTGGGATAAGCATCAACTCATTGTTTCAACCGGGCTTTCGCGGCTTTATCTCGCTGTAGGTGTTGAACCATTGGAACGTGCCGATTGAGCTGGTCGTCGGTAGCAGTGAGCTACAGGTTCGATTCTTCAGAAATGAGAAACAGGAAGCCTGGAAGAACGGCGGACGTACATCGAACATGTCAGGCCGATAACTTCCCGCACATCGCGCGACAAAGATCTTTCATTCCTCGAAAGCTTATCCAAGTATTATTGTATTTCAGTATCTTAATGGGATGATGGTGACCCCGGCAGGACTTGAACCTGCAACCTATCCCTTAGGAGGGGATTGCTCTATCCAGTTGAGCCACGGGGCCCGCGTTGCGGCCTTGCCTTGGACCGGACCTAGCAAATTCACACCGGCTTGTCTCGGGCAAATGTTGCGCGGTCGCGTCGGGGCATCTGCACGCGGCGGCCCGCGAGCCGCTTGCGTCGCGGGCGGGTTTTGCGCTAGCGTTAACACAGGCTCGCAAACAGGATATGATATTGGACACGACACCCAAACGCCCGCTGACGCTGCGCGATGTTTCGGAAGCATCGGGCGTGTCCGAGATGACCGTAAGCCGCGTGTTGCGCAACCGGGGAGACGTGTCGGACACGACCCGCACCCGGGTTCTGGCCGCTGCCAAGGAACTGGGCTATGTGCCCAACAAGATCGCTGGTGCGCTTGCATCGAGCCGGGTGAACCTGATCGCGGTGATCATCCCATCGCTGTCGAACATGGTGTTTCCCGAGGTTCTGACCGGCATCAACCAGGTGCTGGAAGATACGGAATTGCAGCCGGTTGTGGGCGTTACGGACTATATGCCCGAAAAGGAAGAGCGGGTTCTATACGAAATGCTGTCGTGGCGGCCCTCGGGGGTGATCATCGCCGGGCTGGAACATTCCGAAGCGGCCCGCGCCATGCTGAAGGCGGCCGGCATCCCGGTGGTCGAGATCATGGACAGCGATGGAATGCCTGTCGATGCGATGGTCGGAATTTCACACCGCCGCGCCGGGCGCGAGATGGCCCAGGCGATCCTGCGCGCGGGCTATCGCCACATCGGGTTCATGGGCACCAAGATGCCGCTGGACCACCGCGCCCGCAAGAGGTTCGAAGGCTTTACCGAGATGCTGGCCAAGAGCGGTGTCGAAATCGAGGACCGCGCGTTCTATTCCGGCGGTTCGGCGCTGGCCAAGGGCCGCGAAATGACCCAGGCCATGCTGGAACGTTCGCCCGAACTGGATTTCCTGTATTATTCGAACGACATGATTGGCGCGGGTGGTATGCTGTATCTGCTGGACCAAAAGATCGACATCCCAGCGCGCATCGGCCTGGCCGGGTTCAACGGCGTGGAATTGTTGCAAGGATTGCCCAGGCAGTTGGCCACGATGGATGCCTGCCGGCTGGAAATCGGGCGGACCGCGGCGGAGATCATCGTCGACCGGTTGTCGGAAACACCGGGGCAGGTTCCCGATCAGGTGGTAATGACGCCCAAGATATCCTTTGGGGATACGCTGAAACGGCGTTGAACCGTGGCCCTGCAGCATCTGGACAACCGCGCGGCGCGGCGTCTGTTTCTCGACCGTCACGCCCTGGGCGAACAGCCGGCCGGGCCATCGCGGGGCGCCGATCTGGAACGGTTGATCCGGCGTCTCGGCTTCGTGCAGCTGGACAGCATCAATACCCTGGCCCGCGCCCATGACATGATCCTTTACGCGCGCCGCCCCACCTATCGGCCGGGCAACCTGAAACGGCTGTATGAGGTGGATCGCGCGCTGTTTGAACACTGGACGCACGACGCCGCGGTGATCCCGATCGCCTTCTACCCGCATTGGCGGCTGCGGTTCGCGCGCGATGCCGAAACGCTGAAGGCGCGGTGGCGCAATTGGCGCCGCGACGGGTTCGAGGCGCGGTTCGACGATGTTCTGGCGCATATCCGCGCGCACGGCCCTGTCGGCTCATCGGATCTGGGCAAGGACGAGAAGAAGAGCGCCGGTGGCTGGTGGGACTGGCACCCGTCGAAAACCGCGCTGGAATACCTGTGGCGCAGCGGCGCGTTGGCCGTTGTCGGACGCGACGGATTTCAGAAACGCTATGACCTGGCCGAAAGGGTGATCGACAGCGCCCCGGACGTGCCCGACCCCGAGGAAACGATCGCATGGTGCTGCGATGCCGCGCTGGATCGGCTGGGCTTTGCCACATCGGGCGAAATCGCGGCCTTCTGGGATACGGTGACGGCGCAGGAGGCCCGCGCATGGTGCGCGCGCGCCCTGGCCGAAGGGCGGATCGTCGAGGCGACCCTGGACTGCGCCGATGGCCGCGTCCGCCGTGTCTTTGCCCGGCCCGACCTGACCGAAGCCGCAGCCGCGGCGCCTGCGCCGCCGGGCCGGATGCGGGTGCTCAGCCCCTTCGATCCGGCCCTGCGCGACCGGGCGCGCGCCGAACGTCTGTTCGGTTTTTCCTATCGGATCGAGGTGTTTACCCCGGCGGCGCGGCGCAAATACGGCTATTATGTCTTTCCGTTGATCGAAGCCGACAGGATGGTCGGGCGTGTCGACATGAAGGCCGACCGGCCGAACGGGGTGCTGGCGCTGCGGGCGCTCTGGCCCGAACCGGGCGTGCGCTGGACCGCCGCGCGCCAGGCGCGGCTGGAATCCGAACTGGCGCGGGTGCTGCGGTTTGCCGATCTGCGCGACGTGGCCTGGCACGACGGGTGGCTGCGATCAACCTGACGCCCAGTAGGGATCGGGCGCCCATGCCACATCGTCCTCGGCCTGAAGCGCGCGCAACCGCGCCACCAGATCCCCGCGCGCGGCGTCGCAGGCGGTTTGCCACAGCCCCGGCGCGGCGGGAAAGCCCAGCACATGCGTGGCCACCCGATCCAGCGTTGCCGGGGCAACGCCGGTACGGCGCAACGTTCCGGCGGCATTGACCAGCGCCAGCATCAACCGGTCGTGAATGTCATGCGGTGAAAACATGCGGCGTTCGACCTGGGCAAACCACGCCTCCTCGGTGATCAGATCCTCAAGCAGCGGGTCGATCACCGCGCCGCCGCCACCGGGATAGCGATACCAGCCAACGCCGATGGCCTTGCCCAGGCGGCCTTCGGCCACCATCCGGTCGGAAATCGGCACATGGCGGCGGCGCGGGTCGTGCGGGCGGGCCTGCCGCCGGGCGTGGGCACGGTCGAGGCCGGCCAGATCCTGCGCCTCGTAAACGCCGATCGTGAAACCGGCGGCAACCATCGCCTCGTCCACCTCCCAGGGCACCGCCCCGTCCAGCAACAGCGCGTCGGCGGTGTCGTGCAGGCGGTCCAGCAGATGCCAGGCCACCGATGCCTGGCCCGGCGCAAGCCGCACAACCACGCGGCCCGCCGCCGTCAGGGCCGCCGCGGCGCGGTCGGCGGCCCAGCCCGCGGTGGCCGGGCCGGGCGAAATCTCGGCCAACGGCGCAAGACCCGGAAGCGCAAAGCCCCGCCACCGCACGCATCGCGCATCGTCGGGAATGTCGGCCGCCACGGTCGCGATCGCGGTCTCCGGGCCCAGTTCGGCGGGCACCGGGATCGCATCGGCCAGCACCGCCAGTTGCACCGGGCCGGTCAGCCGCGCCCCGACCGGTGGCAGCGGCGGCGGCGCCTTGCGCAGAAAGAACGCGGCGCGTTCGGCGGCATCGGGATCGGGTTCGACGATCTGAGCGGCGATTCCGGCCCGCAGCAGCGCCAGCGCGATTTCAACCCCGGAGGCTGTACCGCCATAGATGGCGGCGGTTTGCACGGCAGGCAGTGACATCCAGCGCGGTCAGTCCAGAAATCCGCGGCGGGCGATCAGCGCCAGAAGCTCGTCAAGGGAATCAGATACGCTTCGCCCGGCGGTGTCGATCTGCGCCTCGGCCCGACCATAGAGCGCCTCGCGGCTGGCCAGGATCGATTTCAACTGCTCCATCGCCTCGGGGTTGCCGGCCATTGGCCGGGTATCGCCCTGCGCGCGAACCCGCGACATGTGTTCATCCGGCGAGGTCCGCACCCAGATGGTGTGAAAATGCGAAAGCAACGTGTCGTAGGTATCGGGCTGCGCCACGATACCGCCGGCCACAGCGAGGATCAGACCGTCATGCGCCGCAACGATCCGCCCCAGCGCCTGTGCCTCGAGCTTGCGATAGCCTTCATCGCCATAAAGCGCCATCACCTCGTCCACCGGCATTCCGCTGTGGCTTTCGATTTCGCGGTTCAGTTCGATGAAGGGCAGATTCAGCGCCTGACCGGCCATTTGCCCCAACGTCGATTTTCCGGCGCCGCGCAGGCCGATCAGGCAGACCCGACGCGCGCGGCGCGATTGTACCGGTTGCGGGGCCAGCGCCCGCAGAACGGTTTGCTGCACCTCGGTTGGCGCGGCACGGAACTGATCGGCGACGCGCATCGCCTCGGAAGACCAGGGTTCGTCTTCACCGATCAGCCATTCGATCCGGTGATCCAGCGCCACCGCGACCCGTTGCAACAGCGCGATCGAGATATTGCCACCGCCGGCTTCAAGCTGGGCCAGATAGCGTGGCGAAACGCCCGATATCTCGGAGAGCACGCGCCGGGGAATGCCTTTGGCCTCGCGGGCGGCGCGCACCCGTTCCCCGACCCGCGCAATCAGCGCCGCCACCATACGGTCGGCCACGGCAGGCGCCCGGGCAGCCATCGGTTGGCTCTTCAGATTGGTCAGCTTGGTCATCGGGGCCCGGCATGTGTACAATACTGCACAATCCTAGGGCGGAAGCGCCGAGCTTTCAATTGCACTGACGAAACAAACCCGACGAATTTGCATTATGTTGCGTCGTCTGGCCGCAAGAGAGGTTCGACCACGGCCCGGATGTCCGGCGGTGCGGGCTGTGCCACGAATTTGTCGGCGACAGTGAACACACAGACGAAGCGGCCCGAGAAGCAAAGAACGTCATTCTGATGCGCCTGCACCCTGAATGTGATCGACGTGCGGCCCAGCGCCTGCGGCCAGACGGAACATATCAGGCGGTGCCGGGGCGTGACCGGCGCGTGGAAATCCATGCTGAGATGGACGAACGGCGTGCCGGTGTTTCGGTCAAGTTCGAGTTGGTACCAGCCGTCGCCGTCAAGGTGCGCCTCCCACCAGCCGTTGATCGCCTCGAGCGCGAAGGCGGGCAGACGGCCGGTGTAGGCGATCCGCGCGGGGTCGCAATCGCCCCATGATACGCGGATCTCGTGCAGGTAAATGGCGGACAAGTCAGTAGGTCTCGACGTGATACCGGCCTTCTTCGCGCATCCTGTCGCGCAGGGTGATCCAGTCCTGGCCCATGTCGTTGGCGACTTCGGTCAAGGCGGAATCCACACCATCCTCCATGCCCTTCAGACCACAGATATAGATGTGGGTCTTGTCGTCCGACAGGACATCGGCCACCTCGGCGCGTTCGGCCAGAATACGGTCCTGGACGTATTCCTTCGGCTGGCCTTCCAGCCGGCTGAACACCAGATGCTGACGCAACAGCGAGTCCGGCACCTTTTTCAATGGGCCGAAATAGGGCAGCGATCCGGGGGTTCGGGCACCGAAGAACATGGTCATGCCGCCCGTGCGCCCACCGCCGGCGCGCTGGCGCTGCATGGTAAAGGCGCGCATCGGCGCCGATCCGGTGCCGGTGCAGATCATCAGCAACCGCGCCTCGGGATCGTTGGGCATCAGGAAGGTCGCGCCAAAGGGGCCGGTCACGCGGACCGTCGCGCCCTTTTCCAGATCGCACAGGTAATTCGACGCGATGCCGCCTTCCTCGCGCTTCACGGTCAGCGAGATGTTGTGATAGCCGGGGCGTTCGCCATCACGCGGGCTGGACACCGAATAGAGCCGCGGCAGATGCGCCTTGCCCTCGGCATCGGTGCCGGGCGCGATGATCCCGACCGACTGGCCTTCCAGCACAGGGAACGGCAGGGCACCGGGATCAAGAATGATGTGATGCACGTCGTGGCCGGCATCGTCGGTCAGGGGATAGTTGCCCTGCACCGTCATTTCCGCAGGTTTGCCCAGATTGTACATGTTGACCTGCGGCTTGACGGCCGAAACAGGCGGCCGTGCCTTGCCGCCCGCGCCCTTGTGCGCCTCGGCCAGCAGGGCGGCGACGGCATCGTCGATGTCACCTTCTTCGGCGCCGGGGGCGGCTTCGATCGGGGCCTGTTCGGGCAGTTCCAGCCATTCGTACTGATCCTCCAGCGAATAGGCCTGGTCGCGGTCGGGCACCACGCGCCATTCGTCGATGGAACCGGTGGGGCAGACAGGAATGCAATCCATGCAGAAATTGCATTTGTCGGCATCCACCACGACGTTGTCGTCGTTGTGTTCGATCGCACCGATGGGGCACGTCATTTCGCAGGTATAGCAGCGGATGCAGATTTCGGGATCGATCAGATGCTGTTTGAACGGCGTCGGAGCGTTCACGAGCGATTTTCCTTTTTCAGAATGGCATCCGGAAGTGTCATCGCCTCGATCAGCGCCACGCAGAGGCCCTCGCAGCCCGGGCATCCGACGCAAGGGCCGGTCACTTTTGTCAGATCCTGCGCCAAGGCCCGTGTGCGAGGGGCGAAGGCGGCTTTGCGGTCAACTTGCATGACGACGGTCTCCGTGATGGGCCATTGCGTGCCAATCATGCTACACATCATGTGCATGTGGCACCAGACAAGACGAAGCAGGGCAGGCCGGGCCCGCCCTGCAAATTGCCACAGGCGTTACGCCATGTGCAGTTTCACATACTCGAAATCGCCGGGCTTGTTGTCGATACCGACCTTGGGCGGAGCGATCCAGCTGGCGTATTGGCCGGGTTCATAGCAGGGCTTCATCAGCGACTGGATGAAATCGCCATCGGCCTTGGTGGGCAGCCATTCGTCGCGGCGCTTGTGCCATTCGTCTGCCGAAATCACGTTGCCGTCGGGGTCGACGGCCACGCTCGAGAAGACACCGATCTGACGGTGGAACCCTTCGTGCGGCAGCTTCAGCGCGAAATCGACACCCGCCTTGGCGATCGACTTGTTCCAGCGACCGACACCGCCGGCCGCGTCGCGGACATAATCGTCACGCAGGCGCATGTTGATGGCGGTCAGCGCCGGCACGGTTTCGGTGACGATCTTGCCGTCCTTGACGGTGCTCACGTCATAGGTATCGTTTTCCAGCTTGTGGTCGTCCTTGATCCGCATCTCCATGTAGCGGCCCTTGATCCCCGCGTTGAAGGCGTTCGCGGCGTTGGTCGAAACCTCCTGACCGAACAGGTCAAGCGACAAGGTATAGTGCAGGTTCAGCTTTTTCTGGATTGTCGGCAGATCGATGACGCCAAGATCGCGGATCTTGTTGATGTCGTAGGGATCGGTGATGCCCGCCTTGTGCATCGCCTCCAGCGTCGCCTGAATGGTACGGCCCACACCGGTTTCGCCCACGAACATGTGGTGCGCCTCTTCCGTCAGCATGAAGCGGCAGGTGCGCGACAGCGGATCAAAGCCGGACTGCGCCAGGCTTTCCAGCTGCATCTTGCCGTCTCGGTCGGTGAAGTAGGTGAACATGAAGAACGACAGCCAGTCGGGCGTTTCCTCGTTGAAGGCGCCCAGCATCCGCGGGGCTTCGTCGCTGCCCGACGACCGAACCAGCAGGTCGTTGGCCTCTTCGCGGCCATCACGGCCGAAGTACTTCTGAAGCAGGTAGACCATCGCCCAGAGGTGGCGGCCCTCTTCGACGTTGACCTGGAACAGGTTGCGCATGTCATAAAGCGACGGCGCCGTCAGGCCAAGAAACCGCTGCTGTTCCACGGAACCCGGCTCGGTATCGCCCTGGATCACGATCAGGCGCTTCAGCATGTTGCGGTATTCGCCGGGAACCTCTTGCCACGCCGGCTCGCCCAGATGCTCGCCCATCGGAATGCGGCGGTCTTCGACCTGCGGCGCCAACAGCACGCCCCAGCGGTATTCGGGCATCTTGACGTAGTCGAACTTGGCCCAGCCCTTGGGATCGACCGAAACGGCGGTGCGCAGGTAGACCATGGATTCCTGGAAGTTCTGCGGGATCAGGTCGTTCCACCAGTTGATATAGCCGGGGTGCCATTTTTCCAGCGCCTTCAGCACCTTCTTGTCCTGGCTCAGACCCACGTTGTTGGGGATCTGCGTGTCATAGCTGACGTTGATGAGATCGAGCATTCGTCTACTCCCTTGAATTCAGCCCGCGAGGGATGCCGCGGGCCGTGACCGTTGCGGGGACTGGCCCCGGTTAAACACGTTCCATGTTGTATTCGCCACGCTGGCCCGAACCATAACGTTGCAGCGCGCCTTCGGCCCCCACCGCGTTGGGGCGCTGGAAGATCCAGTTCTGCCATGCGGTCAGCCGGCCGAAAATGCGGGTTTCCATCGTCTCGGGGCCGGCAAAACGCAGGTTGGCCTCCATCCCGGTCATCGCATCGGGCGAGAAGCTGGCGCGCTCTTCCATGAACAGCCGCACCTCGTCCTCCCAATCGATATCGTCGTAGGCATAGGTCACAAGGCCCAGTTCTTCGGCGGCTTCGGCCTCGAGCGGGGTGCCCACCGACGATTTCAGCTTTTCGACGTGGTTCGGCTCGCCCAGGAAACGGGTTTGCAGGCGCGTCAGATCGTTGCCCATCGGATATGTGCCAAAATTGCTGTCGGACAGGGTGACGGCGGCCATGTGGCGATTGTCGCCCTCGAATTCCTCCATCATCATGTATGACCTGTCCACCGACCACAGCAGCTCGGCCAGAACGCCGGCAAAGCACGAGCCATGTTCGATCAGCGCCACAAGGCTGCGCGAGGTCATGTCGACACGCTTCAGAACACGTTTCCAGTACTTCAGAACCTCGTTGGCCAGCCAGTGATCGGCATTGTCCAGCAGCAGCTTTTCATGCGCGATCAGCGCCTCGGGATCACCCTGGGTGCAGAATGCGACCAGCCCCAGTTCGCGTTCGTTCAGGCGAAGGTGCAGGATCGCGTCGTCCAGTTCACGCGCAAGGCGCAGCATGTAGGCCTCGGCGCCCTGCGCCTGGAACGCATCCATGTCGGCCGGCACATCCGTATCGGGGCCCGACAGCGTTATGGTGGCACGGCGGCCATCGCGATCCAGCGCCACGTCCACCAGCGAATAGGCAACCGATCCATCATCGGCAAAGGTGCGGCTGAGCGGCGTCAGCGCGATGCCCACAAGGCCATCGGCCTTTGACGACTGCGCGGCGAATTCGCGGGCCCGTACGGCCACCGTTTCGTCAAAGCGCGAATTGGCGATCACCTCGTCCACCAGCCGCCAATCCTTGGCGCGCTGGCCCTTCACACCTTCCTCGATCGAACAGAACACATCGGCCCGGTCACGGCGCACCTTGCGCTTGTCGGTTACGCGGGTCAGACCGCCGGTGCCCGGCAGCACGGCCAGCAGCGGAACCTCGGGCAGGGCGACCGACGAGGCGCTGTCGTTGGTCAGCATGATGTGGTTGCACGCCAGAGCCAGCTCGTAACCGCCGCCCGCGCAGGCGCCCTTGACGGCGGCGATATACTTCTGCCCACTGTCCGCCTCGGCGGCCTCGAATGTATTCCGGGTTTCATTGGTGAACTTGCAGAAATTCACCTTGTGCGCGTGGCTGGCACCGCCCAACATGCGGATGTTCGCGCCGGCGCAAAACACCTTGTCCTTGGCCGATTGCATCACCACCACCTTGACCTCGGGGTGTTCGAACCGCATCCGCTGCACCACATCGGCCAGTTCGATATCCACGCCCAGATCGTACGAGTTGAGCTTGAGCTCATACCCATCGAAAAGGCCGCCCTTTTCATCAACATCCATATACAGACGCGCCACGGGGCCATCGTATTCAACCCGCCAGTGGCGGTACTGCGACGGGTCGGTCTGAAAGTCGATGACCTTGGACATGCTTTTTCCTCCCTAAGGAATGTCTGATATGCACCATAGTTACAAAACGACGCCGGGTAAAGCCAAAGTTGCACTATTGTGCTATTTCAAAGGTTGTTTATTTTCAGATATCTAGGCTTTCCCGGCAAGGATGCTTCTTAATTTGTGCATTTTATTGCACGTCTGAAAACGCCGGATCCAGAATCATTCCACGCTCCAGATCCGCCAGGATGCCCTGGATCATCTCGGGATCGATGACGGCGGCGGCCAGCGCCCCGGCGGCGCCAAAATGCCCGCGCGCCATCGCGCAAAGCCGTTGCACCGCACGCGGGCGTTGCATCCGCGCCTTCAGCCCGGCGTTCGCCAGTTGTATCAAGCCCTGCACCAGGTCACGTTCGGGGGTGCCGGGGCGGCATTGCATCCACACCGGCTCGAGCGCCTCGTGCGCCTCCCAGAAATAGCGCCGTTCAAGCCACCACAGGCCCGCCGCCCAGGCCAGTGTTTCGGTCAGGTCGTGAAACGCCGCGCCCTCGGGCACGGATGCGTGCACCGCATCGAAGGTGGCGGGGTCGTGCCGGCGGTCGCGACCCGGAACATAGGCATATGGCGGCAATGCCGGGCGCATCGGGTCACGCGATCCGGACGGTTTCTTCCTCGATCCGCCTCAGACGCGCGGCGAACTCGGCGATGGCGGCCAGCGTCTGTTCAGGCTGCTCGAAATGCGGCGCGTGCCGGCAATCGTCGATCACCGCCATATCCACAGGCGCATAGCTGCGGGTTTCGATCTCGTCCACCTGTGCCAGGCTGCCGTACTGATCCTCGCGCCCCTGCACCGCCAACACCGGGATCCGCAGATAGTCGATCACATCCGCGACATTCCAGGTCGCGAATTCGGGGCTGAGCCAGGTGTCGGCCCAGCCGCGGAACGCATTGTCGGGGTCGCGGTGATACCGGGCCATGCGCGGCCGCAATTCGGTTTCATAGGTTTCAGCGGCCCGCGCGATTTCCGCCAGACCTTCGGGTTCGGTAAAGAAATGCGGCGCCATCAGGATCAATCCGCGCACCCGGTGATCGATCACGCTGCCACCGTAGATCGCCGCGATGGTCGCGCCATCGCTGTGACCGAACAGGATGCCGCTGCGAAATCCGCAGGCGTCCAGCACATGCGGCACCACGTCGATCGCTTCGCGGGTCATGAAATCCGTTGGTCGTGGCAGAACCGCCGGATCGGATTGGCCATAACCCTGCCGCGAGTAGACGAACACGCCAAAGCCTGTCGCCTCGGCCACCTTGCGCGGAAAGTCACGCCACAGGGCAACACAGCCAAGCCCCTCGTGCAGCGTCACGATTGTCGGGGCCTGATCCGGCGCCGGGCCATGCGCCGCATATTCCAGAGTTACCCCATCGACGATCAGCGGGGTTGCGGGCGTTTCCGACCAATCGATCTGCATCATGCGTCCTCTCTCAGCTTGAACCGCTGGATCTTGCCGGTTGCGGTCTTGGGCAGTTCATCCACCACGTCGATCCAGCGCGGGTACTTCCATTTGCCGATCCGGTCCTTGACAAAATCCTTCACCTCGTCGCCGGTGGGCGCGCTGGCGGGATCGCGCGGGACGATGAAGGCCATCGGTTTTTCCAGGCCATCGGAATCGCGGCGTGAAACCACCGCCGCCTCGAGCACCTTCGGATGCGCGATCAACGCCTGCTCGACCTCGAAGGGCGACACCCAGATGCCCGAAACCTTGAACATGTCGTCCGTCCGCCCACAATAGACCAGCCGCCCGTCGTCCCGCTTTTCGTATTTGTCGCCCGTGCGGGTCCATTCACCTTCGAAGGTGGCGCGGGACTTGCCGCGCTGGTTCCAGTATCCGTCGGCCGCCGATGCGCCACGCACCAGCAGTTCGCCGATCTCGCCGGGCCCGACATCGGCGCCGTCCTCGTCGACCAGCCGCAGATCATAGCCCGGCACCGCATGACCCGATGTGCCATAGACCACATCGCCCGGACGGTTCGAAAGGAAGATATGCAGCATCTCGGTCGATCCGACCCCGTCCAGGA
The DNA here is from genome assembly GCA_024742705.1 of Paracoccaceae bacterium. Lineage (GTDB taxonomy): Bacteria > Pseudomonadota > Alphaproteobacteria > Rhodobacterales > Rhodobacteraceae > JANSXZ01. The sequence goes on along the minus strand of JANSXZ010000015.1, from coordinate 73,197 downwards.
TGTCGACACCCCAGATCGCGCGCCACCGGTTGCCGATTTCCTCGGGCAGCGCCTCGCCGGCTGAAATGCACATCCGCAGCGGCGCGTCCGGCCGGCCGGATTTGTCCAGCAGCGCCAGCGTCGCCGCATAGAGCGTGGGGACACCGCCAAACAGTGTCGGGCGTTCGTCGCGCAGGATGTTCAGGGTCATGTCGGGGGTGGGCCGCCCGTTGAACAGAACCGCCGTCGCGCCGACAGCCATGGGAAAGGTCATGCCATTCCCCAAACCATAGGCAAAGAACAGCTTGGCCGCCGAATAGATCACATCGTCTTCGGCGATGCCCAGAACGGCGGCGCCATATGTATCGGCAGTGGCCCTCAGGCTGGAATGAACATGGCGCACGCCTTTTGGCTGCCCTGTCGACCCTGAAGAATAGAGCCAGAACGCGATTTCATCGCCCGAGACGGGCAAGGTTTCGGATTGCGGTGCGTCGGCGACGAAGTCGCCCAGCGTCACAGCGCCCCCGGGTGCGGTATCGTCAATCACGACGACGCGCCGCAGGTGGGGCGCCCCCGCAAGCACGGGCGCCACCGTGTCCCACAACTCGCGCGACACCACCAGTGCGGCCGCGCGGCTGTCGCGCAGGATCACATCATAGACCGACGCGGCCAGCAGAGTGTTCAGCGGAACCGGCACCACGCCGGCCTTCAGGCAGCCCCAAAAAATCTGCGGAAACTCGATCTGATCGAGAACCAGCATGGCAACCCGTTCTTCGCGCCCGATGCCCGCCCGGCCAAGCGCCGATGCGAACCGGCCCGCCGCTTCGGCCAGCGCGCCATAGGTCAGGCTGCGCCCGCCGCCGGCCTCACGAAAGGCAATCTTGTCGGCGCGCCCTTCGGCCAGATGACGATCGACAAAAAAGCTCGCGGCGTTTGCGTTGTCTTGCATGTTGCATGGCCCTCCCAAACCAGACGCCAAGGTGAATCAGCGCTGCATCATAATGCACACAGATCGCCAGGGCGCAAGGCAAACACCAGTATATTGGCATTATACTGCACACACCGCCGGGTCCGCGCCGCGCCTGACGTCAATCCTTGGCCAGCAGGATCACCGTGCGGTCCGTTCCGGCATAGAGCCTCTCCAGAAGATGCGCCCGCCGCGTCAGCAGCTTGCGGAAATTCAGGTTGCCCTTGGCGGTGATCTCGCCCTCGGCCAGGTTCGGCGGCTCGCTCAGGATCAACGCACGGGCGATCCGGCCCGCCGATCCCTTGCCCGCACCGTGGCCGCGCAGACATTCCGCGACCCGCTCGGCCAGTTCGGGAGCATAAAGCGCGCCATCGTCGTCGCTGAAATCGCCCAGCTTCAGCGCGGCGGCACCAGGCACCACCATCAGGCCCACGTCGCCGCGATCCGCACCGGTGATCACCACATCCGCCGCAAGGGGCGCCAGCGCCACCAGCAGATCCAGCCGCAATTGCGCCGCGCGCACCCATGTGCCGGTCATCAGCTTGAAGTCCTCTGAAATCCGCCCGTCGAACCGCATCCCCCGCGAAGGCTCATCCGGATCGACGAAACGCATGGCATCCCCGGTGACGAAGAACCCCTCGTCGTCAAAAGCCTGCGCCGTCTTTTCGGGATCGTTCCAATAGCCCGGCATGATGTTCGGGCCCTTCGCGCGCACCTCGTACCGCCCGTCCACTTCCGGCAACAGCTTGATCGTGACCCCGGTCATCGGCACACCGATGATCCCCGACATGGTGGTCGGCTCGTGCTGGATCATCGTCGCCGGAGCGGTTTCGGTCAGCCCCCAGGACGATGTGACCAGAGGCACGCGGCCCTGCACCTCTTCGGCCATTTCCGCAAGGTCGCGCCAGATGTCCTGCGGCAGCGAGGCACCGGCATAGAAAATCATGTCCAGGTCTTCGAAATAATGCCGCCGCAGCCCGGCATCCGCCCGCATCGCATCGCGCAACTGGGCAAATCCGACCGGCACGTTGAACGCCAGGGTGCCATTCATCAAACGGTTGTTGGAAATGGATTTCGGCATCAGATGCGGCGCGGGCTTGCCCTCGTCGATGTAAAGCGCGCCGCCATTGGCCAGCATCATGTTGAAATTGTGCGATCCACCGAAAACATGGTTCCACGGCAGCCAGTCGACAATGCGCGGCGGCCGGGTACGCAGAAACGGCAGCGCGTCGGCGATCTGGGCCTGGTTGGCACACATCATGCCATGCGTCGTCATCACCCCCTTGGGCGCCGAGGTCGATCCCGATGTCATGAGGATCTTGACCACGGTGTCAGGCCCGATCCTCGCCGCCGCCGCCGCCACGTCACCGCCGCCGCGCAGATCGTCGATCGCCGTCATGCCTGCGCCAGCGTTGGCGCTGACCACGATCTGCCGCCCGGCCATTTCCGGCAACGCAAGCGCCGAGCCGAAAACCGCGGCATCCGAAGCATAGACCATCGCCGGATCCGTCAGCGTCAGAACATGCACCAATTGCTTCTGCGCACCCGGGATCAGAGAATATTGCTCGGCCACGGGCACGGTGATCACCCCGATCATATGCGCGGCCAGCGACAAAAGCCCATGATCCACGCCATTGCCCGATACGATCAACAGCCGCGACCCCGCCGACATCCCCCGCTCCAGCAGTCCGGCGGCCATCGCTTCGACCCGCGCCAAAGCCTCGGCATAGGACACACTGCGCCAGCCGTCGCCGCTGCGCTCGGCCAGGAAAACCGCGTCCCCGGTCTTCTCCGCCCAATGCCGCAACCACACCGCCGAAGTCGCCGCCGCCGGCGACATCTCATGCCCGGATCGCAGCAATATCGCCCCGTCCGCACGGTCCTCGCGCACCACGGCATGTGCGCGGTAAATGGTATCCCCGATGTTCATCCCTGCCCCTCCCCTGGGGTTTCAATCCTGCGCAACGCCTCCATGAGGGCCGCGCGCGCCTCCGGGCTCAGCCCCGCGGCCATCCGGTCGTCATGCGCCATCACCACGGCGCGCGCCGCGCCGCACAGGCGCACACCCGCCGGCGTCGGCTTCAATGCATAGGCGCGCCGGTCCTTCGGCGACGGATCGCGCGTGATCAGCGCCCGCTGCTCCAGTTCATCCACCACCAGAACAAGGTTGGGGCGCTCGATCGCCAGTGCATCGGCCAGCCGCGCCTGGCTCAGGCCGGGATTGTCGACAACAACGGTCAAGGCCGAAAAGGTCAGCATCCGCAGATCCATCGGCGCGAGCGTCGCATTCAGATCCGCCTGCACCACCTGCATCGCGCGCTTCATGCCATAGCCGACAAAGCCGCGCAGCCCCGCATCCGCCAGCGCCGCCTGTTCGCACCCTGCTCCCGTCACCGCGCACTCCCTGCCGTTACCTATCTCAACAGTTATACACCATACCTGAAAGACCGCGCCGTGCAACAATGCAGAAGGGGGCGCAGCGGCCCCCTTCCTTTTGCTGAAAATATCCCCGCCGGAGGCTCCTGCCGCCGCCCCCGGCGCCTCGGTCAATTCGGCAGAAGAAACAGCGTAATCGCCGGGAACATCACCAGGATCACCACCCGGATCAGGTCGGACCCCACGAAGAACATCACCGCCTTGTAGGTTTCGATGATCGGCGTCTTGCGGTCCATCGCATTGATGATAAACAAATTCATCCCCACCGGCGGCGTGATCAACCCGACCTCGACAACGATCAGAACCAGAATCCCGAACCAGATCGCAACGTGCTCGGGCGACATCCCGAAATCGAGCGCGCTGATCACCGGAAAGAAGATCGGTATGGTCAACAGGATCATCGAAAGGCTGTCCATCAGGCACCCGAAGATCAGATAGAACGCCAGCACCAGCGACAGCACCACCCAGGGGCTGAAACCCTGGCTGACGACGAAGTTCGACAGCTCCTGCGGCACCTGAGTCAACGCCAGGAAACCGTTGTAGATCCCGGCCCCCAACACGATGAAAAAGATCATCGCGGTGGATTTCGCGGTTACGGTAAAGCTCTCGATCAAGGTGCTCCAGGTCAGCCCGCCGTTCAGAAAGGCGATCAGCCCGGTGCCCAGCGCACCAACGGCGGCGCCTTCGGTCGGGGTGAACCACCCGGCATAGATCCCGCCGACCACCAGCGCGAAGACCACGAGAACCGGCCAGACCTTCCAGAGCCCGGCGAACCGTTCGGACATGGGCTGGGGCGGGCGGGTTCCGGCGCTTCCGGGATTCAGCCGGACATAGATCGAAATCGCGATGACATATCCGATCGCTGCCATAATTCCCGGAATGAAGGCCGCCAGAAACAGCTTGGCGATGTTCTGTTCGGTCAGGATCGCATAGATGACCAGAACGACAGAGGGCGGAATCAGGATGCCCAGCGTTCCGCCGGCGGCCAGTGTCGCTGTCGAAAACCCACCGGCGTAGCCGTATTGCTTCAGTTCGGGCAGCGCCACGCGGCCCATCGTTGCCGCCGTCGCCAGCGACGATCCGCAGATCGCGCCAAAGCCGGCGCAGGCGCCGATGGCCGCCATGGCGACACCACCCTTGCGATGGCCCAGAAACCCTTCGGCCGCCTTGAAAAGCGCCGTCGACATCCCGCCCAGCGTGGCGAAATGGCCCATCAGCAGGAACATCGGCACGATCGACAAGGAATAGCTGGAAAACGTGGTGAAGGTTTCGTTCTTCAGCCGGGAATAGATCATGTTGGTTCCGCCGGTGACCCAGATCAGCCCGACCATGCCCACCAGGAACATCGAAAGCCCGATGGGCACCCGCAGAAAGATCAGCGTCATCAGGATGGGGAATGACAGCATTCCGATTTCAAGCGATGTCATTGTCCGCCCTCGCCCTGTACGCGCAGCATCTCGCGCCCGCTGACCGCCTCGAGAATGCGCATAGCGGCGACATAGACACCGACGATCGCGCTGATGACGGCGCCGAACAGGCTGGCCGCATAGGCCCACCAGATCGGGAACTGGATCAGAAAGGTCGTTTCGCCGTATCGCATCTTGGATGTCATCCCGTCGAAAAGTCGCCAGGCGATCAGGATCAGCACCGCGGCAAAGACAATCTCGATCACCGGCGTCAGCACCCGGTTGAACCACCGCGGCAGCATGTTGGCGAAGATATCCACCGCTGCGTGTCCGCCGGTCAGGTGGCACAGCGGGATGAAGGCAAAGATCGCGAAGGCCACGCCGGCCTCGACCAGTTCGAAGTCGCCGTTCACGGGGCCCACGCCCGCCGCGATCAGCCAGTCGGCGATGCCGGGCATGATGCCTTGAAGCAGGTCGCCATGCAGGATGCCGTTCAGACTGCGGCCCAGAATGGAAACGCAGGTCAGAAGGATCAGCGCGCTCAGCACGATGCCGCCCAGAATGGCCATGAAGCGGGCCAATCTCATCATCATTGTTTGCATGGAACCCTCATTCCGCAAGATCGCAAAGCGATGGCCGCGACGGGCATGCCGCCGCGGCCATCCGGTCACTTGTCCGAGATCACTCGGTGTATTTGTCGATCAGCATGCGCGCCTCGTCGACCAGCGCCTGGCCGTCCAGGCCGCGCCCGTCCATATCGGCGATCCACTGCTCGTAGATCGGCTGCGAGGCTTCGCGCCACACGGCGGTTTCGGCGGCATCGAGGGTGATGATCGTGTTGCCGTTGGCCACGGCCGCAGCGCGCGCAGGCCCATCGGCATCGGCCTGCGTGCCACCGGTGAAGACCGAGAATTCCAGGCCCGAGTTGTCGTCGATCACCTTTTTCAGATCATCCGGCAGGCTGGCATAGCGGTCCTTGTTCATCGCCAGGACGAAGGTCAGCGTGTAAAGCGCGTTGCCGGTGAATTCGGTGTGATTGCCGACCAGTTCAGGCACCTTCAGCGCGGCGGTCACTTCCCAGGGGATGGTCGTGCCATCGATCACGCCCTTGCTCAGGCCTTCGGGCACGGCGGGCACCGGCATCCCGACGGGCGTTGCGCCCAGTTCGGTCAGCAGCGAATTGATCGACCGCGACCCGCCGCGGATCTTCATGCCCTGCAGATCGTCAGGCGTGCGCACCGGTTCGGCGGTGTGCAGCAGGCCGGGGCCGTGCACCCATGTGGCCAGGATATGCACATCGCGGAATTCGGTGTCCTTCATGTGCTTTTCGAACATTTCCCAATAGGCGCGGGTTGCTGCGCGGGCGTTCGTCATCATGAACGGCAGTTCGAACACCTCGGTCGTCGGGAAACGGCCGGGCGTGTAGCCGACAACGGTCCAGACGATATCGGCCACGCCGTCGATCGCCTGGTCCATCAGTTCGGGCGGACGCCCGCCCAGCTGCATCGACGGATAGATATCCACCTTGATCCGGCCGTCGGATGCCTCGCTTACGTTGTTGGCCCAGGTTTCAAGAACCAGCTTCGGCACATTCGACTGCGGTGGCAGGAAGTGGTGCATCTTCAGCGTCACCTCCTGAGCGATCGCGGCGGTTCCGGTCATCCCCAGAGCCAGAGCGGCGCCGCCGATCATGCCCATGAGCGTTCTGCGTTTTGTCATGTTGGTCTTCTCCCTTGTTGTTGTGTCGGATGCATCAGTTGCCGGCGTAGGCCGCCATCAGCGCCCGCGCCTCGTCGATCAGCGCCCGCGCGTCGATCCCCTTGGATTCGAGATCGGCGATCCAGTTGTCATAGACCGGCTTCGCCAGCGTTTCCCACTCCATTGCTTCCGCCGCGCTTATGGTGACGATGTTGTTGCCGTTGGCAACCGCCAAGGCACGCGCGGGGCCGTCGGCATCGGCCTGCGTGCCGCCGGCAAAGACGGAAAACGCCAGCCCCGAATTGTCATCGATCACCTGCTTGAGATCGTCGGGCAGGCTGTTGTAGCGATCCTTGTTCATCGCCAGAACGAAGGTGAGATTATAGATCGCCGTGCCTTCGAATTCGGTGTGGTTGCCCACCAGTTCGGGCACTTTCAGCGCCGTTGTCACTTCCCACGGGATCGTCGTGCCGTCGATGACGCCCTTGGAAAGCGCCTCGGGGATCGCCGTCACCGGAAGCCCGACCGGCGTGGCACCGACGATTTCCAGCAACTGGTTGACCATCCGCGAACCGCCCCTGATCTTCATTCCCTGCAAATCCGAGGGCTGCGTAACCGGCTGTTTCGAATGGATCATGCCCGGACCGTGCACCCAGGTGCCCAGAACCTTGACATCGCGGAAGTCCGCATCGGCCATGTGTTTTTCGTACATCTGCCAATAGGCCGACGAAGCCGCGCGCGCATCGGAGACCATGAACGGAAGTTCAAACACCTCGGTGCGCGGGAAGCGACCGGGCGTAAATCCGTTCACCGCCCAGACGATATCGGCCACGCCATCGATGGCCTGGTCGATCAGTTCGGGCGGACGCCCGCCCAGCTGCATCGACGGGAACCTCTGGATGCGGATGCGCCCGTCGGAGGCCGCCTCGACGTTGTCGGCCCAGACATCCAGAACCAGCTTGGGCACATTGGCCTGCGCCGGCAGGAATTGATGCAGGCTCAGCGTGACGTCCTGCGCCCAGGCCGATGCCGTCATGGCCGCCGAAGCAACCGCGGCTGCCAGGGCCTGCTTCAATCGTATATGTTTCATGGTCTCCCCCCAATTGCCATTTTTGGCACTATAATGCTACACTTGGCATATATTGCACAAGCAAGCCACAGTTTTTTGACGCGTTGCGCGGGCTTGCGCTTTTGCGAAACCATCTACGCCCATATGGCGCACAGACGGCCCGGATGCGCGCCGCGTCCGGTCATGAACCGCCAGGCCACGCGCCGTTTCCGGGCCGGTGGCATGGCGATATATGCGAAATACTGCATCCTGCCAGGATGTCGGATTCGCCCGGCCGGCGATCATTCCGCCGGTGCGATGGTCAGCGAGATCCCCTCCAGACCGTCAATTCCGCCGGTGATCGTGTCGCCCGCCACCACCGGGCCCACGCCGGCCGGTGTGCCCGTCATGATAAGATCGCCGGGCCGCAAATGATAGAACTGCGACAAATCCACGATGATTTCATCCAGCTTCCAGATCAACTCGTCCAGCGTCGCATCCTGCCGGATTTCCCCGTTCACCGCCAGGTGGATGCGCTGGGGTCCGACCGGCCCCACCTGCGCCGCCGGAGTCAGCGGTGCGAAAACGGCGCTGTCCTCGACATCCTTGCCCAGATCCCAGGGCCTTTGCTTGCTGCGTGACGCGATCTGAAGATCCCGGCGCGTCATGTCCAGACCGCAGCCCATCGCATAAATCGCCGCCCGCGCTTCGGCAGCATCGGCGCGAAACACCGGGGCGCCGATCGCGATCACCAGTTCCATTTCGTGGTGATAGTTTTCCGTGCCGGGCGGGTAGGCCACCGTCGCGCCTGTCAGCACCGCGCTGGCGGCTGATTTAGTAAAGTAGAACGGCGCCTCGCGGTCCACCTCGAACCCCATTTCGGCAGCATGGGCGGCATAGTTCCGCCCGACGCAAAAGATTCGCCCCACCGGGTAATGCGCGGCTTCGCCCACCACGGGTATGGTGACAACGGGCGGAAGATCAAAAAGCAGAGCGGTCATCGGCTGCGTTCCTCGTAGTAGCCCAGCTTGTCCTGCAAGGGGCGATCATGGATCCGGACCAGGAAGGATTCCTCGGTCGCGGTGTGCGTCAGGTCGGCAAAGACCGGCGCGGTGAAGGTGTCCTTGGGGCCCCAGGCGACGGTTTCACCGTTGATCACCGTGGTTCCCCGCCCGCGCACCACATGAAAGGCCGCCGATGACGACCGCAGCGGCGGCCGGTCGGATTGGCCTTCGGCCAGCATCATCGCCGTGAAACCCATGGTCGGCAAGACATCGGTGCCGGTTTCGGGATTGATGAAATCCAGTTCCGCCACCGACCCGTCGGCGAAACGCGCCATCTCGCGCAGCGCCGCTTCGGTGCGCGCCCAGGGGAAGCGCATCATCGGATACCGGCGTGTCGCGGCCGCCGGCCCGCGCGACGGCACCAGCCCGGCGGCGGCATATTCGACATGTGCGGCATCGGGCCGGTTGCGCCGGGTCTGCAACGGGCCTTCGATGGCGTAAGATCCTTCGAGATAGACGAACAACGGCAGGTCGAGCGCGTCCAGCCAGATCACCGGCTCGTCGCCATCGTGTCCGTGGTCGTGCCAGTCGCCGCCCGGCGTCAGAACCAGATCACCGTCCTGCATGGGCAGTTTTTCACCGTCGACAACCGTGTATCCGCCCGAACCCTCGACGACGATGCGCGCGGCAGAGGGGGTGTGTTTGTGGGCCGGCGCGCTTTCGCCCGGCAACAGCAGTTGCAACCCCAGGTAGATCGACGCGGTGGCCTGCATCGCGCCCGTGCCCCGGCCGGGATCGGACAGCACCAGAACCCGGCGCTCGGCCTTTTCCACCGGCGTCAGCTCTCCGGCACGCAGGAGCAAGGGGCGCACCGCGTCGAAACGCCAGTGTCCCGGACGGGTGATCGGGTTTGGCGCGCCATGCGGCAGAACGTTGCGCATCATCGGCCACAGCGGCGCCACGCCGGCGCGCGTCATGTCATCGCGATACGCCTGCGGCAGTTCCTCCAGCGTTCCCAACTGTTCGGACATCTCGACCTCCCTTCGATTCACTCTTATATCAGTTGTATACTTATAATAAGCATGCATGTCTAATGCAGACTGGCGCGCGCGGACCGCTTTAGCCCGGCCAATGGTGCCTGCGCGGTCCGGGCCCGACCGGCGGCGCCGGCCTGCACCGGATGTGAAAAAGGCGCGGCCAAAGCCGCGCCTTGAACCCTTCGCAGGGGCGATGTCACTTCCACCCGACCTGGTTGAAGATCCGCTGGGCTTCGGGCACGTTGCGTGCGACCGCGGACAGATCCACATCGTCGGGCTTGAAGATCCCCAAAGCCGCCACCGACGGGCTGAGCGCGACACCCGGCACCGCAGGGTATTCATCGTTGCCCGCGCTGAAATACTGTTGGGCCTGATCACCGGACAGGTATTCAAGGAAGGCGATCGCGTTCGCGCGGTTGGGCGCATGCGCGGCGACACCCCCACCAGACAGGTTCATATGCGCGCCCTCGGCATCCTGCGACGGGAAAACCCAGCCGATGTTGGCCATGGCATCCTTTGACAACCCGTCCACCTCGGTGCGCAGGGCACGCGAGAAGTAATAGGTGTTCGAGATCGAAATCTCGCATTCGCCGGAAACCAGTCCGCGCAGCTGGTCGGTATCGCCGCCCTGAGGTGCGCGCGCAAAGTTGTCGGCCACGCCCTGCGCCCAGTCGCGGGCGGCTTCGGCGCCGTGGTTTTCGATCACCGCTGCCAGAAGCGTCTGCGAATAGGCGTTCGATGACGACCGGTGACAGATCATGCCGCGATAGGCCGGATCGGCCAGGTCAAGATAGCTGCGCGGTGGATCGGTCACATCGGTCTTGTCATAAAAGACGATGCGCGCGCGCTGCGAAAAGGCGAACCACTGGTTGTCGTCGTCCTGAAGGTAGGCCGGCACGCGCGCTTCCAGGGTTTCACTCTGGATCGGTTGCAACACACCGGCGGCCTTGGCCCGCGCCAGGCGCGAGGTATCCACTGTCAGCAGCACATCGGCGGGCGAATTGCGGCCTTCGGCCTGCATCCGCGCGATCAACTCGTCGGCATTGCCTTCAATGCGGTTGATTACGATTCCGGTCGCGTCCTCGAAATCCGAGTAGAGCCTTTCGTCGGTATCGTAGTGGCGCGACGAATAGAGGTTCAACTCGCCCTGCGCGAGGGCCCCGGTGGCCGTGGCCATGGCCAGCACGGCCAGCGCAAGCGAGGTTGTTTTCGGTTTGGCAGACATCCTAGTCTCCTGAATCACTTTCCTGATAAAAACAATCAACTATCTTGCGCCAGGAACGTCAAGTATTCCTGATAAAAATAGTATGAATAACACAGCCCGCCACTGGATATTCATCCGGGGCGGGCTGCGGGCAGATTGGTGGGTCGGTTCGGGCCGCCTGGCCGGCTTCTATGAACGGCGCAAGGCGACAATCTTGCGGTCGTGGCCCAGAGCGGAACAGCTCTGGCGAACGATATCTTCGATCGTCAGACCGGCATCCGTGTACATCTCGGCCGGCGATGCCTGATCGATGAAACGGTCCGGCAGGCACATGGTCCGCACCGCCAGTCGCCCGTCCAGCAAGCCCTCGGCGGCCATCGCCTGCAGAACCATCGCGCCGAAACCGCCCATTGCGCCCTGTTCCAGCGTGATCAGCGCCGCGTGACCGGCGGCCAGTTCAGCGATCAGTTCCATGTCGAGCGGCTTGGCAAAACGGGCGTCGGCGACGGTGGCCGATATTCCTTCGGCGGCCAGGGCATCGGCGGCGGCTTCGCAATCGGCCAGCATCGTGCCCAGCGACAGCAATGCCACGTCACTGCCGCGGCGGATCACCCGACCCTTGCCGATCCGCAACGGCACGCCGCGTTCGGGCATTTCCACACCGGTGCCGTTGCCGCGCGGATACCGGAAGGCAATCGGCCCGCTGTCGTGGGCGCTGGCCGTGGCGACCATATGCACCAGTTCCGCCTCGTCGGCGGCGGCCATCACCGTCATCCCCGGCAGCGCGCCGAGGTATCCAATGTCGAAGGCACCCGCGTGGGTGGCGCCATCGGCCCCGACCAGACCGGCGCGATCAATCGCGAAACGCACCGGTAGCCCCTGAAGCGCAACATCGTGCACCACCTGATCGTAGCCGCGTTGCAGGAATGTCGAATAGATCGCGCAGAAGGGTTTCAGCCCGGCGGCGGCCATGCCGGCGGCGAATGTCACGCCATGCTGTTCGGCGATGCCCACGTCGAAGACCCGGCCGGGAAACCGTTCGGCCATGATGTTCACCCCGGTGCCGGCGGGCATCGCGGCAGTCACCGCAACGACACGCGGATCCAGAGCCGCCGCGTCAGCCAGCGCCTGGCCGAAGACCTTGGTGTAGGCCGGCGCGTTGCTGCGCGCCTTGGCCTGAACGCCGCTGGCCACGTCGAACCGCGAAACCCCGTGATACTTGTCGGCCGATCCTTCCGCCGGGGCATAGCCCTTGCCTTTGACGGTGCAGCAGTGGATCAGAACCGGCCCGCTTGCACGGGTGCGCGCCGCGCGCAGCACGCTGAGAAGCTGATCCATGTCGTGGCCATCGATGGGGCCGATGTAATCGAACCCGAGCTCTTCGAAGAAGGTGCCCTGCCCTTGCAATCCGGTGACCATCTGGCGTGCACGCTGGGCGCCCAGGCGCATGGGTTCGGGCAGCAGCTTTTCCATGTCCTTGGCCACCGCGTCCAGCAACGGGATCGGTCCGGTCTGGGCCATGCGGCTGAGGTAAGTGCTCATGGCGCCCACCGGCGGTGCGATGCTCATTTCATTGTCATTGAGGATCACGAACAGCCGGCGGCCTTCGGCGCCGGCATTGTTCAGCGCCTCATAGGCCATGCCGGCGCTGATCGATCCATCACCGATCACGGCCACCGCATCGCCGGTGGGCTGGCCCATGTCGCGGCCCACGGCAAAACCCAGCGCCGCCGATATGGATGTCGAGGAATGCGCGGCGCCGAACGGGTCGTGTTCGCTTTCGCTGCGCTTTGTGAACCCGCTCAGCCCGTCTTTCTGGCGCAGCGTCTTCATGCGGTCGCGGCGGCCGGTCAGGATCTTGTGCGGATAGCACTGATGACCGACATCCCATATGATTTTGTCCATCGGTGTGTTAAACACCGCGTGCAGGGCAACCGTCAGTTCGACCACCCCCAGCGACGACCCCAGGTGCCCGCCGGTCTGCGACACCGCGTCGATGACTTCGGACCGGACCTCGCCGGCGAGTGCGCGCAAGTCGCGGTCGCTCATGTGCTTGAGGTCGGCCGGACCGGCCACACGGTCGAGAAGGGGGGAAGCGGAGGATGAGGGGATCGACATGAGGTTGAGCCTTTCTGCCCTGAGAAAGAAGTCTGGCGTCGCACGGATGTCGGGAAAAACGGTGTGCGACGCCAGGTTCCTGTAGCCAACAGGAAGGGATCGGGGGTGTTGAGACCCCAGGCCCGGACCCAGGAAGCCAGGGGTCCGTGCGCGGCTAAGGCAGGGCGGCGGACAGACCGCCGCCCTCGCCTTATTCGGTTGCGTACTCGGGCGCGCCGGTGGTGGCCAGTTCGGGCCAGTCGCCGATCACATTGGTGCCCTGCAACGGTTGCTGATACCCCTTGTGGCAAGTCTTGCACGCCGCTTTCGGCGCATCGCCATAGATCGGGCCCAGCCGTTCCGCGGGGTACACGTCCTGCAACGGGATCAGGTACTCCTGGTTCATCTCGATCACCATCTGCCGGCCCAGAAGCGCTGTCGCCCATTGCGGGGTGACCTGCTCGGGATCGTAGAAGGCGCGGCTGTTGTGGCAGAACACGCAGTTCACACCCAGCGAATTCGAGAAGTAGTTCATCAGCGAATAGGTCATCTCGGTCTTCTGGATCGAGGCGACATCCTCGCCGATGATGCCCGACACACGGCTTTCCAGGTCGTGCACGTTCACCGGCTCGTAATCCGTCAGGTAGGTTTCCAGCGCGTTAGACGGCAACGAGGTGGACTGGCTGATCGAGGTGGCGCGGTTCTGGACCGCGGCCCAGCCTTCGACGGCCTCGTTCACCGGCGCGATGCGGAACCAGATCTCTGACGGCACGTTCTGGCCGCGGTGGCAGGTGTAGCAGGTTACGCCCACCTCCTGGTTCGCATTCACATGGCCCGACCAGTTTTCGTTGATGTTCTGGGTCATCTGGATCATCCGGCGCGAAACGACCTTGGTGTAAAGGTTGTCCTCGCCATATGTCTCAAGATCGCCGTCGCCGTGGCAGTAGGCACAACCCTGATCGGGTGCCACCCATTGCGTGATCCCGTTCATCAGCCGGTTGAAGTTGTCCTCGGTCAGATCGCCCAGAACCTGAACGTTCTGGTAGATGTCCTTGGCCAGCGGCTCGCCACCTTCGGGGACATAGGGGGCGTCCTCGATGATGTTTTCGATGTCCGGGTCCGGCGTCAGCCGGGCGACGTTGAACTCGGGCACCGACATGCCGGTTCCACGCGGGCCGGTTTGCAAGCTGGAGGTGGCAAACGGCTGCCCCCAGCTGACCAGCAGCGCCGCCGCCACGACCGCTCCGCCCAGAACCCCGATCAGGATGGCCGGACCGTAGATGTCGGTCGGGTTGTCCCGGTTCCAGTCATTAAACCACTTGGGCAGCATGATCAGTTCTCCTTCCCGATAAAGGCTTCATACGAGCCATAGTCGGCGTAGCCATAAGAGCCGTCGTAGAGCGGAGCGAAGTTGTGCTCCTGGGCCCAGATGAACCAGTTGTCCACCACGGTGCCGGTCAGCAGGATGCCAATGCCCCCGGTGATCGGTGTCAGCACCGCGAACCACCACGCCCAGCGGTGAATGCCTTCCATCGTGGCGTTAAAGCCCATGGTCCAGCGCCAGAACAGTGCGGCACGCTCGGACGCCGTTCCGCGATCGACGATCTGCTCCAGTTCGCGGTCGCCGCCATAGCGGGTCACGGCCAGGATCGTTGCGCCGTGCATGGCGAACAGCAGGACTGAACCATAGAGGAAGACGATCGAAAGGCAGTGGAACGGGTTGTAGTAGAGGTTGCCGTAGCGGATCGAGAACGCCGTGGTCCAGTCGAGGTGCGGGAAGATGCCATAGGGCACGGCTTCGGCCCAGGACCCCATCAGGATGGGACGGAACAGACCCAGCACAAGGAACAGCCAGATGGCAGAGGCGAAAGCCCAAGCGACGTGCTTGCCCATCTTGTGCTCGGCGGCCAGAAGATAGGTCCGCAGCCACCATGTCATCACCGAAACCAGCAGGAAGAAGCTGGCAATGATGTACCAACCGCCATCCGCCAGCGGCGGCATCGACAAGCCGTATTCGGGCGACGGCGGCTCAAGCGCCAGCCAGAACAGTTGCCGGATGAACTCGGGGATCGACCAGCCGACCTGCGCCAGCATGTTCAGACCGATGATGTTCAGCGCCAACGTTCCGGTCAGCAGCGACACAAGGCCGGTCCAGCCCAGATAGATCGGACCGAGTTGCGCGTTGCCCAGCCAGCCGACGAGTGTCGAGAACCCCGGCTTGCCGACCCTCTCTTCCATCATCTTGCCGTTGTCGTCCATGCCCCATTCGGGCGTGCCCTGGACCTGGACCTGAGTGAATATGTTCTGATATTCGACCATGATTACATCCCCACTGCCATCGGTGAATCGCCCCAGATCGGAAGCTCGAGCCACCAGTTCCACCATTCAGGCCAGCCCGCGGTCCAGACCGGACCCGAGATGATGATACAGACCGCCGAAAAGAACACCGCGTTGATCGCCAGAAGAAAGCCGACGCGGTGAATGCCCAGCGTGCCTACCGAATACCCGATGAAATCGCGGAAGAAGGTATCTTCGTGATCCGGGGTCTTCATTTCCTCGCCCTCTTCGGGGTTGGCCGCCGACAGGATCAGGGCCCCGTGCAGCGCCAGCGTGGTCGTGAAGAACAGCGTGACCGCCAGCATGTGCGCCGGGTTGTAGTGGAAGTGCAGGTAGGCATACCCGGTGTTGCTGACCCAATCCAGGTGGCTGAAGATGCCATAGGGAAAACCGTGCCCCCATGCGCCCATCAGCAACGGACGGAAGATCACCAGCGTGACATAGGCGAGAATGGCGAAGCTGAAGGCGAAGGGAACATGATATCCCATGCCCAGCTTGCGGCAGATCTCGACCTCGCGCAGCGCCCAACTGACAAAGGCGCCGGTGGCGCAGAACGTGATGATCTGCCACAGGCCGCCTTCAAGCAACGGCGCCATTCCGAGGCCGTAGCTGAGGTCGGGCGGCGCAATATTGATCAGCCAGGGGTTGAACGTGCCCTGCTGGGACGCCCCCCAAAAGATCAGAATTGTGCCCAAAAGGGTAAAAAAGGCGGTCGTAACTCCGAAAAAGCCCACATAGAAGGGGCCCACCCAGAAGTCGAACAGATCGCCGCCGATCAGCGTCCCTCCGCGGACGCGATACTTTCTCTCGAAGCTGAGCAACGCCATCTTCTTGGTCTCCGCGTTTGGCGGCCCGCCTTTGTCAAGTCGAAAGCCGTCGTTGAATGTTCGTTTGTTGCGGGCGAAGGCCCGGTACGCGGCGCCGCCGCCCGCAACATTGCTTGGTCACTTGTCTGGCCCGGCCCCGCGAGGGGCCGAAAGCCCGGGGGCTTACTGAGCCGCCAGTTCAAACCAGTTGAAGTGCTCCGTGCTCAGCAGGACGAGGTGAATCATCGCTGCCAGCAGGAAGAGGAACACACCTTGTGCGACAAACACACGGCGGGGATCGAAAACGAGCCAGATCTTGTAGAACTTTGCCATATCTCAATCCTTCCTCAGAACCAGGGGCGCCAGATGAATGTTGCCAGGTGGGCAACGATGGCAACGGCCGAAAACAGCCAGAGCCCGCTCATGTAAACAGAGTGCAATTCCTGCGCCTGTTCGTCAGTGAGACCTGTAAAAGACAGGTCGGAATTATCAGCCATAAACTTTCCTCCGGAAAACCAGTGCTGACGCCGCGCTCCCCGCGGCCGGGTCCTTTGGGACGTGATGCCCCTCGGGGCTCTGCCCACCCGTTCCCGGGCGGCCAGTCTCGTGACCCGAACGCGCACTGCGTCCGGGAATTTCGGTCCGCCTCAGGCGGAGAAGATCATCGGCGTGATGATCCGCGCCTGGCTCCAGGCGCGCGCCATCGGGCCTTTGTCGGTGAAGCTTTTGCTGCGCAGGGCAGCCAGCGCCCAGGTCAGCGTCGCCAGCGGCAGCGTCGCAATGAAAATCACCGCGAAATAGACCATGAACTCGGTCCGTTGCGGGTTGCGGGCGCGGGCCTGCGGGGCGTGAGAGGTAACATCTGTCATTGCAGATCTCCTTTGGTGTCTGTCTCCTGCGCGGCACCTGCCAACGCTGGATCAAGGGCGCGCACGGTTTCCAGAACCACCCGCTCCGCGCCCGCGGCCAAAGCCGCCTTCTCCGCCGCGTCCCGAAGGGTCTTGGCGGCCGAAATTCTTGTCAAAATAGGGTGCTGGGCGACAATCCGGTCCAGCATGGCCTGCGCATCCGCATCCCAGGGAAAGTCGCGGCGCAGATTGGTCGGCGTCGCTTCGGCGGCGTCCATCTCGGTGCCCAGGGGCAGAATGTGGAACAACGCATCGAACAGACCGTTGCACACCTCCTGGATCAGATAGGTGGCACCGGCGAACCCCATGAAGGGCGTGCCGGTGTGGCGCCGGATCGCGGCTCCGGGAAAGCTCGCGGGGATGAACGCAGGGCTGGGCCCGTGCCCGCCCTTCAACTCGGCCAGGTACATCTTCTCGTTGATGGATCCCATCACGATCAAGGGCCGCTTCTGGCCCATCATCGCACGGACGGCTTCGTTGTTGGTCTTTTCACCACGCTTGCGCGCCACCGCGAAGGCACAGGGCAGTCCCATGTCCTCTTCCAGAAACAACCGGATGCCGCGGGTATAGGTCTCGTTGGCAACGATCGCGAAAGACGCGGTGGCAAAGAAATCCTGCGTCACGGAACGCCACAGATCCCACACCGGCTTCAGGGTCGAATGCTTCTCGCGGGCGATGAACGGCTCGGGGTCCAGGCCGGTCATCTCGCCGAGTGTACGCAGGAACTTCACCGTGCTCTCGATCCCGATGGGCGCCTGAAGATACGGCTTGCCCAGAACCTCGCAGAGCCCACGCCCGAATTCGCGATACATGCAGACGTTGACATCCGCATTCACAAGGTTGCGCATCTCCGCCACATGCGCGCCCAGCGGCATCACCATGTTGATCTCGGCGCCGATACCCTCGATCAACCTGCGGATCTCCGCCAGATCGCTGGGCATGTTGAAGGTGCCGTACATCGGCCCCAGGATGTTCACCCGCGGCGGGGCATCCGCCTCGCGCTTCTTCTCGGGCGGCATCCGGCCCTTGGTCATCCCGAACTCGGTGAAGATCCAGGTCATCGCCCGGTCCGCGGCCTCCCATTGATCCTCATCAATGGTGCGCGGCAGAAAACGCTGGATGTTGGTGCCCATCGGGGTCACGCCACCGCCGATCATCTCCGCGATCGATCCGGTCACCACAACCGAAGGCAACGCCGGGTCCAGCGTACCCCAGGCGCGCTTCATCGCACCCTCGGTCCCGTCACGGCCCAGCTCCTCCTCGCCCAACCCGGTTACGACAATCGGCAACTCATGCGGCGGCAGCCCGTCGGTGTAATGCAGAACCGACGTAACCGGAAGGTTCTCACAGCCCACGGGCCCGTCGATCACCACCTGCAAACCCTTGACCGCACAGAACGCATAGACCGCGCCCCAGTATCCGCCGGCCCGGTCATGATCGGTTACCAGCATGACGCACACTCCTTCATTGTTCCCGAAATACTCCGGGGGAGGCCGAAGGCCGGGGGCAGCGCCCCTCTTGCGCGGGATGAAGGCATCACCTGCATCAGATCATCTCCGCTGCTTTGGCGGCGCGCGCTTGCTTGTCCAGCTTCTTTTGGTGCGCCGCGCGGAAATCCGGCCGCAGGTTCGGAGAGCCTTCCCAGACGCCGGCCGTGTCGCCATGCCCGACGCCCTCGAAAAAGGCTTTCATATGCGCCATGCGATCCTTGTTGCCGATGGCCGCATTGATCACCTGCGCCAGGGATCCGGCACCCGCCGGCCCCATCAGGGGGCGCGCCGAAATCAGGTTGGTGAAGTAAAGCGCCGGCAGCCCCAGTTCCTTGGCCTTCTGCACCACCGGCGTGGTGCCGATGGCCAGGTCCGGCCGCACCGCTTCCATCGCCGCGCAATCGTCTTCCAGCGATGCCCGGAACTTTACCTTGACACCGCGCGCGGCCAGCCATTCGGCATCCGCCGCCGACCAGGGCGACTTGGCGCAGGCGGTGCCCACATAGGGCACCTGCGCACCGCTCTCGATCAGCAACCGCGCCACCAGCAATTCGCTGCCTTCATAGCCCGACAGGGTGATCGTGCCTTTGATGGGCGCCGCGCCCAGGGCCGCGTCGATGGCCGGCAGGAACGCGTTCTGCGCCGCCGCGATCAGGTCCGGCTTCACGCCATAGGCCGCGCCGATGGCGGCCAGCCAGTCGGCGGTTCCATCGCGACCCACCGGCGCCGACCCGACAACCGTGCGGCCCGCCGCCTGGAATTCCCGCACCGCCGAGGTGTAGAACGGATGGATCGCAGCCACCACGCCGCAATCCAGCGCGGCGTACAGCTCGCGCCATTCGCGGCAGGGCACGACAGGCCCCGCGGCCAGGCCCATGGGCGCCAGCATCCCACCGATGATCATCGGGTCCGCCGGGAACATCTCGCCCAGCAGGGCAACGGTCGGGCGATCCGACTTGCCGCCAACGGGTGCCTGTACCGGCCCGGCCTGCACTTCGGCACGGGCATAGTTCAGCATCGCACCGGCCAGCACATCCTTGGCCTCGGCATGGGTCGGAATACCGAATCCCGGCACGTCGATCCCGACGATGCGCACGCCGTTGATCTCGTCGGGCAACAGCCGCAGCGGCACGCCGCTGGCCGTGGGCACGCATAGGTTGGTCACCACGATGGCATCGAACCGGTCGGGATCGGCCAGTTCGTGAACGCTCTCGCGGATATCCTCGAACAGCTTGCCGGTGACCAGGGTTTCGGAATTGAAGGGCACATACCCCACCGACCGCCGTGCGCCGTAGAAATGGCTGACGAATGTCAGGCCGTAGACACAGCAGGCCGACCCCGACAACACCGTCGCGACACGCCGCATCCGCAGCCCCACACGCAGCGATCCGAAGGCCGGGCACATGCTCTGCGGCTTGTCATGCGGCCCCGTCGGGTAATCGGCGGCGTATTGGTCGAGAATTTCCGACTGGCCTGCCATGCGGGCGGCCTGCTCCATTTCGGAGGTGCCCGCATGACAGCCCACAGGCTGGGCTTCCCCGTCCGAAAAGATCGGGGCCTCCTCCCTGCCGTGGTCGGCTCCCTCTGCGGGATCTGTGATATGTCTGGGATCGTCCATCATGCTTCGTCGTAAACCACTTCAAGAGACGCTTTCGGCTCGGCGTTCGAGCCGCGCATGTCGATGTCGGTTGCGGGTTCCAGCACCACGTTGCCGCCGGTCTGCGATGCGTCGAACAGCCCCAGCAACCCGTCCTGATCCAGGGGCGCGGGCCGCACCGGTGGCGCCTTGGCGACGTTCATGCCCAGTTCGGCGAAAAGCGCGCCCCAGGGCGATGCGCCGGTTCCGACGATCTGATAGTTCGCGGATTTCTTGCGCAGGTCGTCGTCCTGCGGGATCGACGCCAGCACCGGGATCTTGACCGCCTCGGCAAAGGCCTGCGCCTCGCCGGTGCCGTCGTCCTTGTTGATGACAATGCCCGCATCTCCGACGTTTCCGCCCATCTTGCGGAAGTATTCGACGGCCGAACACACGTTGTTGGCCACATAGAGCGATTGCAAATCGTTCGACCCGACCAGGATCACCTTCTGCGCCATGTCGCGCGCGATCGGCAGGCCAAAGCCGCCACAGACCACATCGCCCAGGAAATCCAGCAGGACATAGTCAAAGTCCCAATCGTGAAAGCCCAGCTTTTCCAGCAGCTCGAAGCCATGGATGATGCCACGCCCGCCGCATCCGCGACCGACCTCGGGACCGCCCAGTTCCATCGCAAACACGCCGCCGCGCTTGAAGCAGACATCGCCGATGGCAACCTCTTCACCGGCCAGCTTCTTGCGGGTCGAGGTTTCGATGATCGTCGGGCAGGCCTTGCCGCCGAACAACAGCGATGTGGTATCCGACTTCGGATCGCAGCCGATCAGCAGCACGCGCTTGCCCTGCTCGGCCATCATGTGGCTGAGATTGGCCAGCGTGAACGACTTGCCGATCCCGCCCTTGCCATAGATCGCAATGATCTGCGTCTTGGACTTGGGATCTTCGCTGACGATATCGGCCAGGTCCTCATGCGCTTCGTCGCGCAGACGCTGGTCGAAATCCTTGAGGTTGGGAACTTCGTCTTTCACGCTGCGTCCTTCCAGTTGAGTATCATCTTGAGACAGGCCGGATCGCCAAAGGCGGTTTCATAGGCCGTCGGCGCATCGTCGGCGCGGGCCTGATGCGTGATCAGCCCCGACAGGCTGAGCGCGCCACATTCCACCAGCGCGCGTGTTGCCATCAGATCGTCGCGCTGCCATTCGGCAGCGACGCGGAACCGCGCCTCCTTCATGAAGGCCGGCGGAAACGCAAAGCTGAGCGCCTCGGTGTAGAAGCCCGCCAGAACGATTTCGCCGCCGCGCGCGATGCGTCCGACCAGATCGTTCAGCAGCGCGCCGTTGCCCGAAGCGTCGTAGATCGCCCGGTAGTCGCGGCGGGCGTCATCCTCGGGCGCGATCACCTGGTACCCGGTCGCGCCGCTCCGGCGGGCCGGATCGACCTCCCAGACCGTGGGCGCCGGCGCACCGGCGGCGATGGTCAGGCGAGCCAGCAACCGGCCCAGAACCCCGTGGCCGACGATCAGGTCGGGCATCGCCTTGTCCATTCCCGCCATCGCGTGGCGGGCGGTGGCGGCCAGCGCCAGCAGCGCACCTTCGGCACCCAGCGCCGAATCGATCCGCGTGACGCGGTCGGCCGAGCTGACCAGCCGCTGCGCGGCGCCGCCGAACAGGCCAAACGCCCCGTCGTAGCAATTCGCGCCCGGCACGAAGACCCGGTCGCCCGGCCGGAACCCCGACAGCGCCCCGGCCTCGACCACCTCGCCGGCGGCCTCGTAGCCCGGCACAAGCGGGTAGCCCATGCCTGGAAACGGGGGCATCTGCCCGGACCAAAAGAGTTTTTCCGTACCCGTCGAGATGCCCGAATGGGTGATCTCGATCACGATGTCGGTTTCGCCCGGCTCCACCAGCGCGAGCGTCTCGACGCTCAGATCGCGCGGGCCGTTCAACAGCACCACCTTGGTTTCCATACCAGCCCCCCTCATTTCACCGGCTTCGACGTGCGCCAGAGACTCGGTTTCGTTGTCTCCTCGCACTGTCAGTCTAATCTGACAACACAAAGTGTCAATTACTTTAGACACTTTTTGGCGCGCTCGCCTCCGGTTTTCTGGCCGTCAACGTTTGGGTCACAAAGGATCGCGCCGGTTTGCGGGCCACAATCCGGTCAAACCCGGCATCCGCGCACAATGCGGCGATCTCCGCGGCCGAGCGTGCGCGCCCGGTCTGCATCGCCATCGTGTAGAATGCGAAATAGATGTCGCCGGCCCGGTCCGGGCGCGCGCCACCGGCCATCGGCTCTGACACGATAAGCCGGCCACCTGGCGGAAGCGCTTTGTAAACAAGGGCCATAAGGTCGCGCACCGTATCATCCGAATGATCGTAGAGCACACGAATCAGCGAAATCGCGTCGGCGCCCTCCGGCAGGGGATCGTCGCGGAACGAGCCCGAGAAAATCTCCACACGGTCGGCCATCCCGGCACGCGCGAACCGCTCGCGAGCGTCGGGCGCGACCTGGGGCAGGTCGAAAAGCTGCATCCCGAGACGCGGGTAGGCCCCGCCGACCGATTCCAGAAACGCGCCCGTCCCACCACCGATGTCAAGCAAGGTTGACACATCGCCCAGGTTGACGGCGCGCAGCGTGTCCTGCGCGACCAGACCCTGGCTCTGGGCCATGAGGTCCGAATAGGTGCGCGCCACATCTTCGGGCACAGTTCCCCTCGCACCGAAGACATAGGGCCAAAACCCCGACAATTCCGTGGTTTCGGGGCCGCGCAGCAAGGCCACCGGATCCTCGAGGTCGCGATAGAACGCCCGGTGATGCCGGATCATCGCGGCCAGTCCGGGCACGCCCATCAACGCCGCGCCCTGCCGGGCCAGCGCATAGCGGCCGCGCCGCAACTTCAGCAGCCGCATCGCGGCGCCGGCCTGAAGCAGGATGCGCATCCGGTCTTCGGGAACATCCACCGCATGGCCCAGCGCGCCAGCGGTCTGCGGACCCGCCCTGAGACGCCGGAACACATCCAGTTCGACCAGCGCCATCAATGCCTGGGACTGCACGAAGCCCTGCACCAGATCGAACAGTTCGGCACCGTCACGCCGCGCCCGCGCGCGTGTCAGCGGAAAATGACTCGCCCAGTTCTGAAACCCCGGCCGCGCCACAAGCCGGTTCAGCCATCCGCCCCGCCACGCCGGCGCGTCGTCCAGCATGTCAGAGGCTCTTTTGCTTCATCGCGGGCGCGACCGGCGTCAGCCGCTCGGCCTGCATCCGCACCATATGGGCCAGCGCCGCCTCGCCCGGACAGCTGGGAATCGATGCGATGGCACCGCCCAGAATATCCTTGAGCCGACGGATCGCGCCCTGAACGCCCAACTGCGTCACCGCGTTGGGCCGCCCGTGCAGATCGTCCTGACCGGCCGGCTTGCCCAGCGTTTCGGCATCGTAGAGCGCATCGCGCAGATCGTCAGCCACCTGAAACGCCTCACCGATGCGCGCGCCCAGTTCTTCCCAGGGTTCGGCCTCTTGCCCGGCGGCCACGGCGCCCATCTGCGTCGCCGCGATAAACAACGCCCCGGTCTTCGCACGGTGATAGGCCGACAGATCGACCGTCTCCTCGCTTTCCCATCCCTGCCCGGCGCAGATGCCACCGGGCATCCCGGTCTGCTGGCTCAGCGTCAGGATCAACTGTGCCACGCGCGCCGGATCCTCGGGCGAAACCCGCGCGAGGATTTCGAAGGCCAGCACGATCAGGCTGTCGCCGGTCAACAGGGCCAGCGGTTCGGAATAGGCACGATGCACAGAAGGCTTGCCGCGCCGCATGTCGGCATTGTCGAAACACGGCATGTCGTCATGCACAAGGGATGCGCAGTGGATCAGCTCCAGCGCGGCGGCGGCGGTATCGGCCAGCACCGGACGGTCATCGCCGCAGGCCATGGCGACCGACATCAGGATGGTGGGACGGATTCGCGCGCCGCCCGGCGCCGTCGCGTAATCCAGCGCCGCAGCGAGGCGCGGCGGCGCATGGCGCGCCTGGCCGATGGCGATGGCCCGCGCAATGGCGGCTTCGACCCGGGTCTTCAGTGGCATTTGGACGCGCCTCCTCAAAACTTGTAAGCTTGATGCGACATAAAACTGTAAATTAGACTGGACACTTTTTCCGGGCGAGTCAACAATCATCTCCGAAAGGACCAGCGTCATGACCTTTGCCAAACCGAACGGAATGCATGTGCATCGCCCGCGACCGCGGGTGGTGATTGTTGGCGCCGGCATTGGCGGGCTTGCCGCCGCGGTGCGGCTGGCGGCGGCGGGAACCCAGGTGATCGTTCTGGACCGCCAGGCCCATGCCGGCGGCAAGATCCGCACCCTGCCCAGCGATGCCGGGCCGGTGGATGCGGGGCCGACGGTTCTGACCATGCGGCACGTCTTTGACGATCTGTTCGCCAGCGCCGGCGCGCGGCTTGACGATCATGTCCGGCTGTTCCGTCAGGACATCCTGGCACGGCATTTCTGGCGCGACGGCAGCACGCTGGATCTGTTCGCCGACCCGGAGGCCTCCGCCGCCGCCATCCGGAGCTTTGCCGGACCCCGCGCCGAGGCCGATTTCCGCGCCTTCAACCGCCGCTGCGCACAATTGTTCGATGCCTTCGATGCCCCGATGATGCGCGCCGCCGCGCCCACCCCCGGCGCGCTGGCACGGCATGTCATGCGCCACCCGACGCTTCTGCCCAAGATGGCGCCCCTGTCGACGATGGCGGGGATGCTGCGCCGGCAGTTCCGCGACCCGCGGCTGGCGCAACTGTTCGGGCGCTATGCCACCTATGTCGGCGGATCGCCTTACCGGTCGCCAGCGCTTCTTGCGCTGATCTGGCAGGCCGAGGCATCGGGTGTTTGGGTGGTACAGGGCGGGATGCACAAACTGGCCGGTGCACTGGCCGAACTGGCCGCAGCACATGGCGCCGAGTTTCGCCTGAAGACCCATGTGGACCATATCGAACTGCGCGACGGGCGCGCCCATGCGGTGCATCTGTCGGGCGGTCAGCGTCTGGCGGCCGACGCGATCCTGTTCAACGGCGATCCGCGGGCGCTGGCATCCGGGGCGCTGGGGTCCGAACTGTGCCAGGTCGCGCCACAGACCCTGCGCGCGCCACGCTCACACTCGGCGCGGGTGTACAGCTTTGCGGCGCGTGTCGAGGGCCCGGCACTGGCCCATCACAATGTGTTTTTCGCCGATGACATGCGCAGCGAATTCACCGATCTGGCGGCCGGGCGCATCCCCCGCCGGCCCAGTCTTTATCTCTGCGCCGAGGATCGGGGGCAGGCCCAGCCCGCGCCGGCGCTGGAGCGTTTCGAAATCATCGCCAACGCCCCCGCCCGAGAAGGCGACGGCATCGACGAGCAGGAGTTGCAGATATGGCACGAGACGATCATTCAGAGGATGGAGGGGTTCGGGGCGCGTTTCAGCCCGACTCCGAGCGTCCGGGCGATTACCACCCCGCAAATCCTGAGCCATCTGTTTCCCGGCAGCCAGGGCGCGATCTACGGTCAGAGCCCGCACGGTCTGATGGCGGCCTTCGCGCGCCCGACTGCACGAACACCGGTTCCGGGACTTTATCTGACCGGGGGTGGCGCGCACCCGGGGGCGGGAGTGCCGATGGCGACACTCTCCGCAAGGCACGCGGCCGTGGCGATCTTGAACGACCTAACTTCGGAATCGACGTTGGACCGAACGGATATGCATGGTGGTATGTCGACGGTCTGAGCGATGACGGCGCGCGCGCCGTTTCGGTGATCGGGTTCATCGGCTCGGTTTTCTCGCCCTGGTACCGGTGGTCGGGCCGCCGCTGTCCGCAGAACCACGTTTGCATCAACGTCGCCACCTACGGGCCGGGCGGGCGGTTCACCATGACCGACCGGGGCAAACAGGCGCTGCGACAGACGGCTTCGCGCTTGCAGGTCGGGCCTTCGATGATGCGCTGGGACGGGCGGCAACTGGTCATTGACATCGACGAGGTGTCCGGGCCGCCGGTCATCGGCCGCGTGCGCGGCCAGATCCGGGTGATCCCCGCAGCGATCACCAACGTCGAACTGGCGCTGACGCCAGACGGCGCGCATATCTGGCGGCCTTTCGCACCGGTCAGCCGGATCGAGGTGGACATCCAGCGCCCCGGCTGGACCTGGGACGGCCACGGCTATTTCGATGCCAACTTCGGCACCCGCGCGCTGGAAGAGGATTTCACCCACTGGACCTGGGGCCGGTATCCGACCCGCGGCGGATCCACCTGTTTCTACGACGCCACCCGCCGGGACGGCACCACGCTGGCCGCCGGCATGGCCTTTGACGCGGCGGGCCGGGCCCAGCATGTGGCATTGCCGCCCAAGACACCGATGCGGCGCAGCCTGTGGGCCGTTGCCCGCGACACCCGCGCCGATCCCGGCTATCGCCCGCATCAGGTCAAACCGATGCTCGACGCGCCGTTCTACACCCGCGCGGCGGTACGCACGCAGATCAACGGCGAAGAAACGGTGGGCGTGCACGAGGCGCTTGATTTGCGGCGCTTCCGCAGCCCGCTTCTGAAACCGATGCTGGCGGTGCGTGTGCCGCGCCGCAGCGGGTGGCGCTGGCCCGAGGAAAACGGCGCCGGTTGACCGGGCGGCTCAGCTCTCCCAGACGACCTGCGGTGCGAAACGGGGGCGCGTGAAGACGAAATTGTCGATCGACATGACCTCCATGCCCACGGTGAAGGGGGGCGACCAGGTGTTCCAGGTTTCCACGAGAATCACCCTCTCTTCGTCGGGCATTGTGGGCAAGCGGTCGGTCAGCGATGTCAGGTTTGCATCGGTCAATGCGTCGATGCCGCCGCGCGCGCTCGACCAGTCGAGCGTGTATTCCTCATCGTCGGCATCCCAGCGCACCACGCTGATGCGCATCGACATGGGCGAATTGGTTCGGGTCAGAATCCGCGTCAGCTGATACATGCTGTCGATATACTGATCGTTGATGGCCTGGGTTTCGCGCGACACCAGATCGCCGACCGTATAGGCGGCTTTCAGGTTGATCGTGTCCTGCCGATAGGCATCGAAGAACACATAGCTGGCGCCGTAGCCCCAGAACAGAAGCGGCATGATCATCACGAATTCAACCGTGACGCTGCCGCGTTCGTCGCGGCGCAACCGCCGCAGCAAATGTTGAAGGCGTTCAAACATCGCGCGGCTACCTCGGTTCCTGAACGAAAGCGGACGAACTGACCAGGGCGAACTGGCCTGCGCCGTCCTTGATCAGGTTTTCCCCCATGCCCAGCGTCGGAAACACCGGATCGAACTTGGCACAGGCACGTAGGAACATGAGGTCATTTGACTGGCCGTTCACAAAGGTGCGCACCGGCTGCACGTCTTCGGATTGATCGGTGCAGTCCGGCGTCGCCTCGATGCCGGCCCAGGCACGCGGGTTCAGCCGCACCATCTCGAGCCGCAGGTTGTCGCTGCAATTGTCGATGAAACCGGCGCGGTCGCAGATGATGCGCTTGATTTCGTCATGCTGGGGCGCGTTGCCGGTGCCCAGACGGATATCGCGCACCGTCATGTCCACCGCCCGCTCGAGCATGGCGTGGTGAATGTGGATCATTCCCACCTCGACCGACGACATCAGGAAGGTGAACATCGGCATGAAAAGGATGGCGAATTCCACCGTTGCGCTGCCGTCGTCCTTGCGCAGGAACCGGGCCAGCCGGGAGAGGTGTTTGATGATCATTGTGTCAACCTCAGGGCGCGAATCGAAGACGCGATCGCGGAAAACGCATCGGCAATTTCAAGGCCGCTGGCATCGAAGTAATGGCTGGGCGACGAAGCACAGTCGCGCAGAACCGAGCGCCCGCTTTCCGGGGCCTCGAAGCCTATGGCGAAAACAACCGTCTGCTGGTTTTTGACAGCGTTGCAGATGCGTTGCGTCCGGCTGTCCTTGGTGTTGCCGTTCACGCTGGAAAAAACACCGTTGTACCACTGGTTCCACGCCTGGTTCGAGCTGGGCATCCAGGGCACGAAGTTGTTCTCGGTGTTGGCCGCCAGCGAGGAGAACGCCCAGAGTTCGGCATAGGTCAGCTGGGTCGCGTTGGCTTCTATTTGCACCACACCGGCGCCGCAGTCGCGTTCGACACGATCGACGGCGTTGTCGATGTTGCTCTGCTTCGGGTTGGCACGATCCAGCTGCCGCTGAAGCTTGCGTATCGCACGGGTGCAATCGCGATCGGCGTCAGGCGGCGCGGGAAGAAGCGTGATCTCACCGGCGAGGCTGTCGATCCAGCTGTCGGTTTCGGGGATGAAGTAGGCATTCCGGCTGTTGTCGAAGATGGCATAGCGGTCGTTGTCGTTGTCCCACCACACATCCGTCAGCCCTTCGCGCCGGTTTTGCTGAATGAAGTACTGGCTCGTATTCTGGCCGTCGGTCATCAGAACAACCACCTTGATGGTGCTGGCGCTGTCATAGGCCGCGGGCCGGTCGGCGAAATCGGCGGGCACCGCACCCTGCGCGGCCATCGCGGCGATCGCCGGACGGGTCGATGGATCGAGAAAGGCCGCGGCCCACTTCATGCCCAGATCGATCGAGGTATTGCCGGTGGGCTGCAGCCCGTCGATGAAGTTCTTCAGCGTCTGGCGATCATTCTGCATGATCATCGCCTCGCGCGAGGCATCGGCCGAGCAGACCGGATTGGACACCAACTGCGGCGTGCCGCCGCCCAAACGCCCGTCGAACCACGACCATGGATCGAAATGCATCGTCCGTTCCACTTCGTCCACAAGCGAAACTTCGGTATTGTTGAAATCGTTGCTGCCAAAGTTCACGCAGCGCGAATAATTGTGTTCGCCGGTCAGGTTCAGCTGCGATGCGAATTCCTCGGGCAGGGATACCTGCGTGGCGTAGGGCACGATCGTGATCGATACCTTTTCGGGCAGGCTGTTGTCGTACATCTCGTCGATGAAGTCCTTGGCAGCGACGCGCAGGTTTGTCATCCGGTTGTTGCTGCCCATCGATCCCGATACGTCCAGAACCAGCGTGATCTCGACGCCATCTATGCTCTCTTCGGCAACGCTGGCTGCGGCGACATTCATCGTGCTCAGCCCGGTCATATGCGCGAACTGGGTGTCCAGCGAAGACGAGGCGCGCCCGGTCACACGGCGAAATGTCAGGTCGCCCAGCGCATCGACACTGGACAGATATTCCGACATGCCGGCTTTGGCAAAGTAGTCCTCGACCACGGCGGCGGGTGCCAGTGGCTGATCCATGTCCGCGGCGGCCAGAACCGCACGATCCAGCGTGTATTGCAGTTTCGCGCGGTCGCGTTCGGCGCGCATCAGATCCACACCGATCCCCGCAACCATCAGCATCATGACAAAAAGGTACACGCCGAAGATCACCATCGATCCCGCGTCGTCGCGGGCCAGACGCCGCAGGCCCCTCGAAAGATACCGCCCGCCCGCCCGGGAAAGGGCGGACGGGGACCACTCGTTAAACACGATCATCACATACACCTTTAAACAGACGGAGTCTTCTTCCGCTGCGATGCATGGGTTATGCCAGATAAAGGTGTCTAGAATTTGGCGAGAACCGTTCCGGTTTCGGGTTGCATTCCACAGACTCACAGCAACAAAAGCACCCGGCGGCGGCCACTGTTTTCCATTTTGAGACAGTCGTGGCGAAATATGGCAAAACTGCGGCCACGGCTCTGCGGTCTGCGGGATCGGGATGGGGGCGGCCAACAGTGGATTCCCCGCTACTGCGTCAGTCGCAGTTGGTTGATCTGGCCGGCAATGGCGGCAAAGGCATCGTTAAGCCCGCGGCCGGCCACCTGAAAGAAATGGCTGGCCGATGAGGCACATCGGCGCATTTCGTCCGAGGCCCCGGCCGGCGCGTCGAAGGCAATGGTGAAAATCACCACGCCATTGCCTTTGGCCAGGTCGCATTGCGCGTAAAAACCATCGAGGTTTTGCGACCGTCGCGTGAAGCGGCTGCGATAGCTGCGTGGCAGATTGTTGAAGGGCCGCGACGCGAGAACCGGGTCAAGCTTGTCGACAGGGCGAAACTGATCGGTGATCTGGCCGTCGGTCATCAGCACGATGTACTTGGCCGTTGCCCCGTCATTGTAATCGGCGGGGCGGCCCGAGAAATCCGATGGTACCTCGCCGACAGTGGCGAGGTGCGCGAAGGCGCTGCGACTGCTGGGGTCGAGCAGCGAGACCGCGTATTTGATGCCATAGGTCGTGCCGGTGCCATCGCCCATCCGAAGGTCGTCGATGACGCGGCCCAGTGCGGCAGGATCGTTTTGCGCGTAGCGGATCCGCGATCGTTCCCAGGGGCACCAACCCCAGTCCATGACCCGCAGGTCGGACGCCCAGTTCGTGAAATGACCAACCTGTTCGTTGCTGCTTTCGGGCAGGCGCTGGTGTCCAAAGTCCGCTGGCGTGATTTCGATGCAGGACGAGACATTGGGAATGATCCCGTTGAAAAAATCGTCATAGTCCACCACTGCGTCGACGGCCAGCGCGTCGAGATCCGGCAAGGCAGCGATCACGCCCCCCAGCGTGGCAATGTCGCCGATGGTGCGCGTCGCACCTGCGGTTGTTTCGATGACGGCCCCGGCCAGGTTTGCCTGCGATTGCCGCAGGTCGCCGATGTTGCGCTGCATGTAGTCGATCAGGACCGCATGGTATTCATCCATGTCTGCGGCGATGAACCCGGTATCGCCAGAGCCGGGAAAATTCGTGACCCGAACGCCGAAGCGCCCCAGCACCCCGCCCGCGGTATCGAACAGAAACACCGCGCTGCGCGGCTGTTGCGGCGGATAGAGATCGGCGCCGCTGGCCCAATAGGACAGGCCGCCCAGATGATCGAACATCGCCCGGCCGGGATTCACATGCCCGGCATAGGGCACCACACTGACCGACGTGCGCAGCGCCGCCTCGCCCTCCAGCACCTGATCCACGAATTGCCGGGCAGCGACGCGCATTGTGGTCATGCGGTTGTTTGACCGCATCGAACCCGAGATATCCAGCACCAGCGAGATTTCGATGTTGAGCCGCGATTCCATCGCAGCGGATCGGGCCGGCACCGTCAGACGATCGACGCCGGTCATGTGCATGAACTGCGTGTCCATCGGGCGCGAGGCCGAGGCGGCAACCGACCGGAAATTCACCCCTTCGCCGACAGTGACATCGCCAAGATAGGCGCGCAGCCCGGCGCGCTGCATGTAATCGGCCACCACTGTGGCGGGGGCCAGTTGCTGATCCATATCGGCGGCCGCAAGCACCGCGCGATCCAGCGCGTTCTGCAATTCGGTGCGGTCGCGTTCGGCACGCATCAGATCCACACCGATGCCGGCGACCATCAGCATCATCACGAAGAGATACACGCCGAAGATCACCATCGCACCGCTTTCATCGGCGACAGGGCGAAACCGCCGACGGTGGCGGGGTGGCATGGCAGCATCGGGATCGTGGCGCATCGCGGGTTCACCTCTGTCGCCGCCCGAACCCGGCGCGCGACCTTTCACTGGGACATGGCTTCAGATGTGCAGCCAAAAGGTTACCCGACAGTTGAGAGCCCCGTGCCTTGCACCCCCGCCCGAAGCCCGCCAGCCACGCGTCAAGGTTTTTGCGCGTTTGTTTTCATTGAATTACCCGAAAAACCCAGAATAAACCGGAGATCGCCTAAAAATGTATCGGAATTGCAGACGGCTTCGTCATAGACTCGGGCTACACAATGAACCGCTCCGAGCAGAATCAGGAACAGCCAGATGCCAAAAACAGCCGAGCCCAGCTTTCGCGACAGTGTGAACCTGATGTTCAACCGTGCCGTCGCGCAGATGGATCTGCCGCCGGGGCTGGAGGAAAAGATCCGCGTGTGCAACGCCACCTATACTGTCCGGTTCGGGGTGCGCCTGCGCGGCGAAATCCACACCTTCACGGGATACCGTTCGGTTCATTCCGAGCATATGGAACCGGTCAAGGGCGGGATCCGATATGCGCTGAGCGTGCATCAGGACGAGGTCGAGGCGCTTGCGGCGCTGATGACGTTCAAATGCGCGCTGGTCGAGGCCCCCTTCGGCGGATCGAAAGGCGGCCTGCGGATCGATCCGCGCGCATGGGACGAACACGAGCTGGAACAGATCACCCGCCGGTTCGCCTATGAGCTGATCAAGCGCGACATGATCAACCCCGCGCAAAACGTGCCGGCCCCCGACATGGGAACCGGCGAACGCGAGATGGCATGGATGGCCGACCAATACGCGAGGATGAACACCACCGACATCAACAGCCGCGCCTGCGTGACCGGCAAACCATTGAATGCGGGCGGTATTTCCGGGCGTGTCGAGGCAACGGGCCGTGGTGTGCAATACGCGCTGCGCGAATTTTTCCGCCATCCCGAGGACATGGCCAAGGCCGGCCTGAATGGCACGCTCGACGGCACGCGCGTGGTGGTGCAGGGGCTGGGCAACGTCGGCTATCACGCGGCGCGTTTCCTGTCCGAGGAGGACGGCGCGCGCGTCACCGGGATCGTCGAACACGACGGTGGGCTGTGGGATCCCGATGGCCTGAACGTCGAATCGATCCGCCGGTGGATCGTGAACCACGGCGGCGTCAGCGGCTACCCCGATGCGACCTATGTGAAGAACGGATCGGTCCTTCTGGAGGAGGATTGCGACATCCTTATTCCCGCCGCCCTGGAAGGGGTGATCAACCTCGACAATGCCGACCGGATCCGCGCACCGCTGATCATAGAGGCGGCGAACGGCCCGGTGACAGCGGGTGCCGACAATATCCTGCGCGAAAAGGGCACGGTCATCATTCCCGACATGTACGCCAACGCGGGTGGCGTGACGGTCTCGTATTTTGAATGGGTCAAGAACCTGAGCCATATCCGGTTTGGACGGATGCAGCGCCGCCAGGAAGAGGCGCGGCACCAGCTGGTGGTCGACGAACTGGAACGCCTGAGCGGCGACAAGAACCTCGGGTGGCAACTGAGCCCGAATTTCAAGGAACGCTACCTGCGCGGTGCCGACGAACTGGAGCTGGTGCGGTCGGGGCTGGATGACACCATGCGCATTGCCTACCAGTCCATGCGCGAAGTCTGGCATGACCGCGCCGATGTGCACGATCTGCGCACGGCGGCCTACCTGGTGAGCATTGGAAAGGTCGCCGCAAGCTACCGCGCAAAGGGGCTGTAGCCGGCGCAGCCCATATCGCGGGGCGGCGAAAATGGTCGCTGGCGGGCAGGTTTATGTCGAAAAACGAAGGCGCAGCGCTGTCGCGCATTGATACTTCTGTCGGCAGCCGGTTACGGTCGGCACCGTGCGATTGGGGAGTGTGCAATGCGGTTTTCCGGGCTGAGGGTGATCCGTGAGGGTCTGACCGGCAACAAGGGGTGGCGGCCGCACTGGCGCGATCCCGCGCCCAAGGCCGAATACGACATCGTGATCATTGGCGGCGGCGGTCATGGGCTGGCAACGGCGCACTACCTGGCCAAGGTGCACGGGCTGCGCAACGTGGCGGTTCTGGAAAAAGGCTATATCGGCGGCGGCAATGTCGGGCGCAACACGACAATCGTGCGGGCCAACTACAACATGCCGGGCAACTCGGAATTCTACAGCCATTCCCTGAAGCTTTGGGAGGGGATGGAAGAAGACCTGAACTACAACGTCATGCATTCGCAGCGCGGCGTGATCAACCTGTTCCACTCGGACGGCCAGCGCGACTATGCGGCGCGGCGCGCCAACACCATGATCAACCAGGGCGACGACGCCGTGCTTCTGGACCGCGCCGGCGTGCGCAAGATGGCGCCCTACCTGGATTTCGACAACGTGCGGTTCCCGATCTATGGCGGGCTGTACCATCCGCGCGGCGGCACCGCCCGGCACGACGCGGTGGCCTGGGGATTTGCCCGCGGCGCGGACAGTCGCGGCGTTGACATCATCCAGAACTGCGAAGTGACCGGCATCGATATCGAGAACGGCGCGGTCCGTGGGGTGCAGACCAGCCGCGGTGCGATTCGGGCCAGCAAGGTGGGGATCGTGGTGGCCGGCCGTTCGGGCCAGGTGGCGGCGATGGCGGGTATGCGGCTTCCGATCGAGAGCCACATCCTTCAGGCTTTTGTGACCGAGGGGCTGAAGCCCTGCATCGACCAGGTGATCACCTTTGGAATGGGCCATTTCTATATCAGCCAGTCCGACAAGGGCGGATTGGTGTTTGGCGGCGACCTGGATTTCTATGCCTCCTACGCCGCGCGCGGCAACCTGCCGATGGCGGAACATGTGATGGAGGCGGGGATGACCCTGATGCCCATGATCGGCAAGGCGAAGGTGCTGCGGTCGTGGGGCGGGATCATGGACATGACACCGGACGGATCCCCGATCATCGACAAGACGCCCGTGGACGGCCTGTTCATCGACTGCGGCTGGTGCTACGGCGGCTTCAAGGCGGTGCCCGGATCGGGGCATTGTTTTGCCCATCTGATCGCCACGGGCAACCCGCATCCGGTGGCCGAGAAATTCCGGCTGGACCGGTTCCGGACCGGTGTCGGGCTGATGGACGAGGAAGGCACCGGCGCGCAGCACAACCTGCATTGAGAGCGGATGGCGGCGGAGCCTCCGGCGGGAGTTTTATTGGCAAGATGAAGATGGGAAACGCGCGATGAGGATCACATGCCCGGTCTGTGGCAGCCGCGACAGCCGCGAGTTCCAGTACCGCGGGGATGCGGTGGCGTTGCGGCGGCCGGCACCGGATGCCGGCGTGGACGCCTGGGACGATTACCTGCACCTGCGCGACAACGTGGCGGGCCGGGTGCGCGATCTCTGGCTGCATGGCGATGGTTGCGGGGGCTGGATCGTGGTCGAACGCGATACGGTCACGCATGAGGTGTTCGGGGCGACGCTGGCGATGGAGATCGAACGATGAGAATCGCGGGCAAAGGTTTGATCGACCGGTCGGCACCGGTTTCATTTACCTTCGACGGTGTGCGGCATGGCGGCTTTGCCGGCGATACGCTGGCATCGGCGTTGCTGGGCGACGGTGTTCGGATGGTGGCGCGGTCGTTCAAGTATCACCGTCCACGGGGGGTTCTGACCGCCGGCAGCGAAGAACCCAACGCCTTGATGACGATCGGGCGCGGCGCCGGGGCCGAGCCCAACCTGCGCGCAACCACGCAGGAGCTTTACGACGGCCTTGAAGCGCGCAGTCAGAGCGCCTGGCCTTCGCTTGGGCTGGACCTGATGGCGGTCAACGATCTGGCGGCGCCGTTTCTGGGCGCCGGGTTTTACTACAAGACATTCATGTGGCCGAGGAGCTTCTGGGAGAAGCTGTATGAGCCGGCGATCCGACGCGCGGCGGGATTGGGGGCCTTGTCCGGCCGGCACAATCCGGACCGCTATGAACGGGCCTGGGCGTTTTGCGACCTGCTGGTGATCGGCGCCGGGCCCGCCGGACTGATGGCGGCGGTAACGGCAGCGGAGGCCGGGGCGGATGTGATCCTTGCCGACGAGGACAGTCTGCCGGGAGGGCGTCTGAACGCCGAGACAATCGCCCTTGATGGCACGCCGGGCGCGGCATGGGCCGCCGCGACTGTGGCGCGTCTGGAGACGATGCCGAACGTGCGGGTTATGCGGCGCACCACGGTCACCGGCGCCTATGACCAGGGCACCTATGGCGCGCTGGAGCGGGTGCGCCACCACAGGGCCCGCGGAGAAGACGCCGCGCCGCTGGAAACCTTCTGGCGTATCGTGGCGCGGCAGGCGGTTCTGGCCGCCGGCGCCCTGGAGCGACCGGTGGCGTTTCGCAACAATGACCGGCCCGGGATCATGACGGCATCCGCCGTGCGGGCCTATCTGAACCGCTGGGGGGTGGCCTGCGGCAAGGCGGTGACGGTGTTTGCCAACAACGACGATGCGCACCGCACGGCTCGCGATCTGGTGGCGGCCGGCGTGCATGTCGCGGCCGTGATCGACAGCCGGCCCGACGCGCCGACGTCGGACGCCTATCCTGTCCATGCCGGATCCGTGATTTGCAACACCTCGGGCCGGCGCGGCCTGGACCACATCACCATCCGTACGCCGAACGGCGAAGAGCGGCTGAGGACCGACTGTCTGGCGATGTCGGGCGGCTGGAACCCTTCGGTGCATCTGACCTGTCACATGAACGGCCGTCCCACATGGCGCGCGGACATCGCCGGGTTTGTGCCGACGCCGGGTTCGGTGCCCGGGCTGCATGTGGCGGGTGCATGCAACGGTGCCTTTGCCACCGGCGATTGCCTGTCGCAGGGTGTCGCGGCGGCGCGGGCGGCGCTGGAGGTTATGGGCCTGCGCGCGCCCGACGTGCCGGTGCCCCAGGCCGACGATGCGCCTTATGCGATCACGCCGCTGTGGTCGGTGCCCGGAAAGGGGCGGGCGTGGCTGGATTTCCAGAACGATGTGAGCGTGAAGGACATCCGTCAGGCCGCGACCGAGAATTTCCGGTCGGTCGAGCATATGAAACGCTACACCACCCAGGGGATGGCCACCGATCAGGGCAAGAATTCCAACGTTGCCGCACTGGCCATTCTGGCCGATGTCACCGGGCGCGGCATTCCCGAGACCGGAACCACCACCTTCCGCCCGCCTTACAGCCCCGTCGCGATCGCCGCGATGGGCGCCGGCGCGCAGGGCGCTGGATTTGCGCCGCAACGCCTGACCACGTCACACACCCGGTCGGTCGAGATGGGCGCGCCGATGATCGAAGCGGGGCTGTGGTATCGGCCCAGCTATTTCCCGCGCTCGGGCGAACGGACCTGGCGGCAGAGCTGCGACCGCGAGGTGGGGTATGTGCGCAATGCCGTCGGCATCTGCGACGTGTCGACGCTGGGCAAGATCGACATAAAGGGGCCAGGGGCGGCGGCGCTTCTGGATATGGTCTATATCAACATGTTCAGCACCCTCGCGCAGGGGCGTGTCCGCTATGGCCTGATGTTGCGCGAAGACGGGCATGTGATGGACGACGGCACCACCGCGCGTCTGGGCGACAATCACTTCGTGATGACAACGACCACGGCGGCGGCCGGGCAGGTGATGGCGCATCTGGAGTTCGTGCACCAGTGCCTGCGGCCCGATCTGGACGTGTCGCTGACTTCGGTCACCGAGCAATGGGCGCAGTTCGCCGTGGCCGGGCCGCAGGCACGCGCGCTTCTGAACGATGTGCTGGACGCGCCTCTGGCCGATGGTGCATGGCCGTTCATGGCCTGTGGCGCTGTCAGTATCGGGGGCGTTGCGGGGCGGCTGTTCCGGATATCGTTCTCGGGCGAGCACGCCTATGAAATCGCGGTGCCTTCGCGCTATGGCGCCAGCCTGTTCGATGCCCTTTTGGCGCGGGCCGAGGAGATGGGCGGCGGCGCCTATGGCATGGAGGCGCTGAACGTTCTGCGAATCGAAAAGGGGTTCATCACCCATTCCGAGATTCACGGGCGCACCACTGCTTTCGATATCGGCATGGAGCGGATGATTTCCGCGAAGAAGGATTGCATCGGCAAGACGATGGCGGCCCGGCCCGGCCTGATCGACCCTGCCCGCGAACGGCTGGTGGGGCTGCGGGCACTGGACGGCGGCAGGCTGTTGGCGGGTGCGCATCTGTTCGGCAAGGGCGACAAGGCGGTCAGCGCGCACGATCAGGGCTATCTGACGTCGGTCTGCCATTCCCCGACGCTGAATGTCGGGCTGGCGCTGGGCTTTTTGAAGAACGGCCCGGAAAGATATGGCGAAACCGTCCGGATGGTCGACCATGCGCGGGGTGTGGAAACGATGTGCGAAGTGGTGAACCCGGTGTTCTTCGATCCCGAGGGAGGGCGCGTGCGTGCTTGAACTGAAACCCAAAAGCGCCTGCGATGGCCTGCTGCCGCTGAGCGTCGGCGCGTTTTCGCTGACCGAGGAGCCGGTGGGCCGGATCACCGCCCTGGCGCCGTTGCGCGGCCGGGCGGCCGATCTGTCGGATACCCTGAGCCGGGCGCATGGCATGGCGTTGCCGTCGGTCGGGCGCGCCACCGGCAAGGCGGGGGCGCGGGCGATCTGGTTCGGGCTGCACCACAGC
This sequence comes from Paracoccaceae bacterium, assembly GCA_024742705.1. Taxonomy (GTDB): domain Bacteria; phylum Pseudomonadota; class Alphaproteobacteria; order Rhodobacterales; family Rhodobacteraceae; genus JANSXZ01. The sequence continues at coordinate 35,102 of JANSXZ010000015.1, read as the reverse complement.
CTTCTGATGGGCCCCGATCCCGATCCCGCGCTGGCGGCCGTGGCATCCGTTACCGACCAGACCGATGCGTGGGCCGTCGTGCGTCTGGACGGCCCGGGGGCCGAAACGGTTCTGGCGCGGCTGTGTCCGGTGGACCTGCGCGCGGCGGTTTTCAAACGCGGGCATACGGCGCGCACCCAGATCATGCATATGCCGGGATCGGTCACCCGGCTGAGCGAGCGTGCGTTCCAGATCATGGTGTTCAGGTCGATGGCCGGCACGCTGGTTCACGATTTGAAGAGCGCGATGGAAGCGGTAAGCGCGCGCGGCTAAACAGGGGCGAACCGAAACCCGCGACGATTCCGGAGAAGCCCATGAACCGCACCCCGATGTTCGTCCTTGCGACGATCCTTGCCCCGCTGCTGGCCGCCGGGCCAGCGCTGTCCGACGACAAGGCCCAGAGTTGCCGGTATCAGGCAGATGTGGTCGCGGCGATCCAGAAGGCGCGGCAGGACCGCGTCAGCGAACGCGATGTGCCCGATGCGATCGCGCGCACCAACCCCGCCTGGCCGGAAAACTACAACACCGCGATTCCCCTGATCACGCCCTGGGTCTATGAACAGCCCCGCGCCATCATCCGCAACGAAGATCTTTCCGCCGCCTGGCTGGAATTGTGCCTGGCGCAATAGCATCGTGGCATGGATCTATCTGGCCTGTGCGGCGGTCTTCGAAGTGATGTTTGCCGTGGCAATGAAGTATTCGGATGGATTCACCCGCCCGCTGGCCAGCGGCATCACCGTGCTGGGCGCGGTCGGCGGCCTGGGGTTTCTGGCGCTGGCGATGAAGACACTGCCGGTCAGCGTGGCCTATCCGGTCTGGACCGCTGTCGGCACTCTGGGCACCGTCGCGCTGGGCTATGCGCTGCTGGGCGAAAGCCTGACACCGCTCAAGATCGCTTCGGCGCTGGCGATCGTGGCCGGGGTGATCGGATTACGCATTTCCGCGGGCTGAGGGACTCGACTCGGGGCACCGCTGCACCGATATTGCAGGGATGAGCCTGCCACCCGGATTTCTGGACGAACTGCGAACTCGCAGCAGCCTGACGCAGGTCGTTGGGCGCAAGGTCATGTGGGACGCGCGCAAGTCCAACCAGGGCAAGGGCGACATGTGGGCCCCCTGCCCGTTCCACCAGGAAAAATCGGCCAGTTTCCATGTGGATGACCGCAAGGGGTTCTATTACTGCTTTGGCTGTCATGCCAAGGGCGACGCCATCAGCTTTGTGCGCGAAACCGAAAACGTGGGGTTCATGGAAGCGGTTGAAATCCTCGCCCGCGAGGCCGGAATGCCGATGCCCGCGCGTGATCCCGCTGCGGTCCAGAAGGCCGACAGGCGCGGCCAGCTGGCCGAGGTGATGGAACAGGCGGTGCGGTTCTTCCGGTTGAACCTGCAAACCGCCAATGCCGCCGCGGCGCGCGCCTATCTGGATCGGCGCGGTCTGGACCAGACGGCGCTGGAGCGCTGGGAGATCGGGTTCGCGCCCGATGCGTGGCAGGCGCTGTGGGAACACCTGCGCGGCAAGGGCATTGCCGAGGATCTGATCGTCGGGGCCGGGCTTGCCAAACCGTCGCAAAAGGGCGGCAAACCCTATGATACCTTTCGCGGCCGCATCATGTTTCCGATCCGCGATCCGCGCGGGCGCTGCATCGCCTTTGGCGGCCGGGCGATGGATCCCGCCGACAAGGCCAAATACCTGAACTCGCCCGAGACCGAATTGTTCGACAAGGGGCGCAGCCTTTACAATCAGGGTCCGGCACGCAGCGCGGCGGGCAAGGGCCTGCCGCTGATCGTGGCCGAAGGCTACATGGATGTGATCGCCCTGGCCTCGGGCGGCTTTGACGCGGCCGTGGCGCCGCTGGGCACCGCCGTCACGGAAACCCAGTTGCAGATGCTGTGGAGGATCGCGCCGGAACCCATCGTCGCGCTGGACGGCGATGCCGCCGGGCTGCGCGCGGCGATGCGGATGATCGACCTGGCGCTGCCGCTGCTCGAGGCTGGCAACAGCCTGCGGTTCGCCCTGATGCCCGAGGGCAAGGATCCCGACGATCTGATCCGCGCCGACGGGCCCGGCGCGGTTCAGGCGGTTCTGGACCGCGCCCTGCCGATGGTTCAGTTGCTGTGGCAGCGCGAAACCGAAGGCCGCGTGTTCGACAGCCCCGAACGCAAGGCCGCGCTGGACAAGGCCCTGCGCGAAAAGATTGGCCTGATCCGCGATCCGTCGATCCGGGCGCATTACGGTCAGGAAATCAAGAACCTGCGGTGGACGCTGTTCAATGCCCGGCAACGGCCCAACGCTGGTGGCGCGCGGCGCGCATGGGCCCTGCGGGGCGCCCCGATGCCACCGACCGCGGGCACCAAGGCGTCGCTTCTGGTATCGGCGGGCGACGGCGCCCAGGACAGCCTGCGCGAGGCAGTGATCCTGGCGGCGGTGATCGCCACACCCGGCATCGCCGCGGAATTCGACACCGGCCTTGAAAACCTGGCCTGTCGCAATCCCGATCATGCCCGGCTGCGCGATCTGGTGTTGCAAAACTGCGACAATCCGGAGGGGCTTCGCGTGGCGATCGACGCTGCTCTGGGGCCCGAACCACTTGAAAACCTGTTTGCCCAGCGCCATGTGGCCATAACGCCCTGCGTGCGCAACCCCGGCGACATCGAGATGGCGCGCATGACCGTCTCCGAGGAACTGGCCAAGATGCGCGCCAGCGCCGGTTTGCTGGACGAGATCGCGGAGGCGGCTCAGGATCTGACCGGAACGGCGAACGAGGCCGTCACCTGGCGGCTGAGCGAAGCGACCAAGGCCCGGAACTCTGCTCTGATGGGGTTTCACGAAGACAAGACCGAATACGACACAGGCGCCAACGGCGCGCGAATCAATCGTGACGAACGGAGCGCATTTGACGCATTGTTGGACCGAATCACCTACACGAAGCCACAAAAGTGAAGGTTTTGGTAAAGAATTGCTAAAGAAATCAAGGTAAACGGGTGGCCGAATCATACGTTCCTTCGCATGATTCCCAATCTCATCGTTTTGCCCCACCCCCGCAGGAGCACCGCATGGCCGCCAAGGACAACGACGACCGTAAACCTGACGATCAAGACGCCGCGCATTCGCTGGACATGAGCCAGGCCGCCGTCAAGAAGATGATCGGCGACGCCCGCGAAAAGGGTTACATCACCTACGACCAGCTGAATCAGGTGCTGCCGCCGGAACAGGTGAGTTCCGAACAGATCGAAGACGTGATGTCGATGTTGTCGGAAATGGGCATCAACATCATCGAGGACGAGGAGGCCGAGGAAGAGGAAAACAAGGGCTCGACCGAGGTCGCCACCACCGAAAGCGCGCGCGAGGTCGCCCTGTCGTCCACCGGCGGCGAGAAACTGGATCGCACCGACGATCCGGTGCGCATGTACCTGCGCGAGATGGGGTCTGTCGAACTGCTCAGCCGCGAGGGCGAAATCGCCATCGCCAAACGCATCGAGGCCGGGCGCAACACGATGATCCTTGGCCTTTGCGAAAGCCCGCTGACCTTTCAGGCGATCACCATCTGGCGCGACGAATTGCTGTCCGAAGACATCATGCTGCGCGATGTCATCGATCTGGAAACCACTTTCGGCAACCAGATGGACGAGGACGGCGAGGTTGAAGAGCCGGTTGTCGATACCTCGGCGGTAGACACGGCGAAGCCCGAAAGCACCGGCCCCGAACTCGATGCCGATGGCAACCCGATCATCAAGGATGACGACGAGGACGAGGACGATCAGGCCAACATGTCGCTGGCGGCGATGGAAGCGGCACTGAAGGAACAGGTTCTCGCCACGCTCGAGCGGATCGCCAACGATTACGCCCAGCTTTCCGAAATGCAGGACAGCCGGATTTCCGCCACCCTGAACGAAGACGGATCGTTCAGCGCCGGGGACGAGGAAACCTATCAGAAGCTGCGGTCAGAGATTGTTGAACTGGTGAACGGGCTGCACCTGCACAACAACCGGATCGAGGCGCTGATCGACCAGCTTTACGGCATCAACCGCCGCGTGATGTCCATCGACAGTTCGATGGTCAAGCTGGCGGATCAGGCCCGCATCAACCGACGCGAATTCGTCGATACCTACCGCGGTCGCGAGCTTGATCCCAACTGGCTGAGCGAAATGGCCGAGAAATCCGGGCGCGGCTGGCAGATGTTCATCGAACGCTCGACCGACAAGGTCGAGGAACTGCGCGCCGACATGGCCCAGGTGGGCCAGTATGTCGGGCTGGACATCAGCGAGTTCCGCCGCATCGTCCAGCAGGTGCAGAAGGGCGAGAAGGAAGCCCGGCAAGCCAAGAAGGAAATGGTCGAGGCCAACCTGCGCCTCGTGATCTCGATCGCCAAGAAATACACCAACCGCGGTTTGCAGTTTCTCGACCTGATCCAGGAGGGCAACATCGGCCTGATGAAAGCCGTGGACAAGTTCGAATACCGCCGCGGGTACAAGTTCAGCACCTATGCCACCTGGTGGATCAGGCAGGCGATCACGCGGTCTATCGCGGATCAGGCGCGCACCATCCGTATCCCGGTGCACATGATCGAGACAATCAACAAACTGGTGCGCACGGGCCGGCAGATGCTGCATGAGATCGGCCGCGAGCCGACGCCAGAGGAACTGGCCGAAAAGCTGCAGATGCCGCTGGAAAAGGTGCGCAAGGTGATGAAGATCGCCAAGGAACCGATCTCTCTCGAGACGCCAATCGGCGACGAGGAAGACAGCCAGCTGGGCGATTTCATCGAGGACAAGAACGCGGTTCTGCCGCTGGACAGCGCGATCCAGGAAAACCTGAAGGAAACGACGACGCGGGTTCTGGCCTCGCTGACGCCGCGCGAGGAACGCGTGCTGCGCATGCGCTTCGGCATCGGGATGAACACCGATCACACGCTGGAGGAGGTCGGTCAGCAGTTCAGCGTGACGCGCGAGCGTATCCGCCAGATCGAAGCGAAGGCGCTGCGCAAGCTCAAGCATCCCAGCCGCAGCCGAAAACTGCGCAGTTTTCTGGATCAGTGATCGCGCGAAAGGGGCCCCTGCGGGCCCCTTTTTCGTTCCGCCAGGGCGATCCGCAAGCCTGTCACGCCCGCCGGTCAAGTACATGTGAAGCACGATCCTTTGATCAGGGGGATCGCCCGAATACATGTTATCAGGGACGCGAAACTGTTCCCCGATGGAGACGACAGGATGAAACACATTGCCCTCACCGCAGCCCTGCTGACCTGGCCGGTCATGGCGGCGGCCTACAATCTGTCCGACCGGCTTGACAGCGCGCAGGTGTCGGCGGCGGTCTTCGAGGTCAACGGGCGCGGCGCCCATGGCGCGCGCGAATACTGGTGCGTGGCTGCAACCCATGCGCGCCGCGAACTGGGCGCCTCGACATCCGACCGCATCTACCTGGTGCGCGGGCGCGCCGCCAGCGTCACGCAAGCGGGGCACAAATCCGTGCAATTCACCCTCGATCCGCAAGCTGCGGGCATCGCGCCGATCCCGCCCGCGCTCACGCTGGGTGTGAAAACCGTTGGCGACAACATCAGCGTCGGGCTGGGCGGTTCGTTCTGCATCACCACGCCCACGGGCTTCTGAAACCGCGATGACAACGCAAGGTTCATCCACGCTGCGGCTTCTGGCGGCCTGTATATGCGCCCTGGCCACGGCCGCGCCCGCCTGGGCGTATCGCGCCGAAAACTACCATCTGGTCAACCCGGTCGGGCCGGAAACCTTCGAGGTGATCGGACGCGCCGGAAGCGGCCCGACCCAGTATTGGTGCGCCGCCGGCGACTATGCGCTTCGCGTTCTGGGCGCGGCACCCCAGACGCGCATCTACATCACAGGCCCGGTGGGCCCCAGCGCAACACGGCCCGGCGCACGGGCGGTGACATTCTCGCTTGCCGCGCCCGACACGGTGGCACCGCAGCGCTATGACCTTTCGGTCAGGCGCACCGGCGACGCCTTGTCGGCGATCTTTGCCCGGCAATACTGCCTCGAGAACAGGGTTATCGACTGAACCGGCCAATCCACCATATTGCGACGTGAATATCCCCCTACCCAAAGTCTAGTCAGGCGCCTATAGTTCTGGGCAAATCGGCGCCGGTCGCCACAAACAGACATGGTCAAGGGGACGTTCATGCGCTGTCCGTTTTGCGGCAACATCGACACTCAGGTAAAGGATTCGCGGCCCGCCGAAGATCACGTCTCGATCCGTCGGCGCCGGTTCTGCCCGGCATGTGGCGGCCGGTTCACCACCTATGAAAGGGTGCAGCTGCGCGATCTGGTGGTGATCAAGACATCCGGCAAACGCGAGGATTTCGACCGGGACAAGCTGGAACGCTCAATCCGCATATCGATGCAGAAACGCCCCATCGATCCTGAACGCATCGACCAGATGATCAGCGGGATCGTGCGCCGCCTCGAAAGCATGGGCGAAACCGATATTCCGTCGAAGAAGATCGGCGAGATCGTGATGGAGGCCCTGGCCCGGATCGACACCGTTGCCTATGTCCGGTTTGCCAGCGTCTACAAGAATTTTCAGGCGGCCGACGATTTCGACAAGTTCGTCAGCGAACTGCGCCCCATCGCCCCGCCGGAAGAGTGACCGACGCGCATCACCGCCACATGCGCACGGCCCTCGCTCTGGGCCGTCGCGGCATGGGCGCCTGCTGGCCCAACCCGGCGGTCGGCTGTGTGATCGTCCGCGACGGGCGGCTGGTCGGGCGCGGGTGGACCCAGCCGGGCGGGCGGCCACATGCCGAGACCGTGGCGCTGGCACAGGCCGGCCCGCAGGCGCGCGGTGCCACCGCCTATGTCACGCTCGAACCCTGCGCGCATCAGGGCCAGACACCGCCCTGCGCCCGCGCGCTGATCGATGCCGGCGTGCACCATGTTGTCGCCCCGCTGGAAGACAGCGACCCGCGTGTTTCGGGCCGCGGCTTCGCGATGCTGCGCGCGGCCGGCATTGCGGTAACCACCGGGATCGGTGCCGCGGCGGCGGCCCGCGATCATGCCGGTTTCTTCTTGCGCACCGGCGCCGGGCGGCCTCTGATCACCCTGAAACTTGCCAACAGCCTCGATGGGCGCATCGCCACCGCCACCGGCCAGAGCCAGTGGATCACCGGCCCCGAGGCACGCCGGGCGGTGCATGCCATGCGCGCAAGGCACGATGCGGTGATGGTGGGCGCGGGAACCGCGCGCGCCGACAACCCTTCGCTGACGGTGCGCGACATGGGCGTGACGCGTCAGCCGGTGCGGGTTGTCGTGTCGCGGCGGCTTGACCTGCCGCTGACCGGAGCACTGGCCCAGACCGCGCGCGATATTCCGGTGTGGATCTGCCACGGCCCCGATCCCGATCCGGTCCGCGCCAAGGCATGGCATGCGGTCGGGGCGCGGCTGATACCCTGCGCCGTGTCGGCCGGGCAAATCGATCCGCATTCGGCGCTGGCCGCGCTGGCGCAAGCCGGCCTGACGCGGGTGTTCTGTGAAGGCGGCGGCGCGCTGGCCGCATCGTTGATGGCGGCCGACCTGGTGGATGTCTTTGCCGGGTTCACGGCCGGTTTCGCCATCGGCGCCGAAGGCTTGCCCGGCATCGGCGCGCTGGGCCTCGAAACGCTGGCATCGGCGCACAGGTTCCGGTTGGCCGAGATCCGCGCGCTTGGGCCGGATGCGATGCACATCTGGGAGCGCCGCCGCTGACGTTCAGGCCCGCCGCCATAGGTAGGCATAGCTGGCCAACAGCCCCTGAAGCCGGGACAAGCCCCGATTGGGCCAGCCCGGGCCGGGTATGTTGCCCTCGGTCAATCGTGCCACGGCCACCTCGACGGGACAGATCGTGCCCGTGACCGGATCGAAATACCGCGGATAGTCGATCAGCACCGCATGCGCCAACCCCGCCAGATCGGGCCGGGCCACGCGCCGCGCGGGCGGTGCACCGCGATCGTCGGTCAGGCCCCAACCGGCATAGAAAGGCGCGCCCAGCGTCGTCACGGGAACGCCCCGCAACAGCGCTTCGAAACCGATCAGCGATGTCATCGTCCAGACCGCGTCGACGTTGCCCAGCAGCGCCGCCGGATCGCTGCGGTCGGCCACCACATCGGCCAGATCCGCCTGGTCCGCGACCGCCCCGGTGCGCAACCCTGCCTCGACGTCGGGGTGCGGCTTGTAGACGATCACCGCATCGGGATTGGCCGCGCGCACGGCCAGCAGCAGCGCGCGGTTGCCCTGCGGATCCACCGCGCCCTTCAGTACCGATGCGTCGTCCTCGACCTGACCGGGCACCAGTATCCGCCGCCCCGCCGGCAGTTCCGGCACCCGTCCGCCCAGATTGTATTTGCTCAGGCCCGCTTCGGTCAGCCGCGCGATCAGGCGTTCGGCCCGCTGACGCTGATCGGCGCGCAACGTCGCGCGGCGGGCGATCCAGTGTTCCAGACGGCTGGGCGTGGCGGGATCATAGTAGATGCCCAGATCGTCACAAACCAACGACAGCGGCGGCACCAGCCTGGCGCCTAGGCCACGCGAACGCAGGAAACCGTCTTCGATCCGCGTGGCCCCTTCCGGTGCGTTGCGCGCGCTGGCCCAGACCATATGCGGGCAATCTTCGCGCGGGGTTTCGGTGAAACGCACCGTGCCGTGCTGCCCGAAGATGCGCTGAAGCGGCTTGCGTTTCCACAGCCGCATGCCGCCCGCTGTCCATCCACGGCGATCGGCGCGCCAGGCGCTTGTGCGCGCCTCGAGACCGTCCAGAACCGTTTCAAGACCGCACAGCCTGTCCTCATAGGGATCGTACCATTTCGGATAGAGGATCATCGCGGCGGCGAACAGCTGTGCCCGGGTCAGGCGACGGGTGCGCCGCGCCACCGGGAATTCATCGACCGTCAGCCCCCAGCCCGCATAGAACGGCTGGCCGAAGACACGCGGCTTGTGGCCGGCCAGGATGGCTTCGAAGCCCATTTGCGACGACACCGTGTAAACCCCGACCGCCCCTTCCAGCAGCCGCCAGGGGCTGATCTCGTCGCGCAGGATTCGCACCCGGTCCGATGCGTCGCCGTCCACGAAATGCCCCAGACGGTAGCCGCGGTTCATCTCGGGATGGCTCTTGATGAGAACGGGCATCCCCGGATGCTCTTCCTGGGCAAACACCAGCATCTCGCGGAACCGCGCGGCGTCGGCCCCGCTGGCCGTGACGGATGCATCGCCCCACGACTGGTCGACAACCAGCACATAGCCTGGCTCGGGCACCGGGGCATCGGCATCGAAGCCGCTGTACTTCGACAGATGCGATTCACGCAGCCTTGCGATGGCGTGGCGCGCCCGGTCCAGCAGGGCGGTGTCGTCCAGCGGCGCGGTGGCCAGAAGGGTTTCGAGATCGGACGGTGTCGCGGCATCGAAATGCACGCCGCGCGAATCGATGTGAAGCCCCACGGGCGGCTCGCCCGCGCGTCCGGGGTGCAGCGACCGCAGGAAGGCATCTTCGACGGTGATCACCTCTGCACCGGTGCGCGCCGCCATCCGGTGGCCGCGGTGCGCCGTGGGCCCCTGCCCCCAGACACCGATCGCATCCCCGGCACCGGGACGGCCGATGCGCAGCGCATATCCGGCGAGGCCGAGAATGCGCCGTATCCGCCGCTGGGTAACGAAACCGCCGTTGTAGATGTACAGCCGCCGGGGCGTTACGCCGCCGGCGGTGCTGGTCGCCATCTGTGCGCCCTCAGTCCGATCCGACGATCGTCGCCACCGATGCGGCGGTGCCCAGCGATCCGGTCAGCGCCGAAATCACCTTGTTCCACTGCGTGAACGGCGCTTCCGTCACATAGAGGAGATCCTGATCGCGGATCACGAAATCGCGCGCCAGAAACAGGCCGTTGGGTTCGGTCAGGTCCAGAACATACACCATCCGCTGGGCGCCGATCAGATCGCCGCGGCCCAGCACCTGGTTGGCGATTTCCGGCGCCTCGTTGCGGATCACGAAAACGCCCGTGGGATCCGATGCCGACGACACCAGGCCACCGACCTGTGCCAGCGCCTCGACGGCCGACAGGTTCTGGCTTTCGAAGGGGACGCGCGATTGCGACGTGGTCGCACCCAGCGCGGTGAAGGCGCGGGTGTCTTCTTCGATCAGGATCCGGTCGCCCCCGCGCAGGGCAATATCGAGTTCTGGGTGATCGAACAGATCCTGAAACCAGATCTTGCCCTGATGATTGCCGCGGATCACGGTGATCTGCGCGATCTCGGGTTCGATCACGATTCCGCCGGCGCGGCCCAGCATGGCCGAAAGGGTGCGCGTCGGCCGTTCGATGGCATAGACACCCTGCGCGCCGATCGATCCAATCAACGTTACGGTCGATCCGTCGCCAGCCAGCCGGCGCACCTGCACCTGCGGGTCCGGTGTCTGGTCCTTCAGCCGGTCGGTGATGACCCGGCGCAGCGCCTCGGGCGTGTTGCCCGCCGCCCGCACCCGCCCGGCATAGGGCACAAAGATAAAGCCCGCGCCATCCACCTGAACCTCTTCGAGGATGGTCGAATTCGTGCCCTCGCCGGCCAGAAGCCCGTCATCGACGTTTTCCCAGATGGTCAGGCCCAGCGTATCGCCGGGGCGGATCGTGTCCGAGGTGAGCGTCGCCGCGTTCTTGAACGCATCCGAAAAGCCCAGCGCCGGAACCACGGCGGTGGCGCGGGTGACACGGTCATTCACGGAAACGATGAACGCATCGCCCTCGCGCTGCACAGATCCGGCGAAAATCTGACGTTTGTTCGGCCCGACCTGAGGCAGACCACATGACACAAGGACGACGAGCGCCGCAACACATGCGACGGTCTTCGCCCACCGAATACGATAGGATTTCACTGCTCGGTCTCCTCGACCTGATGTTCTGCCTCAGTTTTTTTTATTAACCTACCGGAAACGGAAACAAAAATCCAGCGCTAGACCTTGTGCCGGTCAGGTCACGGCACGCAACTGTTGCCTTGGGGCCGCGGTTCCGGATTTCAGCGCCTCGTAGGGATCTTCGGGCGAAAGCATCATATCGACCACATGGCGCAGCAGTTGCCGCCGCGCGCGGGCCGAATAGAACCCGCCCGCAACCTGGCTGGTCTCAAGAAGGAACCGGCGGTAATCCTTGTAGGCCCGGTTGTCGGGCCGGGTGGCACCGGCGAAGAACGCGGCCAGCGGCTGTGTCGATACGAATTCCGGCTTGGCATAGACGGCATCGCCGAACACCTTAAGCGGGATACCGCGCCACAGCACCTGCTGTCCGGCGGTTGAATTCACGGTGACGGCGGTCCGCGCGTCATTCAGCAGCTGCGCCAGCTTGCCGCCGCGCACATAGTGCACCCGGTCGGACACCCCGTGACGCCGCGCCAGCCGGCGCACATCGCGGCGCACGGGCACGCGCCCGTCTTCGAGCGGGTGCGCCTTGAACACCAGGTGATGATGCCCCGGCGCGCCCTTCGCAAAGCCCGCGATGATCACCTCGAGAAACTCGGTCATTGTGGCAAAGGGCGAATGGGCCTGGAACGAACTGTCGTGTTCCAGTTGCAGCAGCGCCAGATGGTAGGGAAATCCGCCGGTGCGGATGCGCCAGGTGGCGATGCGGCGGTCGAGCCCCTGCAACGGCATCAGCAACAACCGCCTGACATAGAGCTGGAATTCCTTGGTGACCGGCAACGCCCGGTGCGGCCGGAAACTGCGATAGGCCCGGTTCAGCGCCAGAACGCAGAAATGATAGAGCGCGCCGTAAAACACATGGTGGCGCATGTCGCCCCAATGCGCCGGCGGCAGCGGCGCTTCCATGTCCGAAAGCGCCAGTGCGGCCTGCATGTCGGCAATCGACATGTCCATCAGCCGCGAGTTGCCGTTCGACCCGTCCCTTTCGTATGTCACCCAATAAGGCCGCATGTAGCCTTCTTCGAAGACATGCACCGTCAGGCCGCGCGCCTTGGCGATCCGCGCCGCCTCGGCGTGTATGGGCCGTGTATCGCCATAAAGAACGATATCGGTGACGTTCTTTTCGTCCAGCAGCGCGGCAAACACATCGGGCCAGGTTTCGGGCTGGCCGCGGAACGGAACATACGAGGCCGCATCGAACCAGAACGCGCGGTCGCCGGCGTTGAACCCGACGCGCCACACCTTGGCACCGGCAGCGCGCAGCATCCGCCCCAGCCGATCGAAGAACGGCCCGTGCGGCCCCTGCAGGAACAGGAAAACGGCCTCGGGTTTGCTGTTGAACGGCATCGGACTACCTGAGCTTGCGAAATATGGGAGCGACCGTTAGCGCGGCAACCCGGCGAAATTATGACGCCGGCGCGGATTGCGGGCAAGGGCCGGCCTTGCCTGCCGGCGCCGGGCCGATTAGACCGCAGGCAGCAAGGCAAGAGGCAGGGCACAGCATGTTTACCGGCATCATCACCGACATCGGCACCGTCGTCGAAACCGAACAGCACGGCGACCTGCGCGCGCGCATCCGCACCGGATACGATACCGCAGGGATCGACATGGGTGCATCCATCGCCAGCGATGGCGTCTGCCTGACGGTCGTGGCACTGGGCCCCGATTGGTACGATGTGCAGATCAGCGCGGAAACCGTGGCCCGCACGAACCTGACGGCCTGGGCGCCGGGCAAACGCGTCAATCTGGAAAGGGCCTTGCGGGTCGGTGACGAGCTGGGCGGACATATCGTTTCGGGCCATGTGGATGGTGTGGCGACGGTGGTTTCCGTCCGCGACGAGGGCGACAGCACCCGCGTGGTTCTGCGTGCCCCGGCCGATCTGGCACGGTTCATCGCGCCGAAGGGATCGGTGGCCCTGAACGGCACGTCGCTGACAGTCAACGAGGTGGCAGGCGCCGAATTCGGGATAAACTTCATCCCGCACACCAAACAGGTCACGACCTGGGGCGATGTGACGGTGGGCGATGCGGTGAACCTGGAAATCGACACCCTGGCGCGGTATGTGGCGCGATTGGCCGAAACCGTCTGACGGGTCTGGCGCGCGGGCCGTATCGTCACGTCTCTCTGGTCATCGCGGGGACTTCGGGCTATGTGCCCGACAGCCCACAAGAGCAGGAGACCGGCATGAGTTTCGAGACGCCCGGACCGGTGGAAACGGATTGGCATTCGGCGATTTCCCCGACCGAAGACATCATCGAAGACGCCCGCAACGGCAGGATGTTCATCCTTGTCGATCACGAGGATCGCGAGAACGAAGGCGATCTGGTGATTCCGGCGCAGATGGCGACACCCGAGGCGATCAACTTCATGGCGACCTATGGGCGCGGCCTGATCTGCCTGTCGCTGCCCGGCGACCGGATCGACGCGCTGGGGCTGGAACTGATGAGCACCAACAACTCGTCGCGCCACGAGACCGCCTTCACCGTATCGATCGAAGCCCGCGAGGGTGTCAGCACCGGCATTTCGGCGCATGATCGCGCGCGCACGGTCGCGGTTGCGATCGACGCATCGAAAACCGCCGCCGACATCGCGACGCCGGGCCATGTGTTCCCGCTGCGCGCCCGGCGCGGCGGTGTTCTGGTGCGTGCCGGCCACACCGAGGCCGCCGTCGATCTCAGCCGGCTCGCCGGTCTGAACCCGTCGGGCGTGATCTGCGAAATCATGAACGAAGACGGCACGATGGCGCGGTTGCCCGATCTGGTGGGGTTTGCCCAGCGCCACGGCCTGAAGATCGGCACGATCAGCGATCTGATCGCCTATCGCCGCCGGCACGACAACCTTGTGCGGCTGAAACGCGAGGAGCCCGTCACATCCGAGTTCGGCGGCGCATGGTCGCTGCGGATCTACAGCGACGAAACCCAGGGCGCCGAGCACATCGCGCTGATCAAGGGTGACATCTCTGGCGACGATCCGGTGCTGGTGCGGATGCACGCGATGGATCCGATGCTGGACGTTGTGGGGCTGGGCGGTGCCGGGCGGGCCGGTGAATTCGGCTGCGCCATGCAGCAGATCGCCCGCGAGGGGCGCGGGGCGCTGGTATTGCTTCGCGACACCCAGATGAAGCTGGACACCGACGAGGAAGAAAGCCCCAAGACCCTGCGCCAATACGGCGTTGGCGCCCAGATCCTTTCATCGCTGGGCCTGTCCCGCCTGACGCTCCTGACCAATTCGCCGGTGCCCAAACTGGTCGGCCTCGAGGCTTACGGCCTCGAGATCGTCGGCACCCGCAAGATCGAGAAAGCATAAGCCATGGCCGGATCCGAACGCCATTACATCCTGCCCCGCCCGGTGTTTGAAAGGCCGGTCAAGCTGTTGATCGTCGTCGCCCCTTATTACAAGGATATCGCCGACAATCTCGTGGCCGGCGCCTGCGCTGAAATCGAGGCGGCGGGCGGCACCTGGGAACTGGCCGAAGTGCCCGGCGCGCTCGAGGTGCCAACGGCCATCGGCATCGCCGACCGGCGCGGCAATTTCGACGGGTTCGTCGCGCTGGGCTGTGTGATCCGCGGCGAGACCACCCACTATGATACGGTCTGCAACGACAGCAGCCGGGCGATTCAGCTGATGGGCCTGCAAGGTCTGTGCATCGGCAATGGCATCCTGACGGTCGAGAACCGCGCCCAGGCCGAGGTGCGCGCCGACCCCGATGATCAGAACAAGGGCGGCGGCGCGGCCGCGGCGGCCTTGCATCTGATCGCGCTGGGCCGTAAGTGGGCGGGCGCGGAAAAGGACATCGGCTTCCGGCCCCGCACCGAAAGCTATCGCATCGCCGACCGCAACGACGACGGAACCCCAACCGCATGACCGCCCCCGGCCCCGCCCTCTCGGGCAACCAGAAACGCAAGATGAAGTCAGCCGCGCGGCTTTATGCCGTTCAGGCGCTGTTTCAGATGGAACAGTCGCACCAGACCGCCGATCAGGTGGTGCGTGAGTTTCTCGAGCATCGTTTCGGCGCAACCTATGACGGTGCCGAAATGCAGGACGGCGACATCGCATTGTTCCGCCGGCTGATCGAGGACGCCGTCAACCATCAGGCCCGGATCGACCAGATGACCGACCGCGCCCTGGTGGCGAAGTGGCCGATCGCGCGGATAGATCCCACGCTGCGCGGTCTGTTCCGGGCTGCCGGCGCGGAAGTGACGCAAAGCGATACGCCGCCAAAGGTGGTGATCGCGGAGTTCGTGGATATCGCCAGCGCGTTCTACCCCGAAGGCAGGGAACCGGCCTTTGTGAACGCGGTGCTGGATCACATGGCCCGCGAGGCCCGGCCCGAAGCCTTCTGACCGCCCGCGGCCGTCGCCATGACCGGCAGGGATGCGCGGAACACGGGCCTGCGGCGGGCTGCCCTCTTGGCGCCGACCCCTTCGATGCTATCTATAGACCATGCGCAAGGGGGACACCGCGACATGCCAGATCTGATAAAACTCTACATCCGCAGCTGCGTGATCGGTTTCGCGGTCGCGGCTGTCTTCGTGGCGCTTCTGCTGGGGTTTGACGTGATGAACATGTGGCGTCTGGTCAGCGGCAGCGACATCGGCGTTCTTGCGGTTGCCGTTCTGTGGGTTCTGCATGGCATCGTTTTTGCCGGTGTGCAGTTCGGCTATGCGGTGATGAGCCAGGGGCGCGACGACGACGATGACGATGAACCGGGCGGTGGTACGCCGATCCGCGAACACGCCGTTGTGCGGGTGCCTGTCGACACCACCACGCGATCGCATTTCGGACGACGCCCCCACCGTTGATCGGGGGCAAGCGGCGGGAACCACCAGGCAACCGTGCGGTACTGATTCCCGAGGACCTGTATATACAGGTGGGCGCCAGGTAAACGGACCAGGATCCGAACAGAGCCAGCTCCCTCGGATTTGCTTAAGGCCACCGGAATACAACCTGTCACGAGAAGGGCAGAACCCGCCTGCCCAATAGCTAGCCCGCCGGGCCGGCCGGAACAAGAGGTGGCGCAGGATATTTCGCGTTGTGCGGGCTTGCTTTTGTTCACCTATTGTTCATATTTTCCCCATGACGACTCACGACACCCTGCCCGATCTCCCGGCGATGCCGGGGCAGCGCCTGGCGCGGGGCGTTTCGCGCCATCTGGCGGCGCAGGGGTTCGTTTCGGTTGAGGAATTCGTGCCGGCGCGTGGGCTGCGCGTGGATGTCATGGCGCTGGGCCCGAAGGGCGAATTGTGGGTCGTCGAATGCAAATCGAGCCGCGCCGACTTCCAGTCGGATTCCAAATGGCAGGGCTATCTGGAATGGTGCGACCGGTTCTTCTGGGCCGTCGATACCGACTTTCCGACCGATCTGTTGCCAGATGGCTGCGGGCTGATCATGGCCGATGCCTATGATGCGGAAATCCTGCGCATGGCCCCGGAAGACAGGCTGGCGGGCGCCCGGCGCAAGGCCATGATCCAGAAATTCGCAACCCAGGCGGCACGGCGCCTTCAGGCCCTGCGCGACCCGGGTATCAACGTTTGATCGCAGCGGCCGCACGGGCGGCGGCGCGGATCTCCTCGGCGATCTCGTCGGCTTCCTCGGGTTCGAAATCCATCGGGATTTCCGTGCCGCCTGCCTCGACGAAAATGCGCACCATGCCCTTGTCGGTCGGACCGATCTGAAGGTTCGCCTCGATGTCGCGTTCGCTGTTGATGCCCATGGGCGTGCTCCTGAAAACTGCGCTTGCTTTAGCGCGCGGGTTGATGAAACTCAAGCTGGGTAAATCGGAGTGAACAGCATGTCGGAACCGCGCCTGCGGCCGTTCGCCCCCGCCGATACCGAATGGCTGGTGGCTCAGCATGGTCTGCAATATGCCCGCGCCGAAGGCTTTGACGCCAGTTTTGCACCGCTGGTGGCGTCAATCCTGGCCGATTTCAACGCCTGTCATGACGCAGCGCGCGAGCGCGGGTGGATCGCGCAGCAGGGCGACCAGAGGCTGGGCAGCATCTTTTGCGTGCGCCAGGGGGCCGAAACCGCCAAACTCCGGCTGTTTCTGCTGGTGCCCGAAGCGCGCGGCAAGGGGCTGGGAAAGCGTTTGCTTCGCACCTGCATGGGCTTCGCACGCGCCAGCGGATATCGCCGCATGGTGTTATGGACCCACGAAAGCCACGCGGCCGCCTGCGCGCTGTACCGCAAGGCCGGCTGGACGCTGGACGATGCCCGCCCGGTACATTCCTTTGGCGTCGACCTGATCGAGCAAAGCTGGTCGGTGCGTCTGTAACCCTCTTGCAATCGGCGCCGGGCTTGGCTATTTCGATGCCCAGTGCCGCCTTAGCTCAGTTGGTTAGAGCGCCTGATTGTGGATCAGGAGGTCCCCCGTTCAAGCCGGGGAGGTGGTACCACCCCAGCATTCCGCCCCGCCTGCCCCGATCAGTAAAGGCCCGCTTCGCGCGCGATCAACGCCGCCTGTGTGCGGTTCGCCGCGCCGATCTTGCGATAGAGCGTCTTCACATGCAGTTTCACCGTGGGTTCCTGGATATCCAGATCGCGGGCGATTTCCTTGTTCGACTTGCCTTCGGTCAACCCTTTGAGAACCTGCTGTTCGCGTTGCGACAGTTTCTCGGCCAGCGGATTGACAGCGGTTTCTTCCGCCGCGGTCATGAAATCGATCGGCGCGTATTGCTCGCCCATTGCCATGAACCGCACCGCGTTGATCATGGATTTGGCCGGCAGCGTCTTGGGCACGAAGCCGGCGGCACCCGCCTCCAGCGCCTGTTCCGCGATGTCGCGCGTCGCCTCGCCCGACATCAGCGCGACGCGTTGCCCGCCATCCAGCGCCAGCATCCGCTTCAGCCCGCTCAGGCCGTTCATGCCCGGCATGTTGAGATCCAGAAGCACCACATCGAACGGATCCGCCGCCGAGGCGACACAGGCACAGGCGGCATCGAAATCGGCCGCCGTGACCGCTTCGATGTCGCCCTGGCTGGTGAGGAACATCACCAAAGTGTCCCGCAACAGATCATGATCGTCGGCGATCAGTACTTTCATAGGCATCTCCTTGCGCCTTCGGTGTCCAGCGTGCCGCAGGCCGTTGCGGTGGCCGGGCACATCTGCAGATGTAATTGCACGTCCGTTAAGAGCCTAGACGCGCAAAGCCTGCGTAACCTATACTTTAGGCTAGGTTGCTATCCGCCTGGGGCCGTGCGGCGCGTGCGGTTTCATGCCATACATGGTTATCCGCGCCATGAAAGGACCAAACCGATGCTGCGCCTTGCCTTTGCCGTGCTTGCCCTGACCACCCTGCCGGCTTTCGCCGATCCCCTGCCGCAGCCGGGCGGCGATGTCATCCTGACCGTTTCGGGCGACATCGACGTGACGAACGCGGGCAATACGGCTGTCTTTGATCTCGGAATGCTGCGCGCGCTCGGCGTGACCGAGATTGTCACCGAAACGATCTGGACCGAAGGCGAACAGCGTTTCGAAGGCGTCGCTCTGGTGGATCTGATGGCGCGGCTGGGCGTTGAAGACGGCACCCTGCGCGCCACGGCGATCAACGATTATGCGGTGGACGTTCCGGTATCGGATGCGGTCGAAGGCGGCCCGATCATCGCCTACATCCGCAATGGCGCGCCCATGTCGGTGCGCGACAAGGGCCCCTTGTGGATTGTGTACCCCTATGATCGCAGTGCCGAATACCGTTCCGAGGTGATCTATTCGCGCAGCATCTGGCAATTGAACCGGATCGCGATCCAGGACTGATCCGATGCCGGCGACACCTACGCGCGCCGGCGGCCGCCGGAGCCGCACAGCACTGCGGCTGCTGGTGTCGGTGCTGGCTGGCGGCCTTGGCGTCGCCGCCGTGGTGCTGCTGACGCTGAACGTGGTGCGCGAACTGCGGCTGCTGAATTCGGCCAGTTCGGACAACGTGCAATGGACGCTTTCGCAGGCCGAGGTCGAGTTTCTCGAGCTCGACATATACCTCGGCGAGGCGCTGCGCACCGACCGCCCCGATCTTCAGGCCGTGCGCCGCGAGTTTGACATTTTCTACAGCCGTATCTCCATCCTTTCGAATGCGTCGATCTACGCGCCGCTGCGCTACGTCGACAGCTTTGACCAGAGCCTCAGGACGCTGCGCGCGTTTCTGGACGCGACAGTGCCCTTGATTGACGGGCCCGACCACACCCTGCGCCAGGCTTTGCCGATGCTCAAATCCCAGGCGATTGACCTGCGGCCCGTAGTGCGCATGCTGTCGAATTCGGGGTTGGATCACTTCGCACGCACCAGCGACGAACGCCGACGTTCGGTATCCGAAACGCTGATCCAGCTGGCCATCGGGGTGATGCTGCTGATGCTCATGCTGATCGCGTTGGCCGCCTATCTGGCCGCGCTGAACGCCCAGAACATCCGGCGCCGCACAGAGGTTCAGCAAACCAGCGAACGCATGAAGATCGTCACCGGCACCTCGCTGGATGCCGTGATCGTCAGCGACGACAACGGCCGCATCCTGGATTTCAACGCCGCCGCCGAATCGATCTTCGGTCACGCGGCGCGGGATGCCATCGGTCAGGATCTGGGTGCGATGATCGTGCCCGATCATCATCGCGCGGCACATACGGCGGGCATGGAACGGATGCGCGCCCATGGCGAGAAGAGGGTTGTCGGCAAGGGCCGGGTCAAGCTTGAGGCCAAGCGCGCCAACGGCCAGATCTTTCCCGTGGAACTTGCGATCCAGTCCGCCGACACCGAAAACGGAGAAATCTTCATCGCCTTCCTGCGCGATATCTCGCACCGCGTCGAAGCCGAACGCCAGCTGGTGAAGGCGCGCGACCGCGCTCTTGCCGGCGAAAAGGCCAAGACCGATTTCCTCGCAACCATGAGCCATGAGATCCGCACCCCGCTGAACGGGCTGCTGGGCAATCTCACGCTGCTTCAGGACACGCGCCTGACCGCGCAGCAGATGCGCTACATCCACAACATGAACACCTCTGGCCGCCTGCTGATGAGCCATATCTCGGACGTTCTGGACATCACCAAATACGATGCCGGCAAACTGCGGCTGAATCCCGTCGACATGAACCTCAGCCAGTTGATCCAGGACATTGTCGACAGCCAGAGCGGCGCGGCCACGGCACAGAATTCGGTGATCACCTGGGGCTGGACCGGGCCGCCCGCCCATTGGATCCGCGCCGACCGCGAGCGGATTCAGCACATCCTGATCAACCTGATCGGCAATGCGGTGAAGTTCACCCGCCAGGGCCGGATTTCCGTCACCGCCGAGGTTCTGGACGATATCGGCAGCGATCCGCAGGTGCGCATTTCGGTCCGCGACACAGGCATCGGCATCGACGCCGAAATTCTGCCGCACATCTTCGATGATTTCATGACCGGCGACAGCTCGTACGCGCGCGATGTGGGCGGCACCGGCCTGGGCCTGGGGATCGCGCGGCGTTTCGTGCGCGCACTGGGCGGCGATCTGAGCGTCGAAAGCGAAAATGGTGTCGGCAGCGTGTTCCATGCCAGCTTTCCGATCCAGCCTGTTGCCGCACCGGCGCCCGCGGCCGAATCCGCCGCCAGGGGCAGCGGGACCGCGCCTCTGGACGTGCTTTTGGTGGAAGACAACGAGATCAACCGAATGGTCGCCCGCGAAATGCTGGCCGCCGATGGCCACCGGGTTGTCGAAGCGCATGACGGCCGCGAGGGTGTGACGCGCGCCGCCCGCGAACGGTTCGACCTGATCCTGATGGACATCAGTATGCCGGTGATGGACGGGCGCCATGCCACCCGCGCCATTCGCAGCGGCGAAGGCGCGTCCGCCCGGACGCCCATTGTCGCGCTGACCGCCAATGCCATGGCCGACGAACAGGAGGCCTTTCTCGAGGATGGGATGAACGACATCCTCACCAAACCGCTGTCGCGCGACGCGCTGAAGGCGGTGCTTGCGGCCTGTGGTGCGGCCGTCACCGCCTCGGCCCCAGAGGCCGAAGGCCCGAAGGACAGTGCCGCTGCCGAGATCGACAGCCGCCAGATCGCCGATCTGCGCGAAACGCTGGGCGCCGAGGCACTGCAAACCTTGCTGGGCCGCTTCGAATCCGAGGTGGATACGCTGATCGGCTGGCTGGCGCATGGTACCCCGCCCGGCGACGAGATCATGCAGCGCGCCCACAAGGTGGCCGGAAGCGCGGCAACTTTCGGCGCCGCCGGTCTGCGCGGCGCGCTGGTGGCGGTGGAAACCGCGGCCAAGCAGCGCGATGAGGAAGAAATGGCAAAGGCCATCGCACGGTTGGGCCCGATCTGGCAAGCCACGCGCGGGCGGATCGGCTAGCGTCCGGCGTCGCGCTGCGTCAGGATCGCCGAAATCATTTCCGACATGAACTTGGTCTGGGCCGCCGCCGTCACACCGCCCACGCCCAACCTGCGCCCGGTGCGCCACCACAGGCCCGGCTGCCAGCGTCGCGGCCCCGGCGCGCGGGTCTTGATCAGGAAGCCGTTGGACGGCTTGAACGCGAAGATGCCGCGATCGATTGATTCGATATCGGCGATGGCCACGATGGTCTGGCCGGTTTCATCGCGCAATTCGGTTTCCGTCAGTTCGATCGCCCCCATCGTCGCGCGGCGCATCTTGTCGGCCAGCCAAAGCGACACCGCCCCCGTCGCCAGAAGAAACAGCTGCCAGCCCAGTTCGGGCGGCGTGGCCAGAGCGACATAGATCACAAGGGTGCCGACGGTCGTCAGCATCCCCACACCCAGCCACCGGCGCGGGGCCGATGCGTATACTCTGGCCAGAACGTCGTCTTGCATGCCGGGTTCCTTTCTGCCGCACCCGCGCGCTCTAGCGTGAAATGCGCCCCGACGGTAGTGCGTTCGCGCTTTTCCCGCGGCTGCCGGACCTATTCCGCCGCCGCGCGACGCACGACAATCTCGGCGCCGCGTTCTTCGGGTTCGTCATCCACCATTTCCGCCGGGAACCCGGGGGCCGTCACGTCCAGACCGGTCGCATCCTCGAGCCGCCGGATGATATCATCCGAATTGGCCCTTTCGCCGTAGCGCGCGATGCCATCGTCGAAAATCGAAACCATCAGCGGGCTGATTTCCAGCGGCACGCCGTGGGTTTCGGCGATCTGCTGGAACAGGCCGATGTCCTTCTTGACCAGATCCATCGTAAAGCTGATGTCGCGGCTGCCGTTCAGGATCATCTGGCTTTCGGTTTCGTGCACGAAGCTGGTGCCCGACGACATCTTGATCGCCTCGTAGGTCACGCCCAGATCCAGCCCGGCCGCCTTCATCGTGGTCAGCGCCTCGCAAAGTGTCAGCAGGTTCGCGGTGGCCAGATAGTTCGTCATCACCTTCAGAACCGACGCGGTGCCCAGATCGCCGGTGTGCAGAATGCGCCGCCCCATCAGCGTCAGCAGGGGCAGGATGCGTTCGAAGGTGGGCCTGTCGCAACCGGCGTAGATGCTGATGTTGCCGGTATCGGCCCGGTGGCAACCGCCCGACACCGGACAATCCACCGCCGCGCCGCCCCGCGCCGTCACTTCGGCGGCCAGCAGCTTGATCTCGGCCTCGTCGGTTGTCGACATCTCCATCCAGATCTTGCCCGGTCCGATTTCCGGCAACATCGCCCGCACCACCGCCGCGCTGGCCGCGGGGCTGGGCAGGCAGGTGATCACCGCATCGCAGGCTTTCATCATCTCGGCCGGCGTGGCCGCCGAACGGGCTCCGGCGGAGACCTTGGCCGCCACCAGCGCCGGATCGAGATCCAGCACCGTCAGGTCCACGCCATTGCGCAGCAGACTGCCCGACAACTTGCCACCCACATTTCCCAGACCGATAAAACCAACGCGCATCCTGTGTCCTTTCGCCGTTTGCGCGCAGGCTTTCCGGTTTTTTCCGACACGTCGCTTCTGATTGCGACCTTTGCGATTGATCCGCGCCCCCACCGTGCCTAGCGTTGCGCCATGCGCGATACACCCGGCCAGACCGACACCGCCCGTTCCGACGACGCCAGCGCCGGTTTCGAGATCACTGACGATTTCGAACGCTTCAGCCAACGCAACGACGTGTTTTCCCGCGCCTTATGGGACGGCAGGGTGCGCAGCCGGCACACCGATGGTTTTTTCGCCTCATACCGGATGGAATCGGCGCCACGCCGCGCCGACGGTTTCACCCAGAAGGATTTCGCGCTGCGCAATGCCGCGTGGCTGATTTCCGACATCGTGACCAACCGCAACGCCGCGCAGGGCCGTCGCGAGGGGTTCCAGGCACCGATCTCGGATGACACGCCGGTCGCGCCGGACCAGGTTGCCATCGACGATCCGGCCGCCATGAGCGCCGAAATCAAGCGCATCTCCGGTTTTTTCGGCGCCGATCTGTGCGGGATCACCGATCTGGACGAAAGGTGGCTATACGCCGATCGCGTCGATACCCGCGACATGTCGGCGGCAGAGACCGGCCTGCCCGAAGGCCTGACCGGGGTGATCGTTCTGGGCCACCAGATGGATCGCGATCTGGTCGATACCTATCCTTCGGCCCTGGCCGGGGCGGCAACGGGCCGCGAATACAGCCATGAAGCGGCCGTTGTGATGCAACTGGCCGCCTATATCCGCAACCTTGGCTATCGGGCCGTGGCGTCGATGAACGACACCGGGCTGGTCATCCCCTATGCGATCAAGGCGGGCCTGGGCGAATATGCGCGCAACCAGCTTGTGATCACGCCGGAATATGGGCCTCGCCTGCGGTTCTCGAAGATCTTCACCGATCTGCCGCTGGCTCATGATGCGCCGCGCTTGCGCGGGGTCAGGGCGTTTTGCGACATCTGCACCAAATGCGCCGATGCCTGCCCGCCTGGTGCGCTGCCCTACGGGCCGCCCGAAACCGGCGGGGCCAATATCTCGGCGATCCGGGGTGTGCGCAAATGGACATCGGATGCCGAAAAGTGTTTCGGATTCTGGGCAAAGACATCGACGGATTGCGCGATCTGCATGCGGGTCTGCCCGTTCAACCGCGATTTCGCGCGGCGGCGGCACCGGATCTGGCTGCGGCTGGCGCTGTCGCCCCTTCGGCGCGTGGCGCTGTGGCTGGACCGGGGCCGCGGCAAGCGGGTGAAACCCGCTGCCTGGTGGGGCCGATCTGCGCGGTGACGCACAGTGACCGTGGCGCCGCGCCCATTGCCGTGTGCCGGTGACGCTCCGATATACCCTTTCAGCACAGACCCTTGGAAGGAGGTTGCCATGTCTCTCAGACCCACCATAGAAGCCCGTCGCGCCGTTCCGACCCTGGAAGGCGCGGGCGTCAAGCTGCACCGGGCCTTCGGGTTTCAGGATCCCAGCGAACTGGATCCGTTCCTTCTGTTCGACGATTTCCGCAACGAACGGCCCGAGGATTTCATCAAGGGCTTTCCCTGGCATCCGCATCGCGGAATCGAGACGATCACCTATGTTCTGGCCGGCACCGTCGATCATGGTGACAGCCTGGGCAATACCGGCACCCTGGGCGCCGGCGACGTGCAATGGATGACCGCAGGATCGGGCATCCTGCATCAGGAGATGCCGCAGGGCAACGCGCGCGGGCAGATGCACGGGTTTCAGCTGTGGGGCAACCTGCCCGCAGCCCAGAAGATGACCGCGCCGCGCTATCAGGATGTGACCGCGCGCGACATCCCCGAGGTGATCGACGACGACGGAACGCGGGTGAAGGTGATCGTCGGCAGCTTCTGGGGCCGGACCGGGCCGGTAGACGGCATTGCCGCCGATCCGCAGTATCTTGATGTTTTCGTGCCCGCCGGCGTCAGAAAGACCTTTCGCATCGATACCTACCGCCGCGCCTTTGCCTATGTGTTCGAGGGCGCGGGCGCCTTCGCCGATGCGTCGGCGCCGTCGGGGGTGCTGCTGGAAAAAGAGGTCGCCGGTCGCGAGGTCAACATCCGCGATCTGTCCGGCGACCGGACCCTGATCCGGTTCGGCACCGGTGACGAAGTTACGGTTCAGGCGGGCCCGGAAGGTGTCAGGTTCCTGCTGATCTCGGGCGCGCCGATCGACGAGCCGGTCGCCTGGCACGGGCCTATCGTGATGAACACCCAGGCCGAACTGATGCAGGCCATGAAGGATCTGCGCAACGGCACCTTCATCAAGCCCGCGCATTGATCACCGCGCCCGGACCACGCCCTTGCAGGGGCGCGGTCCACACCCCGCACCGGCAGGCGGGCGGGCGTCAGCCGATCCCCACCGCCTTGCGCACCATGTCCCAATACACCGTTGCCACCTCGTCCGCGCTGAGCCGACCACCGGCGCGGTACCAGGTGTTGACGCCGGTCAGCATGGCGATCACCGCAAGCGCCGCGATCTTTGGGTCGGGCACCGCGAACCGCCCCGCGGCCTCGCCCCGCCGCAGGATCTGTTCCAGCTGCTGTTCATAGGTCCGGCGCAGATCCTCGATGACCGCGAAGTTTTCCGGCGTGAGGTTGCGCAGCTCCATATAGGACACGAACACCGCATCCGGCCGTTCAAGATGGAACCCGATGTGAAACCTTGTGAAGGCTTCCAGATCGGCAACGGCATCCGCGCCCGGCGGCAATTTGGCGCGCGCCTGCAACAGATCCTCCATGTGTCCCTTCAGCAGGTCGAACAGCAGGCTCTGCTTGTCGCTGGTGTAATTGTAGAGCGCGCCGGCCTGCACCCCGACATCGGCCGCGATCCGGCGCATCGACACGGCCGCATAGCCGTGGCGCGCAAAGAGCGCCAGCGCCACGCGGCGGATGCGCGGGCCGGTGATACCGGCATGGGAACCTTGGGTGCGGGCCATTCTGTGCGTCAGGTTAACTGAACGAACGTTCAGGCACAAACCCGGCTTGCTCCGCGCGGGCATTTCCCGCATCTTCCGACGCAAAGGAATTGGTCATGCCCGTGATTTCCCGTTTTGCCCTGCTTTGCGCGCTGACCCTGCCGCTGGTTGCGTGCACTCAGTTCCCGGCGCTGGATGAGGCCGTGGCGGCCGATACCGCGCGCGCCGACTATCCCGAACTCATGCCCACAGAGACGCTGCGCGCCATGTCCCGGCCCGACCCCGACGCCGGAACCGACGAGGCCGAGCAACTGCGCGCACGGCGTCAGGCACTTCTGGCGCGCGCCGCGCGCATGGCCGGCCCGGTGGTGAATGACGACGACCGCGCGCGGCTGAACCGGGGCGTACCGGTCGCGGACTGACGCGTTGCACCCTTCAACGCAAACCGCTAAAGCGGGCCGAGAGCATTGAACGGGAACCTTCACATGACATCTTCCTTGCGTCTGGGCATTGCCGGTCTGGGTACGGTCGGCATCGGCGTCGTGAAGATCGTCAGATCGCAGGCGGCTCTGCTGGCCGCGCGCACGGGCCGGCAGATCGAGATCGTCGCCGTTTCGGCCCGCGACGCCACCAAGGACCGCGGCGTGAACCTGTCGCGCTACGACTGGGAAGACGATCCCGTGGCCCTCGCCCGGCGCGACGACGTGGACGTGTTTGTCGAGCTGATGGGCGGATCCGATGGCGCGGCCCGCGACGCGACCCATGCCGCCCTGGATGCCGGCAAGGATGTGGTCACCGCCAACAAGGCGCTTCTGGCACTACACGGGCAGGCCCTGGCCGAACAGGCCGAGGCCGCGGGCCGCGTGATCCGCTTCGAGGCCGCGGTGGCCGGGGGCATTCCGGTGATCAAGGCCTTGTCCGAAGGCCTGGCCGGGAACGAGATCACCCGCGTGATGGGAGTGATGAACGGCACCTGCAATTACATCCTGACGCGGATGGAACATTCGGGATTGCCCTATGCCGATGTTTTCCAGGAGGCCAGCGACCTGGGCTATCTGGAGGCCGATCCGACACTGGACGTCGGCGGGATCGATGCCAGCCACAAGCTGGCGCTGCTGTCGGCGATCTCCTTCGGCACCCGCCCCGACTTTGACGGGATCGAGATCGAGGGTATCGAACGGGTGTCGATCGATGATATCCGCGCCGCCGCCGACATGGGGTACCGGATCAAGCTTCTGGGCGTGGCGCAACGCACCGGCCGTGGCCTGGAACAGCGGATGCAGCCCTGTCTTGTGCCCGAGGCATCGGCGCTGGGCCAACTGGAAGGCGGCACCAACATGGTGGTTCTGGAAGGCGACTCGGTTGAGCAGATCGTGCTGCGAGGGCCTGGCGCCGGCATGGGCCCCACCGCCAGCGCGGTGATGGGCGACGTCTGCGACATCGCGCGGGGTTTCCGCATGCCTGTCTTTGGTCAGCCTGCCACCAGCCTCGAAGCATCGGTGCCTGCGCGCGCAGTGCTTCCGGCGCCTTATTATCTGCGGATGCGCCTGGCCGACAAGCCCGGCGCCCTCGCCAAGATCGCCACGATCCTGGGCAATTCCGGCGTTTCGATCGACCGGATGCGCCAGTACGGCCATTCCGACAGCGCCGCGCCGGTTCTGATCGTGACACACAAGACAACGCGCGTTGCGCTGGACGAGGCGTTGACAGCGATGCAGGCCACGGACGTGATGCGGAGCGCACCGGTTGCGCTGCGCATCGAAGCTGTGTGACACTGGCATTGAACCATTCTGTGAAGGACTTTCACCATGACGACGCCCTCTGAATTTCACGACCGCATGCTTTCGCTTGGTCTGGCCCGCGTGGCGGAGCAGGCCGCGCTCGCCTCGGCCTCGATGATCGGGCGCGGCGACGAAAAGGCGGCTGACCAGGCCGCGGTGAATGCGATGCGCACCCAGCTGAACCTGCTGGACATTGCCGGCGTCGTGGTTATCGGCGAAGGCGAACGCGACGAGGCACCGATGCTGTACATCGGCGAAGAGGTGGGCACCGGCAACGGGCCCGGCGTGGACATCGCCCTGGATCCGCTGGAAGGCACGACGCTGACCGCCAAGGACATGCCCAACGCGCTGACCGTGATCGCGATGGGGCCGCGGGGATCAATGCTGCACGCGCCAGATGTCTATATGGAGAAGGTTGCCATTGGCCCGGGCTATCCCGAGGGTTTGATCACACTCGACATGCCGCCGGCCACGCGGGTTTCGGCGCTGGCCACTGAAAAGGGCTGTGCGCCCTCAGACATCACCGTATGTATTCTGGAGCGCCCGCGCCATGAGGCGATGATCGCCGAGGTCCGTTCGACCGGCGCGGCGATCCGCCTGATCACCGACGGCGATGTGGCCGGCGTGATGCATTGCGCCGACAGCGCCACGACCGGCATCGACATGTACATGGGTTCGGGTGGTGCGCCCGAGGGCGTTCTGGCAGCGGCCGCTCTGAAATGCATGGGCGGCCAGATGGAAGGCCGGCTGTTGTTCCGCAACGACGACGAGCGCGCCCGCGCCGAGAAGGCAGGCATCAGCGATCTGCAAAAGGTCTATTCGCGCGACGAGATGGTCACCCAGGATGTGATCTTTGCCGCGACCGGCGTGACCGGCGGGACGCTTTTGCCGGGCATCCGCCGCGAACCCGGCTGGCTGACCACCGAAACCCTGTTGATGCGGTCCAAGACCGGATCGGTCCGGCGGGTGCAGTACCGCACGCCCGTCTCCGGGAACTGAGGCTGGCGAACCGGCGGCGAACGTGGCCTTTCTGGGTGTCGAACGCTCGCTGACGGGGCGGCGTTGGGTCGGGCCTTCACTGGAAATCGCGCGCGCGGCGGATGCTTTGGCACAGCGCACGGGCCTGCCGCAGCCGCTGTGCCAGGTTCTGGCCCGGCGCGGTGTGCAACCGCACGAAGCGCCCGGATTTCTGGCGCCCGCCCTCCGCGATCTGCTGCCGGACCCGCGCACCCTGCGCGACATGCAGGCCGCTGCCTCGCGTTTTCTGACGGCGGTTCGCAAACGCGAACGCATCGCCATTTTCGCCGATTACGATGTGGATGGCGGCGCTTCGGCGGCCTTGCTGATCGTCTGGCTGCGCCACATGGGGCTGCGCGCGACACTCTATGTGCCTGACCGGATCGACGAAGGTTATGGCCCCAATGTGCCGGCCATGCAGACACTGGCCCGCGCGCACGATCTGATCATCTGCGTCGATTGCGGCACGCTCTCTCATGATGCGCTGGCGGCGGCGACGGCGGCGGATGTGATCGTGCTGGACCACCACCAGGGCGGCGAAACGCTTCCGCCCGCCTTCGCGGTGGTCAACCCCAACAGACAGGACGAAACCGGCGATCTGGGGCACCTGTGCGCGGCGGCGGTGGTGTTCTTGCTGCTGGTCGAAGCCGGGCGGCAACTGCGCGAGGCAGGCACGACCGGGCCCGACCTGATGGCGCTTCTGGATCTGGTGGCGCTGGCGACGGTGGCGGACGTGGCACCGCTGACCGGGGTGAACCGCGCCTTTGTCCGTCAGGGGCTGCGGGTGATGGCCCGCCGCGACCGTCCCGGCCTGGTGGCCCTGGCCGATGTTGCGCGTATGGATACCGCACCCTCGGCCTATCATCTGGGGTTTCTGCTGGGTCCGCGGATCAACGCCGGCGGCCGCATCGGCCAGGCCGATCTGGGCGCACGGCTTCTGGCCACCGACAACATCGACGAGGCCGCCGCATGGGCAGAACGCCTCGACAGGCTGAACACCGAACGCCGCGACGTCGAAGCCGCAGTGCGCGCCGCCGCCACGGCCCAGGCCGAAGAACGCGGAATGGACGCGCCCCTTGTCTGGGCTGCCGGCGAGGGGTGGCATCCCGGCGTCGTCGGGATCGTGGCGGCGCGGCTCAAGGAGGCATCCAACCGGCCCGCGGTGGTGATCGGCTTTGACGGCGATGTCGGCAAGGGTTCGGGGCGATCCGTCGCCGGAGTGGATCTGGGCGCTGCAATCCAGCGGCTCGCCGCCGAGGGGCTTCTGGAAAAAGGCGGTGGCCACAAGATGGCCGCGGGCCTGTCGCTCAGCCGGAACCAGCTGGCGCCGGCCATGGCCCGTCTGTCCGAGCTTCTGGCGCGGCAGGGCGCCGGACAAGGCGGCGCAGCCGACTTGCGGCTGGATGGCACGCTGATGGCCGCCGCGCTGGACATCGCGCTGATCGAACACCTCGAGCAGGCCGGCCCCTACGGCGCCGCGGCCCCGGGCCCGCGCTTCGCCTTGCCCGACATGCAGGTGCGCCACGCCCGGCGCATCGGCGAGACGCACCTGAAACTGGCAATGCGGGCCACCGACGGGACACCCCTCGAGGCAATCTGCTTCGGCGCCTACGACAGTGCACTGGGCCCCGCGATGGCCAACGGCGAAGGTGCGGCCTTCCATCTGGCGGGCCGCCTGGAAATCAACACCTGGCAAGGCAGGCAGAAGATTCAACTGCGCCTGGAAGACGCCGCCCCGTCCACATGATTTCCCGAAACCCCCGGCATTTTCCTCTTGCACGACACCGACATTTTGCCTAGACGACACGTCACCAACAGTGGCCCGTTCGTCTATCGGTTAGGACGCCAGGTTTTCAACCTGGAAAGAGGGGTTCGATTCCCCTACGGGCTGCCACTTCTTCCCGATTATTGTTGTATCCCATGCGGTTACTCCATCGTTTTGCTAACCTGATCGGGGGGGGGGGTAGCAGATTTCGGGTTTCTTTCGGTGCTCTGGAGCTTTGCCAAAGCGCTCTTGGCCAGGTGCATCTGGTCCGACTTCGCCGTGTAGCGGCGCACCTCACCATCCGTCTTGTGTCCGGTGATTGCCTTGATCTCATGTGGGGTGCAGCCAGCCTCAGCCATACGACGCGCACATGCTTTTCGCAGCCCATGCGCTGAGCAGTGGGGCAGACCGGCTTCGTTACACCGCTCACTGAACCAGTTTCCGAACCCCGCCGGTGTGAAGGGCCTGCCCTGCTCGGTCAAAAGAAACATGCCTGCGTCCTTTGGCAGAACGGCAAGCGCAGCTTCGAGTTTGTTTGAGATCGGGATCAGCAGAGGTGTTTTGGTTTTTTGTTGCCGGACTGCGATGCAGTTGTCGGCAACATCACCCCAACCCATCCGAACCATGTCCGAATGACGCTGGCCCGTGTCCAGCATGAGCATCAAGGCGAGGTAAGCCTTGGTGCCGAACGGATGGCGTTTGATGAATTGAGCAATCTCTGCTTCGGTCCATGTATGGTATCCTTGGTTCTGCATCGCAACCGCCTTGGTGACATGGCAGGTCGTGAACATCGTGGTGAGTTTTGAGAACTTTGCACTGCTGCAACGCAACCCGCACTACATCACGTTGTTCCTACTGGTCATGGCACCGGCGCTGGATACCGCCGTGCGGGGGATCGTGCGTCACGTCGTGCCACCCATGCAGGGAGAGGGCCGGTTCGCCGAGCAGGCATATTACGCAACGAAGCGAAGCTACATTCGCATCGGCCGTGTTCTGGTGACCGTTGGCGTCCTTGTGCTGATCGCCAGTGCATGGCAGATCAACCTGACCAATCTCGCGGCTGCGGGGGTTGGCGCCCGCATTGCGGCGGGGCTAGTAGAGTTCCTGATTGCCGTCGCTTTCGGCTACCTCGTCTGGGAGGTGGTCTCACTTTGGATCAATCGCAAACTTGCCGCTGAAATGACGGCCTCGGGCTATGACCCCGAGAACGAAGCGATGGGCGGCGGCGATGGCGGCGGCGCGGGCGGCTCGCGCCTGTCCACCGTGTTGCCCTTGGTGCTTTTGACGGCAAGGATCGCGATCGTCGTGATCTTTGGCCTGCTGGCCCTCGGAAACCTTGGCATCGACACGACCCCGCTCTTGGCCGGTGCGGGGATCGCGGGTCTGGCAATCGGTTTCGGCGCGCAAAAGCTCGTGACGGATGTTGTGTCGGGCGTTTTCTTCCTCGTCGACGACGCGTTCCGCACAGGCGAATACGTCGAAGTGGACGGCACCATGGGCACGGTTGAGAAGATATCGGTCCGGTCCATGCAACTGCGCCACCACAAGGGGCCTGTACACACCATCCCTTACGGCGAAATCCCGAAGCTGACGAACTATTCGCGCGACTGGGTGATCATGAAGCTCAAATTCACCGTTCCCTTCGACACTGACCCCAACAAGGTGAAAAAGATCTTCAAGAAGATCGGCCAAGATATGTTGCAAGAGCCTGCATTCGAGGGCGATTTTCTGCAACCGTTCAAGTCTCAAGGGGTACTGGAGATTTACGATGTCGGTATGGTGATCCGCGGAAAATTCATGGCCAAGCCGGGCAGCCAGTTCATGATTCGCAAGGAAATTTTCAACCGCGTTTCCGCGGCCTTCGCCGAGAACGGTATCGACTTTGCCCGCCGCGAGGTGCGTGTCGCGATCCCCGGTATGGAGCACAAGGAAGGTTTGTCTCAAGAAGACAAGGCCTCCATCGCGGCTGCAGCAAGTCAGGCAGCCCAGGAAATGCGAGCAGCGGCCGACACAGGCAAGGATGATCGGTAGCTGTTTGGTGTCAACATCAGACCTGAAGACGGCATTTGCGGGTATGCCCGCGCGGCTGCCTGGATCCTCGGCGCAGATCGTTTCGACGAGCGGAAGTGGCGGCAGCTCGAAAAACAGGCTGGCGTGGAAACCGCCGTCACACCGTCAAAACCTGAGACCGACACCCCTTCCGAGCCCCAGGCCGGACGCATCGCTGCCCCACGTCGGCGTGGCTGGAAGATCAGTACGCCCAAATACATGGAATAATCAGAAGCCCGAAAACACCATATCGAGCGCACCGCGGATCTCATAATCGGAGGCGGAAAGATCAGCGATGGGCTCTCCCTTGGCCAACGCCGACGGAATCGCGGCCATTTCAGCGGTGTGCAGCACGTAGTCCTTGCCCTCAATCTTGAACACCGGCTCAAGACGGCCAATGGCCTTTGGTCCCGTCGACAGCGGGAAAAGAGGAGCAACCACGCGGGACCCTGTATCGATCAAGTCAGTTTGGAGGTCCAGTACGAGCCGACCACCAGCAATGCGATAGACGTGAAACTGAGACATCAGTCGAACTTCAAAACCTGAAGATCAGCCAAAGGCGTTCCATGCGCCTCGATCCAGGCACGGCGCTCTGTGATGGCTTCGGCGTTCTCGTCGGCCCACGCCTTTGCTTTTGCAGCGCGGACAGCCTCGGCGACTGCAGCATCACTGATCGCCGAGACATTGAGACCCAACTCCCGTGCGGCGGCGAGATTGGCAGCCGTCAGGGTGATGTTCGTACGCTGCTTTTCTGAAGTGGTTCGCGGCATTGGGCCCTCCTGTCACATGCGAAATATACACACGGAAAGTGTGTCCAACAAGAGAAGTCCATGACCCTCGACGGGTTGAAGTCCCGCCACGACGCGCTTCTCGCGGCGCGCTACGGCGGGATGCGCAGCGTCAGCTACGACGGCAAGACCGTCACCTATGGTTCAGACCCCGAACTGGCCGCGGCGATTGCGGATGTCGAGCGGCGCGTCGCGGCGGTGGAAAAACCAGGTGCCCGCGTGATGCGTCCCTATTCCGTGAAGGATCTGTGATGAACTGGCGGCAGCGCCTTGGCGCCTTTGTCGGTGGGTTCGACGCGGGCCAGCACAATCGCCGCATGCGCGGGTTCCGCGCGACCCGCGCCCATGTGAACGCGCTGATCGCCGCCAGCGGGCCCGATATCACCGCCCGGGCCCGCTGGCTGGTCCGCAACAACGGTTATGCCGTAAATGCCGTCGAAAGCTGGGCGGCCAATACCGTGGGCGACGGGATCAAGCCGATCTCGAAGATCGCGGACGCCGCGCGCAAGGAAGATCTGCAGCGGCTCTGGCTTGCCTGGACCGACGAGGCCGATGCCGAGGGGCTGACTGATTTCTACGGGCTGCAGCGCCGGGCCGCGCGCGAGGCCTTCATTGCAGGCGAGGTGTTCTTCCGCATCCGTCCGCGGCGCGCCAGCGACGGGCTGATCGTGCCGCTGCAGCTTCAGATGCTGCCCGCCGAGATGTTGCCGCTCGAACAGACGGGATTGCTACGAATGGCAATGCCATTCGCCAGGGCATCGAGTTCGACCAGATCGGGCGGCGCGTGGCCTATCACGTCCTGCGCCGCCATCCCGGCGACAGCAGCGATCCGGGGCTCTCGGGCGAAACCGTCCGCGTGCCCGCATACGAGATCATCCATGTGATCGACCCGGTCGAAGGGGGTCAGCTGCGTGGCGTGTCGAAACTGGCCCCTGCCATCGTGAAGCTGTTCCTGCTCGATCAGTATGACGATGCCGAGCTGGACCGGAAGAAGGTCGCCGCGATATACGCGACGTTCGTCACTTCCCCCGCGCCGGAGAACCCGCTGGCGCCGCCCGAGGACGAAGACGGACCCGCCAGTGTCGAGATCAGTCCCGGCCAGATCGTGCGGCTGGATCCGGGGGAAGATGTGACCGTCGGCCAGCCTGCCGACAGCGGCGGGACCTACGAGCCGTTCCAGTACCGGACCCTGCTGCAGATCTCGGCTGCGCTGGGCATCCCCTATCCCTATCTCGCCAACGACATGGTGAAGGGCAACTTCTCGAACTCGCGGCTCGCCCTGATCGAGTTCCGCCGCCGCGTCTCGGCCTGGCAGCATTCGGTCATGGTCTATCAGCTCTGCCGACCGGTCTATGCGCGCTGGATGGATGCGGCCGTTCTGTCGGGCGCATTGTCCCTGCCACGCTACGAGGCCGAACAGGTCGACCGCGAGATCGCCGCGGAACACGCACGTGAA
Source organism: Paracoccaceae bacterium (assembly GCA_024742705.1). Taxonomy (GTDB): domain Bacteria; phylum Pseudomonadota; class Alphaproteobacteria; order Rhodobacterales; family Rhodobacteraceae; genus JANSXZ01. The sequence continues at coordinate 543 of JANSXZ010000015.1, read as the reverse complement.
CGCGCGCTGGGCCTCGACTTCCGTCGCCCAGGCTCACCAGCGCAAGGCGTGCAGGCAATGCCGCCCGAGGAGGACAAGAATGATGAGGTCGAAACTGCGGAAGATGAGGAAAACCCCGATGACGGGGAGAAAGGTTAGACCTCAGGCCGAGAGCAGAGGGAGTGTCATGAATTCTGTGTATCTGGCCCGGTCCATGCGGGTTTCAAATATGGTCACGCATTGAAGCGTTCCTCGAACATGATAGCGAATTGATTGCGGGCGGCAAACCATTCCCGGACATTCCGTCCTCCTTTCTCGAAGTTGCGGATGGCCAGGTAGATCAGCTTCGTCGCGGCCTCCTCGGTCGGGAATGAGCCGCGGGTCTTGATGGATTTGCGGATCACACGGTTCAGGCTTTCGATGGCATTGGTCGTGTAGATGATCTTGCGGATCGCCGGATCGAAGGCGAAGAACGGGATCACCTCCTGCCATGCCCGCCGCCATGCCGGGGCAATTGAAGCGTATTTCCCGGCCCATTTTTCCTCAAAGGCGTCCAGCTCAGCG
>JANSXZ010000003.1 GCA_024742705.1 Paracoccaceae bacterium | reverse complement strand
GTCGGCGCAGAAGAAATGGCGCAAACTCCACGGTCACAACCGCCTGCCGGAGGTCATCAGCGGGGTTGAGTTCCGCGACGGCGTCCGCCAACTTCAAACCGCCGCCTGATCAAGCGTCACCAACTTCTGCGCATATCTCAGCGATAGGCTGAGCAGCGTTTTCTCTGCCGAATACCGCTGGTCTTAAGTCCTCTAAACCTTGCTCGCTAACATAGCACGCGGTTCGTTCGGCTTCGAAAAGCTGCCGCTGCAAGTTGTGAACCGCTTGTTTCATCTGTTCGGCGACTTGGGGCCGCAACCCCGCCGAACGCTGAACGCTCGAGCCTGAGAAGACCACGGACCATTTCACGTTGGTGAAACCGTGCGCTGTTCGAAACATGTCTAGGCAAGTCTCTTTCAGCGCATCCATGCAGGATAAGCGATCTCTCGGAACAAAGCCCATCAAACTGCCACCATGGAGACAACTTCACTAGAACGACCCAAAACATGTTCAGCCCGACGTGTGGCCAGATTGGCTCGCTGATCGAGGTAGTCCGTACGCCGGTAAGCCCGCATCACGCCGCCATCCACAACATGCGCCAGCATCGCTTCGGCCACTTCATGCGGTGCGTCGGTCGCTTCGGCCAGCCAAGTGCGCAAGCTGGTGCGAAACCCATGTGGACGCGCTTCCAGCCCCCGCCGTTCCATGTGCCGTTGAGGCGTCATGTCGCTAATCACGCTGCCCCTTGTGTTTGGAAAAAAGCAAGGTGCATTAGCGTCGGTTCCTCAAGGCTGGAATAGAAGTCTGGCACGTCGATCCACGCTACCGCTGGAATGTGCTTTGGCTTTTGGCGAGATTTGCCCAGCAACGCTTTGGCTTTGTCCGTCGCTTGCAAGTCCACGTCCAGACCAAGCGCCGCCGCATGGCGCAGCACGATTGTTAGCCGATCCATCGCCTTATGTGCTGTAGCCGATTTCGTGTGCCAGAGGGGGGCAAGGCAGTCGTGAATGTCTCGCTGGTCGAGGTCCGTCACCGGCACCTTGGCAAGCTTTGGCAGGAGGTGAAGCGTTAGAGGCGATAGCCACCGGCCTGCTGTTCCGTCGCCTTTCAACTCGGCCTTACGCGCTTCAATAGCGTCGGCGGTCAGGATTGAAAGAGAGATGTCCTCACGCCGTGCCGCGCGTCGTTCGGCTTCGCGTTCCTTTACAGGGTCGCGACCCGATGTTGCCATCTTGCGCCATCTGTCGGATGGTTTGCGCGCCTCGCCCAAAGACAGCGCGAGAAAGCCACCCAAACCCATTTCCCGTCTTCTGCCGTGAACCGTGACACGCAGCACCCATTGCGCGCCACCATCTTCACGCTTTACCAGCCAAAGTCCTGCGCCGTCGCAGTGCTTGCCAACAGGCGCGGTCTTCGCAAATTGCGCAGAAAGCAAGTTTGTCGCCCGCACTCTCTATCCCCTCAAGTATCCGCCCTACGACAGTGGATCAGGACGGACAGGGTAAGACACGTCGGGACACTTGAACCTGTGATTTATGGGAAATGGAGATAGACACGAACAGGGAAAGTATATAAAAAACAATATGTTGGAGCTAACTGCCCGCACCAGGCATACTTGAAAACCACATCACCTTCGGGTTTGCGCCATGCCGAGAAGTGCGCGGCGGCCCTGCCTGCCGGTGTGGTCGCGGGGCGTAAGACCGCGGCGGGGGAAGGGCGTTAGCGCCGTTACAATCCGGGTTGGGAAGCCGTGGAGCGGGCGGCGGGAATCGAACCCGCATCTCTTGCTTGGAAGGCAAGGGTCTTACCATTACACAACGCCCGCGCTGCTGTGCCGGTGGTATTGCAAAGCCGTCAGAGCGTCAAGTGGAGCCGTGCGCGAAAGCGTCAGCGCGCCGTCTCGACGCGGCGGGATGCGTGCCACCTGAGGCATAGGCCCGGGGGTTGGGCATCCCGCGTCTGCGCAACAAAAAAGGGCCAGAGCCGAAGCTGTAACCCTTGTTTGTTCGGTCCGTTTAATGGAGCGGGCGAGGCGATTCGAACGCCCGACCCCAACCTTGGCAAGGTTGTGCTCTACCCCTGAGCTACGCCCGCTTCCTTGGGTAGCGTTGAAATATAAACAAGCCGCGGGCGCTGCAAGGCAAAAATCACTGGCGAACGAATTTTTTCCGCCGGCCGCAGCCGCGCCCGCGCCGGGCTCACTCCAGTTCGATCAGCAGATCCTTGGCGTCGATCTGGCCGCCCGGCTGAACGTGCACCGCCTTGATCGTGGCGTCGCGTTCGGCATGCAGACCTGTTTCCATCTTCATGGCCTCGATGGTCAGCAACAGGTCGCCGGCCTTCACGGATGCACCGGTCTGGGCGGCGACGCTGGCCACCACGCCAGGCATCGGCGCGCCGATATGGGCGGGGTTTCCGGCCTCGGCCTTCGGGCGCCTGGCGGTGGTTGATTTCACCAGCCTGTTGGGCACACGGACAACGCGCGGCTGGCCGTTCAGTTCGAAAAACACCCGCACCTCGCCATCTTCGCCGGTTTCGCCCACCGCCTGCAACCGGATCTCCAGCGTCTTGCCGGGATCGATTTCGGCGCTGATCTCCTCGCCCGGTTCCATGCCGTAAAAGAACGTCAGCGTCGGCAGGGTGCGCACCGGACCGTAGGTGCGGTGCCGGCCCATGTAGTCCAGAAACACCTTCGGGTACATCAGGTAGCCTGACAGATCCTCGTCATCGACGGTGCGGCCCTCCATCTGGGCGCTGACGTCGGCGCGTGTCGCCTCGAGGTCGATCGGTTCCAGATGCTTGCCGGGGCGTTCGAGGTTCGGCCTTTCGTCCTTGAGCGCCTTCCTGACGATGGTTTCGGGGAAACCGCCGGGCGGTTGGCCAAGATTGCCGCGCATCATGTCGAGAACGCTGTCGGGGAACGACACGTCGGTGGCGGGGTTTTCGACATCCGCGCGGGTCAGGCCCTGGGCGACCATCATCAGCGCCATGTCTCCGACAACCTTCGACGACGGCGTGACCTTGACGATGTCGCCGAACATCGCGTTGACGTCGGCGTACATCTGCGCCACCTCGTGCCACCGGTCGTCCAGCCCCAGCGACGCCGCCTGCGCCTTGAGGTTGGTGAACTGGCCGCCGGGCATCTCATGCAGGTACACCTCGGAGGCGGGGGCCTGAAGCCCGGTTTCAAAGGCCGTGTACTGTGCGCGCACACCTTCCCAGTAGTCGCTGATCTGGCGCACGGCGGCGATGTCGATCTTCGTGTCCCGGTCGGAATGGCGCAGGCTTTCGACGATGGTGCCGAAGGTCGCCTGGCTGGTGTTGCCGGAAAGCGCGTCCATCGCCACATCCACCGCATCCACGCCCGCCTCGGAGGCGGCGAGGATCGTGGCGCAGGCGATGCCGGCGGTGTCGTGGGTGTGGAAATGGATCGGCAGGCCCACTTCTTCCTTCAGCGCCCGCACCAGCACCCGCGCGGCCGCCGGTTTCAGCAGGCCGGCCATATCCTTCAGCCCCAGCACATGCGCGCCGGCCGCGCGCAGTTCGCGGCCCATCTCGACATAGTACTTCAGGTCGTATTTCGCGCGGTCCGGGTTCAGGATGTCGCCGGTATAGCAGATGGTGCCTTCGCAGATCTTGTTCTGCGCGATCACCGCGTCCATCGCGACGCGCATGTTTTCCACCCAGTTCAGGCTGTCGAACACCCGGAACACATCGATGCCCGTGTTGGCGGCGACGCGCACGAATTCCTGCACCACGTTGTCGGGATAATTGGTGTATCCCACGCCGTTCGATCCGCGCAGCAGCATCTGCGTCATCAGGTTGGGCATCGCCTCGCGCAGGTCGCGCAGCCGCTGCCACGGACATTCCTGCAAGAACCGATAGGCCACGTCGAATGTGGCACCGCCCCAGCATTCGACGCTGAACAGCTGCGGCAGGTTGGCCGCATAGGCGGGGGCAACGCGAATCATGTCGATCGAGCGCATCCGCGTCGCCAGCAGCGATTGGTGGCCGTCGCGCATCGTGGTGTCGGTGATCAGCAACTGCCGCTGGGCCTTCATCCAGTCGGCCACCGCCTGCGGGCCTTTCTGTTCCAGCAGGTTGCGCGTGCCCATACGCGGTTCGCTGGTCATCGGGGCCGGCGGGCGCGGTGCCTTGACGCTGGCGGCCGGGCGCGGCCTTGTCTTGGTCTCGGGGTGGCCGGTCACGGTGATGTCGGCGATGTAGGTCAGAACCTTGGTGCCCCGGTCGCGGCGCTGGCGGAACTGGAACAGCGCCGGCGTCTCGTCGATGAACTTGGTATGGTAGGTGTTGTCCAGAAACGAAGGATGGCGCAGCAGGTTTTCGACAAAGGCGATGTTGGTCGAAACGCCGCGGATGCGGAATTCGCGCAGCGCCCGGTCCATGCGCGCGATCGCCTTTTCCGGCGTCGCGGCCTTGGCCGTCACCTTGGTCAGCAGGCTGTCGTAGAAGCGGGTGATCACGCCGCCGGCATAGGCGGTGCCGCCGTCCAGACGGATGCCCATGCCCGTCGCCTCGCGGTAGGCGGTGATGCGGCCATAATCGGGGATGAAGTTGTTCTGCGGGTCTTCGGTGGTGATGCGGGTCTGCAAGGCGTGGCCGGTCAGCACGACGTCGCCCTGGCTGGCCTTGCCGGTGGCTTCGGCGATGGTCTTGCCCTCGGCGATCAGGATCTGGGCCTGCACGATGTCGATCCCGGTGACCTCTTCGGTGACCGTATGTTCGACCTGCACGCGCGGGTTCACCTCGATGAAGTAGAACTGCCCGTCGTCCATATCCATAAGGAATTCGACCGTGCCGGCACATTCATAATTCACATGCTTGCAGATCTTGTAGCCAAGATCGCAGATTTCGGCGCGCTGGGCCTCGGTCAGGTAGGGCGCGGGCGCGCGTTCGACCACCTTCTGGTTGCGGCGCTGAACCGAACAGTCGCGTTCGAACAGATGATACATGCCGCCGTGCTTGTCGCCCAGGATCTGCACTTCGACGTGGCGCGCGCGCAGGATCATCTTTTCCAGATAGCCCTCGCCGTTGCCAAAGGCGGCCTCGGCCTCACGGCGGCCTTCCTTGACCTTTTCCTCGAGTTCCTCGGGTTTCATGATCGGGCGCATTCCGCGGCCCCCGCCACCCCAGCTGGCCTTGAGCATGAAGGGGTATCCGACCTCGTCGGCCTGGCGGCGGATCTCGTCCATGTCGTCGCCCAGAACCTCGGTCGCGGGGATCACCGGCACACCGGCCTCGACCGCCACGCGCCGCGCGCTGGCCTTGTCGCCCAGCGCGCGCATGGTTTCCGCGCGCGGACCGATGAAGGTGATGCCGTTCTGCGCGCAGGCTTCGACGAAATCGGGGTTTTCAGACAGCAGCCCATAGCCGGGATGGATGGCATCGGCACCGCTGGCCTTGGCGACGCGGATCATCTCGTCGATCGACAGGTAGGCCGCCACCGGCCCCAGACCCTCGCCGATGCGGTAGGCTTCGTCGGCCTTGAAGCGGTGCAGGCCCAGCTTGTCTTCCTCGGCATAGACGGCGACCGTTTTCTTGCCCATCTCATTGGCGGCACGCATGATCCGGATGGCGATTTCGCCCCGGTTTGCGATCAGGATCTTGCGGAATTCTGTCATTGTCGACCTCTGGTCAGAAACGGGTTGGCCCTTCCGGGTTTATGAACAAACCGTGACGCGGTAAACTGGTAGAAGTGGGTATGCGGGCATGTTAGCGACCAACACCGCCGGCGATGGCCCCGTGATCAGCCCAACGTTGCCTGCATCGCCGCGCGCTGTGAAAACGGCACCGGCAGGTCGCCCACGCGGGCGGCGCCGATCTGGCCCATGTTGGCAATCAGGTCGCGGGTCAGAACCTCGGCCAGATGTGCGGGGCCTTCGCGGCCCAGCGCGGCGACGGCAAAATGCCACGCCCGGCCCAGCATCACGAAGTCCGCGCCCAGCGCCAGCGCCCGCAGGATATCCAGGCCGCCCTCGATGCCGCTGTCGAAGATCAGCGGCAGGCGGGTGGCGGCGCGCAGATCCGGCAGCACGGTGATGGCGGCGGGCGCGCCGTCGAACTGGCGTCCGGCATGGTTCGAAACCCATATGGCATCCACGCCCGCCGCTTCCAGCGGCGCCACATCGGCGGCGCGCAGCACCCCCTTGACCACCAGCGGCCCCTGCCAGTGATCGCGCAGCCACCGCAAATACTCCATGTCGGGCGAGGCGCGCAGCAGGTAGCCCACATGGGCGGTCGGCGGCAGGCTGCGGTTGGCATCGGTTATGTAGGCGTCCAGCGTGCGCATGTGCGGAATACCGCGCAGCGCCATGCCCATCGCCCAGGCCGGCCGCATCGCCGTCTGCATCAGCAACCGCGGGCTCAGCCGGGGCGGCGATGTCAGGCCCGAACGGGTCTGGCGTTCGCGCCGCGAGGCGGCAGGCAGATCGACCGTGAGAACCAGCGTTTCGAATCCGGCCCGGCGCACCCGGTTCAGCATGTCGACCCTTATCTCGGGGTCGCGCGGCGGATAAAGCTGAAACCAGGCTTCGGGGCCGATATGGCGGGCCATGTCCTCGGGGCTCTGGCTGGCGACGGTGGACAGGGTATAGGGGATGCCCGTGCGCCGCGCCATGCGCGCCAGGATGTGTTCGGCATCGGGCCAGATCAGGCCGGACATGCCCACAGGCGCCACGCCGAAAGGCAACGGCAGACTGCGGCCCATCAACCGAACGCTCAGGTCCGGCGGCATTTCGCCATGCAGAATCGATGGCATGAAGCCGATATCGTCCAGCGCGGTGCGGTTGCGGGCCTTGGTGGCCTCGTCGCCGGTGCCGCTGTCAAGGTATTCCCATACGAATTTGGGAACCCGGCGGCGGGCGCGGTCGCGCAGGTCCGACAGGCCGGGGTATCGCGATTGAAGATCCATGAGCGCATTTGCGGCGTTGCGGCCGGGTTTGTCCAGCGGGTTGGCGCCCGTGCGGCCGCAAAGCCTGCAATTTACGGAACGAAATGCGAACGCGGCTTTTCTTCGCGGACGGCCCGCGATAGGTTGCGGGCATGAGCAGTTTCGATGACATGGACGCTTTTGAAAGCGCATCGTTGTCGGCGCGCGCGATGGCCGCGCGCCCGACGCCCTATCTCGAAGGGTTGAACCCCGCCCAGCGCGAGGCTGTCGAGATGTTGCAGGGCCCGGTACTGATGCTGGCCGGGGCGGGCACCGGCAAGACGCGGGCGCTGACCGCGCGGATCGTGCACCTGTTGAACACCGGCACCGCGCGGCCCAACGAGGTTCTTGCCGTGACCTTCACCAACAAGGCCGCGCGCGAAATGAAATCGCGGGTCGGCGGGATGTTGGGCCAGGCCATCGAAGGCATGCCGTGGCTGGGCACGTTCCATTCGATCTGCGTGAAGCTGCTGCGCCGTCACGCCGAACTGGTCGGGCTGAAATCGAACTTCACCATTCTGGATACCGACGATCAGCTGCGCCTTCTCAAGCAACTGGTCGCCGCCGCCAACATCGACGACAAGCGCTGGCCCGCACGGATGCTTTCGGGGATCATAGACCAGTGGAAGAACCGCGCGATCACGCCGCAGAACGTGCCGGCGGCCGATGCCGGCGCCTACAATCACCGCGCCACCGAACTCTACGATCAGTACCAGACGCGCCTGAAGGAACTGAACGCGGTGGACTTCGGCGATCTGCTGTTGCACATGGTCACCATCTTCCAGACCCACGACGACGTTCTGGCCCAGTACCAGCGATGGTTCCGCTACATCCTCGTGGACGAATATCAGGACACCAACGTCGCCCAGTACATGTGGCTGAGGCTGTTGGCGGGCGGGCACCGAAACATCTGCTGCGTCGGCGACGACGATCAGTCGATCTATGGCTGGCGCGGGGCCGAGGTGGGCAACATCCTGCGGTTCGAAAAGGATTTCCCCGGCGCCCATGTGGTGCGTCTCGAACAGAACTACCGGTCGACGCCGCATATCCTGGCGGCGGCTTCGGCGGTGATCGCCGGCAACGAGGGGCGTCTGGGCAAGACGCTGTGGACCGACCGCGCCGAAGGCGAGAAACTGCGCCTGATCGGTCATTGGGACGGCGAGGAGGAGGCCCGGTGGATCGGCGAGGACATCGAGACGATGCAGCGCGGCGGCCGTGGCCGTGCGGCGCTTTCGCTGGATGACATGGCCATTCTGGTGCGCGCCAGCCACCAGATGCGCGCCTTCGAAGATCGGTTCCTGACCATCGGCCTGCCTTACCGGGTGATCGGCGGGCCGCGCTTTTACGAACGCATGGAGATCCGAGACGCGATGGCCTATTTCCGGCTGGTCACGTCGCCGTCGGACGATCTGGCCTTCGAGCGGATCGTGAACACCCCCAAGCGCGGTCTGGGCGACAAGGCGCAGCAGACGATCCAGCGCACCGCGCGCGACAATGGCCTGTCGCTGCTGGAAGGCGCGCGGCTGTGTGTCGAATCCGGAGCGATCAAGGGCCGCGGCGGCAGCGAACTGGCGCGGCTGGTCGAGGGGTTGGCCCGCTGGTCGCGCAGGGCCGGCGACGCCGATCTCAGCCATATGGAACTGGCCGAAATCGTGCTGGATGAAAGCGGCTATACCGGGATGTGGCAGGCCGACAAGACGCCCGAGGCGCCGGGACGGCTGGAAAACCTCAAGGAACTGGTCAAGGCGCTGGAACAGTTCGAAAACCTGCAGGGCTTTCTGGAACACGTCAGCCTGATCATGGACAACGAAAGCGACGATGGCGGCGCCAAGGTCAGCATCATGACACTGCACGCCGCCAAGGGGCTGGAGTTTCCGGCGGTGTTCTTGCCGGGCTGGGAGGACGGGCTGTTCCCGTCCCAGCGCAGCATGGATGAAAGCGGGCTGAAGGGGCTCGAGGAGGAACGGCGGCTGGCCTATGTGGGCATCACCCGCGCCGAAGCGCTGTGCACCGTTTCCTTCGCGGCCAACCGGCGGGTGTTCGGCCAATGGCAATCGGCCCTGCCGTCGCGATTTGTCGATGAATTGCCGCAGGATCACGTCGAGGTTCTGACTCCGCCGGGGCTCTATGGTGGCGGTTTCGGTGCCGCCGGCATGGCGCCACAGGGCGGCATCGCCGAACGCGTGGCCGAAGCGAACGTTTACAACTCTCCGGGCTGGCGTCGGCTTCAGGCGCGCGCCGGACAACGCGGCGTGTCGCAACCTGCCGAAAGCCGCGCGTCGGTCATCGACATCACCGCCACGTCCGCCTTCGCCGTGGGCGAGCGGGTGTTCCACCAGAAATTCGGTTACGGGCAGGTGGTGTCCATCGAAGGCGACAAGCTCGAGATCTCTTTCGAGAAGGCGGGGACGAAGCATGTGGTCGCGCGGTTCGTCTCGGCGGCGGACGACGTTCCGTTCTGATCCGCCGCGGCTGTCGCCTCGGCCGGATACACGGTTTGCCCCGTCTTGCGATCTTGCTGCGCGGCGATGGCGCGCGGCATTCGCCGGTGGGCTCGGTTGTTCATCACTCAGGGGGGATAGGGTGCGGCGACATCCGGGAGGAGGTGGATGCCGCCGCGGTTACGCCACCAGACCCAGGGAGGAGGAGAGGGCCGGGTGCGTCTCGCGTCCGGGATGCCCCTGGCGGGGATCCGGAATTAGGGGCGCGGCGACACCCGGGAGGAGGAGTGGATGCCGCCGCTCCGTTGCCGCACCAGCCCAGGGAGGAGGAGAGGGCCGCTGCGAAACGATACCGGTTGGAACCGGTGTAAAAGCGCGGCGACATCAGGGAGGAGGTTGATGCCGCCGCTAAAAACAGACACCCCAGGGAGGAGGAGAGGAGCGCCTGATCCGTTGTTCTTTTCTGCGATGCAGCATTCGCGCCGCAGGTGTCAGCCTTTCGTTGATGGCCGGTTTCGTTGATTTCGAACACTAAGTCCGTTCTCTGTTGATCTCATACTTAGCGATCTGCTGCGGTTGCACAATGGTTTTTGGCGTCAATGCTGCTATGCAGCAAACACATGGCGCGCATGCATCATTTTTATGCGGCAAATGCGGTGCGTGCATCATTTGCGCGCGGTCTGCGGTTCACATCCCGCTGCGTACACACTAAATACTCGGAAAACATGGAGATACCGGCATGGCCATTGACCGCGATCAGATCATCGCCGCGCTTGCGCGGCTGGCCCTGCCCGACGGCGGGACACTTGTAGAGCGCGACATGATTCGCGCCTTGGCCATAGATGGCGACCGGGTGCGGTTTGTCATCGAGGCGCCAAATCCGCAGATCGCCCAGCAGATGGAGCCGCTGCGCCGCGCCGCGGAAAACGCGGTTGCCGCGCTGCCCGGTGTCGCACATGTGAGCGTCGCGCTCACCGCGCATAGCCCGGCGGCCAAGCCGCCGCCGCCCAGCCTGAAGGTGGGCGGTCACCCCAAACCCCAGGACGGCCCGCTGAAGCCTTCCGGCGTTGATCGGATTCTGGCGGTGGCATCGGGCAAGGGCGGTGTGGGCAAATCCACCGTCGCGTCGAACCTGGCCGTGGCGCTGGCGCGGGCCGGGCGGCGCGTCGGGCTGCTGGACGCCGATATCTATGGCCCCAGCCAGCCGCGCATGATGGGCGTCAACAAACGCCCCGCGTCGCCCGACGGCAAGACGATCATCCCGCTTCAGGCGCATGGGGTGACCGTTATGTCGATCGGTTTCATGCTCGAGGAACGCAAGGCCGTGATCTGGCGCGGTCCGATGCTGATGGGGGCGCTGCAACAGATGCTGGGCCAGGTCGAATGGGGCCGGCTGGACGTTCTGATCGTCGATCTGCCGCCGGGCACCGGCGATGTCCAGCTGACGCTGTGCACCAAGACCGAACTGAGCGGCGCGCTGGTCGTCTCGACACCGCAGGACGTGGCGCTTCTGGATGCGCGCAAGGCGCTCGACATGTTCGCCACGCTCAAGACGCCGGTTCTGGGCCTGATCGAAAACATGAGCGGCTTTGTCTGCCCCGAATGCGGACACGAAGCGCATATCTTCGGGCAGGGCGGTGTCGCGCGCGAGGCGGCGGACCTGGGTGTGCCTTTGCTGGGCACCTTGCCCATCGATCTGGAAACCCGGATGGCCGGTGACGGCGGCACGCCAATCGCTGCCGGCGACGGCCCGATGGCGCGCGCCTATGCCCGGATTGCCGAAGGGCTGGTGCAGGGCGGCATGGCCTGAAACGATCGCCGCCCGAAAGGGCGGCGACGGGCGAAGGCAGCAGGCCATGGGCAAACATGGTACTTGCAGCGCCTTCGCGCCTTTCGCTGGCCGATTCATGGGCCGCGAATCACTTTTTCATGAATAAGTCTTGATTCGATTGGAACGAAACGGGTACAGATGGTTTGTCTGCCCGCAGCATCGCCATGTGCGGCAGAAAAATCCGGGAAATCAGCACACCGGGCGTGCCGCCCATATCCTGTGGTCATGATGCCGCAGGTCACAAAACTTGGTGCGATCAGGCTTCACCTGGCTTCAACGTCGAGCTTTCGAAAACCAAAATTCCCATTCCTCGGTACATATTCCCAAAAATTACCATTGATGTGCTCGGTTTCCCATGTCATTCCTATCCCATCGGATGAAGGCGCAGACAAAAAATCAAGGGCACGCGATGCCCGAATGAAAAAAGAAGCGAATGGCAGGTTTCATGCAGGCTGCTTCTTCACCCGATTGAAGAGATCCGGCGCGCGGGCGAGCAGACATCCCCCCCAGGTGGCGCGCGCAGCTGGACACCCCGCCAAGCGGGACGAGGGCGACGGGTTGATCAGTGGCAGCAGATCAACCCGTCGTTTTTTCATTCTGGGGGCAAAACAGATCAATGGCGCGGGGGCGCAGACACAGGGACCAAGTCGTTGGGCCGCACTTTCAGAGGCGACAGCCAGAACAAGGTGGACAGCAAGGGCAGGGTTTCGATTCCCGCCCACTTCCGCCGTGTGATCGAAGCTGGCGACCCGAACTGGAACGGGCAAAACCCGCCCGAGCTGGTGATTGTCTACGGCGACCATCGACGCAAGTGTCTTGAATGCTTCACCGTCGTCGAGACCGACAAGCTGGATCACCAGATCCGAGCGCTGCCGAGCGGCTCGAAAGAGAAAAAGATCCTGCAATACATCTATCACAGCAAATCGCGCACGACGTCGATCGACGACACCGGACGCCTGGTCTTGCCGGCGCCCGCGCGCGAAAAGGCGCAGATCACCTCCGAGGCGCTGTTCATCGGCGCCGGCGATACCTTTCAGATCTGGAACCCGGAAATCTACGAAGCCGAGGAGCTTCAGCGCGCCCGCGAATGGATCGACGATCTGCCCGAGGATTTCGATCCGCTGTCGTTCCTTTCCGAAAACCGGGCGGGCTGAGCCGTGGCAACGCATACCCCCCCCGCGACGGCGCCCCATGTTCCGGTTCTGCTGGCGCCGATCCTGCACGCCGTCGCGCCGGTGTCGGGCGTATGGCTTGACGGCACGTTCGGGGCCGGCGGCTACACCCGCGGCCTTCTCGACGCCGGCGCGGCCCGTGTTATCGCCGTGGATCGCGACCCGCTGGCCTTCGATCTGGCGGCGGACTGGGCGGCGGGCTATGGCGACCGGCTGATCATGCAGGAGGGGGTGTTCTCGCGGCTGGACGACTACGCGCAGGATCTTGATGGCGTGGTGCTGGATCTGGGCGTGTCTTCTATGCAGCTGGACCGCGCCGAACGCGGGTTTTCCTTCATGCGCGACGGGCCGCTCGACATGCGGATGTCGCAATCCGGGCCCAGTGCCGCCGACCTGGTGAATTCGGCCGAGGAAACCCATCTGGCCAACATCCTGTTCCACTATGGCGAGGAACGCGCCAGCCGGCGCATCGCGCGGGCCATCGTGCGCGCCCGCGCGCTGGGGCCGATCCGCACCACGCTGGCGCTGGCCGGGATCGTCGAAGCCTGCCTGCCGCGCGCCAAACCCGGCCAGTCGCACCCCGCCACGCGCAGTTTTCAGGCCCTGCGGATCGCGGTGAACGATGAATTCAACGAATTGTTCCAGGGCCTTATGGCTGCCGAACGGGCGTTGCGGCCGGGCGGTTGGCTGGCTGTGGTCAGCTTCCATTCGCTTGAGGACCGGATGATAAAGCGGTTCTTGCAGGCGCGCGCGGGCCAGGCGGGAAATGCCAACCGCTTCGCGCCCGACCTGCCCGGCGACGCGCCACAGTTCGAACTGGCGCCGCGCAAATCCATCACCGCCGACGATGCCGAGGTGGCCGCCAACCCCCGCGCGCGCTCGGCGCGGCTGCGGCTGGCGCGGCGCACCGATGCGCCCGCCGGCCGGATCGATCCGCGAACCCTTGGAATGCCAATGCCGGAGGCTGCCCGAAGATGAAACCGTTGATCTACATTTTCACTGTCGTGATGGTGCTGGGGCTGGGCGCCTGGGCCTATAGCGAAAACTACGCCACCCAGGAGATCGTCGGCGAAACCCGCGCCCTGCGCGCGGAAATCCGCGATACCAAGTCGCGCCTGAACGTGTTGCGCGCCGAATGGGCCTATCTCAACCGTCCCGATCGGCTGCGCGAGCTGGCCAATCTAAACTTCGATCGCCTCGGGTTGCTGCCGCTGCGCCCCGATCAGTTCGGGCGCATCGACGAGGTGGCCTTTCCCGAAACCCATCTGCCGGCGATCGTGAACCCGGTCGAACTGTCCAGCAATGGCGGCACCGCGGAGACAGACCGATGATCCGTACCCCCCTGCGCCCGCTGGCGCGCATCCTGCCGGCCCGCGCGCGCGGCGAGAACACCGACAGCATCGAAAACGAGAACATCCGCGCGCGCCATGCCGAAATGCAGGACCGCGCCCGCCAGCGCGCCGAAAGCCGGCTTCTGGTGATGGGTGTGGTGTTTCTTTGCGCCTATATGACGGTGGGGGTGCGGATGGGCATGCTGGCCACATCCGACGCGTCCGAACCCGTCGCCTCGGTGGGCGCGGCGACGGCCATCGCCAACCAGCGGGCCGATATCGTCGATCGCCATGGCCGGATCCTGGCCACCAATTTCGAAACCCATTCGCTCTATTCGAACCCGCAGTTGCTGATCGATCCGGAACGCGCGGCGGCCGAGCTGGTGGCGATCTTCCCCGATCTCGACCACGAACAGCTGCTGCGCAAGTTCACCGGCAAGCTGAAGTTCACCTGGATCAAGAAAAAGATCAGCCCCGAACAGAAGCAGGCGGTGCATGACATCGGCGATCCGGGGCTGTTGTTCGGCCCGCGCGAGATGCGGCTTTATCCCAACGGTACGCTGGCGGCGCATATCCTGGGCGGCGCGTCCTTTGGCAAGGAAGACGTGGATGCCGCCGAGGTGATCGGCGTCGCCGGCGTCGAACGCCAGTTCGACGGCTACCTGCGCGACCCGGCACATGGCAACGCGCCGCTGACGCTGTCGCTTGACCTGACGGTGCAGGCCGCCGCCGAACGGGTGCTTTCGGGCGGCATGAGGATCATGAACGCGAAGGGCGCCGCATCGATTTTGATGGATGTCTACACCGGCGAAATCCTCTCGGCGGTTTCTCTGCCCACCTTCGATCCCAACAATCGCCCGCCCGCGCCGAAAAAGAACGAGGAGGCCTCGGAAAGCCCCTTGTTCAACCGCACCGTGCTGGGCGTTTACGAACTGGGATCGACGTTCAAGATCTTCACCGCCGCGCAGGCCATCGACCTGGGGCTGGTCAACGCCGAAACCATTGTGGATACCTCGCCGCCGATGCGCGTCGGCGGCCGCACCATCGGTGAATTCCGCAACAAGAACTATGGCAAGCTGAGCGTTTCGGATCTGATCGTCCAAAGCTCGAACCGCGGCACCGGGCGGCTGGCGTTGCAGATCGGCGTGCAGCGCCACAAGGCGTTTCTCGAAGCGCTCGGCATGTTCGATCCCACGCCCTTCGAAGTGGTCGAGGCCCAGCTGGGGCAGCCGCTCTATCCGAAACGCTGGACCGATCTGAGCAGCGTCACCATTTCCTACGGCCACGGCCTGTCGACCACGCCGATGCACCTGGCGGCGGGATATGCCGCCATCGCCAATGGCGGCCACTACGTCAGCCCGACGATCCTGAAGAAGGACACGCCGCAATTGGGGCCGCGGGTGATGTCGCCCGGTGCCGCCCATGCCGCGCGGCGCATGTTGCGCGCGGTCGTCACCTCGGGCACCGCCAGCATGGCCGATGTGCCGGGCTATGCGGTCGGCGGCAAGACCGGCACTGCCGACAAACCCGACAAGCTGCGCGGCGGCTATTATGAAGACAAGGTGATCTCTACCTTCGCCGCGCTGTTTCCGGCGCATGATCCGCGCTATGTGCTGATCGTGACGCTGGACGAGCCTTCGGAGAATTCCGGGTCGCAGCCGCGCCGCACGGCGGGATGGACGGCGGCGCCCATCGCCTCGGAGATGATCGGCCGGGTCGCGCCGCTTCTGGGGCTACGACCCTCCGTTGAACCCGCGCGCCTGCCTGCTATAACGCTGACAGCCAACAACTGACCGGGCACCAGAACACCCAGATGAGCGCGCAGACCAAGACATTGCAAGACCTCGGCCTGACGGCGCAGGGCGGGCGCAATCCGCAGATCACCGGCGTTGTGGTCGACAGCCGCGCGGTCCGGCCGGGGATGCTGTTCGCAGCGCTGCCCGGAAGCCGGGTGCATGGCGCGACCTTCATCCAGTACGCCCTGCGCATGGGCGCGGCGGCGGTGCTGACCGATCCGGCGGGCGCGGCGATCGCGCGCCCCGAACTGGCCGCGTCGCCCGCGGCGGTCATCGTCACCGACGATCCGCGCGGCGCGCTGGCCTTTGCCGCCGCGCTGTGGGCTGGGGCGCAGCCGCGCACGATGGTGGCGGTGACCGGCACCAACGGCAAGACGTCGGTGGCCAGTTTCGTGCGCCAGATCTGGATTGAAATGGGCCTGGCGGCGATCAACCTGGGCACCACCGGCGTCGAAGGCGCCTGGACCGCGCCGCTGGCCCATACCACGCCGGAACCGGTCACGCTGCATCGCACGCTGGCCGACGCGGCGCGCCACGGCATCACCCATGCGGCGATGGAAGCCTCGTCGCACGGGCTTGACCAGAGGCGGCTCGACGGCGTTCAGCTGACCGCGGCGGGTTTCACCAACTTCACCCAGGACCATCTGGACTATCACGCCACCTTCGAAGCCTACTTCGAGGCCAAGGCCGGGCTGTTCCGGCGTGTGCTGGGCGAGGACGGTGTTGCGGTGATCAACATGGACGATCCCAAGGGCCGCGAGATCCGCGCCATCGCCGCCGCGCGGGGCCAGACGGTTCTGACCGTCGGGCACGGCCCCTGCGATCTGAGCCTGCTGAACCAGAGGTTCGACGCCACCGGCCAGGACCTGCTGTTTGCCTTTCGCGATACGCCGCGCCAGGTGCGGATGAACCTGATCGGCGGATTTCAGGCGGAAAACGTGCTGCTGGCGGCGGCGCTGGTGATCGGCTGCGGTGCCGACGCGGCCGATGTCTTCGACACGTTGCCGCATCTGAAAACCGTGCGCGGGCGCATGCAACTGGCCGCGACGCGCGCGAATGGCGCGGCCGTGTTTGTGGATTATGCCCATACCCCGGATGCGGTGGCGACGGCGCTGCGGGCGCTGCGGCCGCATGTGATGGGGCGGATGGTGGCGATCGTGGGCGCCGGCGGCGACCGCGACGCGGGCAAGCGTCCGCTGATGGGCGCGGCGGCGCAGGCCGGCGCGGATCTGGTGTTCGTGACCGACGACAACCCGCGTGGCGAGGATCCGGCGGCGATCCGCGCCGCGGTGATGCAGGGCGCGCCGGACGCCGTCGAGGTGGCCGACCGGGCCGAGGCGATCCTGCGCGGCGTCGATGCGCTGGGCCCCGGCGATGCGCTGCTGATCGCGGGCAAGGGCCACGAGACCGGGCAGATCGTCGGCGACGACATTCTGCCCTTCGACGACAGCGAACAGGCGTCGGTGGCGGTTGCCGCTCTCGATGGTCGTCTGGCATGACGCTGTGGTCCGCCGCCGAGGCTGCAGCGGCAACAGGCGGGCGCGCCATCGGGAACTGGTGCGTCGACGGCGTTTCGATCGACACCCGCAGCCTGCGCCCCGGCGATCTGTTCGTGGCGCTGAAAGCGGCCCGCGACGGGCATGATTTCGTGGCGCGGGCGCTGGAACAGGGCGCCGGCGCGGCGCTGGTCAGCCGGATACCCGACGGGGTGGCCCCCGACGCGCCGCTTCTGGTGGCCGATGACGCGCTGACCGCGCTCGAGGATCTGGGCCGCGCCGCGCGGGCGCGCACGGCGGCCCGCGTGGTCGCGGTGACGGGGTCGGTCGGCAAGACGTCGACCAAGGAAATGCTGGCCACGGTTCTGGCGGCGCAGGGCCGCACGCACGCTTCGGTCGCCAGTTACAACAACCATTGGGGCGTTCCGCTGACCCTGGCGCGGATGCCGCGCGACACCGAATTCGCAGTGATCGAGATCGGGATGAACCACCCCGGTGAGATCGCCCCGCTGGCGCGACAGGCCCGGCCGCATGTGGTGATCGTCACCACCGTCGGCTCGGCGCATCTGGAAGCCTTCGACGACGTGGCCGGCATCGCGCGTGAAAAGGCATCGATCGTCGAAGGGCTCGAGCCGGGCGGGCTGGCTGTATTGAACGGCGATGTCGAAACCGCGCCGCTGCTGCGACGGGTCGCCGCGGCGCAGACCGACAGGATCCTCAGCTTCGGCGAATCCGCCGGTGTGGATTACCGCGCGCTCGAGATCCTGCAACAGGATCAGACGACGGTGGTGCGCGCGCAGGCGCCCGACATGCCGCTGCTGTTCAAGATCGCGGCGCCGGGGCGGCACTTCGGTCTGAATGCGCTGGCCCTGCTGGCGGCGGTCGATGCGATGGGGGTGGATCCGGCGCTGGCGGTGGCGGCGCTGGGCCGGTGGCGGCCGGTGGCCGGGCGAGGCGCGCGCGAAACCGTCGCGCTGGATCCGGCGCGCGCCGACAGCACGCTGGACTTGATCGACGATGCCTACAACGCCAACCCGGTGTCGATGGCGGCCGCGCTCGAGGTGCTGGCCGCGTCGCGTCCGCACGACCGGACGGGCCGATTTGCGCGCGGCCGCCGCATCGCCTTTCTGGGCGACATGAAGGAACTGGGCCCCGAAGCACCGGCGCTACACGCCGGTCTGGCCGATCTGCCGGCGCTGGCTTCGGTGGATGTGGTGCATTGCATCGGTCCGCTGATGCGCGCGCTGCACCGGGTTTTGCCCGACGCGCAAAAGGGCGCATGGGCGGAATCCGCTGCCGAAATCCTGCCGAACCTGCGCGCGCGGGTCGATGCCGGCGATGTTGTGCTGGTCAAGGGCTCGCTCAGCATGAAACTGGGGCAGGTCGTTGACGCGATCCGCAAAATGGGCCATGGCAGCGCACAGCCCGACCGAAATCCGCCGCCCCCAAGGACCACCTGAATGCTATACTGGTTGACCGCACTGTCCGACGGGGGGGATTTTTTCAATCTTTTCCGTTATATAACCTTTCGTGCGGGCGGGGCCTTCATGACGGCGCTGGTGTTCGGGTTTCTGTTCGGGCGGCCTTTGATCGCGGTGCTGCGCCGCACGCAAGGCAAAGGCCAGCCGATCCGCGACGATGGCCCCGAGGGGCATTTTTCAAAGGCCGGCACACCGACGATGGGCGGTTTGCTGATCGTCGGGGCGCTGGTGACGTCCACGGTGCTGTGGGCGCGGCTCGACAATCCCTTTGTCCTGCTGGTGCTGTTCGTGACGCTCAGTTTCGCCGCCATCGGCTTTGCCGATGATTTCGCCAAGGTTTCGAAACAGAACACCAAGGGCGTGCCGGGGCGCGTGCGTCTGGGCCTGGGCGTTCTGATTGCGCTGATCGCGGCCTTCTGGGCGGCCTGGGCGCATCCCGAGGCGTTGACCAATCAGCTGGCCCTGCCGATTTTCAAGGACACGCTGCTGAACCTGGGCTGGTTCTTCGCGCCCTTCGCGGTGCTTGTGATCGTCGGCTCTGCCAATGCGGTGAACCTGACCGACGGTCTGGACGGGCTGGCGATCATGCCGGTGATGATCGCCGCCGGCACGCTGGGCGTGATCGCTTATGCGGTGGGACGGGTGGATTTCACCGATTATCTGGATGTGCATTATGTTCCGGGCACCGGCGAGCTGCTGATTTTCAGCGCCGGGCTGTTTGGTGGCGGGCTGGGCTTCTTGTGGTACAATGCGCCGCCGGCGGCGGTGTTCATGGGCGATACCGGGTCGCTGGCCCTGGGCGGGGCGCTGGGCGCCATCGCGGTGGCCACCAAGCACGAGCTGGTCCTGGCGGTCGTCGGCGGGCTGTTCGTGGTCGAGGCGCTTTCGGTGATCGTTCAGGTGCTCTATTTCAAGAGCACCGGCCGCCGCGTGTTCCTGATGGCGCCGATCCACCATCACTATGAAAAGAAGGGCTGGGCCGAACCGACGATCGTGATCCGCTTCTGGATCATCTCGCTGATACTTGCGATGATCGGTCTGGCAACGCTCAAGGTGCGCTGAGCCGCCCGCGCGGCGCCGGCCCCATCCATGAACGCGACATGAAAGGGATCCCGTCTTGCCCCACGCCGAACTGAAGTACTCTGCCGATCTGACAATCGACCCGCAGGCCATCCTGGCCGAGATCGAAGCGGTAATCGCCCGCCACGACCCCGGCGCCGGCGCCTGCAAGGGCCGCGCCCATGCCGCCCCGGTGTGGAATCACAGCCACATCTTGGTGCAGGTGGTCATGCTGGCCAAACCGCATCGTGACGCAGCCTTTACCGAAACGCTGATCGGGGCGCTGGAACAGGCGGTCAAGGCGCGGCTGACGCAGCCGTGCTTTTTCTCGCTCAGCCTGGATTTCAACGGCCCGGGCTACGTCACCAACCGTTTCGAAGGCCACCCATGACCGGCACCGTACGATGATCCCCGTCACCGGATATGCCGGCGCGCGGGTCGCGGTTCTGGGGTTGGGCCGGTCGGGCCTGACGGCGGCGCGGGCACTGGCCGCCGGCGGTGCGGTGCCGCTGTGCTGGGACGATACCGAAGCCGCCCGCGACGCCGCCCGCGACGAAGGCTTTGTCGTGGCCGATCCGCGCCGCGACCGCGCGCTGGACGATGTCGCCGCGCTGATCGTGTCGCCGGGGATTCCGCACCTTTATCCGGCGCCGCATCCGGCGGTGGCCGCGGCGCTGGCGGCGGGTGTGCCGGTGGACAATGACATCGGTCTGTTCTTTCGCTCGGTCGCCACCGCCGACTGGAACCGCTTTGACACCCTGCCGCGGGTGATCGCGATCACCGGATCGAACGGCAAATCCACGACGGCGGCGCTGACCGATCACATATTGCGCGCGTCGGGCCGCCCCGCGCAGCTGGCCGGCAACATCGGTCGGGGCATTCTCGACATCGAACCGCCCGAGGAAGGCGGCGTGGTGGTGCTCGAACTGTCCTCCTACCAGACCGATCTGGCGCGGGCGCTGACGCCCGATGTAGCGGTCTTTACCAACCTGTCGCCCGATCACCTCGACCGTCACGGCGGCATGGGCGGGTATTTCGCGGCCAAGCGCAGGCTGTTCGCCGAAGGCGGGCCGGACCGCGCGGTGATCGGCGTGGACGAGACCGAGGGCCGTTACCTGGCCGGGCAACTGGCGATGGGGCCGGGCGACGACCGGGTGATCCGGGTTTCGTCGGGCCAGAAACTGACCGGGCCGGGATGGCATGTCTTTGCCCGGAAGGGACATCTGAGCGAGTACCGCAAGGCGCGCCAGGTCGCGTCGATCGATCTGCGCCCGATCACCGGGCTGCCCGGCGCGCACAACCACCAGAACGCCTGCGCCGCCTATGCCGCCACGCGCGCGCTGGGCCTTGCGCCGCGCGCCATCGAAACGGCGATGCACGGCTTTGCCGGGCTGCCGCACCGCAGCCAGACCATCGCCGAAGCGGGCGGCGTGCGTTTTGTCAACGACAGCAAGGCCACGAACGTCGACAGCGCCGCCAAGGCGCTGGCTGCCTTCACGCGGATCCGCTGGATCTGTGGCGGCCTGCAAAAGGACGGCGGGCTGGACGGTCTGCGCGCCTCGGCGGGATCGGTGCTGCGCGCCTATGTGATCGGGCGCGAGGCGGCGCAGTTCGCCATGCAGCTGACACCCGAAACCGAGGTCTGCACCACGATGGCGCAGGCTGTGGCGCGGGCCATCGCCGATGCCCGGCCCGGCGACACGGTGCTGCTGGCGCCTGCGGCGGCCAGTTTCGACCAATACGACAGCTTCGAACGGCGCGGCGAGGATTTCGAGGCCGAGGTGCGGCGTCAGCTGGCGTTGTGACGCTCTGCCACCCGGTTCAGCCGGCCGCGATGGCGGTGCCTGCGGCGTGGCCCGAAGACCAGGCCCACTGAAAATTATAGCCGCCCAGCCATCCGGTCACATCCACCGCTTCGCCGATGAAATACAGGCCCGGCACGGCGCGGGCTTCCATGGTGCGCGCCGACAGCGCTTCGGTGTCGATGCCGCCCAGCGTCACCTCGGCGGTGCGGTACCCCTCCGAGCCGGTGGGCCGCAGCCGCCATTGCGCCAGGCGTTCGGCGATGTCGCGCAGCGCCGCGTCCGACCGGTCGGCGATGCGCCCGCCCAGATCCCAGCCCTGCGCCAGGTGATCGGCCAGCCGCGCGGGCAGGTGATCGGCCAGCACCGTGGCGATCTGGCGTTTTGGCTGGTTGCTACGGGCCGCGCGCAGAGCGTCGAAGAACCCGTCGGCCGGCCCCAGCGCCACCGTGATATCCGAACCCTCGCGCCAGTAGGACGATGCCTGCAACACCGCCGGCCCCGACAGCCCGCGGTGCGTGAACAGCAGACCCTCGTCAAAGGCTGGCCCGTCGGCGGCGACACGCGCCGCCACGCTGACACCCGCCAGCGGCTTGAATCGCGCGTCGGCGAATGTCAGCGGCACCAGCGCGGGCCGCGTCCGGGTGACCGGAATACCGAATTGCCGCGCCAGGTCATAGGCCAGCCCGGTCGCGCCCATCTTGGGGATGGACTTGCCCCCGCTGGCCACCACCAGGTTGCGCGCCTGCACGCGCACCGGCGTGCCGTCGCGGTCCAGCGCCAGGGCAAAGCCATCCGCATCGCGCGCAACCGAAGCAACGGCGGTTTTCAGCCACAGTTGCGCATCGCCCATCTCCTGCACCAGCATGGCAACGATCTGGCGGGCCGAACCGTCGCAGAACAGCTGGCCCAGTGTTTTCTCGTGCCAGGCGATGCCGTGGCGATCGACCAGATCGATGAAGTCCCACTGGGTATAGCGCGCCAGGGCGGATTTGGCGAAATGCGGATTGGCCGACAGGAACTGGTCGGCGGTGGTGCCGAGGTTGGTGAAATTGCACCGCCCGCCGCCGGAAATGCGGATCTTTTCGCCCGGCGCGCGGGCATGATCGACAACCAGTACGCGCCCGCCGGCAAAGGCCGCGCACATCATGCCGGCGGCACCGGCGCCGATGATGACCGTATCGAACTGCATGGCACGGCCTGTGCCCGCAATCGCGCCCGAAGACAAGCCCCCGCAACCGGCCCCTGCCGCAGCCCCACGCGGCGCGCGAACGGTGCGGTGTTGCCGCTCGGCACCTTTCTGCCAGCCTGCTGAACAGGCTGGCGCGGAGCGGGGTTTCGCGCTAGGATCGCGCCCAGACCCCGAAAAGGGGCGTTGTTCTGAGGCAAGATCCGGCGGTACCCATGACAGAGATGGTCTATGGCGCAGCACCTGCGCGCGACAACGAACCGATTCTACCCAAATGGTGGCACACCATCGACAAGCTCTCGGTGTTTTGCCTGCTGATGCTGTTTGCGGTGGGGCTCTTGCTGGGGTTTGCCGCGTCTCCGCCGCTGGCCGAACGCAACAACCTGCCGCCGTTTCACTATGTGCAGCGCCAGGTGCTGTTTGGCGGGGTGGCGCTGATCGCGATGCTGCTGACCTCGATGATGTCGCCGGTACTGGTGCGCCGGCTTTCAGTGCTGGGTTTCTTGCTGGCTTTCGCGGCGCTGGCGCTGCTGCCGGTGTTCGGCACCGATTTCGGCAAGGGCGCGGTGCGCTGGTATTCGCTGGGGTTCGCGTCGGTGCAGCCCTCCGAGTTTCTCAAGCCGGGCTTTGTCGTGGTTGCGGCATGGATGATGGCGGCAAATCAGCAGATCCACGGCCCGCCGGGCATGGCCTGGTCGTTCGCGCTGTGCATGACGATCGTCTCGATGCTGGTATTGCAGCCGGATTTCGGGCAGGCGTGCCTGGTGCTGTTCGGGTGGGGCGTGATGTATTTCGTCGCCGGGGCGCCGATCACGTTGTTGGTCGGGATGGCGGCGCTGGTGGTGCTGGGTGGATCCCTGGCCTATGCCAATTCCGAACACTTCGCCCGCCGGATCGACGGCTTCCTTTCGCCCGAGGTCGATCCGACGACTCAGCTGGGCTATGCCACCAACGCGATCCGCGAAGGCGGTGTGTTCGGTGTCGGTGTCGGTGAGGGCCAGGTGAAGTGGGCGCTGCCCGATGCGCATACGGATTTCATCATTGCCGTCGCCGCCGAGGAATACGGGCTGGTTCTGGTGCTGGTGATCATCGCGCTTTATGGTGTGGTGGTCGTGCGGTCGCTGCTGCGGCTGATCCGCGAACGCGACCCCTTCGTGCGTCTGGCCGGCACCGGGCTGGCCTGCATGTTCGGCGTGCAGGCGATGATCAACATGGGCGTCGCGGTGCGGCTGTTGCCGGCCAAGGGCATGACGCTGCCTTTCGTGTCCTACGGCGGGTCGTCGTTGATCGCCACGGGCATCGCTGTGGGGATGCTGTTTGCCTTCACGCGGACCCGTCCGCAGGGTGAAATCGCCGATCTGCTGCGCGGGCGCGGGCGATGACGGCGCCGCTGGCCTTGCTGGCGGCAGGCGGAACCGGAGGCCACATGTTTCCCGCGCAGGCGCTGGCCGAGACGCTGCTGGCGCGTGGCTGGCGGGTGCAGCTGTCCACCGATGCGCGCGGCGCGCGCTATACCGGCGGGTTTCCGCACAGCACCGAAATCCGCCAGGTGGCCTCGGCGACCTTCGCACGCGGCGGGCTGCTGGCGCGGGCGTTGGTGCCCCTGCGCATCGCGGCGGGGGTGACGCGGGCCTGGGCCCAGATCCGGCGCGACCGTCCCGCTGTCGTGGTGGGGTTTGGCGGATATCCGTCGATACCGGCGCTGGCGGCGGCGGCCCTGTGCGGCGTGCCGAGGATGATCCATGAACAGAACGGCGTTCTGGGCCGGGTCAACCGCATCCTCGCGCCGCGGGTGGCGCAGGTGGCCTGCGGGGTGTGGCCTACGGACCTGCCCGCCGGGGCGACGGGTGTGCATGTGGGAAACCCGGTGCGCGCCGCGGTGCTGAAGCGCGCCGGTTCGGCCTATATCCCGCCCGGCGATCATCCGATGTCGGTGCTGGTGATGGGCGGCAGCCAGGGCGCGCGGATCCTGTCGGACGTGGTGCCGGATGCCATTGCCGCGTTGCCCGACGGGCTGCGCCGGCACCTGCGTGTGTCGCATCAGGCGCGCCCCGAGGATGCCGAGCGTGTGACGCAGGCCTATGATGCGGCGGGGATCCGCGCCGAGATCGCGCCGTTCTTCCGGGATGTGCCACGCCGCATGGCCGAGGCGCAGCTGGTTGTGTCGCGCGCGGGGGCCTCGTCGATCGCCGATCTGACGGTGATCGGCCGGCCCGCCGTGCTGATCCCCTTCGCCGCTGCCGCGGGCGACCATCAGACCGCCAATGCACGCGGTCTGGTCGAGGCTGGCGGCGCCGTGCTGATCGCGGAAAACCGGCTTGACGCGGCCAGCCTGTCGGAGCAGATGACCGCCATTCTGTCGCGGCCCGATGCCGCCGAGGCGATGGCCCGCGCCGCTCTGGGACTGGGCGCGCCGGACGCCGCGCAGCGGCTGGCGGACCTGGTCGAGACGCTGGCACAAGAGGAGACGCCATGAGCCCCGCCACCAAGCTGCCCGGCGATGTAGGCCCGATCCATTTCGTCGGAATCGGCGGCATCGGCATGTCGGGAATCGCCGAGGTGCTTCTGAACCACGGCTATGTGGTGCAGGGATCTGACCTGAAGGCGTCGAAGATCACCGACCGGCTGGTCGGTCTGGGCGCGCATGTGTTCGAAGGGCAGCGTGCCGCGAACCTTGAAGCCGCCGAGGTGGTGGTGATCTCGTCGGCGATCAAGCCGGGCAATGCCGAACTGGACGAGGCACGCCGGCGCGGCCTGCCGGTGGTGCGCCGCGCCGAGATGCTGGCCGAATTGATGCGGCTGAAATCCAACATCGCGGTGGCCGGAACCCACGGCAAGACCACGACCACGACGATGGTCGCGACGCTGCTGGATGCGGGAAAATTCGACCCGACGGTGGTGAATGGCGGGATCATCCATGCCTATGGTTCGAATGCGCGCATGGGGCAGGGCGAATGGATGGTTGTCGAGGCGGACGAAAGCGATGGCACCTTCAACCGCCTGCCGGCGACCATCGCCATCGTCACAAACATCGATCCCGAACACATGGAGCATTGGGGCACCGAGGCGGCGCTGCATCAGGGGTTCTACGATTTTGTGTCGAACATTCCGTTCTACGGTCTGGCGGTGTGCTGTACCGACGATCCGGATGTGCAGACCCTTGTGGGCCGTATCACCGACCGCCGGGTGATCACCTATGGCTTCAACGCCCAGGCCGATGTGCGCGCGGTCAACCTGTCGTATCGCAAGGGCGTGGCGCATTTCGATATCCTGGTGCAGGGCGAAGGGCTGCGGATCGCGGGCTGCACGCTGCCGATGCCGGGCGATCACAACGTGTCGAACGCGCTGTCGGCGGTGGCGGTGGCGTTGCACCTGGGTATGCCGGGCGATGTGATCCGCGACGCCCTTGCCGGCTTTGGCGGGGTCAACCGGCGGTTCACCCGGGTGGGCGAGGTCGGCGGTGTGACGATCATCGACGACTATGGCCACCATCCCACCGAGATTGCTGCGGTTCTGAAAGCGGCGCGCCAGTCTGGCGAAGGCCGGGTCATCGCGGTGCATCAGCCGCACCGGTATTCGCGTTTGTCCGCGCTGTTCGAGGATTTCTGCAGTTGTTTCAACGAGGCCGACGTGGTGGCCATTTCCGAGGTCTTCGCCGCCGGCGAGGCGCCGGTGCCGGGCGCGTCGCGCGATGACCTGGTTGCCGGGCTGATCCGCCACGGCCACCGCAATGCCCGCGCGATCCTGTCGGAGGACGACCTGGAGGATCTTGTGCGGACGCAGGCGCGCCCGGGGGACATGGTGGTGTGTCTGGGTGCGGGCACGATCAGCGCCTGGGCCAATGCATTGCCGGCGCGGCTGGCGGCGACCGGGGATGCCGACGGGCCGCGGCGGAGCGCCTCTTGATCGTGCCGCGCCGCGCCTGGCTGGCGGCGGATGCCTCCGGCGGGGATATTTACAGCGAGTGGAAGGGGCGCGGCGCGCGCCGGATTGCCTGTCGGGTTGCACGGAAGGTTTTGCGGGGGGTGGTTTTGCGTCTAGTCTGGGGCAATGGTTTATGCGGTTCCGATCCTTGCGGTATGTCTGGCCACCGGGGTGGCCTATTGGCTGGTGTTGCGGCGGCGGTGGTGGATTGCCGGGGTGATGCTGGCCGGGCTGGCCGTGGCGATGGTGGCGACGGTTCTGGCCGGGCGCGCGCAGCAGGGTTGGGACGGGATCGCCTATGCGGTGGTGCTGGTGCTGGTGCTCGCGCCGCTTGCCGGCGGGCTGTTGTTGGGGAGCGTGATCGGTTTGGTTGCGCGGCTGCGGGGGCGGCATGAGTGATTTGCCGAAGGTGCGCGGGCGGCTGACGCCGGGCCGGAGCCTGGCAGATCTGACGTGGCTGCGTGTCGGCGGGCCGGCCGACTGGCTGTTTCAGCCGGCCGACATGGCCGATCTGTCCGGGTTCCTGGCGGCGTTGCCGCGTGGGACCGAGGTGTTTCCCATGGGGGTGGGATCCAACCTGATCGTGCGCGATGGCGGGTTGCGGGCGGTTGTGATCCGGCTGGGCCGGGGGTTCAACGGGGTTTCTGTCGATGGCGTGCGAGTGACGGCGGGGGCGGCGGCGCTGGATGCGCATGTGGCGCGCGCGGCGGCGGCGGCCGGTGTCGACCTGACCTTCCTGCGCACCATTCCCGGCAGCATCGGCGGGGCGGTGCGGATGAACGCCGGATGCTATGGCACCTATATGGCGGATGTGGTCCGCGAAGTCGTGGCAGTGACGCGCGATGGCGAGGTCGTGACGCTGGCGCCTGCCGACCTGGGGTTTGGCTACCGTCAATCTGCGCTGGCGCCCGATACCGTGGTGGTGCGCGCGGTTCTGGAGGGGCCGCAGGGCGCGCCCGACGACCTTCGGGCGCGGATGCAGGCGCAGGTGGACCGGCGCGATGCGACACAGCCCACGCGCGCGCGGTCGGCGGGATCGACGTTCCGCAACCCTGCCGGGTATTCATCGACAGGGCGCGCCGACGACAGCCACGAGATGAAGGCCTGGGCAGTGATCGAGGCGGCGGGTTTGCGGGGCGCCTGCCTGGGTGGCGCGCAGATCAGCGAGAAACATGCCAATTTCCTGATCAACACCGGTGCGGCGACGGCACGGGATCTGGAAACGCTGGGCGAGATGGTGCGAAAAAAGGTTTACGAAAACAGCCGGGTCGCTTTAGAGTGGGAAATCATGCGGATCGGCGACGACGCGCATGGTGAACCGGAAAACTGACAGGCTTAGCAAACCAAAAGGCTGACATTTCCGGCAAGAACCAAAAGCCGTTTCCGGCCGGAAACGGGGGCGCCACGACAGGCAGATGTGGTGTGACCCCGGGTGGGAGGCGGACGATATAGACACCGCGCAAAGCGGTGCGACACGCAAGAAAAAGGGCGACAGGCCCTGGGCATTGAGGCAGACGTGGATCGTTCGGGCAGAACAGATCCCAAGGTTGCGGTTATCATGGGCGGACCCTCGGCAGAGCGCGAGGTGTCGTTGTCGTCCGGGCGCGAATGCGCCGCCGCGCTGCGGGCAGAGGGGTTTGAGGTGGTCACGCTGGACGCGGCGGCCGACCTTGCCGAACGGCTGCGCGCGGATCCTCCCGACGTCGTGTTCAACGCCCTGCATGGCCGTTGGGGCGAGGATGGCTGTGTGCAGGGCATTCTGGAATGGCTGCGCATTCCCTATACCGCTTCGGGTGTGCTGGCCTCGGCGCTGGCGATGGACAAACAGCGCGCCAAGGCGGCCTTTGCCGGTGCGGGGCTGCCGGTGGCGCCCTCGCGGATCGTGACGCGCAGCGAAGCGCGGGCGGCGCATGTGATGCCGCCGCCCTATGTCGTCAAACCCAACAACGAAGGCTCGTCTGTGGGCGTGTACCTGGTGCACTCGGATGCCAACGGTCCGCCGCAACTGGACGATGCGATGCCCGACGAGGTGATGGTCGAGGCCTTCGCGCCGGGACGCGAACTGACCACCACGGTGATGGGCGACCGGGCGTTGACGGTGACGGACATCCTGACCGACGGCTGGTACGACTATGACGCCAAGTACAAGCCCGGCGGCTCGCGGCATGTGGTGCCCGCGGAGGTGCCCGGGGACATCTTCGCGCTGTGCCTCGAACACGCGCTGCGCGCGCACCGGGTGCTGGGCTGCCGCGGTGTGTCGCGCACCGATTTCCGCTGGGATGAAACCCGCGGGGTGGCGGGGCTGATCGTTCTCGAGACCAACACCCAGCCGGGCCTGACGCCCACGTCGCTGGTGCCCGAACAGGCGGCCCATTGCGGGATCCCGTTCGGGGCGTTGTGCCGCTGGATGGTGGAGGACGCATCGTGCAACCGCTGAACGCGCCGCGCCGCGCCGATCCTTCGCCCTCGCGGTGGTCCTACCGGCTGCAACGCTGGATGCTGACGCCGGGGTTCCGGCTGGCGCTGCGCGCGGGCATTCCCTTTGCCGCCGTGTTCCTTGCCACTTCGGCCTATCTCAACGATCCCGAACGGCGCGACGCGCTGCTGACGAAAGTGTCCGAGGTCCGCCGCAGCGTGCAGGAGCGCCCCGAATTCATGGTCGGTGTCATGGCCATCGACGGTGCCGGGCGCAGCGTGTCCGAGGACATCCGCGAGGTTGTCTCGATCGATTTTCCGGTCAGTTCGTTCGATCTGGACATCGAAGGAATCCGTGAGACGATCGAGGAGCTGGATCCGGTGGCCGATGCCAGTGTCCGCATCCGGCCCGGCGGCGTTTTGCAGGTGGATGTGATCGAACGCCGGCCGGCTCTCGTCTGGCGCACCCGTGACGGGCTGCAACTGATCGACGCCACCGGTGCCTATATCGATCATATCGCCACGCGCGGCGCCTATCCCGACCTGCCTCTGGTGGCGGGAACCGGCGCGGATGCGCGGGTGGCGCAGGCGCTGCGCCTGTTCGCGGCGGCGCGGCCGCTGGGGGCGCGGTTGCGCGGGCTTGTGCGGGTCGGCGAACGGCGGTGGGACGTGGTGCTGGACCGGGGCCAGCGCATCCTGCTGCCGGAAACCGGACCGGTGCAGGCGCTGGAGCGGGTGATCGCGCTGGGCGCGGCCGATGACATGCTGGACCGCGACGTGACGGTGATCGACATGCGGATTTCGGCGCGGCCGACCCTGCGGATGAGCGAAGCGGCGTTGAGCCAGTGGTGGACCATAAGAAAAATGAACCAAGGCGGGCAGTATTGATGACGGATCTCTATCAATCCCAGCGTGCCATGCGGCACATGCGCAAACAGGCGATCCAGCGGGGGGTCATCGCGATCCTCGATCTGGGGAGTTCGAAGGTCGCCTGTCTGGTGTTGCGTTTCGACGGCTCGGCACGTCTGGAGGAAGACACCGAGATCGGCAACCTGGCGGGCCAGTCGGGTTTTCGCGTGATCGGCGCCGCCACCACCCGGTCGCGTGGCGTGGAGTTCGGCGAGGTCAGCGCCATGCAGGAGACCGAACGCGCGATCCGCACCGCGCTTCAGGCGGCCCAGAAAATGGCCAACATCCGGGTCGATCATGTCATCGCCTGTTTTTCGGGCGCCAATCCGCGGTCCTATGGCCTGAAGGCCTCGCTCGAGTTGGAAGGCCAGGTTGTCACCGAACAGGAGATCGCGCGGGTTCTGGCCGATTGCGACGTGCCTGAATATGGCGAAGGCCGCGAGGTGCTGCATGCGCAGCCGGTCAACTTTGCGCTGGATCACCGGTCGGGCCTGATCGATCCGCGCGGCCAGATGGGCCAGTCGCTGTCGTGCGACATGCACATGCTGACGGTGGACGCCGATGCGATCCAGGCGCTGGTGCGTTGTGTCAAACGTTGCGACCTCGAGTTGGCCGGGATTGCGTCGTCCTCCTATGTGTCGGGCATCGCCAGCCTGGTGGAAGACGAACAGGAACTGGGCGCGGCCTGTGTCGATATGGGCGGCGGCGCCACCGGCATTTCGATCTTCATGAAAAAGCACATGATCTTCGCCGACAGCGTGCGCATGGGCGGCGACCATGTGACCGGAGACATCTCGATGGGGTTGGCGGTGCCGATGGCGCGCGCCGAATGGATCAAGACGATGCACGGCGGGGTTCAGGCCACCGGCATGGACGACCGCGAGATGATCGAGATCGGCGCCGAAACCGGCGATTGGGAACATGACCGCCGCACCGTCAGCCGCGCCGAACTGATCGGCATCATGCGGCCGCGCGTCGAAGAGATCCTGGAAGAGGTGCGCGCGCGTCTGGATGCGGCCAGATTCGATTGCCTGCCCACCCAGCAGATCGTGCTGACCGGCGCCGCCAGCCAGATCCCCGGTCTGGACGCTCTGGCCAGCCGGATACTGGGCGCACAGGTCCGGCTGGGCCGGCCCTTGCGGGTGCATGGCCTGCCGCAGGCGGCAACCGGGCCGGGTTTTGCCAGCGCCGTCGGCCTCGCGCTGTTTGCCGCGAACCCGCAGGACGAGTGGTGGGATTTCGAAATTCCCGCCCAGCGATACCCCGCCCGATCCTTGCGGCGCGCGGTGAAATGGTTCCGCGACAACTGGTGAACGCTACATCTGGCGCAAATGCCGAAATCCGGCGGAAAACAGCAAGAATTCGCCCATATTTTGGGGTAATTTTGCGTTTTTTGCGTGACGAAACCGGGATGTAGCGGTACGGTTGGAACGGACAGGTAGAAAAACTCCCGGAAACGCGGGTGAGATTACAGGCGGACAGTGAACATGACCTTGAACCTTTCAATGCCCGGACAAGATGAGCTGAAGCCCCGGATCACCGTTTTCGGGGTGGGTGGCGCCGGTGGCAACGCCGTCAACAACATGATCGAAAAGATGCTGGACGGTGTCGATTTCGTCGTGGCCAACACCGATGCGCAGGCTTTGCAGCAAAGCTCGGCCACCGCCAAGATCCAGCTGGGCGTGGATGTCACCGAAGGTCTGGGCGCGGGTGCGCGGGCCGCCGTGGGGGCCGCCGCCGCCGAAGAAAGCATCCAGCAGATCGTCGATCACCTGGCCGGCGCGCACATGTGTTTCATCACCGCCGGCATGGGCGGCGGCACCGGTACAGGCGCCGCGCCGATCATCGCGCAGGCGGCGCGCGAACTGGGCGTCCTGACCGTGGGTGTCGTGACCAAGCCGTTCCAGTTCGAAGGTGCCAAGCGGATGCGCCAGGCCGAGGACGGCGTCGAGGCGCTGCAAAAGGTCGTCGATACGCTGATCATCATTCCCAACCAGAACCTGTTCCGGCTGGCCAATGAAAAGACCACCTTCACCGAAGCCTTCAGCCTGGCCGACGATGTGCTGTATCAGGGCGTCAAGGGCGTGACCGATCTGATGGTCCGGCCCGGCCTGATCAACCTTGATTTTGCCGACGTGCGCGCCGTGATGGACGAAATGGGCAAGGCGATGATGGGTACGGGCGAGGCCGAGGGCGAAGATCGCGCCATCCAGGCCGCCGAAAAGGCCATCGCCAACCCGCTGCTGGACGAAATCAGCCTGCGCGGCGCCAAGGGCGTTCTGATCAACATCACCGGCAGCCACGACCTGACGCTGTTCGAACTGGACGAAGCGGCCAACCGGATCCGCGAAGAGGTGGACCCCGAGGCCAACATCATCGTCGGCTCGACGCTGGACACCGCGATGGAGGGCGTGATGCGCGTAAGCGTCGTGGCCACGGGCATCGATGCCACGGTCGGCGAGGCCGATATTCCGGTGCCGCGCCGCCCGATGTCTGCGCCGCTCAAGAAAACCGTAAGCGCCGAAACCCCCGCCGCGCCGGTGGTCCTGCCTGAACCTGTTGTTGCTCAGACGTATGAGCAGCCGACCGTCGTGCAGGTGGCCGAAGCCGCGGAAGAGCCCAGCCTTTTTGACACATCGGAACTGGCCTATCAGCCGAAACTGGCCGACACCGACGAGGAAATCTTCGAGGCCGACGAAGGGCTGCCGGAACCGGCCTATCAGCCGCAGGTGGCGGAATTCACACCGCAGGAACAGAACATCGAGGCCGATCCCGAAGCCTTCGTGGCGCCCCGCGCACCGGCACCGGGCACGCCTTCGCCCGAAGCGATGGAACGTCTGCGCAAGGCCGCGGAAAACACGCCGACCACACCGGGGCAGCAGCGCCCGCGCAACCGGCCCGAACCGCAGGCCGAACAGCGCCGCTATGGCATCGGTTCGCTGATCAACCGCATGACGGGCCATGCCGCCGACACCCCCGGCACGGGCCGCGCCCAGCCTTCGGTGCAACAACCTTCGCCCCAGCCCGGCGTATCCGCGCGCCCACAGGCCCAGCAGAACGCCGACCCGGACCAGGAACGCATCGACATCCCGGCGTTTTTGCGCCGACAGGCCAACTGAACGCGTCCCAGGCCCCGTCACGCAACGTCACAAGAGCCGCCTTCGTGCGGCTCTTTTTCATTTGAAAACCGTGTGTTAACAAGTGGTTCGAAGATTGATGGGCGGGTTTCCACCGCAATGCGGGACGGGTGTTTCAATCGGTTGCAAAGATTGAGTTGAGCGTCAGACCTCGCATGTTTACCTGTCGTCGGACCACAGAGTTAACGGACGGTTAACCGAAAGACAGGGATGCACCGTGCAGACAACAGTTAAATCCGCGATCGTCTTCGAGGGAATTGGCCTGCACACCGGGCGTTCCGCGCGAGTTGTCGTTCGCCCCGCGTCGGCAGAACACGGCATCTGGTTTCGCCGCACCGACATCGCGCTGGGCGACACGCTGGTGCCGGCGCTGTGGCACAGTGTCGAACATTCGCCGCTCTGCACCCGGCTGGTCAACGCGTCGGGCGTTTCGGTTTCGACGGTCGAGCATCTGATGGCGGCGCTGGCCGGCTGCGGCGTGCACAATGCGCTGATCGGGATCGACGGCCCCGAGGTTCCGATACTCGACGGATCCGCCGCACCCTTCGTGCGCGGCATCATGGCGCGCGGCCTGCGGCGGCTTTCGGCGCCCGTGCGCGCCATCCGCGTGCTGCTGCCGGTTTCGGTCGAGCAGGGCGGCGCGACGGCGCGGCTGGCGCCGGCGCGGACGATGTCGATCGACTTTCACATCGATTTCCCCGACCCGGCGATCGGCCGGCAATCGCGCCGTCTGGAAATGTCCAACGGGGCCTTCGCGCGTGAGCTGTGCGACAGCCGCACCTTCTGCCGCAAGGCGGATGTCGAACAGATGCAGGCCAATGGCCTGGCGCTGGGTGGAGCACCGGGCGAAAACGCGGTCGTGTTCGACGGCGACAGGGTGCTCAGCCCCGGCGGGCTGCGTCACAGCGACGAACCGGTGCGCCACAAGATGCTTGACGCGCTGGGCGATCTGGCGCTGGCCGGTGGCCCGGTGATCGGCGCTTACACCGGCGACAAGGCCGGCCATGCGCTGACCAACACCTTGCTGCGCAAGCTTTTCGCCACGCCGGGCGCGGCGCGCATGGTGGTCTGCGACGCGGCGATGACCGCGCGCCTGCCGGGCACCGGGCTGGATTGGTCCGAGATCCCCCGCGTCGCCTGAACGCGGCCGCCGGCAGGGGGGTGGATCGGCCGCTCTGGCTGCACCCGGCGCCACCGGCTCATAAGGCATTTTGCACCGGAATTTAATATGCTAGACCCGAGGCCACAGCAGGTGGTCCGTGGGCCATGAAACGTAAGGATTGGCAAGCATGGCAGGCGGCGGATCGCGGGTCGGTTTGATCGGGGCAACTCTGGTGGTCGCGCTGTTGGCGGGCTGTGGCGGCGGTGGCAGCAGCACAGGCGGTTTGTTCGGCGGCGGCGCCCGGACCGATCGCACCCAGTCTCTCGAGGCGTTTTCGCCCGAACAGATCTATGAGCGCGGCGAATTCGAACTGAATCGCAACCGCACCGATGACGCGGCCTATTACTTCTCCGAGATCGAACGGCTTTATCCCTATTCCGAATGGGCGCAACGGGCGTTGATCATGCAGGCGTTTTCGTATCATCGCGGGCAGGATTACCCCAACAGCCGCGCCGCCGCGCAACGCTATATCGATTTCTACCCCACCGAAGACGATGCCGCCTATGCCGCCTATCTGCTGGCGCTCAGCTATTACGACCAGATCGACGAGGTCGGGCGCGACCAGGGCCTGACCTTTCAGGCCCTGCAGGCGCTGCGCGCGGTGATCGAACGCTATCCCGACAGTGAATATGCCACATCGTCGATCCTGAAATTCGATCTGGCCTTTGACCATCTGGCCGGCAAGGAAATGGAGATCGGGCGGTATTACCTCAAGCGCGACCATTTCGCCGCCGCGATCAACCGCTTTCGCGTGGTTGTCGAGGATTTCCAGACCACGTCGCACACCCCCGAGGCGCTGCACCGGCTGGTCGAGGCGTATCTGTCGCTGGGCCTGACCGATGAGGCACAGACCGCCGCCGCGGTTCTTGGCTTCAACTATCAGTCGTCCGACTGGTACGAGGCCAGCTATGCGCTGCTGGTCGAACGCGGGCTCGAGGCGCGGTCGCTGGGCAACAACTGGCTGTCGCAGATCTACCGGCAGATGCTCAAGGGGCAATGGCTTTGAGGCAGGGACGGGCTTTCGCCCTGCGGACGGACATCTGACATGCTGCGCGCTCTCGACATCCGCGACCTGCTGATCATCGACCGGCTGGAACTGGCGTTCCAGCCCGGCCTGAACGTGCTGACCGGAGAAACCGGGGCGGGCAAGTCGATCCTGCTGGATTCGCTGGGTTTCGTTCTGGGCTGGCGCGGGCGGGCCGATCTGGTGCGCCAGGGCGCGGCGCAGGGCGAGGTGCTTGCCGTCTTCGACCTGGGCGCCGATCATCCCGCCCGGTCGGTTTTGCAAGACGCGGGCCTGCCTGTCACCGACGAACTGATCCTGCGCCGGGTCAACACCGCCGAAGGCCGCAAGACCGCCTGGGTGAACGACAGGCGCTGTTCCGGCGAGGTGCTGCGCGCCCTGTCCGACACGCTTGTCGAACTGCATGGCCAACAGGACGACCGTGGCCTGCTGAACCCGCGCGGGCACCGCGCCATGCTGGATGCCTTTGGCCGGCTGGACGGGCTGCGCGCCGATGTCCAGGCCGCCTGGACCGCGCTTTCGGGCGCGCGCGCGGCGCTGAACACCGCCGAGACGGCGCTGGACGCGATGCGCGCCGAGGACGAATTCCTGCGCCACGCGGTTGCTGAACTGGACGCGCTGGCGCCCGAACCGGGCGAGGATGCCGAGCTTGACGCCCGGCGCCGGGGGATGCAGGGCGCCGCGCGTATCCGCGACGACGTGGCGCGCGGCCTGGCGCTGCTGGGCAGCGATGGCGCCGAATCGGCAATGGGCGAGGCGATGCGGTGGCTCGATGGGGTGGCCGACCGCGCCGAAGGCGCGCTGGATGCGCCATTGGCCGCGCTGGGCCGCGCGCTTGTTGAACTGGGCGAGGCGCAGGCCGGTGTCGAAACCTGTCTGGACGCGCTCGATTTTGACCCTTTCGAACTGGAACAAACCGAAGAACGTCTGTTCGCGATCCGCGGGATGGCGCGCAAGCACGGGGTTGGCGCCGACGACCTGGGCGCTTTCGCCGACGACCTGCGCCAGAGGCTTCGGGCGCTGGATGCCGGCGACGCGGATATCGCGGCGCGGCGCAGCGCGGTGAAGGCGGCGCAGGCCGGATACGATGCGGCCGCCGGATCGCTGAGCGCGGCGCGGGCCGAGGCCGCCGCGCGGCTGGATGCCGCCGTGGGCGCCGAACTGGCGCCCCTGAAAATGGAACGCGCGGTGTTCCAGACCCTGCTGGAGCCGGGCGAGCCGGGACCGTCGGGCCGCGATGCGGTGGCGTTTCGCGTGGCGACAAACCCCGGCGCGCCGGCCGGACCTCTCGACAAGATCGCGTCGGGCGGGGAACTGAGCCGGTTTCTGCTGGCGCTCAAGGTCTGCCTGAGCGCGCGACAGTCGGGCCTGACGATGATCTTCGACGAAATCGACAGGGGTGTCGGCGGTGCCACCGCCGATGCGGTGGGCCGCAGGCTGGCAGCGCTGGCGCGCGAGGGGCAGGTTCTGGTGGTCACCCATTCGCCGCAGGTCGCGGCGCGCGGTGCACATCACTGGCGGGTCGAAAAACGGGTGGACGCGGGCGCAACCCTGTCGACGGTGACGGCCCTGCCTCAGAGCGCGCGGATCGACGAAATCGCGCGGATGCTGGCCGGAGACACGATCACCGCCGAGGCGCGCGCCGCCGCGCGGGCGCTTCTGGCGGGCTGAACGCGGCCTGCGCGGGTGGGCATGTCAGCATGTCGCGCCCTGCGGGCAATATGCGTCTGGTCGCCGTGGGTCTGTTCACGCTAGGAAAGGCAGGCACCCCTCTCTGGCGGATCCATGCCCGACCCGACACGATCAAACCTTTCGGACCATCTGGATCAGGCGGTCGCGGCCTGCCGGTCGGGTTGGCAGGTGCTTCGGCAACGCGGGCCCGGCCAGATCCAGTTCTGGTTCATCGCACTGGCCGTCGGCACGGCGGCGGGTTTCGCCGCGCTGTTCTTTCGCCGTGGAATCGAGGCTTTGCAGGCTTTCCTGTACCGCACCGAAGATGTGCACCGGCTGCACAGTTTCGCCGAAACGCTGCCCTGGTATCTGTTGCTGGTGATCCCGATCTGCGGCGGGCTGATCGTGGGGTTGATCCTGCATCGTTTCACACCCGACGGCCGCGTGCGGTCGGTGGCCGATGTGATCGAAGGGGCGGCCATCGCGGACGGCCGGGTTGAGGTGCGCGCGGGGATCGCATCGGCGCTGGCCTCGCTGATCACGCTCAGTTCCGGTGGATCATCCGGGCGCGAGGGGCCGGTGGTGCATATGGCCGGCGTCATATCGACATGGGTCAGCAACCGCATCCACGCCGACGGGATCACCGGCCGCGACCTTCTGGGATGTGCCGTGGCCGCGGCGGTATCGGCCAGCTTCAACGCGCCGATCGCCGGCGCGCTCTTCGCGCTGGAGGTGGTGTTGCGGCATTTCGCGGTGCATGCCTTCGCGCCGATCGTGATTGCATCGGTGGCCGGCACGGTGATCAGCCGGATCGAATTCGGCGATGTGACCGAATTCACCCTCGCCGCGCCGGGTGCGCTGGAATTCTATGTCGAACTGCCGGCGTTCCTTTTGCTGGGCCTGCTGTCGGGCCTGATCGCCGTGGCGCTGATGAAGGCGATCTTCCTGGCCGAAAACGTGGCCAACCATGTGCAGGCGCGCACCGGCTTGCCACGCTGGCTGCGGCCGGCGGTGGCCGGCGGGCTGCTGGGCGCGCTGGCCATTTTCTACCCGCATATCATCGGCGTCGGATACGAGACGACATCGCTTGCGCTGACCGGGCAACTGGCACTGCACGAGGCGATCGTCTTTGCCGTTCTCAAGACGGTGGCGGTGGCGATCACCATTGCCGGCCGCATGGGCGGAGGGGTGTTTTCGCCCGCCCTGATGGTGGGGGCCTTGTCGGGGCTGGGGTTCGGTCTGGTGGCGACGGGTTTTTTCCCCGAGGTTTCGGGATCATACACGCTTTATGCCCTGGCTGGGATGGGCGCGGTGGCGGCGGCGGTGCTGGGCGCGCCGATTTCCACCACGCTGATCGTCTTCGAACTGACCGGCGACTGGCAGACCGGTATCGCCGTGATGGTTTCCGTGTCGATGTCGACGGCGCTGGCCTCGCGGCTGGTCGACCGGTCGTTCTTCCTGACCCAGCTTGAACGCCGGGGCATTCATCTGGCTGCCGGTCCGCAGGCCTATCTGCTGGCGATGTTCAAGGCCGGCTCGGTGATGCGCAAGCCCGATCACCCGCGCGCGGCCGATGCCGACCGTTGCTGGGACATGATCGGCCAGGGGCTGTATATCGACAGCTCGGCGACGCTGGAGGCGGCGATGCCGATGTTCGACCGCGCCGGCGTGGCCTTCGTGCCGGTGGTGCGTCTGCCGGGCGAAGATGCCCCGCCGGAACTGCTGGGCGCGCTGTTTCATGTCGATGCCCTGAAGGCCTACAACCGCGCGTTGGCGGCAACCGCCGCCGAGGAACATTCGTGACCTTGGCGCGGTTTTCGAAACAATGTCAGGGCCTTGGGGCCAGTGTTTCCATGCCGGAACAGACTCAGCGCAGGTGAAATCCGGGCCTTGGCCCGCCCGATTCCAAAGCAGGCCGCGCGACTGTCGCGAAAGGCGAAACAATCCTGATCCGTGGCGATCACTGTTCTGCCTGCCGCTTCAATGCCACAAAGAATCCACAATTCCCTTTTGTGGCAGAGGCCCGAGGAGTAGTTAATGGTTAATCTCACCCAGAGGGTTTGTTA
Source organism: Paracoccaceae bacterium (assembly GCA_024742705.1). Taxonomy (GTDB): domain Bacteria; phylum Pseudomonadota; class Alphaproteobacteria; order Rhodobacterales; family Rhodobacteraceae; genus JANSXZ01. Next base: position 223,188 of record JANSXZ010000003.1, on the reverse strand, counting down.
TGCTTGCTTTGTTGTTTCTGATGCCGATCCTGGCGATCACCGGTCTTGTGTTGTTGTTCGATGATGACGACGATGGCCATGTTCCTTCCACCGACGAAGATCCCGATGCACCGGATTCGGTCATGCGTGGCACCTCTGGCGAGGACATCCTCGAAGGGTTGTCGGGCAACGACCTGATCCGAGGGTACGGCGGCGATGACATGTTGAACGGTGCCGCCGGAAACGACACCGTGATGGGCGATGCCGGCAACGATACCGTCGATGGCGGCGGAGGCGACGATTCCATCAGCGGCGGGCAGGGGTCCGACCTTGTGCGCGGTGAAGGCGGCAACGACACTGCCGCAGGCGGCAACGGCGATGACACGGTGCGCGGCGGAGACGGCAACAACCTGGTTGACGGCGACGGCGGCAACGATCGCTTGGACACCGGCGCCGGCAACGACACGCTGCGCGGCGGATCCGGCAACGACACGGCCTTTGCCGGCGATGGCGACGATCAGCTGTTCGGACAGGCCGGATCCGATGCCCTGTCGGGTGAGGGCGGCAACGACCTTCTGGAAGGCGGACGCGGGGCCGACGCGCTGAATGGCGGACCGGGTCAGGACAACCTCTTTGGGCGGCAGGGCAATGACCTTCTGAATGGCGGCGAAGGGCGCGACAACCTGGATGGCGGCTTTGGCGCTGACCGTTTGCAGGGTGAAACTGGCGACGACCGTCTGTTTGGCGGCCCGGGCGCCGATGTTCTGTCGGGCGCGCAGGGCAACGACCTGCTGGAAGGCGGGGATGGCGATGACCTGTTGATCGACCGTACCGGCGTCGACACGCTGCGCGGCGGCGCCGGGGCCGACACCCTCGTGGCCTTCGACAGCGGCGATCCGGCCGGCGACGTGATCGATGGCGGCGATGGCGACGATCAGTTGCAGGTCGACGAAGGCGATACGGTCACGGGTGGCGAAGGCCGGGATTCGTTCCTGGTGGTCAACGGCACCGGCGCACCGGCTACGGAAATTGTCGATATCAACATCACCGGCGATGCCAGCACGTCCGAACAGATCACCCTGTTCGACGATGATGGGGTGGCGCTGACGGCCGAACAGGTCGTGGCGGATGTGACCCTCGCCTCGCTGACCGATGGCAGCGGCACGGTGGTTCTGTATCGCGGCGATCCTGTCGTCGAACTCCAGGGCGTTTCGCCCGAGGCGCTGAGCGACCAGTCGACCTGGATCGCCAACCTGGCGGCATCGCCCGCGCCGGATCCCGATCCGACGCCCGATCCCGATCCGACGCCCGATCCCGATCCGACACCCGATCCCGATCCGACACCCGATCCCGATCCGACACCCGATCCCGATCCGACGCCCGATCCCGATCCGACACCCGATCCCGATCCGACACCCGATCCCGATCCGACACCCGATCCCGATTCGACACCCGATCCCGATCCGGAACCCGGACCCGAGGCAACGGTGAACGGCACCGAAGGGCCTGATACGCTGACAGGCGCGGATGTGGGCGACGAAATCAACGGTCTTGGCGGTGAAGACATCGTGTTCGGCTTTGGTGGCAACGACCTGGTGAATGGTGGTGCGGGCAATGATCAGCTGTCCGGCGACGCGGGCAACGACACGCTCAATGGCGACGATGGCGATGACGTGATCACCGCTCTGGGCAGCTCGGACATTGTCGATGGCGGCGCGGGCAACGACACGATCACAGCATCCGGCCTGAACGACTCGTTCGATTTCGGCGCCGACACGCTGAACGGCGGTGCCGGCAACGACGTGCTGTTCATCGACAACGGCGACGTGGCCACCGGCGGAGACGGCTCGGACACCTTCTATGTCCAGACCGAAGTCTCGAACGGCAGCCCGCCCGAGGCTGTTCAGATCACCGATCTGACGCTGGGATCCGACACGGTGTTCATCAACGATGCCGATGGCCTGGCCTTCCCGCGCGGCGAGGTGACCGCCGGGATCAGCCTGACGCCCGCGGCGGGCGGTGGCACCTTGGTCAGCTTCAACGGTGCATCGGTTATCGTGGTGTCGAATGCCGCGCCCGCCGATCTGGCCGATTTCGCCTGGCTGGGGAATCCCTGACCACCCGCCGCCCCCGGTTCCGCCCAGTGGCGGGACCGGGCCGGTGGCTGGTGCGACACGCACGAAAAAGCCGGGACGCCCTTGCGCGCCCCGGCTTTTTCATGTGTCGCCGCCGTGCCTGTGGCCGGCGGTCAGAGCTGCTCTACCGTCACATCGTCGGTGGCGTAGAAGGCCAGATGCCCCTTGATCGCCGCAACCGCCTCGGACGGGTTTTCATATGTCCACACCGCGTCGGCCAAGGTGGCGCTGCGGTTGACGATCGAATAGTAGTTGGCGTCGCCCTTGTGCGGGCAATGCGTGGTCTTGTCCGAGCGGTCCAGAAAGGCCATCGCGATATCGTCGCGCGGGAAATAGATCACCGGCGGATAGCTGCCCTCGGTCAGTTCGAGGGCGTTCGCGCTTTCGCCCAGAACGGCCCCGCCCGAACGCACGCTCCATGTTCCTTCGGCTTTGCGTATCTTGATGTGATCGGTCATGCGCCGGTCCTCCCCGATTGTCCCTGAAATCAGTGCTTCGCCTGTCGGTGTAACACTCCCATGTCACAGCGCGGCTGTGGCCGCATCCAACCACAACTTTGATGCGCTGCCCAGACGCGGCCCGATCTTTTCCGCGACGTCCCGGTGATAGGCGTTCAGCCATTCGCGTTCCTGGTGCGACAGAAGGTCGGCAACGATCAGCCGGCGGTCGATGGGCACGAAGGTCAGCGTGCGCCAACACAGCATCGCGCGATGCGCATCCCCGCCAGGCAGCGGCGGCGCGGTTTCCGCCACGATCAGGTTCTCGATTCGGATGCCGAAGGCGCCCTCGCGGTAATAGCCCGGCTCGTTCGACAGGATCATGCCGGGCATCAACGGCACATGGCTGACGCGGCTCAGTCGTTGCGGCCCCTCGTGCACGCTCAGATAGGCGCCCACTCCGTGACCCAGCCCATGGTCAAAGTCTTGCCCGGCCAACCACAGCGGATATCGCCCGATCGCCTCCAGATCGCGCCCGGCCAGACCCTCGGGCCAGCGCAGGCGGCTGATGGCGATCATGCCCTGCAAGACCCGCGTGAATGCGGTGCGGCCGTCTTCGGGCGGGGTGCCTATGGCTATGGTGCGGGTGATGTCGGTGGTGCCGTCCAGGTATTGGCCGCCACTGTCCAGAACCAGAAGATGGCCGTCCTCCAGCCGCGCATCTGTTTCTTCGGTCACGCGGTAGTGCATGATCGCGCCATGCGGACCGGTGCCCGCGATGGTTTCGAAACTGATGTCCTGCAAGGCGTTGTCGGTGCGCCGCGCCGCTTCCAGCCGCGACACCACCTGGGTTTCCGTCAGGCTGCCGGGCGGCTGCGCGTCCAGCCATGCCAGCAGATCGACCATCGCCACCGCATCGCGCAGATGCGCTTCGGCCGAACCGGCGATCTCGGCGGGATTCTTGCAGGCCTTGGGCAGGGCACAGGGATCGTCCCCGGGCACCGCGCGATCTCCCAGTGCGTCGGCCAGCTTTTGCGGCACACTGGCGGTATCAATCCGCACCGGGCCCGGCATCGTTGCCAGGTGTCCGGCCAGATCTTCGGGCGCATGGCACCTGACACCGGCCAGATGCGCGCCCAGTTCACGCAGCTTCGCGCCCGCCACGAACAGATCCACAGTCGCATCCGCCAGCAACAGCGCAAAACCATGCACCACCGGATTGCGCGGAATATCCGCGCCGCGCAGGTTCAACAGCCAGCACAGGCTGTCGGGCAAGGTGATCAGCGCCGCCGCCTCGCCTGCCTTGGCCAGGTCCGCCGCCAGCCGGGCGATCTTTTCACCATGCGCCTCGCCGGCAAACTCCAGCGGATGCACCTTTGCCGGCGCCATCGGTGGCGGCGGCTGATCGTGCCAAATGCGATCGACCAGGTTTTCGCTCTGCACCAGAACGATCCCGCTGTCAGCCAGATCGCGGGTCAGCGTGGCGATCTGGCCGGCGGCATGGAGCCACGGGTCATAGCCGATACGCCCGCCCGCCGGCAATTGCGTCCGCAGCCAGGCCGCCAGCCCAACGTCGGGCCAGGGCACCGGCGTATAAACATCCGCAACCTGCGCCTTCACCTGTGTGCGGTAGCGCCCGTCGATGAACACACCCGCCACGTCCGCCAGAACCGCACAGAACCCCGCCGATCCGGTAAAGCCGGTCAGCCACGCCAGCCGTTCGTCATGCGCGGCGACGTATTCGCCCTGGTGCGCGTCGGCGCGTGGCACCAGGAACCCGTCCAGGTCCGCTGCCGCCATTTCACCGCGCAGCGCGGCCAGGCGGGGTGGCCCCTGTTCCGGCCGGGCCGTCACTTCAAAAGATTGATACATGCCGCGCTATCTCCCGTCGCCCCGAGCAGCCCGGACCGCTGAACCGCGGGCGCCGCGCCGCTTCCTTTTGCCAAAAATATCCTCGCCGAAGGCAAGGCCGGTCCGGCCTTTGCCCCGCAGGGCCGGTTTCAGCCCGCCTTGCGGATGCCGATCATGCGCGCCCTGGCCCTCGGGTCGCTGTCGAACAACGCGGCCAGCTGTTCGGTCATGGCGCCGGCCAACTGTTCGACATCGGTGATGGTGACGGCACGGTCGTAGTAGCGGGTTACATCGTGGCCAATCCCGATCGCCAGCAATTCGACAGCGCGCCGGCGTTCGACCATCGCAATCACATCGCGCAGGTGCTTTTCCAGGTAATTCGCGGGGTTCACGCTCAGCGTGGAATCGTCCACCGGCGCACCGTCCGAAATCACCATCAGGATCTTGCGCGCCTCGTGCCGTCCGACCATGCGGCGGTGCGCCCATTCCAGCGCCTCACCGTCGATGTTTTCCTTCAGCAGGCCTTCCTTCATCATCAGGCCCAGGTTCGGCCGGGTCCGGCGCCAGGGCGCGTCGGCGCGTTTATAGACGATATGGCGCAGATCGTTCAGGCGCCCCGGTGTCTGCGGCCGGCCGGCGTTCAGCCAGGCCTCGCGCGCCTGGCCGCCCTTCCAGGCGCGGGTGGTGAAGCCCAGGATTTCCACCTTGACGTTGCACCGCTCCAATGTGCGGGCCAGAACGTCGGCGCAGATTGCCGCGATCGAGATCGGGCGGCCGCGCATGGATCCGGAATTGTCGATCAGCAGCGTCACCACCGTATCGCGGAATTCCGTGTCCTTCTCCACCTTGAACGAAAGCGGCGTGGTCGGGTTGGCCACCACGCGCGCAAGCCGCCCTGCGTCCAGAATGCCCTCTTCGCGGTCGAACTCCCAACTGCGGTTCTGCTGCGCCTGCAACCGGCGCTGCAGCTTGTTGGCCAGACGGCTTACCGCGCCTTTCAGCGGCTCGAGCTGCTGATCGAGATAGGCGCGCAACCGTTCCAGTTCGACCGGATCGGCCAGATCCTCGGCGGCGATTTCCTCGTCGTGATCGCTCAGGAACACCTGATAGTTCGGATCGGCATCCGAAACCGGCTGCGGCGCGGGCGGCTCCAGCGGGGCCTCGCCTTCGGGCATCTCGGCCTCGTCGCCCATTTCCTGATCGGCCATGTCATCCATGCTGACCTGCGCTTGCGCGGCGTCCTGCTGGTCTTCCTGGCTCTGCTCCGGCGATCCCTCGGCTTCCTGTTCGTCCGAATCGTCGCTGCCGGTGCTGTCGGGGTCCTGGTCCTCGTCGGCGCCTTCCTCGGCCTCGTCTTCCTGATCCTCGTCCAACTGGTCGGGGTCGTCGCCCAACTGGTCGCCGTATCCCAGATCCTTGATGATCTGGCGCGCGAACTTCGCGAACTTCGACTGATCGCTCAGCGTTTCCTGCAGGTCGTCCAGCGTGACGCCGGCCTGATCCTCGATGAAGGGCCGCCACAGATCCATGACGTTGGCCGCGGCCTCGGGCATGTCGCGCCCGGTGGCCAGATGGCGGATCAGGTAGCCCGCCGCCACCGACAGCGGCGCATCCGATGGCTGCTTGCACTGATCGTAGCCCCGGCGCGATGCCTCGTGCGCGATCTTGGCGTCGATGTTTCCGGCGGTGCCGGGCATGTCGCGCGCGCCCATCGCCTCGCAGCGGGCGGTTTCCATCGCCTCATAGAGATCGCGCGCCATTTCGCCCTGCGGCGCATAGCGGGCATGGGTCTGGCCGTTGTGATAGCGCCGGTTCAGCGCCAGTGCGTCGGCGGTGCCCCGCGCCAGCATCACCTCGTCGCGCGTCATCCGCCGGCTGACCTGAGGCAAACGCATCGAATCGCCCGACATGCCCGACGGATCGACCGAATAGCTGACCGTCAGTTCGGCGTCGTTGGCCATCACCTTGGTGGCTTCGGCCAGCGCCTTCTTGAATGGATCGGCGGGGTTGTCGGAGGGTTTGCTCATGGCGCGATGGTTCCGTCAACAGGGAGGGATGGCCACAGCATGGCCACCGATCTCCGGCTTTGCAAGTGGGCCCGGCGCCGGGCGCGCGGGCCCCGGATCGGCCGCCGTATCAGCCGAGGCTTACGCTGGCGGCGCTTTCGGGCAGTTCCTCGTCGAACAGCCGCTGGTAGAACTCGGCCACGGTCTGCCGTTCGAGTTCGTCGCATTTGTTCAGGAACGACAGCCGGAAGGCGTAGCCGACGTTGCGGAAAATCTCGGCGTTCTGGGCCCAGGCGATCACAGTACGCGGCGACATCACCGTGGACAGATCGCCGTTCATGAAGGCGGTCCGGGTCAGATCGGCCACCGTGACCATCTGCTTGATGGTCTTGCGGCCCTTTTCGTTGTTGTAGTGCGGGTTCTTGGACAGAACGATGGCTGTCTCGGCATCAACCGAAAGGTAGTTCAGCGTCGCCACCAGCGACCAGCGGTCCATCTGGCCCTGGTTGATCTGCTGGGTTCCGTGATACAGCCCGGTCGTATCGCCCAGACCCACGGTGTTGGACGTGGCGAAGATGCGGAAATAAGGATGCGGATTGATCACCTGGTTCTGGTCCAGCAGCGTCAGCTTGCCGTCCACTTCCAGCACCCGCTGGATGACGAACATCACGTCGGCGCGGCCCGCGTCGTATTCGTCGAAGACGATGGCGGTGGGGTTGCGCAGCGCCCAGGGCAGGATGCCCTCCTGAAAATCGGTGACCTGCTTGCCGTCCTTCAGCTTGATCGCGTCCTTGCCGATCAGGTCGATGCGGCTGATGTGGCTGTCAAGGTTGACACGCACGGCAGGCCAGTTCAGGCGGCTTGCCACCTGTTCGATATGGGTGGATTTGCCGGTGCCGTGATAGCCCTGGATCATCACGCGGCGGTTGTGCGCGAAGCCGGCCAGGATCGCCAGCGTGGTGTCGGGATCGAACTTGTAGGTGCTGTCGAGATCCGGAACCCGCTCGGACCGTTCGGCAAAGCCCTTGACCTTCATGTCCGAGTCGATGCCGAACACATCGCGGACCGATATCTCTTCGGTTGGTTTAGCGTCGATATCGATCATTCCGTCAGCCATGCCTGCCGTCCTTTTTTCCGCTGCCCGCCGGGCCCTGTAAAACCCGACCGTGGTGCAACATAACGCGGCCAAGGGCAAGAGCCAGAAAAAGGATTTCGGTGGCGCGGCGCGCGGGCGCGGCGGTCTGTCGTTCGGGTGCCCGATGCGCGGCGGTTTTCCGCCTTTCGCATCGGGCCTTGGGCGGAGCTGCTCGGGCTTGCCTGTCGAATTCGTCGCGGCTCAGGCCGTGGGAGGCACGAAGCGATAGCCCAGGCCGTAGAGCGTTTCGATTGCCGAAAAATCGGGATCGACGGCCCGCAGCTTGCTGCGGATACGCTTGATCTGGCTGTCGGCCGTGCGGTCCTCGACCGCGAAGCCGGGGCCGTGCACGGCGGCGATCACCTGATCGCGGCTGCGCACGAAACCGGTTTTTTCGGCCAGAAAACGCAGGATCGTGAACTGCACCGGCGTCAGTGTGACGGGCTTGCCGCGCCAGGTGACCAGGTGGCGCTGCGGATCCATCACCAGCGGTCCGCGTTCGACCACCGGATCGCCGTCGATGCCACCCTCGGGCGTCTGCGCGGCTTCGGCCCGGCGCAGGCATCCGCGCAGCCGCTGCACGAGGATCTGAGCGGAAAAAGGTTTGCGCAGGAAATCGTCGGCGCCCAGCCGCAGGCTGAGTATCTCATCGGTCTCGCTGCGGCTGGCCGAGAGGAAAACCACGGGCATGTCGTGATCCGCGCGCAGTTTCTGCAACAGGTCCAGCCCGTCCATCTGCGGCATCCGCATGTCGATCACGGCAAGGTCGGGCGGGCAGCGGCGCATGTCCTGAAGCGCGACGCGCGGGTTGACATAAGTGTTCACCTCGTAGCCTTCCGCGCCCAGCAGCAGCGACAGGGAGGTGAGAAGATTGCGGTCGTCGTCGACCAGCGCGATCCGGGGCATCTGATCATGCCCTCCGCGCCAGATGCAGCGGCGGTGGGCCGCTGCGGGACAGCTGTGCAAGGTCTTCGCGGTACCTGTCGAGAAGCGCTGTGCGGCGCGCCTCGCGTCGGATGCCTTCGGCGGCTTCACGGGTGGCAGCCCCGGCCGCGTCGGTCACCAGTCCCCAGGCGGCGAGACGGTGCATGAATTGTGTTCTGATATACGGCATGGCCCTTCATCCCCTTGGCAAGTGTCGCATTCGCTGAGCGGGTGTTTGCCATGCCGGGGCGCGGGCCGCATCCGCGCGAAAGGTGGGGGCGGGGTCTCTTTCGGATAGGTGGGCTGTGCCGCTGTGGCACTGGCCCGCCCGCCCGGATGAGCCGGCGGCGCGCGCGGGGCCGTGATCGCGCGACGCCGGCCCGTGTGTCAGTCCTTGAAGTTGCGGCTGACCTTGATCTGGTCCCAGGCCCAGACGACCAGTTGCAACTGCTCTTCCTGGCTGCGGTCGCCGCCGTTCATATCCGGGTGCAGAACCTTGATGAGCGCCTTGTAGGCCTTGCGAACCTCGGGCTTGGTGGCCGCGTCGGATACATCGAGGATTTCGATGGCGCGGCGTTCGGTCGGCGGCAGCTTGCGGCCGACGGGGCCGCTGCGGGTGCCGGGATTCTGGGTGGCGTTTGCGCCCAGCACCTGGTGGGGATCCTCGATACCCAGGCGCGCCCAGGCCCGCGCCTCGGGGTCGCCCATCGGTTTCGTCGCGCGCTCCCAGACCTTGTCCTTGGATTGCTGCGCGTTGATCTCGGCTTCGGTTGTGCCGTCGAAGAAATTCCACTTGAGATTGTACTCGCGCACATGCTCCTGGCAGAACCACAGGTAGTCGTCCAGCACGTCGGGCGCTTTGGGCGCGCGGTACTTGCCCGCTTTCTCACAGCCTTCGCTGTGGCACTGGCGCACCGAGGTTTCCTGCGCCCCCGACATGCCGCGGCGGCCGCGCGGGTTTTTCTTCTTGGCGGACGAGACCGACATATCAAAACCAAAGGGATCAGGCTTGGGCATAACAAGGTACCTTTTCGACTCGGAGGCCAAAGTCTAGTCTATATGCCAGCAGATAGAAGAGGGTGTGCGGGATTTTTTGCACGGCCCCGAGGAGGAAAGATGCCAGTATCCGAGCAGATCGAACAACGCCTGCGCGCGGCTTTCGCACCGCGTGAACTGCAGGTGGTGGATGACAGCGAGAGCCACCGCGGCCACGCGGGGTTCCAAGAGGGTGGCGAAAGCCATTTCAACGTGCGGATCCGCGCCGAGGCCTTTGTCGGCCAGTCGCGGATCGCGCGGCATCGCGCGGTGCACAAGGCCATAGGCCCGGATGTGATCGGGCGGATTCATGCCCTGGCGATCGACGTCGACGCCTGACATGCGCCGGAGTGCCGGGGGCGCTGCCCCCATCGCCGTTCCGGCGATTCCCCCGGGATATTTTTTGCGAAAGGAAGTGGCGGGTTCAGTCTTCGGGGGGGGCGCGATCGGGCTGCGGACGCAGGGATTCGGCCCTGGTGTCGGCGGCGGGTTTGGGGCCGCGCGAGAGGGTGCGCGCGGCGCGGGCCATGAGCGCGGTGGTCATGCCGGCCACGTCGCTGGAATCCTCGACGCCGTTGTCGCGCAGCATCCGCGATGCGCCGTCGCCGGGGCGGGGCAGGCTGCGCGTGGCGGCGGGCGCGGGCGGCGGCGCGGATTGCGGCGGGGCCGGTGCCGTGGACGGGCCGGGATCCGACGGCGCAGCGGGTGTTTCGGGATCGGCGGGCTGCGCGGAGAAATGCGGACCGGGAGATGGCGCGGGCGGATCGGGCCGGGGCGGTGGCATGGACACGGCGGGGGCGGCCGGTTGCGCGGCGGCGGTTTCGGCGACGGCGGGAGCCTGCGCCGGAGTGGCGGTGGCGGGCGGGGCAGGGATGCCGGCGGCGGGATCGGCGGGTTGCGGCGCGCCCAGGAGGCGTGGCCGGAAATCTTCGGCGCTGTCGCGCCGGGGCCTGCGGAAGACCAGCATGTTGCGCCAGTTCGTGGTGGTGCCTGTCAGCCCCTGACGTTCTTCGCTGGGCAGCATTTCGGCGCGCAGGTATTCCCAGCCGTCTTCGGCCAGACGGTTCATCAGCGTCTCGAGGGCCAGCGCGAAGCGCGCTTCGGGCGCGCGCACGCCCTTGGCTTTTTCGCCGCGTCCCGGAGCGGGCACCACCTTGTATTCGTATTGCGTCATGTCCCGTACCACTCCCTTGGCGGGTCTGTCTTAGCCAGCGCGGTGGCGGATTTCCAGTGCGATCAGGGTTTGCGCGGTATCGCGATGCTGCGGCCGGCGCGTTCGGGCCGCCCCAGCGCGTCATGCGCGGCCTTGTAGGCGCCCAACCGGGCCTGGATGTCATCGGGCATCGGCGCGACGCGTGGCCCGCTCATGTCGATGTGCAGCCCCAGACCTTCGGCCGTGGCGGCCAGCCAACCGTCTTCGTGCAGGATCTCCTGATAGGTGTGAAACCGCTTGGTGTCGAAATCCAGAAGCTGAGTGGTGACCCGCACGCGATCGCCTTCATGCAGTTCGCGCACATAGCAGATGTGGAATTCGGCGGTGTAGGTGGTGTGGCCACGGGTTTGCGCATAGGCGGGGCCAAACCCGAAGTCGGCATAGATTTCATCGACGCCGGTGTCGAAGAGCACGTTGTAATAGGCCATGTTCAGATGGCCGTTGTAGTCGATCCATTGCGGTTCGACGCGCATCGGGCTGGAAACGAAGGGTGTGGCGAGGGTCATGCGGCGAGGCTCCTTTCTGGGGTGCGGAAGGGCGGATTGGCGGCCGGGGCGCGTTAGCGGCGGATGCGTGGAATCCGGCTGGCCGCGATACGGTAGGCGCCTTCGGGATGCGGCGGTTGGCCTTGGTTGCGGCGCCAGAACGACGTCCCGCCGAGGCGCAGCCAGAGCGGGACCGTCATCGCCAGCCCTGCGACGAAGCCGCCCGAATGCGCCCAGTAGGCGACGCCGCCGGCGTCGGGGTCGCTGCCGAAGCTGCCGAAAGTCTGCATCGCGAACCAGACCGCCAGAAGGATCCACGCCGGGATCGGCAGGATCTTGAAGAAGACCAGAAGGATGATCAGGATGTCGATCCGCGCCTTGGGAAACAGCAGCAGATAGCCGCCCATGACCCCGGCGATGGCCCCCGACGCGCCCACCGTGGGCACCACCGAACCGGGTGCGGAAACCACATGCACCAGCCCCGCCGCCAGCCCCGCCGCGATGTAGAACGCCAGAAAGCCGCCGTGGCCCATCTCGTCCTCCATGTTGTCGCCGAATATCCACAAGAACAGCATGTTGCCTGCAAGGTGCATCAGGCCGCCGTGCAGGAACATGGATGTGAGAAGGGTTTCCAGACCGGCGCCGGTGCTGATCCGGGCGGGCAGGATCGCCCATTGCAGGAAGAAGGCGTTGATCGCCTGAACGTCCTGGAACAGCCCCGCGTAGCTTATGAACACGGCGATGTTCAGGACGATCAGCGCATAGGTGACGTAAGGCGTGCGCCCGGACGGGTTGTGATCTCGGATCGGAAACATGCATGCACGCTGGCCCTAATCCGCTGGCGTGGTCAAGGCCGGTTTAGCTGGCTGCACCAAGAAGTGCGGCGTTTCCGCCCGCCGCGGTGGTATCGACGCAGACGTGGCGTTCGCCCCAGATGCGGGCGGTGTCGGGTGCCCCGGTGATCAGCGGCACCAGAGGGCCGGGACGCGCGGCCAGCGCAAGGTCGAAGACGCGCGCGGCTTCGGTGTCGCCCCACCAGAGCGCCCCGCCGATCGGGCCGGACCCGCGCAGCAGGTCGGGGGCACAGTCGCCGGTGGCGACGATCGCGGTGCCGCCCAGCGCATGCACGGCCTCGGCCTGGGCGCGGGCGGCCCCTGGCCCCGGCCCCAGACAGACCAGAGGCGCGCGCAGCCGCATCGACAGGCGGTTCGATTCGCCGGTCGGGCCGGGCAGGGACACTGTCGCTGGCGGCGTCTTTCCGGGGGCGGGCACCGGCGCGGGCAATTCGGCCATAGGTGCGCTCCAGGCTGCGCCGGCGGCCGGTGCCGTGGCGCGACCGGGGGCAGTGAAGCGGCTCAGGTACAGCGGTCCACCGGCCTTTGGGCCGGTGCCGGACAGGCCCTCGCCGCCGAACGGCTGGCTGCCGACGATGGCGCCGATCTGGTTGCGGTTGACGTAGAGATTGCCTGCGTGGACGCGGTCGGTGACGTGCTGCACCCGGTCGTCGATGCGGGTTTGCAGCCCGAAGGTCAGGCCGTAGCCGGTGGCGTTTATGCTGTCGATGACGCTGTCGATCTGACCGGCGCTGAAGGTCGCCACATGCAGGACGGGGCCGAAGACCTCGCGGGTCAGCGCCTCGATGCCCGACACCCGGATCAGCGTCGGTGCGACGAAGCTGCCCGTTTGCGGCGTGTGCCCTTCATGCAGAACCCGGCCTTCGCCCCGCGCGATATCGATGTGGCGGCGGATCGTCGCCTTGGCTGCCTCGTCGATCACCGGGCCGCAATCGGTGCTGATCTGCCAGGGGTCGCCCGGATGAAATGCGTCCATTGCGCCCTTCAGCATGGCGATCAGATCTTCGGCGATGTCTTGCTGCACATAAAGGCAACGCAGCGCCGAACAGCGCTGGCCGGCGGACTGGAAGGCGCTTTCGACGATGGCGCGGACCGCTTGTTCGGGCAGGGCGGTGCTGTCGACGATCATCGCGTTCAGGCCGCCCGTCTCGGCGATCAGCGGAGCGCCGGGCGCCAGATGTTCGGCCATGCTGACGCGGATCTTGCGCGCCGTTTCGGTCGAGCCGGTGAAGGCCACGCCGTCGATGCGCGGGTCGCTGGTGAGTGCCGCGCCCACCTTGCCATCGCCGGGCAGCAATTGCAGCGCGGCGCGCGGCACCCCCGCCCGGTGCAGCAGCGAAACCGCCAGGTGCGCGATCAGCGGCGTCTGCTCGGCCGGTTTGGCCAGCACCGCGTTGCCGGCGGCCAGGGCGGCGGCGATCTGACCGGTGAAGATCGCCAGCGGGAAGTTCCACGGCGAAATGCAGGTGAACCGCCCCGCCGGCGCCCCGCATGCATCCGCCCGCGCCGCGTAGTAGCGCAGGAAATCCACCGCTTCGCGCAATTCGGCGACGCCGTCGGGCAGGGTCGTGCCGGCCTCGCGCGCCAGCAGGGCGAAGATCTGGCCGTGTTCGGATTCCATCAGGTCGGCGGCGGCGTTCAGCGCTGCGGCACGGTCGGCCGGGGCGGCGCCCCAGACGGTGGCGCGGGCCAACGCCTGTTCGACATCGGCGGCGCTGGCGGGTGCGACCCCGCCCGCAGAGCCGGCCGGGTCGGCGGGGTTGCGCACCGCCTGCACCGGACCGGGGCGCGCCGGACCATCCAGCAGCGGCGCCGCCTGCCATTCGGCCGAAGCCCAGCGCGCGCGTGCCGCATCGATGGCCGCCAGAGTGGGCACATGGCCCAGATCGAAGCCGCGCGCATTGCGGCGCTCGGGGGCGAACAGATCGACGCCGGCGGGGATCGGATGAGCAGGACGGGACAGGGCGGCAAAGGGATCGGCGGCCACCGTTTCGGGCGGCACGTTGTCGTCGACGATCTGGTTGACGAAAGACGAATTCGCCCCGTTTTCGAGCAGGCGGCGTACCAGATAGGCCAGCAGGTCGCCATGCGCGCCGACCGGCGCATAGATCCGGCACCGCGTGGCGTGCCGCGCCATCACGATGTCGTGCAGCGCCTCGCCCATGCCATGCAGGCGCTGGAATTCATAGCTGTCGCGGGCCGCGCCCATGTGCAGGATCGCGGCGGCGGTGTGGGCGTTGTGGGTGGCGAATTGCGGATAGATCCTGTCGGTCATCGCCAGCAGCTTTCGCGCATTGGCGATATACGAGACATCGGTTGCCGGTTTCGAGGTGAAAACCGGAAAGCCCGCCATCCCCAGCACCTGGGCGCGCTTGATCTCGCTGTCCCAATAGGCGCCCTTGACCAGCCGCACCATCAGGCGGCGGTCGTGGCGGTGGGCCATGTCGTAGAGCGCGTCGATCACCGCGCCGGCGCGCGGCCCGTAGGCCTGAACCACGACGCCGAAACCGTCCCAGCCGCCCAGCGCGGGTTCGGCCAGAACCGCGTCGATCACCTGAAGCGAAAGCGCCAGGCGGTCGGCTTCCTCGGCATCGACGTTCAGCCCCATGCCCGCCGATTTCGCCAGCAGCGCCAGCGCCCGCAACCGGGGCACAAGATCCGCCATCACCCGGTGCTCCTGCGCCAGTTCATAGCGCGGGTGCAGCGCGCTCAGCTTGACCGATATGCCCGGATTGGCGCGGATATCGTCGCTGGTGCAGGCCATGGCAATGGCCGATATCGCGCGGCTGTAGCTGAGGTGATAGCGTTTGGCGTCGCGTTCGGTGCGCGCCGCCTCGCCAAGCATGTCGTAGGAGTAGGTATAGCCGCGCTTTTCCATTCCCGCGGCCCGTTTCATCGCCGGTTCGATCGCCTCGCCCAGAACGAACTGTCGGCCCATTTCCTTCATCGCGCGGCCGACGGCGGCCCGGATTACCGGCTCGCCAAGGCGTTTGACGGCGCCGCGCAGATGCTGTGCCGGCCGCTTCGCGCGACTGTCCAGAACCCGGCCGGTCAGCATCAGTGCCCAGGTCGATGCATTGACCAGAGGCGAGGTGGAATGGCCCAGGTGCCTTGCCCAGTTCGACGGCGCGATCTTGTCCTCGATCAGATCGTCGATCGTTTCGGCGTCGGGCACCCGCAGCAACGCTTCGGCCAGACACATCAATGCGATGCCTTCGTCTGTCGACAGGCCGTATTCGGCCAGGAACACCTCCATCAGGCCGGGTGTGGCCGACGATCTTATCGCGCGCACCAGGTCGGCGCCGCGCGCGCAGATCTCGGCGCGGTCGGCGGCGCTCAGCCCGGCGGCGGCAACCAGTTCGTCCAGCTTGCGCGCCTCGTCGACGTAGGTCTGCGCATCTATGCGGGCCTTGAGATCTTCGGATGTGTCGCGTGCCATTTGTACCTCCGGCGGGATTGACCTATTGTATCAGGGTCATGGAAGGCGTTTTGCCGGTTTTTGACGACTTTGCAGGACAATCGACCGAAGAATCAGGAAAGGTCAGGCCAGATGGACAGATCGGATCACCCGGACGCCGCCCGCCTCGATTCCTTCGATCGCTCGATTCTGACGGTGCTGGCCAGCGACGGGCGGATCAGCATCGCCGATCTCGCGCGGCGGATCGGGCTGAGCAAGACCCCCACCCAGGTGCGCCTTCGCCGGCTCGAGACGGAAGGCTATATCACCGGCTACCGCGCGCTGATCGATCCCATTCGTCTGGGTCAGGACCATGTCGCCTTTGTCGAGGTGCGGTTGTCGGACACCCGCGAGGCCGCGCTTGCCGCCTTCAACGCCGCCATCGCGCGCATCCCCGAGGTAGAGCAGGCGCATCTGATCGCGGGCAACTTCGATTATCTGCTGAAGGTGCGGACCCGTTCGATGACCCAGCACCGCGCGGTTCTGGGCGAAAAGATTTCCACGCTGCCGCATCTGGCCAGCACATCGACATATGTGGCGATGCAGGCGATCAAGGAAGACGCGCCGCTGGCCGCGCCGCAAAACGTGACTTGACGCATGCGGCCATCGTGCCACTTTTGTGCCATGACACGATTTCTGCTGCCGCTGGCCTTTGCTCTGGCGGGATCGGCCGGCCTGGCCGCCGATTGCCCGCCACCACCCGATCACGATGCGCGCCTGAAGGCGCTGATGGCCCAGGCGCGCAGCCTGCCGTCTGAAATGGGGGCGGCCGACCTGTCGCGCCAGATGTGGGAGCTTTGGGCCGATGCGCCCGACGAACAGGCCCAGGCGATCCTCGACCGGGGGATGCGCAAACGGTCGTCCTATGACCTGTTGGGCGCGATCGCGGATTTCGACCGGCTGGTCGAGTATTGCCCGGACTACGCGGAAGGCTACAACCAGCGTGCCTTTGCGTTGTTTCTGGGGCAGGATTACCCTGCC
Source organism: Paracoccaceae bacterium (assembly GCA_024742705.1). Classification (GTDB taxonomy): domain Bacteria; phylum Pseudomonadota; class Alphaproteobacteria; order Rhodobacterales; family Rhodobacteraceae; genus JANSXZ01. Next base: position 206,696 of record JANSXZ010000003.1, on the reverse strand, counting down.
GCGCTGACCGATCTGAACCAGGCGCTGGCGCGATCGCCGGATCATGTGGCGGCGCTGTCGGGGCGGGCGCTGACGTTGATGGCGCTGGGCCGGATCGACGAGGCCCGCGCCGACATGACGCGCGCGCTGGCGCTGAACCCGTGGATTCCCGAACGCGGTCTGGCCGCGCCGGGCGGTCCGCTGGCGCCTCTGGGTGAGGACATCTGATCCGGGGCATCCGACCGGGTTGAACCGGCCGCGCTGCATCGCTAAGGCTGAAACTCGTGCGGGCGTGGTGGAATGGTAGACACACGGCACTTAAAATGCCCGGGCCGTATGGCCGTGCCGGTTCAAGTCCGGCCGCCCGCACCAATCGTGTGAAACCTGCGGTTTGCCCTAAACCGTGTGCAGAAGTGCCCCCGGTGCTGCCCCTGTTCAGGATGGTGGGCGGGCGCGTGTCAGCCGCGCCCTTTCCACGGCACCAGCCATGCCTCGACCCGCCGCATCAGGATGTCGATGCCATAGCCGACGATACCGATCAGGATGATGCCCATCAGCACGATATCGGTCAGCTGGAATTTAGACGCCACCATGATCATCATGCCCGCGCCCTTTTCCGCGGCGACCAGTTCGGCGGCCACCACCGTGCCCCAGCAGACCCCCATCGCCACGCGCGCGCCGGTGAAGATTTCGGGCAGGCTGTTGGGCATGATGACATGGCGCATGATCTGCCAGCGCGACGCGCCCAGCGAATAGGCCGCATGCACCTTGGTGATGTTCACGCCCGAAACGCCCGCGCGTGCCGCGATGGTCATGATCCACAGCGCCGCCAGAAACAGCAGGATGATCTTGCCGGTCTCGCCGATCCCCGCCCAGATGATCACCAGCGGGATAAGCGCCAGCGGCGGCACCGGGCGCATGAATTCGACGATCGGATCGAACCAGCCGCGAAACCAGTCGCTCAGGCCCATCGCATAGCCCAGCGGGATGCCGACCAGCGCGCCGCAGGCAAAGCCAAGGACCACCCGGAACAGCGACCATCCGAGATGTTCCAGAAGCGTCGAGTTCTGATAGCCCGCGCCGGCGATCTCGACCACCCGTGACCAGACGGCCTCGGGGGCGGGCAGCCAGATCGGCTCCATCTGCCAGCCCTGGTCGGGGGTTATCAGAAGCGCGCCCTTGTCCGTCAAAGTGGCGCTGCCGTGTTCGATGTCGAAGCGCGGCCTGTCCTGTGTCAGGTTGCCGTCGGCGTCGCGGGCGTTGGGGTCGAAATCGGTGGGCTGCCCGTTGACCGCGACGATCCGCGCCCCCGCCTTGCGGTCGGTTTCGTCGTTGCGGTCCCACAACAGCTGACCCGACCGGTACTTGATGATGTTGATGGCGTCGTCGCGGGCAAACCCGTCGTTGTCGGCCACGGCGATGTCCTCGGCCGCGCCGCGCGTCGCCTCGACCTGCCAGAACACCGTCGCCGTGTCGCGGCGGCCGTCGGGATGCAGCACCTCGTAATCGAACTGGCCGCCGCCGACATAAGGGCCCGGCGCATGCACCGGCACCAGGGACGATCCGGTGAAGGCACCCCAGATCAGAAAGATCGCGATCACCGAAATCACGCTGGCGGTGCGGTTGGCGGTCACCGCGCTTTCATCGCCGAAGGTGACGGTTTTCAGCGAGGTGAAATCGTTGCGCTGCGCCAGACGGGTGTTGATCAGGCGGACGGTGAAGAACGCGCCGATGAAAATGGCGATGTAAATCAGCAGGATGATCATGTAGATGCCTCGCTGCGGCCCATGATTTCCTCTTCCATGTCCCAGATCATGTTGAGGATTTCCTCACGGGTGCGGGTATAGTCGGGGTGATGCTTCACCTCGCGCAGGTCCGCGTTCACGCCCATGTCGGCGAAGGGCAGGTGGTATTGCTTGTGGATGCGGCCGGGCCGCGGCGCCATCACGATCAGCCGTTCGCCCAGCAAAAGCGCCTCTTCGACGGAATGGGTGATCAGGATGATCGTCTTGCCGGTTTCCTTCCACAGTTTCAGCACCAGGCCCTGCATCTTTTCGCGGGTCAGCGCATCGAGCGCGCCCAGCGGTTCGTCCATCAGGATGACATCGGGATCGTTGGCCAGACAGCGCGCCAGGGCCACGCGCTGCTGCATCCCGCCGGAAAGTTCGTAGATCGCCTTTTCCTTGAACGCGCCCAGTCCGACCACATCCAGCAGCCGATCGACACGCGGCGCGCTTTCTGCGGTGGGCACGCGGTTCATGCGCGGGCCAAACGACACGTTCTCGCGCACGTTCATCCATTCGAACAGGGCGCCCTTCTGAAACACCATCCCGCGTTCCTGGGCCGGGCCGGTCACCGGCTTGCCATTCAGCGAAACCTTGCCGGACGTGGGCGCCAGAAATCCGGCAATGATGTTCAGCAGCGTGGTCTTGCCGCATCCCGAAGGCCCGAGAACGCTGACCAGTTCGCCAGTCTTGATTTCAAGCGAGACATCCTGGAGCGCCTGAACATGATCGCCACTGGGCAGATCGAAGCGCATCGACAGGTTTTCGAGAGTCAGACCAGACATGGGCGTTTCCTTCGGGCAAGAGCAGGCCGGGCAAAAGCAGGCGCGGCCCCGTTTAGGGCCGGGGCCGCGCGCCGCTTCCGGTTTACATGCCGCTTGCGGCTTGCAGCGGGCCGGTGTTGACGGCCGGGGCGTAGGTTTCCAGCGCTCCGTCGATCGATCCGGCGGCCACGAACACATCGGCCACGCCCTTCATGAACGACTGTGCGCCGCCGCCCAGCCATTTCGCGCCCAGCTGGTCTGCGACCGGCGGAAACACGAAAGTGGCCATCGTCGCCGCCGTGGCGTCTTCGTCCATGCCGGCGTCCTTGGCGATCACCGGGATCATCGCGGCCGCCGCGTCGCCACCGGCGTTCCAGACGGCGTTGGCATCGGCGGTGACCTTGAGAAACTTGGCCAGAAGCTCGCTCTCCTCGGCCACGAAATTCGCCGGAGCCGAGGTGACATCGAAGACGAGGATGCCCAGGTCTTCCTTTTCCGCACCGGTCAGCAGGACGTTGCCGCTCTCTTTCATGCGCCGCAACGCGCCGCCCCAGCCACAGGCCATGTCGACCGATCCCTGCGACAGCGCCGCGGCGCCTTCCGCCGGGGCCATATCGACCACCTCGAGCGACGCAAGATCGACGCCGAAGTGGTTCATCTGGCTGAGAAAGCCATAGTGCGCGGCCGTGCCCAGCGGCACCGCGACCTTCTTGCCGGCCAGTTCGCCGGCGCTGTCCTTGTCGATCTCCAGTTCGCTGCGCACCACGCAGTTGTCGTTCTCCGAATAGCTGACGGCAACATCGACGATCTGGATGTCCTGGCCCGCCGATGCGGCCACCACGAAGGGCGGAACGCCCTGGCTGACCGAGATCTGCACATCGCCCGACGCCATCGCCGCCGACATGGCGGTGCCGGTGTCGAAGCTGACCCAATTGATGTCGACACCCATTTCCGCCTCGTAGGTGCCGTTCACCTTGGCAAACTGGAACGGCATCGGCCATTCCAGGAAATACGCAACGGTGATTTCCTCGGCCCAGGCGGCCGTCTGGGCGAGGCTGGCAAAGGCGGCGATGCAGGCGGTGCTGCGGATTCTGGATTTCAGTTTCATTTGGGTGACTCCCTGTCTTATTGCTTGGCCGTTTTGCGGCGAATGCCGGTCACGAAGAACGAAGATACCCTGCGACGCAACAAAAAAAGTTGCGACATTTCCGGCTTTCGTGTGTTCCGGCCTTTTCAAGTTATTGAAAAGGTGTGGGAATCGGTGGTGCTGTTGGATGTACGGGCTTGCAAGGCATGCCTGCTTTGCGTGCGTCGCTGCCCGCGTTGCGGGCGCGCGGGTCGGGCGAAACGGCGGATTTCGGGGCCCGCGCCGGCCCCCGAACCTGTTGTCCGGCGCGACTCAGGCAGTGCCCGGTGCCGGGCCCAGCGTCTCGCGCAAGCGGATTTCGACCGGCAGTTCGACGCTTTCGCGCGTCCCTTCGCCGGCGCGCAGCGCCAGCAGCAGCCGCGCCGCGCCACGGCCCATTTCTCGGTGCGGCACATGCACCGTGGTCAGCGCCGGCGAAACCAGTTCGGCGATTTCCACATCGTCGAAACCGGTGATCGAAACCTCGCCGGGCACCGCGATGCCCATTCTGCGCGCCTGTGACAGCGCGCCGGCGGCCAGAACGTCGTTGCCGCACATCACCACGGTGGGCCGGGGCGTGGCGGCCATCAGCTTTTCGAAAGCCTGCGCGCCCTTGCCGATGCCATATTCGGTTTCGATCAGCTGAAGATCGGCATCAGGGTCCAGTCCGGCGGCGCGCATCGCATCGCAGACGCCCTTGTAGCGATCGCGCGCGCGGTCGTTGCCGGTGCGTTCGGCGGAAATGAAGCCGATGCGGCGATGGCCTTCCGCCAGAACCTGCGCGGCCAGCCCCTGCATCGCCTTGCGGTTGTCAAACCCGATCGACAGCCGCGGCATCTCGGGATCGAAGACCCAGGCCACCACATAGGGAATGTTGCGCCGATCAAGCAGCGCATAGGATTGCCGGGTGCGGTCGTGGCCGATCAGCAAAAGCGCATCCGCGCCGCGTGCGATCAACGCGCTGATCTGTGCCTCTTCCAGTTCGGGGCTGTAGGACGACGACGCCACCAGCAGGGTGATGCCGTTCAGCCCCAGTTCCTCCTGAAACGCCTGCAGGCCGCGCGCGAAGATCGCGTTCTCCATGGTCGGGATGATCGCGCCAAAGGTGTTGGTGCGCCGCGCGGCCAGGGCGCGCGCGCCGAAATTCGGAGCATAGCCCAGTTCTTGCACCACCTTCATCACCCGCTTGCGGGTATCGCTGACCACCCGTTCGGGCGTGTTCAGACAGCGCGAAACGGTGGCCGTCGAGACCCCGGCGCGTCGCGCCACGTCTTCGAGCGTGGGCACCATGTCGTCCTGCGATCGAGGGCTTGCCGGGTCGCTGCCGTCGGCGTTTTGGTCGTCGCTGATCATGGCTGGATGTCCCCTGCGCGTTCGGTGTTTTCTAAACACAAGTTCGGATCGGGAAAAGGGGCGCGAGGCCGCAGGTGCATGTAAGCGCTTGCATTGACGCAGCGGTAAGTCTAGCCTCGGTTTCGAATCGCACGGTGTTTGGGAGGACGCGAAGTGTATCTGGTTCTGACTGCCATCCTTTTCGGCGCCTATGTGGTGAATGTCGTGTTGGGGTCGATCTCGGGCACGCCGTTTCTGGGCGATGTCTCCGAGATGCTTTTGCTGTTCGCGGCCTCGATCTGCTTTGTCGTGGCGATCCTGCGCAGCGAGCGTAAGGCCAGGCAAAAATAACAACCAACGACTTTTTTCAACCGGGAGGAACTCATGAAAAAACATCCAAAGGACGATCTGGCTTCGGCCGAACGCCGCAACTTTCTGAAGCTGGCGGGAACCGGCGGCTTCACGGCCGCGATGGTGGCCGGCGCCGGCGGCATGCTGTGGTCCAGCGAGGCCAGCGCGCAGACCGCGATCGAGGAGCGCGAGCGCGAGAAGGCGGCCGAGCACATCATGACGATCGGCACGGCCTATGTGCTGGGCGCATCGCGCAGCTATCCGATCATGCAGCTGGATCTGAAGGAAAACATCCAGAACGCGACCAACGGCAAGGTCTATGTCAAGCTGGCTCCTGGTGGGCAGCTGGGCGCCGGCGGTGCGCTGGTCCAGAAGGTGCAGGGCGGCACGATCCAGGCGGCGCAGCATTCGCTTTCGAACTTCGCCCCCTTCGCCAGCGCGGTCGACCTTATCAACCTGCCGTACTTCTGCGGATCGAACCAGCGGTTCACCAACCTGGTCGCGTCCGACGCCTGGAAAACCCAGGTACACCCCAAGGTCGAGGCCGCAGGCTTCAAGGCGCTGTTTTATGTCGTGATCGACCCGCGGGTCGTGGCCGTGCGCAAGGGCGGCAACATGGTGATCACGCCCGACGATCTGGCCGGGGTGAAGTTCCGCGTGCCGGGATCGGCGATGTTGCAGCAGTACTATCGCATGGTCGGCGCCAACCCCACGCCGGTGGCCTGGGGCGAAACGCCCTCGGCGATCAAGCAGGGCGTGGCGGATGCGCTGGACCCTTCGGTCGGCGCGCTTTACGTCTTTGGTTTCAAGGACATCCTGAGCCATGTGACCTTTACCCAGGCGGTGCCCGACAGCCAGGTCTTCTCGATGAACCTGGAATGGTTCAACGGCCTGCCCGGCGACGTGCAGGAAGGCATCGAGTTCGCCGGCGAGATCACCACCCAGCAGAACCTGGCCAAGGTGCCCGCGGCGCGTGCCTATGCGATGTCCGAGCTGGCCAAATCCGGCGTGCAGTTCCATTCGCTGTCCGACGACCAGCTGAACCAGTGGAAAGAAACCGGCGGCTATCAGAAGTCCGATTGGGACAGCTTCAAGACCGAGCTGGCGGGATCGATGGATGACTTCGCCAAACTGGAAGAAGCGGCCGGCACCATGGGCCGCTACTACGTCCACGACGCCTGAGTGCGCACGGACCGGCGCCACCGTGCGCCGGTCCATTCCGCTTGAAGTGGCCGGGCCGGTGCATTGCGCGGGCCGAAGGGAGGATTCATGTCCGATTTCCTGAAATTGCTGGACCGCAACGCCGAGCGATGGGCGCTCCTGGTGTTTTACGTCATGCTGGTGGAGACGATGTTCATCGAGGTGATGCGCCGCGAGATCTTCGCCTATTCCTCGATCTGGGGCGAAGAGATCGTGCGCTATTCGTTCATCTACCTCGCCTGGATCGGCGCGGCGGCGGCGGCCAAGGAGCGCGGGCACATCCGCATCGACGTGCTGTTGCATTATCTCGGGCCGAAGGCGCGGGCGCTGGTCTATATCTTCGGCGATCTGGTGATGTTCGTGGTCGCTCTGATCGCGCTCTACTGGTCCTTCGAAACGGTCCTGGTATCGGCCAAGTTCGGCTCGGTCAGTCACGGGCTGCGGGTTTCGATGGTTTGGTTCCTGGCGGCGGTGCCGATCGGCTTTGCGCTTGTGTCCTTCCGGCTGGTTCAGTCGTTCATCCGTGATTTCAACGACCTTCGGAACGGGCGTCCCGTTTACGAGGGCGACAAACTCTTCGATTGAGGAACGGCCATGCTTTTCAACAGGCTTCAGGATCAGGCCGTCGCGCTCGGCTGGGATTTCTATCTTCCGGTGATCATCTTCGTGGCCCTGGTCGCGCTGGCGGTGCCGGTCTGGGCGGCGATCGGATCGGCGGCCATTCTCATGCTGCTGATGTCGGGGGCGCTGCCGCTGTCGCTGGTGGGCGAAAGCCTGTTCGACGGCATCGACGCCTTCGCGCTGACGGCGGTTCCGCTGTTCATTCTCACCGGCGACGTGCTGGTGCGCACCGGATTGTCACGCAAGTTTCTGGACGTGGCCGAGGCGCTGACCAAATTCGCCAGGGGCGGCTTCGGGTCGGCCACGGTTCTGGTCTGCGGCATGTTCGCGGCGATTTCGGGTTCCGATGCGGCGGGGGCGGCGGCCGTGGGCCGCATGACCATCGACCGGCTGGTGGAATCGGGCTATCCGCGCCCCTATGCCTGTGCGCTGGTGGCGGCGGGGGCCTGTACCGGCATCCTGATCCCGCCGTCGATCGCATACATCATCATCGGGCTGGTTCTGGGCATATCCGCGTCCACGCTGTTTCTGGCCGCCGTGATCCCCGGCATCGCCATCCTGGTGTCGATCCTGATCACCAACATCGTGGTCAACCGCATCTATGCCTATGAAACCGGCGGCAACATCGGTTTCGGCGAATATCTGGCCAATGTCTGGGCGGCGCTGAAATCCGGCTGGTACGCGTTTCTGGTGCCGGGCATCATCTTCTACGGCATCTTCTCGGGCCGCATGACCCCGACGGAAGCCGGCGCCACCGCGGTTGTCGTCACCATCGTTATGGGCTTCATCCTGGGCACGCTGCGGCTGTCGGATTTCCCGGCCATGCTGGTCAGTTCGGCCAAGGTGAACGGTGTCATCCTGCCGATCATCGCCTTCTCGCTGCCTTTGGCGCAGGCGCTGGCGATCATGGGCGTGCCGCAGGGGTTCGTCTATTCGATCACCTCTGTCACGAGCGAACCGGCGATCCTGATCTTCCTGATGATCTGTATCCTGATCGCGGCGGGCTGCGTCATGGAAACCACGCCCAACATCGTGATCCTGGCACCGATCCTCAAACCGCTCGCCGACAACATCGGCATGAACGAGATCCAGTTCTGCATCATGATGATCACGGCGCTGGGTGTGGGCTTCATCACGCCGCCGCTGGGGCTGAACCTCTTCGTAGTGTCCGGTCTGACGGGCGAATCGATACTCAAGATCGCGGCGCGGGCGGTGCCCTTTGTCTTCTTCATGCTCTGCGTGACCCTTCTGATTGCCTACGTTCCGGCAATCTCGACCACGCTCTTGCCCGATATCTACAAATAGGACCTCAAGTTATGGCCATCGAATACCTCAAGAAGGCAACCCTGACCTCGCGGAGCGACGCGACCGAGACCCGGACGATCGTGCGCGGCATCCTGGACGACATCGAAGCGGGCGGCGACGCGAAGGCGCTGGAATACGCCGCCCGGTTCGACAAGTACGACGGCCCGGTTCTGCTGACGCCCGAAGACATCGCCGCCGCCTGCGCGCAGGTTTCGGACAAGCTGAAGGCCGATATCCAGTTCAGCCATGCCAACGTGCGCAAGTTCGCCGAGGCGCAAAAGGCCAGCCTGGCCGAGTTTCAGATCGAGGTCAGCCCCGGCACCGTCGCAGGCCAGAAATGCGTGCCGGTGCACGCGGCCGGTTGCTATGTGCCCGGCGGCCGCTACAGCCATATCGCCAGCGCGATCATGACAGTGACCACCGCCAAGGTTGCCGGATGCAAGCATATCGTCGCCTGTTCGCCGCCACGTCCGGGTGTGGGCATCGCCCCGGCGATCATCTACGCGGCGCATATCTGCGGCGCCGACAAGATACTGGCGATGGGTGGCGTGCAGGGTGTCGCGGCCATGACATTCGGTCTGTTCGGGCTGCCGCGCGCCAACATCCTGGTCGGTCCCGGCAACCAGTTCGTCGCCGAGGCCAAGCGGATGCTGTTTGGCCGGGTCGGCATCGACATGATCGCCGGCCCCACCGACAGTCTGATCCTGGCCGATGCCGGCGCGGATGCCGAAGTGGTGGCCTGCGACCTGGTCGGGCAGGCCGAACACGGCTACAATTCGCCGGTCTGGCTGATCACCGACAATCGCGCACTGGCCGAGGACGTGATGGCCCGCGTGCCGGCGATGATCGAGGATCTGCCGGAAGTGAACCGCGACAACGCGCGCGCTGCCTGGCGCGACTATGCCGAGGTGATCCTCTGCGGCGACCGCGAGGAAATGGCCGCGACCTCGGATGCCTACGCGCCTGAACACCTGACCGTTCAGGCCGCCGATCTGGATTGGTGGCTGGACCGTCTGTCATGCTACGGATCGCTGTTTTTGGGCGAAGAAACCACCGTTGCCTTCGGCGACAAGGCCTCGGGCACCAACCACGTCCTGCCGACCTCGGGCGCAGCCAGCTATACCGGCGGCTTGTCGGTGCACAAGTACATGAAGATCGTCACCTGGCAGCGATCCACCCGCGAGGGCGCAAGGCCGGTGGCCGAGGCCACCGCGCGCATCGCCCGGCTGGAGGGCATGGAAGGCCACGCCCGCACCGCCGATATCCGCCTGCGCAAGTTCTTCCCCGGCGAAAACTTCGATCTGTCGGCCGATGAATAGCGCATCCGCCGGCGCCGGTCTGTTCGATGTCACGGGCCGTGTGGCCTGTGTCACCGGCGCCAGTTCCGGGTTGGGGCGGCAGGCGGCCACGGTGCTGGCACAGGCCGGCGCGCGGGTTGTCGGGGTTGCGCGGCGGGCCGAGGAACTGGCGCAGTGGCGCCGCGCGGCAGGTGGCGAGACGGCGGCGGTGACCGCCGATCTGGCGCTCAGCGGCCGCGACCCGGCCACCGCCGAAGCCATTTCAGCGCCTTTCGGCGCGCCCGATATCCTGGTCCATGCCGCCGGGATCAACACCCGCGAACCGGCCGGCGCCGTCACGCCGGAAGGTTGGGACATCACACTGTCGCTGAACCTGTCGGTGCCGTTCTTTCTCAGTCAGAACCTGGCGCCGGCGATGCGTGCGCGGGGCTGGGGACGGATCGTCAACTTTGCGTCGCTGCAAACGACGCGGGCGTTTCCCGGCGGCGTGGCCTATGGCGCGTCGAAGGGCGCGATCGGGCAGATGACGCGGGCGCTGGCCGAAGCCTGGAGCGGGCACGGCATCAACGTCAATGCCATCGGGCCGGGGTTCTTCCCGACCGAACTGACCGAAGCGGTGTTCAGCGATCCCGACCGCGCCGCGCGCAACGCCGCGCAAACCTGCATCGGGCGCAATGGCCGGATGAAGGATCTGGACGGGCCGCTGCTGTTCTTGTGTTCGGATGCCTCGGCCTATGTCACCGGCCAGGTTCTGATGGTCGATGGAGGTTTTACAGCCAAATGAAGGCTCTGGTCTATACCGCCCCCGAAACGCTGACCTACCGCGATGTGCCGGATGCGGCGGCCGCCGGCCCGGATGACCGGGTGATCACGGTTCAGAGCGTGGGCATCTGCGGATCCGACATGCACGCTTTTCTGGGCCATGACGAAAGGCGGCCCGCGCCGCTGATCCTGGGCCACGAGGTGGCCGGCGTGATAGCCGGCACAGGCCAGGCGGTAACGGTGAACCCGCTGGTCACCTGCGGCGCCTGTCCGGCCTGCGTGGCGGGCCGCGACAACCTGTGCAGCACGCGCCAGATCATTTCCATGCCACCGCGCGAGGGCGGCTTTGCCGGGGCGGTGGCGCTGCCGGCGCGCAATCTGGTTGAACTGCCGGCGGGCTTTGCGCCCGATCGCGCCGCGCTGGCCGAACCGATCGCCTGCGGCTGGCATGCGGTCCGCCTGGGGCGGGCGGCTGTGCCCGATGCGGCGAACGCGCTGGTCATCGGCGGCGGTGCCATCGGCCTTGGCGCCGCACTGTGCCTGCGCGCGCAGGGCGTCGGGGATGTGCAGATGATCGAACCCAATGCCCTGCGCCGCGACTATCTGGGCGCGCGTTGCGGGCAGGCCGTGGTCGCGCCCGACGCGCTGGACCCGGTGCGGCAGTTCGACATCGTGATCGACGGCGTCGGCTTCGACGCCACCCGCGCCCAGGCCTCGGCCGCCGTGCGTCCGGGCGGGGCGATCGTGCACATCGGTCTGGGCAGCGCCTCGGGCGGTCTGGACATCCGGCGGATGACCTTGCAGGAGATCACCTTTATCGGCACCTATACCTACACCGCCGCCGATTTCCGCGAGACCTGCGCGGCCATGTTCGACGGGCGACTGGGCGCGCTGGACTGGACCGAAACACGCCCGCTGAACGATGGCCAGCGCGCCTTTGCCGATATCCGCGCGGGCCTGACAGCGGCACCAAAGATCATACTGAAACCCTGAAGAAGGAAACCAAAATGTCTGAAATCCCACACCTGCTTGTGCATGAAGAGGCCGACAACGTAGGTGTTGTCGTGGTCGAGGGCCTGAAGGCAGGCACCGACATGCTGTGCTGCATCACCCATGACAATTCGACCTTCCGCCTGACCTCGGGCGCCGATGTGCCGATCGGCCACAAGATCGCGCTGAGCGATCTGAAGGCCGGCGACACCGCGATCAAATACGGCGAGGACATCGGCAAGATCATCGCAGACATTCCCAAGGGCGCGCATGTGCACACCCACAACTGCAAAACCAAGCGCTGGTAAGGACCACGAACATGGCTTCCAAATATTCCAACATCACCATCCACGGATACCGGCGCGAAAACGGCCGGGTCGGCGTGCGCAATCACGTTCTGATCCTGCCGGTCGACGATATCTCGAACGCGGCCTGCGAGGCGGTCGCCAACAATGTGAAGGGCACGCTGGCGATCCCGCATGCCTATGGCCGGCTGCAGTTCGGCGAGGATCTCGAACTGCATTTCCGCACCATGATCGGCACCGGCGCGAACCCCAACGTGCATTCGGTGGTCGTGATCGGCATCGAACCGGGCTGGACCAAGCGCATTGCCGACGGCATCCGCCAGACCGGCAAGGAGGTCGCCGAATTCTCGATCGAGCAGAAGGGCGATTTCGAGACGATCCGCGCAGCCTCCTGGGCCGCCAAGGATTTCGTGCACAAGGCCACCGAGGTGCAGCGCGAGGAGTGTTCGATCAACGAACTGTGGGTATCGACCAAATGCGGTGAAAGCGACACCACCACCGGGCTGGGATCGTGCCCCACGGTTGGCAACATGTACGACAAGCTGCTGCCCGAAGGCATCACCGGGTTTTTCGGCGAGACATCCGAAATCACCGGGGCCGAGCATATATGCCAGAAACGTGCCATCAACGAGGAGGTTGGCGCACGCTGGTACAAGATGTGGAAGGCCTATCAGGACGACGTGATCTTTGCCCACCAGACCGACGATCTGTCCGACAGCCAGCCCACCAAGGGAAACATCGAAGGCGGGCTGACCACGATCGAGGAGAAGGCGCTGGGCAACCTCGAGAAGATCGGGCGCACCTCGCAGTTCATCGACATCCTCGAGCCGGCCGAGGCGCCGAAGTCGGGCAAGGGGCTCTACTTCATGGACAGCTCGTCGGCCGCCGCCGAATGCGTGACGCTGATGGCCGCCGGTGGCGCGGTCATCCACACCTTCCCGACCGGGCAGGGCAACGTGGTCGGCAACCCCATCGTTCCGGTGATCAAGATCACCGCCAACCCGCGCACCGTGCGCACCATGGGCGAACATGTCGATGTGGACGTGTCGGGCATCCTGCGCCGCGAACAGACCATCGACGAGGCGGGCGATGCGCTGATCGAGATGATCCGCCGCACGGCCAACGGCCGCAACACCGCCGCCGAGGCGCTGGGGCATCGTGAATTCTCGATGACCAAACTCTACCGCAGCGCCTGAGGCTGTGGCAAAAGCGGGCGGCCAGATCCGGCCGTCCGCACATTTTCCGAGGCTCGCATGACCGATACCCAGACCGAACGCCTGTCGCTTGACGATGCCCGGCAGCTGTTGCGCGGCGCCTTCGGTGCCGCCGGCGTGGCGGCGCCCGCCGCGGCCTCGGTGGCCGATGCGCTGGTCGCCGCCGAGGCGGAAGGCCAGGTGGGGCACGGGTTCTCGCGGTTGTCGGACTATGTGGAACAAGTGCGCAGCGGCAAGGTTGCCGGGCAGGCCGCGCCGGTGGCCGAGATGTCGGGCGACACCTGCGTTGTGGTCGATGCCTGCCACGGCTTTGCCTATCCGGCGCTCGACGCAGCGATCTCGCGCGGTTGCGCGGCCGCGGCCCGGCACGGCACGGCGATGATGCTGGTGCACCGGTCGCATCATTGCGGCGCGCTGTCGGTGCAGGTGGAAAAGATCGCCCGCGCCGGTCTGATCGGGCTGATGGTGGCCAATGCGCCGGCGGCCATCGCGCCCTGGGGATCGAATGTGCCGGTGTTCGGCACGAACCCGATCGCCTTCGCGGTGCCACGTCCCGACGGCGCGCCCCTGGTAATCGACCTGTCGCTGTCGCGCGTGGCGCGCGGCAAGGTGATGCACGCGCGAAAATCGGGCCAGCCGATCCCCGAAGGCTGGGCGCTGGACCGCGACGGAAGGCCCACCACCGATGCCGAAGCCGCCCTGGCCGGCACGATGCTGCCCATAGGCGAGGCCAAGGGCACAGCGCTGGCGCTGATGGTGGAAATCCTGGCCGCCACGTTGACCGGCGCGAACCCCAGTGCCGAAGCGTCGTCATTCTTTTCCGCCGATGGCCCGCCGCCGGGCACCGGCCAGTTCCTTCTGGCGCTTCGGCCGCGCGATCCGGACGGTTTCGCCGGGCGCATCGAAGCCCTTCTGCAACATATCGCCGGCATCGAAGGCGCGCGCCTGCCCGGTACTCGCCGGGCAGGCGCGCTGGCCCGTGCCGCGGCGCAGGGCATCGACGTGCCGCGCGCCTACACCGATATCGCCAGGCGTCTGGCGGGGCCCGATGGCTGACCGGGCCAGCGCCGCGCCGCGCCAAATCTCCGCCTGCCCGAACCGCAGCCGCCGAAAGGACCGAACATGCACTCTCATATCCTGATCCCAGTCGCCCTCGACCACGAATCCGTGGTGCCGCGCAAGATTGCGCTGGCCCGTCGCCTGCTTGACGAAGGCGGGCGGATCACGCTTTTGACCGTGCTCGAGGAGGTGCCGGGCTACGTCGCCGAGTTTGTCGATTTCAAGCCCGAAAACCATCTGTCCCAGCGGGTGCGCGACAAGCTGAAAACCGTGGCCGGCGATGCGCCGGACATTGCCGTCGATGTTGTCAGCGGCAAGGCCGGCGTGCGGATTTCCGGCTATGCCGCGGCACATGACGTCGACCTGATCGTTGTGGGTTCGCATCATCCGGGGGCCCAGGACTACTTTCTTGGCTCGACGGCGGCGCGTGTGACACGTCGGGCGCCCTGTTCGGTTTACATCTTGAGATAGCGGCCCCGCCGCACTAAGCCTGAGGATCAACGATGAATTGCCATTTTCATGCCTCTGCCGGTATGATGGGTTCTCAGGCCCTGGCGACACGACCGCCGGGACACTTATACAGGGGCTTCAAATGCTCATGTTTGACAAGGAACAGACCAAGGTGACAACGGGACGGCGCGCAGTGGGGTCGGGCAAGCCGCTGTCGCAGCAACCTGCCCATATCGAAACCCGGCAGCTGCTGGGGCAGGGCGATGGCGCGGACCTGAGCGATCAACCCTATGACCGTCGCCGCCTGTCCTACGCCACCACATTCACCCATCCGGCCCAGCAAAAGGTAATCCAGGCGCTGGAGCTTCTGACCAGCAAGTTCCACCTGCTGCGCCGCATCCGCCGATTCGAGGCAATGGGCGTGCCGCACGGGCAGGGGTTCTGGAAACAGGCGCTGGATGTGATGGGCATCGATCTGACCACGCCGGAAGAGGAAATCGCGCGCATCCCGAAGACCGGGCCGCTGGTGATCATCGCCAATCATCCGCATGGTCTGGTCGACGGGATGGTTCTGGCCGAACTGATCGGCCGGGTGCGCACCGATTACAAGATCCTCACCCGGTCGTTGCTGACCGGGGTTGGCGAGATTGATCAGTTCATGGTGCCGGTGCCTTTCGATCACGAGCCCGACGCCCTGCGCAAGAACCTGGAAATGCGCAGCAAGGCAATGGCGCATCTGGCCGATGGCGGTGCCATTGCGCTGTTTCCCGCCGGGGTCGTGGCTTCGGCGGACCGCTGGTTCGGGCCGGCAGTGGAACGCGACTGGAATCCCTTCACCGCGAAGATGATCGCGCGTTCGGGGGCCACCGTGCTGCCGGTGCGCTTTCCCGGCCAGAACAGCCGCGCCTACCAGATCGCCAGCCTGGTGTCGCCCACCGTGCGCCAGGGGCTGTTGCTCTACGAGGTGCGCCATGCTCTGGACAAGCCGCAGCGCCCGATCGTCGGCGAACCGCTTTCGGGCGACGATCTGAAGAAATGGTCGGGCGCGCCGCGCGAATTCATGGCCTGGCTTCGTGCGCATACGCTTTCGCTGCGGGGCACCGGCTGATTCCGCGCCCAACCGGCGCGCCGGCGCGCCGTGCCTGAACAGGGGTCCGCCATGCATGCCCGCGACTATATCGAGATGGATGCGACCGCCATTGCCGAGGCAGTGGCCAGCGGCGCGGCCGATCCCGCGGCAGTGGCACGGGTGGCGGTGGCGCTGGCGGCTGCGGCCGATGCGCGGCTGAACATCTTTTCCGAACGGCTGGCGCCGCCAGACCTGCGCGACGCCGCGGCGGGGCGGTTGTCGGGGGTGCCGGTGGCGGTGAAGGATTTCAACGGGCCGGTCGACGGTCTGATCTGCACCAATGGCAGCCGCCTGTTCGAAACCGCGCGCGTGGCGGCACCGACGCATCTGGGCCGCGCGATCCTCGACGAGGGCTGCGTGCCGGTCGGGGTGACGATGGCGCCCGAGTTCTCGATGCAGGCCCATTCGCACAACGCGGTGTTCGGCGAGGCGCTGAACCCCTGGGACACCGCCGCCACGCCCGGCGGATCCAGCGGTGGCAGCGCGGCGGCGGTGGCGGCGCGGGTCGTGCCTCTGGCGCAGGCATCCGACATCGCCGGATCGATCCGGGTGCCGGCGGCCTGGTGCGGGGTGGTGGGCCTGAAACCGTCGCGTGGCCGGGTCAGTGCCGGCCCGCGCAAGGACGAAAGCGGCCTCGGCCTCGCGTCGAACATGATGCTGTGCCGCAGCATGCGCGATTGCGCGGTCAGTCTCGATATGGTGGCGCGCACGTTCGCCGGCGATCCGCCGCGTCCCGCGGCACCAATGGGCGGCTACGGCGCGCCTGAAGCCGGCGCCTTGCCCGGCGGGTTGCGGATTGCCGTCAGCACGGCGGGATCGCTGGGCCATCCGGTGGCCGGCGCGGTGCGCGCGGCGGTTGATCATACCGCCGGGCTGCTGGACCGCATGGGCCACCGCATCGTCGACACGGCACCGGTGTTGCTGGACCGGCCGGTTCTGGCCGCGTTGGCCGATGTATGGATGGCACAACACGCGCAGTTCCTGGGCACCACAAGGCAGCTGACGCGGGCGTCGGACCTGTCGGCGCTGGGCCAGGTGGCGCGCATCGGGTTCGTGCATGGGTGCGCGCTGACGGCGACGGGGCTGATCGACGCGCTGGACGTGCTGAACGCCTACCGGCGCGCGGCCGCGACCGCAGCGCAGGATTTCGACATCCTGCTGACGCCCACCGCCGCAACGGCGGCGCCGTCATGCGAAACGATGCAGGCGGCGGCAATGCCCGACGACATGACGGCACTTCTCGACGGCACCTTCGCGCCGTTCTTCCAGCACACGATCGCCGGCAATGTCACCGGGCAACCGGCGATCTCGCTGCCGCTGGGCCGTGATGGCGCGGGCCGGCCCATCGGGGTGCAACTGACAGCGGCCTGGGGGCGCGAGGATCTTCTGCTGGCGCTGGGCCGCGGGCTGGAACAGGCGGCACCCTGGGCCGGGCACATGCCGCCAATGGTTGCCGAGATGATCTGATCGCCGCCGTTCGAAGGCGCCAAGGCGCCCGCCAACTGCGCGCAACAGGGCTGGCGAGAGGGCCGCTGGCGCCGCTCAACCGCACGAAACTCGATTCGGGATTTCTCGCGGCGTGGTTGTGGCTTGGCAATAGTACATGCCGGTTTGCGCGAATTATTTCCGGTTTGACAACAAATTTCAGACCGTCGAACAGGCCGCGACCTGGCAGGAACCCCCGCCAGCGCCGGTATCTATTGTTGCGCAAAGCGAAACAGCGGGCCGTGTGAAATCGTGCCACGCCAACATATATGGTGGAAACTGTCCGCGCGATACATAGGTTTAGCACCCTTATCGGAAACAATCGTTGCCCTCGTTGCCGGGGTTTGTTTGCAATTGTGGCCGAATTTCAGTACGTTGTCCGCCAAATGTGGCCATATTCGGGCATTTTTTACTTTGTTCCGCCTTGCCGCAGTTGTACCAATAAACCAGCCCGACTGGGGGCGAATTCTGTAGGTCACGGGGGCGACCGCATGATTTCGCATCGTGGATGCGAGAAGGATGTGACAGTGTCGCAGTCTGCGACATGTCACATTTGCGTGCGGCACCGCCGGGAAGGTGCGTGTCGATAAGGGCCTCTCGCCCGCACGCCGGACCTCCTTTTTTTCGGGGTCTGGATCCTTCTCTCGATCGGGTGCGTCTGATGTGCGGTCTGTTCCGGGGCCGCAGTCTGAGCAACCGGGGGTCTGGTCGAGAATTGCGCTGCGGCGCGCAAAGTTGGTCGCGCGACCGCAAAGGAGAGTACGATGGAAGAAGAACTGCTTGTAGGTCTTTGGGACTTTGCCCCCGGCAGTGAAACACTGGACACCGGTGTCGATGATGGCGTCGCGCAGAACGGTGAACTGGTGGGTGGCGCTACGATTTCGGGTGGCGCGCTGCGCACTGACGGGGTCAGCGGACGCTTCTCCACGAACACCGGATCCGACGCGCCCTTCGACATGGACGCCGGCACGATCGAGATCGAGTTCACGCAGGTCGCCCAGACCTCGGCGATCTTCGAAACGGTTCTCAGCCGGGGCATCTACGAAAACACCCCGGAAAGCAGCTATTTCGAAATCCACATCAACAACGAAGGCCGCGTGGTCGCCGATCACTTTGGTGGCGGCGGACTGACCAATTCGGTTGAACTGGGCACCGATCGCGGCTTTGCATCGGTCGGCGACACCATCCGCGCGACCTATGAATTCACGCCCACCGGCGGCACTTTCACCGTCAACAACCTGACGACGGGCGAAGACCAGGTTCTGACGCACACGCTGACAGGCCTGACGCTGGATGTCGGGCCCGACGACGACCCCTCGTTCACCTTCGGCGCGCGCCACGTTCTGGAAGACGAATACAACAAGTTCTTCAACGGCGAGATCAACTATGTCTCGGTGACCAACGGCACCGGCGACGTGGAAGTGTCGGATGGCATCGTTTCGGGCACCGCGGCCGGTGAAATCATCGACACCAGCTATACCGGCGACCCCGACGGCGACCGTGTGGACAACGCCGATGCGATCCTGCCCGGCGAAGCGCCGAACGACGACATCATCCGCGCCGGCGCTGGCAATGACACGATCATCGGCGGCCTCGGCGAAAACGATATCGAAGCGGGCGACGGTGCGGATTCGATCGTCGGCGGCAACCCCGGCGACGATGTCGACGGCGGCACCGGCGGTATCGACGACGACACGCTGGACCTGCGCGGCGAAGGGTCGCTGCGCGTGGCCGGCGAAACCACCGACCCGGACGGCGATTCGACCTCGGGGGTGATCGAATTCCTCGACGGGACCGGCGCGGTCACCGGCACGATGACCTTCGCGGAAATCGAGAACCTGCTGCTGCCCGATCCTACACGTGACGGCATCGTCAGCGGCACCGATTCGGGCGACCTGATCAACACCTCCTACACCGGCGACCCCGACGGCGACCGTGTGGACGCGGCCGACGCGATCCTGCCCGGCGAAGCGCCCAACGATGACATCATCCGCGCCGGCGCTGGCAATGACACGATCATCGGCGGCCTCGGCGAAAACGATATCGAAGCGGGCGACGGTGCGGATTCGATCATCGGCGGCAACCCCGGCGACGATGTCGACGGCGGCACCGGTGGCGTCGATGATGACACGCTGGACCTGCGCGGCGAAGGGCCGCTGCGCGTGGCCGGCGAAACCACCGACCCGGACGGCGATTCGACCTCGGGCACCATCGAATTCCTCGACGGCACCGGCGCTGTCACCGGCACCATGGGTTTTGCCGAAATCGAGAACCTGCTTCTGCCGCCGCCGACGACTCCGGTGCCGGATGGCATCATCGACGGCACCGATGCGGGCGACCTGATCGACGGCACCTACACAGGCGACCCGGATGGCGACCTGGTGGATGCAGGCGACGCGGTTCTGCCGGGCGAAGCGCCCAACGATGACATCATCCGCGCAGGCGCGGGCAACGACACCATCGTTGGCGGCCTCGGCGAAAACGACATCGAAGCCGGCGACGGCGCCGACAGCATCGTGGGTGGCAACCCCGGCGACGATGTGGATGGCGGCACCGGCGGCGTCGACGAAGACGTTCTGGACCTGCGCGGTGCAGGCCCGCTGCGCGTGGTGGCCGAAACCACCGATCCGGATGGCGACTCCACATCGGGTATCATCGAATTCCTCGATCCGACCGGCGCTGTCACCGGAACGATGGCCTTCGCGGAAATCGAAACGCTGTTGCTGCCCGATGACGATGGCGGCGACGGGATCGTGGAAGGCACGCCCGACGGCGAACTGATCGACACATCCTACGACGGCGACCCGGAAGGCGACGTGATCGACGGCGGCGACGCCATCGACCCGACGGCAGGCCCGGACGACGACGTGGTTGTCGGCGACGGCGGCGACGACACCATCATCTCGGGCGCCGGCGACGATTCTGTCGAAGGCGGGCCGGGCTCGGACGACATCCTGACCGGCGATGGCGACGACACAGCTGTCGGCGGCGGCGGCAACGACAACATCGACACCGGCGATGGCGCGGATTCGGTTGTCGGGGGCGATGGCGGCGACGTGATCGACACCGATGACGACGGCACACCGCTGACCGACCTGGCGTTCCCTGGCTATACCACATCATCGGGCGTGGTGATCCCGGCGGCACCGGGCGACACCGATCCGTTCAATGATCTGGACACGGTGCAAGGTGGATCGGGCAACGACACGATCTTCACCGGCGACGATGCCGATGTGATCAACGGCGAAGACGGCGCGGATGTGATCGACGGCGGTATCGATGCCGATACCATCACCGGCGGCGGCAACACCGACCTGATCTTTGGCGGCGAAGGTGCCGACAGCCTTCTGGGCGGCGATGGCGACGACACAATCTATGGCGGGCTTGACCCGATCTTCCCGGATGTCCTGAACATCCGCGATGACGGATCAGATGGCGCGCCGGACCCGGTGCCCAACAATGGTACCGATTTCATCTCGGGCGGGGCGGGCAACGACCTGCTGTTCGGCCAGGATGACGACGATACGATGTCGGGCGACGACGGCGACGACACGCTTGACGGTGGCATCGACGACGATGTGCTGCGCGGCGGTTCGGGCAACGATTCGATCATCGGCGGGCAGGGTTCGGACCTGATGATCGGCAACGCCGACCGCGACACCTTCTTCGGTGTGACCGGCGGCGATACCATCGACGGCAGCGAGGACGGCGACGACTTTGACACGCTGAACCTGTTCGGCGCGGCAGAGGCGACCAATCCGGGTGGCAGCCTGAGCGTGGTCTTCGACCCCGCCAATGCCGAAAACGGCACCGTGAACTTCTTCGCGGCGGATGGAACGCTGACCGATACGGCGATCTTCGAGAACATCGAGAACGTGATTGTGCCTTGTTTCACGCCGGGCACCCGCATCGCCACGCCCACCGGCGAACGCCTGGTGGAAACACTGGCGGTCGGCGACCGGATCATCACCCGCGACAACGGCATCCAGCAGATCTGCTGGGTGGGCCGGCGCGAGATGACAGGCGACGAGCTGCGCGCCGGGCGCAACCTGATGCCGGTGCGGATCCGTGCCGGGGCCCTGGGCGACGGACTGCCCGAGCGCGACATGATGGTGTCACCCAACCACAGGATCCTGATGGCCAACGACAAGACCGCGCTTTACTTCGAGGACCGCGAGGTTCTGGTGGCGGCCAAGCATCTGACCGGGCTGGATGGGGTCGACCAGATCGACGTGGACGCGATCAGCTATATCCACATCATGTTCGATCAGCATGAGGTGGTGCTGAGCGATGGATCCTGGACCGAAAGCTTCCAGCCGGGAGATCAGACCCTGGCCGGTGTCGACAAGGCGCAGCGCGAGGAAATCCTTGCGATCTTCCCGGAGCTGCAAACCGAAACCGGTGTTCGCGGGTACAATGCCGCGCGGCGGTCGCTGAAACGGCACGAGGCACAGCTTTTGGTCAACTGATCGGGGCGGGCTCGGCCGACCCCGAATATGCAGCTGAGCCGCGCGACTCGGGGCGCGCGGGCGGTGAGGAAGCGGGACGGGCAACCGTCCCGCTTCCACGCGTTTTCAACCCTGCGCGCCGCGTTCGGCGCGCCAGGCGGCCCAATCCTCGGGTGTGTCGAGATCCCGGCGCGCGCGGTCGCCCGGCAGCGGCACCAGCCGCAACAGGCCGGCATTGCGCGCGATCACCTCGCGGCCGCCGGTGTCGCCCTGCAACGCCGCAAACCCATCGAAGAGTGAGGCGGCCACGACGATGGGGTGGCCCGCGCGGCCGTCGGCGGTGGCGCCCCGCCAGATGCGCGTTTCGCCCGCCAGATCGACGGCGCCAAACACCCGCCGCAAATCGTCTGCCGTGAGATCGGGCAGATCGGCCAGAAGGATCATGGCCGCGCCGCTGCCTGATGGCAGGGCGGCGATGCCGCGGCGCAGGCTGGCGTTCATGCCCTCATCCGCATCCGGCACCGCGACCGTATCGACAGGCAGGCCCTTCAACGCATCGTGCCGCGGGTGCGGGGCGGGCGGCAGCAGGACCAGCACCGGCCCTGTGGTGGCCGCGCGGGCCACCTGCGCCTGCCGGCGGATCAGTGGCAGGCCATCGACCGTCTGCAGCAGCTTGTCGGCGCCGCGCATCCGTGAGGATTGCCCGGCAGCCAGCAGCAGGATCGGCCAGGAAAACGTATCGTGCAACACTGGTGCTCCCGGAAGAGGGCGGTATGTCTCGGGACCGGGGGGCCAGCCCCCCGGACCCCCCGGGATATTTATGGCAAAAGGAAGACCGCGCGTCAGCCCCGCATGCGGGCTCCGTCGGCATCGAAGAGGGGATCGACGATCAGTGTGGCCGGTCGCATCTGGCCGAGGATCTCGATTTCGACAGGCTGACCTGCGATGATCCGGTCGGTGGGCAGAAACCCCTGGGCGATGGATTTTCCCGCATGGTGGGAATAGCCGCCCGAGGTGCAGAAACCCTGGACCTTGCCGTCGAGCCAGATCGGTTCGTAGCCGTGGACATCGGCGTCATCTGCCTGAACCTCGAATGCTGCGAGGCGGCGGGCCGGGCCTGTGGCGCGTTCGGCTTCGGCGGCGGCGCGGCCGATGAAATCGCTGTTCTTGGCGAAAGAGACAAACCTGTCGAGGCCGGTTTCCGCCGCGGTGTAATCGGGCGAGAATTCCGCCATCCACGAGCCGAAGAACTTGTCGAGGCGCAGCGACATCATGGCGCGCATACCGAAGGGCACCATGCCGTGGGGCTGGCCCGCCTGCCAAAGCGCCTGCCACAACTGGCGCTGGGACATGGGATCGCAGTAGATCTCGTAGCCGAGGTCGCCGGTGTAGCTGACCCGTTGCACGATGCATTCGGTCATGCCGACGGTCATGCGGCGCACATCCAGAAAACGCATGCCCGAGATGTCTTCGCGGGTGCAGGCGGCGAGAACGTCGCGGGCGCGGGGCCCGGCGATCTGGAACCCGTTGCGGCGGTCGGAGATGTTTTCGACCTGCACATGTGCGTCGGGGTGCGTGTCGAACCAACGCTTGTGATAGGCTTGGCTGCCGTAGGATGCGGTAAGCTGGAACTGATCCTCGGCGAGGCAGGACACGGTGAAATCGCCGATCAGCTTGCCCTTGGGCGACAACATCGGTGTGAGCGACAGCCGTCCGGGCGCGGGAATCCGGCCGGCCATGATCCGGTCGAGCCAGGCGCGCGCACCGGTGCCGCGGACCAGGTACTTGCCGAAATTATGCACCTCGTTGATGCCGACACCGCCGCGTACGCCTTCGACCTCGCGGGCAATCGCGTCAAAGGCGTCCGAACGCCGGAACGAGGGGGTCTCATATGTCGGCTCGCCCGCGCGGGCGAAGTAGTTGGGCACCTCGAGGCCGAACTGCTGGCCCCAGACCGCGCCGAGACCGCTGAAGATGTCGTACATCGGGGTGGTGCGGTTCGGGCGCGCGGCGGGCAGTTCCTCGTTGGGATAGGAGACCGAGAACCGCTTCTGGTAGTTCTCGGTGACCTTTGGCAGCGTATAGCCCGGGCCGATCCAGTCGCCGAAGCGGGCGACATCCATTGCCATCACGTCGCGCTCGGGTTCGCCTTCGATCATCCATTGCGCCAGCATCAGGCCGACGCCGCCGCCCTGGCTGAACCCGGCCATTACACCGCAGGCCGACCAGTAGTTGCGCAGGCCCGGCACCGGCCCGACCAGCGGGTTGCCATCGGGCGCAAAGGTGAAGGGCCCGTGGATGACGGATTTCACGCCCGCCCTCTCGAGCACGGGGAAGCGTTTGTAGGCAAAGTCGACGCTTTGGGCGATCTTGTCGAAATCGTCGCCCAGCAGCTCGTGCCCGAAGTCCCATGGCGTTCCGTTCACGGCCCATGGCCGGCAGGACTGTTCGTAGAACCCGATGCACAGGCCCCGACCCTCCTGGCGCAGATAGCTTTCGCCGGCCGGATCCATCACATGGGGATGTTCGGCGTCGCGTTCGTAGATCTCGGGGATCGCTTCGGTCACCAGATACTGATGCTCCATCGGATGCAGGGGCAGGTATACGCCCGCCATCGCCGCAACCTCGCGCGCCCAGAGGCCTGCGGCATTGACCAGGTGTTCGGTATGAACCGTTCCCTTGTCGGTGACGACATCCCATGTTCCGTCAGCGCGCTGCCGGGTTTCGCGCACCATGCAATGGGTTTCGATGGTGGCCCCGCCCATCCGGGCCGCGCGCGCATAGGCATGGGTGGTGCCGGACGGGTCGAGATGACCGTCGAGCGGATCCCAGAGCGCGCCGATGATGCCATCGGTGTTGGTGATCGGAGCCAGCTTGCGGATTTCGTCGGGCCCGACGATTTCGGTTTCCAACCCCATGAAGCGGTGCTTGGCGCGTTCCGCCAGCAGCATGTCGAACCGGTCGTGGTTGTCGGCAAGGGTGATGCCGCCCACATGGTGCAAACCGCAGGACATGCCGGTGATCTCTTCCAGTTCCTTGTAGAGCCGGATGGTATAGCCCTGAAGGGCGGCCATGTTTGTATCGCCGTTCAACGTGTGAAATCCGCCGGCGGCATGCCATGTCGACCCCGAGGTCAGTTCCGAACGTTCGATCAGCATCACGTCAGACCAGCCAAGTTTCGTCAGGTGGTACAGAACGGAACAGCCGACGACTCCGCCGCCAATCACTGCGACACGGGTTGTGGTTTTCATGTGCGACTCCGGGTTGTGAATTGCCGCCAACATGTCTGCCAAACCGGGCGGCGGGCTGTTCCGATAGCGACGGATCGTGTCGCGCCCGGCGCCCTTTGGGCGCCACGCCGCCGCAGGATGCGGCGGCAGATATCGTGTCACGCCAACGGCGTGTCCGTCTGGCAGAGCGGTCTGGCGCGGGTGCGGCGGGTCAGGTTTCCGCCCAGAGTTTCAGCGCGCTGGCGCTTTGGCGCAGCCACAGCGCGTCGAAGCCGCCGATCATCCGGTAGCCGCGCGCGCGCAGGGCGCGGGCCTGGGTTTCGTCCAGGGCCACGCCGCCAAGAGGCAGGTCGGCGTCACGCGCCGCCGCTTCGATGCGCGCCACCGCGTCCAGGAACGCCGGCGCCTCGAATTGCCCCGAAACCCCCAGGGAGGTGCTCAGATCGAAGCCCGCCAGCACCAGAAAATCGATGCCTTCGGTGGCGCAGATTTCTTCGATGCACGCGACCGCCTCGGCGGTTTCGATCAACAGGCAGCACACCAGGCTGTCCTCGATATCGTCGCGATACCGTGCCATGTTGCTGCCCCAGCGCGATTGCGCGATGAACGGGCCAAATCCGCGATCGCCGCGCGGCGGATAGCGCAGGCTTGCCACCGCGCGCGCCGCGTCCGAAGCCGACCGGATCAGCGGAAAGACGATGCCTTCGGCGCCAAGGTCCAGCGCGCGTTTGACCTGCGCCGTGTCGTTTTCGGCCACCCGCACCAGGGGCGCGCATCCGCTGCCCTGGGTGGCGGCGATCATGGCATGGGCCGATGCGTAGTCGACAGCGCCATGTTCCAGATCCACCATCACGCAATCCAGCCCCGATGCGGCCAGGGCCTGCGTGACAACGGCGGAAGGGATCGTGCAGACGGCGGTTGTCAGGCAGCGGTCGCGCGCGGCCAGTTTCGCCTTCAGTCCGGGACCGGGGAGAATCGACATCAGTTGTTCTTTCCTCTGTGCGCCGCATTGCGTTGCAATCGGGCGGGCGGTGGCGTTCCATGCGGGGCGGCCCGCGCCGGTTCATCGTAGCGGGCGGCGCGTGAAACAAGCAAGAGGCGTTGCCCCATGCAAATCCTGTCGGTGCTCGCCGATCCGATCCTGCCGGTCTTTGCCATTCTGGCGCTGGGCTATGCCTTGGGGCGCGCAGGCCGGATCAGCACGGACGACGCCCGGCTGATCAACCGCTTCGCGATGACGGTGCTGTTGTCGATCCTGGTGTTCGGGCTGGTGGCCAATGCGCCCTTTGCCAGCTTTCGGTTGGCGCCTGTCCTTGCCTATGTGGGCGCCGAAACGGTCGTGGCCACGGCGGGCTTTGCACTGGCGCGAGCCTTCGGGCGCGCCCCGCGCGAGGCGGTGCTGCTTGGCGCCGGCGCGATCTTTTCCAACAATGCCTTTTACGTCCTGCCGATTTCGATATTCCTCTACGGCCCGGACAACATCCTGCCAATCACCACGATTATCACGCTCGACGCGGTTCTGGCCTTCAGCCTGATCATGTTCGCCCTGCAAATGACAGGTGAAGGGCCGGTGCGGCCGGCCAGGGCGCTGGCGGCGCTGGCGCGCACGCCCCTGTTTCAGGCAATCGCGCTGGGGCTGGCGGTGAATGCGTCGGGTGTGACCTTGCCGCAGGCCGCGCAGACCTTCATCGCCTTCAACGCGGCGGCTGCCGCGCCGGTCGCCCTGTTTGCGCTGGGCGCGATCCTCAGCGCCGAACGGCTGGCCGTGGACCGCGTGATCGTGACGTTTTCGGCGCTCAAGCTGCTGGTGTTTCCGGCGCTTGTCTGGGCGCTGCTGCAACTTGGCTCGGCATTGCCCGAGAACCGGCTGTTCGTCATGGGGGCCGCGGGGCCGGCTTCAACGGCGGTGATGGGGCTGGGCATCCTCTACAACGTGCGGATCGACGCGCTGGGGCCGATCCTGATCTGGACCTGCCTGTTCTCGCTGGTTTCGCTGGCGGTTTTGGCCTGAGGCTGGCCGCAAACCGACGGGAAGTGTCGGGCAATGACAACTCCGCCGTCAGGTGCGGGTGCAGGGTGCGACCCAGCGAAACGTCTAGTCAGGACCAAACTACCATGCGAACCCACGCCCAGGCGGTTGTCATCGGGGGCGGCGTTATCGGCTGCTCGATCCTCTATCACCTCACCAAACTGGGGTGGACCGATGTGGTTCTTCTCGAACGCTCCGAACTGACATCGGGCAGCACATGGCACGCGGCGGCCAACATCCATGGCCTGCACGACAGCACCAACATCAGCCGCATCCAGCACTATACGATGAACCTCTACAACAGCCTCGAGGCCGAAACCGGCCAGAGCTGCGGCGTGTTCCAGCCCGGTTCGCTGTACCTTGCGCAAACCGAAGCCCGCGAGCATCAGCTGCGCCTTCAGGCGGCCAAGGCCCGGCTCTATGGCATGAATTTCCACGAAGT
Organism: Paracoccaceae bacterium; assembly: GCA_024742705.1. Classification (GTDB taxonomy): domain Bacteria; phylum Pseudomonadota; class Alphaproteobacteria; order Rhodobacterales; family Rhodobacteraceae; genus JANSXZ01. The sequence goes on along the minus strand of JANSXZ010000003.1, from coordinate 179,393 downwards.
CACCCGCGACGAGGCCGAACGCCTGCACCCGCTGGTGGATTTCGACGGCATCCGCTGCATCATGTGGGAGCCGGACGGCGGCAATGTCGATCCATCGGGCGTCACCAACGCCTATGCCGCCGGCGCACGCCAGAACGGCGCCGAAATCATCCGCTTCTGCCCGGTCACCGGCACCGAACAGCAGCCCGACGGCAGCTGGATCGTGCGCAGCGAAAAGGGCGATATCCACACCCAGTGGGTGGTCAACGCCGCCGGGCTCTGGGGGCGCGAGGTCGCTGCGATGGCCGGCCTGACGTTGCCGCTGCAACCGACGGAACATCAGTACTTCGTGACCGAAACCATCGCGGAAATCGCAGCTCTCGACCGGCGCCTGCCGTCTGTCGCGGATCGGGACGGCGAATACTACCTGCGCCAGGAAGGCAAGGGCCTGCTTGTCGGCGCCTATGAAAAAAACCTGCGGTTCTGGGCCGAAGACGGCACACCGCAGGGCTTTGGCCATGAACTCTTCGCCGACGATCTCGAGCGGATCGAAGACAACATGATGCGCGCCATCGACCGGGTGCCGGCGGTGGGGCAGGCGGGCATCAAACGTGTGATCAACGGCCCGATGATCTGGTCGCCGGACGCCAACGTGCTGTTCGGGCCGGTGCCGGAACTGTCGCAATACTTCTGCTGCAACGGCATCATTCCGGGCTTTTCCCAATCGGGCGGCATGGGTTTGATGGCCGCGCAATGGATCGTCGAAGGCGAATCGCGCTACGACATGTTCGCCTGGGACATGGCGCGCTTCGGCGACTGGGCCGACAAGGCCTTCACCAAGGCCCGCGTCGGCGACCAATACGCGCATCGGTTCAAGATCCACTTTCCCAACGAAGAGCGCGCCGCCGGCCGGCCCATGCGCAAACGCCCGGTCCATGATTTGCAAACCGAACTGGGCGCGGTCATGGGGCTTAACTACGGCTGGGAGCATCCGCTGTGGTTCGCGGACAGGCCGGGCACGGTGGACACCAACGGGTTCACCCGGCAAAACTGGTGGGCACCGGTGGGCGAAGAATGCCGGATGCTACGCGAAAGCGCCGGAATCATAGATATCTCCAACTTTGCAAAGTATATTTGCAAAGGGCCCGGCGCAGCCGATTGGCTGAACGCGGTATTTGCAAATCGAATGCCCAGCGCGATTGGCCGGTCCTGCCTGACGCCACTGATCGGAAAACGTGGTGGCATTGCCGGAGATTTCACCGTGACCCGCTTGGCCGAGGACGAATTCGCCATCATCGGCTCTGGCATGGCCGAACGCTATCACGCCCGCTTCTTCCGGCAGGTGCCGCTGCCCGAAGGCACCCGCTTCGAAAGCCAGACAGAGGCCATGTGCGGCTTCAACGTCGCCGGCCCCAAGGCCCGCGAGATTCTGCAGCCGTTGACCGAGGCGTCACTGGCGACCGCCGATTTCCCGTTCATGCGATCGGCGCGGATCGAACTGGCCGGGATCGATGTGCTGGCGCTTCGGGTGTCGTTCACCGGCGATCTGGGCTGGGAATTGCACTGCCGGACCGAAGACCAACTGCGCCTCTACAAGGCGCTGCTCGAAGCCGGCCATGCCGTTGGCGCCGGTCCGGTGGGCAGCCGCGCCCTCATGAGCCTGCGCATCGAAAAAGGCTATGGCTCGTGGAGCCGCGAGTATTCGCCTGAATATTGGCCCCAGGAGGTCGGGATGGATCGGTTGTGCAAGACCGACAAACTCTTCCTCAACCGCGACGCCGCCCTTCAGAGCATGTCCGGCCCGGCCCGCGAAGCCCTCGTCATGCTGGCACTGGATGCCGCCGATACCGATGCCTCGAACGCCGATGCAACGGGTGGCGAGCCGATCTTCAAGGACGGCAAAGGCATCGGACGGGTCACCTCGGGCGCCTATGGATACAGCGTAGGGCAATCGCTGGCGCTGGGCTTTGTCAAGGGCGCGACGGCGGGCGACCGGGTTCAGGTCATGGTCCTTGGCCGGCCCCATGGCGCGGTGATCCTGCCCGAACCGCCGTTCGATCCGAAAGGCGAACGCCTGCGCAACTGAACGGAGCGCGCCTCGCGGCGCGCATTACATGATGCCGCGCAAGATCGGGCGCCGTGCATCCCGCGCGTGGCGTTTGCCTGGCGCCACTCGCGGTCGGCGCGCCGCCTTGCCCTTCCTTTCGCGAAAAATATCCCCGCCGGAGGCTCCGGCACGCGCAGCCTGCGCTGCATTCGACTGCCGGTGCGCCGCGCTACAGCCTGCGGATCTTGAGACCGGTGATCCGGTTGCCGTCTCGGGCGACGACCTCGAAGCGAAAGCCGTGGAAGGAAAACACCTGGCCTTTCGTCGGGATCGACTGTGCCTCGTGAATGACAAGTCCGGCGATCGTGTTCGCCTCTTCGTCCGGCAGCGTCCAGTCGGTTGCGCGGTTGAGGTCGCGGATTGTCATTGCTCCGTCCACCCGGTACGAGCCATCGCCGATCGGAGTGACCATCGCGTCGGAATCCGGGTCGAATTCATCGGTGATCTCGCCAACGATCTCTTCTAGAATGTCTTCGAGCGTGATCAGCCCCTGCAAAGAGCCGTACTCGTCCACCACCAGGGCGAAATGCGTGCGCATCCGCAGGAACTGGCGCATCTGGTCGTCCAGCGTGGTGGTTTCCGGCACGAAGTAGGGTGGGGTTGCCACATCGGTGATCTGGAAGTTTTTCAGCGCCCGCGCGTCGCCGTCCGGGCCGCCGATCAATCGGTGCATGGCGCGCAGCAGGTCCTTTGCATGCACGACGCCGATGATGTTTTCCATGTCGCCCGAGAAGACCGGCAGGCGTGTGTGCGAACTGTCGAGGCATTGTTGCAGGATGGCTTCGGGTTCCGACGCGGCGTCGATCATCTCGATGCCCGAACGGTGCAGCATGATCTCTTCGACGAAGCGGTCGCCCAGATCGAGAGCGCCGAGGATACGGTCGCGGTCTTCCTTTTCCACCACGCCTTCGGAATGGCCCAGTTGCAGGGCGCCGGCGATTTCCTCGCGCACGGCGAGGATATGGCTGTCGGGGTCGATCTGCACGCCGAACACACGCAAGACGCCGCGCACCAGCAGCCGCACCGCCGCAACCACGGGCGAAAACACCAACACGATCAGGCCGATGGGCCGCGCCACGAAGGCGGCCGCCTTTTCGGCATTGGTGATCGCATAGGTCTTTGGCAGCACCTCGGCGAAGATCAGCACCAGCAGCGTCATCACCAGCGTCGCCAGCGCCACACCGCTTTCACCGAATGCACGGCTGAGCATCGCCGTGGCCAGCGACGTGGCCAGGATGTTCACCAGATTGTTGCCCAGAAGCACCGATCCGATCAGCCGTTCGTTGTCTTCGGTGATCGCCAGCGCGCGTTCGGCGCCTTTCGACCCCTTGTCGGCCTGCGCACGCAGCTTCCCGCGCGACGCTGCCGTCAGCGCGGTTTCCGAGCCCGAGAAAAAACCCGACAATACCAGCAACAGCAGGATCGCCCCCGAGGTGATCCAGAATGCGCTGTCCAGAGTTGTATTTTCCATCGTCCCCCAGGCCCAAGATGCCTGTTGGTTATGGGGATGCGCGGCGGATCAATCAAGCCTCACCCGGGGATGTTTTGTCGGCCGGCCCGGCCAGCGGGTGGTGTTCGAACACCAGTTCGCTCAGCCGCGCGTCCAGAACGTGGGTGTAGATTTCCGTGGTGGACACATCCGCATGGCCCAGAAGCGTCTGGATCACGCGCAGATCGGCGCCATTGGCCAGCAGGTGCGTGGCGAAGGCATGGCGCAGCGTATGCGGCGTGACCTTTGCGGACGAAACCCCCGCCGCAACCGCCAGTTCCTTGATCAGCAGGTAGAACCTGTGCCGTGTCAGATGTCCCGCGGCGCCGCGCGACGCGAACAGAAAGCCCGAGGCCGGCGCCCCCTTGGCGCGCGCCCGATCGGCTGCGGCATCGCGGGCCGCAAGCCATGCGCGCAGCGCCGCGCGTGCCGGCGGCGACAGCGGCACCATGCGCTCCTTGCCGCCCTTGCCACGGATCAGCAGCATGCGCGGATCGCCGCGCGCTGCTTGCACCGGGAGCGAAACCAGTTCGCTCACGCGCATCCCGGTGGCATAGAGCAGCTCCATCAGGCAGGTGTTGCGCAGCCGGTCGTCGGCGCTGCGGCCGTGGCTGCGCGCGGCGCGCAACAAACGGTCCACCTCGGGCACGTCCAGCGTGCCGGGCAGGCGCTTTTCGCGGCCGGGGCCCTTCATGCGGATGGCTGGATTGTCGGTGCGAAAACCTTCTTCGAAGGCAAAGCGATAAAGCTGACGGATCGCCGACAGGCGCCGCGCGCGGGTCGATTTCGCAAGGCCCTGCGCGTCGCAATGGATCAGGTAGGATTCGATATCCTCCTGTGCCGCATCCGCCAGGTTCACGCCGTTGTGCCCGGCCCATCCGGCGAAATCGCGCAGATCCCGCCCATAGGCCAGCAGGGTATTGCGCGTGGCGCCCAGTTCCGCCGCCTGCGCCTCGAGAAACGCGGCAATCCAGGTTTCGCCGGCGGCCCCGGTCACAGCGGTTCTGCCTTCAGCAACACATGCTGCAAGGCGGCGCGCCGGGCGGTGTCTTCCAGACCCAGGGCGCGCAACCCCGAAATCGCATCGGTCAGCGCCTGAAGGTTGCCGCGTGCGCCCATGTCGAACAGCGCGATCAGCCGCAGGATGCTTTCGCCCAGGCGCTCGGCCGTCAGGCCCTCGGGCAGGATCGCCGGCCCGAAGCCGGTGGCGATGGCCACGGCGGTCGCATCGGGCAGCCTGACCTCAAGAGGCCGGCCCTGGGCCAGCGCCGCCAGGTAAAGCGCGCGGATCGTGCCGCGCGGCGGCGTCTGCGCGGCGGTTTCGTACAGCGGCGAGATCAGGGCGATTTCATAGACCAGCATCGCGGCATCGGGATCGTCGAGATCCAGCCGCAACAGCGGTTCGGCGAAAAGCTCGGCAAAGACCGCGCCGATGCCCGCGCGTTGCATCGCCTCCCAGACCTGCGGAAGACGCTGGACCACGGCGGCGGTGTCGCCGGCGGTCAGCGCGGCATCGAACCGTTGCAGCGCCGCGACGCGATCCCATATGCCGCCCGATGCCGCCGGCAGCCGCGAGGTATAGAGCCCCAGCAGGAGGTTGGGCGCGATGGCGCCGGCCCGCGCCAGGCGTTCGGCGGCCTCGATCTGTGCGCGCCAGCCGGCGATGTCGCGCAGGTCGGCCGAGGCGAAGCGGCGGGCCAGGGCGGTTGTAGGCAGTGGCGCGCCCACCGACTCGGACAAACGGAAGGTCAGCGCCGTCGGCGCGCGCGGCGCCGCGGGGGGCGGCGCGTCGTCAAAGGCTTCGGGGTGCAGGAACCGGTCGAGCAGATCGGCGGTGTCGGATGGCATCAGGCCAAGCGCATTGGCCCCGTCGAACATCACACTGGCCGCGCCCACCGCATTGCCGCGCGCGGTACAGAAGATCTGGGCGGCGATGTCTGGCGCCAGCCTCGGTTCGGCGCGCATCTGGGCGCAGGCGGTGTCTTCGGTGCCTGTCAGCAGCGATGCGTCGAACCATTTCGCAAACAGCGCTGGTGTGTGGGTGGGGCCGGCCTGATCCAATAGCGCCTGCGCCGGATCCACCGCGCCCTGGCTCAGCAGCCTCTCGACCCGCGCGGTCAACAGGACGTCTTCGGGATCCTGCTCGGCCTCGGTCAGAAGCAGGCGGTACAACAGCGCCTGCATCGCCGGCGTGCGGTCGACCGGGACATCGCGGATCAGCCGCGCGACCACGGAGCGGGCGCTGCGCTGCCACAGGTCGGGCGGCAGGCCGGTCAGGGCCGACGGCACCAGACCCACGGGCGGGCGCGCCTGCTCCAATGGCGCCACCGTGATCTGCGGCAGGCTGCCGCTGGAGGCGACGGGCGGTTCGACCGGCTGGCCGGGCGCGGGCGTGGGATTCTGCGACAGCCAGTCAATCACCGAAAGCGGGTTCTGGGCCGCCACCGGCGACGCCGCGGCAACCCAGCCGCAGGCAAGCAAAAGCGCGGCCCTATTCACCGTTCAGGATCACCGGTTGACGGATTTCCGTGCGCGGCGGCGAAAAATCAGCGCCGAAGAACGGCCCCAGATAAGCATAGCCCACCAACCCGACAAAGCCGAGAATCAGGAGATAAATCAGAAGTTTGAATAGTCTGCTCATGGTGTCCTCTGGGCCTGCCTGCGCACGGTTTTTCCCAAGTTATAACTGGCCTTTTCGACAAGATCACGTCATTCAGTTGGCATGAGGGAAATTGAGCACAAGCTGGCCGGTACCGAAAACCCGTCGCCCGCGCCGCGGCTTTTGAAAACCGTGGTCATGGTGGGCATGATGGGCGCCGGAAAGACCGCCGTCGGGCGGGCGCTGGCCGCGCGGCTTGCGGTGCCGTTTCTCGACAGCGACGCCGAAATCGAAACCGCCGCCAACATGACGATCCCCGAAATCTTCGCCCGCGACGGCGAGGCCTTCTTTCGCATGAAAGAGGCCCAGGTGATCGCGCGGCTGTTGTCGGGGGCGCCCGCGGTCCTGTCGACCGGCGGCGGCGCCTTTCTGCAACCCTCCAATCGCGAGATCATCTCGGCGAAAGGCGTTGCGGTCTGTTTGCAGGCCGAGGTGGATGTGCTGTGGTCGCGTGTCCGGCACCGCGACACGCGCCCGCTGTTGCAGACATCGGATCCGCGCGCCACGCTCGAGGCGCTGTACAAGGTGCGCGCGCCGATCTATGCGCTGGCGGATGTGACGGTGGCCTCGGACGGCCGCGTTTCGATCGAAACGATGGTGGACCGGGTGATGGAAACGCTGGCGACGCGCCCGGACGTTCTGAAGGTGTAGCGATGGAGAACACGGTTCGGGTTGCGCTGGGGGCGCGGTCCTATGATGTGCAGGTTGGGCCGGGGCTGATCGCCACGGCGGGGGCGCGGATCGCGCCGCTGCTGGACCGGCCCCGGGTTGCGGTGCTGACGGACGAGACGGTCGCCGCGCTGCACCTTGCGCCGCTGCGCGCGGCGCTGTCGGCGCAGGGCATTGCGATGTCGGCCCTGGCGCTGCCGGCGGGCGAAGCGACAAAATCCTGGCCGCATTTCACCCGCGCGGTCGAATGGCTTCTGGCCGAGAAGATCGAAAGACGTGACGTGGTGGTGGCGCTGGGCGGCGGGGTGATCGGCGATCTGGCCGGGTTTGCCGCCGCGGTGCTGCGGCGCGGGGTGCGTTTCGTCCAGATCCCGACCTCGCTTCTGGCGCAGGTCGACAGTTCGGTGGGCGGCAAGACCGGGATCAATGCGCCGCAGGGCAAGAACCTGATCGGCGCCTTTCATCAGCCATCGCTGGTTCTGGCCGATACCGATGTGCTGGCCACGCTGCCGCCACGCGATTTTCTGGCGGGCTATGGCGAGGTGGTAAAATACGGTCTTCTGGGCGATGCGGATTTCTTTGAGTGGCTCGAACGGCATGGCCCGGAAATGGCGGCGGGGGACATGGCCGCGCGGGTCGAGGCGGTGACACGGTCGGTGCGCATGAAGGCAGAGATCGTGGCGCGCGACGAGACCGAACAGGGCGACCGCGCGCTGTTGAACCTCGGGCACACGTTTTGCCACGCGCTCGAGGCGGCGACAGGTTACTCCGACCGGCTGTTGCACGGTGAAGGCGTGGCCATCGGCTGTGCGCTGGCGTTCGAGTTGTCGGCGCGGCTGGGGCTGTGTGCCCAGGAAGCGCCCAGCCGGGTGCGCGCGCATCTGGCGCAGATGGGCACCCGCCGCGATCTGCGCGACATCCCCGGCGATCTTCCGGGCGCCGAGGCGCTGTTGGCGCTGATGGCGCAGGACAAGAAGGTGGTGGACGGGCAACTGCGGTTCATCCTGGCCCGTTCCATCGGCCAGGCCTTTGTCACATCGGATGTGCCCCGCGCGCAGGTGCTGGGCCTTCTCGATGACGCCTTGCGGGCCACGCCCTAGCGGGCGCGCCGGGCCGGCATCCCGGGCAAGCGCGCCCCGGATGCCGGCACCGTGCCCCGATCAGAAGGGGATTTCGTCATCCATATCGCGCGAGGCAGGCGCGCCCCCTGAGGGTGCGCCGGGGCCGTCGCCATAGCGATCGTCGCGCGGCCCGCTGTCGTAGCCGCCGCTGTCGTAGTCACCCCCGCCGCCACCGCCGAATCCGCCGCCTTCGTTGCGGCCGTCCAGCATGGTCAGTTCCGACCGGTAGGGCCGCAGAACGACCTCGGTGGAATAGCGGTCCTGACCGGACTGATCCTGCCATTTGCGAGTTTCGAGCTGGCCCTCGATGTACACCTTCGAGCCCTTGCGCAGGTACTGTTCGGCCACGCGCGCCAGCGGTTCGGAAAAGATCGCGACCGAATGCCATTCGGTGCGCTCGCGGCGTTCGCCGGTGTTGCGATCCTTCCAGTTTTCCGAAGTGGCGATGCGCAGGTTGCACACCTTGCCGCCGTTCTGGAAGGTGCGCACCTCCGGATCGCGCCCCAGATTTCCGATCAGGATCACCTTGTTGACCGAACCTGCCATGTTGCCCCCGTGTGCTGTTGTCGAACGTATGCTGTTATCGAATCTGTCACGATGAACCTACACCTCCCGCGCCGAGGTTGAAACTGTGTTAACCAGGACAGTGGCGGGGCCAAAAGGGTGGCCAGAACGGAATTTTCCGATATAAGCGTCACAGGTGGGATGGTCGTGTCAGGATACAACATGCGCGCAGTGATCTTGGGTTTGTCCATAGCTGTGGTGGCGGCGGTGCCGGCGGTGCGGGCGGATACGCTGTCGACCAAGAAGCGCGGCGAGATCTTCAGTTCGCAGGCGCGTGTTCTGGATAGCCGGGCGGCGCAGCAGTACAAGAACTCGGTCCGGCTGCAACCGCCCACCGTGCACACGCCCAGCAAATGGGCCTCTCCCGGCTATACCGGCAAGTATCGCGGCAAGTTCCTGAACGTGGCGCGCGAGGTCGCGCGTCGGCACGGGGTGCCCGAAGACCTGTTCCTGCGGCTCGTGCACCAGGAATCGCGCTGGAACCCGGCGGCGGTATCGCACAAGGGCGCCATCGGGCTGGCGCAGCTGATGCCCGACACGGCGCGCATGCTGCGCGTGGATCCGCGCGACCCGCATCAGAATCTGGAAGGCGGCGCGCGCTACCTGGCCGAACAGTTCCGCACCTTCGGATCCTGGCGTCTGGCGCTGGCGGCCTACAACGCCGGCCCGCAGGCCGTGCGGAAATATGGCGGGGTGCCGCCGTTCCGCGAAACCCGCGATTACGTCCGGATCATCTGGGGCAGCTGACGCCCGTCATCGCGTCAGCACAAGCGATCCGTTGCTGATCTCGATCTTTTCCCAGCGTTGCAGATACGACATGCCCAGCAGCGAGTTGCGCATTTCGCCCTCGTTGATCCATGCGGGCACGTTGGTGTCGGCGATCGGACCCAGCGACAGGCTGTCAAGGCGCACGGGCGCCGTGCGCACCTCGCCGTTGGCCGTCATCGCGCGCCCCACGAAAGCAAGATCGGACAGTTGCAGGCCAATCTTGTCGGCGTCGTCGTGGCTGAGAACGATATCTGTTGCACCGGTGTCGACCACAAAGCGCACCGGCGCGCCGTTGACGTTGAGTGTGAGATAATAGTGCCCGTCACGGGCGCGCGGCACCTCGATCCGGCCGGGGCCCTCGAACACCGCCTGCGACTGGGTGACAGTCTGGCGGATGTCGCCCCAAAGACCGAAGGCCGCGACGACGCCCAGAAAGATCAACCCCCAGGCCACCGCCTGTTGCAGCGTCCGGCCGATGGTTTCGCGATGATGGATCACGAACCAGACGATCAGAACGGCGCCCAGGATCACCAGGTAGGCCAGCCGTCCCAGTTCGAATTCGCCCATTGCCACCGCCTCCTGCGCTGTATCTGACAGCAACATAGTGCAATTCCGCGCGAAGCCCAAGCCTCAGCCGCGGACAAGTGACAACCCGGGCAGCGGAGTGTCGCCGGATTTCATGGCGGCGAAGCTCTGGCGCTTGTTCTGGCCGCTGCGCAGCGCGTGTTCACGCATCAGCGCCTCGGCGCGTGCGCCCTGCCGTGCGGATATGGCATCGACGACCGCGTGGTGATCGTCATGCGCGCGCACCACCCGCGACAGGCCCCAGCCGCCATCGCCCGCATCGAAGACGATGGCGCGTGCCGATACCAGCGGCATCCGCGACAACTGCGCCACCACATCGGGAATGGTGGCATGGCCCGATGCGGCGATGATGGCGTCGTGCAGCGCCGCGTTCATCTCGATCCAGGCCGATCGCGCGGGCAGCGTGGCAAATCCCCGCGACACCGCCGCATCCATCCGCGCAAGGATCTGGCGCATCTCGGCCAGCGCGGCGGCGCTTGCACCGCGTTCCGCGGCGAGGCGTGCGGCCATGCCTTCGACGGTGCCGCGCAGCGCGATGGCGTCTGTCACCTCGTCCAGAGAGAACGAGCGCAGCCGGAAGCCGCGGTTGGGCCGGTTCTCGACCAGCCCCTCGCGCGCCATCGCCCCCAGCGCCAGCCGCACAACCGTGCGCGACACGTTCAGGTCGTCGGCCAACGTGGTTTCGGGCAGGCGGTCGTCGGGGGCGTAATGACCGGCCAGAATACGCTCGCGCAGCATCTGGACGGTTTGTTCAAGCAGGGTCATGGCGCGGGTAACCTTTCGGGATGATCTGGATATTGCATACAACCGATCACCCGCAAAGGCCGAAACCGCAGATTTGGCTTGTGTGGTGCGTTGGTGTCGTGTTGATTGCATGCAATTCACAACACGCCCGGAAGGACACGCGCCATGCTGAACCGTCCCGATATCCAAGCCAAAAGCGAAGCGCACCCGTTGCTGCGCCCCGATGGCCTGCCGCATTACGACGCGCCGCCGCTGCAACAGCTGCGCCCGCCACGCTGCCCGCCCTATGTCGAGATCACGTCGTCGGATCAGCTGTTGCCCTACCTCGAGCATGTCGCGCGGCGGCCCTATAATCACGGTCTGAACGCCTGCTGGGATCTGCAACCGGGCGAACGGGTGATGTTGCGCGTCGACAACTGGCATTCGGCGCTGACCATCGAGGCCTGCCAGCGCATTCTTGAAAAATACGGTGTCAAATACACCATAAAACACGTCGACCGAGGGCCGATTCCGCAGTGGGTCGGGGCCGACGAGGTCGATTATTATCTGTTCCGCACCGCCGAACTGGCCGAGTGGATGGATATGTGGGAGGAAGAGGAAAAGAAGCAGGAGTTCGACAAGATCCTGATGGGCTATGGCGGCCCGGTCCTCGCCGAACGCTATATCAAGATCCAGAGGATGCCGTTCATCACGCCGGAAATCCTTGCTTCTCCGGCCCATGCGATGCCGATCGAGGTGCTGAACGCCATCGACCGCTGGACCTGGGACCGGGTGCGCACCGCGCGGCGCGCACGGATCACCGATCCCGAGGGCACCGACATATCGTTCACCAACCATGACGAATACTGGGACGCGAACCGCGAATTCTACAACCCCGACCTGACCGCCGCCACCTGGACAACCAACGAGCATTTCGGCAAGCAGTATCTTCCGGGCCATATCACCGGGCGGCCGTGGATGTTTCACCCGTTCAAGGAAGACGGTTGTGGCGTGATCGCGGGCACCACCAACCATATCGCACCCTGCGACTGGACCAAGCTGATCGTCGAGAACTCGAAGATCACCGAAATCCAGGAGGGCGGCGAATTCGGCCGCCAGCTGCGCGAGGTGATGGAAAAGACCAAGGACATCCAGTATCCCACATTCCCCGGCAAGGGCATCATGCATTGGTGGGAGGCGTCGATCGGCACCAACCCGCACATCCACCGCCCGCGCAAGGATTTCCCCTCGGGCTTTGTGAACTGCCTCTACGAACGGGTTCGGTCGGGGGTGATCCACATGGGGTTCGGCACCATCATCTCGTCGATGGCCGAACGCGAGGCGGCGCGGGCCGGGCATCTTGTGGGGCATTGGCATCTGCATCTCTATTTCCCGACCTACACAACCGAACGGTCCGGCGACAACGAACCGGTGATCGAAAACGGCCGCCTTCTGGCGCTGGACGATCCGGGCATCCGCAAACTCTGCGCGAAATACGGCGACCCCGAGATGTGGCTGGACGAATCGTGGAACCCGGCCGTGCCCGGCCTGAACATGGACGGCGATTACTGGGATCACTACGCCCGCGATCCGCTGCATTGGGTGAAGACCGAACTGGAAGTCTGCCGCAATTATCACCCGATGTTCATGAAGATGGTCGGCGCCGACGGCAAGTATTGCCACGGCGCCGGGGCCGATTGGTGGAAGGGCGGCTGCGTCAACCATTCGGGCGTGACGGCGCCGGTTCTGCCGGGCAACTGCGGCTGCGGCGGCAACCACTGAAGCGCGGAGCAGGGCGGATGGAGCATCTGGAACGTCTGGCAGGGCTTGTCGATCCACGCGGCCTCGATGTGGTCGATGTGGGCGCCGGCACCGGGGCCTTTGCGGCGGCGCTGGCCGGGGCGGGCGCGCGGGTGACGGGCATCGAGGTCGAAGCCGAGAAGGTGGCGCGCGCCCGCGCGGCGCATGGCGCTGTCGCAAGGTTCCTTCAGGGATGCGGCGAAGACCTGCCCTTGCCCGATGGTTCGGCCGATCTTGTGTGCTTCATGTTCTCGCTGCATCACGTCCCGGCGGCGGATCAGCCCGCCGCGCTGGCCGAAGCGGCGCGCGTGCTGCGCCCGGGCGGGCGGCTGCACGTCGTAGAGCCTGACGTGACCGGCCCGATGACATCGGTGGTGCGCCTGATCGACGATGAAACCGAAGTGCGCGAGGCCACCGCCGCCTTTCTGGATGCCCTGTCGGCGGGGCCGGCGTGGCGGGCCGATGCGCGCTTCGGCTATACGCTGGTGCGTTCGTACCGCGATTTCGACGCGCTGGCGCAATCCGTTGTGCTGACCGATCCGTCGCGCGCCGCCGGTTTCGAGGCGCGCCGCGCCGCGATGCAGGCTCAGTTCGACAGGGTCGCGGTGCCCGGTGCCGACGGATATACCCTGGCCCAGCCTTGTACCGCCCGCCATCTGCGGCGCGCACCTGCAATCGCGGGTTGACTTTGCCGTGCCATGGCCCCATGTGTGCCCTGCGTCGTTTTCTGCCGCGTGAGCAGTAAGACACAAGAGCGGTGACAGACCCGCCGGGCCATGCGCCCATGATACGGAACGACGCGCTGTTCCCAAGATCACGCGTGGGGCCAAAGCGCCGGTGCGGTGCGTGTGGCGTGTTGCCCCGTATCAGATGCCGCCGCTTTCCCTGAGCCGCGCGAGAATGCGGCCAATGGTATCGTGGCCCGTCGTGGACGGGTCCGAAAGGACGTAGTTTGAGCGATTTCGAAATGATGAACCTGCCGGCCAAGGTGACCGGCAACCTCGCGGCGATGGGCATATCGGCGCCAACGCCGATCCAGTCGCAGGCCATCCCCCATGCGCTGAACGGGCGCGATGTGATGGGCCTGGCGCAGACCGGCACGGGCAAGACCGCGGCCTTCGCGGTGCCGCTTGTCACGCAGATGCTGGAGATGACGGGCCGGCCCGAGGCGCGGACCGCGCGCGGCCTGGTTCTGGCGCCGACGCGCGAACTGGCCGGGCAGATCGCCGAGCAGCTGCGCGGCCTGACCGACGGCACACCGCTGAAGGTGGCAATGGTGGTCGGGGGCCAGTCGATCAACAACCAGATCAAGCGCCTCGAGCGGGGTGTCGATCTTCTGGTGGCGACGCCGGGGCGGTTGCTCGACCTGCTGGACCGGCGCGCGCTGCGGCTGCAGCAGACGACGTTCCTGGTGCTGGACGAAGCCGACCAGATGCTTGATCTGGGTTTCATCCACGCCTTGCGCAAGATCGCGGCGCTGTTGCCGGGCGAGCGTCAGACGATGCTTTTCTCGGCCACTATGAACAAGCAGATGAACGAGATCGCCCAAAGCTACCTGACCAGCCCCGTGCGGGTCGAAGTGGCGCCACCGGGGAAGGCCGCCGACAAGGTGACGCAGGCGGTGCATTTCATCGCCAAAGCGGAAAAGACCGACCTTCTGATCGAACTGCTGGACGCCCACCGCGACGAGCGTGCATTGGTCTTCGGGCGCACGAAGCATGGCTCGGAGAAGCTGATGCGGGTGCTGGAAAAGCGTGGCTTTGCCGCTGGTTCGATCCACGGCAACAAAAGCCAGGGCCAGCGTGACCGCGCCATCGCGGCGTTCAAGGCGGGGCAGATCAAGGTGCTGGTGGCCACGGATGTGGCGGCGCGCGGGCTGGACATCCCGGATGTGAAGTTCGTCTACAACTACGATCTGCCGAACGTGCCGGAAAACTATGTGCACCGCATCGGTCGGACCGCGCGGGCCGGCAAGGACGGCGCCGCGGTGGCGTTCTGCGCACCCGACGAGATCGGCGAACTCAAGGCGATCCAGAAGGCGATGGGCCTGGTGATCCCGGTCGCCTCGGGCCGCCCCTGGGAGCCGACCGAAGCGCCGGCCAAACCCAAGTCGCGTGGCCGCAGACGCGGTGGTGGCGGCGGCGCGGGCGCAGACACTGGCGGCGGCGCGGCGCAGGGCAAACCGGCGCGGCGTCGCCGCGGACCGGCAAGACCGGGCAACCGCAGCACATCGCGCGCGGCCTGATGCATTTTGATTCAGCGGGTTAAGCCGCAAAGCACATGTGACGAATTAACAAGGGGGCGGGCCATTCGGGCCGCCCCTTTTTGCCACCGGGCGGCTTTCGGCTTGACAGGGCGCGATGCCGCGCCTCAGGTGCAGGGCATGGAACGCAAGACACATCTGGACGCATTCGGCGCGACGGCAATGATCGGTTTCGCCACGATTTTCGCTTTCAACCAGGTGGTCGTCAAAGTGACCGGAGACGGCTTTGGGCCGGTTTTCATGGCGGGGGTACGCTCGTGCGGGGCGCTTGTGGTGCTTTGGCTCTGGGCGCGGTGGCGCGGCGTGGATCTGACGCCACACAGAAGTATCCTGACCGGCATCCTGATTTCCGGCGTGCTGTTCGCGGGCGAGTTCATGCTGCTGTTCTCGGCGATCGACATCACCACGGTGGCGCGCGCTTCGATCATTTTCTATTCGATGCCGGTGTGGCTGGCGCTGGCGGGGCATTTCGTGCTGCCGGGCGAGCGACTGACCGCGCTGCGGGTGCTGGGGCTGGCGCTGGCGATGGCGGGGGTGTCGCTGGCACTGTTAGATCGCTCGAACGGCGAGGCGCGCCTGGCGGGCGATGTCATGGCGCTGTTGGCAGCGATGGCCTGGGCCGGCATTGCGCTGACGGTCAGGTTGTCGCGTCTGAAGGACGCGGTGCCCGAAGTCCAGATCATCGGGCAGGTTGCCGTCTCTGCGCCGATCCTGATGTTCTTTGGCGTTCTGAGCGGCGACATGCTGCGCGAACCGGTCTGGTTTCACTATGCCGGGCTTGCCTTTCAGATGATCTGCGTGGCCAGTTTCGGTTTTTTGCTTTGGTTCTGGCTGTTGTCGCGCTATCCGGCGGCGACGGTGGCGTCATTCAGTTTTCTATCGCCGGTTCTGGCGGTGGTGTTCGGCTGGGCGCTTCTGGGTGAACAGGTGGGGCCCGAGGTCTGGGGCGCGCTGGTTCTGGTGGCGACGGGCATCTACCTGATCAACCGGCGCTGAGGGCGGCGCCGGCGGCAGGGGGGCCGTCTGCCCCCCGCTTGGGCAAGCCCAAGCCCCCCCCGAGGATATTTCCGGCAAAAGGATGGATCAGGTACCGCAGAAGGTGGCGGGCACGACTTCGTCGGGTGTGGGCGGATGTGCGAGATCGGCGGTGTCGGGTGCTGGATCGAAGGGGGCGCGGAGCGCCGCACACAGGCGGTGGAACGGGGCGAGATCGCCGGTGACGGCGGCCTGTATCATTTGTTCGATGCGGTGGTTGCGCGGGATCAGCGCGGGGTTGGCGGCGCGGATGCGGGCCTGGGCATCGGGCATGTCGCCGATGCGGGCTTGCCAGTCGCGCGCCCAGGCGTCGTAGGCGGCCGGGTCGGTGAACTGATCGCGGGCGGCGGGTGTGCCGATGGCGCGGAAGGTGTTGGTGAAATCGGCCTGTTGCGTTGTCATTCGGTCGAGAAGATCGTCGACCAGCCTGGCGTCGCCGTCGCGCGCGTCAGTCAGGCCCAGTTTCTCACGGTACCGGTTCAGCAGGGCGGCTTCGATCAGCGCGGGCATGGCATGGACGATTTCGGTGGCTTCTTCGACGGCGGCGGCGGGATCGTCGAGTTGGTGGATCAGCGCCGTGGCCAGCTGTGCGAGGTTCCAGACGGCGATGTCGGGTTGGTTGGAGTAGGCATAGCGGCCGCCGCGGTCGATCGAACTGAAGACTGTGTCGGGGTGGTAGGTGTCGAGAAAGGCGCAGGGGCCGTAATCGATGGTTTCGCCGGCGATGGACACGTTGTCGGTGTTCATGACCCCGTGGATGAAGCCGACGCTCATCCAGGCGGCGATCAGCTTGGCCTGGGCGTCGCGGACGGCGCGCAGAAGGCCCATCGGCCCTTCGGCCTGCGGATAGTGGCGCGCGATGGCATAATCGGTCAGCCGGCGCAGGTGGGCTGTCTGGCGGCGCGCGGCGAAGACCTGAAACGTGCCCACGCGCAGGTGGCTGCGGGCGACCCTGGTGAGAACCGCGCCCGGCAGCGCGGCTTCGCGGTAGACGGTTTCGCCGGTTGCGACGGCGGCCAGCGCCCGCGTTGTCGGGATGCCGAGCGCGTGCATCGCTTCGGAGACGACGTATTCGCGCAGCACCGGCCCCAGCCATGCGCGGCCGTCGCCCATGCGCGAGAAGGGGGTGGGGCCCGAGCCTTTCAGCTGGATGTCGCGGCGTTGACCGTCGCGGTCGACGACCTCGCCCAGCAGGATTGCCCTGCCGTCGCCCAACTGCGGGTTGAAGGTGCCGAACTGATGCCCGGCGTAGAGTTGGGCGATGGGCGCGGCCCCTTCGGGCAGGCGGTTGCCGCCGAAGACTTCGGCCATTTCGGCGGGCGTGCCGGCATGGATGCGCAGCAGGTGCGCCAGATCTTCGTTGAAGGCCAGCAGTTCGGGCCCGTGGACCGCTGTTGGCATCTGCGTGGCAAAGAATGCATCGGGCAGGGCGGCATATGAATTGTCGAAGTCGAAGGTGAGCGGCATGGGTCCTACCTGTTGGTGACGGGCGGCGGCGGGCCCTTCAGAGGTGTCGTGTCATCAGCATGTAGCGCGCGCGGGGCTGAAACCCCGAGCGCGCATAGAGCCGCCTGGCCGCGGCGTTTTCGCGATCTACCTCGAGGTGCAGCGCCTTGACGCCGGCCGGGCCCAGCGCGCCGGGCAGCCGGCCCAGCACCTCGGTGGCGATGCCGCGCCCGCGCACGCCGGGCCGGATGTAGATCTCGTCGACATAGGCGTCCATCCCGCCCAGCTCGATCGACCAGCCGAAGGTGATCACCGCATAGCCGATGGGCGCGCGCTGTGGACCGATCAGGTAGGCCACGCCGTGCGGGATGCCGTCGAGCAGCGGCCGAAGGGCGTCCTCGCGCGCCGCGTCGTCGGTCGGCAGGCCTTCTTCGGCATGAAAGGCCGCGACCAGCCCGGTGAGCCGGGCCAGATCGGCGGGCCCCGCCAGGTGCAGCGCCGCGCTCACAGGCGGGCCAGCCGTTCGGTGAGCAGGGCAAAGAATCCGTCGGCGTCGATGTCGCCCATAAAGGTGGCATTGGCGGGCCTGTCGGTGACGCGCCACCAATCGGCCACGGTCATGCCCAGCGTCAGCGCCGAGCCGGTCTCGATCTCGACGTTGATGTGCCGGCCCGAGAACAGATCGGGCCGGATCAGCCATGCGGTTACGCAGGGATCGTGCAGTGGCGCGCCGGACGAGCCGTATTTTTCCTTGTCGAAGCGTTCGAAGAAGTCGGTCATTTCGGCGACGGCGCGGCCGACCGGCGTGCCAAGCTCGCGGAATGCGCGGTTGCGCGCGGCGGTGACCAGCGCCTTGTGGGTCACGTCCAGCGGCATGACCGTCAGTGGCACGCCGGCGGAAAAGATCTCGGCGGCGGCTTCGGGATCGACGTAGATGTTGAATTCGGCTGTCGGGGTGATGTTGCCGACCTCGAAGTAGGCACCCCCCATCAGAACGATTTCCTGCACGCGTTCAATGATATCCGGCGCGTTTCTGAACGCTTGCGCGAGGTTTGTCAGTGGCCCCAGCGGGCATAGGGTGACGGTGCCGGCGGGTTCCGCACGCAGCGTCTGCACGATGAAGTCCACGGCGTGACGGTCTTGAAGAGGCATCGTGGGATCGGGCAGTTCGGGCCCGTCGAGCCCGGTCTTGCCGTGCACATGTTCGGCTGTCACCAAAGGCCGCGCCAAAGGCGCCGCGCAACCGGCAAAGACCGGAATGTCGGGTCGGCCCGCCAGTTCGCAGACGATCCGGGCGTTGCGCGCGGTCAGCGGCAAAGGCACGTTGCCGGCCACGGCGGTGATGCCCAGCACCTCGATTTCGTCGGGGCTGGCCAATGCCAGAAGGATGGCCACCGCGTCGTCCTGGCCGGGATCGGTATCGATGATGATCTTGCGTGCCGCCATTGGGGCCTCATGTCTGGCGCCGGGGCTTGCATGCCCGCGGTGCGATCCTCATAAGCTGATGTTACGGATACCCTAGGGCGAAATGGCGCGGGGGGAAAGGCACAGGGCATGGGCGAGGCACACGAACCGGTGGCCGACGCGGCGATGGATCGAAAGCTGCGCGAAATCTGGCGCAGTTTTGACAAACCTTGGATGCGCCGCCGCCTGCGCGCGCTGCTGCCGCCGACACGGGTGCGGGCGATGGGCTGCGATTTCATCGTTCATCCGCGCGACAACTACACCGAATTCATGATCTGGCAGAACGGCGTGCCGCCCGAGGCCGAAGCCACGCAGGCCCTGATCGGGCGTCTTGCGGGGCGCGACGCCGTGATTGTCGATGTGGGGGCCAATGCGGGGGCCTTCTGTCTGCCGGTGTTGCGGGCCTGCGGTGCGGGATCGCGCGTTGTCGCGTTTGAGCCGAACCCCGTGATGCGCGCAAGGCTGGACGTGAACATCGCGCTGAATGGATTTGAAAACGTTGAGGTCCTTGATTGTGCGGTGGGCGATGCGCCGGGCCGGTCCGAACTGTTTTACCCGCGCAACGGCAACCTTGGCCAGGGGCGGGTGTCGCTGCGCTACGACAGGCCCGGCGCCACCGGCGTTGCGGTGGATGTGCGGCCTCTGGCGACCTGCCTGCGCGAGGTTGGCGCCGCGCGTATCGACCTTTTGAAGGTCGATGTCGAAGGGCTTGAGGATCGGGTGATCTGCCCGTTCCTGCAATCGGATGCGCCGCGGCCGCGGATGATCTATTTCGAGGTCGCGCATGACGGGACGTGGCGCCTGCCGCTTCTGGAAACGCTGGTGCGCTGCGGCTATGTGCGGGCGGCGGATTTCGGCGACAACGCGCTGTACGAGTGGCGCGGATGAAGCTGGCCTTTGTCACGATGGTGTGGCGCGATCACGATCTGCTGGCGCGCTGGGTGGCCCATAATTCGGGGTTTGTGCCGCGCGGCCAGCTTTATGTGCTGAACCACGGGGGCGACGAGGCGGTGCGCCGGATCGCCGCCGGCTGCAATGTCATCGACGTGCCGCGCGACGATCTGCCGATAGATCTGACGCGGCGGCGGTGGGATCTTCTGGGCGGGCTTGGGCGGGGGCTGCTGGGCTTTTACGATCGGGTGATCACCACCGATGTGGACGAGTTCGTGCTGTTCGCGGGGCCGGGCACGCTGGCCGCGCACCTGGCGCGGCGCGGCGCAAGCGTGGCCGCGATTGCACCGGTCGGGCTGAACATGATCCCCACCCCCGGGGATTGCGCGCCCGAAGCCGCCGGCAGCCTGCTGGCGCGTCACCCGCACGCTCTGGTCAGCGCGAAATACACCAAACCCTGTATTGCCGCGCAGCCGGTCGAATACACGGTGGGCGGTCATGGGCTGGTGGAGGGGCGCTTTGCGATCGACCCGCAACTGGTGCTGGTGCATCTGCACTATGTCACGCCCGACTATACCGAACGCATGGCGGCGCGGGCCGATATCGTGGCGCGGGCCCGCGCGGCGAACCGGGCTTCGGCGCAACCGGCCGAGATGCCCGACCGTCACTGGATCAACTGGGCCCGGCCCGACGTGATCCGCGAGAAGGAGTTCGAGATATTCCAGCGCGCGCGGCCGCTGGACATCAGTGGCGGCTTCGGTCCGGCCGCCGCCGCGCTGGCGCGGGCCCTGACGCGGGCGGGCAAGCGCTGGGTCGTCGATCCCGGACCTCTGAACGCCGATCCACTGCGCGTTGTATTGCCTGAAGAATTGCGTTCAATCCTCTGATGCGGCGCGCTTTTCGTCCTCTTTGGCGGCGTTCCAAAGGGCATCCATTTCAGCAAGATCGCTGTCTTGCGGGCGCTTGCCCATCGCCGCCAGCCGGGTTTCGATCGAGGCAAAGCGCCGCGTGAACTTGGTGTTGGCGCGCCGCAGGGCGGTTTCGGGTTCAACACCCAGATGCCGGCCCAGATTGGCCATGACGAACAGCAGATCGCCGAATTCCTCCTCGATCCGGTCGGCGCCCAGATGGTCGCGCGCTTCCGCCAGCTCTGCGGCCTCTTCGGTAATCTTGTCCAGAACGCCGCCGATATCGGGCCAGTCAAAACCCACCCGCGCGGCGCGTTTTTGCAACTTGGCCGCGCGCAGCAGCGCGGGCAGCCCCACGGCGACACCTTCCAGCGTGCCGCGCTGGGCCTTTTGCGCGCGTTCGGCGGCCTTGATCGCCTCCCAGTCGGCGGTCTGCTGCGCCGCGCTCTTGTCACGGCTTTCATCGCCGAAGACATGCGGATGGCGGGCCACCATCTTGTCGGATATCGCGCGCACCACGCTGTCGAAGGAAAACAGCCCCGCCTCGGCGCCGATCTGCGCATGATAGACCGTCTGCAACAGCAGATCGCCCAGTTCGCCTTCCAGTTCGGGCCAGTCGCCGCGTTCGATGGCATCGGCCACTTCATAGGCCTCTTCGATGGTATAGGGCGCGATCGACGCAAAGTCCTGTTCAATGTCCCAGGGGCAACCGCTGAGCGGATCGCGCAGCCGGCGCATGATTTCGAGCAGCCGGTCGATTCCACCGGCGGGGTCGTGGATCAGACTGTCATCGGGCATTGCGGCGGGCTCCATTCCGGTGTCAGATGCATAGCGAAAGCCCCGAGCCGGAGTCCAGCCATGGCCATTGTAAACCGCATCGCCGATTACGCCGCGGACATGGCCGCCTGGCGCCAGCACCTGCACACGATCCCGGAACTGGCGATGTCGTGCCCCCAAACCGCGCGGTTCGTGGCCGACCGGCTGGCGGAATTCGGGGTGGATGAAATCCACGAAGGCGTGGCGGAAACCGGTGTTGTGGGCATCATCCAGGGGCGCGCGCCGGGCCCGACGATCGGCCTGCGCGCGGATATGGACGGGTTGCCCATCAACGAGGAAACCGGCGCGGCGCATGCTTCGGTTCATGCCGGGCGGATGCATGCCTGCGGGCACGACGGGCACACCACCATGCTGCTGGGCGCGGCGCGTTACCTGGCTGAAACACGCAATTTCGCGGGCCGTGTGGCGCTGTTGTTCCAGCCCGGCGAAGAGGCCGGCGGTGGCGCCGAGGTGATGGTGCGCGAGGGCGTTCTGGACCGTTTCGACATTTCCCAGGTCTATGCGCTGCACAATGCGCCGGGCGCGCCCGAGGGGGCATTCTTTACCACGCCGGGGCCGCTGATGGCGGCGGCCGATACCTTCACCATCCATATCACCGGAACCGGCGGGCACGGTGCGATGCCCCAGGACACCTGCGATCCGGTGATGGCCGCCGTCGGCATTGCGCAGGCCCTGCAGACCATCGTCAGCCGCAACCACAACGCGCAGCAGGATCTGGTGATCTCGCTGACCCAGATCCATGCGGGCACGGTGGACAACGTGATCCCGTCGCACGCATTTCTCAATGGAACGGTGCGCAGTTTCGACAACGCGGTGCAACGCATGGTCATGACGCGCATGGAGGCCATCGTCGCCGGGCAGGCGGCCAGCTATGGCGTCAGCGCGCGGCTGGATTACGAAGAAGGGTATCCGGCCACCGTGAACGACCCGGCCAAGGTGGATTTCGCCACCGCTGTCGCGTGCGAGATCGTCGGCGCGGCGCGGGTGGACGGGCGGTCGGGGCGCGAAATGGGGGCCGAGGATTTTTCGTACATGCTGCGGGCGCGTCCGGGTGCCTATCTTTTCATCGGGCAGGGCGAAACCGCCGGCCTGCATCACCCGCGCTATGATTTCAACGACGACATCGCCCCGGTGGGCGCGTCGTTCTTCGCGCGGCTCGTCGAGCGGGCGCAACCGGCGGCATGATGCCCGGCCGGGCCCCTGCGCGCCTGCGTGGCCGCATCTGATCCAACTGGCGAAAGGAAAGGCCGACATGGCGTTGAACGATGCAGCAGAGAAGGTGGACGAGGCATTCACCCGCGCCGATCTTCGAGGGGCCTCTTTCGAGAATGCCTTTGGCGGCGCTACATCCTTCTTGCGGCGGCGCTATACCAAGGATCTGACCGGCATCGACATCGCCGTGACCGGGGTGCCGTTCGACCAGGCGGTCACCAACCGTCCGGGCACGCGCCTGGGGCCGCGCGCCATCCGCGAGGCTTCGGCGTTGCAGGCTTTCGATCCGCCCTATGGCTGGCCTTTCGATGTGCTGAGCGAGCGCGCCATTGTCGATTACGGTGACATGGCGTTTGACTATGCTTCGGTTGCGGCTTTTCCGGCCGCTCTGGAGGCGCATGTCGCCGGCATCCTGAGCGCCGGCGCCGCATCTGTGGTTCTGGGCGGGGATCACTATATCAGCTTTCCGATCCTGCGCGCCTATGCGCAGAAGTTCGGGCCGATGGCGTTGATCCAGTTCGATGCACATTCCGACACCTGGGTGGATGACGACATGAGCCGGGTCGATCACGGGACGATGTTCTACAAGGCGATGAAGTCGGGCGTCGTGGATCCGGCGCGGTCGGTGCAGATCGGCATTCGCACGGTGAGCCCTGAGACGCCGGGCCTGACGGTGATCGACGCGCGCAGTGTGCACGCGATGGGGCCCGAGGCGGTTGCCGCGCGCATCCGGTCCGTGGTGGGAGATCATCCGTGCTATGTCTCGTTCGACATCGATGCGCTGGACCCGGCCTTTGCGCCGGGCACGGGCACGCCGGTCTGGGGGGGATTGAGTTCGGCGCAGGCGGCAGCCATTCTGCGCGATATTGCCGGGATCAACATCCGCGGCGGAGACGTGGTGGAGGTTTCGCCGCCGTTCGACACGACGGGCGCCACGGCGATCGCCGGGGCGCATGTGGCGACAGAGCTGTTGTGCCTGCTGGGCTGGCGGATGCGGGGCTGAGCCGATGCGCGGGATGCGGGGGTGGGAGCCTCCGGCGGGAGTTTATCCGGCAAGATGAAAAAGGGAGCGATCATGCTGGGATGGGTGGTGCTGGCGCTGGTGGTGGCGGGGGCGGTTTATGTGCGGGCCGCGCCGTTGCAGCCGAAGAGATGGCATGTTGCGCCGCAGGTCGCGGCGGATGCGGATCTGCCGCAGGGCGTGCGCCGTCTGGTACCGGCGGATGCGATGGCGCTGGAACGGTTCGACGCTGTCGCGCGCGCGGCGCCGCGGACCACGGTATTGGCCGGGGATGTGTCGGAGGGGATGGTCACCTATGTGACACGCTCGCGGGTGGTGGGGTTTCCCGACTACACCACCGCGATGCAGGATGGCGCGGATCTGAAGATCTTTGCGCGGCTGAGGTTCGGGCGGTCAGATCTGGGCGTCAACCGCGCCCGCGTCGACGGCTGGCTGCGGCAGGCGGGATTGCGATGACAGGCAGCCCTGGGCGATTTCGCGCCACATCGGCACGTTGAGCGACATCTGGCACTGGGCCATGAACATGCGGCCATCGACCTGGAGGCAGATCATCTGCCCCAGTTCGACGCGCGCGCCGCTGCGATCGGTGCAATAGCAATCGACGGTCTTTCCGCCGGGCGAGGTGACGTCGGCGATGCCCGGGCCGGCGAGCAGGGCAAGGAGGAGGCTGGCGCGTTTCATCCCTATATTGTATCACAGTCCCCGAGCTGACCAAAGCCTTATAAACACGGACATTCCGCCCCATGGTTCCCGAAGAACGTCTTGAGCAGATCCGCCAGCGGTTCGAGTTCCTGGAAGCGGCGATGGCGTCGGCGGAGGGGGCCGACATTGCCGCGCTTGCGCGCGAGTATGCCGAACTGCGGCCGGTGGTGGCGCAGATCACCACATGGCACGACCTGCGCGCGGCCCTTGCGGATGCGCGGTCGTTGTTGTCGGATCCGGACATGAAGGCGCTGGCGGAGGAGGAGATTGCCGGGTTGAAGGCGCGGTTGCCGGGTGTGGAGCGGGCGTTGCAACTGGCATTGCTGCCGCGCGATGCAGCCGATGCGCGGGCGGCGATCCTGGAAATCCGGCCCGGCACCGGCGGAGACGAGGCGGCGCTTTTTGCGGCCGATCTGCTGCGGATGTATCAGCGGTTCGCCGAGGCGCAGGGCTGGGGGTTTGATGTGATTGACGTGCAGATGACCGAACTGGGCGGGCTGAAGGAAGCCACCGTGAACATCCGCGGGGCCGGCGTTTTTGCGCGTATGAAGTATGAAAGCGGGGTTCACCGTGTTCAAAGGGTGCCAACCACCGAAAGCGGCGGGCGGATCCACACCTCGGCGGCGACAGTGGCGGTTTTGCCCGAGGCCGCCGATGTGGATGTGCGCATCGATCCTGCGGACATCAGAATTGACACGATGCGGGCCTCGGGGGCCGGGGGGCAGCATGTGAACACGACCGATTCGGCGGTGCGCATCACCCATCTGCCCACTGGCGTGGTTGTGACGAGTTCCGAGAAGTCGCAGCACCGCAACCGAGAGATCGCGATGCAAGTGTTGCGCGCGCGGCTCTATGATCTGGAGCGTCAGCGGGCCGACAGCGCGCGGTCGGCGGATCGCGCGGCGCAGGTGGGATCGGGCGACCGGTCCGAGCGGATCCGGACCTACAATTTCCCGCAGGGGCGGCTGACCGACCATCGCATCGGTCTGACGCTGTACCGGCTGGACGCGGTAATGGCCGGCGATCTCGACGAGATCGTCGATGCGCTGATCGCCGACGGGCAGGCGCGCCAGTTGGCCGAGATGGGCACATGACGACAGCGGCCGAAGCGATGGTGGCGGCCACTGCGCGGTTGCGCGCCGCCGGGGTTCCTGATCCGGCCCGCGACGCGCGGGTTCTGCTGGCGCATGCCGCGCTGATCGAAGCCAGCCGCGTGACGCTGATTGCGCCCGAAGACCTGAGCCCGGAAATCGACGAACGCTACGATCAGTTGATCGCGCTGCGTGCCGTGCGGGTGCCGGTTTCGCATCTGCTGGGAGAAAGGGCCTTCTATGGGCGCCGGTTCAAGGTGAGCCGGGATGTTCTCGATCCTCGGCCCGAAACCGAAACCCTGGTCGAGGCGGCCTTGTCGCGCCGGTTTGACCGGGTTCTGGATCTCGGGACCGGTTCGGGGTGCCTTCTGGTGACGCTGCTGGCGGAAATGCCCGAGGCCGAGGGGCTGGGCGTGGATATCTCGGAGGCTGCCTGCCTGCAGGCCAGCGCGAATGCGGTGCTGCACCGGGTCGAGGCGCGGGCGCGGATCTTACTGTCGGACTGGTTCACCCATGTGCGTGGGCGGTTCGATCTGATCGTCGCAAATCCACCCTATATCGCGCTGGACGAAATGCCGGATCTTTCGGACGAGGTGCGCAACCACGAACCGCGCGAAGCCCTGACCGATGGCGGCGATGGTCTCGGTGCCTATCGACGGATCGCGGCGGAAGCGCCGCGGTTTCTCGCAACGGGAGCGCGACTGTGCCTCGAGATCGGACCGACGCAGGCGCAGGCTGTTGAAGCGCTGTTGCGGGCTGCGGGTTTCGACAGGGTGGCGCTGCACCAGGATCTGGATGGCCGGGACCGGGTCATCGTTGCGGAAATCGAGGCAATGCCATGAATTCGTGGTGATTGATCCGCAAATAGCCGCGAAAATCCGCTAAAAAGCGATGGCCCCCCTTGTCACCCGCAGCCGGACATGCTTATTCCAAAGGGCCCACTGCGAGAGGTGCCTTTCGCGCACCCGGTGCGGCATCAAGCCCAATACGTCGAACATCCGGTGAGGGACAGAGCGCACGAGGCGCGAAACGGATGCCACGACACTTGAGTTAAAGGCGCTGACCCATTTCATGAGATCGTCCAAATCGCGTTCGCGTTCCAAATCGAATAGAAACAGGCCTTCCGGCGGTAATGTCATCAACCGAGTGTTCGACAGTTCGGGCCCCGAAGGCAAGGTGCGCGGCACGCCGCAACAGATCATCGAAAAATACAACCAGCTGGCGCGAGACGCACAATTGGGCAATGATCGTGTGGCCGCGGAAAACTTTCAGCAGCATGCTGAACACTACCTGCGCCTGCTCAGCGAGGCGCAGCGCGAAATGGACGCGCGGCGCGAAGAGCAGGAGCGCCAGAACCGCGAGCGCCAGGCCCAGGCCGACCGCGAGCGCGCCGAGCGCGAAGCCGCGCAACAGGCCGAACGCGAAGCACAACAGGCGGAACGCGAAGCGCGTCAGGCCGAACGCGAGGCGCGCGCCGATGATGGCGATGCACCGGCAGCGGATACACCGAAACCTGCCCGCACACGGCGCAAACCGAAACCCGCCGCGGCCAATGATGCACTTCCGGTCAGCGGCGATGACGCGGCAGGCGCAGACGGCAGTACCCTCGTCGATACGCCCGAAGAAGCGGCAAAACCGCCACGCCGCAAACCGCGCGCACGCAAACCCGCGGCCACGGCGCCGGAATCCGCCCCCTCAGAAGACAACAACGGCCCCGAAGCGGCTGAGTAGCCTGGCCTCAGTTTTGTGCGATCTGACGGGCCAGGGCGCAAAACCCTTCCAGCGGAACCCGCTCCGCGCGATCCGTCGGTGACAAGCCTGCGGC
Organism: Paracoccaceae bacterium; assembly: GCA_024742705.1. Classification (GTDB taxonomy): domain Bacteria; phylum Pseudomonadota; class Alphaproteobacteria; order Rhodobacterales; family Rhodobacteraceae; genus JANSXZ01. The sequence goes on along the minus strand of JANSXZ010000003.1, from coordinate 152,234 downwards.
GCGCAACCTGTCTTCGATGTCCGGCCCCAGCCCGCGCAACGCGGCGCGCAACATCTTCCGGCGCTGGTTGAAGGCCAATGCCACCACCCGTGACAGCACCTTCGGATCGGCGGGAAACCGAGGCTCTGGCCGTGCCACCAGATGCACGACCGCGCTCGAAACCTTCGGCGCCGGGGTAAAGGCCTCGGGTGGAAGCGACATCACGATGCGTGCATCGGCCCGCCATTGGGCCAGGATGGCCAGGCGTCCATAGGCCTTGCCGCCGGGCTGGGCCACGATTCGCTCCGCGACCTCACGCTGGAACATCAGGGTAAGGCTCTGCCAGAACGGAGGCCATTGATCCGGCGTCAACCACCGCACCAGCAATTCCGTGCCGATGTTGTAGGGCAGGTTGGCCGCCACCCGGATCGGGGGCACGAGATGTGCGAGCGGATCGATGGCCAGCGCGTCGCCCTCGATCACCGTCAGACGCCCCGGACAGGCCGCCGCGATTTCCTCCAGCGCCGGCAGACAGCGCGCGTCCTTTTCCACGGCAAGCACCCGCCGCGCGCCCATCCCGAGCAACCCGCGTGTCAGCCCGCCCGGCCCGGGTCCGACCTCGAGCACATCGCATTGAGTCAGATCACCCGCCTGACGGGCGATCTTTGAGGTGAGGTTCAGATCCAGAAGAAAATTCTGCCCCAGCGCCTTTCGCGCGCTGAGCCCATGCGTGGCGATTACCCGGCTGAGAGGCGGCAGATCGTCGAGCGCGCTCATGTCTTCCACTTGCTCCAAATATCCCCGCCGGAGGCATAAATCTCTTTGGGAGCGCCAGAAGAGTGCGTGCCTCCGGCGGGGATATTTCCTGCAAAAGGAAGTTTCAAGATCGTGCCATCCGGTGCGCGAGCCGCAGCGCCGCGATCAGGCTGCCAGGGTTGGCGCGTCCGGTTCCCGCGATGTCGAAGGCGGTGCCGTGATCCGGCGAGGTGCGAATGAACGGCAACCCGAGGGTCACGTTGACCCCGCGATCGAAATCGATGGTCTTTATCGGTATCAGAGCCTGGTCATGGTACATGCAGACGGCGGCATCGTAACCGGCCCGCGCGCGGCTGTGAAACAGCGTATCGGCGGAGTGAGGCCCGCTGAGGCCATGGCCCTCGGCGCGCATCTGCGCGAGGAGCGGGGCGATCCAGTCGAGTTCCTCGCGGCCCATGGCGCCGCTTTCACCGGCATGGGGGTTCAACCCGGCAACGGCGATGCGTGGCGCCGGCAGGCCGAACCTGGTGCGCAGGGCGTCGGCGGTGATCTCGATGGTGCGCCGCAGAAGCTCTGGTGTCAGGGCGCGCGGCACGTCGGCCAGAGCGACATGCACCGTTGTTGGAACCACGCGCAGTTCGTCACAGGCCAGCATCATCACGGCCTGCGCGCCGCCAGCCAGCGCGCCCAGGAATTCGGTATGGCCGGGGTAGGCGAATCCGGCGCCGTCGATCAGCGCCTTCTTGTGGATCGGGGCGGTGCAGATCGACGATGCTGTGCCCGCGTTTACCATCGCCACGGCGCGTTCGATCACGTCGATCACTCCCTGCGCGTTGGCCGGGTCCGGCACCCCCGGCACCGCCTCGCCGGCGAAGGGGTGCGCCACCACCGGCAGCGCGCGTTGCGAGATGGCGGCCGCCCCGAAGACATCGTCGAGCGTTTCGAAGGGTGTTCCCGGCGGCAGATGGCGGGGATCGCCGATCCATACGAAGGGACAGTCGGACCGAAGTTCCCGCCACGCGCGCACGGCGATTTCCGGTCCTACGCCGGCCGGCTCACCGCAGGTCAGGGCGATCGGTGCCATTGTCATCTTTCCACGATCACCGCGTCGGCGCGCAACTGGTCGAGATAGCTCTGCGCCAGTGCCTCTAGCCGTCTTTGGGTCAGCGCCGTGGCCACGTCTTCGCGGCTGGCGTTTTCGTTCAGAGCCGCGGTGCGGCCGCAGAGCATCAGCGCCAACAGCGTCTGGCCATTGCCGCCGCTCAGCGCGGTCGAGATTTCGCCTTCGTCCAGTTTGGCCAGTTCCAGCGCGATTTCCTGCGGCAGATCGGCGGGGGCGCGGCTGTGGCGCTCGAGCACTTCGGGCGGTTGGCCCTGTGCGAAGCCGTAGAGATCGTCGCAGGTATCGACCCGCGCCCGCAGGTCGGCGGCCCGGGCCAGCGCGGTTTCGCTGCGCCCTCCGGGGATATGATAGATGGCGTATTCGATGGCGGCGTAGGTCGGTGGCGGCGTTGCGGTTTCGCGGATATCGCGCAGCTGGAACAGAGCGATGGCGTTCGGCAGACCGATTGGCGCCGTAACCTCGCCGGGGGCCAGCGAGAGGATCAGCGGCCGCAGTTGCGCCGGAAGCTGGGTGATCGGCATCCAGGGCATGCGCCCGCCTTCGGCGCGGGTGTTCGTTGCCGAATGAGTTGCCGCTTCGGTTGAGAAGGCGGCAAAGCTGGTGATGCCGGCAATGCGCTCGGCGCGCGCCTGCACTTCGGCCTCGGTTTGCGGCGTTGTCGGCATGATGATCTCGGACAGCAGCACCCGCACGCCGCCGGCGCCACCGCCGGTGCCCATCGCCCGATCGATTTCGGTATCGGTGGGTCGGGCACGGCCCAAGAAGCGGGCGCGGACATACTCGCGCCAGCCGATCCCGACGGCGACGAAATCGCGGAAGGTCTCGGCGTCGACACCGCCCTCGCGCAGCGCCGCGATAAAAGCCTCGCGGCCGAGGTTGGCGCGGGCCGCGAATTCATCCATCCCGGTTTCGATCTGTTCGGGCGATGCCTTCAGATCGACGCTTTCGATCACCTGCTGTTTCAGGCGATCCTCGATCAGCGCCTTGCGCGCCTCTTCGCTGGCATCGCCGGGCGCGCGCAGCAGCCGCAGGAACATCGTGCGCTGTTCCAGTTCATAGGTGGTGATGACGTCTTCGTTCACGGTGATGGCCGGCGCGAACAGACCTTGCGCCGCCACCACGCCGGCGCCGGCGCAGGCGAGGGCCGCGGCCACCACGAGTTTTACGAGCTGCTGCATGATCTGACGTATCTTTCTGTACCATTTGTGGCGCCAAAGCCCCGCAGGGCGATGGTAAACCCGAAATCGGTGGAAGGCTCAACACTTGTCGACGAGGTATACCGGCGGTTCAGCGAAAGGTCGACCTCGACGCATTCGTTGCGGTAGGCCAGACCGATACCCGCCGCTGCCGGGCGGGTGTCGGCGACATCGTAGCGCCAGCTTGCCGAGGCGGTCCAGAAGCGGTTCAGATCGTAGCTGCCGTCGAGAAAAAGCTCCGACACGGTGCTGGCGCGGCCTTCGGCCGGATCGGCGCCCAGCCAGACGAAGGTGCCCCCGATGCTGGCGGAATCGCCGGACCAGGTGCCGCGCAGTTCTGCCTTCGACACGTCGAGCGCATCGTTGAACAGGCTGCGGGCGCTGAAATCGAGGCCGAAGTCGCTCTGGATCTGGCCCGCCAGAAGGATGTCGGAGCTGCTGCCCGACAGGCCCGAGCTGATGCTGAAGCCGGCCACCGGATCGCGGCGCAGAACCTGGCCCACGGTCAGCGCATGGTGCCATCCGCCAGGGCTGTAGCGTGACCAGTTCACGCCGTAGGCCAGCGCGGGGCCGTGTTCGCGCGCGTCGTCGGCGGGAAACCGCGACAGCGACAACAGGTTGCCCTGGTCGAATTCGACGCGGCCGCTTTCGTCGGTGGGCACCGGATCGCCGGTGACGTCGCTCCATCCGATCTGCAACAGCGGCTCGAGATACTCGGTTGCGCCGCTCCTGGTCACGCGGGTCAGCGGGGCGCGCAGGGTCAACGCCGTCATCGGGGCCAGCCGGGCGACCTCGTCGGCAAAGGCGCTGTCCTGGCCGATTTCGAAGATGTCGATGCCGACACCCACCTGCCAGTCGGCGCGCAGGCCGGCGGCCGTGGTCCAGCTGCGCAGCCATGCCATTTCGCCGGTGGCGCGAAGAACGTCGCGGCCCACACCGTCCAGGTCCGAGCTGCGGTAATGCGCGTGGGCGGCCATGCCCAGCCGCAGTTCGCCGCCGATCAGGCGCGGAAAATACCGCCGTTCGCGGATCACGTCGCCCACCACCGTCGGCAGGCGGCTTTCGATTTCACCGTCGCGCAGCGAATCGTAGTGGATCAGCGCCGCGCGCGTGAACTTGTCGCGGCTGACGCGGGTCAGCGCGACTTCGGTCGCCAGACGGTCCTGGTCCTCGTAGCCATAGTCGAGAAGGTAGGCATTGTCGCTGGCCCATTCGATGTCGAAGCTCAGCCGGAAGCCGTTGCGCAACTGAAAGCCGCCGGTTCCGAACAGATAGCCGCGGGGCTGATCCGCCAGCAGGTCGTCGCGGGTGTAGGCGCCGGTCAGCTCGATGCCGCCGCGCCGGAACGCCTGGCGATATCGGAAATCCAGCGTGCTGGTGCGCGATGAAAGGTAGGGCGACAGCGTCAGGTCGGCGTGATCGCCCAGCCGGAAGAAATACGGCACCTTGATCCCGGTGCCCAACCGCGACGTGGACCGCACAGAAGGGATCAGGAAGCCGGTTGCGCGCTTCAGTGTCGGGTCGGGCAGGCGCAGGCGTGGCAGCCAGAACACCGGCACCTGCCCGATGCGAAACTGGGCATCGTCGAAGTAGAGCTGTTTTTCCTGCTGGTCGTGGATCACCCGCCGCGCCCGGATCTGCCAGAGCGGCGCGCGGCCGTCGGCGCAGACGCGGCACGAGGTGACCACGGTCTTGTAAAGCTGGGTATACCGGCCGTCGGTGCGGCTCATCTGGAGCGCGGCCATTTGCAACTGCTGATCCAGAACCATCCGCGCTCCGGCCAGAAGCCCGTTGCGCAGGTCGCGGTCCAGCGCGGCGGCATCGGCCAGAACGGTCACATCGGTGCCATCGGTCAGCCGGATCGGCCCTTCGATGTCCAGAAGGCCCGTGGCGCTGTCGTAGCTGATGCGCCGCGCCGTCAGCCGGGTCTGGCCCTGGTAGGCGGTGACATTGCCTTCGGCGATCAGTTCGCGCGCGGCGCTCAGCGACACCCGGTCGGCGATCAGAACCGCGGGCGGCGGCGCCTCGGGCGTTTCGGCCGGGCGTTCCTGTGCCGGGCCGGCGGCGGCCAGTGCAAGCCACGCCAGCGCGGCCAGCGCGCCAATCCGAAGCCGAAGCCGATGCAGCGCGCGCATCAGCCGTCCTCCGTGTAGAGCAGCAGGCCCAATGCCAGCATCACCGAGGCCACCGGCGGGGCCCAGGCCGCCAGCGCCACGGGGATCTGGCCGTTTTCGCCGAGGATCGCCGCGAAATTGCGAATGAAGTACAAGCAGAACCCCAAAAGAACAGACACCAGCACCGCGATGCCGGTGCCCCCCGATCTTGTATGGCGCATGGTAAAGGCTGCCGCAACGAGGACCATCGCCACCAGAAACAGCGGCCGCGCCAGTTCGGCCTGCAACCAGACCTCGTGTCGTTTGGTCGAAAACCCGGCTTCGGCCATGTCGCGGATGGTGTCCGGCAGATCCCACACCGAAATCCCGAACGGGGTGCCCAGCGAATCGCGGATACGCTCTTCGGTCAGAGACGAGGGGATGCGCAGCCTTTCGTGGCGCGCCGCCGAGGTTTCGGGATTGAGCCCCGCCGTCAGCGGCCATACCTTTGCCTGCCGCAGCGTCCAGCCGCCATCCTCGAGAGCGGCCGATCCGGCCTCGATGCGGCGCACCGGGCCGCCGCCGGGGGCATAGCTTATGATGGTCACGTCAAACAGGATAAGCGCATCGCCACTGTAGCCGCCGGCGTGGATCACCGACTGACCGCGTTGGCTGCCCTGGCGCAGCCACAGGCCCTCTCCGCTGATCGACAGGGCAGCGGCACTGCCGGTGCGGTAGGTTTCGGACAATTGCGCATAGCGGTTCGAGGTGGCGGCGACGATAGGGTTGAGCGTGGTGACGGCGAGAGCGCCGATGGCGACGGCCACCAGCACCGGCGCGACCAGCGCCCGCAGCCCCGACCGCCCCGCCGCGCGCACCGCGATCAATTCGCTGGACCGCGCCAGCCCGACGAACAGCACCACGGTGGCCAGGATCATGATCAGAGGCAGGATCTCGCTGATCGCTCCGGGGGCGTTCAGCAGCATCAGTTGGCCAAGCTGGCGCAGGGTGATGTCGACGCCTTCGAACTTGCGCAGCTGTTCGATCAGGTCGATCAGCACCAGCAAGACCAGGAAAATCCCGGTGATCAGCCCCAGGCTCTGCACGAAGCGGCGCGCGAAATAGAGATGCAGGATCATGGCGCGATCTCTGCCGTACCGCGCCGTCGGCGCCATTGGATCGGGCGCGCCGACAGGTGCAGGAAGGCCGCCGCCACCGCCAGCCCGCAAAGCCCCGGCAGATAGATCAGCGGCCACAGGGCCGCGTCCGCCAGCACCGGTTCGGCCACGACGCTGCGCATCACTTCGAGAACGATCAGCAGCACGAAAGCCAGCAGGATCTGGCGCCACACGCCGAACCGCGAGAAACCGCCAAGCATCAGCGTGGAAAACCCGATCAGTGCCACCGCCACCGCCACCAGCGGCCGCGCGAAGCGCAGGTGCAGCTCTTCGGCCAGGCGCCCGGCGGTGAAGCCGGGCAGGGTTTCCAGCCGCGCGCGGTCGCGCAGCAGTTCAAGCGTGCCCAGCGACCGTATGTTCTGCCCGCGCGTGGTATCGCTGCGGATCAGCGCGGTGATGTCATACGAGAAATCCTCGAAGTTCGTGGTGGACAGCCGCCGATCGGTTTCGATCAGGCGCTGGGCCATGCCGTCGACCATGATCAGCTGGGCACCGCCATCGGCATCGCGCACCAGAAAGGCGCGCGCCGCGGTGTAGGTCAGAACCCGGTCCGGCGCGCGCCGGTCTGAAAGGAAAACGTCGTTCAGGGTGCCATCCGGATCGATCTGGCGGATGTAGAAGGTGACACCCGGCGCCGGGTGCAGGAACGCGCCTTCGGTCAGAAGCCGCGCGGTGACGTTGCGCGACACTTCTGCCTCGCGCTCGGCCAGTTGCTTGATCGAGGCCGGCATCAGCACATGGGTCAGAATCCCCATCATCACCGCCGCCACCGCGCCGAATGCCAGAAACGGCCGCGCCAGCCGCCAGGGCCCCGATCCGGTGGCCTGCATCACCGTCAGTTCGCTTTCCGAATTCAACCGGTTGGTCAGATAGACCGCCGCCGCGAAAACCGCCATCGGCAGGACCATGCGGATCAGGTTGGGCAGGCCCAGCGCAGTGAACTCCAGAAACACCAGCGCCGACTGGCCGTCGCTGATCAGCCGGTCGAACAGAACCACCGCGCGGTTGATCCAGAACACCGCCACGAGGATCAGCGCGAAAAAGCCGAACAACAGCAAAAGGTGCGACAGCACATATCTGTCGTATTTCGACACGGTCGGCGTCCCCCCCGGGCAGCGGCAGTCAGTGACGCGAGACTAGAGCAATCGCGCAACGGCGGAAACTGCTATCTGGTCAACCGCCGCCTGGCGGGCTAGGTCTGTGGCTGGGTCAAATCAGGGAGCGCCGCATGAGCCGTACAACACAGATCGCCTTTGTCGAAACCGATCTGGACAGCATCGCCAGCGCCACGGGCCGGGTGGCGGTGATCGTCACGCCCGACGGCAAGATGAAACCCGAGGCGCGCCGCGCCAACCGTCTGACCCGTGGCGCCGTGGCGCGGCTGCTGGAAAGCAAGGGCTTCGAGAAATCCCGCGCCGGCCAGGTACACACGCTGGCGATGCCCGGCGGCATGGCGGCGGATGCGCTGGATGTGGTGGTTCTGCCCGACCGTGCGGGCGTGGCCGATGCGCGTGCCGCGGGGGTGGCGCTGGCCCGGCTGAAGGCGCGGGCGGCGCTGACGGTCTTCGCCGGTGCGCAGCGCGCGGCGGCCGAACTGGCGCTGGGGATCGCGCTGCGCGACTACAGCTTTGACGCCCACAAGACCGATACGCCGGCGGACCCCGCCGGCCCGGTGACAGTGCACGCGACGCGCCCCGCCGAAATCGAGGCCGAGGCGGCGCCGCTTCTGGCGGTGGCCGAGGGCGTGCTGATGACGCGCGATCTGGTCAGCGAACCGGCCAATGTTCTGACCACGACGGAATTCGCCGATCGTCTGGCCGAGATGACGGCGCTGGGGCTCGAGGTCGAGGTTCTGGACGAGGCGCAACTGGCCGAACTGGGGATGCGCACGCTGCTTTGCGTGGGGCAGGGATCGGACAGCCCGTCGAAGGTTGTGGTGATGCAGTGGAAGGGCGGCGAGGCGGATGCCGCGCCGCTGGCGCTGGTCGGCAAGGGCGTGGTGTTCGACACCGGCGGCATTTCGCTGAAACCCGCGGGCGGCATGGAAGACATGACGATGGACATGGGCGGCGCCGGCGTCGTCGCCGGTACCATGCGCGCGCTGGCGCTGCGCGGCGCGCGGGCCAATGTTGTGGGCCTGGTCGGTCTGGTCGAGAACATGCCATCGGGCAACGCGACCCGTCCGGGCGATGTGGTCCGGTCGATGAAGGGCGACACCGTCGAGGTGATCAACACCGATGCCGAGGGCCGTCTGGTTCTGTGCGATGTGATGTGGTATGCGCAGGAACGCTTTGCGCCGGCCGGGATGATCGATCTGGCAACGCTGACCGGTGCCATCATCATCGGGCTGGGCCATGAAAACGCCGGCGTGTTTTCCAACGACGATACGCTGTGCAACGCCTTCCTGAAGGCCGCCGAGGCGGAAGGTGAAGGCGCCTGGCGGATGCCGCTGGGCAAGGCCTATGACGATCAGCTGAAATCGGCGATCGCCGACATGAAGAACGTCGGCGGCCGGCCCGCCGGATCCATCACCGCGGCGCAGTTCCTGAAACGGTTCGTCAAGGAAGAAACCCCCTGGATCCATCTGGACATCGCTGGTGTTGCGTCGGTCAAATCCGAAACCCGCTATGCGCCCAAGGGTGCATCGGGGTGGGGGGTGATGGCGCTGAACCGTCTGGTGCGGGACATGTTCGAAAGCTGACGGGAGCGAGAATGGGCGCCGCCTATTTCTATCATCTGACGCGCAACCCCGTCGAGGTGACGCTGCCGCAGCTTCTGGACAAGGCCCGGCAGGCGGGCTGGCGCATCGCGGTGCGCGGCGGCGATGCGGGGCGGATGGCATGGCTGGACGAACGGCTGTGGCTGGCCATGCCGCGCGAGGGCTTCGCGCCGCACGGGCTGGCCGGCGGCGCCCATGACGCGGATCAGCCGGTGCTGCTGACGGTGGCGGGGCAGGCGGCGGCCAACCGCCCCGATTGCCTGATGACGGTGGACGGCGCCGCGCTGCGCCCCGACGAGGTGACGGCGATGCAGCGCGTCTGCGTTCTGTTCGATGGCAACGATCCCGATGCGGTGGCGCGGGCGCGCGAGCAATGGAAGGCGCTGACCGGGGCGGGGTGCGCCGCGCTCTATTGGTCGGAAGAAAGCGGCCGCTGGGAGAAAAAGGCGGAACGCCCAGCCCATTGATCGCGACGCGCGGCGGTGCCACAGTGGCGGTATCACCGCAACGAGGGTTTTTCCGATGGATACCGCACCGCAATCCGCCGCGCTCGACGCGACGTTCGCACGACTGGGTCTGCATTTTGTCGATGGCGCATGGACCGCGCCGCTGGATGGAACCGACATGCCGGTGATCAATCCGGCCGACGAAACCGTTCTGGGCCACATCGTTCTGGGCGGGCAGGCGGATGTGGACCGTGCCGTTGCCGCGGCGGTTGCGGCTTTCGGGCCGTGGTCGATGACGCCCAAGGCCGAACGTCTGGCGCTTTTGCGCAACCTTCTGGCGCTGTCGCAGGCGCGGTTGCCGGATCTGGCCAAGGCGATATCGCTGGAGATGGGGGCGCCGATCGACATGGCGCTGGAGGCGCAGGCCGATGTGGCGGTGGGGCATCTGCAGGGTTTCATAGACGCGCTCGAGGCGCAGGCCGCGCGAGAGGAACTGCCCAACGGCGATGTGCTGACCCGCGAGCCGATCGGCGTCTGCGGCCTGATCACGCCGTGGAACTGGCCGCTGAACCAGATCACGCTGAAGGTTCTTCCGGCGCTGGCGGCGGGCTGTACCTGCGTTCTGAAACCGTCCGAGTTCACGCCGCTTTCATCGGTGATGTATGCCCAGCTGATCGCCGACGCGGGCTTTCCGGCTGGCGTGTTCAACATGGTACAGGGTGAAGGCGCGGTGGCCGGCGCGGCGCTGTCGCGTCACAAGGACATCGCGATGATGTCGTTCACCGGATCGACCCGTGCGGGCACAGCCGTGTCGCGCGATGCCGCCGAAACGGTCAAGCGGGTGACGCTGGAACTGGGCGGCAAATCGCCCAATGTGGTGTTTGCCGACTGTGAAGACCTGCCGGCGCGGATCGCGGCATCGGTGGACGAATGCTTTTACAACACCGGCCAGTCGTGCGACGCGCCGACCCGGCTGATCGTCGAGGACAGCATCTATGACACGGTGGTCGATCTGGCCCGCGCCGCCGCCGAGGCCACCGAGGTGGGCGACCCGGCGCTGCCAGGGGCGCATATCGGCCCGTTGGTCAGCGACATACAGTTCGGCCGCGTCCAGGCGCTGATCGAGGCGGGCGTCGCCGAGGGCGCGCGGGTGGTCGCGGGCGGGCCGGGCAAGCCGGCCGGCCGCGACGCCGGATATTGGGTGCGGCCCACGGTCTTTGCCGATGTCACGCCGGACATGACCATCGCGCGCCAGGAGGTGTTCGGCCCGGTGCTGGCGATCATGAAGTTCACCGGCGAGGCGGAGGCGGTGGACATCGCCAACGACACGCCCTACGGCCTGGCCGGATATGTCCAGACCGGAAGCCGCGAGCGGTTCGAGCGGGTGGCGCGTGGCATTCGCGCCGGGATGATCCACTGGAATGGCGGCGGTTTCAACTATGGCTCGCCTTTTGGCGGGTTCAAGCAATCCGGCAACGGCCGCGAGGGCGGCATGCTGGGGCTGGAGGATTTCCAGGAGGTCAAGACGCTGCATTATCCCGGCTGACCGGCGATCGGGGCACTCTGCTGCCAATGTGGGCGCGCGCGGGGGCCGAGGGAGCCTCCGGCGGGAGTTTTTCCGGCAAGATGAAGCCGGGGGCTGTGCGGTGCTACAGGCCGGGCAGCCAGGTGGCGATGGGCGGGAAGGCGATCAGCAGGCCGACGAGCAGGAGCGAGCAGCCGATGAAGGGCAGCGCCGACAGGTATATGTCGCGCATCGTGGTGTCGGGCGGGGCGACGCCTTTCATCACGAAGAGGAGCAGGCCGAAGGGCGGGGTGGTGAAGCTTATCTCGAGTGCGAGCAGCATGATCAGGCCGAACCAGACCGGATCGAAGCCCAGCGTTGTCGCCAGCGGAAAGAAGATCGGAACCGTGAGGAGCATCATCGAGATCTGCTCCATGAACATGCCGAGCACCAGCAGGACCGCGAACATAACCAGCAGCATCAGAATCGGTGCCAGATCAAAGGATGTTGCCCATTGGATGAGGCCACGCGATGCGCCGGAGAAGGCCAGAAGCTGGCTGAAGGTGGCCGATCCGAAGACGATGAGATAGGCCATGAGCGTGACGCGCAGGGCGCCGGTGACGGATTTGCGCACCGCCTCGAGCGTCAGGCAGCGGAACACCGCGGCCAGGAGCAGCACGCCGAGCGCACCGAAGGCGGCGGCTTCGGAAGGGGTGACGATGCCGGCGACCATCATCACCACGATGATCACCATCACGCCGACCATCGGCACCACGTCGCGCAGAACCATGCGCAGTTTGGCGCCGGCGGTCTGGGCCGGTACGTCATAGGCGGGTGCGGCGTCGGGATCGCTGCGGGTTTGTAGCCAGATCGTACCGATGTAAAGCGCCGCGAGGATCAGCCCCGGCACGATGCCCGCGATCAGCAGGGCGGCCACGTCGATCTGCGCCAGCGTCGCCAGCAGCACCGCGAGGGCCGAGGGCGGGATGATGATGGCAAGGCCGCCGGTGCCCAGGATGGGGCCGACGGACATGTGCTTCTTGTAGCCGCGCCGGGTCATCTCTGGCACCATCAGCGAGCCGAGCAGCGCCGTGGACCCCATCGACGAACCCGAGAGCGTGGCGAAGGCGGTGCCGCCCATGACCGTGACATACGACAGCCGTCCGGGCAGCCGGCCCAGAAGCTTGTCGATGGCGTTGAACATCCGCCCGCCGAGGCCGGTGTGAAAGAAGATTTCGCCCATCAGCAGGAACAGCGGGATCGGCACCAGCGCGAAGCTGGTTATCGAGCCGAAGCCGTTGTTGAGCAACTGGCTGACCCCGCGTTCGCCGCCCATGAACACCCAGGCGCCCAGGATGTTGGCCGCCAGGAAAGCCAGCGCCACCGGCATGCCCAGCGCCATCAGCGCCATGATCGTGCCGACCAGAAGGGCCAGCGCCTCGTACCATTCCATCACTCGTGGATCCCTGCTTTGCCCGAATGCATCAGGTCGGTGCCGAAGACGAACCGCGCGAATTCGACCGCCATCAGCCCGAAGCTGAGCGGGAAGGACACGGTGAGAATCCAGCGTGGAAAGAAATAGGCGCGCACGTCGAAATCGTTGCGGGCGATGTTGGTGAGAAACAGATCGGCGCCTTTCCAGGCGAGAATGCCGCAAACCAGCACACACAGCGCGGCAACCGCGCGGCTGACCACGCTGCGCAGGCCGTCGGGCAGCGCGGCGGTGACCAGTTCGATGTGCACATGGCCCTTTTCACGTACCAGCCACGGAGCGCCCAGCATCGTCATGTAGAGCAGCCCGTATTCGGCGGAGGTGAACAGCCATGCAAAGGGTTGAATCCCCAGGTTGCGCATCGCCACAGAGGCGATCACCGACACCATCAGCCAGACCAGCGTCGCGCCGGCAGCAAAGGCCATGGCGTATATCACGAAGGTATAGGCGCGCAGGATCGGACGCATCGCGTGGCCTTTCGGGCAGGGGGCGCGCCCGTGCAAGCGGGCGCGCCGTTGTCTCGATCAGCGGTCGAGATCGTAGTAGAGCGAGATCAGCGTGTCATAGTTGCCATCGCCCTGGGGGCTGTCGGCCATCAGGCCCTGCATCCGCTCCCAGGTTTTTTCACGCGCGGCGGCCAGATAGTTGGCACGGGCCTCGCCTTCAAGCGTGACAACCTGCATTCCGGCGGCGTCCAGCGCGGCGAAATCGGCGTCTTTCTTGGCTTTCAGCGCTTCGACGCTGTCTTGCTCGTGCTGGATCGCCACGTCCTGAAGGATGGTGCGGGCCTCCTCGGACAGGCTGTTCCATTTCTCGAGGTTGACGATAACGCCCAGGTCGGTCGAGAAGAAGCACGGCTCGATCCGGTAGTTCAGGAACTCGTTCCACTTCAGGTCGATCAGGCCGATCTGGGTCCAGCCGGTGGCATCGACCACGCCGCGCTGCAATGCGGCATAGACATCTCCGGTGGGCAGGTCGATGACCTGCGCGCCCAGATAGTTGGAAAAGAACGCATTGTACACGGCGTTGCCGCGCAGTTTCAGGCCGTCGACCTTCAGGTTGCCGGCATCGTCGAATTCGGGGGCGTCGCGCGTCCACAGGTTATAGCACACGCCGCTGTCGAACCAGCCGAGGTACTTCACGCCCATCTTTTCCTGATGGATCTCGTCCATCAGCGCGGTGCCGCCATTGGTGCGGGTTTCGACCGCTGTCAGGTTCGATGCGACCATCGCGTCCTTTTCCGGCACGGTGCCGCCATAGAACGAACCCGGCGTGTAGACCATATCGACAATGCCGTCGCGCACCGCGTCGGGTTGCTGGAACATGCCGATGGCCTCGGGGCCGCCGCGCACCTCGATCTGCACCACGCCTTCGCCGGCGGCGTTGACCTTGTCCACAAAGCTCAGGAAGCTTTGGGTGTAGATCAGGGTTTCGGGAAAGGCGTGGACGGCGGTGACCGTTTCCTCGGCCAGCGCCATGGTGCCCCAGGCGGTGGTTGCGGCGGCAAGCCCGCCGATCAGTGTGTTGCGCATCGTCTTCTCCTTGTTGGCGGGGCGAACCCCGGTTCTGTATGGGGGTGTGCCCCGGTGTTTATCCTTGTCGCGGAACGGTCCAGGGGTGCCGCACCGCGTAGGCAGCCGAAAAATCCGATATGGTCCCGGCGGCCCGTGTGGTCAGGTCGATGTCGTCCCAGCCGTTGATCAGCTTGCGCTGCCACACCGGATCGAGGTCGAACCCCGAGGTATGCGCGCCCTGCCGGATCGTCAGCGCGGCCAGATCTATGTGGATCGTCGTGTCTGTCGTCAGGGCGGCGGTGTCTGTCACAGCGCAGAGCAGCCCGTTGTTGGCGGCATTGGCCGCGAAGATGTCGCCGAAACCGGGTGCCAGAACCGCGCGGATCCCGAAATCGACCAGCGCATAGACAGCCGCCTCGCGCGACGAACCGCAGCCAAAGTTGCGCCCGGCGATCAGAACGCTGACGCCGGGATCGATCACGGCGGTGCCGCTGGCGCGCAGGTCGTGCAGCAGGAAATCGCCGTAGCCGGCGCTGCGCGGGGTCGACATGAAGCGCGCCGGGATCAACTGATCGGTGTCCACGTTGTCAAGCATCAGCCGCGCGGCCCGGCCGTTATGCGTTTGCCAGCCGCTCATGCCGTGCCGCGCCCCGCCAGCAGGCCGCGCAGATCGGTCAGCTCTCCGGTGACGGCGGCGGCGGCCACCATTGCGGGGCTCATCAGGTGGGTGCGGGCGCCCGGACCCTGCCGGCCCTTGAAGTTGCGGTTGGTTGTCGAGGCGCAGCGCTTGCCGGCGGCCACCAGATCGCCGTTCATGCCCACGCACATCGAACAGCCCGAAGCGACCCATTCCAGCCCGGCTTCGGCGAAGACCCGGTCCAGCCCTTCGCGTTCGGCCTGTGCCTTGATGGGCGCCGATCCGGGCGACACCATCCCCGGCACCCGCGCCCGGCGGCCGCGCAGAACCTGCGCCGCTGCGCGCAGATCCTCGATCCGCCCGTTGGTGCAAGACCCGATGAACACCTGATCGATCGGCGTTCCGGCAATCGGGCGCCCGGCGCTCAGCCCCATGTAGGCCAGCGCATCGGCGATCTGGCCGGCCTCGTCGGGGGCCGCGCGGGCGGGATCGGGCAGGGTGCCGGTGATCGGCAGCGCGTGTTCGGGGCTGGTGCCCCAGGTGACCACCGGCGCGATCCGGGCGGCGTCCAGCGCCACCTCGCGGTCAAACACCGCATCCGGATCGCTGAACAGCGTGGACCAGTCCGCCTCGGCGGCGTCCATGTCGGCCGGCGCCTGCGGGCGGCCGGCCACATAGGCGCGGGTGATCGCATCGGGGGCGATCAGTCCGCAGCGCGCACCGCCTTCGATCGACATGTTGCACAGCGTCAGCCGTCCCTCCATCGACAGGCCGGAAATCGCCGATCCGGCATATTCGATGACATGGCCACGCGCGCCCTCGGCGCCCAGCCGCCCGATCCAGGCCAGGGCGATGTCCTTCGCGCCGACGCCCGGTGCCAGGGTGCCATCGACGGTGATGCGCATCGTGCGCGCCGGTTTCTGCCATATCGTCTGGGTCGCCAGAACATGCGCCACCTCGGTCGCGCCGATCCCGAAGGCCAATGCGCCGAACGCGCCATGCGTCGAGGTATGGCTGTCGCCGCAAACTATTGTCAGCCCCGGCAGGGTCAGCCCCTGTTCGGGGCCGATGACATGCACGATGCCCTGGCGCGGATCGGCCAGGCCGAAATGACGGATGCCCTGACGCGCGCAATTCTCATCCAGCGTGCGCATCATCCGGGCGATGTCGGCGTCGGGTGTGCGGTCGCGGCGGGTGGGGGCATAGTGATCTGTCACCCCGAAGGTCAGGTCGGGCCGTGCCACCGGCAATCCCCGCTGATCGAGGCGCGCGAAGGCGTGGTGCGATCCCTCGTGCACGAAATGCCGGTCGATCCACAGAAGTGATGCGCCGTCTTCGCGGGTGGTGATCGCGTGACGGTCCCAGAGCTTGGCGAAGAGCGTGCGGCTCATTCGGCGGCCCTCGCGCGTTCGGCGGTGCCGATCACCGGCTCCCAATGCCGGTCGTCGCCGCCGCCGACCCTGTGCAGTGCCATTTCCAGCCGGAACATGTCGGGTCGGTACAGCGCCGTCAGGTGTTCGACGGCCGTGCCGGTATCGTCCGCGACCAACCGGGTCAGCGACAACAGCGGCGATGCCACCGCCACCTCCAGCGCCTCGGCCACATCCGGCGATGCCAGCGTGGCGGTCACCGATTGCCGCGCCGAGGCGATCTTGACCCCGCTGCGTTCGAGCAGCTGAAAAAGCGGCGATGTCGCCAGATCGGTTTCCGAGTAATTGCGCGCGATGGTTTCGGGGACATGGGTTGTCAGATGCGAAAACGGCGTGCCTTCGGCCACGCGCACCCGCACCGCCGTCTGCACCCGTGCGCCGGGGTCAAGCCGCATGTCGCGGGCCACCGCGTCGGGTGGCGTGCCATACGAGAACGACAGCAACCGCGCCGAGCTTTGCCGCCCGATATCGGCCACCTGCGGGATCAGCGTGGCCATGTCGGCGGCCAGATCGGCGGCATCGGCGCGCGCGGCGATCACGGTCGAACCCGCGCCCATGCGTTTTTCGATCAGCCCGTCATCGGTCAGTGATTTCAGCGCGCGCCGCACGGTCACACGCGACACCCGGTACATTTTTCCCAGCCGGTCCTCGCTGGGCAGGACCGAACCGACCGGATAGTGCCCGTTTGCAATTTCGTCGCGCAGCAACAGGTACACCCGGCGGGACTTGCCCCCCTCGGGTGGGCGCACGCGGCCCGCTTGTGCTGTCAGCTTCGATTCCATGCCGAAACGGTAGCACCTGTCCGCTCAAAGGCAAGCCTGTATCATATGATGGGCCGGTATATTTGCATTTTACTTTGGTCGTTACCTGTTCTAGTTGTGACACAGGTTGACCGAGACAGGGGGAACACGCCATGCCATCGCCAGAAGCGCACCGGGCTGCTTGCCGGCCCCTCACCCGGCGGATCCGGTGAGCGGCCCGCATGCGCAGCCAGCGCCAGACAGCGCCGGCGCCCAGGCAGCGGAAGCGCTGGTGCGGCGGTTCCTGGCGGCGATGGAGGCGCGCGACCTGCAGGCGGCGCGCGCCTGTCTGGCGCCGGGGTTCACAATGCGGTTTCCGGCCACGCCACCGATGACCGAACTGGACCAGCTGATCGCCTGGGCTGCACCAAGGTATCGCAGTGTAACAAAGGCTTACGATGGTTTTGACGTGGTGCCGGGTGCGCCTGAAACGGTTTATTGCCGGGGCACGCTGGCCGGCGAATGGCACGATGGAACCCGCTTCGACGGCATCCGCTTCATCGACCGCTTCGAAATCTCGGCAGGTCTGCTGATCCGGCAGGACGTGTGGAACGACATGGCAGAAACAAGGGCGCGGGCATGACCGAAATCGATCCGATCACATTGGCCGTTCTGGCCGGGCGCATGGAGCAGATCGCCGACGAGATGGACGCAACGCTGTTTCGGTCGGCCTTCAACCCGATCATCGCCGAAGCCCATGATGCCAGCCACGGCCTGTATCATGCGCAGACCGGCGATACCCTGGTGCAGGGCAAATCCGGGTTGCCGATCTTCGTCGGGGTGATGGCCTTCGCGGTGAAGGCGGTCATCGAAAAGGCCGCCGCCGACGGCGACCTGGCCGATGGCGACATCTACATCTTCAACGATGCGCATATAGGCGGCACGCATCTCAGCGACATGCGCCTGGTGCGGCCCTATTTCCGCGACGGCCGGCTGTTTTGCTATCTTGCCTCGGTCGGGCACTGGCACGATGTGGGCGGCGCGGTGCCGGGCAACTACAATCCCGCCGCCACCGATGCGTTCCAGGAGGCCTTCGTGCTGCCGCCGGTGCGCATCGCGCGCGGTGGCATCATGCAGCAGGACATCGTCGATATCCTGATGCGCAACACCCGGCTGCCGCAATCGGCGCAGGGCGATCTGAACGGGCAGCTGAACGCGCTTGACCTGGGTGTGCGGCGGCTGGATGCGCTTCTGGATGAATACGGCGCCGAAACCGTGGCCGCCGCGTTGACGGCGCTGGGCACACGGGCCGAAACGCTGATGCGCGCCGAACTCGAGGCGCTGCCCGATGGCCGCTGGGAGGCCGAGGATTATCTGGACAACGACGGGATTTCCGATGCCGCGCTGCCGATCCGCGTCGCGCTCGAGATCCGCGGCGACCGCATGACGCTGGATTTCACCGGCACCGCCCCGGTGACGGCGGGCCCGGTGAACATCGCGCTGCCCACCGCCGTCGCCACCGCCTATGTGGCGATCAAGCACATGTTCCCCGGCCTTCCGGCCAACGCCGGCGTGATGCGCCCGATCGATGTGGTGGTGCCCGAAGGATCGTTGCTGTCGGCGGCGTTTCCGGCCCCGGTGGGCGGCTACACCGAAACCATCCTGCGCATGATCGACGTGATCTTCAGCGCCGCCGCACAGGCCGCGCCGGACCGCGTGGTGGCCAATGCCTATGGCACCATCAACGCGCTGTCCTTGTCGGGCAAACGTGCCAACGGCCAACCCTGGGTGATGTTCTCGTTCTTTGGCGGCGGCCATGGCGGATCGCCCGAGACCGACGGCCTGAACCACGGAAATGCGCCGATATCCACCGCGACGATCCCGCCGCTCGAGATCCTCGAAGCGGCTTATCCGGTGATGTTCCGCAAATGGGCGCTGCGCCCCGACAGCGCCGGTGCAGGGGCCCATCGCGGCGGGTTGGGCGCGGTGTACGAGATCGAACTGCTTGAGGAAAACGCCCGCGCGTTTCTGTTTGGCGAACGCGGGCGCTTCGCGCCGCAGGGTGTCGCCGGTGGCGGTGCCGCGGCGATGAACCGGTTTGTCTATGAACAGGACGACGGCTGGCACGCGCCGCCGCTGGTTTCGAAAATGGTGGGCATCGCGCTGAAAAAAGGCCAGTCGGTGCGGCTGGAAACGCCGGGGGGCGGCGGTTATGGCGCGCCGCACGACCGGCCTGCACAGGCGGTGGCCCGCGATGTGGCCAAGGGATACCTGAGCGCCGACGCGGCCACGGCCACCTACGGCGACGCATGGCGGGAGGCGGGGCAATGACCGGTAAACCAGCCACGGGCAAGCCGGAAACCGGCAAGATGGTCGGTGTCGACGTGGGCGGCACCTTCACCGATGTCTTCATCCTCGACGAATCGACGGGCCGGGCCGAGGTTGCCAAGGTGCCGACAACACGCCCTGACCAGTCGGGCGGCTTTCTGGCCGGCATCGGGCGCCACGAATCCGATCTGTCGCGGATCGCCACGGTGGTACATGGCACAACGGCGGGCACCAACGCGCTGCTCGAGCGCAAGGGCGCGCGGATCGGCGTGATCACCACCGCCGGTCTGGGCGACGTTCTGGAGATGCGGCGCCGTGACCGGCCGCGCACCTGGGGCCTGCGCGGCGATTTCGAACCGGTGGTGCCGCGCGACCTGCGGCTCGAGGTGCCCGAGCGCACGCTGGCCGATGGCACGGTGCGCACGCCTGTCGATCTGGACGCGGTGCGCGCGGCGGCCGCCAGGCTGCGCGACGCGGGCTGTCTGGCGGTGGCCGTGCTGTTCGCCAATGCCTATGCCAATCCCGAAAACGAGGCCCGTGCCGTCGCGGCGGTGCGGGAAATGTGGCCCAACCCGCATGTGTCGTGTTCGTCCGAGATCCTTCCCGAGATCCGCGAATTCGAACGGTTTTCGACAACCGCGCTGAACGCCTACCTGCAACCCGAGGTCGCGGGCTACCTCGATCGGCTGGAAACCGCGTTGCGCGACGGCGGGTTTGGTGGCGAATTCATGATCGTCCAGTCCAACGGCGGCGTGATGAGCGCCCAGACCGCCTGTGCGGTGCCGGTGCGCACGGCGCTCAGCGGTCCGGCGGCGGGCGTCATCGCTGCGGGCTACATCGCGCAGATGGCCGGATACCCCGATGTGATCACCGGCGACGTGGGCGGCACCTCGTTCGATGTGTCGCTGGTGGCGGGCGGGCAGTCGATGCTCAGCCCGCAGACATCCATCGACTTCGGCATGACGATCCGCCAGCCGATGATCGAGATCGCCACCATCGGCGCGGGCGGCGGTTCGATCGCCTGGGTCGACAAGGGCGGCCTGCTGAACATCGGGCCCCAAAGCGCCGGATCCGACCCCGGCCCGGTCGCCTATGGCCGCGGCAACACCCGGCCCACGGTGACCGACGCCAACATCGTGCTGGGCCGCATCGATCCCGACAGCCCGATCGGAGGCACGCTGACCCGGCTGGATACCGAAGCGGCGGCCCGGGCCATTGACCTGCATGTGGGCGCGCCGCTGGGGCTGGACACGCTGGCCGCGGCCGAGGCGATCCTGCGCGTCGCCAACAGCCGCATGGCCGGGGCGATCCGCCTGGTCAGCATCGAACGCGGTTTCGATCCCAAGCGGTTCGCCTTCATGCCCTTCGGCGGTGGCGGCGCGTTGCACGCCGGGGCGATCCTGGCCGAGGTGGGCCTGGCCCGCGCCATCGTTCCGCGCTATCCCGGTGTCACCAGCGCGATGGGATGCGTCATTGCCGACATGCGCCAGGATTTCGTGCAGACGGTGAATGCCGCCGCCGATCAGGTGGACGAAGCCGCGCTGGGCGTACTGATGCAGCGGCATATGGGGCAGGGCATGGCGATGCTGGACGCCGCGCGTGCCCGGTTCGAAGCCCGCGACACGGTGTTCGAACTGGACATGTCCTATGCCGGCCAGACCCATACGGTGGCCGTTCCGCTGCCGGTGGAGATTGCGGCGGGCGTGGTCACACCGCCCACGCGTGCCGAAATCGCCGAAGCCTTCGACAGGGCCTATCATGCCGCCTATGGCCGGTTGCTGAAAAACGGTCTGCGCCGGGTGATAAACCTGCGCAGCGCGGTGATCGGACGGCGTCCCAAGTTCGACCTGGCCAGCCTGGCGCCCACCGCCACCGGCCCCGCCGAGGCCGCGCGGCGCGCCACGCGCCGGGTGCATTTCGGTGACAGCTGGCACGACACCGGGATCTACGCCCGCCTCGATCTGCCGGTGGGCGCGGTGATCGCAGGGCCCGCGATCCTTGAGCAGATGGACACCACCATTCTGATCGAACCGCATCTGCAAGGCACGGTGGACCGGTTCGGCAACATCATCATCGAGGGCAAGCCATGAACGTCGATCCGAAACGCACCGCCGTTCTGACAATCGACCTGCAGAACGATTTCCTGCACCCGCGCGGCGCCTATGGTCGCGCCGGGCAGGGCGCCGACGCGATCCGCGCCCTGCCGGCCCGTGTCGGGCCTGTGGTCGAGGCGCTGCGCGCGCGCGGCGGCACCTATATCTCGGCGCAGTTCACGCTGGTGCCGGGGCCGGGGGGCGAACCGCTGATCGCGCCGCATCTCAAGGCGCTGCGGCCGTTTCTCGGGGCCGGGGATTTCGCACCCGGCTCGTTCGGGCACGCGCTGGTCGATGATCTGGCGCCCGCGGATTATACGGTTGAAAAGGTTGCTTATTCCGCCTTCTATCAAACCCGGCTTGAATACATCCTGCGCGCGGTCGGGATCGATTGCCTGATCGTCGGTGGGATCGTCACCAATGGCGGTGTGGCCTCGACGTTGCGCGACGCGCACCTGCGCAACATCGAAACCGTCATGCTGTCGGATGGCTGCGCCGCGTTCCGCGAGGATGTGCACGACGCGACGCTGCTGTCGCTGGGCACCGTGACCCATGTGCACACCTGCGCCGAGGCCCTGGCAATGATCGGAGACGCGGCATGACCCTGGCAGAGCGTCTCAAACAACCCGAGATCCTCATCGCACCCGGCGTCTACGACGGGCTGACGGCGGCACTGGCGGCAGATGCCGGCTTTGAGGCGCTCTACCTGTCGGGCGCCGCGGTGGCCTATACCCGACTGGGGCGCCCCGACATCGGGCTGAGCACGCTTTCCGAAATGGCCGACACCATGGCCCTGATCCGCGACCGCGTGGACCTGCCGGTGATCATCGACGCCGACACCGGGTTCGGCAATGCGCTGAACGCGCAGCGCACGATGCGCGTCTACGAACGCGCCGGTGCCAATGCCTTGCAGATCGAGGATCAGACCTATCCCAAACGCTGCGGTCATCTGGCCGACAAATCCCTGATACCGGCGCCTGAAATGGCCGGCAAGATCGCCGCGATGGCCGATGCCCGCGCCTCCGAGCACACCCTGATCGTGGCGCGCACCGATGCCATTGCCGTCGAAGGCTACGAGGCCGCGCTGCGCCGCGCCGAAACCTACATCGCCGCCGGCGCCGACGCGCTGTTCATCGAGGCGCCGCGCTCGGGCGAGGAACTGGCCGGGGTGGCGCAGACCTTCGGCGGCCGCATCCCGCTGCTGGCCAATATGGTCGAAGGCGGCGCCACGCCGCTTTCGTCGGCGGCCGATCTTGAAGGGCTGGGGTTTTCCATCGCGATCTTTCCCGGCGGCGTGGTGCGCGCGTTGGCCCACGCCGCGCGCGACTACTATGCCAGCCTGCGCGCGAATGGCTCGAACGCGCCCTTTGCCGATCGCATGTTCGATTTCGACGGGTTGAACCGGGTGATCGGCACGCCCGAAATGCTGGCCACCGGGGCGCGGTTCGGCAACGATGGCTGATCTTGCGCCGCCGCCCGCCGCCTTCGACGCCCATGTGCCCACGGTAATCGTTGGCGCGGGGGCCTGCGGGCTGATTGCCGCGCTGGCGGCACAGGCGGCCGGACAGCAGGTTCTGGTGCTCGAACGCGATCCGGTCCCCGCCGGCTCGACCGCCCTTTCCGCCGGTCTGATCCCGGCGGCAGGCACCGCCCAACAGCGCGCCGCCGGCATCGACGACGACGACCCCGCGCGCTTTGCTGCCGACATCCAGGCCAAGGCGCGGGGCCGCAACGATCCGGCGCTGGTGGCGCTGCTGGCCGGACAATCCGGCGCGGTCATGGACTGGATGACGCGCACGCTCGACATGCCCTTCACGCTGGTCGACGATTTCGATTACCCCGGCCATTCGCGGCGCCGCATGCATGGGCTGCCGACCCGCGCGGGCCGCGAGCTGATCGACACTCTGCGGGCGCGCGCCGAGGCAAAGGGCATCGACATCCTGTGCGATGCGCCGGTCGATCGCCTTTTCACGCAGGCTGACGGCCGCGTGCGCGGCCTGCGGATCGCACGCCCTGGCGGCGGCGGGGAAACCCTCGCCTGCGACCGGTTGATCCTCGCGTGCAACGGCTTCGGCGGCAACCGCGCGAAAGTCGCGCAATACATGCCCGACATCGCCGATGCGCTGTGGTTCGGCCACGACGGAAACCGCGGTGCGGCGCTTGACTGGGGTCTGGGGCTCGGGGCCCGCACGCGTCACCTGGGCGCCTACCAGGGCCACGGCAACGTGGCGCATCCGTATGGCATCCTGATCACATGGGCGGTGATCACCGGCGGCGGCGTGCAGGTCAACGCCCTTGGCGAAAGGTTCTGGGACGAAAGCCAGGGCTACTCGGAGGCGGCACGCGCGGTGCTGTCGCAACCGGGCGGTGTGGCCGTTACCGTCTTCGATGCCCGCCTCGCCGCCACCGCCCGCCAGTTCGCCGACTTCCGCGCGGCCGAAGCGCAGGGCGCGATCAAGACCGCCGATACACTCGATGATCTCGCCCGCCAGATGGATCTGCCGGCAGACCGGCTGGGGGAAACCCTCGCGCGCTGCCACGCCGGCCCCGACCGTTTCGGACGCGACTTCGCAACCCCGCCATTGCGCGCACCCTTCTGCGCGGTCCGCGTGACAGGCGCACTTTTTCACACTCAGGGCGGGCTCGTGGTCGACGAACGGGCGCGGGTGATGGGCCAGGATGCAGCCTTGCCCAATCTCTATGCCGCCGGCGGCGCCGCCTGCGGCGTGTCGGGATCGGACGATTCCGGATACCTGTCAGGCAACGGCCTGCTCGCAGCCGCCGTGCTGGGCCACATCGCCGGAGGCGACGCCGCCTGATCCGGGCCACCATCGGCACATGCGCCCGCCTCTGCCCCGGGCCGAACCCCGTCTTCCTTTCGCCCCAAATATCCCGGGGGACGTCGCGGCACGCGACGGGGGGCAGCGCCCCCGTCACGCCATCGCCGTCCGCAGACGGCGCATGTGTGTCGGCACATGACGCGCCGAAAGATCCGCTTCACGCACCAGGCCGTCGAAATGTCCGGTAAAGGCCTCCACCCTTTCGCGGTCGCGGAACGCCACATAATGACCGCCCGCGTAAAACACCGCCAGAAGCGGGCCGAAGATCGTCACCGGCGCCGAATAGAGCCGCCGCGCGTCGAACAGATAGATGCGCAACCTCGGATAAAGCTGGTCGCAGACCTCGACGAACCAGTCGATCTGCGCCAGCCGCACCCCCAAAGGCAAACCCTCATAATACCCCACACCATGGGCAAAACTGTGCAATTCATACATCGGCAGCGCGATCTCGTAATCCGACTGCGCCGACCGCATCCAGTTCAGCCGATCCTGCGAGGCGTTGATCGCCTGCGTCGTGGTACGGCCCAGGTGCGGGCTGTACTCCCACTCCAGCATCGCGCGCGTCTTCAGCATGTCGGGCAGCGCGGCGGGCACATGGCGGATCTTGTAGCCCTGCGCCTCGCGATGCCAGGCATAGATCCGTTCGTCCACCAGCGCGCGCGGCGCCTCGGTCATGCTCATGGTGTTCGCCATCAGGTCCGCGGCGCTCTCGGGTCGGTCCGACAGGCACAACAGCCAGTCCGCCGACACCCTGAGCGCCGCGGCACAGGCACCCACCACATGGGCGTTGGGCAACCGCGCGCCGTCGCCTTTCAGCAATTGCGAAATCGTCGATCGGTCCACACCGATGGCGCGGGCCAGTGCCGACTGGCTGATCTCGGCGCGCTCCATCGCGCGTGCCAGCCGCAGGCGGAACTGGCCAGCACGGGTGCGTTTGTCGATATTTGTTCCCATCTGTTGCATTCAGTCACACATGCTGACTTTTGTTTACTCAATTCAGAATTGTCACATAATCGTGATGCTGCTCTCCTGCCCGTAGGGAAAGACGACAACAGGCAGGAATTCATGACAGTACAGGCACATGCGCATGCCGGCCATCCGGCGCGCGCCACCGAATGGGCCACGCTGGCCCTGATCGGCGGATGCTACGCGCTCTGGGCCGGGGCGCTGTGGCTCTGGCCGGTGGCACCGCTTGTGGCCTGGGCGGTGCTCGCACTGGCCTGCGCGCTGCACGCCTCGCTGACCCACGAGGTGCTGCACGGCCACCCCTTCGCCGACAGGCGCCGCAACGAAGCGCTTATGGCGCTTCCGCTCTCGCTGGCCGTGCCCTATCGCCGCTTCCGCGACCTGCACCTCGCGCATCACCGCGACAGCCGCCTGACCGATCCCTATGACGATCCTGAAAGCAACTATCACGATCCCGACGTCTGGGCGCGGCGACCCGCCTGGGCGCGGATGCTCTGGCGCATAAACAACACGCTGGCCGGGCGGATCGCGATCGGAACGCTGCTCGGTCAGGCGATCTTCCTGCGCGACGAAATCCGCCTGCTGCGTGCCCGCGTGCCGGGTATCGCCCGCGCCTGGGGGCTGCACGGGGCAGGCGTGGCGGCTGTCGCGGCGCTGGTGGTTCGCTCCGATGGCCCGCCGCTTTGGGCCTACGTGCTCGCCGCCTATTGCGGGCTGTCGCTGATCAAGATCCGCACATTTCTCGAACACCGCGCCCATGCCGACAAGGCAGGCCGCACCGTCATCATCGAAGATCGTGGCCCGCTGGCGCTGCTGTTTCTAAACAACAACCTGCACGCGGTGCACCACAGTCATCCCAATGTCCCCTGGTATGCGTTGCCCGCGCTCTACCGGGCCAACCGCGACAGGTTCGTGAAAGCGAACCATGGCTACGTCTATCGCTCCTACGCACAGATTTTCCGCAGGCACCTGTGGCGCGCGAAGGATCCGGTGCCACATCCGCTCTGGCGCCGCGACTGATTTCGCGCGATAGCAGCGGGCATGGCCCTCTGGATTCCCGTCACACTGGCCGCCGCGATCTTCCAGACGCTGCGCTTCATGCTGCAAAAGCAGCTCAGCACAGTCCGTCTCACCGCCGCCGGCGCCACCTTCTCCCGCTTCGTCTATTCGGCGCCGGTGGTGCTGATGCTGCTGGCGACATACCTGTGGTTCTCCGGCACGGCCTTGCCACCGATCGGCGCGCACTTCTGGCTCGCCGGAGCGGCCGGCGGCCTCGCCCAGATCCTCGCCACGCTCTGCGTGGTCCTGCTGTTCAAGCAACGCAATTTCGCGGTCGGCATCACCTTCAAGAAAACCGAAACCATCCAGACCGTCCTCGTCGGCTGGGTCGTGCTGGGCGAAGGCGTCAGCCTGCCGGGATTTCTCGCCATCCTGGTCGGTGTGGCCGGTGTCATCGTGCTCTCGCGCGCGCCCGACAGCGGCGCGGCATGGTGGCGGCACCTGACAAACCGCGCCGCCGGCCTCGGCCTGGGTTCGGGCGTACTCTTCGCGATCTCGGCGGTCAGCTACCGCGCCGCCTCGCTCGAGGTCGCCACCGATGCGCCCCTGCTGCGTGCCGCCGTTACCCTGGCGGCGGTGACCGCCATGCAGACGCTGGCCATGGCCGCCTGGCTGTTCTGGCGCGACCGTGCCGAACTCGGGGCGGTCTGGCAGGCCCGGCGCACCGCGATCTGGGTCGGACTGACCAGCATGGCTGGCTCGTTTTGCTGGTTCACCGCCTTCACACTTCAGACCGCCGCTTACGTCAAGGCACTTGGGCAGGTCGAACTGGTGCTCTCGGTGCTCGCTTCCGCGCTGTTCTTCCGCGAACGCATCACCGCGCGCGAAACGGCCGGCATGGCGCTGCTCGCCATCAGTATCCTGGGGCTGGTCTTCGTGCTCTGACGCTCCACCGCTTCATCTTGCCGGATAAACTCCCGCCGGAGGCACCCGCAGCTGGCCACATGCGGGGCACCCGTCGCGGCGCGCCACCCATGTCACAGATCGCCGGTTTCGAAAAACCAGCGGCTCAATCCTCGGGCATCGGCTGGCCCCGCAGCCGCAGAAACAGGCTCGCCTCGTCGTTGTTGCGGAAATACGGCACGCTTTCCGGCGGGTTCGGATCGGCCGCCCGCGCCGCCACCTCGGCCAGAACCACCTCGGTGATGAACGGAAGATCGAAGCGCCGCGCATCGCGCAACGGTATCCATTGCAGGTGCGAAAGCTCGTCGCTGGCATGGGTGAAGTCGTCCGGGTCGCCGCGGATTTCGGCGGCATCCACCAGAAAGAACCGCGCATCGAACCGCCGGGGCCGGCCCGGCGGCGTCAGCGCGCGGAACACGAACTGCAACGCGCCGGCGTCCGGCAGATGCCCGGTCGCCGCAAAGCCGTGCCAGTCGACAGGGGCATTTCCGGGCCAGACGCCGGGTTGCCCCAGCACCAGCCCGGTCTCCTCCCAAAGCTCGCGCACCGCCGCCGCGCCCAGCGCGGTCTGAAGGTCCGGCTCGGAATCGTCGGCCAGCCGGGTGAAACACGGCGCCGGCACCGGCCGCGCCAGCGGCACGCTGGCATCTTCGGGATCCAGCGCGCCGCCGGGAAAGACGAACTTGTTGGGCATGAACGCGGCCTTGGCACCACGCTGACCCATCAGGATCGCGGGTGACTGGTCGCGGTCGCGCAGCACGATCACGGTGGCGGCATTTCGGATGGCGGATTTGTCGATGCTCATTGGCCCTCGCTGGGATGCGGGGGTCAGGCGGGTCGCGCAAACCCGTACATGCCGCGTGCCCACTGGTACGCGACGATGGCCCCCTTCAGTCTGGGCAACAGGTAAAGCGATAATGCTACACATCCAACAGCAAAAATCGTGAACAGCGTCAGCGGTTCGGGCCGCCATGCCTTGAACACCGCCAGAAGCAGCGGTGCCATCAGGTGTCCGACCAACAGGATGGTGATGTATGCGGGGCCGTCGTCGGCGCGGTGATGGTGCAGCGCCTCGCGGCACACCGGGCAATGCGGGCGCACTTTCAGGTATCCCGAAAGCATCGCGCCGCTGCCGCAGTTCGGGCAACGCCGGCGCCATCCGCGCAGCATCGCGGGCTTCAGGGCCCGCTGTGGCGCGGCGGGCGCGTCGTCGGGGCGGGGCCTCGCGTCCGAGACGACGGCGGCCGCGCGCGCATCGCCGCTTGCCGGGCCGTGCGGTTGTTCGTTTGCGCTGGCGGATTGCCGGTCGTTGCCGGGCGGGGTGCGGGTCTGGGTCATCTTGGTTCTCCGATTGCCCGCAACATGGGCGCGCCCGGCACCGCCCGGAATGAGACAGACGGTCCTTGCGGCGCGATGTCGCAAAGTTTTTCGCGGCGATCGCGACGGAACGCCGGCGCCGGTGCGTTTGTCAGTCACGCAACCCGGACAGGCACCCCGCCGCACCCGGACGCACCAACCCAATGAGGCAAACCGATGAAACCAACCCTGATCCTTTCCTCCGTCGCCGTGGCCGTCGCCGTCGCCGGTCTGACCGTGGGCGTCGCGATGGCACGCGATGGCGGGCATGGCCCGCGTGGCTTTGCCGCGATGGACTTTGACCAGATCGATACCGACGGCGACGGTGCGCTGTCGCAGTCCGAAATGCAGGCCGTGGCGCGCCTGCGCTTCGAGGCCGCCGATACCGATGCCGATGGCACGCTGAGCGCGGCAGAGATCGAGACGGCGATGAAGGGCCCGATGGCGCGCCGCGCGGCACGGATGATCGACCGGCGCGACAGCGATGGCGATGGCCGGCTCAGCATCGACGAGATGGCACCGCCGCCCGATCGGATGGCGCGCGGCTTCGCCCGGCTCGATCAGGACGAAAGCGGCACCATTTCGCGCGAGGAGTTCGATGCCATGCGTGCGCGCATGGGCGGGCGTGGCCACGGCGACCGGCACAGCGCGGACTGATCCTGCCTGATGCGCGCGGGGCCACAGGGACGCAATGCGAACTGGCGCCAGTGCCGCGCGGGGCGTATGCCATGCGCATGATCCGCCCGTCCGAACCCCTGGCCCCGCGCGACGATGCCGATCTCCTCGCGCTCTATGCGCGGGGCGATCCGGATGCGGCGGCCCAGCTGGCGCAGCGGCTGGGGCCGCCGGCGGTGGCTCTGGCCACGCGGATGCTGGGCGACCGGGCCGAAGCCGAGGATGTGGCACAGGAGGCGATGTTGCGGCTGTGGCGTCTCGCGCCCGATTGGCAGACCGGCGACGCGCGCGTTTCGACTTGGTTGCTGCGGGTGGTTTCGAACCTCTGCATCGATCACCTGCGGCGGCGCAAACGGCGCGGCGGGCCAGCGCTGGACCAGGTGCCCGAACCGCCCGATCCGGCCCAAGGCGCCCCGGAGCGGATGCAGGAGCGCAGCCGTGCCGAAGCCCTGCGCGCTGCGCTCGACGATTTGCCCGACCGGCAGCGCCAGGCGGTGGTGCTGCGCCATATCGAGGGGTTGGGCAATGCCGAGATCGCCGCGATCATGGACATTGGCACCGAAGCGGTCGAGAGTCTGACCGCGCGCGGCAAGAAGCAACTGGCGCAAGCCCTTCGGGGGCGACGCGCCGAACTGGGGTACGACGATGACTGAGCGCCACGCACCGCAAGATCCCGCCGACGACGATGCCTTCCTTGGTCCCTACTTTGCCGCCGCGCGCGACCCGGCGCCGCCGTCGTCCGCATGGACGGCGCGGGTGCTGGCGGATGCGAACCGCGAAACCCAGAGACGCGCGGCGCCAAGGCGCGCCGCTGTGGCGCGCGGCCGCCGCATCTTCGATGTGCTGGGGGGCTGGGCGGGGCTGGGCGCCCTGGCGGCCGCGGCCTGTGCCGGGCTGACAATCGGACTTGCGCCTCTGGCCCAGATCCCCGATCCCCTCGAAATCTGGATCGGGGCCGCCGCCGGCTATGACCTGCTGCCGGTCACGGGCGACGAAATTCTGCTGGCCTTGGATGGGGGATGACAAGATGGACCGGACAGGAACCACAGGGCGCCGTACCCGTTTGGCGCTGATCGCGTCGCTGGGGCTGAACCTTCTGTTCGTTGGGGTGGCCGTGGGCATATGGTGGCGGGTTCACGATGCGGGGGGCGCGCGGTCAGCGATGACGCTGTTCCGCGAGATGCCCGCCGAGGCGCGCCACGCCATCGGACGCGAGCTGCGCGCCGCGCGGCGCGCCATGGCGGATGACCGCCGCGGCGTCGAAGCGGATATCCTGAACGCGATCCGCGCCGAACCCTTCGATGCGGATGGCCTGCGCGACCTTATGGCCCGGCGCACCGCCGACATGGAAACCAGCCGCGCGGTCGCGACCGATCTCTGGGTGCGGCATCTTTCGGAGATGGCCACCGCCGACCGGGCCGCCTATGCCGAAAGGGTCGCTTCGCGGATGGCGCGCCCGCGCGGGCATGGCCGGCCACCGGCGCCGGGCGACTGACGCTCAGGCCTGCGCGGCCAGCAGCCGCACGCGGTTGCGCCCGGAGTCCTTGGCGTTATAGAGCGCGCGATCGGCCAGGTCGATCATCCGGTCCGGGCCGTCCGGTCCTTCGGTGCGCGGGTCCGCGCGCGGCCCGGCCTCGCGGCTGACGGTGATACCGATGCTGACGGTGACATGCAGCGTCGCCGCAGATCCGGGCACGGCGAAGGGGGTGTCGTCGATCAGGCCGCGCAGCCGCTCGCCGGCGCTTCGTGCCGCCGCGCTGTCGGTGTCGGGCATGACGATCAGGAATTCCTCGCCACCCATCCGCGCCACCAGATCGACGGCGCGCAGGTTCGTGCTCAGCCGGCGGGCCGCCTCGCAGAGCACGGCATCGCCCACCGGATGACCGTAGCTGTCGTTTATGGATTTGAAGTGATCCAGATCGGCCATCATCACGGTGAATTGCCGTCCGGTCGCCGCGCTCTGGGCGGCGATGCGCGCCAGATGCGGCATCACATAGCGGCGGTTGTAGAGGCCGGTCAGCGGATCGATGATCGCCGCGGCCAGACCGCTGCGCACCGTGGCGCGCAGCCTGTCCTTGGTCTGTTTCGCGCGCACCTGGTGGCCCAGACGCAGCGCCAGTTCGCGCGGCTCGAAGCCGTCGCGCATCACGTCGGCGGCGCCCATGTCAAGCGCATCGGCCGCAAGCGCCGCGGCATCGCCGGGCACCACCACGATCAGCCCGGCATGGCGCAGGGCCGGTCGCGCGCGCAGATCCGCCAGCAGGCGCAGCCCCGCCGCCGGGCAGGCCGGATCAAGCGCCAGAACGCAGACATCGGGCGCCTGCCGTTCGGACAGCCGCGCCAGCGCCAAGTCACGCGGCACCTGCCAGACCTCGTGCGGAACGCAGTGGCGCAGGGCGGTGCACCAGGCCATGCCGGTGGCCGCATCGCCGGCAATCAGCGCGATGCGCGCGCGTTGCGTGAAGGCGGGTTCGGGCTCGGCGAAGCCCAGCGCCCGTGTCGTGCCTTCGCGCATCCGCAGTTCCTCGGCGATGGATCGGTCGCGGATCAGGCTGCGCAGGCGCGCCAGCAGTGTCAGGTCGTCCACCGGATGCGCCATCACGTCCTCGGCGCCGGCGGCCAGAACCGCGCGGCGCAGCGCCGGATCCTTGCTGGCGGTGATGGCGATGACCGGCACCCGCGCCAGGTCGGGCTGCGCCTTCAGGCTGCGGCAGGTCTCTTCGGCCTTGCCGTCCTGGCGCGCGCCGGAAATCACGATGACATCCAGCCGGGTGCGCGCCGCCAGCGCCACCGCCTGCGCGCAGGTATCGGCCTGCAGCACATCGTAGCAGCCGGGCGCCAGTTTCGCCTTCAACAGGATGCGATTGGTGGCCACGCCGTCAAGAATCAGAATAGTTCCGCGCACTTTGTACCCTTCACCGCTTGCCTTTTCGTCTTGTCTCACCTTTGATACGAATAAGTTAACAAACCCTTTCCACAGCCATTAAAGACTGAATCGAAATGTCCCTGTCGCGCGAAACCGCCGAGACTGTCGCGCTGCGGGCGCTGGCATGGCTGGTGGGCAACGAAAACCTGCTGCCGGTGTTCCTGGGGGCCACGGGCGCATCCGAGTCGGACCTGCGCGCGCGCGCCGCCGATGCGGAATTCCTCGGGTCGGTTCTGGACTTCGTGATGATGGACGACGCCTGGGTGGTCGCGTTCTGCGACGGCGCGGGGCTGGCCTATGAACAGCCGATGATGGCCCGCGCGGCGCTGCCCGGCGGGGGAGAGGTGCATTGGACCTGAGCACCCGCGCGGATCATGTCGGTGCGGTGCTGTTCGACAAGGATGGCACCCTGTTCGATTTCCGGGCCACATGGGAAGCCTGGGCGATGGCCTTCCTGATGCGGGTCTGCGACGACGACACGGCGCGGGCCACGCGGATGGGCGCGGCGATCGGGTTCGATGTGGGGCAGTCGCAATTCGATCCGGCCAGCATCGCGATTGCCGGCACACCGGGCGAGATCGCCGCCGCGCTGGCACCGTTTCTGCCGCATCTGTCGCTTTCGGGGATCATCGCGCTGCTGAACGACGAGGCCGCGCAGGCGCCGCAGATCGAGGCGGTGCCGCTTGCGCCTTTTCTCGGCGGGCTGCGCGACGCGGGCCTTCGGTTGGGCGTTGCGACCAACGATGCCGAGGCGCCGGCGCTGGCGCATCTGGCGCGCGCCGGGGTGGCCGACCGATTCGATTTCATCGCCGGTTTCGACAGCGGACATGGCGCCAAGCCCGGACCGGGCCAGCTGCTTGCCTTTGCCGCCGCGGTGTCGGTTCCGCCAGCGCGCATCGTGATGGTGGGTGACAGCACCCACGACATGATCGCCGCGCGGTCGGCGGGGATGATCGCGGTGGCGGTTCTGACCGGGATGGCGCAGGCCGCGGAACTGGCGCCGCATGCGGATGCGGTTCTGCCGGGCATCGGCCACCTGCCGCAATGGCTGGGCCTGGCTGGGGCGGAACGATGGCTGTGATCGAAGCGCGCATCGCGTCGCGCGGCATGGTGCTGCCGGCACCGATCCGCTTGCCCGAAGGCATGGTCCTGCCGTTTCCCGAGGTCAACCTGCGCGGCACGCGGGCCTTTGTGTCGGGCGCCTCGGCGCTGGCGCCCGATGGATCGGTCATGGGCCCTTTTGGCAAGGTCGGCGATACGGTCAGCGTTGAGGAGGCCGCGCACCTGGCCGAGGCCACCGGGCTGGCGATCCTGGCCGGGCTGCACCGGGCGCTGGGCGATCTTGACCGCATCTCCGGCTGGGCGCGGGTGTTCGGCATGGTCAACGCGGTGCCCGGCTTCGACCGGCACCCGCAGGTGATGAACGGGTTTTCGCACCTGATCCTCGATCTGTTCGGCCGCGAGGTCGGGCGGCACGCGCGTTCGGCGGTGGGCATGGGATCGTTGCCGATGAACATCGCCGTCGAAATCGAGGCCGAAGTGCTGGTGCTCCCGCTCTGATCACGGCCCGCGCGGTTCCGTAAATGCGACACCCGCCGTCGCATTCAGAAAGGCAGCGCGCGGGTCGATCGGGCTTTCATTGGGAACCGATCACCCGGAGGCACCCATGGCAGACACAGCAATCGCACCCCAACGCAGGAAACGCGGCGGAGGACGGGCAGGCAACGCGGCACGGCGCGGCGGTGCGGTGATCGAACAGATGCCCTGGCGCGTGCCGGTCAACATCGACCGCCCCACGGAACCGCTGAGCCCCGAGGGGGTGCAGGCGATCCACGATGGCGCGATGCGCATCCTCGAGGAAATCGGGATCGAATTTCTCAACCACGAGGCGCTGGATATCCTGCGCCGCGCGGGATGCACCGTCACCGGCGAGAACGTGCGCATGGGCCGCGATTTCGTTATGGAGCACATCGCCCTCGCGCCCGCGTCCTTCACGCTGACCCCGCGCAACCCCGACCGCAAGATCACCATCGGCGACGGCCATATCGTCTTTGGCAATGTCAGCTCGCCGCCGAACTACTGGGATATGGAACTGGGCACGAAGATGCCCGGCACCCGCGAGCAATGCCGCAACCTTCTGAAGCTGACGCAATATTTCAACTGCATCCACTTTGCCGGCGGATACCCGGTGGAACCCGTCGACATCCACGCCAGCGTGCGCCATCTCGACGTGCTCTATGACAAGCTGACGATCACCGACAAGGTCATGCATGCCTACAGCCTGGGCGCCGAGCGTGTCGAGGACGTGATGGAGATGGTGCGCATCGCCGGCGGGCTGAGCCACGCCGAATTCGATGCCACCCCGCGGATGTATACCAACATCAATTCGACATCGCCGCTGAAACACGACATTCCGATGCTGGACGGCTGGATGCGCCTGGCGCGGCGCGGGCAGGGCTGTGTGGTCACGCCCTTCACGCTGGCCGGGGCGATGGCGCCGGTGACCATGGCGGGCGCGGTGGCGCAATCCATCGCGGAAGGGCTCTGCGCGATCGTTCTGGCCCAGATCATCAACCCCGGTTGCCCCTGCGCGATCGGCACCTTCACCAGCAATGTCGACATGAAATCCGGTGCGCCGGCCTTCGGCACGCCGGAATACATGCGCGCGACGCAGATGACCGGGCAACTGGCGCGGTTCTACGGGCTTCCGATGCGCGCCAGCGGCGTCTGCGCGGCCAATGTGCCCGATGGCCAGGCGATGTGGGAAACCTCGAACAGCCTGTGGTCGGCGGTGCAATCGGGCGCCAACATGGTCTATCACGCGGCTGGCTGGCTTGAGGGCGGGCTGATCGCCAGCCCCGAGAAATTCATCATGGACTGCGAAGTCCTGCAAATGATCCAGCGCTACATGGAGCCCGAGATCACCGCCACCGGCCCCGACGAGATTGCCCTGGACGCGATCCGCGAGGTCGGCTCGGGCGGGCATTTCTTCGGCATCCAGCACACCCAGGACCGCTATGAAAAGGCGTTCTATTCGCCCTTCGTCAGTGACTGGAAGAACTATGAAGGCTGGGCCGCGGCCGGTGGCGTCTGGACGCCCGAGCGCGCGCACCACCTGTTCAAGGCCATCATCGCCGATTTCGAGGAGCCGCCGATGGATCCGGCGATCCGCGAGGAACTGGCGGATTTCGTCGCGCGGCGCAAATCGGAAGGCGGCGCGCCGACCGATTTCTGAATCCACGCCAGGGCGGGCGCAGAGAACTGGCCAGATCCGGTTTCAGACGCTAGCCTGACCTGGCGATGGAACAACCAGGTCGGGGCACTACCATGGCAGGCGACTATCCGGGCGGCCGGGCGCCGCGGGTTCTGATGGCCGCGCTGGGCGCGGTGGCGGGCTGGGCGCTGTGGTGGCTGGATGCCGCCGATCTGGCGCCGCGGCTGCATCTGGGCGGTTTCTTTGGTGTCGCGGCCCTGGCCGGCACGCTTCTGGCGCTGATCGGGCCCTTGCGGATCGCGGTGGCGCTGCCGGCGGCGGCGGGGATCGCGGGGGTGGCCACGGCGCTTCTGATCTGGGCCAGCTTCCGCTTCGACGGTCCCGGCCTTGGCGATGCGGCGGGTGCGCTGGCCGGCATCGCGGGCATCGGCACCGCGCTGGCGACGCCGCTTGCCGCGGGCCGGCTGCGCGGTCAGCCGGGCTATGCCACGGCTTTCGACATCACATGGGACATCCTGGTGCGCGGTGCCGCGGGCGGGGTTTTCATCGGCGCCTTCTGGGCCACGCTGGCGGCCTCGGACGCGCTGCTGGGGCTGGTCGGAATCGACCTGATCGACCGCATCCTGGCGCTGGACGGGCTGGCCATGACGCTGAGCGGCGCGGTGGGCGGTCTCGGGCTTGCGGTGGCGCATGAGATGCAGGCGCAGATTGCGCCGCATCTGATCCTGCGGCTGTTGCGGTTGCTGGTGCCGCCGGTGCTGTTGGTTGTGGTTGTGTTCCTGATCGCGCTGGCGGTGCGGGGGCTGGGCGCGGTCTTCGGAGATCTTTCGGCGGCGGTGACGCTGATGGCGATGGCCGGCCTGTGCCTGTTCCTGATCGCCTGCGCGCTGGACCGCGACGATGCGGCGGCGGTGCAGGTGCCTGCGATGCGCCTTGCGGTGCGCGGCCTGGTGCTGATGCTGCCGGTGATGACCGGTCTTGCGGCCTGGGCGGTGGCGCTGCGCGTCGCGCAATATGGCTGGAGCCCGGCGCGGGTGATCGCGGCGGTCCTGGCGGCGCTGATGCTGGGGTATGGTCTGGCCTATGGTATCGCCGCGTTGCGGCGGGGCGGCTGGATGGCGCGGATCCGCCGCGCCAATCCGCGCCTTGCGCTGGCTGCGGTGGCGGCTGCGGTGCTGTTGCTGACGCCGGTCGTGAATCCGCAGGCGATCGCCGCGCGCGATCAGTTGGCGCGCCATGCCGACAGCCCCGGACGGTTGCCGCTGTGGGAGTTGCAGCACGAATGGGGGCGGGCCGGGCAGGCGGTCATGGGGCGGCTGCGCGCGCGCGGCGACGATCCGGTTCTGCTGGCGCGATTGGCGGCGCTGGATGCCGCCCAGACGCGCTTTGGCTTTGAAAACGCGGAAGAACGCGCGGTCGCGACCGGTTTGATCCCGCGATTGCGCGCAACGGTTCCGGTGCGCCCCGAGGGCGCCGTGCTGCCGCTGCGGGCGTTCGAGGGCCTTGCGCCCTACCAGCTGACCGAACTGGCCGAGGGCTGCGAAGCCGGCCGCGCCGACGCGCCGGGCTGTGTCATCCTTCTGGCGCGATTCCTGCCCGGCGTGGCGGACGACGCCCAGGGCGTGCTGGCCTATCGGCAGGGTGGCGGCGCGGTGCTGCGCCACTTTGTGCTGCGCGACGGGCAAATGGCCGCGCTTGGCGGCTGGACCGACACCGCCAGCGGCAGCTGGGCCGAGATCCCCGCAAGCGCCGTCGACGACATCCTGAACGGACGCCACCGCATCGCGGCTTCGGGGGTCAACGCGCTGGTGCTGGGCGAACGGCGCTTCGTGCCGGGCCCGAAATAGCGGCGCAAACACGTTAAAACCTGATCTGTTGGCAACTTCTTAACGCTTTGGCGTGCAGAGTGGGCGGAGTTTCAAGATAACAGGGGGTGGTCAGGCAATGCACGGGCTGATCAACGCGGCGATCCAGTCATTTGTCAGCCATACCTACGGCCGGTCGAAATGGGTGCGGGTGATGCAGCGCGCGGACATGGAGTTTACCGATTTCGAGGCGATGCTGATCTA
Source organism: Paracoccaceae bacterium (assembly GCA_024742705.1). Taxonomy (GTDB): domain Bacteria; phylum Pseudomonadota; class Alphaproteobacteria; order Rhodobacterales; family Rhodobacteraceae; genus JANSXZ01. The sequence goes on along the minus strand of JANSXZ010000003.1, from coordinate 114,998 downwards.
TGAAGACGATGACACCCGACGCGTGCTCGATGCCGCGGCCGGTGAACTTGGCCGCCCGCGTGCCGAAGTGCTCGAGGATCTGGGCACCTACCTGGTGAGCAATCCCAATGTCGAATCGCTGCGCCGCCTGCTGCGGTTCGGCGGTGTGACCTATGTGGAGTTCCTGCATTCGCTCGACGAACTGCCCGATCGCGCGCGGCTGGCGGTGTCGGATCTGGACCTGCCGGCGCTGGAACTGCACGATCACGGCGACGCACAGTTCAACCTGATCTGCCATCCGGGCATTCCCGGCTATGGCAGCGTGATGCTGGGGATCCTGCGCGCAATGGCCGACGACTATGGCGCGCTGGCGATTCTCGATCACATCACCCGCCCCGACCGGGCCGAGGAAATCTCGATCTCACTGGTCGAGGCCTCGTTTTCGGAGGGCCGCAGCTTCCAGCTGGGCGCGCGCACCGGATGAGATGGGCAGCGGCCTGGTCGGACGTTCTGAACATGCTGTGCCCGATGCATGTCATGCTGGATGCACAGGGCATAATCCGCAATCTCGGGCCGACGCTGGGCAAACTGCGGGCCGACCGCCCGATGCTGGGCCAGCCGTTTCTCGACCGCTTCGATCTGGTGCAGCCGTCCAGCGCCGAAATCGCGCCCGATCTGTCGGATCTGCACGGGCGCAAGATCAGGCTGCGCTTTGCGGATCACCCGCAGACGGCCCTGAAGGGGCAGGTCGTGCTGGCCCCGGCCGCTGGCGGCACCATCGTCAACCTCGCCTTCGGGATTTCCATCCTGGAAGCGGTGCAGGACTATGCGCTGACCAGCGCCGATTTCGCCGCGACCGATCCGACAACCGAAATGCTTTTCCTCGTCGAGGCAAAGTCGGCGGCGATGGAGGCGTCGCGCCGGCTGAACCTTCGGCTGGAAGGTGCGCGCATCGCTGCCGAGGAGCAGGCCTATACCGATACGCTGACCGGGCTGAAGAACCGCCGCGCGCTGGATCTGGTTCTGGCGCGGCTGGTCGAGGCACGGGTGCCCTTTGGCATGATGCACGTGGATCTCGATCACTTCAAATCGGTCAACGACACCCTGGGCCATGGTGCGGGCGATCATGTGCTGCAACATGTCGCGCGGGTCATGATCGACGTGACGCGCCGCGACGATACGGTCGCGCGAATCGGGGGGGACGAATTCGTTCTGGTCTTCGAAGGGCTGACCAACCGCAAACGTCTGTCGTCGATCGCGGATCGGCTGATCGACCGGCTGCAGGCCCCGATTCCCTATGGCGCGCAGATATGCCGCGTGTCGTGCAGTGTCGGCACGGTTTTGTCCATCGATTACGCTACACCGGAAATCGCCCGCATGTTCGACGATGCCGACGTCGCGCTCTACGCGTCCAAGAACGCGGGCCGCGCCCGCCACACGCCTTACAGCCATACGCTGCGCGGCGATCAGGCGCTGCGCCCGATCTGATGCAGTCGCGGTGTCGCAGCCTGTCAGCAAGGGATGTTGTATCCGCCTGTGGCCGCTGGCACCGGGCTGTCGGGGCACGACGTGACAAGGCGGATGTTTTGTTCTATCCCGGCGGCAAATCATGCTTGGCAGAGAAGGAACAGCACCGTGGCCCGGACCGTCGATCTGAACGCCGATATGGGCGAGGGCTTTGGCCCGTGGAAAATGGGCGACGACGCGGCGCTTCTCGGCCTGGTATCGTCGGCCAACATCGCCTGTGGTGCCCATGCTGGCGATTGGGATGTGATGGCGCAAACCATGGGTCTCGCCGTGACGCATGATGTCGGCATCGGCGCCCATCCCGGTTTCGCCGACCTTCAGGGTTTCGGACGGCGCCGGATGAACGTGCCACATGGCAGTCTGCAGAACCTCGTGCGCTACCAACTGGGCGCGGCAATCGCCATCGCCGGCTCTGTCGGGGGCAGCGTGCGGCATCTTAAACTGCACGGCGCGCTGGCGAACATGGCCGCCGAAGACGCCGATATGGCCCGCGCCTGCTATGATGCGGCGCTGTCGGTCGATCCGGACCTGATCGTCATGGTGTTGTCGGGCACCGCGCAGCAAAATGCCGTCGAGGAGATCGGCTGCCGCTGGGCCGGGGAAATCTTCGCGGACCGGGCCTATAACGACGATGCCACGCTGGTTGATCGCAGCTTGCCCGGCGCGGTGATCCACAACCCCGAGGAAGCCGGCGCGCGGATCGTCGACATGGTGCGCGCCGGGGCGATCATTACGGCATCCGGCCGCCATCTGCCGGCGGCCATCGACACGGTCTGCCTGCATGGCGACACACCCAGTGCCGTTGGCATCGCCCGCGCGGTGCGTGCCGCGCTGGATGATGCCGGGATCGGCATCGCGCGGTTTGCCGGAAGGCGCGGTTAGCCGATGCGCATGACCGAGGCGGTGCGCACCTGCCTGCGCAAGTATTTCAGGTTCTCGGGCCGCGCCAGCCGGCCCGAATACTGGTACTTCGTGCTGTTCTGCGTGTTGCTGGGGATGGTGGCAAGCTTCGCCGACGCTGCCCTTTTCCCACCGTCCACCGGATCCGAAGAGGGCCCGCTGGCCAGCCTCGTGTCGTTGGCAACCTTCGTGCCCCTGCTCGCGGCGGGATGGCGGCGCATGCACGATACCGGCCGCAGTGGCCTTTATCTTCTGTATCCCCTGATCGCGATCTTCGGCATCGCATCCTTTCTTGCCTTCACCGTGGAAATCGATCCGGTGCTCGGCGGCGATCTGGGGGTTTTGTTCCAGGATACGGTCAGCATCGTTCTGTTCTGCGCGCTTCTGGTGGCCTTTGTCTCGCCGCTGATCGTGCTTTGGTGGCTGACCCGCCCCAGCCAGCCGGGCCCCAACACCTATGGCGATGCGCCGGGCTGACCGCGCGCACCGCTGCGTCAAATCATCAGCTTGCGCGTTCGGTACGCCAGAGTATTCTGAAAACCGCTGCGCCTGATATTCCCCGTTACGAAGGGTCAATCCGGCGCGTAAGTTCATTGAATACAGTGATCTTGGCTGGGAGGGACCGCGTTGAACAAACGCAGGACAGAAACGGCCGATGTTCCGGGGCTGGACCGGGACAACGTCGCGCGGGTGCGGGATGCAATCGAAGCCGTGCGCACAACTTTGCCGCAGGATTCGGTCAACACACTGGCCAGGGAGGTGCTGTCGCGCCTCGCCGGCCGCGCTCAGGGCACCCGTTCGAGCGCGCAACGCCCGATCAGCCTGGTCGAGGCGCTGTTGCAGAACGATGACCTGGCCGTGATGCGGATCGTGTCGCGGCTGATCGCCCGCGGCGAACCCATCGAAGATGTCTACCTGGTGCATCTGGCGGGTGCCGCGCGCGAACTGGGCGCCATGTGGAATGACGATCGTCTGCCGTCGCAGCAGGTCACTCTTGCCGCCGGGCGGATCTACTCGATCATGCGCGGCATCTCCCCGCATCTCAAACCGGCCGCGCAACGCAGCGACCGCCACGCGGTTTTCGCGCCGGTTCCGGGCAACAGGCATATCCTCGGCGTGAAGATGGTGGCCGATCTGTTTCGCCACGATGGCTGGCAAATCGATCTGTTGTTGTGTCGCACCCACGAAGAACTGATCTGCGAACTCAGCAAGATCGATTATGGCCTGCTGGGGATTTCCGTCGCCACCCGGGGCGACCTGGCCGGCGCGACGCGGCTGGCCTCGGCGGTGCGGGTCACAGCGCCGCATGTGCGCATCCTGCTGTCCGGCGCGATCGTTCAGATCGAACCGGACATCGCGCGGCTCTGCGATGCGGATGCGGTGGCAACCGATTTCGAATCCGCGCGCCGCGAACTGGAAGAACTGCGCAATGCCTGACCTGGCCGCCTGGACCTGAAAGCGGCGCCGATGATGGAACTGCCCCCCGATCTCGCCGACCCGGCGCCACGCAATCTTTGCACCGATTGCGGCCTGTCGCGCGGGCCGCATGCCCGGCTCTGCGGCATGGCCTGCCAGTTCATCGCGCCCGATTACACGGCCGAGGAAACCCGCGTGCACGGCCGCCCGCGTGATCCCGCGCGCGGCGACGAAGGGTTCTTCGGGCCCTACCAGCGCATGTACCGCGCCGCGCTGCGTCAGCCGCAACCAGGCGCGCAATGGACCGGCATCACCACCCGCCTCGCGCAGAACCTGCTCGAGAGCGGCGCTGTCGATGGCGTTCTGACCGTGGCACCCGATCCTGTCGACCGGTGGAAACCGGTGCCGGTCATCGTGACCGATCCCGCCGACATGGCACAGGTCCGCGGGATGCGCATGGGCTATGCACCGCTGCTGGCCCTGCTCGAACCCGCGCGCGCGCGCGGTCTGCGCCGGTTGGCGATCGTCGGGATTCCCTGCCAGGTCTACGCCCTGCGTCGCATCGAAACCCAACTGGGTTTCGAAAGGCTCTATGTCATCGGAACGCCCTGCTCCGACAACACGACCACGGCGAATTTCCACGATTTCCTCGCCCGTCTGTCCGACCGCCCCGACAAGATTTCCTATCTTGAGTTCCGCGCTGATTTCAAAGTCGAATTGCGCTTTGACGACGGCACCCAGCGCGAAGTGCCGTTCCTGAAACTGCCGATCTCCGATCTGCCGCCGGATTTCTTCCCGCTCACCTGCCGCACCTGCGTCGACTACACCAACAGCCTCGCGGATGTCACCGTGGGCTACATGGCCGGGCAGGGCGATCAATGGCTCGTGGTGCGCAACGATCGCGGCGCCGAAATCGTCGATGCGCTGGGCGCCGAACTCGATCTGTCCCGTCCCGGCTCTGCGGGAAAACGCGCCGGGTCCGTCAAGGGCTTCATCGCAAACACCGAAAGGGCCGCCGGCGGTCTGCCGCTGCGCCGGATGCCGGACTGGATGCGCGGAATAGTCGGCTGGCTGATGCCGCGCATTGGTCCGAAGGGCCTCGAGTTCGCCCGTGCCCGGCTCGAAATGAAGGCCGCGGAAACCATCCTGCACCTGCGCCGCCACGCACCCCGGCGCATGAAACACATGATCCCGCCGCATGTTTGGGATCTGGCTGCGCCCTATGGCCTCACACCCGCTGACGACGAACGCCCGATCGAACGCAGGCGCTGAACCGCGCCTTCATTGTTCCGTGAAATACTCCCGCCGGAGGCGCAGGTCGCAGCCGTCGCCACGCCGGATCGGTGCGCCGCAACCCCGCGAAATGCAGACAGGCCCCCGCGGGGGCCTGCCATGTCGCGTTCCGGGTGCGCCGGGGCTCATACGGCGATTCGTCCGCCGCCGATCTTCGTGACCACCACGACCGACGGGCGCGGCGGCATCGCCGGGTCGAAGTCGGGCCAGCGTGTCGCCGGATCCTCAAAGGTGGAATCGCGCTCGAAACCGGCCAGATCCCGCGTGCCGTCGGTGCCGGGGTGCTGCACGGCCAGAAACAGCGTCTGCTGATCCTCGGTGAAGTAAGGCCCGCACAGTTCGCCGCCCACCGGGCAGCGGAAGAACAGCTTCGACGTGCCGCGCAGATCGCCTTCGGTCTCCAGCGCATAGAGCCCGTCCGACTTGCCGGTCTTGCCCCAGCCCGAACCCTGGTCGGTCGAGATCCAAAGCCGCCCGTCGGAATCGATGGCGCAGTTGTCGGGGCTGCCGAACCAGCCGTTCTCGGTGGTTTCGGGGTTCCACTGCGCGCCCACTTCCGCGATCGTCGGATCGCCGCATTTCACCAGGATCGACCAGGTTCCGCTGGTGGCCGCGTGATCGCCGCCGGCTTCCTTGATCTCGATGATATGTCCAAAGCTCGATTCGGCGCGCGGGTTGGCTGCGTCCACCTGGTCGGCCTTGCGGCGGGTGTTGTTGGTCAGCATGATATAGGCCGTGCCATCGCCACGCGGCTGCGCGTCTTCGGGGCGGTCCATCGGCGTCGCGCCCAGCAGGTCGGCGGCGCGACGGGTGTCGATCATCACTTCACCCTGATCGGCAAAGCCGTTTTCCGCTGTCAGCGGCCCTTGGCCATGCACCAGGGGCAACCATGCGATGGTGCCGTCCGCATCGAAGCGGGCAACATACAGCGTGCCGTCCGACAACAGCGGCGACCCGAAGGTTTCCGCGCCTGTCACTGTCCCGTTCGAGACATACTTGTACTGATAGTCGAAGCGGTTGTCGTCACCGCTGTAGATCACCAGCTTGCCCGAGGATGACACCGTGGTTTCCGCGCCTTCGTGGCGGAACCGGCCCAGCGCCGTGTGCTTGATCGGCGTGGCGTCGGGGTTGCGCGGGTCGACCTCGACAACCCAGCCGAACTTGTTGGGCATGTTGGGTTCGGCGTCGATGTTCCAGCGATCGTAGGCGCGGCCCCAGGCATACCACATGCCCGGCACGCCATAGCGCGCATACGAGGCTGCCTCGGGGTGATCCTCGGCGATGACCGGCTTGTTGTCGCCGTCCAGGTTGTCGGTCCAGAAATAGCCGTGGAAGTTCTCTTCGGCCATCAGCCAGGTGCCCCAGGGCGTCATGCCGCCGGCGCAGTTGTTGATGGTTCCGATCACGCGGGTGCCGGACGGATCGTCGTTGGTTTGCAGGCGCGCATGGCCCGCCGCCGGACCCGAGAAGGTAATTTCGGTGTTCAGCGGCGTGACCCGGCGGTTGTAGCGGCTGTCGCGCACCAAGGCCCATTTGCCGTCGGCGCCCTGCGCGATTTCCACGACGCTGCCGCCGTGCGCGGCCATTTCGATATCGATGATTTCCTTGGTCATCCCGGCAAAGCCGGCGCGGTCCTGGCGGCCCAGACCGGGGAACATGACCTCTTCATTGGTGTACTCGTGGTTCACGCACAGCAATCCGCGCGTGCCTTCGGCGTTCAGCGCGGTAAACCCGACATAGTCGTTGTTGTAACCGAACTGCTGCAACTGCGCGGCGGCGGTCTGGTTCATCACATCGAATTCGGGCGCGTCGGCTGTGATCGGATCGCCCCAGCGCAGAAGGATGTCGGCGGAATAGCCGTCGGCGATGTGGTGGGTGCTGTCGTTGCCCCAGGGCAGTTCGTCAAACACATACCGGTCCTTGCTGTGGCCGCCCGCCGCCGCATCGGAAGGCGCAACCAGGGCCGAGGTGCCGAACAGCGCCGTCGTGGCCGAAACGCCCAGAACACCGCGCAACACGTCGCGGCGGCCATAGCGCGCGTTGATCACGTCGCCGATGGTGCGGTTCAGGTTGGGGTTGGTTGGGATGTCGTCAAAGGCTTCGAAGGCTTCGGCCTTGTTGCCATAAGCGGGGTCTTTGATGATCGACTTGCGGTCCATCTTACGGGGCTCCATGTTCAGAAAATCGGGGCGTCGGACGCTGCGGTCCGACGCGCCCGTGCACATTCTCCGACGAGTGTAACAGCGCGGTGAAAGCCGGGGTGGAAAATCGTTTCCGCGCGGCGGATTCAGGTGCGCAGCCCCGAAAACCGGCTCTGCCATTCCTCGCGCTGGTCGTCGGTGATCTTGGCGAACAGAACATCGGGCACCGTGAATGCGTGGCCCGCGGGCAGGGCGTTCAGCGCGGCGCCCGGATCGTCGGGCCAAGCGGTATCGTCGGTGCGCATCGCCGCCAGCATGTCGGCGGCGGCATGGGGGATGAACGGCATCGACAGGACCGCATAGAGCCGGACAAGGTTGAGCCCGAGGCGCACTTGCGCCGCCGCGCTGTCGGGATCGGTCTTGAACGTCGACCAGGGCGCGGCCGATTGCAGGTATTCGTTGCCCGCCACCCAGATCGCGCGCAGTTCGGCGGCGGATTTGCGCAACTCCATCGCTTCCATGTGCTGTTCATAGGCGCGGATGCGTGTGCGCAGGGTTTCCACAAGCGCGGTCTCGGCCGCGCCGAACGTGCCCGCGCCGGGCACGGTTTCGCCGAACTTGGCGCGGCAGAACTTGGTGATGCGGCTGACGAAGTTGCCCAGCACATCCGCCAGATCCTTGTTGACCGATTGCTGGAAATTCTCCCAGGTGAATTCGCTGTCGCCGCTTTCGGGCGCGTGGCTCAGCAACCACCACCGCCAGTAGTCGGCCGGCAGGATGTCCAGCGCCTGATCCATGAACACGCCGCGCCCCTGGCTGGTGCTGAACTGGCCGCCGTCATAGTTCAGAAAGTTGAAGGATTTCAGGTGGTCCACCATCTTCCAGGGTTCGCCCGATCCAAGGATCGTTGCCGGAAAGCTGAGCGTGTGGAAGGGCACGTTGTCCTTGCCCATGAACTGGGTGTACCGCACGTCGGCCGCGCCCTTGTCGGTGCGCCACCACCGTTCCCAATCGCCGCCCGTCGCCTCGGCCCATTCGCCGGCGCAGGCGATGTATTCGATCGGCGCGTCGAACCAGACATAGAACACCTTGCCCTCCATGCCGGGCCAGTCCTCGGTGCCCTTTTTCACCGGGATACCCCAGTCGAGATCGCGGGTGATGCCGCGATCCTGCAACCCGTCGCCGTCGTGCAGCCATTTCTTGGCGATCGACGTGGTCAGGATCGGCCAGTCGGATTTGCTGTCGATCCACTTGTCCAGATCGTCGCGCAGGGCCGATTGCCGGAGATAGAGGTGTTTCGTCGCGCGCACCTCAAGGTCGGTCGATCCCGAAATCGCCGAACGCGGCTCGATCAGGTCGGTCGGGTCCAGTTGTTTGGTGCAGTTCTCGCATTGATCGCCGCGCGCGCGGTCATAGCCGCAATTGGGGCAGGTGCCTTCGATATAGCGGTCGGGCAGAAACCGCGCGTCGGCATGGGAGTAGACCTGTTTCTCGTCCACTTCGCGGATCAGCCCCGCGTCGTACAGCCGGCCGGCGAAATGCTGGGTCAGGCGGTGGTTCTGCGGGCTGGATGAGCGGCCGAAATGATCAAAGCTCAGTCCGAAGCGCCGGGCGATGTCGGCCTGAACCTCATGCATCTCGGCGCAGTATTCGGCGACGGGTTTGCCGGCCTTGGCGGCGGCCAGTTCGGCGGGCGTGCCGTGTTCGTCGGTCGCACAGAGAAAGAGCACCTCGTGGCCGCGCCCGCGCTGAAACCTGGCAAAGACGTCGGCGGGCAGCTGGCTGCCCACCAGGTTGCCCAGATGTTTGATTCCGTTGATGTAAGGAATGGCCGAGGTGATCAGGTGACGGGTCATGCTGGCTGCCTTTTGCGGAGTGTTCCGCCTCACTTAGCGCAGGCGCGGGGCAGAGGCCAGTCAATCGGCGGGGTCGTCGGATCGGGCGGTGTCGGGGCGGCGCGTGGGCGGCAGCGGGCGCCGGCTGCGCCCCAGCAGGCGGCCGATGGTAAACGAGGTGCGCGGTGCGTAGATGTAGCGTGTGCGCCTTGCCGGGCTGGGCCGCCTGCGCATCCGCGACAGGCCGAAAATCACCAGTATCAGGTGCCCCGCCGCGATCAGCACGAACATTGCCGGTGGCCCGAACAGATCGATCAGCACCGAGGTCGCATAGGGCGCCGCGATCGCGCCGAGCGCGAAAAAGAACATCAATGCCGCCGAAAGCTCGACGCGCTGGTCGTCGGTGGCGAAGTCATGCGCATGGGCGGCGGCCACCGAATAGATCGGAAAGGTGGTCAGCCCGAAAAACCCCGCCGCGATCAGGATGCTGGTGCTGCTCATGCCGGGGGTGGCCATTGTGACGGCAGAGCTGACGATGGCCATGGCCGACAGCCCGATCAGCACCCAGCGGCGGTCATATTTGTCGGCCAGCCAGCCCACCGGAAACTGCGCCAGCGCGCCGCCCAGAACGAAGGAAGCCAGAAACCACCCGATCTGCCCTGCGTTCAACCCGACCTCGCGGGCATAGATCGGCCCGACCATGCGAAACGATGCCGATGACAGCGCCGCCACCACCACCGCGGCGGCGCCCAGGGGCGAACAGGCGATCGCCAGCATCGGGCGCAGGCGCGGGGCCTGCGGAGTTTCGGGCTGTTGCACCCGCGTCAGCGTCAGCGGCAACAGCGCGGCGCAGCACAGGATTGCCAGCATGTTGTACGAGACATAGCTGGCCGGCGTCAGAACCCCGATGATCAGCTGCGCGGCCAGCGATCCGGTCATGTCCACCACCCGGTAGGCCCCCATCGACCGGCCGCGCGTTTCGTTTGTGACCTTGGCCTGCAACCACGCCTCGATCACGGTATAGCACCCGGCCACGCACAGCCCCGAGGCAATGCGCATCGCCGCCCAGGCGTAGGGATCGACCACCAGCATATGCAACAGCAGCCCGATCGTTCCGGCGGCGGTGAGCGCCGCGAAGGCGCGCGAATGGCCGATGGATCCGATCAGGCGCGGCGCCCACCAGCAACCGATGAAGAAGCCAAGGAAATGCGCCGATCCCAAAAGCCCGATCTGTTCGGTGCTGAAATCCAGCATCAGGCCCGACAGCGCGTCGAGCGGGCCCAGACCGCCCGTCGAAAGCTGAAGCAGAAAGACCGAAAGGAACAGGGCGGCAAAGGAAATCAGGGTGCGCATGACCCCACCAGATGAAGCAGCCCATTTGCCTTTGCATGTGATTATTCGACCGGCGGTGTCGCTTTCGTCGCCTGTGTCAGGGCGTCCTGCGCAGGTCGGCCATGACATTCAGGAGCACCTCGTCGCCGACGATGTCGCCATAGCCGGTGGCGCCGAAGGCGCTGCGGCTGATGCTGCCGCGCAGGCGAATCGACAGCCGGCCCAGATCGTCGGGGCGGGTGCCCGCCGCGCGGTAGACATCCGCGATCAGCGTGACGGTCCGCGTCACGTCGCGCACCTGTAGCTGCCCGGTGATCGTGGCCCCGTCCGACAACCGCCCGCCGGGCGACAACCGGACCGAATCCGACCGGAAGCGGATCTCGGGAAAACGCGCGGCGTCCAGAACGGATGCGCCCTTCAGCGCCTCGGTGGCAAAGATCAGGCCGGTGCGCGCGCCCGCCACCGACAGCCGGACATCGGCCGTGGCGGCGCCCAGATCATTGGGATCAATCACGATGTCCGCCCGTGCCACCGGCATCTGGCCTTCGGTGGCGATGCCGTTCAGCGTGAAACTGAACCCGACAACGGATGTTTCGGGCAGCAGCGCATAGCGCTGTGGCGTCGCCACGGCGACCCCGGCCCAGAGGGCCAGCGCCAGCGCCATCATCAGCGCGGGTATCTGCGGCAGTGGCGCCGCCTTGCAGCAAGGCGGATCGGACATGGCAAAGGCCCTTCTGGCGTTGACGCGAGATGCGCGGCGGCGTGCCGGGGCAAGTCTGCGGCAGGCGGGCAGGGTGGGCAAGGCGCAACTTGCCGCGATCCGGCCCGATCGCCGGCTAGGCCGGGGCATCTGGCATCGCATCGCTGCGCCATGGGCCGCCCGGCTGCAAGGGCGGGGAAATCCGCCACGATTGCGGCGGCCGGGTGCGTGCCCGGCGCCGCGCAAGATGCCAGGCGCGGGTGTCGCCGACATGGGCGCCGGCCATGTGCCAGCGGGTTTCAACCCCCGGCGCGCCGCCTTCGCCCGGCGTCAGCAACAGGCCCAGCGTGCGGTGCGGCCCTTCGGCGGCGCCGGTCTGCGCGGCCAGGTGCATCCGGCGCACCGCCGTCAGCCCCGGCGGTGCGGGCAGATCGCCCGCCACCAGCGCAACCGCCCCCGCGCGCAGGATCTCCTCCATCGACCACAGCAGATCCTCGGCCCGCGTCGGGCGCACCAGTAAAAGCCGCGCGGGATCCATCACATCGCACAGCCCGTCGGGGTTGATCTGTTCGGCTTGCCACGCCGGGGCCAGCCATATCACGGGCCCCGTTGTCCGCGCGGCCAGCCATGTTGCGAAACTGCGCCGGGCGGGGCCACAGATTTCATGCACCCGCGCCTGCGCCAGCCGGATGTCGCCTGTCAGTGTCAGCGCCTTGTCGTCATCGACGCATGGGTGGGGAAGATGCCGGACCGCCATGCGCGATTCGTAGCATGTTCACTCTATGTTCTCAACCTTGATGTGTGCGTCCGACCGGAACATCAGACCAGAATCATCGATTCGTCGATCTGCGACAGGCTGGTGTCGGTCAGGGTGAGGGTGGAACTGAAATCGGCGAACACCACATCCGACCCCGATTGCGACATCCGGCCCAGAACCTCGCCGGGGGTCGCATAGTTGAACCCGGTGAAATCCAGAACGTCCCATGGCTCGAAACCCACCACGCGGGTGTCGAACCGGCCCTGAAACGAAAATACGAAGCTGTCGCTCATCATGCCGCCCATCAGGGTGTTGGCACCCTCGCCGCCGACCAGGGTGTCGTCCTGGCCCTGCGCGCGCACCCATGCGGTCAGCGGTGCGGCGGTGGCGTTGATGAACTCGCGGCTCTGCGAGAACCCTTGCACGACGGTTTCGCGCGAGGTGCCGTTGTCGAGCAGATCGAGCCACCCCGCCACGCCGGCGGCTTCGCCGGGCCGGCCCAGCACGTTGGTATAGAGAAGGTTGACGAAACCGCTGTTGTCGAGCGTGCCATAGGTGTTCTGGAATTCGGTGCTGCCGACAAACCCGGCAACGACGGTGTCAAAGGGCGTGCCACTGCCAAGCTGGCCGGTCCAGCCACGCAGGCCCGGCGCGTCGGGCAGGCGGTCGAGCGTGGCCTGGTACAGCCGGTAGACATCGTCGGTCCAGACCGTATCGGTGTTGGCAAGGGCAAAGGCATCGCTGGCGGCGCGGGTTTTGGCGATGAACTCGGCGCTTTCGGAAAAGCCCAGAACCACCTGCGCGCGGGTCAGGCCGCCGGCCATCAAATCGGTCCAGCCGGTCACCTCGGCGGCCGATCCGGTGCGCCCCAGGACGTTGGTGTAAAGGTTGCCGACAAAGCCGGCATTGTCCAACTGCCCGTATTCCAGAAAGAATTCGCGGCTAGCGATAAAGCTGTCGGCCGCCTGAAGCAAGTCCAGCGTGTTTTCGAACAGCCGGCTGGACCAGCCCAGGTGCCCGCCGGCGTCGGGCGCCCGGTCGAGCGTGGCCTGATACAGCCGGAAGACCTGGGCGGAAATCTGCGGCACCAGCGCGATCTTCAACCCGTCGCCATAGATCCAGTCGTCGCCGTCGCCACCGGCCAGACGGTTGGCGGCGGTGTCGCCGGTCAGGCGGTCGTCGCCATCGCCCGTGGTGATGTCTTCGATGCCGGCGACGGATTTCGCCGCCGCGCCCTGAACGATCTGGCCCGAGGCCAGATTGGCGGTGATATCGACGGCCTGATCGCGGAACACGATGCTGTCGGTGCCCGCCCCGCCATCGACCGTGTCGCGCCCGGCGCCGAGCGTGAACAGATCGTTGCCGTCGCCGCCCTCCAACCGGGTATCGCCATCGTCATCGACGATACGGTCGTCGCGGACGGTGCCGATCAGGTGTTCGAAGTCGCGCAGCACCCGCGTTTGCGTCGACTGGTCCAGCCGCAAAAGCCCGGCGGCCAGATCGAAGGTCAGCCCGGCCTGATCCACGCGCGAGAAATCGACCGTGTCGAAACCCGGCCCGCCATCGAAAAGGTCATCGGCCCCGCGCCCCAGATCGGGCACGACCCCGACGCCGGCGGTGACGTAATCATCGCCGGCGCCGCCCAGGATCGCGCGGCCGCCGGTGGCCGCCGCGGTGATCGTGTCATCGCCGTTCCAGCCGTGCATCGTGGTGTAGATCGCCTCGCCGATATCGACCAGCGCGTCGTTGCCCTCGGTGCCCAGCAGCCAGTTGCCATCGGGATGCCGGCCCAGGCTGAAACCATCGCGGATGTCAAAGATCTGCATCCGCACATCGCTGCCGTCGGTCCAGGCCAGAACGATCCGGTCGTCGTCCAACTGGTGCGCCGTGGGCGCGCCCAGGCCGGTGCCCGCCACCACGACCGGATCGCCGACCGCCGTGCCATCCAGCGCGAAGCGGCGCATTTCGATGCCGTTTTCCAGCGTCTGGACAATGACATAGCCGCGATCGTTCAGCGCCGCGATCTGCGGTTCGCTGCCGCCCGTGCCGGTGGCGCGCGCGGCGGTGATCGGCACGCCATCGTTGCTGAAAAGCTGGTGGTACACGCCGCTCTGATCGCCCGATTTCTGCCAGGCGACCACATAGCCGTCATTGCCGGGCGTGCCGATCGCCTGAACCACCGGTTGCGTGTCCTGGCCATTGCCGCGGGTCGAGGCCAGAACCGCGGTGGCGGTGATCATCGTACCGTCCGGGCCGACGACGCGCATCAGGATTTCGGAATCCGCGCCGTTCTGATACCGCGCGACCACCGCATAGTTGCCATTGGTCAGCGCGGTGGTATGCGGATCGGATACATTGGCGCGCGGCAGGTCGATGATCGAAAAGCGCGGCTGGTAATCGTTGGATTCCGGATCGTAGATCCGACCCATGATTTCACCGTCATCGACACCGTCTTCGCCGTTCTTTTCGAATACGATCAGGGCGTTGGTCGGGCTGAAAAGGGCCATGTGCGGATCGGCGTAGTTTGGCAGCAGTTCGCTGCTGTCGCCCTGCACCAGGCTGTTCACCGGGGCCGACTGGGACAGATCGGCAAAGACCTCGCTGATCGCTATGTTCGCGCGCTCGCCCGTGGGGTTGCCCGATGCGGTGCTGACGATGACCCCCGCGCCGCGTGTCGCGCCGGGATAGGCGATCACCGTCATGTCGCTGCTGTAGCTGCTTCTCAGATCCAGCGAGTAGTTGCCGCCCGGATGCCCGGTGCCGGGCGCCACGTCGCCCAGCAGGTCATACTTGCGCGCAAACACATCGTTGCCGGCGCCCTGACCGGGAATCGCGGTATCGTCGGTCATCCAGGCCACGGCGATTTCGCCGCTGTTCAACTGGATGATGTCGGGTGCCCAGTTCCGAAAGCCTGTGGATACGTTTACTGTGACGGCGGGCGCCCATGCAAAAGGGGTGTCAGGCATCGCGTTCTCCTCGCGGGGGTTTGCGCAGCCTAGCTCATTTTGCCGGTTTCACCAAACCGCCTCTCAGCGATGCGACAGCGCCAGCCCTTCAAGCTCGCGTTTGAGTTTGCGCACCATCGCGTCCTCGAAATCCTGAAATCCGATCGCCGTCTGAACGAATGCGCCGGGGCCGGTGATGACGTAGGTCGAGAAATAGGACGACAGTTCGCCGATTTCGACCTGCCGCACGTCGCCGATATCGGGCGCATCCGATCCGATGACCAGCGCGTTGACGGTGATGCCCGCCGCGTCCAGCCGCGGCCGCACCACGCGCGGATGCGGGCCGATGTTCTGCTTGCCGTCACCGGAAACGTCCAGCGTGCGTTTCCAGCATTCGCCGCGCTGGTTCAGCAACCGCAATCCGGTGGCCAGTGCCGCGCCCAGCGCCGTACCGGGTGAGGTGTCGCGCCGCACGGTTCCGCGCAGTTGCGCGACGATGGCGTCCAGGCGGCCCGGCCCGGTGACCGGCGTCCAGGGCAACAGAACGGTCTGGTTGTCCGGCCCGCTCCATTCATAGACCGCCAGATGCACCGGCGCGGAGGGCATCGCCAGAAGCGCCTCGCGGATCTCGGGGTGATCCAGAGCCGCCGCCAGCCCATCCATTTGCAACCGGTATTCCGCCGCATCGACCGATCCCGAAACATCCAGCCCCAGCGCCAGCGCCTGCCTGCAATTGGCCGATGCCTGCCCCGCCGCCAGAAGCCACAGCAGGACCAGCGCGCGGATCATCCGCGCGGCCCGGGCGGCAGGGCGGGCAGGGCGCCGATGGCACGCGGTGTCATCTC
This sequence comes from Paracoccaceae bacterium, assembly GCA_024742705.1. Classification (GTDB taxonomy): domain Bacteria; phylum Pseudomonadota; class Alphaproteobacteria; order Rhodobacterales; family Rhodobacteraceae; genus JANSXZ01. Next base: position 99,328 of record JANSXZ010000003.1, on the reverse strand, counting down.
GCGTTCCAGTTTGCGGATCATGGCGCGTTCGTAATCCTCGAAGCCCTGCGCCACTTCGAGAAACGCGCCGGGACCGAACAGAACCTCGCTGCGGTAAAAATCGATCAGCGTGACTTCGGCCTCGTAGTCGGCGCCGTTCACCACCAGACCGTTCACCGTGACCCCGTCGAAGGGAAAGGCCGAATAGGCCGAGGCCGGCGGGAAGCCTTCGTTGTTTTCGCCGTCGCCGGCCATGTCGAGCGTGCGGAACAGACAGGCCGGGCCGCGCTGGAACAGCCCCGCGCCGTAGCCCAGCGCATAGCCCATCGCGGTGGGGAAATCGTTGTGGCTGCGTTTCGAGAAGGCGATGGTTTCCGAAACCGCCACCAGATCCGCGCGGTTGCGCAGCAGCGTCCAGTCGACCAGCAGTTCCTGGTTGTACCGCCCGCTCCATTCATAGACGGCGATGGCGACGGGCAGGGGGCTGGCCAGCACCGCCGCCTCGACGCGCGGCGACAACAGCGCATTGGCCAGGCCGCCGCGTTGCAGCGCGTCCTCGGTGGCATCCACCGACGACGAAACATCCATCGCCAGCACCAGCGCCAGGCGGCAATTGGCCGCCAGCGCCGGCTGTGCCAGCGCCAGCAGCAACGCCAGTCCGGTCAGGGCGGCGCGGATCACCAGTGGCCCGTGCTTTCCATGCTGGCCCAGGGCTCTTGCGGCGCCAGCGCGGTGCCGGCCTGCAACAGCTCGACCGAGATGTTGTCGGGCGAGCGCACGAAGGCCATCCGCCCGTCGCGCGGGGGGCGGTTGATGGTGATGCCGTTGTCCTGCAAATGCTGGCACATGGCATAGATATCGTCGACCTCATATGCGAGGTGCCCGAAATGGCGGCTGTCGCTGGGCAGGCCTTCGTCGCCGTCCCAGTTGTAGGTCAGTTCGACGGGGCATTCCTCCTGGCCCGGCGGGGCCATGAAAATCAGCGAAAACCGGCCCTGTTCGCTGTCGTAGTGGCGGGTTTTCGTCATCCCGAGCAGTTCGAAAAAAGCCACAGATGCCTCCAGATCCTTAACCCGGACCATAGTGTGCAGATACTTCAGGCCCATTGCCGCGCTCCTTGTATAATGTTCAGCCCAGTGTAGCGTACCGGCGCGCGGTGTCGAGACGGCTGGCGTCAGAACGCCGACTGGATGCCGAAATTCACGCCCAGCCTGTCGGCGGTGTAAAGCCCGATGTTTGATTGTGTCTGTGCCGCGGTCACGGTCATCGTGGGGTTGAAGCCGTAATAGTCGATGTCGCGGAACGTCAGCGTCAGGTCGGCCGACAGGCGGGTGTCGCTGCGCCCGTCCGGGCCATGGCGGGTGGTGTCGTGATCGCGGTTGCGCAGGCCCAGGCCCATCGTGACATGCGCGCCCATCACCGGATCGGGCAGTGCCAGCCGCGCGCTCAGGCCCAGTTCGGTGAACTCGGCGTCGGCAACCGGCGAGGCGGTCAGCGCGGCGCCCAGGCCCAGGTTCATTTCGATCCCGTTCACCAGCTTGCGCGTCACCGAGAAATCCGCGCGCAGCGTGTCGGTGTCGGCCGTGTTCTGGCCGAACTGGCGTTCTGCCGACAGCCGGCCAAACAGCCGCAGGTGCGGCGCCAGCGCCTGCGCGTGGCTGACCGCGCCGCGCATGAACCGGGCATAGGGATCGCCGCCGTACCAGCTCTGGCCCAGATCGAATCCCAGCGTGTATTCGGCCCGCCCGTCGCGCAGCAGCCCGCGGTGCTGATACCCGAGGGCATAGGAGGTAAACGCAAAGTCCGATCCGCGCGCCGCCGGCGCGATCCGCTTCGCTTCGGCCGACAGCGTATAGTGGCGCGTGTCGAACGACAGCGTCAGGTCATGCGCGCGGGTCGGTGTCTGGGCAAAGCGATACCGCGTGTCGAGACCCAGCGCATATTCCACGCCCGAAAGCGCGCGCGCGGTTCCGCCCAGCTGATAGGCCACCGGTTCGCCATAGATCACCCGGCTGAGATCATAGTTGAGATAGGAAGTCCGTTCGGACGATCCGTTGTTGATGTTCGATTGCGGCAGCACCGAGAAACTGAACCGCGTCGCCCATGGGTTGCGCGACCGGACATAGCGGAAATCGCGCCGCGCGCGGGCGGCGAGGGCGTCATCGGGCGCGTTCTGCACCGCGCGGCGCAGCCAAAGCTGCGCGCGGGTGCGGTGGCCGGCGGTCGACAGCACCTGTGCCATGACCATCGCGCCGGCGTATTTCTGTTCGGGCGTCTGCGCCAGCGCCCAGGCGTTGCCCGCGGCCTTGCGCGCCTGCGCCGTACGGCCCATGTCGCGCAGGGCGCGCGCGCGCACCAGATGCGCGGTGCGGTCGGCGGGGTCGCGGGCGGTCAGCGCATCGGCATAGCGCAGCGCGCGCTGCGGGTCGGACCGGTCGAGAGCGCCCACAGCCGCCGCGCGCATCTGGCCGGGCGAAAGTTCCACCGGGTCCGCCGGCGCCTGCGCCGCGCAGAAAACAGCGGCAAACGCCGCCGCCCGCATCCACAGCCGCGCCCGGAACCACATGCCGCTTCACCTAGCGATAGACGATGAACCCGCCGGTTTCGCGCGTGCTGGTTGCAGCCGGGTCCAGCGTGCTTTCCAGCACGACGATGCCGACGATTTCCTCGGCGGTATCGCCCGAGACGATGGCATAATAGTTGCCCTGTTCGAAGACCTGCGTGGTGCCGGTGCTGTCGGTGTAATAGCTCTGGACCGTTCCGAGGATTTCGCCGTTGTCGTCCATGACGCCGGGGCTGACGGTGAAGGTGGCCACCGGCACCGAATTCAGCGTGATGTCGTTTTCCTCTTCGATCCGCGTCAGAACGGTTTCGGTGATATCGGTGCCGTTGATGTCATAGATCAGACGGTTCGAAATCGTGCCGCGCACCGCATCGCCGCGGGTGCCGGTGGTGTCGTTGAAATCGTCGAAGTCAATTGCGATGGCGATGTCGGAGGTGGTGTATTCCAGGCCGCCGCGCCCCTGGAAATCGCGCATCCCGGCCATGACGCCATTGTACAGCGCCTGTCCGGTCGTCGGCAGCGTCACCGCGTTCGAGCGCTGATAGACAAAGCCGCCGAACCCGTAATCCACATATGCGCCGGTCCGCACGATGGCGAACTGCGTGTTGGTCGAGGGGCTGATGCCGTAAATGGCGCGGTGGGTGAACTGGTTGACCGGGTTCGCGGTCAGCGTGTCGGGAAACTGCTGATCGGCCTCGTAGACGGCATAGGGGCCAAGGCTGCCCACGGCGGTGCCGCGTGCATAGGTGTTGTCACCGTCGAACCCGAGATTGTCGACGGTGAACGTATCGTCGGCGGCGTTGTAGGTGACATCGCGCGCAAAGCCGTTGCCGACGGTTTCGGTGCTTTCGCCTTCCGACCGGAACAGCGCGAAGGCGGCGCTGGGCGATGCGGTGCCCGGTGGCAACGTGCGGTCGCCGCTGATGTCGGTGCCGGTGTCGGTGGTGCCGTCGGTGGTGCCGCCGCCGGTCGCCGAGTCGGCCTGATTCTGGGTGAACGGGTTGGTGCCGTCCGAACTGCACGCGGACACCAATAGCCCCGCCGCCGCTGCGACGATATATTTGTTCATAACTGCCTGCCTCGGTTTGTGGACTTTATGTTTTTTGTGTAAGGGGCGACATCAATTGAAAAAAGTCAATCCCGGTTTGCGGCGGCAGGGGTTTTTCCGCGGCTGTTCTGGCACAAATGCAATACCCGATCTAGAGGTTTTACGGGCCTCTCCAGCAAGATAAGGTATTAACACGACTCATATTGCGGCCTCCGGGCCGGCAACGGAAAGGACGCATATGCCACTGTCACCCGAACAGCTGTCCGAAATCGAAGCGCAGCGCGCCCTGAGCCAGCCGACGCGCCGCGCGGTTTCGCCGGGGATCGAACAGCATCTCTACACGGCGTTCGGCGTGCTCGACCACGGGTTCGTGCGGGTGATCGATTATATGGGCGACGACGCGGCGATCTGCCAGGCGGCGCGCGTCAGCTATGGGCGCGGCACCAAATCCGTCCAGAACGACGAAGGCCTGATCCGATATCTGATGCGGCACTGGCATTCCACGCCCTTCGAGATGTGCGAGATCAAGCTGCACGTCAAGCTGCCGGTCTTCGTGGCGCGGCAATGGATCCGCCACCGCACCGCCAACGTGAACGAGTATTCGGCGCGGTATTCGATCCTCGATCGCGAGTTCTATATTCCCGAACCCGACCATGTGAACGCCCAGAGCACGGTGAACAACCAGGGCCGGGGCGGTGTTCTGGAAGGGGCCGAAGCGGCGCGGGTTCTGGAAATCCTGAAGGCCGACAGCGCGCGCGCCTATGACAACTATGAAGCGATGATCAGTCAGGACGGGCAGGCCGGTCTGGCCCGCGAACTGGCGCGGATGAACCTGCCCGCCAATATCTACACGCAATGGTACTGGAAGGTGGATCTGCACAACCTGTTCCATTTCCTGCGGCTGCGCGCGGACGCCCATGCGCAGTATGAAATCCGTGTCTATGCCGATCAGATCTGCCGGCTGGTCGCCGATTGGGTGCCTTTTGCCTACCGCGCCTTCGAAGATTACCGGCTGGGCGGGGCGCAGCTGTCGGCGCCGGCGCTGGACTGCGTGCGGCGCATGCTGCGCGGCGAAACCGTGGATCAGGAAAACTCGGGGATGAGCAAGGGCGAATGGCGCGAGTTCGAGGCCGCGCTGGGGCGTTGATCCGGGGCTGGCCGGCGGATGTGCGGCGCGCGCCCGTTTACTCGGTTCGCGGTGTCGGCTATGGCTGGGCTTTGCAGCGGAAGGACGCCGATGGCGCGGGCGCGACAGACTGACAACGGCCCCGACCCGGACCGCGCCGACCCGGCGACGCCGCTTCTCGAGGAATTCGTCGGCTACAACCTCAAACGCGCCTATGTCGCCGTGCAGAACGATTTCCGCCGCGCGCTGGGCGATGACGGCCTGGCGCCCCGCACGTTCTCCGCGCTGTCGCTGGTGGTGCAGTATCCAGATATCACCCAAAGCGCGCTGGCGCGGATGCTGGGCATCGAACGGTCGGGTCTGGTGGCCATCGTCGACGATCTCGAACGTCGCGGCCTGATCCGCCGCACCGACGTGCCGGGCGACCGGCGGGCGCAGGCGCTGGTGCCCACGGCCGCCGGACGCGGCGCGCTGGCGGAAGCGGTTGCGGCGGTGCGCGCCCATGAAGACGCGATGCTGGCGGATTTCACCGCGACGGACCGCGCGACACTGATCGCGCTGCTGCGCCGGATCCGCGCGCGGGGCGGCTAGGCCCGCACCTGCCAAGGCGAGGGCCGGTTTACGGCGAGGGCCGGGGCCGGCCGACGGGGGTGAGCGAATCGAACCTCTTGCCGGTTTCGGCCTCGTATTCCTCTTCGTCCCAGAAGCCGATCAGGATGCCGGTTTCGGCCGCCTGCTTCTGCCCGGCCAGAACCTGAGGCGTCGCGGTGATGCGGGTGTGATGGCGCGTCGCCCAGCGCAGCATCGCCGCCTCCATCCGCGCGCGCACCGCGATATGGTCTTCGGTTTGCGATGCGCCGATGTCATGGATTTCGTCCGGGTCGGTTTCCAGATCGAACAGCACTGGGCGAAACCCTTCGCACCGGATGTACTTCCAGCGGCCATCGAAGATCATCGTGGTATGGGCCTCGGCCTGCGGCACCGCGAGTTCGCGCGCCATTTCCGACCAGTGATAATCGTGTTCGCTGATCACATAGCGGCGTGAAAACCCGTCGTGGCCGTGCAGCAGCGGCGTGAGATCGCGGCCTTCGATCACCTGCGGCATGGCCGGACAGCCCAGCGCGGCCATGAAGGTTGGCGCCAGATCTATCATTTCCACCAGCGCGTCTGAGACGGTGTTGCGCGTGGCGTCGGCCTCGGGGCGCGGATCGGCGACGATCAGGGGCACCTTCACCGCCATCTCGTGGTAGAAATCCTTGTCGCCCATCCAGTGGTCGCCCATGTAATCGCCGTGATCCGATGTAAAGGCGACGATCGTGTCGCGGCTCAGGCCTTCGGCGTCCATCCAGGCGAAAAGCCGGCCCAGGTTGTCGTCCAGCTGCTTGATCAGGCCCATATAGGCCGGGATCACATGCTTGCGCACATGATCGCGCGCGAAGCTGCGGCAGACCCGCGCCTTCAGATAGGCCCGCATCAGCGGATGATCGGTGGCGTGTTCAGACTGCGCGCGCACCGGATCCTTGATGTGGCTTTCATCGAACATCTCGTGATAGGGCGCGGGCACGATGTAGGGCCAGTGCGGTTTGATGTAGGACAGGTGGCACACCCAGGGCCGCCCGTCGGCCTTGGCCTCGCGCATGAAATCCATCGCGCGGTCGGTCATGTAGGCGGTTTCGGAATGTGCCTCGGGCACATTCGCGGGCATGCGCGAGTTCTTCAGCAGCCAGGCCGACAGCAGCGCGCCATCGGCATCCACCCCGGAATTGGCGAAATCCTCCCACGGGTTGTCAGAGTCATAACCATGCGCGACCAGGTAATCGTCATAGGCCGACCATTTCTGCCGCGCGCTGTCGGGGTGCAGGCCGTCGTCGCGTTCGAAGGCCTCAAAGCCGCATTCGGCGCGCCGCACGCCGATTTCGCTGGCCGGATCGATGCCCAGCCATGCTATGCCTTCGGCGTCGGCCACCATATGCGTCTTGCCCACCAGAACCGCGCGCGCGCCCGAGGCGCGCAGGTGGTCGCCCAGCGTGGGTTCGCCGATCCGCAGCGGCATACCGTTCCAGGTAGACCCGTGGCTGCGCACATAGCGCCCGGTATAGGCCGACATGCGCGAGGGGCCGCAAACCGGCGATTGCACATAGGCATTGGCAAACCGCACGCCGCGCGCGGCCAGCGCATCTATGTGCGGCGTGTGCAGATGCGGATGGCCGTAGCAGCCCAGATAGTCGAACCGCAGTTGATCGGCCATGATCCACAGGACATTGGGGCGGTCGGTCATTCGGGCAAATCCTTGTTGGTGATGGGCGGGGGCGGTACAGGCGGGGGCAGTAGGGGCGGGGGCGCCATGAGGCGGGGCGCCATGAGGCGGAGCGTGTCGCGCCGGCGCAGGCGGCCCGCCGGCATTGCCCCGGTTTCGGCCCGATCCCCAAGCGCACCGCGACATCTGTCGCTGCGTTGCTTGCGTGGTTCCGCGCCTTGGGTCATGGCCGCCTCCGTTGCGCCGCATAAGAGCGTGAAGGAAACCGCATGACAAGGCGCATGCGTCCCGCCGCGACCGCACCCCGCCTTTGCGGCCGGGCGCGCCCTGCCCGTGGCGGCGGGGCAAAGCGCCCGGCCAGCCGGCGGATCGGGCGCCGCGCGCGCTACTTGCGGAAGTTGGGCGGGCGCTTTTCCAGGAACGCGCGCAAACCCTCGCGCGCGCCGTCCGATGTCTGGCTCATCGCGGTGGCGAGGCTTTCGGTGAACAGACCGTCGCCGCGCGACATGTCGGCGATGCGCGGCAGCGCCTGGATCATCAGATAGTTCGAGAACGGCGCGTTGTCGGCGACCTTGCGGGCCAGTTCGCGGGCCAGGGGCAGGCCCTCGCCTTCGCCCACCGCGTAATGCGCCAGCCCCATGCGCAGCCCGTCCTCGGCGCCGTAGTTGCGCCCGGTCAGCATCATCTCGCGCATCCGGTCGGCCCCCAGAATGCGGCCCACGCGCACTGTCGCCCCGCCGCCCACGAAGATGCCGCGCCGGCCCTCGGGCAGCTGGAACCGCACCGAAGGTTCGGCGATGCGCACATGGGTCGAGGTGGCGATTTCCAGCCCGCCCCCGATCACCGCGCCGGTCAGAACCGAAATCACCGGCAGGCCGCCGAATTCGATCAGGTCCGACACCCGGTGCCAGTTGCGCGAATGATGCACCCCCGCCACCGGCGCGCGGTGCTCGTGTTCGGCAAGGTCCAGCCCGGCGCAGAAATGCCCGCCTTCGCCGCGCAGGATCACCGCGTTCACGCCTTCGGGCGGGGCCGAAAAGAACGCGTCCAGCGCATCGATCAGCGCGTCGTTCATGGCGTTGCGCTTGTCGGCGCGGTCAAACGTCAGCGTGGCGATATCGCCGTCGATCTCAAGGCGGGTGACAGCGCGGGGCGCGGCGGTGTCATCGGTCATGTCAATGCTCCTGCGGGGTGTGTATTTTGTTGTATAGGTAAACAATTTTGCTGTATAGCTATTTTTGAGACTGCCCGAAACACCCCAGCCGGAGGCCGCGATGGTCGATTTTTCCAAGGTGCAAGCCATTGATTTCCATACCCACGCGGAAGAACCTTGCAATGAATGCCGGACCGATGGCTACAACGAGTTTCAGGCTGGCATGGCCGCCTATTTCCGCAACCCGGCCGGGGCCAAGGGCATGTTGCCCACGGTGCAGGATACCGCAGGGTATTACCGCGAGCGCAACATCGCCGCGGTGATTTTCCCCGTCGATGCCGACCGCGAGACCGGTTTCCGGCGCTATTCGAACGAAGAGGTCGCGGGGCTTTGCGCCGAAAACGACGATGTGCTGATCCCCTTTGCCTCGGTCGATCCGCACAAGGGCCGCGCCGGTGCCCGCGAGGTGCGCCGCCTGGTGCGTGAATTCGGTGTGCGCGGGTTCAAGTTTCATCCGACCATGCAGGGGTTTTATCCCAACGACCGCGAGGCGTGCTATACCGTGCTGGAAGCTTGCGCCGAAGAGGGTGTGATCACGCTGTTCCACACCGGCCAGACCGGGGTGGGATCGGGCATGCGCGGTGGCATGGGTATGCGGCTGAAGTATTCCAACCCGATGCATCTCGATGATGTGGCGGTGGATTTTCCCGACATGCCCATCGTTCTGGCCCATCCCAGTTTCCCCTGGACCGAAGAGGGGCTGGCCGTGGCCCAGCACAAGCCGAATGTGTATTACGACATGTCGGGATGGTCGCCCAAGTACTTCCCCGAGATTTTCATCAAATACGCCAACTCCATCCTCAAGAAGAAGATGCTGTTCGGGTCCGACTGGCCGGCGATCACGCCGGACCGCTGGCTGGCCGATTTCGAGGCGGCACCGTTCAAGGACGAGGTGCGCCCGCTGATCCTGAAGGAAAACGCCCTGCGCATCCTGGGCGAAACCGCGTGACAGCGCCGGCACGGCCTAGCGGGTCAGCGCCGCACGATATTGCGACGGGGTGCGGCCCTGCACCCGGTGGAACCGTTTCGAGAAATACGACGGATCGAGGTAGCCCAGCCGATAGCCGATCTGCGACACCGGCAACCGGGTGAACGCCAGCAGGCGGCAGGCCTCCTGCATGACGCGCTGTTCGATCAGCGCGGCGGCGCCCCGTCCGGTCGCGGCGCGGCACAAGCGGCTCAGGTGTCCGGTGCTGATCGACAGGGCATCGGCATAGTCCGACGCCGACCACCCGTCGGCCATGTGCCGCGCGATCAGCGTTTCCAGCGCGGTCAGTTTCGCCGAACGCGGCGCCGGCGCGGCGGCGTCCGCGCGGGCGGCGGTTTCGGCCACCAGCACCAGCACGGAATGTGCAAGCGCCACGGCCTTCTGGCTGCGGAACGGCGTGGCCGAAACCGCAGCCGCGCCCAGCAGTTCGCCCAGGCTGCGCAGCGCGTCGCAGACCGGCCCCGCGACCGGTTGCGACAGCGCCTCGCGGATCTGCGGGCTGTGCGGGGCCAGTGCGCCGACCACGTCGGCGGGAAGCGAGAACACCGCCCCGCCGGTGCCCGGCTGAAATTCGAAGTTATGCACGCAACGCTCTGGTATATATAAGAAACCCTGATCTTGCAGCAGGATGCGCGTGCCATCCACTGTGGCATCCATGCGGCCGTTCTTCAAAATGAAAAGCTGGCAGATGTTGTCGTGCCGATGCGGCATGATACGCCAGTCGTGCAGCGGCGCGCGTGCCGAGAAGCTTTCGAAATGGATAACATCGGGAAAGGCGTCGGCCTCGCCATAAAGCCCGAAGGCCGGAATGGGGTTTTTCGCGTGCATGTTCGAAAAGTACCAGACTTGGCCCAGATACGCCATTATTCCCGGCCCCGTGAACCGCTAGACCTTCAGGCCAGGGCAACCGGGGAGGGGCGCAGCCATGAAGACAGAAGTCGCGATCATCGGAGGCGGGCCGTCGGGGTTGCTGCTGTCGCAATTGCTGAACCGCGCCGGGGTGTCCACGGTGATCCTGGAACGGGCCAGCCGCGACCGGGTTCTGTCGCGCATCCGCGCCGGCGTGCTCGAGGCGGGCACCGTCGACATGCTGCACGCGGCCGGAGTGGGCGCGCGGGTGGCCGCCGAAGGCATCACGCACCACGGCTGTTACCTGACAGACGATGATCTGATGGTGCACATCAACTTTGCCGAACTGACCGGAAAGACCGTCACCGTCTATGGCCAGACCGAGGTGACGGCCGATCTCTACGCCGCGCAGGACGCGATGGGCGCGCGGATCGTGCACGGTGTCGAGGACGTGATCCTCAACGATGTGGACAGCGCCGCGCCCTATGTCGAATACACCGTCGACGGCGACCGGCGGCGGCTGGACTGTTCCTATATCGCCGGTTGTGACGGGTTCCACGGTGTCAGCCGCAACACCATCCCCGAAAACCGGCGCCGCATGTTCGAAAGGGTCTACCCCTTCGGCTGGCTCGGGCTGTTGTCGCGCACGCCCCCGGCACACCCGGAACTGATCTATGCCAATTCGGCCAACGGCTTTGCGCTGGCGTCGATGCGCAATGCCACGCTCAGCCGGTACTACGTCCAGGTGCCGCTGAGCGACCGGGTCGAAGACTGGAGCGACGCACGGTTCTGGGACAAGCTGCGGTCGTGCCTGCCCGCCGATGTCTCGGCCGGCCTCACCACGGGCCCGTCGATCGAAAAATCCATCGCGCCGCTGCGATCCTTCGTCAGTGAACCGCTGCGGTGGGGGCGGCTGTTTCTGGTGGGCGACGCCGCGCATATCGTGCCGCCGACGGGCGCCAAGGGGCTGAACCTGGCGGTGTCGGATGTGTTCTATCTGCACGAGGCGCTGGCTGACGCGGTCCGGCACGGGCGCACCGCCGGCATCGACGCCTATTCCGAACGCGCGCTGACGCGGATCTGGAAGGCGATGCGGTTCAGTTGGCAGATGACGACCATGCTGCATCAGTTCGAAGGCGAAGACGGTTTTGCCGCACAGATGCGCAAGGCCACGCTGCGCCACCTGTCACAGTCGGAAACGGCACGTCGCGAACTGGCCGAGAATTACATCGGCCTGCCGTTCTGACCGCCACCCGCGCCGTTGCCGGCGCGCGGCGCAAGGCGCATGATGGCGGCACGGGCGGCGCCCGCCTGCCCACAGCGCAACCGGAGGAGCAAGAACCATGGCCGACACCCACGACAGGGGCATGCAGATCAGGCGCGAGGTGCTGGGCGACGCGCATGTCGACCGCGCCGAAGCCGCCAAAACCGATTTCGACGCGCCGTTCCAGGCGCTGATCACCGCCGGCGCCTGGGGCACGGTCTGGGCATCCGATGCGATTTCACGCCGCGAACGGTCGATGCTGACGCTGGCCCTGCTGGCGGCCACCGGGAACTTCGATGAAATCCCCATGCACATCCGCGCCACCGCGCGCACCGGCGCCAGCAAGACCGACGTGATGGAGGTGTTCCAGCATGTCGCCATCTATGCCGGTGTGCCGCGCGCCAACCACGCCATCAAGCTGGCCCGCCAGACCTATGACGAAATGGAGAACCAAGATGCCCCCGCCTGATGCCCCGGCCGAACCGCAATACGATGCCGCGGCCCTGATGCCCCGACGCCACGACATGCACCCGCGGCCGTATGATCCAGATTACAAGACATCGGTCACCCGCGCGCCGCGTTTGCCTTTGCTGTCGATGCAGGCCACGCCGACGGAAGAGACCGGCCCGCGCTTTGGCCACGACCGCATCGGCCCGCTCGACAACGATCTGATCCGCAATCACGCGCAGGGCGACGCGCTGGCCATCGGCGAACGCATCCGTGTGTTCGGCCGCGTGATCGACGAAACCGGACGCGCCGTTCCGCATACGCTGGTCGAGATCTGGCAGGCCAATGCCGGCGGGCGCTATCGCCACATCAAGGACACCTATTTCGCTCCGCTCGATCCCAACTTTGGCGGGTGCGGGCGCACGCTGACCGACGAAACCGGGCACTACGAGTTCATGACGATCCGTCCGGGCGCCTATCCCTGGCCGAACCGCGCCAACGACTGGCGGCCAATGCACATCCATTTTTCGATCTTCGGCCATGCCTTCGGGCAACGGTTGATCAGCCAGATGTATTTCCAGGGCGATCCGCTGATCGATCTTTGCCCGATCGCGGCCACCATCAAGGACCGCGGACAACTGGACCGGCTGGTCGCACCGCTCGACATGCAGAACGCGCGCGGCATGGATTACCTGGCCTACCGCTTCGATATCGTCCTGCGCGGACGCCGCCAGACCATGTTCGAAAACCGACCCGAGGGGCTTTAGCACCATGCTTCACCAAAGCGACAGACTGATCGAAACACCCAGCCAGACCGCCGGGCCCTATGTGCACATCGGTTGCATTCCCAGTTTCGCGGGGCTGAAGGATGTCTACCCCGAGGATCTGGGCCGCAGCCCGATCGAGCCGGGCGCGCGCGGCACCCGGATCACCATAACCGGTTCGGTCTATGACGGAACCGGCTGGGCCATGCGCGACGCGATGATCGAAAGCTGGCAGGCCGACGCGGAAGGCCGCTTTGCCGGCCAGTCGGGTGCCGATCCCCTGGTGTCGGGGTTCTGCCGGTTCGCCGCCGACAAGGACAGCGGCGAATTCATCCTGCGCACGATCAAGCCGGGGGCCGTCGCGGGCCGCGACGGGATGGTGTTCGCACCGCATATCGCACTCTGGATCGTCGCGAGGGGCATCAACATCGGCCTCTCCACCAGGATCTATTTCGAGGACGAGGACAACAGCGCCGATCCGCTTCTGGCGCGCATCGAACAGCGCCCGAGGGTCCAGACCCTGATGGCCACCGCGACGGGCGCGGGCACCTACCGCTTCGACATCCGCCTTCAGGGCGAAGGCGAAACGGTGTTTCTGGATCTCTAGCGCCGGCCGCCCCGTGCGGCGGCCCGCCAGATCAGGGGCCGCGTCAGGCGACCTGCGTATTCCCTGACGCGCCGCCCTGGCCTTCGGCCGCGATGCGTTTGGCCAGCCGCCGGCGAAACAGCAGCGGGCCGGCATCGATGGCGATGTCGACCTGCCGGGTCGCCGCCGTTTCATCCATGTTTTTCTGCACCTCGACCAGGATGTCGCGGTCTTCGTTGAAGGCGAATTCGACCGACGCGCTCATGTATTGCGATATCTCGGTGTCGTCGGGGCGGACGTTGCGCACCTGGAACCAATAGTATCGGGTGGTCTTTTCATCCACCGGTGTCATGAAGTTGTAGCTGTCCATCTGGAAAAACCGCCCCTCGGTCAGCTTGCTTTCATCGCCGCCGGTGCCGGCGGGCGTGAACACCGCCTTGATGTAGGCATGCGAGGGGAAACGCACCTCATAGTGCTGCTTGCGGTCGCAATTGCCTTCGAAAGGCACCAGCTTGCGATAGAAGGGCGCAACTTCGACGTCGTACATCCACCGCGAAACGGTGACGCCGGTGTCGCTTGCGTCCACGGCCAGAGGTTCTTCCTCGCAGGCGGCATTGCCGAATGACGATTGGTGCACCCAGGCGACGTGGCTGGGGTCCAGCAAATTGTCGGTGATCAGCAGGTAATTGCAGTCGAAATCCATCGCGTCGCCGCGGTTGATGCCCCAGGCGGGATCGTCGTAATGGGCCACCTCGAAGATCGTGTCGGGATCGGCCAGCGCCGGATCGCCCATCCAGATCCACACCATCCCATAGCGCTGAACCACCGGATAGGCGCGCACGCTGGCGCGGGCGGGGATCGTGTCCTGGCCGGGAACGCGCACGCAGGCGCCCGAACAATCGAACGTCAGGCCGTGGTAGCCGCATTCGATCGTGTCGCCCTGCACCCGCCCGCGCGACAGCGGCAGCTTGCGGTGCGGGCAGGAATCGGCCAGCGCGACCGGTTCGCCGCGGCTGTTGCGGAAGGTCACGATCTTTTCGCCCAGCACCTTGATCTGCCGAGGCCCGTCGGCCACTTCGTGATTCCAGGCGGCGACATACCAGGCGTTTCTAAGATACATGTGCAGTTCTCCTTTCCCGTCACGGTCGATCCCGCGGCGCTGGCGGATATGGCAGGCGGTGCCTGGATCCGGCACCGCGAAACGCCCGTCGCGCAGGCGGTCTAACTGTGATCACAGCTAATCAACCGCTCTTACCGAGGCAAGCGCGAACTTCGGGCTTGATCCCGGTGGCCTGCCGCAGCCATGCTGATTGCGGGCAATGGCGAGGATATGGGCAAATGGTGGCTGAACCCTCTTATCAGGCGGTTGAATCCGGGATCCGCAATCTGCTGTTGAACTGCGCGGGGCTGCGCGCGGGGCAAAGCATCCTTTTTGTCGCGGAATCCGGCCCGGCGCCGTATTTTCAGCCGGGTCTGTGCGAAGAGGTCGCCGGGATCGCGCGCGGCATGGGGTTTCACGCGGATGTCCTGACCGAAGCGCCGGTGGCGGACGCGACCGATTTTCCCGCCAGCGTGCGCAGGGGCATGCAGGCGGCCGATCTGACGGTGTTCTTTTCGCGGCTGGGCGATCAGGTGCGGTTCGTGTCCGCACCGGGGCAGGAGCGCGCGGTGATGACCTACACGCTGACGCGCAGGCACCTGGGCCACCCCTTCGCCACGGCGCGCTATGCCGCGCTGGAGCGGGTGCACGACGCCCTGCTGACCCTGATCCTTTCGTGCGAACGTTTCACCATCACCGCCGACTGTGGCACGGATCTGACCGGCCGGTTGCGGCGCGACCGCGACGGGGCTGTTGCCGGTTTCACCGTGCGGCAGTTCCCCGTGATGATCTTTCCGCCGGTGCTCTGCGACGATCTGGAAGGCCAGCTGGCGATCCGCCATTTCGTCACCTCGTCGTCGACGCGCGCCTACGACGACAGCGTGCTGATGATGGACGCGCCGGTGCTGGCGCGGGTTTCTGCGTCACGGATGGTTGCCTTTGAAGGGCCGCCGGAACTGGTGGCGCGGTTGCGCGACCAGCTGGCGCGGGCCGCCGCGCTGACTGGCGGCGACCCGTTGAAGATCAATTCGTGGCACACCGGGATCAACCCCAACACCTTCTACGACACCGATCCCTACGGCGATGTGGAACGCTGGGGCACGGTGGCCTTCGGTTCGCCTCGCTACACGCATTTCCATGCCGCCGGCCACAATCCCGGCGACGCGGCCTTTCACCTGATGGATGCCACGATCCACTTCGATGATCACATGGTCTGGGACCGGGGGCGGTTCGTGTTCCTCGACCGTCCCGAGATCAGGGCCCTGGTGCCGGATGAACACCGCGCGGAACTGAACGCCGATGTGCGCCAGTCGATCGGCCTGTGACCGGCGCGGCGCGGCCTCCGGCCGGCGGCACGGATGTCGCTTGGGTTGCGGTGACGGCGCCGTCCCAGGCCATGGGCGATCTGCGCGCGGCATATGACGCGGTGCGCGGCGCGGACGGGCAGGTTGAAAACCTCTATCTCGCCATGTCCGCCACGCCGGCGGCGATGCGCGCGGCCGACGATCACTACCGCGCAGTGCTGCACAATCCCGACAACCCGCTGCCGGCCTGGCTGTCCGAACTGGCGGCGACCTGGGTCGCCATCCTGTGCGGTTGCGATTATGCCGCGCGCAACCACGGGCACAACTTCGCGCGCCACCTGGCCGATGCGGACCGCGCGGACCGTTGGCTGGCGGCATTGCGCGACGGCACATGGGCCGCCACGCTGTCCGGACCGGCCCTGGCCGTGGTCGGCTTTGCCGAGAAGCTGACACTGCACCCCGACGCGATGGCGCGCGCCGATCTCGACGCCCTGCGCGCCGCCGGGCTGTCGGACAGGGCGGTGTCGTATCTGGTGCAGATCGTCGCCGGCTTTGCCTATTGGGCGCGGGTGATCAACGCCCTTGGTATCCGCCTGAACGACCGCATCGGTCTGAGCGACGCCGATCTGCATCACCTTGCCGCGCCGCGCCCCGCGCCGGGCGCCTGAAGATCAACCCGGCGTGGCGTCGTGGCGCCGGGCGCTTTCGCGGGCGTGGCAATCCAGAACGCGGGCCACCGCCGGCCGGCCCAGCAGCGCATCGCGCTGGCGGGCGATGTTGGGGTAGGCGGCAATTCCGTCGGCGCCAAAGATCATGTCCCACACGGTTTGCAGCCCCAGAACATAGTCCGGCACGGTCGGATGCGCTCCGAGGAAATACGGCCCCGGTTCCAGAGCCGCATCCAGCACCGCGAAGACCCGGCGCAGCCGCCGCATCGACGCGGCCCGCAACGCCGCGCGGTCGGCGGTGCTGCCCATGTAGAACTCGGGGTGAAACTGGATCATCACCTCGGGTTGCAGGGTGGTGCCCAGGTAATGCAGCCATTGCAGAAATGCGCCGCGGCGCGGATCGCCGGGCGGCACCGCCAGCCCGGCCTCGGGGTGCCGTTCGGCCACATAGAGCGCAACGGCACCGGATTCGAACACCGCGCCATCCGGTCCGGTCAACGCCGGGGTCCGGCAATGCGGGCTGGCTGCGGCAAACAGCGGGTCAGGCGTGGCGGTAAACAGTTCGACCCAATGCAGCCGGTAATCCGCGCCCGCTTCCTCGAGTATGGCATGTGCGCCCATCGCATAGGTGTCGGGCGCGCAGAACAGGGTGTAGACGGTCATGCCGCGGCCGCCCGCCGGCACTGCGGCATCCGGCCGGACAGCGCAAGGCGCCGCGCGGCCGGATCCGCCGGACGCCCGGTCAGGCGTCGATCCAGGCGGTGCGCTGGGCCTGATAGAATCCCAGCGGCCCCGAGCCGTGGGGCGCGATGCCCTGCACCTCGTTGCGGGCGGCATCGACGAAGTTGCGGAAGCCCAGCGTTGCGTGGCCGCCATCCTCGTGCAGCATCAGCTGCATTTCGTCGTACATTTCCTTGCGCTTGGCGAAATCGGTGACCGACCGCGCCTCGACCAGAAGTTTCTCGAACCGCTCCACGTCCCACAGCGTCTCGTTCCATCCCGAGGTGTTCGAAAACGCGATGCTAAAGATCAGGTCGGGCACCGGGCGCGGATCCCAGCCCGAGGTGACGATCGGCTTCTGAATCCAGACCGCCGACCAGTAGCTGTCGGAGGGCGGGTTGATCACGTTGAACTTCAGCCCGCCGGCGGCCGCGCTCTGTTGCAGGTGCTGCGCCGAGGCGAGGGCACCGGTGCCGGCCACGTCCGATCCGTAGAGGTCGATTCCGACATCCTCGAGCCCGGCCTTCTTGATGTGATACCGCACCTTGTCGGGATCGTAGGCGCGCTGGGGAATATTGGCGTTATAGTAGGGATCGATCGGGGCGATGGGGTGATCGTTGCCGATCGATCCGAGACCCTTGAGCACATTGTCGCGGATCCCTTCGCGGTCGATGGCGTATTTGACGGCCATGCGGAAATCGGGGTTGTTGGTTGGCTCGCGGTCCAGCATCATCGCCAGGTTCAGGAACGCGCCGCTGGGTGCGTTGATCGGATAGGCCACGCCGCTGTTCTCGATCAGGCGGGTCGCCTTCTGGTCCAGTTGCAGCAGCACGTTGATGTCGCCGGCGATCAGCGCGTTGATGCGCGCGGTGTTGTCGGCGATTCCGATGAACTCGAGATCGTCCACATAGGGGCCGTCGTCGGCCCAGTAGTTTTCGTTGCGCACGAAAGTATAGCGCACGCCCGGTGTGAATTCGACAACCTTGAAGGGCCCCAGCCCGGTGGGCGTGCCGCTGAAATCCTCCAGTCCGCGCTTTGTCACATGCACGCGCGTGTCCGACAGGATCATCGGGAAATCGGCGTTCGGCGCCTTTAGGTTGAACCGCACCTGGTGATCGGTGATCTTCTCGATCTCGGCGATCTGGCTCATGAAGGATTTCGCCGGCGCCTCGGATCCCTCGCGGAACTGCCGCGTCATCGAATAGATCACGTCCTCGGCACCGAAATCCGAGCCGTCGTGGAATGTGACGCCCTGGCGCAGGTTGAACACCCAAGACGAGGCGTCATCGTTCGGTTCCCACGAGGTCGCCAGCCAGGGCATCGGCTGCAGGTTGGCATCGCGGTTGACCAGCATGTCATGCACCGCATAGCCCATCTGTATGTTCGACGTGCTGAAGTACTTGGTGGGATCCAGTGTGTCCTGGGCCTGCATCGCCTCGACGCCGATCACCAGCCGGCCGCCGTATCGGGGTGTCGAGGCGCGGGCCTTCCCGGCCGTCAGCCCGCTGATCACGCTGGCCGAAGCGCCTGCTGCGGCGAGCGTTCCGATGAACTGCCGGCGCGACATCCGGTTCTTCACGAACTGTTTGAAAAGATAGTCGTTGAACTCGTCGTTGGGCATCCGTTCTCTCCGCTGTGGTCCGTGCCGGGGCGACCGTCGGGCCGACCGGGGTGTGTTGCCCCCGGATCGTGCACGGTCCGGTGTCGTCCTGTCAAACTGTGATCACAGGTGCCTCGTGGAATCAACGGTTTTGTCCCGCCGCGCCACCACGCGCCCGGCGCCCAACGGTTTTTTGCGCAAGAAGTTGGCCAGCGGCGCGGAATTGCGGTAGCCCTGTGGCAGGTGGACGAGGGCGTATGCACAACCACAGCGAAAAATTTCCGGATCCGCCGCGCACGCTGAGCGCGACCGTCTACGACGACCTGCGCGCGCGGCTGCTGGTGGGGCGGCTGTTGCCGGGCGATACGATTTCGATCCGTACCCTCGCGGCCGAACACGGCATGAGCGCGATGCCGGTGCGCGAGGCGCTCAAGCAGCTGGCGCTGGAACGCGCGCTGACCGGGGCGTTGAAGCGGGCCTACCGCGTGCCCGATCTGACCTGCGGCGAAGCGGCGAACCTGTTTCAGATCCGCGCGGTTCTGGAAGGCGGCGCCGCCGAAGCCGCCACACCGCATCTTTCGGCGCGCGATCTCGAAACGCTGCGCCGGCGCACCCGGCAGATGGACGTGGCATGGCACAAGCAGGATGCGATCCGGTTTCTCGAGGCGAATTTCCGGTTCCATGCGCTGATATACAGCCGGGCGCGCAACGATGCGCTGTTGGATCTGATCGAAAACCTGTTCGTGCGCACCGGCCCCTGGCTGGCGAAGGGGATATTGTCGCTGGACAAGCCCGAGGACTGGCTGGGCGAACACGAGGCAATCGTGGCGGCATTGGAACGCGGCGATGCCGCGCTGTCGCGCCGGTTGATCGAAGAAGATGCAAGATGGGGCATGTCGTTCTTTCAGAGCTGACGGGCAGGGCCCGACAGGCAGATCACGCTTGCAGTGCAGGTGCGTCTGTGATCACAGTTGTCCTTGTTGAAAGGGCCGTCCGGGGCGCGGACCCGGGCCGGAAATTGGGGGCTGCGCGGCGCGATGAAACTGACCGAGATTATCGGGCGGCGTTTGCTGATCGGTGTGGCGACACTGCTGTTCGTGTCGGTTCTGGTCTTTGTCGGCACCGAGATCCTGCCGGGCGATGTGGCCTATGCGATCCTCGGGCGCGGGGCCACGCCGGAGCTTCTGCAACAGGTGCGCGACCGGCTCGGGCTGGATGAGCCTCTGGTGGTGCGGTACTTCGTCTGGCTGACCGCCACGCTCAGCGGCGATCTGGGCACATCGCTGGCCAATGGCACCGATATCTCGACCGAAATCGCCCGGCGCGGAAGCAACACGCTGATCCTTGCGCTCAGCACGGCGGTGGTGGCCGTTCCGCTGGCGGTGGCGCTGGGATTGCTGGCGGCCACACGGCCCGGTGGCGCCGTCGACAGGGTGATATCGGGCGCATCGCTGGCTTTGATATCGTTTCCCGATTTCCTGGTGGCCGTGGCCCTGGTTTCGATCTTCGCGGTTCAGCTGGGGTGGCTGCCAGCCATCGCCTCGATCCGTCCGTCCTATGATCTGTTCGACTGGATCCGCGTGCTGATCCTGCCGGTTCTGGCGCTGGTCTTCACGATCCTGGCGCATATGGTGCGGATGACACGATCGGCGGTGCTGAACGTGCTGTCCAGCCCGGCGATCGAAATGGCGATCCTGAAGGGTGTGCCGCGGCGCCGGCTTCTGATGCGCCATGCGCTGCCCAACGCGATCGGGCCCATCATCAACGTCATCGCGCTGAACCTGGCCTATATCGTGTCGGGAGTGGTGGTGATCGAGACGCTTTTCAACTTTCCCGGCCTCGGGCGCTACATGGTCGAGGCGGTGACCAACCGCGACGTGCCCATCGTGCAGGCCTGTGCGATGATCTTCTGTTCGGTCTATGTGCTGCTGAATCTGGCTGCCGACATCCTGGCGGTGATCGCCAACCCGCGCGTGCGGTATCCGAAATGACCGCGCGTGCCGCCGGATGGCGATGGCAACTGCGCGAAGCGGCGCGCGATCTGACGCCGGGCGTGGCGCTGGCGCTGGCGTTTCTGGTGGCGGTCGCGGTGGTGGGCCTTCTGGCGCCGTGGATCGCGCCCTATGGCGAAGGCCAGATCCTGACCAACGAAAGCTTCGAGCCGCCCTCCGCGGCGCTGTGGCTGGGCAGCGATTATCTGGGGCGCGATGTGCTGTCGCGGCTGATCTACGGCGTGCGGGTGACGCTGTTTCTGGCGCTGGTGATCACCTTCCTGTCGTTTCTGGCGGGGGTGACGCTGGGGTTCCTGTCGGCGGCCCATGGCGGGCGCACCGATATGGCCATGAGCCGGCTGAACGATGCGATGCTGTCGTTTCCGGCGTTGATGCTGGCGCTGATCGTGATCAATTCGCTGGGCTCGTCGTTTCCGGTGCTGATCTGCACCATTGCCTTCATCGACATGACGCGGGTGTTCCGCGTGGCGCGGGCGCTGGCGTCGGACATCATGGTGATGGATTACGTCGAGGCGGCGGTGGTGCGCGGCGAGGGCAAGGCGTGGATCATCTGGCACGAGGTTCTGCCCAATGCGCTGACCCCGCTGGCGGCCGAGTTCGGGATCCGGTTCACCTATGCGATCCTGTTCATCTCGGCGCTGTCGTTTCTTGGGCTGGGCGTGCAGCCGCCGCAATCGGATCTGGGCGTGATGGTCAAGGAGAACATGCAGGCGCTGCTTTATGGAGCCTACACAACACTTTACCCGGCGCTCGGCATCGCGGCCATCGCCGTGTCGATGAATGTCTTCGTCGACTGGCTTCTGCAACGCTCCAGTGCGAAGCTGCCCGATGAAATCTGACCGTCCCGAACCGCTTCTGGCCGTGCGCGGCCTGACCGTTGCGGCGCGCGACAAGCGCGGCCGCGAGACGGTGATCGTCGACGACGTGTCCTTCGACGTGGCCCCCGGCGCGGTGATCGCGCTGATCGGCGAATCCGGATCGGGCAAGACCACCATATCGCTGGGTTGCATGGGCTACGCGCGGCCCGGATGCCACATCACCGGCGGCAGCGTGATGCTGCAGGGCCAGAGCGTGCTGGATCAGCCTTTGCCGGCGCTTCAGCGATTGCGCGGCAAGGACATCACCTATGTCGCCCAGAGCGCCGCCGCTTCGTTCAACGGGGCGATGCGGATCGACGATCAGGTCATCGAGATCCCGGTGATCACCGGCGCGATGACCCGCGCCGAGGCGCTGGAACGGGCGCGCGGGCTTTATGCCGCACTGGGCCTGCCCGACCCCGACACCATCGGCCGGCGCTATCCGCATCAGGTTTCGGGCGGCCAGTTGCAGCGGCTGATGGCGGCGATGGCGATGATCTCGGACCCCAGGCTGCTCATTCTCGACGAACCGACAACGGCGCTGGACGTGACGACACAGATCGAGGTGCTGCACGCCTTCAAGACGCTTATTCGCGACAACCGCACAGCGGCGATCTATGTCACCCACGATCTGTCGCTGGTCGCGCAGGTCGCCGATCACATCCTGGTGCTGCGCGACGGCCGCATGGTCGAGCACGGGCCCACCGAACAGATCATCGCCGCGCCGCGCGCGCCCTATACCCGCGCGCTGATGGACGCCGCGCATGTCATGCCCGAGGAAATCGCAAGCCCGCGCATCGCCGCCGTGCCCGAAGCGCCGCTGTTGCAGGTGCGTGGCGTCACCGCCGGCTATGGGCGCGACCGCGAGATCATCGCCCTGCGCGACATCGACCTGTCGATCGGCCATGGCCAGACCGTGGGCGTGATCGGCGAATCGGGATCGGGCAAGACCACGCTGGGACGCATCATCTCGGGGTTGATGGCACCGGTATCGGGCGAGGTTCTGCTGGATGGCAGACCGCTGGCGGCGCGTGTGGCCCAACGCGCGCGCGGCGACCTGAAGCAGGTGCAGTTCGCCTTCCAGATGGCCGATGTGGCATTGAACCCGCGCCAGCGCATCGGCAAGATCCTCGGCCGTCCGATGCGGTTCTATCGCGGGCTGGGCCAGGCCGAAAGCGACCGCGAGGTGGCCCGCCTGCTTGAACGGGTCGAACTGCCTACCGCTTTCGCGCAGCGTTTTCCGCCCGAACTGTCCGGTGGCCAGCGTCAGCGGGTCAACCTGGCCAGGGCGCTGGCGGCCGAACCGCGGCTGATCATCTGCGATGAAATCACATCGGCGCTGGACACCATCGTCGCGCAGCAGATCCTCGATCTGCTGGCGTCGCTGCAAAAGGATCTGAACCTCAGCTACATGTTCATCACCCACGACATCGCCACCGTGGCGCGCATCGCCGACCGTATCGCGGTGATGCGGCTGGGCCGGATCGTGCAACAGGGCCCGGTCGATCAGGTGCTGACGCCGCCCTGTCACGAATACACCCGGTTGCTGCTGAATTCGGTGCCCGAGATGCGCACCGACTGGCTGGATCAGGCGGTCCATGAGCGCCGCCGCCTGGTGGCCGCGCTGGATGGCACACCGGAGGCAAAGCGATGAAATCCACTGCGCGCGTGGTTGTCATCGGCGGCGGCGTGGTCGGGGCCTCGGTGCTGTACCACCTGGCGCGCGAAGGCTGGCAGGACGTGATGCTGCTGGAGCGTCAGGAACTCACGTCGGGCTCAAGCTGGCACGCGGCCGGGGGGCTGTTCACGGTGGTGCGCCCCAACGCATCGGCGGAAATGCACCGCTATACCTTTCAGACCTATCGCCGGCTGGAACGCGAAAGCGGCCAGAGCTGCGGGTTCCACCAAACCGGCGGCATCAACATATGCCGCACCCGCGACGAGATCGACAGCAACGCGATCATGCGCAGCGCCTGCCGCCGTCTGGGCATCGAAAGCCATTTCATCGGTCTCGACGAGGTGCGCGCGCGGTGTCCGATCCTCGATACTTCGCGGATGGTCGGCGCGCTGTGGGAGGAAGAGGGCGGGCACGTCGATCCGGCCTCGGCGACGCAGGCCTTCGCCGCCGCCGCCCGCGCGCTGGGCGCGGCCATTCACCGGCATACCCCGGTCACCGCCACCCGGCCGCGCGCCGACGGCAGCTGGGACGTGATCACGGATCGTGGCACCGTCCATGCCGAATTCATCGTCAATGCCGCCGGTCTGTGGGGCCGCGAGGTTGCGCGGATGGCCGGCATCGACCTGCCGCTGATGCCGGTCGAACATCACTACATGGTTACCGAAACCATCCCCCGGATCGACGCGCTGGATTTCGAACTTCCCCAGATCAACGACAATGAAACCGGCTGCTATGCCCGCCAGGAAGGGCGCGGCCTGCTGCTGGGCGCTTACGAACATCGCTGCACCCATTGGGCCAGCGACGGCACCCCGGCCGATTTCGGGCACGAACTTCTGGCCGACGATCTGTCGCGGATGGAATGGAACATCGGCAAGTCGGTCGAGATCATGCCCTGCCTGGCCGAGGCCGGGATCAAGCGGGTGATCAACGGCCCGATGATCTTCTCGCCCGATCTGGGGCCGCTGATCGGCCCGCATCCGGGACTGCGCAACTATTTCTGCGCCAACGGCGTGATGGCGGGTTTCAACCAGGGCGCCGGAATCGGCCGTGTCCTGGCCGAATGGATCATCGGCGGTGCGCCGGAAATCGACATGTCGCACTGGGATGTGGCGCGTTTCGGCGCCTGGGCGACGCCGGCCTACACCAAGGCGATGACGCGCTATTTCTATGAAAACCGGTCCGAAAGAACCTATCCCTATCAAAGCTTCGATGCCGCCGGCCCGATGGCGCGCGCGCCGGTGCACGATCTTCTGGCCGCGCAGGGGGCGGTTTTCGGATCGGCGTTCGGGCGCGATCACGTCACCTGGTTCGCGCCTTCGGGCACGCCGGCCCGCGACAGCCTGACCTATCGGCAGCCGAACTGGTGGCTGCCCGTGGCCGAGGAAGGCCGCAAGGTGCGCGCGGGCGTGGGATTGTTCGAATATTCCGACATGTCGAAATTCGAGGTGTCGGGCCCGCAGGCGGCGGCCTGGCTGAACCGGATCATGGCCAACCGCCTGCCGGCGCCGGGGCGCGTGTGCCTGTCGCCCATGCTGTCGGCGCAGGGCCGGGTGATCGGCGATTTCACCCTGACCAACCTCGGCGACCGCTTCCTGGTTGTCGGGCCCTACGCGATGCAGCTGGCGCATCTGCGGCATTTCAACCGGTTCCTGCCGGCCGCCGGGGTGACTTTGCGCAACCTGTCGGACGATCTGGCCGGGCTGAGCATCGCCGGCCCGCGCGCGCAGGCGCTGATCGCGGGGCTGGCCGACCGTGCGATGGACACCGCGGCCTTCGGGTTCCGCGATGCCGCGCGGATGCGGCTGGGCGGGATCGACGGGGTGATCGTGCTGCGGCTGTCGTACACCGGCGAAACCGGTTACGAGATGTATCTGCCCCGCGCCGATCAGCCGGCGCTGTGGCGGGCGGTGACGGCGGCGGGGCGCGCGCACGACCTTTCGCTTGCCGGGTTGCGCAGCCTGATGATGCTGCGGCTGGAAAAGGGTTTCGGCGCATGGGGCGCGGAACTGAGCGCCGACTACATGCCTCATGAATGCGGGTTGGCGGATCATGTCAGCCGCGACAAGGGCGATTTCATCGGATACGCGGCGGTGCGCGCCGCGCCGCCTGCGCGCACGCGCCGGGTGACGCTGACGGTGGATGCGGGCGATTGCGCGATCTGGGGCGGCGAGGCGCTGTTTCTGGATGGCGTTGCGGTGGGCCACGTCTCGTCGGGCGGGTGGGGGCCGGCGCTGGCGCGGCATCTGGCGCTGGGCTATGTGGCCCCCGATGCTTGGCGGCCCGACGGGGCCTATCAGGTCGAGGTGCTGGGCCGCATGTGCGACGCGCAATTGCAGCCGCGCCCGCCTTACGATCCGGGCGGATCGCGGATGCGCGCGTGACCGGGCGGGTACGATGGCGCCGGGGCCAATTCAGGCCCCGTTTCAGGCCCCGTTTCAGGCCCCGTTTCAGGCGGGTGGTGCGGGCGGAAACCTGGGCCGGGGCGGTGCGGGCGGCGGCACCACCGCACTGAAACGCCCACGCCAGATCAGGAGAAGCCCATGTCGCGCCGCAACCGTCCCGTCCGCTCCGTTCCCGGCGTTCTGCCGGCGCAGCGCCCCTTTGGCGAGGTCCGCAACCCCTACGATCCGATGCGCATTCTCAGCGACGACCAGGTCGAAACCATCCACGCGGCCAGCCTGCGGGTGCTGTGCGAGATCGGCATCCAGGTCGACAGCGCGGCGGCGCGCGCGCTGTTGCGGGCCGCCGGGGCCGATGTGGCGGCCGGCACCGCGCGGGTGCGTCTGGATCCCGGACTGGTCGAAGAGATGCTGACGGGCATTCCCGACGCCTTCACCATCCATGCCCGCGATCCGGCCAAATCGGTGCGGGTGGGCGGCAATGCGATGACCTTCGCAACCGTCTGCGGGCCATCCTTCGTGTCCGATCTGGATCGGGGCCGGCGCGCCGGGACGCGCGCCGACATGCGCGATTTCGTCCGGCTTTCGGCGATGCTCAATATCTTTCATCACGAAGGTGGCGCGGGGTGCGAACCTCTGGACCTGCCGCACGAAACCCGCCATCTCGACATGATGCTGGCGCAGACGACGCTGTGCGACAAGGGCTGGCAACCGTGCTGGATGAACACCGCGGCGCGGGCGCGCGACTGTATCGAAATGGCGAAGATCGCGTTGCAGACCGACGATGACGGCCTGCGGGCGCGGCCGGGCATCCTGGGCGGGGTCAACACCAATTCGCCGCTGCTGTTCGACGACGGACAGGCCGAGGCGGTGATCGAATTCGCCCGCGCGGGCCAGCCGGTGCATATCACGCCCTTCACCCTGGCCGGCGCCATGAGCCCGGTCACCATCGGCGGATCGCTGGTGCAACAGAACGCCGAAAGCCTGGCGGGAATCGTGCTGGGGCAGTCCGCGTGCCGGGGTGCGCCGGTGTTCTACGGCCACTTCACATCCAACGTCGACATGCGCACCGGCGCGCCCGCCTTCGGCACGCCGGAATACGCCAAGTCGGTGATCGCCTCGGGCCAGATGGCGCGGCGCTACGGGCTGCCGATCCGGTCGTCCAATACCACCACGTCGGCCTGTGTCGATCTTCAGGCGGCCTACGAAAGCGACATGTCGGTGATGGCCTGCGTGCAGGGGCACATCAACGTGATGATGCACGCGGGCGGCTGGCTGGAAGGTGGGCTGACCTGCTCGTTCGAAAAGCTGATCCTCGATGCCGAGATCCTGCAAATGCAGGCCGCTTTCCTTGATCCGCTGAACCTGGACGCCGCCGAAATCGGGCTGGAGGCGATCGCCGAAGTCGGCCCCGCGGGCCATTTTCTCGGTGCCGCGCACACGCTGGAACGCTACCGCGATGCGTTCTACACGCCGCTCCTGTCGGACTGGCGCAACTTTGAAACATGGCGCGACGACGGTGGCAAATCGGCCACCCAGCGCGCCAACACGATCTGGAAGGCGCTGCTGCATGCCTATGAAAAACCGCCCATCGACCCGGCGGTCGAGGAAGAGCTGGAAGACTATGTCGCCCGGGCATCCGAAAGAATTCTCGCGCGTTGAAGGTGCCGCGCCGGGCCGCGGCCCGAGGCGCGCGTCATGCTGACGCTCGGGCCGGTGCGCACCGGGATGGACTTCGACGCGCCGGGCAAGCGCGCGGGTTTTCTGGACGTGGATCATTCCGACAACCGCCTGGCCTTCAGCAGCCTGCGCGTGCCGGTGGGCGTGATCCGTGGCGGCCCGGGCCCGACGGTGATCCTGAGCGCGGGCAGCCACGGCGACGAATACGAAGGCCAGGTCATCCTGCACAGGCTGATGCAAGGCCTGCACCCTGCCGATGTGGCGGGGCGGCTGATCGTTCTGCCCGCGCTGAACCTGCCGGCGGTTCTGGGCCGGGCGCGGGTGTCGCCGCTGGACGGTGGCAACATGAACCGCGCCTTTCCCGGTGCGCCGGGGGCTGGCCCGACGGCCGCCATCGCCGCTTTTGTCGACCGGCACCTGTTGCCCATGGCCGACGCGGCGATCGATTTTCATTCCGGCGGCTCGGCCACGGATTATGCGGTGTGCGGGTTTGTCTGCCAGGGCCCCGACAGCGATCTGAACCAGCGCAACCTGGCGCTGGCCGAAGCCTTCGGCGCGCCCTTCACGATGGTCTGCCCGATCGATGGCACCGGCGGCGATTTCGACACCGCGGCGCATCTGCGCGGTGTGCGCTTTCTGGCCTGCGAACTGGGCGGGTCGGGGCGGTTCGATCCCGCCGCCTGCGCGGTCGGGTGGGCGGGGTGCCTGGGGGTTCTGCACGCGCTGGGCTGTCTGGCGGCGCCGGTCTTGCCGCGCATGCCGACGCCCGCAGCGACACCGGCACCGGGCGGGGCGGGCGCCGCCACGCGGTTTCTCGATATCGGCGCGGCCGCGCGGCATGTGACGGCGGCGCATCACGGTCTGGCCGAAATCGATCTGTTGCCCGGTGACGCGGTGGCGGCGGGCGATGTTCTGGGGCGTCTGCACGACCTTCACGACCTGGGCGCGCCGCCACGTCCGGCGATCAGCCCTTGCGACGGCGTGCTGGCGGTGCGCCGCTGCAATCCGCTGGTCGCGCCGGGCGACCACCTGTGCCTGATCAGCCCGGAAATCCCGCGCGACGCGGTGCTGCGCCGGTTCGCGCCATAGCCGCCCGCAACCGAAGAAATCTGTGGCCCGGCGCGGATCGGGGTGCTACGTCTGTGATCACAGATAGGCGCAATCAGGAGCGATCTACCGATGGGTGAAATCTCAGCAATCGACAGGCTGCGCGGCGAACTGTTGCATTTGCGGTCGCTTGACCGCGACGAGGCACGGACCATGCCGCCGGATTTCTATACCTCACAAGCGTTTCAGGATCTCGAGAAAGAGGAACTGTTCCGCAAGGAATGGATATGTATCGGCCACGCCGGTGAAATCCCCGAGCCGGGCGATTTCTACACCACCGAACTGGTTGGTGAACAGCTGCTGGTAGCGCGCGATCACGACGGCGTGGTGCGCGTGTTGTCCAACGTCTGCCGGCATCGCGGCAACCTGGTGGCGCAGGGGTCGGGCAACCGGCGCAGCTTTGTCTGCGGCTACCACGCCTGGACCTACGATCTGGACGGCACCCTGAAGACCGCGCCGCTGATGAAATCGGTAAAGGCCTTCGATCCGGCGAAATGCACGCTGCCGCAGATGAATTGCGAAATCTGGAGCAACTTCATCTTCGTCAACCTCGACGGGCAGGCTGCGCCTCTGGCGCCGCAACTGGGGCGGCTGGATGCGATTTTGCACAACTACCACGACGAACAGCGCAACCTGCTGTTTTCGGAAGAGGCTCTGTGGAACACCAACTGGAAAAACCTGACCGAAAACTTCATGGAAGGGTATCACCTCTTTGCGACCCATCCCACAACGCTGCAACCGATGACGCCGACGCATCTGTGCCGCAAGGTGGCCGGCGATGACCGCTGGACCGCCTACCGCTCGTATTACGCGCCCGATTTTCCGCCGCGCGGCCCGTTCCATCCGGACATGACCGAAGACGAACAGCGCAACACCGTGCTGTTCAACATCTTTCCCAGCTTCGTCGTGGCGGTTGCGGCCAACTACACCTTGTACCTGTGCCTGCGACCCGCCGGCGCCGACCGGGTCGCGATCCGCTGGGGCGTGGCCGGGTTCAAGACCGATGCGCAGGACGCCGAAGTCGTCAACTATGTCGCGCTGTGCAAGGCGTTCAACGAGGAAGATCGCGCCAAGCTCGAGACTTTGCAACAGGCGCAGAACACCCGGTACTTTCCCCACGGCCCGCTGGGGCCCGAGGATCTGGAAGGCACGATCTGGGATTTTCTCCAGTACATGGCCGGCCGGCTGGGCCAGCCCGCGCCGCTGCCGGCCGGCTGACTGGGCCGCTGGCCGGGCCGCGGAATTGTGCACCTGACGGCAACAATGCGGTCGAAGCGTGGGGTTTGTTCACCCTGCGCGCCGCCGCAGCGCCGGTGCGGTGCGCATGGCGCAACCGGTTCTTCGCGCGCGATGCCCACCAACGGGTGCATCGCGCCGGGTTTCGGTGTATCACGCAAGTCCCTGTTTTCCGGATCACAAGGCAAGGCCATGCAATCATTCGTCTTCAACACCACCAAATCGATCGTCTTCGAAAACGGCGCCGCCGCCCGTCTGGACCATCACGCTGGCGCCGCGCTGGGGCCTTCGTGCCTTGTGGTGACCGATCCGGGGCTGCGCGCGCTGGGGCTTTGCGATCCGGCCATCGCGGCCCTTCAGGCGGCGGGCATCGCGGTGACGGTGTTTGACGCGGTCGAGGCCGACCCCTCGCGCGCGACGCTGATAGCGGCGGTCGAGGCGGGGCGCGCGGCGCAGGCCACCGGGGTTGTCGGCTTTGGCGGTGGGTCGTCGCTGGATGTCGCCAAGCTGGCCGCGTTGCTGTTGGGATCGGACGAGGATCTGGATCAGGCCTGGGGCGTGGCGCAGGCCCGCGGCCCGCGTCTGCCGCTGGTTCTGGTCCCGACCACCGCGGGCACCGGATCCGAGGTGACGCCGGTTTCGATCATCACCGTTGGCGACGAGGAAAAGCGCGGCGTGTCCTCGCCGGTGATCCTGCCCGACATCGCCGTTCTCGATCCCGAACTGACACTGGGCCTGCCACCGCACATCACCGCCGCGACGGGGGTGGATGCGATGGTGCACGCGATCGAAGCCTACGCGTCGCGCAATGCCAACAACAACCCGATGTCGAAACTGCTGGCGCGCGAGGCGCTGCGCCTGCTGGGCGCGCATATCGAAACCGCCGTCGCCGATGGCGGCGACGCCACGGCGCGCGGCGCGATGCTTCTGGGATCGATGCTGGCCGGACAGGCCTTTGCCAATGCGCCGGTCGCGGCGGTGCACGCGCTGGCCTATCCCATCGGCGGCACCTTCCACATTCCGCACGGTCTTTCGAACGCGCTGGTGCTGCCGCATGTGCTGCGGTTCAATGCGCCGGATGCCGGCACGCTCTATGCCGAAATCGCCGCCGATGCGTTTCCCCGGCTGGCCGATGTCGAAGGCAGCCAGGCGCGCACCGCGGCCTTCATAGATGCGCTGGCCGATCTTTCGGCGCGCGTCGGCTTGCAGACCCGGTTGCGCGATGTGGACATCCCCCGCGACGCGATCGGCAAGATGGCGTCGGACGCGATGCTGCAGACGCGGCTTCTGGTGAACAATCCGCGCGCACTTGGCGAAGCGGACGCAAGGGCGATCTACGAGGCGGCCTGGTGATCGCTTCTTGCCGGCCGGACCTTGCGCAATAGTTTTACGTTTGCAGCCGGTTTTGCGTCATTTTTTTCGCTTGACGTTGGGTCGTGCTTACCACAGTGTCCGACAAACGGACAGTAACGGCGATCAGTCGGCAGTTCGAACCCCGGTTCGGAATGTCCTGTAACTGTCCCGCACCCTCGGGGGAGAGGGGGTGCGGCCATTCTTCAGGGAGGAGACCACAATGACAACAAAGACCAAGATCGGCGGTGCCTTTGCCGCGCTGACACTGGCCGCGGGGCTGGCCACGCCTGCCGCCGCGCAGGACGACACCTTCAAGATCGGTGTCATCACCTTTCTTTCGGGCCAGGCGGCCGAAAGCTTTGGCGTGCCGGCGCTGAACGGTGGCAAGGTTCTGATCGACATGCTGAACCAGGGCGGCCAGCTGCCCGCGCCTTACACCCAGAAGGGATTTGGCGGCATGACGATCGAGGTCGTCGAGGTTGATGAAGCCGGCGGCGCCACCAAGCAGGTCCAGGAGTTCCGCAACCTCGTCCAGCGCGAGGAAGTCGACGCGGTCGTCGGCTATGTTTCGTCGGGCAACTGTCTGGCCATCGCGCCGGTCGCCGACGAACTGAAGGCGTTCACCATCCTTTATGACTGCGGCACGCCGCGGGTGTTCGAAACCGGCAGCTTCGATTATGTGTTCCGCACCGCCGCACATGCCACGATGGATAACGTCAGCCTTGCGCGGTATCTCAAGGCGCGCGATTTTCCGGTGGAAAGCTTTGCGGGCCTGAACCAGGACTATGCCTGGGGTCAGGACAGCTGGGCCGATTTCAAGGGTTCGATGGCGCAGATCTATCCCGATGCCGAGGAAAAGACGGCGTTGTTCCCGAAGTTCGGCGCCGGCCAGTACGGCACCGAAATCTCGGCGCTTCTGCGCGAGCGCGCGTCGCTGGTGCATTCGTCGAACTGGGGTGGCGATCTTCAGGGCTTCTTGCTGCAGGCCACGGCGCGCGGGCTGCATGAACGCTCGCAGCTTGTCCTTGCGGCCGGCGACCATGTGATTCCGCAATTGCAGGACAAGATGCCCGATGGCATCTTCCTGGGCGCGCGCGGTGTCAACGGTCTGGCGGCGAAGGCACGGGGCGGCGAACTGGCCGAACTGACGGACACGCTCTGGAACGCCTATGAGGCCGAATACGAGGCCTTCCCGGTGCAGGCGCCGTTCCGCATGTGGCAGGCGCTTCTGGGCCTGAAGACCGCGGTTGAAAAGGCGATGGCCGAAAACGGCGGCAAGAAGCCCAACGACGAAGAACTGGCCGCGGCGATGGAAGGCCTGGCTTGGGATGCACCGTCGGGCCGGATCGAAATGGCGCTGGCCGGGGGCCATCAGGCGATCCAGCCCAATGCCATCGGCACCACCAAGTGGAACGAAGCCGAAGGCCGCATGGAACTGGTGGATGTGGAATACTTCGCCGCCCGCTGTGTCAATCCGCCGGAAGGCACGACATCGCAGGAATGGCTGGCTGCCGGTTTCCCCGGCGCGCAGTGTGACTGACACCTGATCCCGCGCGATCCCGCCCGGTGCGACCTGTGCGCGCCGGGCGGGACCGCGCGACCCATACCGAAATTCCGAAAATCCGGGGCGCCCGATCCATGGACCTTGTCGCGACCATCCTTGTCGATGGACTGATTTACGCCGGCTGGCTGTTTATCGTCTCTGTCGGCCTGACGCTTGTTTTCGGCGTCCTCAACATTCTCAACATTGCCCATGGCAGTCTCTATGCCATTGGTGCCTATGCCTCGGCCACGCTGGTGGGGATCTATTTCGCCAATGGTGGCGATGCCATTCCCTGGGGCAGTTATGCCGCGCTGATTCTGGCGGCCGTCCTGGTGGCGCTGGTGGTCGGGCCGATCCTTGAACGCGGTCTGCTGCGGTTCTTCTACGGCCGCGACGAGGTGCTGAACGTTCTGGTCACCTATGCGGTGTTCCTTATCCTCGAAGACGTGATGAAGCTGATCTGGGGCGTGAACCCCTATTTCGTCTACGAACCCTACACGCTGCTGGGCGATGTCGAAATCGGGCCGCTGTTCTATGTCGGTTATGATTTCGCGGTGATCGCGGCGGCCATCATCGTCGGTCTGGGCGTCTGGCTGACGCTGAACCGCACCCGCATGGGCAAGGTGGTGCTGGCGGTGATCCACGACAGCGAGATGAGCCAGACAATGGGCGTGAACGTGCCGCGCATCTATCTGGGCGCCTTCATGGCGGGCACCTTTCTGGCGGCGCTGGGTGGCGCGCTGACGGCGCCGATGATCTCGGTCACGCCGGGCCTTGGCGTCAACGTGATCATCGTGGCCTTCGCGGTGGTGATCATCGGCGGCCTGGGATCGGTGCCGGGCGCTGCGATCGGTGCGCTGATGGTGGGCATCAGCCGCGCGGCATCCGTGCACCTGCTGCCCGAGGCCGAACTGTTCATCATCTACTTCGTGATGGCGGTCGTTCTCATGTTCCGGCCCGAAGGGCTGTTCGCGAAAACTCAGGCGAGGAAGATCTGATGACCCGTTCCCTGACGCTTTCCGCCGCTGCGGCATTCGTTCTGCTGGCGCTGGGCGCGCTGGTTCTGCCCGATTGGGCCATGTTCCTCTTCGCCATGGCGCTGGCCAAGGGCCTTGTCTGTCTCGGCATCGTCGGCATGATGCGCGGCGGGCTGGTTTCCTTCGGGCAGGGGCTTTACTACTGTCTCGGGGCGTATACCGCGACACTGGTGGCCAATACCTTCGGCGTGTCCGACATCTTCCTGCTGACGGTTCTCAGCACCGGCGTCTGCCTGGCGGTGGGGCTGGCCTTCGGGCCGCTGCTGGCCAGCTACCGCGGCATCTTCTTCGCCATGCTGTCGCTGGCGCTGTCGATGGTGCTGTACGGATCGCTTTCAAAGATGAGTTTCATCGGCGGCACCGACGGTCTGAACATCGCCGCGCCGACCTTCCTGGGATGGGCGCCCGAGGGGCGCGCGCTTCAGACGGCGCTCTATCTCTATGTCGCCGTGATGGTGGTGATCGCCGGCACGCTGATGCGGATCTATTTCGACAGCGAACAGGGGCTGATCGCGCTGGCCGCCCGTGACAATGAACTGCGGGTCGAATACCTGGGCGCGTCGGTGCGCAACGTGAACACCTATTCCTATGTGTTCGGCGCGGTGCTGGGCGGGATCGGCGGAACCATCGCGGTTCTGGCGCTGGGCCATGTGGACCCCGAATTCGCCTTCTGGACCACATCGGGCGAATTCGTCTTCGTCGCCATCCTGGCAGGCTATCTTTCGGTGCCGTCGGTTTTCGTGGCGGCGATCATCCTGGAAATGGTGCGGTCGTTCTCGAACCTCTATTTCCCCAACACCTGGCAACTGGCGCTGGGCATTTTCCTGCTGATCGTCATCGTGGTTCTGCCCGACGGTCTGGGATCGCTGGTGCGCCGCCGCAAGGGAGACGCGACATGACCGCTACGGTTCTGGATGTGCGCGATGTGCAGAAAACCTTTGGCGCGGTGACCGCGGCACAGGACATTTCGGTGGCGGTGCCCGAAGGCGCGGTCTATTCGCTGATCGGCACCAATGGCGCGGGCAAGACCACCTTCGTGAACATGGTCACCGGCTATATCAAGCCCGACGCCGGCACCATCAACTTCGGCGGACGCGACATCGCCGGCATGGCGCCGCGTCAGATCACCCGCATGGGCATCCATCGGTCGTTCCAGATCGCACAGCTGTGCAACGAATTGACAGTTGAGGAAAACATGCTGGTGGCCGGGGCGATCCACGGCAATCACAGGCCGTCGTTCCTGCGCAATGGCCACAACGCCGAAGCGCGCGACCGTGCCCTTGCGACGCTGGAGAGGTTCAACATCGCCGAACACCGCAACCGGCTGATCCCCGAACTGTCCGGCGGCGTCAAGAAACTGCTCGATATCGCCATGGCCATGGCCGGCAAGACCAGCATCATGATGCTGGACGAACCGACGTCGGGCGTGGCGGCGGACGAAAAGTTCCCGATCATGGACCTGGTGATCGGGGCGCTCAGATCCGAGGGCGTGACCGTGATCTTCGTCGAACACGATATGGATATCGTCACCCGCTATTCCGAACGGGTGCTGGCGTTCTACGATGGGCGCATCATCGCCGACGACACCCCCGACGAGGTGCTTTCGGATGCCGATGTGCGCCGCTATGTGACAGGAGCCGCCGCATGACGCTGAAGCTGGAAAACGTCGAAGTCACGATTCAGGCCGCGCCGATCCTGCGCGGTGTCAGTTTCGAAATGCAGGCCGCCGAACGCATGGGGCTGGTCGGGCGCAACGGCGCCGGCAAGACCACGGTGATGCGCACCATCACCGGCCTGGCCACGCTGGCCGGCGGCAAGGTGTTCTGGGACGGCACCGATATCTCGGCAATGTCGCCACGCGATCGCGCGATGCTGGGCTTTGGCTACATGCCCGAGGACCGGCGGCTGGTGCCCGATCTGACGGTCGAGGAAAACATGCTGCTGCCGGCCTGGGTCAATCCCGACATCGACGGGGCGCGGGGGCTGGCCTTTGTCTACGATCTGATGCCCGAGCTCACCAAAATGTCGGCGCGCAAGTCGCTGCTTTTGTCGGGTGGCCAGCAAAAGATGGTGGCGCTGGGCCGCGCGCTGATCGCCGGGCGGCGGCTTTTGCTGCTGGACGAGCCGTTCGAGGGGGTCGCGCCGGCGCTGGCCAAACGCATCTCGGAGGTGATCACGTCGCTGCGCAGCGAAGGTCTGGCGGTGTTGATCGCACAGTCGGAACTGAGCCACTCGATGGAGCTTCTGCAACGCGAATGCGTGATCGAGCGCGGCGAGATCGTCAAGGTTTCGACGGTGGGCCAGGACACCGCGGCGCAGCCCGTCGGCTGAACGCAAACCTCGGGAGGGCGCGCCAGGTGAAATCGCAGACCGCAACGCCATCGGCCGCAACCGGAAGTTAGCGGCGCGCAATGGTTCTGAGACCCAAGACATTGCGCGTGCGCCACGCCTACGAACAAGTCGCCAGCGAGGTCGAGGCCCAGATCATGAGCGGCACGCTCAAACCCGGTGATCCGCTGCCGTCCGAGGTTGAGATGGCGGGCATGTTCGGGCTGAATCGCTCGACTGTCCGCGAAGGCATCCGCCGGCTGGAAAGCGACGGTTTCGTGCGCCGCATATCGCCGCGCAAGATGGTGGTCAGCGTGCCGCGCATGGCCGAGCTTTCGTCGCGCCAGAGCAGGGCGCTGAACATGCTGCACGTCAGCTTCAACGAACTGTGGCATGTGGCCATCGCCACCGAACCGCTGGCCGCCGAACTGGCCGCGCGGCATGCCGATGCGGCGGATCTGGCGGCGCTGGACCGGATCCACTCCGATCTCTGCGCGGCGCAGGGCGAAGGGCGCGCTTCGGTCGAACTGGATACCGCGTTCCATTCGGCGGTTGCGGCGGCAGGCAAGAACCGCGTGTTGCAACTGGCGCGCGAGCCCATCGGGCTGCTGCTCTATTCGGGAATCGACGCGCTGATCCCAAAGGTGCCGCAGGCGGTGGCGCGCCAGATCGTGGCCCACGGCCATGTGGTGGATGCGATCCGCGCCCGCGACGCGCCGCGCGCGCGCGACTGGATGCGCCGCCATATCGACGATTTCAAACGCGGCTATGAACTGGCGGGGCTGTCGCTGGATGCGCCCATCGCCGGTGGCGCGCAACGGCTGCGAAAACTGGCCGACCGCGCCGCGCCGCCCCCGATGAACGGAGACTGATGCCCATGGCCGAAATTCCGCCGCTGCGCATGGAGCGCCACTATGGCGATCGTGTCGTCGCCTGCCATGCGACCCGTCCGGCCAACGTGCACGATCTGTTGGCGCAATCCGTGGCGCGCGATCCCGACCGCGTCGCGGTGGTTTGCGGTGCGCGCCGGCTGAGCTATGCGGCCTTCGCCGACGAAACCGGGCGCGTGGCCGCCGGGCTGGCCGATCTGGGCGTCGGCCCCGGCGACCGGGTGGCGATGCTGCTGGGCAACGGGCTCACCTTTCTCACCGTGCTTTACGCGGCCGCGCGGCTGGGGGCGGTGACGGTTCCGCTCAGCATCCGCGAACAGATGCCGGGCATCCGCCATGCTCTGGTGAATTCCGGGGCCCGCGCGTTGATCGCCGAGGCCGCGCTGACCGCGCTGGTGCCAGCGCCGGGTGAAACCCCGGACCTGAGCGCGCGGATTGCCGAAGGCGGGGTTGAGGGATGGTCGGACTATGCCGATCTTCGTGCCTCCGACCGCATCGCGCCGGCCGTCGACACCCCCGAGGAAGACCCCGCCACGATCCTTTATACCTCGGGCACCACGGGCACGCCGAAGGGGGCGGTTCTGACCGGGTTGGGGATTGTGCATTCGGCGGGCAATTTCGTCTCCACGATGGAACTGGGCCCCGACGATACCACGGTGGTGACCGTACCGATGAACCATGTGACCGGCCTTGTGGCGGGGATCCACAGCCTGATCCACGCCGGCGGCACGGTGGTGGCGATGCGCGAGTTCAAGGCGGCGCGGTTTCTGGAACTGGCCGCCGCCGAGCGCATGACCTGTTCGCTGATGGTGCCGGCGATGTACAATCTGTGCCTGCACCAGACCGACCTGTCCGATTACGATCTGGGCGCCTGGCGGGTGGGGGGATATGGCGGGGCGCCGATGCCGGCGGCCACCATCGAAAGGCTGGCGCAGGCCTTGCCGGGGCTTGGGTTGATGAACGCCTATGGCGCCACGGAAACCACGTCGCCGGCAACGATCATGCCCGCCGACCAGACCGCCGCGCGCCGCCTTTCGGTTGGCCGTCCGGTGCCCGGCGCCGAGATACTTGCGATGGACGACACCGGCCGCGAGGTGCCGCGCGGAACCTCGGGCGAGCTGTGGATACGCGGCGCGATGGTGGTGCCGGGCTATTGGCGCAACCCGCAGGCCGACGCCCGCGAATTCGCCGCCGGTTTCTGGAAATCCGGCGACATCGGCATGATCGACGCCGATGGCTATGTGCATGTGCTGGATCGCAAGAAGGACATGGTGAACCGGGGTGGGCACAAGATCTACACCGCCCAGGTCGAAAGCCTGCTGACGGCCTATCCCGGCGTGATCGAGGCGGCGGTGGTGGCCAAACCCTGCCCGGTGCTGGGCGAAAGGGTGCATGCGGCGGTGTCCGTCGGGCCCGCAGGCATCGACGAAACCGCGCTACGCGACTATTGCGCCGCGCGGCTGGCTGACTATCAATGCCCCGAAAGCTATTCGATCGGCGCCGAACTTCTGCCGCGCAACGCCAACGGGAAGATCCTCAAGCGCGACATTCGCGCGGCCCTGGGGTTTCTCGACCCGCCGCATCCGACCGAAGCAACCGACCAATAAACCGGGAGAAGACAAATGGACATTCAGGATCAGGCGGCCATCGTGACCGGAGGCGCTTCGGGGCTCGGTGGTGCCACGGCCGAATTGCTGGCGGCGCGGGGGGCGCGGGTTGCGATCTTTGACATGAACGCCGAGCTTGGCGAGGCGAAGGCCGCCGAGATCGACGGGGCGTTCTTTCGCGTCGATGTCACCGATGAAACCGCCGTGCACGAGGCCATCGCCGCCGCCGAAGGTCTGCATGGCAAGGCGCGCATCCTTGTCAACTGCGCCGGCATCGGACCGCCGGGCAAGGTTGTGGGCCGTGACGGATCGGCGATCCCGCTGGCCGATTTCACCCGGATCGTGAACGTCAACCTGTTCGGCAGTTTCAACGTTCTGTCGAAGTTCGCCGCGGCGCTGCATCGCGCCGATCCGGTGGGCGAAGAACGCGGCGTGATCATTAACACCGCGTCGGTCGCCGCCTTCGAAGGCCAGATCGGCCAGGCGGCCTATGCCGCGTCCAAGGGCGGTATCGTCGGCATGACGCTGCCGGTGGCCCGCGAATTCGCCCGCTACGGGATCCGCGTGATGACCATCGCGCCGGGCCTTTTCCTGACACCGCTGCTGGCGTCCCTGCCGCAGGAGGCGCAGGATTCGCTGGGCGCACAGGTGCCGTTTCCCAGCCGCCTGGGCGATCCGTCCGAATTTGCCCGCATGGCCGCGGCGATTGTCGAGAACCCCATGCTGAACGGCGAAACGATTCGTCTCGACGGCGCGATCCGGATGGCCCCGAAATGAGCTATCACATGGAACGCGCGGGGATTTCCGACCGCGCCCTTGCCATCGCCGACCGGGTCGAAAGCTTCGTGCGCGAAACCGTCATGGGCTTTGAACGCGATCCCCGGCAGGGCGCGCACGGCCCCAGCGAGGCGCTGTCGCGCGAACTGAAGGATCTCGCCCGCGCCGCCGGCGTTCTGACGCCGCATATCCTGGACGACGGTGCCCATCTCACCCAGCGCGAGACTGCGGCGGTTCTGATCCGGTCGGGGCTGACGCCGCTGGGCCCGCTGGCCTGCCACACCTGCGCGCCGGACGAGGGCAACATGTACCTTCTGGGCAAGGTTGCCTCGCCGGAATTGCAGAGCCGTTTCCTGAGCCGCATGGTCAGCGGCGAGATCCGGTCGGCGTTCTTCATGACCGAACCCGCCGAGGATGGCGGCGCGGGTTCGGACCCTTCGATGATGCAGACAACCTGCCGGCCCGATGGCAACCATTGGGTGATCGATGGCCGCAAGACATACATTACCGGCGCCGAAGGGGCCGGCATGGGCATCGTCATGGCCAAATCCGATGACGGGGCCTGCATGTTCCTGGTGGATCTGCCCGATCCGGCGATCCGCATCGAAAGGGTTCTGGATACGATCGACAGTTCGATGCCGGGCGGCCATGCGGTGGTGAGCATCGACAACCTGCGGGTGCCCGCAGACCAGATGCTGGGCGCTTCCGGCGAAGGTTTCCGCTATGCCCAGGTGCGGCTGGCGCCGGCGCGGCTGAGCCATTGCATGCGCTGGCTGGGCGCGTGCATCCGCGCCAACGAGATCGCGACGGATTATGCCAACCGCCGCCACGCCTTCGGCAAGCCGCTGGTCGATCACGAGGGCGTCGGCTTCATGCTGGCCGAGAACCTGATGGACCTCAAGCAGGCCGAACTTATGGTCTATTGGTGTGCCGATGTGCTGGACACCGGCGTACCGGGCACGGTCGAAAGCTCGATGACCAAGGTCGCCGTGTCCGAGGCCCTGATGCGCGTCGCCGACCGCTGCGTGCAGGTGATGGGCGGGCAGGGCGTGACCGCCGACAGCATCGTCGAACAGGTGTTTCGCGAAATCCGCGCGTTCCGCATCTATGACGGGCCCACCGAGGTGCACAAATGGAGCCTGGCCAAGAAGATCAAGCGTGACTGGAAGAAGGTGCACGCGCTCTAGGCCGGCGTGCCGCCGCGCCGGGAGCGGGTGCGGGGGTGCGGCGTCGGGGTATGCGCGGGGTGTTGCAGCAGGTCGCCCGATGCTCTAACCCCCCAACTGACGCCGGACAGGGGGTGCGCATGACCGAAACAGGCAAGAACGGGCTGACCTACGCGGCCGCCGGAGTGGATATCGACGCGGGCAACGCCCTGGTCGACCGGATCAAGCCGGCCGCGGCGCGAACCGCGCGGCCGGGCGTGATGTCGGGGCTGGGCGGCTTTGGCGCGCTTTTCGATCTGCGCGCCGCGGGCTTCAGCGATCCGGTGCTGGTGGCCGCCACCGATGGGGTGGGCACCAAGCTGCGCATCGCCATAGACACCGCGAACGTCGATGGCGTCGGCATTGATCTGGTGGCCATGTGCGTCAACGATCTGGTGTGCCAGGGGGCAGAGCCGCTGTTTTTCCTCGATTACTTCGCCACAGGCAAGCTGGAGACGGACACCGCCGCGCGCATCGTCGAAGGCATCGCCGAAGGCTGTGTCCGCTCGGGTGCGGCGCTGATCGGCGGGGAAACCGCGGAAATGCCGGGGATGTACCCGGCTGGCGACTTCGATCTGGCGGGGTTCGCTGTGGGCGCGATGGAACGCGGCGCCGCCTTGCCCGAAGCGGTGGCCGAGGGCGACGTTCTGCTGGGCCTTGCCAGCGACGGGGTGCATTCGAACGGCTATTCGCTGGTGCGACGGGTGGTCGAGATTTCGGGGCTGGGCTGGCAGGATCCGGTGCCCTTCGGGGACGCTGCCGGCAGCCTGGGCGACGCGCTGCTGGCGCCCACGCGGCTTTATGTGCGCCCGGCGCTGTCGGCGAGGCGGGCCGGCGGTGTGCACGGACTTGCTCATTTCACCGGCGGGGGGCTGTCCGAGAAGCTGCCGCGCATCCTGCCCGAAGGTCTGGGCGCGCGGATCGACCTGACGGCCTGGCGTTTGCCGCCGGTCTTTGCATGGCTGGCGCAGACGGGCGGGATCGCCGGCGACGAGATGCTGAAAACCTTCAACTGTGGCATCGGCATGGTCGCCGTGGTCGCCGCCGACCGGGCCACCGCGCTGAGCCGGGTGCTGCGCGACGCCGGCGAAACCGTCGTGCCGCTGGGCAAGGTCGAGCCGGGCGCCGGCGTGCGCTATGACGGCCGGCTGACCTGATGGCCGCGCGCGTCGCCATCCTGGTATCGGGCGGCGGATCCAACATGCTGGCGCTGATCGACAGCATGACGGGCGACCATCCCGCGCGGCCCGCGCTGGTTCTGTCGAACGATCCGGCCGCGCCGGCGCTGGCGCGCGCGCAGGCCCGCGGCGTGACGGTCGCCGCTGTCGATCACCGGCCCTATGGCGCGGATCGCGCGGCCTTCGAGGCCCAGCTGCTGCGGCCGCTGATGGCGGTGCGCCCCGATATCGTCTGCCTTGCCGGTTTCATGCGCGTGCTGACGGGCGAATTCGTTGCGCGATGGCAGGGCCGGATGCTGAACATACACCCCTCGCTTCTGCCGCTTCACAAGGGGCTGCACACGCATCGCCGGGCATTGCAGGCGGGAGACACCGAACACGGCTGCAGCGTGCATGAAGTGACCGCCGCGCTGGACGACGGCCCGATCCTTGGCCAGGCGCGGTTGCAGGTACAGCCCGACGACACCGCCGAAACCCTCGCCGCGCGGGTTCTGACCCTTGAACACAGGCTGTACCCCGCGGTTCTGCGCCGCTTTGCGGGCGGCGATCGAACCCGGCTGGATCTCGTCTAGCCGGCGGGCCTAAGTTCGATCAGCGCCACGGTGGCCGCATCGACGGCGGCGCGCGTATAGGGCATCGGTACATAGTCGCCGCGTGCCCACAACGGCATCAGATCGGCATAATGCGGGCTGTCGGGCAGGCCCGATTGTCCGGGCGCGTTGATCCAGACGCTGTTGTCCCATGCGCCCACGTCCACCACCATCCGCACCGATGCGCCAATGGTCACGCGGTAGTCGGCGGCGTCGTAATGCGCCAGCATCACCGACGTGGCGCCGCCGCCCTTGGCCACGGGCCCGGCATCCTGGGTTGCACCCAGCGGGGTCAGCGCGTGGTTGAAATACCCCTTGTGCAGATCGCCCCAGCGCCATGCCGCGCTGTCGGCGCCAAAGCGTTCGGATGCCTCACGCCAGGCCGATGCCAGCGTATCGGCCAGAAGCGCCGCGCGGTCGGCGGGCGCGGCCACGCCGGCGCGCCGGGCCAGGCCGGGGTGCGCGCCCTCCAGCAGCCGAACCACCGTCGCTGAATTGCCGGGATGCAACAGCGCGCGCAACGCCGGATCGGGGGCGACGCGGGCCAGAAGCGCCGGCCGCAGGTGCCCCGAAAACCACATCTCATAGAGCAGCGCCGCCGCCGATCCGGCTTCCGAGCAGGCGTTCCATTCCCCCAGCAGCGCGCGGGCCGGCTCTGGTGCGCTGTCGGGGATCATGGCGAGCATCCGCGCCGCCAGCGCCGAATGCGTGTCGGTCTGCAAGGCCCGGTTGCCGGCCAGATCCCGTGCCGCGCCGGCGGCGATGCGTGCGGCGATGCGATCGGCGCGGCCGTCCTGAAACCACTCGTAGCCGATCGGCGCCGCGTCGTGATCCCAATCGCCGGGCAGGTTCATTTCATTGGCCGAATGCACGAAGCCGCAATCGGGGTTGATCCGCGCCGGCAGATCGGCGGCTGTCAGGAAACCCTGCCATTCGTGACGCCCGTCGCCCGCGACCGGCAACAGCCCGCGCCAGCCCTCGCGCCGGGGCACATAGGCCGCCGGCTGCCAGCAGATGTCGCCGGCGGTATCGGCATAGATCAGGTTGACCGACGGCGCGCCCCATGTGGTCACCGCCGCGCGGAAATCGTCCATCGTCTGGCTGCGCATGGATTTCAGGCTGCACAGGTAGGGGGCGGTGCCCGGTTCGCTGAAGACGGTGCGCAGCGCCAGCGCGAGGCCGCGCGCGGGATCCTCGTGGATCACCGGCCCGTGCCGGGTGAACCGCAGCGTCAGCCGCTGGTCGGGCGCGCCCCTGACCGCGAAGGTTTCGGAAATCTCGTGCATTTCCGCATAGCCGCCGTCGTGCAGATAGCGCCGCGGCGCTTCGGGATCCGTCCGATACACCATCACGTCCTCCTGATCGGCGCAGAAGATCGTCAGGCTGAACGACGCGGTCCCGTTGTGGCCCATCATGATCCCCGGCGACGAAGG
Source organism: Paracoccaceae bacterium (assembly GCA_024742705.1). GTDB lineage: Bacteria > Pseudomonadota > Alphaproteobacteria > Rhodobacterales > Rhodobacteraceae > JANSXZ01. The sequence goes on along the minus strand of JANSXZ010000003.1, from coordinate 55,943 downwards.
TTCGCCGGCCCCGATCAGATCCATGCCGGGCGCGGTCAGATGGACCATGTAGCGCAGCGATGGGGCCGCGTGGGCGCGGTGCGGATCCGAGGCCATGATCGCCCGCCCGCTGGCGGTATGCGCCGGGGCGATGGCCCAGTTGTTCGAGCCCTCCATTTCGGTGGCCTCGCGGCGCCGCACCCGTTGCGCGGCGTCCACGCCCGACCACAGCGCCGCCTCGTCCAGCCGCGCGGCCAGCCTTTCGGGCGAGAACGTCACCGGTGCGGTGGCCAGTTCCATCACCGCCAGCGCATCTGCGGGCAGGATCGCGGGATCGGCCACCTGCCATTCGTCTTCGGGCACGTCGGGCGCCAGCGGCCAACGCAGCAGATCGACCTCGGGATCGGCCATCCGGTGCACCAGCGACCGCGCCAGTTCGGACCCGGCGTTGCGCGTCAGGCAATGGGTGCGGATGCGCACCACGTCCTCGGGTGCCCAATGGGCGGGCCGGGTCTGCATCCGGGTGAATTCCGGCGGCATCGGCAGGGCGCCGGCCAACACCTGATCGATGGCGGCGTTGATCCCTTCGGAAAAGGCGGTGCAGATCTCCCGGGAGTCGCTGCCATAGGCCGCCCATTCGGCCGCCATGTCGCCGCGAAACAGCAACAGCCGCGCGGCGCGGTCCTGCATCAGGTAGCCGGGCCCGAAATCCGCCGCCAACAGCCCCAGACCGCGCTTGCGCCACAGGTCGATCTGCCACAACCGGTCGCGCGCGGCGTTGAACCCCTGGACGAAAAAGGCATCCCGCGCGGTTTCGGCGCGGATGTGGGCCATGCCCCAGCGGTCAATCGCGATGCTGGCCGGGGCGTTGAGGCCGGAAAGTGCAAAGGCGGTCATCGGGTTACATCCTGCTGTTGGCGCGGCGACGTGCCGGGGCTGCGCCAATTCTGGCGCGGCGGCGCGGGGGTGTAAACCTCTGGCTTTGGCGGTCAGCCGGGCAGGCGGCGCAACAGGATCCAGAAATCGGTCTGCCCGGCGGGTGCGAAGCTGTTGTCGAGATAGCCGGCATAGTGATCGCGCAGCGCCCGCGCGGCCGCCGGTTCGATCGACATCAGAGGCAGCATGACGAACGTGGCCTGTCCGAACATCTCTTCGGCGGGGGGCAGCGCGCCCAGGTGCACGTTGCGGCCAAGGTGCAGCCACGAAAACCCGCCCGGCGGCACCGGCAGATCCAGAAGCATCGGGAACGGATTGTAGAAGTCCAGCGCCACGACCACCTCGTCTTCGACCGCATTGGCGCGCAGCAGCGCATGTCCGTCGCGCAGCGTGTGCACATATTCCGATTGCAGCATCGTCTGGAAGGCGCTGCGCCCGCGGAAGAACATCGGCAGGTCGCGGATGTCGTCGGGCACGGCATAGCCGGGCTGGAAGATGTCTCCCGGTTCGCGCAGCACATACATCCCGTCCAGCGAGATATCGGCCAGATGGATGGCCGGGGCGGTTGTCGAGGGCATCGCGAATCGCAACGCCACCCGCGCCTGATCGGCGGCATAGGGCAGCAGCATCAGCATCGTCGCGCCCACGGTGACGCGGTTGGCCAGCCGGCTGCCTTCGCCGATCCGGTATCCGGCGTGGATCATCATGGCAAAGGCCACCGGAAGCGAGGCGATGAAGGCTTCCTGAAAGTTCTGGTCGATCACCACGATGCCCGACACCAGGATCCAGAAGGCAAAGACCAGCGTCGGCGCGTCGAAATCCTTGGTCTGCTTCTGGGCATAGAGCGCCAGAAGGAACAGGGCGATGCTCTGGGTGTTGAACACGGTCGTCTGGCCGTAGGTGCCCCGGCTTGCGCCCGAGGCCTCGATCGCCAGGCGGATGTCGGCGACATAGCCGGTGGCGAACTCGGGCGCGACCAGAGCCATGGCCACCAGCCCCAGCAGGCACAGCGCCACCGCCACGATCCCCTGCATCCGGCGCGCATCGTCAAAGATTACCAGCAGCGCGCAGGACGCCAGCGCCACCAGAAAGAACGTGACCTTGACCAGCAGCAAGGCCAGCAGAAGCCCGGCCACCAGAACCGCCGACAGAAGGCTGCGCGGCACGCCCGTCCGTCCCGGCGGCAATGCGATCAGAAGGCAGGCGATCAGCAGGCCCCAGCCCCAGCGGTTGTACTGCATCGCGTTGGAGATCTCGGCCGCCTGGGTGCCCGGCAACAGCGGGATCACCAGAAGCCCGGCGATCGTGGCCAGGATCAGGCCCGCCGGCACCAGGTTGCAGCGCCGCCACAGCAGCAGCGCCGACACCGGCAGGACCACCGCCGCCAGAACCAGCGATGCCATTTCGATGGATCCGGCATATTGCCCGGCGATCCGGTAGCCGACATAGGGCAGCCAATACGACAGCGCGCCCGCCGGGGTCGAGAAATCCACATGCGGCACCTGTCCGAGGCTGACCCGGTAGATGCCGTCGAAGAACACCAGCGTGTCGTGGGTGAAGTTCGCCGCCAGCGTCAGGCCGCGGCCGAACACCGCCGCCAAGCCGCCCAGAAGCAACGCGCAGACCAGCGCCAGCGCGCCGGCCGACGCGGTGGGCGGGGCGGCGGATTCGGTTCGGGGCGATCTACGGGCGGCGGGCATTGCGATCTCCGGTTCGTGGCGGGTTGGCGGCGGTTTCGGCGGCCAGCCGCCGGCCTATGGCACGGCCCTCGCGGATGGCATAGTTGGTGCCGCGATCCTCGGGATAGATCTGCGCCATCGAACAGATGTGCAGCCCGGCGTGCGGTGTGTCGGCGTCGGGGATCAGCGCGCTGTAGCCCGGCTCGACGATCGGTTGCGACCAGCGCGCACGCCAGACGTGGTGGCGGGTGATCCATTCGGGCCGGAAATCCGGAAACATCCGTTGCAGATGCGGCATGGCGAAATCCAGCACCGCATCGTCGTCCATCGTATAAAGCGCATCGGTATGCGGAAGGTACTTCGACAGGTACACCACATGCTGGCCGTCGTAGTGTTCGGCTCCGTGGAAGTTGGTGTGTTCGATCACGCCGACGAAGGGAAATCCGGGGTCGTTCACGTTCAGCCAGTAGGTCGACGACAGCGACCGGTCGAGTTGCAGCACCAGGCACACGTTGGCCAGATAATCAATGCGCCGCAGCGCCTTCATATAGGCCGGGTCTGCCCAGTCTTCGATCATCCCGGCGATCAGCGGCAGGGCCGGTGTGGCGATCACGCGGTCGGCTGTCACCTCGGTGCCCTCGGCGGTGCGGCAGGTCCAGCGCCCGTCGTCGTCGCGCCACATCTGTTCCACCGGCGCCGCGGTGCGGATCGTGCCGTCGGCCCCGCGGATGGCATCGGCCAGCGTTTCGGCCAGCCGCGCAAAGCTGCCTTCGAGATAGGCCAGGCGTTCTTCGCCGCGCTTGCCCCGGCTGCCGCCGCGCAGTTTGAGCTTGTTCCAGAACCACACCGCCGAGATGCGATCGGCATAGGGGCCGAACTTGCCCTGCAACAGCGGCTCCCAAACCACGCGAAAGACATTTTCGCCGCCCAGTTCGCGCAGCCAGTCCGCGGCGCTGCGGTGTTCCAGCGCCCGCCAGTCGCGCACCCGCCGCGCCCGCAGCGCCAGCAGGCCCAGCCGGATCCGGTCGCGCATCGGCAACGGGCTGAACCGCAACAGGTCGATCGGGCGCGACAGCCGGAAGATCGTGTTGGCAAAGTACAGCCCGGTGTTTGTGGGGTTCACGATCACCTGGTCGCGCAGCCCCAGCTCGGCGATCAGGTCCATCACCTCGAGATCGTTGGTGAACCAGTGATGATAGAACCGGTCCAGCCGCTCGCCGCCGGTTTCAAAGGCACCGGCCAGGCCCCCCACCGTGTCCGAAGCCTCGAGAACCGTCACCGCGTGGCCGGCGCGCGCCAGTTCATAGGCGGCGGAAAGGCCGGCGAAACCGGCACCGATGACTATGGCCGAAGGTTGGGGCGTGGCTGTCATTCGGTCACCTCCCGGCGGGCGTCCGGCCGCGCGCGCCACAAAACGAAGATGCCGAAGCACACCCCGCCCACCGCCGTCGCCGACAGCCAGAGCACCAGATGGGACAGCACCGCGAAACCCGCCGCCGCCGCCGCCGGATTGCCGGGTATCTGGGCCGCCTGGATCACGAAGTAGTGGAACGTGCCGATGTAGCCTGGCGTCGATGGCAGCAGCGTCGACAGTGTGCCCACCGGCATCGCCAGCCATGCAGCATCCGGAACCGTCATCGCAGGCAAGGACCGCGCCACGCAATAGAACACGCCGGCCTCGGCGGCCCAGGCCAGCGCGCTCCAGCCCAGCAGCGCAAGCGCCCGCGCCCCGCCGGTGACCGCGCGCATCACCCGGAACAGGTTGGCCATCGCCGCCGAGGCCCGCGCGGCCAGATCGCCGCGCCCCGCGGTCAGCCGCACGATCGCCCGTGTCACCGGCGCCTCGAACAGGCGCGGCGCCACCAGCATCGCCACGATCACAGCCGCCAGCGCGATCAGCGCGCCCGATCCAAGGCCCAGCAACCGTTGCGCATCGGTCCCGCCCAGATCCAGCCAGAGCAGCGCAAGGCCCAGCGCCAACAGCAGCGCCAGCATGTCCAGAAGCCGCTCGACCAGCAGCGTCGCCACCACACCAGACGACCGCGCGCCCAGCCAGGCGGAAAAGCCAAAGGCCCGCAACACGTCGCCGGCGCGGAAAGGCAGCACGTTGTTGGCCGCCACCGAAGCCATGAACGGCACCGCCGCGCGCCCGAACGACACCTGCGCGCCCTCGGCCCGCAGCATCTGCCGCCAGCGCAGGATGCGACAGCTGTATCCCAACGCGAAACATCCGCAAGCGGCGGCGATCCATGCCGGGCGCGCCGACCCCAGCGCCGCCGCCAGGTCCGGCATCGGCACCGCCCGCAGGATCAGCCAGACAAACCCACCCGAAACCGCCAGCCCCAGCGCCGCGCGCGCCGCGCGTCGCCCGATCACGCCGCGCCCCCGTCAAGGCGGGTGCCCGCGCCGGGCAGGTCCTGCGGCACCGGCCCGCCGATCCGTTCGGCCACCACGTAAAGCGGGCGCCGTTTCGATTCCTCGTAGAGCCGCCCGATATAGGCCCCCATCACCCCCACCGATATCAACTGGACCCCGCCCATGAACAGCACGGCGATCATCAGCGCGGTCCAGCCTTCCACCCATTCCGATGAAAACACCCGCATGAACAACGCATAGACGATTCCCAACAGCCCCAGCGCCGATGCGATCATCCCCAGCCCGGTGGCGATCTTCAGCGGCCGCGACGAAAACGAAAGGATCCCGTCGGCGGCAAAGCGCAGCATCTTGCGCAGCGGGTACTTCGACGTGCCGCCATGCCGCGGCGCGCGTTCGTAGGGCAGGCCGATCTGCCGGAACCCGGCCCAGGCCACCATGCCGCGCAGGAACCGGTGGCGCTCGGGCATCGCCTTCAGAACCTCGACGACAGGCCGGCTCATCAGGCGGAAATCGCCAGTGTCCAGCGGGATATCCACATCCGACAGCCGGTTCAGCACCCGGTAGAACAACTTGGCCGACCAGCGTTTGAACGCGGTCTCGCCATGCCGGTTGATGCGCGTGCCATACACAACGTCATGGCCCTCGCGCCACTTCTCCAGCATGGCGGCGATCACCTCGGGCGGATCCTGCAGATCGGCGTCCAGAAGCACCACGCAATCGCCCGCCGCCGCGTCGATGCCGGCGGTGGCGGCGATCTGGTGCCCGAAATTGCGCGCCAGGCCGATCACCCGCACCCGGTCGTCGCGCCTGGCCTGCGCCCGCAGCAACGCCAGCGTGTCGTCGCGGCTGCCATCGTCGACCAGCACGAACTCGAACCGGTAGGGCGGGGTCCGCGCGGCCATGTCCTCAAGCCGCGCGAACGTGGCCGCGATCACGTCCTGTTCGTTGAAACAGGGCACCACGATGGACACCAGAGGGGCTGTCGGGGTCAGAGGCTCGGGCATTGCTCCACTCGTCGTCTGGGCTCCATGCGTCACGCGGCGGCTCGCCGGCGGTCTGACCGCGGCGAAAGGCAACCCGCCGATGGCGCGGCCCTGGATCAGGTTTACGGCACGCCCGCCTTCAGGGCCACCGGAATAGCCGGGATCGCCAGCCAGGGTTCAAGGTTGTGGGCAACTGTGCCCGTTTGATCACCAAATCACGGAAAACCTGTGATTTTCGTCACACCGGCGGCTGCGCCGGCGCCTGCCACCGGTGCGGCGCCGGCCCGCCGATCGGGCCGCGCGAATTGGCGTCCGGGCGCGCATTTTCCACTGGCAGTGGTTCGGGGCTTTTGTTACGAGGCATGAAATTTCGCCCGCACAGTCTGCGGGCGCTTGTTTTTTGCCTCTGCGGGGCGCCGGGCCTGCCGGCCCGACGAACGCCACCGCGATCTGAAAAGGGACACGTCGATGCAGGTCACCGAGACGCTGAACGAAGGCCTCAAGCGCAGCTACGCGATCACCGTTACGGCCGCGGAACTTGACGAAAAGGTCAACGAGAAACTGCGCGAGGCGCAGCCCGAAGTCGAGATGAAGGGCTTTCGCAAGGGCAAGGTGCCGATGCCGCTGCTGAAAAAGCAGTTCGGCCAGCGCCTGATGGGCGAAGTCATGCAAGAGAGCATCGACGGCGCCATGTCGCAGCACTTCGAAGCCAGCGGCGACCGTCCTGCCATGCAGCCCGAGGTCAAGATGACCAACGACGACTGGAAGCCCGGCGAGGACGTCCAGGTTGAGATGACCTACGAGGCACTGCCCGAGATTCCCGAACTCGATCTCGGCGGCATCGCGCTCGAGAAAATGGTGGTGAAGGCCGGCGAAGCCGAAATCGATGAGGCACTGGCCAACCTGGCGGAAACCGCCCAGGATTTCCGCGCCCGCGAAGACGGCGCGGCGGCGCAGGACGGCGACCAGGTGGTGATGGATTTCGTCGGCAAGGTCGATGGCGAAGCCTTCGAAGGCGGCGCCGCCGAGGATTACCCGCTGGTGCTGGGCTCCAATTCCTTCATCCCCGGCTTTGAAGAGCAGCTTGTTGGCGTCACCGCCGGCACCGAAAAGGCCGTGACGGTCTCGTTCCCCGACGACTACCAGGCCGACCACCTGGCCGGCAAGGAAGCGACCTTCGATTGCACGATCAAGGAGGTCAAGGAGCCTGTGGCGGCCGAACTCGATGACGAACTCGCCAAGAAGTTCGGCGCCGAGGATCTCAACGCGCTCAAGGCCCAGATCGGCGAACGTCTCGAAGCGGAATACGCCGGCGCCAGCCGCGCGGTGATGAAGCGCGCGCTCCTCGATGCGCTCGACACGATGGTCGCCTTCGATCTGCCGCCCAGCCTGGTCGAGGCCGAGGCCGGACAGATCGCACACCAGCTGTGGCACGAAGACAATCCCGACGTGCAGGGCCACGACCACCCCGAAATCGAAACCACCGAAGAACACACCACCCTGGCCAACCGCCGGGTGCGTCTCGGCCTCTTGCTGGCCGAACTCGGGCAGAAGGCCGAAGTCAGCGTGTCCGACGCTGAAATGACCCAGGCGATCATGAACCAGGCCCGCCAGTACCCCGGCCAGGAACGCCAGTTCTTCGAATTCGTTCAGCAGAACCAGCAGATGCAACAGCAGATGCGCGCCCCGATTTTCGAAGACAAGGTCATCGACTATATCTTCGAACTCGCCCAGGTCTCCGAAAAAGAGGTCACCAAGGACGATCTGCAAAAGGCCGTCGAAGCGCTCGAGGACGAATGATCCCGGTCGCGCCCCGCCCGAAGCGCGGGGCGCCGGCGCGCCTTCATCTTGCCGGATAAACTCCCGCCGGAGGCTCCTGCCGGGGCCTCCCGCACACCATCAACAGTTGGGCACGTTCACCGCCAGGCCGCCCAGCGATGTCTCCTTGTATTTCTCGCTCATGTCCACGCCGGTCTGGCGCATCGTCTCGATGCAGGCGTCCAGCGGCACAAGGTGGGTGCCGTCGCCGCGCAGCGCCAGCGAAGCCGCCGACACGGCCTTGATCGCGCCCAGTCCGTTGCGCTCGATACAGGGCACCTGCACCAGCCCGCGCACCGGATCGCAGGTCATGCCCAAGTGGTGCTCCAGGGCGATTTCCGCCGCGTTTTCCACCTGTTCCGGGGTTCCGCCAAGAACCGCGCACAGCCCCGCCGCCGCCATCGCCGCGGCCGATCCCACTTCGGCCTGGCATCCGGCCTCGGCGCCCGAGATCGACGCGTTGTACTTGACCAGTCCGCCGATCGCCGCGGCGGTCAGCAGGAAATCCTCCACATGGGCCGGGCTGGCGCCGGGCACATGGTCGAGGTAATAGCGCAGCGTCGCCGGCACCACGCCCGCGGCCCCGTTGGTGGGCGCGGTCACGACCTGCCCGCCGGCCGCGTTCTCTTCGTTGACGGCCATCGCATAGACGCTCATCCAGTCGTTGATCGTATGCGGCGCGGTCAGGTTCATGCCGCGTTCGGCGGTCAGCGCCTCGTGGATGCCGCGGGCCCGGCGCCGCACCATCAGGCCGCCGGGCAGGATGCCATCGGCCGTGAGGCCCCGGTCGATGCAGTCGTTCATCACCTGCCAGATCCGCGCGGTGCCTTTCTTCAGCTGGTCAGCGCCCAGCCGCGACACCTCGTTTGCGCGTTTCATCGCGGCCACCGATTTGCCCGAGGCCCGCGCCATGTCCAGCATCTCGGCGGCCGACCGGAATGGATAGGGCACCGGCGCGCCATCGTCGGTCGCGCGTCCCGCCGCCAGTTCGGCCTCGGTCATCACGAACCCGCCGCCGACGGAATAATACACCTCGCGCAGCGTCACGTCGCCCTGCGCGTCCAGCGCCATCAGCGTCATGCCGTTGGCGTGTCCCGGCAGTGCGTGCTCGTAATCGAAGATCAGGTCGGCGTCGGGGTTGAAGGCAAGAGGCGGCAGGCCCGCGGGGCGCAGCAGATGCTCGGACCGGACCGCGGCAAGGCACCGCGCCGCCGCATCGGCATCGAAGGTGTCGGGGGCAAACCCCGCAAGGCCCAGGATCGTGGCGCGGTCGGTGGCATGGCCGACGCCGGTAAACGCCAGAGATCCGTGCAGCGATGCCCGCACACCCGCGAAGGTAAAGGGCGAATCGCGCATCGCGTCCAGAAACCGCGCCGCTGCCACCATCGGGCCCATCGTATGCGAGGACGACGGGCCGATGCCCACCTTGAACATGTCGAAAACGGACAGAAACATCGCGGCGCTCTCCCTGGTGGCGGATGCTGGGCGCCGCCCGCCGGTGCCCGCGCGCGGGGCGGGCCATGGCAGGCGGCCTTTGGCGCATCATAGGGCGCGCCGCTGCGCGGCATATGCCAAAAACGACCTGTCCGGGCCGGCTGCGCGCGCTTTGGTCGGTTGGCGGGGTCGGCTGGCATGTACCTCTCCGGTTGTGTGGTATAAGCTGGCCCGCGTCAGCGGCAAAAGGAGCGTCTGGAATGAGGATTGCAACATTGGGCACCGGCGGCATCGGTGGCTATCTCGCCGTGCGGCTGGCCCTGGCCGGTCACGAGGTGGTGACGGTCGCGCGGGGCGCGCATCTGGAGGCGATCCGCAAGGGCGGTCTGGTGCTGGTGGCGCCCGACGGCCGCCCGGAAACCGCGCATCCGGCGCTCGCCACCGACGACACCGCCGGGGTCGGCCCCGTGGATGCGGTGATCTTCGGCGTCAAGGGCGATGGTCTGCCGGCGGCGGCGCGCGCCGCCTTGCCGATGCTGGGGCCCGAAACGGTGGTGGTGCCCTTTCTCAACGGTGTTGAAGCAGCCGCCCGTCTTGCCGAGATCCTGCCGCCGCAGACGGTTGCTAATGGCGTGGCACAGGTGTCGACAACGATTTCCGCGCCCGGCGAGATCCGCCAGACCGGCGCGTTCAACCGTTTCATCTTTGCCGAGCGTGACAGCGCGCCCAGCGCCCGCATCGATGCGCTGCGCGCCGCCATTGCCGGGGCCGGGGCCGAAGCGCCCGGGACCGACGACATCGAAAGAGATCTCTGGATGAAGTTCGTTCTGTTCTCGGCGCTGTCGGGTGTCACGGCGGCCGGGCGCTGTACCGTCGGCGACATCCGCGCCAGCGCGCAGTTGTCGGACCTGTTCCACGCGGTGGCCGCCGAAACCGCCGCGCTGGGCCGGGCGCGTGGCGTGCGCCTGCCTGACGACACCGAGGCGCTCGTCGCCGCAACCCTGGATGGGGCACCGGCGGCCCTGCGCGCCTCGACCGCGATCGATCTGGAACACGGCCGCCCGCTCGAAATCGAATGGGTTTCGGGCGCGGTGGTGCGTCTGGCCGCCGAAACCGGCCTGCCGGTTCCGATGAATGCGGCGATCTACGGGTTGCTGAAGCCGCACCACAATGGCCGGGGGTGATCCCGCGCGCCGCCCGCGCGGGCAATCCGCGTGCCGGCGGCGCGATTCCGGTCTCGCAACCAAGCGATAACATCACTATAACCTTGCGAAAGCTTCAGGAGGGCGTCCATGGCAGGAGAACTCTCGCCGATTGACAAGGCCAAATACGTGGCCGCGCGACGTGCGGCCGACCTTGTGGAGGACGGAATGCGCGTCGGGCTGGGCACCGGTTCGACCGCGGCGTGGCTGGTGCGCTGCCTGGGCGAAATGGTGCGCGAGGGCGGCCTGCGTTCGATCCGCGGGGTGCCCACGTCGCACCGCACCGCCGAACTGGCGCGCAGCGTCGGCATCAACGTGGTGTCGCTGGACGAGGCCAAGTGGCTGGATATCACGATCGACGGCGCCGATGAATTCGACGCCGACATGAACCTGACCAAGGGCGGGGGCGGGGCCCTGCTGATCGAGAAGATCGTCGCCACCGCATCGGATCAAATGGTGGTGATCGCCGATGCCGGCAAGGAGGTGGAATCGCTGGGCGCCTTTCCGCTGCCGGTCGAGGTGATCCCCTTTGGCTGGCGCACCACGCAGGCGCTGATCGAGGAAACCCTGATTTCCATGGATGTTCTGGGGCGCACCGCCACGTTGCGGATGAATGGCGAGGCGCCTTTCGTCACCGACGAAGGCAACCATATCCTCGATCTGCACCTGGCGCGCATCGGCAACCCGCGGCAATTGGCGATGGTGTTGAACCAGATGCCGGGGGTGGTTGAAAACGGGCTGTTCATAGATATCTGTGATACGGTCGTGATCGGCTATGGTGACGGCCGCGTCGAGGTGCGCGACATCAATCAGGGCACGGTCGAACATGACCGGCTCGATTTCGAGGATACAGACAACCTCTTTACCGACCTCGCGGAATAGGAAAAGACACCCATGAGTTTCGATTATGATCTGTTCGTCATCGGTGGCGGATCGGGCGGCGTGCGCGCCGCGCGGGTTGCGGCGGGCGATGCCGGCGCCAAGGTGGCGCTGGCCGAAGAGGACAGATATGGCGGCACCTGCGTGATCCGCGGCTGCGTGCCCAAGAAACTGATGGTTTTCGCCAGCGGCTACAGCGTGGCGATGCAGGATGCGCGCGAATACGGCTGGGACGTGACGCCGGGCGGCTTTGACTGGCCCAGGTTCCGCACCCGGATGGAGGCCGAACTGGACCGGCTCGAAGGGGTCTATCGCCGGTTGCTGGCCAATTCGGGCGTGGAAACCTACGATGCGCGGGCGACGGTGCAGGATGCGCACACCGTGCGCCTTGCCACCGGCGAAACCCGCACCGCGCGGCACATCCTTGTGGCCACCGGTGGCCACCCGGTGCGCCCCGATATACCGGGAGCCGATCTGGGGATCACGTCGAACGACATCTTCCACCTGCCCGAACTGCCGGAACGCATCCTGATCGTCGGCGGCGGCTATATCGCCTGCGAATTCGCCGGCGTTCTCAACGGGATGGGTGTCGAGGTTACGCAGTATTACCGCGGCGCCCAGATCCTGCGCGGCTTCGATGACGAGGCGCGCGGCCTGATCGCCACCGAGATGATGCAGAACGGCATATCGCTGAAGACCGGCACGAACATTCTGGAAATGCACGGCGAGGACGGCGGCGGCATCCGCGTCAAGGCAACCAATGGCGACATGGAACGTTTCGATCAGGTGCTTTTCGCCACCGGGCGCGACCCCAACACCGCCGGTTTGGGGCTTGAGGCGGCGGGCGTGACGCTGGGCCGGCGCGGCGAAATCGAGGTGGACGCCTACAGCCAGACCGCCGTGCCGTCGATCTATGCGATCGGCGACGTGACCGACCGGGTGAACCTGACGCCGGTCGCCATCCGCGAGGGGATGGCCTTTGTCGAGACGGTGTTCAAAGGCAACCCGACGCCGGTGGACCACGATCTGATCCCTTCGGCGGTTTTCACCCAGCCGGAAATGGGCACCGTCGGCATGACCGAGGAAGAGGCCAGCGCCCGCGAACCCATCGAGGTTTACTGCACCAGCTTCAAGCCGATGCAGAGTTCGTTCATCGACCGCCCCGATCGGGTGCTGATGAAACTTGTGGTCAGCAAGGAAACGCGGCGCGTTCTGGGCTGTCATATCGTCGCGCCGGGCGCCGGCGAGATGATCCAGCTGGCCGGTATCGCGGTGAAGATGGGCGCCACCAAGGAAGACTTCGACCGCACCGTTGCGGTGCATCCGACCATGTCGGAAGAGATCGTGACGATGAAATCGCCGGTCCGGACAGCTTGAATTTCCGACACAAACACACAGTTTATGCTCCGAAGCGCCAAGGCGCGGATTAAAGAGGGAAGTGGCAGACAATGGCAGGGAACAACGGCGGCCCCTGGGGGGGCGGCGGATCCTCCGGCGGCGGTGGAGGCAATCGCGGCGACAATGGTAGCGGACAGGGCGGCGGCGGCGGTGGCCGGCGTCCCGAAGGCGACGGGCCTCAGATCCCTGAGATCGACGAACTGGTCAAGAAGGGCCAGGAACAACTGCGCGTGCTGATGGGCGGACGCGGCGGCGGTGGCCGCGGCACCGGCTCTGGCGGTGGCGGACGCGGGTCTGGCCCGCTGTTCACACGCGGCACTATCGGCATCGCGGCGGTTGCGGCGCTTGTGATGTGGGGCATGGCCAGCTTCTACACCGTGCGGCCGGAAGAACAGTCTGTCGAACTTTTCCTAGGCGAATTCTCGTCGGTCGGCAATCCTGGCCTGAACTTCGCGCCCTGGCCTGTCGTCAGCTACGAGGTGATCCCGGTGACGCGCGAACAGACCGACGACATCGGCGTCGGCGGGCGCGGATCGGATGCGGGCCTGATGGTCACCAGCGATGAAAACATCGTGGACATCGATTTCCAGGTTGTCTGGAACATCAACGATCCGGCGAAGTTCCTGTTCAATCTGCGCGATCCGCGCGCCACGGTGCGCGCCGTTTCGGAATCGGCCATGCGCGAGATCATCGCCCAGAGCCAGCTTGCGCCGGTGCTGAACCGCGATCGCGGATTGATCGCGGCCCGGCTGCAGGATCTGATCCAGAGCACGCTCGACAGCTATGACAGCGGTGTGAACATCATCCGCGTCAACTTCGACAAGGCAGATCCGCCGCAGACCGTGATCGACGCCTTCCGCGACGTGCAGGCCGCCGAACAGGAGCGTGACCGCTTGCAGAACGTGGCCGATGCCTATGCCAACCGGGTGCTTGCCGAAGCGCGCGGTGAGGCGGCGCAGCTACTGGAAGAAGCCGAAGGGTATCGCGCCAGGGTCGTCAACGAAGCGGAAGGTCAGGCCAGCCGTTTCTCGGCTGTTCTGGAAGAATACCGCAAGGCGCCCGAAGTCACCCGCAAACGTCTCTACCTGGAAACGATGGAACAGGTTCTGGGCGATGTGGACAAGATCATTATCGATGAAGGCATCGGCGGCGGCCAGGGCGGCGGACAGGGCATCGTGCCATATCTGCCGCTGAACGAGCTGCGCCGGGGAGGAACCAACTGATGAAATATCTTCTGCCAATCGCAGCACTGGTCATCGCGCTGATCATGTCGTCGGTGGTGATCGTGGACGAACGCGAGAAGGCGCTCGTGCTTCAGTTCGGCCGTGTCGTATCTGTCAAGGAAGAGCCGGGGCTGACCTTCAAACTGCCGCTGATCCAAGAGGTCGTGCGCTATGACGACCGCACGCTCAGCCGCGACATCGACCCGCTGGAAGTGACCCCGTCGGACGATCGGCGCCTCGTCGTCGACGCCTTCGCGCGCTACCGTATATCTGATGTTGAACGGTTCCGCCAGGCGGTCGGTGTCGGCGGCATCGCCACGGCTGAAAACCGGCTGGATTCGATCCTGCGTTCGGAAACCCGTGAAATCCTCGGCTCGGTCTCGTCCAATGACATCCTGTCGTCGGACCGGGCTGCCCTGATGCTGCGGATCCGCAACAACGCCATCGAAGAGGCGCGGGCGCTGGGGCTCGAGATCATCGATGTCCGGCTGAAGCGCACCGACCTTCCCGCGCAGAACCTCGAAGCCACCTTCGAACGGATGCGCGCGGAGCGTGAACGCGAGGCTACGGACGAGCGTGCGCGCGGTAACGAAGCCGCCCAGAGGGTGCGCGCCCAGGCCGACCGGACCGTGGTCGAACTGGTGTCCGACGCCCAGCGCCAGGCCGAGATCATCCGCGGTGAAGCCGATGCCCGGCGCAACGCGGTCTTTGCCGACGCCTTCGGTGCAGACCCGGAATTCTTTGAATTCTACCGCTCGCTGTCGGCCTACACCCGCGCGTTGCAGGGCAGCAATTCGACGATGGTGATGTCGCCGGATTCCGAATTCTTCAACTACCTGAAATCGCCCACCGGGGCCACCGCCGACGCTGCCGCGTCGCAATAACCGTGGCAACCGTCGTTCTGGCCCTCGGGCTGGTCATGATCGTGGAGGGGCTGGTCTGGGTGCTGGCCCCTTCGCTTGTCGAGCGTCTGCTTGAGGCGCTGCGCGACATGCCCGAAGCCCAGCGCCGCCAGGTTGGCGCGCTGGTGCTTGTCACCGGTTTCCTGTTGCTTTGGGGTGCTCACCAATTGGGCGCAACGCTCTAGGTTGCGGATTTTCACGGCACTGTGAGCACGATTGAAACAATGCCGGCGGGCCCCACCTTTGAGGTTGAACCGCGCATCGCGCGGATGCACCATAGACTATTGCAGTAGCGCCGAACGTGCGTTGCACGATCCGAGAAAGGAGAATGAGGATGCAGCCTCAGACCATGGCTTTGGCCCTTGGAACGCCGGATGCCAAACCCCCGGCCTTGCGGCTTTTCTGGATGGGTCTGATTGCCACGACCATCCTGCTGGCTCAGGTTGCGGTGGCGCAGGCGCGCCCCGAAAGCCTGGCACCGCTGGCCGAGCAGATCAGCCCTTCGGTGGTCAACATCACCACCTCGACGATGGTCGAAGGCCGCACCGGGCCGCGTGGCATCGTGCCCGAAGGATCGCCCTTCGAGGATTTCTTCCGCGAATTTCAGGACCGCAACCGTGGCGACAATGGCAACCGCCCGCGCCGGTCTTCGGCGCTCGGGTCGGGCTTTGTGATTTCCGAAGACGGGTTTGTCGTTACCAACAACCACGTCATCGAAGGTGCCGATGAAATCCTGATCGAGTTTTTCAACGGCACCGAGCTGCGCGCCGAGGTGGTCGGGACCGATCCCAACACCGACATCGCGCTGCTGAAGGTCGAGGCCGACGCGCCGTTGCCGTTCGTCAGCTTCGGCGACAGCGACAAGGCCCGCGTCGGCGACTGGGTGATGGCAATGGGCAACCCTCTGGGCCAGGGCTTTTCGGTTTCGGCGGGCATCGTATCGGCGCGCAACCGGGCCTTGTCGGGCACCTACGACGATTACATCCAGACCGATGCAGCGATCAACCGGGGCAACTCGGGCGGGCCGCTGTTCAACATGGACGGCGAGGTGATCGGCGTGAACACGGCGATCCTGTCCCCGAATGGCGGATCCATCGGCATCGGCTTTTCCATGGCCTCGAACGTGGTGACGCGGGTTGTCGACCAGTTGCGCGAATACGGCGAAACCCGGCGCGGCTGGCTCGGGGTGCGGATCCAGGATGTCACGCCCGATGTGGCCGAGGCAATGGGGCTTGAATCCGCCGAAGGCGCTCTGATCACCGATGTGCCGGACGGGCCGGCCAAGGACGCGGGGCTGCTGGCGGGGGATGTGATCCTCACTTTCGACGGCACCGATGTGGAAGACACGCGCGGGCTGGTGCGCAAGGTGGGCAATACCGCTGTCGGCAAGGCCGTGCGCGTCGTGGTCTACCGCGACGGGGCCACGCAGACCGTTCTGGTGACGCTGGGACGGCGCGAAGAGGCGGAAGCGGCCGCATCCGTCGACAGCGAAGATGGCGCGGACCCGGAACAGAGCGAAAAGACCGTTCTGGGCCTCACGCTCAGCGTGCTGACAGACGAGATGCGCGAGGAGATGGATCTGCCGGCCGCGACCGTGGGCCTTGTGGTGACGGACGTCGCCGAGGATTCCGAGGCGTTCGAGAAAGGCCTGCGCGTGGGCGATGTGATCACCGAGGCCGGGCAGCAGAAGGTCGAGACGCTGTCGGCGCTGGATGACCGGATCGCCGAGGCGCGCGAGGCCGGGCGCAAATCGCTGCTGATGCTGGTGCGCCGCGCAGGCGAGCCGCGCTTCGTCGCGCTCAGCCTCGACGACTAGGCGCGAAAGCTGCCAGAGACGATGCGCGGGCCGCGCCGGTTTGACCGGCGCGGCCCTTGCCTTGTCAGGTGGCCGCTATCAGGCCGGCGGGGTGCCGATCACCTCGATCAACCCCAGCTGACGCGCGGCGGCCAGCGACAGGATCCCCGAATCGAGCCCCTGTGGCTGTTGATAGCGCCGGATCGCGGCACGGGTGCGGGCATCCATCGCGCCCGATATGGCACCTCGGTACAGCGCCCGTGCCGTCAGCGCGCGTTGCAGGCTGGCGATGACTTCGGGCGTCATGCGGTCGGGGCAGGGGGTTTCGAACCATGTCTCGCGCCGCTCGCGGACGATGGCCTGACGGGTTTCGGTGCGGTAGATCGCGGGTTGCAGAACCCGCCCGTCGGCCATGACCTCGGCGGGCTGCACCAGAACCTGATCGGTGACCGTTTCGATGATCGCCGGCACCGCCTGCTTGCCCCAGCATGTGCCCTCGCTGGCGCCCGGCGGCGCGACGGCCGTGAGATAGGCCAGATCGGGTTCGTTCAACGCCGCCACGTCGGGCCGCGTCGGGCCGCAGCCGCCCAGCCACGGTGCGAGGCCAAGCATCAGGGCAAGGGGCAGGGCAGTGCGCGGCATGCTCGGGTCGGGCCTCTTTCTGGGCGTGTCCGCTGAGCTTAGGCCATTTCACGCCTCCGGCAAAGGGGCGGGCGCCAGCAAGCGGTCGAGCAGGGGCGATATATCCTCGATCTGTTCGGCCAGAACATGCGTAACCCCATGCGCACGCTGCAATCTGCCGGTCACGCGCAACATCCGCCCGGCGATCACCGCGCGCCGGAACCGCTCGTACATCTTGCGCCAGACGATCACGTTGACCACGCCGGTTTCGTCTTCGAGGGTCAGGAAGATCACCCCCTTGGCGGTCCCCGGACGCTGGCGCAGAATCACCAGGCCGGCAACGGCGATACGGGCGCCTTCGGGCGGATCGCCCAACCGGTCGGCCGGCAGACAGGCGGGTGGACGCGGCCAGCGCGGGCATGGTTCCGGGGTGATGGATATGGATGCGGTCATTTGGAACAAAGATAGAACATATGGCGGATTTGGCAAGCCGCGCGCCCGGCGGTGGGAAAAGGGGTGGCGCGGGCCCGACGGCTTGATTAGACAGGCGGCGCAACAGCATGAGGACAGTCGCAACATGGCAAAAATCACCTACATCGAGCACGGTGGCAAAGAGCATGTGGTCGAGGTCGCCAATGGTCTGACCGTGATGGAAGGCGCGCGCGACAACAACATCCCCGGCATCGAAGCGGATTGCGGAGGAGCCTGCGCGTGCTCCACCTGTCATGTCTATGTGGATCCCGCCTGGGTCGACAAGATCCCGGCAAAGGAAGACATGGAAGAGGACATGCTGGACTTTGCCTACGAACCCGACACGACGCGCTCGCGCCTGACCTGCCAGATCAAGGTGACAGACGCGCTTGACGGCCTTGTGGTGCAAATGCCCGAAAAACAGATCTGAGATGTCGACGGCGCGGCGTCCGCCCGCCCGCGTGTGGCCCGGGTCCGCCCGCCGCGCGTGTCTGGCGCTGTGTTTGTGGCTGGCCGGGGGCGCCTGCGCCGCATTCGCCGAGACATGGCAACAGCGGCCCTTGCTGGACGCCCGCTATGACGCGCCCACCGCGCGCTATCCCCATGGCGTTCTGGGCGACGACGTTGAATACGGTGCGCTTGTCCTGCGTTATGCCGGACTGCCCGAGATCATCATACGCCTCCACACCGACCGGGTCTTCGAAGACACCGCCCCGCGGCGCGCCGATGTGGACGGCGACGGGCAGGCCGAAGCGGTTGTCGTCGAAAGCGACCGGGCACGCGGTGCGCGGTTGGCGATCTACAATGGCGACGGCCTGTTCGCCGCAACGCCCTTCATCGGCACGCGTTTCCGGTGGCTCGCGCCCTTGGGCATTGCAGACCTCGACGGTGATGGGCACGCGGAAATCGCATATGTTGATCGACCGCACCTCGCCAGGGTCCTGCGTATCTGGCGCTTCGCCGATGGCCGTCTGACCGAGATCGCCAACCATCCCGGTGTTACCAACCACAGGATCGGCGAAACCGACATCGCCGGTGGCATCCGGCATTGCCGCCCTGCGGGCCCCGAGATGATCCTGGCCGATGCAGCCTGGCGGCGTCTCATCGCTCTGCGCCTCGACGGCACGTCGATCGTCGCGCGCGACATCGGCCCGCACAGCGGCCGCGAAAGCTTTTCCCGCGCCATGGCCTGCCGCTGAGCGTTCCTCCCGCCGTGCCGCGCCCATCTTTCCTTTCGCGATAAATATCCCCGCCGGAGGCTCCCGCAACCGCAACCTGCGCGCGGGCAGCGTGTCGGCGCAGCGCTAAAGCGCGCGCCACCCGATGTCGCCACGCATCACGCCTTCGGGCCATTGCACATGGGTGCCCATCGCATAGGCGAGGTCGCGCGCTTCCGACAGCGTGCCGGCCCGTGCCGTCAGGTTCAGTACCCGCCCGCCATTCGCCACCACCTGCCCGTCGCGCATGGCGGTGCCGGCGTGAAAGCACATCTGGAACGCGGTTTCAGGAAGATCGTCCAGCCCGCCAATCACCGATCCGCGCGCGTATGCGCCGGGATAGCCGCGCGCGGCCATGACCACGGTCATCGCGTGATCGGCGGCCCATGTCACCCGTGCCTGGTCCAGCCGCCGTTCGGCGGTGGCCTGCATCAGGTCCAGCGCCTGCGCGCCCAGCCGCATCATCAGGACCTGGCATTCGGGGTCGCCAAAGCGCACGTTGTATTCCACCAGCCGCGGCGCGCCGTCGCGGATCATCAGCCCGGCATAGAGAACCCCCTGGTAGGGGGTGCCGCGCCGGGCCATTTCCGCCATTGTGGGGCGGATGATCTCACTCAGCGCCCGCTCGGCCACGGCATCGGTCAGCACCGGCGCAGGCGAATAGGCGCCCATGCCGCCGGTGTTCGGGCCGGTGTCGCCTTCGCCGATGCGCTTGTGATCCTGTGCCGTGCCGATCGGCAGAACCGTCTGGCCGTCGCACAGCACGAAGAATGACGCTTCTTCGCCCTCCATGAACTCCTCGATGACAACCTCGGCGCCGGCCGCGCCGAAGCCGCCGGCGAACATCTCGTCGATGGCGGCCAGTGCCTCGGCCTCGGTCATGGCGACGACAACGCCCTTTCCGGCGGCCAGCCCGTCGGCCTTGATCACGATGGGCGCGCCGGTGGCCCGCACATGCGCGCGCGCCGGTTCAGCGGCGCGAAACACACCATACGCGGCCGTCGGCGCCCCGGCTGCGGCGCAGATTTCCTTTGTGAAACGTTTGGATGCCTCCAACCGGGCAGCCGCCGCCGATGGGCCGAACACCGGCACGCCCGCGTGGCGCAACGCGTCGGCGACCCCCGCGGCCAGCGGCGCCTCGGGCCCGACGATCACGAAGTCGATGGAATTGCTCACCGAGAAATCCACCACCCGCGCACCGTCCTCGATATCGAGATCGGCGCAATCGGCGATCTGCGCGATCCCGGCATTGCCGGGGGCCACGATCAACTTGTCGCATTTGGGGTTCTGCATCACCGCCCAGGCCAATGCGTGTTCGCGGCCACCGCCCCCGAGGATCAAAATGTTCATTGCGTCGCGCCTCATCTGCTTGGCCTTGCCCTGCGCGCGTTCTAAGCTGGGCGGGCCGATGACACAAGGAGCCGGGATGGACCTGATCGACGAGACCGACGGCGCCGGCGATGGTGGCGGCAACGCGCCCGAGTTCACCGTTTCCGAGATATCGGGCGCCGTTAAGCGCGTGATCGAAGGCGAATTCGGCCATGTGCGGATCCGCGGCGAGGTGGGCCGCGTCAGCCGCCCGCGTTCAGGCCATGTCTATCTGGATCTCAAGGATGACCGTGCGGTGATCTCCGGGGTCATGTGGAAGGGCGTGGCCGCGCGCCAGACCACGCCGCCGGAAGAGGGCATGGAAGTGGTGGCCATCGGTCGCCTGACGACCTTCCCGGGCCAGTCCAAGTACCAGATCGTGATCGAGGAAATCCGCCCCGCCGGCCTGGGCGCGCTGATGGCGACGCTGGAGAAACGGCGCCTGGCACTGGCGGCCGAAGGGCTGTTCGACGAGGCGCGCAAGCGCGCGCTGCCGTTTCTGCCCGAGGTGATCGGGGTGGTCACATCGCCGTCGGGCGCGGTGATCCGCGACATCCTGCACCGGTTGCGCGATCGGTTTCCGCGCCGGGTTCTGATCTGGCCGGTGGCGGTGCAGGGCGCGCGCTGCGCACCTGAAGTGGCGGCGGCCATTGCCGGGTTCAACGCGCTAAAGCCCGACGGCGCGATCCCGCGCCCCGACCTGCTGATCGTGGCGCGCGGTGGCGGTTCGGTCGAGGATCTGTGGGGGTTCAACGAAGAGGTGGTGGTGCGTGCCGCTGCGCAATCGGCGATTCCGCTGATTTCGGCGGTGGGCCATGAAACCGACACAACGCTGATCGACCACGCCGCCGACCGCCGCGCCCCGACGCCGACGGCGGCCGCCGAACTGGCGGTGCCGGTGCGGCTGGACCTGCTGGCCTGGACCGCGGGGCAAGGCGCGCGCCTGGGCCGCGCTCTGCGCGGGCAACTGAGCCAGCGCGCCCAGCGGCTGAGCGATGTCAGCCGTGCGCTGCCGCGCAGCGAGAGCCTTCTGGATACGCCGCGCCAAAGGCTGGACATGCTGTCGGACCGGCTTTCGGCGGCGCTGCGCAACGGGGTGCAGCAGCGCCGGCTGCATCTTTCGGAAGCGGGCGGCAGCCTGCGCGGCGCGGTTCTGCGCCGCCGGCTGGAGAGCGAGGCGGCACGTCTGGCGGCGCTGGCGCGGCGGCGCGACCCGGCGCTGCTGCGCGGTCTGGCGGGCCGGCGCGCGGCGCTCGAGGCGCTGCGGCTGCGGCCGCGCGCGCTGGACCTGGCGGGGCGCGCCCGGCTTCTGGAAACGCTGGCGCGGCGCCTGGAACGGGCCGAAAGCGCCCGGCGCGCGGCGGCGGCGGCCCGGCTGGGCGCGGCGGCCCGGCTGATTGACACGTTGAGCTATCACCAGACGCTGGCACGCGGCTATGCCGTGGTGCGCGACGGCACGGGCCAGGTGCTGACCGGCAAATCCGAGGCGTCGGGCGCGGCCGAGCTGGAGATCGAATTCCGCGACGGGCGCCTGCGCCTGGGCGGCCGACGCGCGCGCCGGGCCCCGGCGGCCGATCCCGGCCCCGCGCAGGGTTCCCTTTTCTGACAGGTTCTGCCACGCGGAGGCCCGCCAGGGCGGGCCACACGATGTCTTGCCCTCCCATCCGGTCGGGCGTTGGCGCCTGTGGCGGACGGTGCGCCCGCCGGGTTCAGACGCCGGTGTCGGGACCGTGGCAGATCATCTCGTCGGTGCCTTCGCGCGCCTCGTAGAGCCGGGTGACGCGGGTTTCGGTTTCGAACTGGGCGATCAGACCGTCGGGGCCTTTGGTGAAGGTCCAGCATTGCGGATCGGGCCGGTCTTCGTAGACGAAGCAGATTTCGCCTTCGGCTTCGTACCACAGGCCGTATTTGCATTTGCCGTCGAGAAAGGACCAGACGACGCGGCGGTTGTCGAGGTATCTCTCCACGCCGTAGGCCTGCCCGCCAGAGCCGTAGAACAGGGTCTTTCCGCGTGTATAGGCGTCGAAGGCTTCGGCGCCCATCGGGGTTTCGGCGGCCAGCGGGGTTGCCGTGGCCAAGGCGGCGGCGAGAATCGGAACAAGACGCATCATGAAACGGACTGTGCCAGATCGGCGCGGGCGGCGCCATTGCGGTGCGCGGTCGCGGTGCGCCAGCGCCTGGCCCGCCGGTCCATCAGCCGGTGCCAAAGCGGCGGGATCAGCGCCGCCATCGCCATCACCGGCATGGAACGCGGCAAAAGCGGCATGGCCTGCGGATCGATCCTGAGATCGGCGAACGGGCGCGCCGGATGGCTGTGGTGATCCGAATGGCGCGCGGCGTTCAGCAGCATGGCCCCCGAATACCAGTGCGGCGCGTTCC
The DNA here is from genome assembly GCA_024742705.1 of Paracoccaceae bacterium. Classification (GTDB taxonomy): domain Bacteria; phylum Pseudomonadota; class Alphaproteobacteria; order Rhodobacterales; family Rhodobacteraceae; genus JANSXZ01. Next base: position 33,283 of record JANSXZ010000003.1, on the reverse strand, counting down.
AGGCATGGGTGGGCCCGGCCGGTTCGGCCCGTCCGTCGGCCCGCGCCCGGCGCCGCAGGCCATAGTGCTGAACGTAGTCTGACAGCAAAAGCTGCAACTGCGCGTAGCCTGCGAAAAGCAGCAGGACCGCCACACCGCGTGGGCCCGCCAGCGCCGCGGCCGCCGCAACCGTCAGCGCGGCGCCGATGGCATGGCGCGCATAGGGGTGCAGGCCCTTGCCGCGCCCTTGCCGGCGCCGGCGGTTTTCGGCCCTGAGCCCGGCGCGAAACGATCCCACCCATGCGCGCCCCAGGAAATGCCAGAAGCCTTCGCCCAGCCGTGCGGAATTGGGATCGGCGTCGGTGGCGACATGGACGTGATGCACATGCAGATGGGCCGAGACATGATGGCCGAACAGCAGCGAGGTGTAGACCGCGGCACCCAGCCGCCGTTCAAAGCGGTTCGGACGGTGGATAAGTTCATGCGCGGCGGCATTGGAAATCTGGCCGAAGACCACGCCGAGGCCCGCGCCGGTGGCCAGGGCCGCCGCGCCTTCGAGATGCCCGTCGCCGCCCAGCGCCCACACCCCGAGCGCCAGAAGGACCGGATGCGCCAGCGCCAGAAGGGTGGGCAGCCAGCGCATCGCCGTGCCGCCGCTTTCATCGGGTGCGCGCAGACGATCGAGCGCGACGACCCAGATGGTGGCCGCGATCAACCCCGCGGCGGACCACGCGCCGCCAAAGACACATGCCAGCGCCAGAAGCGCCGGCGGCGCCAGGCTGGCGACAGGATACCAAGGCATGGCCCACCCCCGATCAAAGGTTCCCGGTTCGCGCACAACTTATCACCGGCGATGCGCGGGGGTGAGGCGGCATTGTGTCGAATGCGCGACAGCGCGTGCCGATCGGCACCGCGCGGCAACGCAAAACCGCTGGGCGATGTCGTTTTTGAACGCCGCTGCCGGACTGTCACGGCCTATACATCGGACAGGCAGTTCACGAGAGGGGCGATCATGGCGCTGGACCAGAACAAGGGCGTTTGGAAGTCGGGCAAGGGCAAGGGCCGCCGCACCCCCAAGGGCCGTCAGATCGAAGACGGTGCATGGGCCGAGGTGCGCGCGCTTCTGGGCGATGCACCGCGCCGGCGCGACCTGCTGATCGAACATCTGCACCTGATCCAGGACAGGTTCGGGCACCTCTCGGCGGCGCATCTGCGGGCGCTGGCCGAGGAAATGCGCCTGTCGATGGCCGAGGTCTACGAGGTGGCGACCTTCTACGCGCATTTCGACGTGGTCCGCGAGGGCGAGACGCCGCCGCCCGCGCTGACCATCCGGGTGTGCGATTCGCTGAGCTGTGAAATGGCCGGCGCGGCAGCCCTGAAGGCGGCGCTGGAAGACGGGCTTGACCCGGCCGAGGTGCGCGTGCTGCGCGCGCCCTGCATGGGCCGGTGCGACACCGCCCCGGTGCTGGAACTGGGCCACAACCATATCGACAACGCCACACCCGAAAAGGTGCGCGCCGCCATTGCCGCCGGCGACACGCATGCGCGGATGCCCGACCATGAAACCCTGGACGACTACCGCGCCGCGGGCGGCTATGCGATGCTGGCTGACCTGCGCGCGCAGGGCGACTGGGAGGCGGTGCAGCAAAAGCTGCTGGACGCGGGGCTGCGGGGGCTTGGCGGCGCCGGTTTCCCGTCCGGTCGCAAATGGGGCTTCGTGCGCGCCAATGCCGGGCCGCGCTATCTTGCGGTGAACGGCGACGAGGGCGAACCGGGCACCTTCAAGGATCGCTTTTATCTGGAACGCCAGCCACATCTGTTTCTGGAAGGAATGCTGATCGCGGCCTGGGCCGTCGAAGCGGACACCTGCTATATCTACATGCGCGACGAATACCCGGCGGTTCTGGCGATCCTGGCCCGCGAGATCCGCGCGCTCGAGGGTGCTGGCCTGGTGGCGCCGGGGTTCATCGATCTGCGGCGCGGGGCCGGCGCATATATCTGCGGCGAGGAAAGCGCGATGATCGAAAGCATCGAGGGCAAGCGCGGCCTGCCGCGCCACCGCCCGCCTTTCGTGGCGCAGGTCGGGCTGTTTGGCCGGCCCACCCTGGTGCACAACGTGGAAACCCTGCATTGGGTGGCGCGGATCTGCCGCGAAGGCCCCGAGGTTCTGTCGGCCACCGAACACAACGGGCGCCGCGGGCTGCGCAGCTATTCGGTTTCGGGACGTGTGGCGCGGCCCGGGGTCTATCTGCTGCCGGCGGGATCGACGATCACAGATATCGTCGCGGCGGCGGGGGGCATGGCCGAAGGGCATGTGTTCAAGGCCTATCAGCCGGGCGGGCCGTCTTCGGGCCTGCTGCCGGCCAGCATCTGCGACGTTCCGCTGGATTTCGACACGCTGCAACCTCTGGGCAGCTTCATCGGATCGGCGGCGGTGGTGGTGCTGTCGGATCACGACCGCGCTCGGGATGCGGCGCTGAACATGCTGCGGTTCTTCGAAGACGAAAGCTGTGGCCAGTGCACGCCGTGCCGGGTGGGCTGTGAAAAGGCGGTCAAGCTGATGCAGGCCGAAACATGGGACGCGGCGTTGCTGGAAGACCTGTGCACCGCCATGGCTGATGCATCGATCTGCGGGCTGGGGCAAGCGGCCCCCAATCCGATCCGGATGACCCTGCGGCATTTCCCCGAAGAGGTGTGATCCAAAGGCGCCGCTGGCGCGGCATTACCTTTTATGGCCGCACCCCTTTTCAGGGGCGCGGCGCTGGCACCAGGCTGAACCGGAGGCTCTTTCAAATCCGGCCGCGCTGCATTAGGTCTTGCGCAGCCAGACGGAGGGCAAGATGGCGTTTTTCAGCAAATTGAAAGACCGGCTGTTCAAGTCGTCGTCGAAACTTGAGGCGGGACTCGATGCCATCGTCGACGGCGGCGCGGATTCCGCCGTAGATTCCGATGTGGGCGGTTCCGTCGAACGCCCTGCCGAGCCGGAACCCGAAGCGACACCGGAGGCCGCGCCGGGTTTGCTGGGACGGGTCATGGGGCGCTCCGCGCCCGCGGCAGCGCCGCGCAGGGTTCTGGACGATGCGATGCTGGAGCAACTCGAAGAGCTTCTGATCGGCGCCGACATGGGCGTCGACACCGCCCTGCGGGTGACCGCGAACATGGCCGAAAGCCATATGAGCCGTCGTCTGTCCGTGCCCGAGATCAAGACGCTTCTGGCGGGCGAAATCGCGCGCGTGATGGAACCGGTGGCGCGGCCGCTGCCGCTCTATCCCCGGCGGCCCCAGGTGGTTCTGGTGGTCGGTGTCAACGGATCCGGCAAGACCACGACCATCGGCAAGCTGGCCAGCCAGTTCAAGGCGGCGGGCAAGTCGGTGGTCATCGCCGCAGGCGACACCTTCCGTGCCGCCGCCGTGGAACAGCTTCAGGTCTGGGGCGATCGCGCCGGCGTGCCGGTGCTGACCGCGCCCGAGGGATCGGATCCGGCCAGCCTGGCCTTCGACGCGATGACGCGCGCCGAGGCAGATGGTGCCGACTTGCTGCTGATCGACACCGCGGGCCGGCTTCAGAACCGCACCGACCTGATGGAGGAACTGGCCAAGATCGTGCGGGTGATCCGCAAGAAGGATCCCGATGCCCCGCACAACACTCTGCTTGTGCTCGACGCCACCACCGGCCAGAACGCCATCGGACAGGTCGATACCTTCCGCAAGATATCCGACGTCTCCGGGCTGGTGATGACAAAGCTCGACGGCACCGCCAAGGGTGGCGTGCTGGTGGCGCTGGCCGATCGGTTCGGCCTGCCGATCCATGCCATCGGCGTTGGCGAACAGATCGACGATCTGGCCCCATTCGACCCCGAGGAATTCGCCGCCGCCCTGACAGGTTCCACGGTGTGACAAGCCGGCGCGGGGCCCTTCGGCCTTCCTTTTGCCAGAAATATCCTCGGGGGTCTGGGGGCAGACGGCCCCCAGCGATTGGCAGATGAGCGGATACATCACCGCGCTGGAAGGCACGCCCCAAGGGCAGACGTTGGCTTTGTTTCTGGCGCTTCTCGCCGCGCTTCTGCATGCCGCCTTCGGCGCGCTGCAGAAGGGGCGGCACGATCCCTGGCTGACCCGCGGTGCCACCGATATCTGTTGTGGGCTGATGGCGCTTCCGGTCGCGCTCTGGGTGGTGCCCTGGCCCGAGCCGCACATGTGGCCGATCTTCTTCTGGGTCTTCGTGATCCATAGCCTTTACAAGCTGTTTCAGGCCCAGGCCTATACAAGGGGCGCCTTCACCGTGGTCTATCCGGTGGTGCGCGGCACCGGGCCGCTTTTTGCGGTGATCGGCGCCGGGCTGCTTTTTGGCGAGGTCTTTACCTTCGGTCAGTGGTTGGGTCTTGGGGTTCTGCTCTGTGGCATCTTTGGCCTCGCGCTCTACAATCTCGCATATCTCGAAACCGATCGCGCGGGCTTGCCTGCTGCGCTGATCCTCGCGGTCATCACCGGCGGCTTCGTGGCGCTCTATACCACCTATGACGCCTACGGGATCCGCGCGACAGCGGATCCCTTCACCTTTCTGGCGTGGTATTTCACGATCGACGGCATCCTGATGCCGGTCATCGCGACGCTGCGCTATCGCCGCATGGCGCAGCCGCCGCGCCTCGGGCCGCTGATGCTGCGCGGGGTGATCGGGGCGGTCTTCGCGATCTTCAGTTTCGGCTCGATCATGCTGGCCACCCGTCTCGACAGCGTCGGGGAAGCGGCGGTCCTGCGTGAGACCTCGGCGGTTTTCGCGGCATTGATCGGGTGGCTGGTGCTGAAGGAGACTGTCGGTCCGCGCCGCATCGCACTGATGGCATTGATTGCGCTGGGCGCCGTGATAGTTGAGATGGCAGGATAAGGAGCGGACGTCATGGCGCAAGACAAACCGATCAACCCGGTTCTCAAGCAGGTTCTGGAGCTTGGCCCGCCGCTGGCGTTCTTCCTGATCTACCTGCGGATCCGCGACGAAACCTACATGGTCGGCGAAACGCTTTATTCGGGTTTCATCGTCGCGACGCTGATCTTCGTGCCGATCCTGCTGATTGCCATCGCGGTGCTGTGGCGCCTGACCGGAAAGCTCAGCCGGATGCAGATCTTTACCGCATTCATGGTAATCTTTTTCGGCGGATTGACGGCGTGGTTCAACGACGAGCGGTTCTTCAAGATGAAGACGACGCTTGTCTATGGCAGTTTCGCGGTGATTCTCGGGATCGGCCTGATGCTGCGGCGGTCCTATCTGGAATGGATCATGTCCGACATGTTGCCGATGCGCCCGGAAGGGTGGATGATCCTGACGCGGCGGTTGGCGCTGGGCTTCGGTGCGCTTGCGGTGGCCAACGAGATTCTGTGGCGGAATTTCTCGACCGATGTTTGGGTGAAGGTCGAGACGTTCGGATTTCCCTTGGCGCTTTTTGCGCTGTTGTGGTGGCAGATCGTGTCTTTGCAGCGCTTCATGATCGTGCCGGAAGATACCGAAGGCTGACGGTTGGCCCCGGTGGATCGGAGACTGCGCCGGTTGCCGGCAACGGGTGCCTCCGGCGGGAGTTTGCCGGGCAAGATGAAGGGGTGTTCAGCGCTTGAAGAGCGTGCCGAGCGCGGTCTTGTCGCCTTGCAGGCGGGCGCGTTTTTCGGCAGCCAGCGCCCGGCCGGCCTGAACCGCGGGGCGGGCCGCCACGGTATCGAGCCAGCGCGCGAGGTGCGGCTTGTCATCGAGGGTCTGGCGTTGGCCTTTCCAGAGGCTTGCCCAGGGCCAGATGGCGATATCGGCTATGGTGTAGTCGGCGCCGGCGACAAAGGGCGACTGTTCAAGTCGCCTGTCGAGAACGCCATAGAGCCGGGCAACTTCGGCGGTGTAGCGATCCTTGGGGTAGGGCAGATCCTGTGGCGGATCCATCATCGGCGCGTACTTCAGAAAGTGATGCGCCTGGCCCGCCATCGGTCCGACGCCGCCCATCTGCCACATCAGCCATTGTTCCACGTCGAGGCGCGCGCGGGCATCCGATCCACCGAAACGGCCGGTCTTGCGCGCCAGATACAGCAGGATCGCGCCGGATTCGAAGAGCGATACCGGCGCGCCTCCGGGGCCGTCGGGATCGGTGATCGCGGGGATGCGGTTGTTGGGTGCGATCTTCAGGAAATCCGGGGCGAACTGGTCGCCTGCGCTGATGTCGATCAGATGGGTGGTATAGGGCAGGCCCATTTCCTCGAGCGCGATCGAGATTTTCCAGCCGTTGGGCGTGGGCCAGTAGTAGAGGTCGATGGCGTCGGCCATTCACGGTCTCCGGTTTTGCGTTTCAACCGGGATCATGAGGCATTCTGGGCGAAGGGCAAGGGCAGAGCGATGGCCGGCGGTGCCAGCAGCCGCGACCAGCGCGGCGCGGGTGATTGCGGCAGGCCGCGGCGCAGGGCGGCGAGGGGCAGGGTATCGGGCCGGCGCATCAGATCGTTGTAGAACCGCAGCGTGCCGCGCCGGGTGTACGCGGACCAATGGCAGATCCTGCGGTCGGGGTCTTCTATGGGGGCGCCGAGCCGGTCGAGATGTGCCAGCGTATGCGCGCAATCCAGTTGCAGCGTCACCGCGTTCGGGGCTGCGATGCCCTGTCCGATGGCGCGCCCGGCGCCGCGCGGGGCTGTCGCGAAACGTTCGAACAGGAAGTCGAATGGATCGTTTTCGCGGCTGGTGATGTTGATCAGTTCGGCGGTCGCGCCGGCCGGCGTCTGAAGTGCCGCATGTGCAGGCGCCTGAAAACACGCCCCGGCCAGCGAAAGGATGCGCCCGAACGCGCCGGCGTCGAGGTGCGGCAGCGCCGATAGCGCGACGTCGACCCCCAGCGAATGGGCGATGACATGGACCGGCCGGTGCGGCGCGTGCCGCGACAGGCCGTGCACCACCTCGGCCAATGCCATACCGGCATCGGCGGCGGCGCGCTGGGCGGCCCGGATCGGGCGCCGCGCCGCCCAGCCGAACGTCAGCGCCAGGCCTTCGTCGGGGTGGCCGGTGCCGAACCCCAACTGGCGTGGCCAGCCCGGCGCGGCGGCGGCTGTCGAGGCTTCGGAATTCAGCGCGAAGAGGCTGTGGTGAGGGCAATGCCTGGGGTGACCGGGGGCGTATTTGAGCCCGTGGATCATCACGATCACCGGCCCGGCACCGTCGGCGGCCCGGGCAAGGACATCCGGTAGCGGGCGCGAGCCGGAATGCGGAACCGCGGCGGTTCCGCGGGCGTTGATGCGAAGGATCGGCATGACGGCGCCTCATACTAGATGTGGTGGGGACGCTATGGCCAAAACCTATGACGACTCTGTGAACCTTGGGTTACACCCGCGTGACGTTGCCTTTTTGCATTGACCGGGCGGTGCGGCGGTCGTATCGCTGTGGCACTCCGTGGCGATTTGATACCGGATTGCGGGCCACGCTAAACATTCTGCTAAAAGGCCCTCGTGAAAGACCCCTTTCGCATGGCCGCGTCTGGGGTTTTTTGTGCCGGCTGGGCCGGACCGGAGGATGACATGACCGATTTCAAACCACGCACCAAGGCCGTTCATGGCGGAACGCGCCGCAGCGGATATGGCGAGGTGAGCGAGGCGATTTTCCTGACGCAGGGATTTGTCTACGACAGTGCGGAGGCCGCCGAGGCGCGATTCGTGCAGGCCGGCGACGATGAATTCATCTATGCGCGCTACGGCAACCCCACGGTGGCGATGTTCGAGGACCGGATTGCCGGCCTCGAGGGTGCCGAGGACGCATTCGCCACCGCCAGCGGGATGGCGGCTGTGTCGGGTGCGCTGATGGCAATGCTGCGGGCGGGCGATCATGTGGTCGCGGCGCGGGCGCTGTTCGGCTCGTGCCTGTATGTGCTGGAAAACGTGCTGCGCCGGTATGGTGTCGAGGTGGATTTCGTGGATGGCACGGATCTGTCGCAGTGGCGTGCGGCGGTGCGGCCGGGAACGGCGGCGGTGTTTTTCGAATCCGTTTCGAACCCGACGCTCGAGGTGATCGACATTGCCGGCGTCGCCGAGATCGCTCATGCTGTGGGGGCGCGGGTGGTTGTCGACAATGTTTTCGCCACGCCGGTGTTTTCGCGCGCTCTGGCGCAGGGGGCCGATGTGGTGATCTATTCGGCCACCAAGCACATCGACGGGCAGGGGCGTGCGCTGGGCGGCGTGATCCTGGGCACCCGCGACTTCATTCGCGGCACGGTCGAACCTTACATGAAGCACACCGGCGGCGCGATGAGCCCGTTCAACGCCTGGATCATGCTGAAGGGGCTGGAGACGATGGCGCTCAGGGTGCATGCGCAGGCGGATACGGCGCTGCGCCTGGCGCAGGCTCTGGAGGGGCGCGCGGGCCTGCGGCGGGTGATTTATCCGGGTCTTGCCAGCCATGCCCAGCATGCGCTGAGTGCTGCGCAGATGGACAAGGGCGGAACCGTTCTTGCGGTTGAACTGGAAGGCGGGCAGCCGGCGGCGTTCCGGTTCCTGAACGCATTGCGCATCGGCCTTATCTCGAACAACCTGGGCGATGCCAAGACGATCGTGACCCATCCCGCCACCACCACGCACCAGCGTCTGCCCGACGATCAGAAGGTCGCCCTGGGCATTGCCCCCGGCCTGGTGCGGATATCCGTCGGGCTGGAAGATCCCGACGATCTGGCGGAAGACATGGCGCAGGCGCTGGCCGCGGCGGCCCACAAAGAGTGATCCAGCCTGCATCAATGCGCGTATCTTGTGCATTGATTGGACAAACGCGCGGACGGATCCTATCTCAAGGAGACACGCCGACGCAGGGGGAATACCATGAACATTCACACCGCCGACCTGAACGCCCATCCTGACCGCGATCAGGCGCTTGCCGCGCTCGATGTCTTGCGGACCTGGGCCAAGGCAGCATCCAAAAGCGAAATCGCGGCTCTGGATCCGTCGGTTGCGCGCCTCATCCCCGGCGCGTCCGGCGATGCCTATCCGGCGTTCTCGCGCGAATACCCCGATGGATTCGATGTAACCACCGCCTACAAGGACACGCTGCCGGACCTTCAGAACGGCCCTTCCAGCCTGATCCGCGGGGCGAAGGCGCAGATCCAGCATGTGGGCATTTCGAACTTCCGCCTGCCGCTGAAGGTGCGCACGCGCGACAACGGCGACCTGACGCTGGAAACCTCGGTGACCGGAACCGTCAGCCTCGACGCCGAGAAGAAGGGCATCAACATGTCCCGGATCATGCGCAGCTTCTACAAGCACGCCGGCCAATCGTTCAGCTTCGAAGTGATCGAAGCGGCGCTGGACGACTACAAGACCGATCTGGAAAGCTTTGACGCCCGCATCCAGATGAAATTTTCCTTTCCGATGCGCGTTGAAAGTCTGCGGTCGGGTCTTTCGGGGTATCAGTATTATGATATCGCGTTGGAAATGGTTGAAACCGGCGGTGTGCGCCAGAAGATCATGCATCTGGATTTCGTCTATTCCTCAACCTGCCCCTGCTCGCTGGAGCTGAGCGAACATGCCCGCGCGACCCGCGGGCAACTGGCGACGCCGCATTCCCAGCGGTCCGTCGCGCGGCTGTCGGTGGTTCTGGACGACGATGCCGGGTGCATGTGGTTCGAGGATCTGATCGAAGCCTGCCGCCGCGCCGTGCCGACGGAAACCCAGGTGATGGTCAAACGCGAGGATGAACAGGCTTTTGCCGAACTGAATGCCGCGAACCCGATCTTTGTGGAAGATGCCGCGCGGCTGTTTTGCGAGCAATTGCAGGCGGATGTGCGGATCGGCGACTTTCGCGTCGTCGCCAGCCATCAAGAAAGCCTGCACAGTCATGACGCGGTCAGCGTTCTGACCGAAGGCCCCACCTTCGCCGGCACCAGCATCGACCCGCACCTGTTCCGCAGCCTCTTCCACGTCGGCTGACAGTTTTCCGGGCCACCGCCGCTTACGCGCCGCGCCCTTTCGGGTGCGGCGTTTTTCGTGCTGCATCGGCCATTTTCCGCGCGCAATGCCGCAGTGCAGCATTTTCACTTTTGCAGCGGCGCGAACTGGGCTATGCAAGCATGACCGGAATGAAAGAAGGCCGTCATGCGATACATCGCCCTTGCTGCGATACTCGGAATGCCCTGCGCGCTGGCGGCGCAGACCGATCCCTGCGACGCGGCGCGCACACAGGCCGAAATGAACCTGTGCGCCGCCGAAAGCTACGACGCGGCGGATCGCGAACTGAACCGTGTCTACCGCATCGCGATGGACCGCGCCGCGGCGCGCGACACGATGCTGGACGCGAACCAGACACCCGGCACCGACCTGCTGCGCGCGGCACAGCGCGGATGGATCGCGTTTCGCGACCTGGCCTGCGCCGCCGAAAGCACTTTGGCGCGGGGCGGTTCGATGCAGCCGCTTCTGCGCGACACCTGTATGGAAAGGCTGACCCTGAACCGGGTCGCCGACCTGCGGATTTTTGGAGAGATCGACTGATGGAACAGGGTTTGCACCGCGCCAACGATATGGCTCAGCTGTGGATAAATTGCGCCCGGCTGGGGCTGGATGCGAACCGTGTGGTGACCATGCGGCTGATGGGCATGGTGGGCGGCTGGACCGTATCGGACACCGAAAACGCCGATATGCTGAGCGAGAAACTGCCCGCTTTCACCGAGGCTTACCTGTCGGCTCTGCTTGCCGCCCTGTCGGGGCAGACCCCGGACCGGGTGATGCAGGCGATGATCGATCCGCTTTCGGATCGTGCCGCGCTGAACCGCGAGCGACTGTCGCAATCGGGGCCGGCACGGTTCGGCCCGCGCGCGGCGCCAACCCTCCACTGAGCACAACAGAGGATCAGAACATGAGCATTGTGGAAACCCAGTTTCGACTTTCGGTGAAGTGTCTGCGCGTCGCCGGGCAGGTCTTTACCTCGCAGGTCAAGGTGATGCAGGAGGTCAATCGCGGCCTGATGATCGCGCCGATCCGGTCGGCGCGGGCGCTGCGGCACCTGATGCTGAACGAAGAAACCTTGCCCCTGGCGCTGCCCGGCCCGGTGCGCACGAAGCAATTGGCGCCGCAGGATACGCCGGTTCCCGTCGTTGCGGCGGCGCCCGAGCCAGCGGCGGCGCCCGAGCCAGCGGCGGCGGCCCCCGAGGTTGCCGCGCCGGAAACGCCCGCGGCACCGACGCCAGCCGCACCGGCACCCTCGGCCCAAGCCGAAAGTGCGGCACCGTCACCGAAACGGGCCGAGCCGGCAAAGGCCACGCCGAAACCCGCGCAACCGGCCGCCGCCGCTGCAGCGGCGCCCGCAAAACCGGCCGCCCCGGCATCGCAACCGGCCGCGCCCAAGGCCGCCCCGGCAGCGGCGGCGAAACCGGCAGCGCGCCGCAAGCCTGCGGCCAAGGCCACCAAACCCGCCGCACGCCGTGCCGCGCCCCGCAAGACAACGCCCAAACCCTAGCACCGCTTGACAGCGCGGCGGGCGCGGGACAAGCCTGCGGAATGTTGGATCTGCGCCCCGTCGGATATGTGATCGGTCTGCTCGTCGCGGTTCTGGGCGCGTCGATGATCGTGCCGATGCTTCTGGACCTGGCCGATGGCAACGTTCATTGGCAGGTCTTCCTGGAAAGCGCGGTAATCACCACGCTGGGCGGCGGGCTGGTCGCGTTGAGCTGCGCCAATGGCGTCAAGCAGGGGCTGAGCATTCAGCAAACCTTCCTGCTGACCACCGGCGTCTGGCTGGCGCTGCCGCTGTTCGCGGCCATTCCGTTTGTCCTGGGCGCGACCGAAGCGCGGTTTGTCGATGCCTTCTTCGAGGCGATGTCGGGCCTGACAACCACAGGCGCAACCGTCTTCAGCGGGCTGGAAGCGCTGCCGCGTGGCCTGTTGCTGTGGCGGGGTATCCTGCAATGGCTGGGCGGCATCGGCATCATCGTGGTGGCGATGGTCTTTCTGCCCGAACTGCGTGTCGGCGGGATGCAGATCTTCAAATCCGAATCCTTCGACACGATGGGCAAGATCCTGCCCCGTGCGACCGAAATCGCCAGCCGCATCGCGGTGATCTATGTTTCGATCACGGTGGCCTGCGTGTTCTTCTACATCACGTTCGGGATGCAGCCCTTCGACGCGGTTGTGCACGCGCTGACCACCGTTTCGACGGGTGGTTTTTCCAACTACGATGCCTCTTTCGCAACCTTTTCGGGACCGCTCGAATATGTTGCCACGGTTTTCATGATCCTCGCTGCCTTGCCCTTCGTGCGCTATGTGCAGATGGTCAATGGCAGCACATTGGCGGTGTGGCGCGACGTGCAGGTGCGCGCGTTCATCCTTCTTCTGTGCGCGCTTACGCTGGGCATGGCCCTGGTGCTGCACATGGTGCAACCGCGCCATCCCGAGGCGGCCCTGCGCGAAGCACTGTTCAATGCCACGTCGATCATCAGCGGCACCGGCTATGCCAGCGCCGACTACATGCAATGGGGCAGCCTGCTGATCGCGGTGTTCTTCTTCATCGGGCTGATCGGGGGATGCGCCGGATCGACCTCGTGTTCGATCAAGATCTTCCGCTATCAGCTTCTGTTCGCGTCAATCCGCACCCAGCTTCAGCGCACCCGTTCGCCCAATGGCATCTTTACCCCGCGCTACGCCGGACGGCGCGTCGATGACGAGGTGCTCAATTCGGTGATGACGTTTTTCGTGTTCTTCATCGTGTCGCTGGGCCTGACGGCTGTGGCGCTGGGCCTTACGGGGCTGGATTTCATCACGTCGCTTTCGGGCGCGGCTTCGGCGCTGGCCAACATCGGGCCGGGGCTGGGCGACCGGATCGGCCCGACCGGGAACTTCGCCAGCCTGAACGACACCGCCAAATGGATCCTTTCGGCGGCGATGCTGCTGGGGCGTCTCGAATTGCTGGCGGTCTTTGTCATACTAACCGTCCCCTTCTGGAGAGCCTGATGCCTGTCACATCGCCACGGCGCCCGCTTGGCGCACAGATTTCCCACATGTTGCGTGCCCGTGGCATCGACGTGATCTTCGGCATCCCCGGCGTGCACAATCAGGAGATGTACCGCGGTATTCACGAGGCGGGGATCACCCATGTTCTGGCGCGCCACGAACAGGGCGCCGGCTTCATGGCCGATGGCTATGCCCGCGCAACCGGCAAACCCGGCGTTGCCTATGTGATCACCGGGCCGGGGCTGTGCAACGCGATGACACCGATGGGCCAGGCCTATTCGGATTCGGTGCCTTTGCTGGTGCTGTCCAGCTGTCTCGACGAGACGGCGGCGCGCAAGGGCCAGTTGCACCAGATGCGCGATCAGAGGGCGGCGGCGGCGACGGTCTGCGACTGGTCCGAGGAGGCGCGCAGCGCCGACGCGGCCTATGCGTTGGTGGATCGCGCGCTGGCCGAATTCGAAACCGGCCGCCCGCGCCCCAAACACATCCAGGTGCCGATTGCGCTGTTGCAGGCCGATGCGCCGCCGGCACCGGCACCCGCCCCGCCCGCCTTGCCAGGCGTGCCTGCGGCCGCTGTTCTGGCGCGTGCCGAGGCGCTGTTGCAGGGCGCGCAGCGCCCGGTCGTGATACTGGGCGGCGGCGCACGGGGCTGTGCGGGCCTGAAGGAACTGGTCCGGCGGACCGGTGCGCTGGCGATGACCACCTATGCCGGACGCGGGGCGATAGACGGCGACGATCCCAGGTGCCTGGGTGCGGTTCTGGCAAGGCCGGGCAGTGCCGCGGTGATGGAGCAGGCCGATCTGGTGCTGGCGATCGGCACGGAACTGGCCGAGGTGGATCTTTGGCGCGATGCGCTTGGCCACCGGTGCCCGATGGTCCGTGTCGACGTGGATGCGTCGGTTCTGAGCGATCTGGCCGCCGGCGATCTGGCGGTGCATTCCGACGCGCCGGGGTTCGTCGCCGCGTTGCTGGCGCGGGTCGAAGCCTGGGCCGGGGAAAAACCGTTTCTCTGGGACGAGGGGCGCATGGCGGCGCAGGCGGCCGCCTTCCGCGCCGAGGTCGATGCCGAACGTCCCGGCATCGTGCCGATCTGCGATGCGCTACGCGCGTGTCTGCCGCGCGACACGATGATCTATTCCGACATGACGCAATTCGCCTATGTCGCCAAGGAGGTCTGGCCGATGGATCGCCCCGGCCACTGGCACCATCCCTTCGGTTTCGGCACGCTGGGCTATGCCACACCGGCGGCCATCGGCGGTGCCATCGCGCGGCGCGGGCGACCGACGCTGGCGATCATTGGCGATTACGGTTTCCACTATACGCTGCCTGAAATCGGCGTTGCCGTCGAACTGAACCTCAGCCTGCCGATCCTTCTGTGGGACAACGGCAAGCTGAAGGAGATCGAGGACAGCATGGTGCGCGGACAGATCGCGCCCAATGCCGTGGAGGCGCGCAACCCCGATTTCGGCGCGCTGGCGCGTGCCTTTGGCGCGCGGGCCGTGGCGCCCGCGAACCTTGCGGAAATGCAGCGCGCCGTGGTCGATGCGTTTTCGGCGCCGGGGCCGACGCTGGTTCACCTGACCCCGGCGCTGAGCCGGGGCACAGGCCCCGGCCAAGACGCCGCTGGCGATCCTGGCGTCAGTCCCAGCAGCTGACCAGAACGGTCATCCCGGTGCCCTCGCGGGTCAGCTCCTGCGGCGTGGCGTCTGGGCCGGGCGCGCCGGCGCCGATACCGGTCAGCCCGGCCTGCCGCAGCGCGGCCAGAACGCTGTCAGTGCCGGCGGCAAAGGACACATCCGCCGGCAATTGCCGCGTGCTGCCCGATTTCGGCAGCAACATGCCCATGACCGATCCGCTGGCGTCCAGAACCGGGCCGCCGGCATCGCCAGGCAGCGCCGACAGCGCCAGCCGGCGCAGCCCCGGTTCGCCCTGCAGGCCCTTGACGTCGGCAAGGGTGCCGTAGGTCAGGGTGGGCGCGGTCAGCGTGCCTTCGAAGGGGTATCCGGCCACGGCCACATCCGATGCAAGGGGCGGTGGCGTCTGTGCCAGTCGGGCCACCGCCGGCGGCGCCAGTGCCTGTGCCGGGCGCAGCACCGCGATGCCCGACGTCATGTCTGTGGCGACGACACGGGCGTCGTGATCCGCGTCGAGCGTGATCCGCGTGCACCCGGCCACCGCTTCGGCGGTTGTCACCACCGCGCCCGACCTGTCGACGTAGAAGCCCGACCGCGACAACCGGGGCCGGCGCACCTGCAACCCGGCCACCAGATCGATGTTCTGCACCGTGCCGGCGCCCGCCGCCGCATCCAGCGCGCCGGGCAGGGCGCGGAATGTGCTGCGCATGGCGTCCAGAACGCGGGTGCGGCGGGCTTCGTCGCCTGCGGGCCAGATCAGCGTGAAGCCCTTGATCTCGCCGCCCGACAACGTCGCTTCGGTGTGCGACACGATGCGCCCGTTGCGTCCCGTCAGGCTGAAACCGTCGCTCTCGCGCGATCGGGGGCCATCGAGAGGCACGATTTCCAGGGTCTGCATGATGTCATACAGCCCGAACAACGTGGCGCGGTCGCCCCGCTGGCTGATCAGCAGCACGCGCACGCCCAGGTCTGCGGTGCTGTCGTAATGCGCGAAAGGCGGGTCGTAGCGGTCAAATCCGACCTCGGCCATCGGCAAGGCAATTTCGATCCCGGCGCGGTCGTCGCGTTGCAGCGTCATTCCGACGCTGGTGAGCGGGGCGTTGTACTGATCCAGCAGCACCTGACGCTGGCGCGTCGTCAGAACGCCGGTCGGCTCATAGCCGTTGCCGATCTGCCATTCGGACATCGAAGCGCGGGTGCCGCGCCCGAAGGCACCGTCGATGGCGGCGTTGTAGTAGCCGGCCCATTGCAGGGCGACTTGCAGGTCGCGCCGCTCCTGACCGGTCAGCCGTGCCTCGCTGCGGCGCGCTTCGGCCGGGGTTTCGTCCGGTTCGGGCTGCGGTTCGGCCTGCGGCTGGGGTTCAGGCTCGGGCTGGGATGCGGCGGCTGTCTGCGGTGCGTCGGATTGCGGCAGGACCGGTGGCTCGATCACGCCACGGTTCAGCACATTGGCGCCGACCGGGTAGAATTGTTCGCGGTAAGTGCTTGAAAACGCGATATAGCTGTCGCGGGGTATCCGGCCTTCGGCGCGGTAGACGCGCAACACCTGTTCGGCATCCGACCGCAGGTAGGGCCCCAGCGCGATGCCATACCACCCCGCCCCGAGGGCGAAGCCGTTCACATCGGGCAAGGCGCTGGCGTAGCTGCGCGCGCGCTCTTGCGCGGCGGTCAGGCTGGGCTGGGCCTCGACCTGCACCCACACCACGTCCTCTTGCGCCTGGACCATCCGCGCCAGCCCCAGCACGACCGTCAAAACCAAAGCAAAAACCGCCCTCATGATTTCTCTTAACCCTTAGCCTGTCACGTTTTTTGCACCTAAGCAGGAATTGCGCGCAATTGCCATGCCCTTTGGCCGGGCAAACCGCCCGGGCGGCGTTGACCCCGGACGGAACCGCGCATAGGAAAGGCGCGATTGCAGGAGTGACATGCGATGACCGACACCCCGACCGCGCCGCGTTCATTTCAGGAGATCATCCTGAGGCTCCAGACCTATTGGGCCAGCCGCGGTTGCGCGATCCTGCAACCCTACGACATGGAGGTGGGCGCCGGCACGTTTCACCCGGCAACCACGCTGCGCGCGCTGGGCACGCGGCCCTGGGCGGTGGCCTATGTGCAACCCTCGCGGCGCCCGACCGACGGGCGCTATGGCGAAAACCCGAACCGCCTGCAACATTACTACCAGTTCCAGGTGTTGATCAAACCCAGCCCGCCCGATCTTCAGGATCTCTATATCGGGTCGCTGCGCGCCATCGGAATCGACACCGATCTGCACGACATTCGCTTTGTCGAGGACGATTGGGAAAGCCCCACGCTGGGCGCCTGGGGCCTGGGTTGGGAGGTGTGGTGCGACGGCATGGAAGTGTCGCAATTCACCTATTTTCAACAGGTTGGCGGCCATGATTGCCATCCCGTATCGGGTGAGCTTACCTACGGGCTGGAACGGCTGGCGATGTATGTTCTGGGCATCGGCCATGTGATGGACATGCCCTACAACGATCCGCAGGCGCCGATCGCGCTGCGCTACGGCGACGTGTTCCGCCAGACCGAAGAGGAATACGCGCGCTGGAATTTCGACGTGGCCGATACCGACACGCTTCTGGCGCATTTCGAGGATGCCGAACGCCAGTGCGCGCGGATCCTCGCGCAACCGGCGGACGACCCCAAGACCGGCAAGCGCATCGTGATGGCGCATCCCGCCTACGATCAATGCATCAAGGCCAGCCATCTGTTCAACCTGCTGGATGCGCGGGGCGTGATATCGGTGACCGAACGACAGGCCTATATCGGGCGGGTTCGGGCGCTGGCCAAGGCCTGCGCCGATGCCTTCGTGCAGACCGAAGCCGGCGGGGCGGCGGCCTGAATGGGAAAGTTTCTGGTGATCTTGCTGGTCGGTTCGGCCGTCCTGGCCGGTGGCGGGCTATACTACACGCAGATTTATGCGTTTTATGAAGATGTCGAACCCGATGGCGCATCCGATGTGATGCTGACGGCGCAGGCCACGGACCTGCCCGAACCGATTGACTACGACGGTTTCGAAGCGATCGACGCGGCCAGTTCTCCGATACGCTACCGCGCCTGTTTCACCACCTCTGAAACACCCGATCTGCTGGCACGGCGGTTCGTCGCCTTGCCCGACGCCGCGCCGCGCAACGCGCCGGGCTGGTTCGATTGCTTCGACGCCGAAGCGATCGCCGTGCGGCTGGGCGAGGGATCGGCGCGGGCTTTCCTGGGTGCGAAGAACGTGCGCTATGGCGTCGACCGGATCGTGGCCGTCACCGACGACGGGCGCGGGTACGTCTGGCATGAACTGAACGATTGCGGCACCAAGGCCTATGACGGCACCGTCATCGGCGAGGCCTGCCCGCCAAGACCGGAGGGCGATTGATGCCCGATCTTCTGATCGAACTGTTTTCCGAGGAAATTCCGGCGCGGATGCAGGCGCGCGCGGCGCAGGATCTGCGCCAGCGTGTCACCGACGGGCTGGTCGAGGCGGGGCTGACCTATGCCAGCGCCGGCGCGTTCTGCACGCCGCGGCGGCTGACGCTCAGTGTCGAGGGCCTGCTGGCGGCCAGTCCCGACACCCGCGAGGAACGCAAGGGCCCGCGCGCGGATGCCCCGGAGAAGGCGATCGAAGGCTTCGCGCGCGGGGCCGGTGTGTCGCGCACGGCGCTGAAAACGCGCGACACGCCCAAGGGTCCGGTCTTGTTTGCAGTCATCGCGCGGCCTGGCCGTCCGGCGGCGGAAATCGTCGCCGAAGTGCTGGAAAAGGTGATCCGCGGATTTCCCTGGCCCCGGTCGATGCGCTGGGGCGATGGCAGCCTGCGCTGGGTGCGGCCGCTGCAATCGGTTCTGTGCCTGCTGAGCGCCGAAGACGGAAGCGATGTTGTCCCGCTCGAGATCGACGGCATCGTGGCCGGCAACACCACCGCCGGCCACCGCTTCATGGCGCCGGCGCGCTTCGCGGTTTCGGGTTTCGACGATTACGCGGCCGGGCTGAAGCGGGCATATGTGGTGCTGGATGCCGCCGAACGGGCCGATCACATCTGGGCCGAGGCCACCAACCAGGCTTTTGCCAACGGTCTGGAGGTGGTTGAAGATCGCGGATTGCTGGCCGAGGTCGCCGGTTTGGTGGAATGGCCGGTGGTTCTGATGGGGCGGATCGGCGCGGCATTTCTGGATCTGCCGCCCGAAGTTCTGCAAACCTCGATGAAAGAGCATCAGAAGTTCTTTTCGGTGCGCGATCCGCGTTCGGGGCGGATCGAACGCTTTGTGACCGTGGCCAACCGCGAGACCGCCGACAACGGCGCGACCATCCTTGCCGGGAACGAAAAGGTTCTGGGCGCGCGGCTGTCGGATGCCCGGTTCTTCTGGGAGAACGACCTGCGCGTGGCCCGCGCCGGAATGGGCGATTGGCTGGCCACGCTCGAGAACGTGACCTTCCACAACAAGCTGGGCACCCAGGGCGCGCGCATCGGCCGGATCGCCGCGCTGGCGCGGGCGATCGCGCCGTCGGTCGGCGCCGATGCGGATGCCGCCGAACAGGCCGCGCGGCTGGCCAAGGCCGACCTGAGCAGCGAGATGGTCTATGAATTCCCCGAACTTCAGGGGCTTATGGGGCGGTATTACATCACCGCCGCCGGCCTGCCCGAGGATGTCGCCGCCGTGGCCCAGGCGCATTACGCGCCGCTGGGCCCGTCCGATACGGTCCCCAGCGCACCGCTGAGCATTGCGGTCGCGCTGGCCGACAAGATCGACACGCTTGCCGGGTTCTGGGCGATCGACGAGAAACCCACCGGGTCCAAGGATCCCTTTGCGCTGCGCCGCGCCGCGCTGGGCGTTATCCGGCTGATCCTCGAGAACGATCTGAACGTCGCGCTGGCCGATCCGGACGGCCCGCTGGAGGCGGCCGCCGCGGCCATCGGCCCGCGGCCGCGCGACAAGGGCTCCGAAGCGGGCGCCGACGTGCCGGACCTGCTGGCCTTCATCCACGACCGGCTGAAGGTGTACCTACGCGATCAGGGCATCCGGCACGACATCATCGACGCCTGTATCGCCATGCCCGGAAACGACGACCTTACACAACTGGTCCGCCGGGCGCGGGCGCTGAACGAGGTGCTGGGCACCGACGATGGCGAGAACCTGATCCAGGGGTTCAAACGGGCCAACAACCTTCTGACGCAGGCCGAAGCGCAGGACGGCGTCGAATATTCCTTCGGGCCGGATATCAAATGGGCCGCGAACGATGCCGAACGCGCGCTTTTTGCGGCGCTGGACCGCGCCGAGGCCGCCATCGGTGCAGCCCTGGGGCAACAGGATTTCGCCACCGCGATGCAGGCGATGGCCGCCCTGCGCGGCCCGATCGACGCGTTTTTCGATGCGGTGCAGGTGAATGACGCCAACGGCACACTGCGTCGCAACCGATTGAATTTGCTGCACCGTATCCGCAGCATTTGCGCCGGTGTGGCGGATCTGACGGGGATCGAAGGCTAGCGCGGTCGCGACAACAGCACCCCTTGCGCGCCGTGCCGCCGCTCCTATGCTGCGCCTGACAAACGAGGTGTCGCAGTGCAGAACAACCCCCATACAACGCTGATCACCGCCACGGCGCCCGTCGCCAACCGCACGCATGGCGGCCGTGCCAAATGCCTGCAAAGGCTGGTGCGGCTGGACCTGCCGGTTCCGGCGACGGTGGCGCTGTCGTTCGAGGCGGTGAAATCCATTGCCGCCGGCCATATGCCCGACATCGACGCAGTGCTGGGGTGTTTCGAAAGCGGCGCGCTGCTGTGTGTGCGGCCTTCGTCCGAAGATCCCGACTGGGGCGGCCCCGGTGCGATCATGAACATCGGCATGAACGACGCGCGCTGCGAGGCGCTGGCAGATACGCTGGGCAAGCCGGCGGCCGAGGCGTTGTACCTGCGGTTCGTGCAGGCCTATGCGGTGCATGTGGCGCGTCTGGATCCGGATCTGTTCGATCATGTCGCCGCCGACAGCACGCGGGGCCTGCGCCAGACCCTGCGCGCCTACGAGGATGAAACCGAAGAGCCGTTTCCGCAGGATCCTGCGGCGCAGCTGGCGGGTGTGCTGCGGTCGATGGCGCGGGCCTGGAACGGCACCAGCGCGCGGTTGCTGCGCATGGCAAAGGGCGCGCCGGGCGACGCGGGGCTGGGCCTTGTGGTGCAGAAGATGATCCCCGGCTTCGGCGAAGAGGGCGAATACGGGTCGGGCGTTCTGCAACTGGTCAACACCACGACGGGCCAGCCGCAGATCACCGGACGCTATCTGAGCCAGAGCCAGGGCCGCGATGCGCTGGGCGCGGACAAGGCCGCGCTTTACCTCGAAAAGGATCCGCGGGGCACCGCTCTCGAGGATGTGGCCCCCGAGGCTTTCGCCAACCTCAAGACCCACGCGGCGCTGATGCGCGCCAGGCTGCGCGAGGAAATGCAGGTGGAGTTCGTGATCGAAAAGGGATCGGTCCATATCCTTGACGGTGTGCGCGTGCCCCGTGCGCCGCGCGCGGCCGTGACCATCGCGGTGCGGCTGGCCCAGGATGGCATCATCACCCCGCAGGAGGCGGTGATGCGCGTCAATCCCAAGATGCTGACAGGGCTGTTGCACCGGCAGGTCGATCCCGAGGCACCGCGCGACGTTCTGGGCACCGGAATCGCGGCCAGCCCCGGCGCCGCCAGCGGGCGCATCGTCTTTACCGCCGCCGACGCGCAGGCCAGCGCGGCACGGCGTGAACCCTGTGTTCTGGTGCGGCGCGAAACCTCTCCCGAGGATATCCGCGGCATGCACGCCGCCGCGGCGGTTCTGACCGAACGCGGCGGCATCACCAGCCATGCCGCCGTGATCGGCCGCGGTCTGGGCCTGCCTTGCATTGTCGGCGCGTCGACCTTGCGGTTCGACACCCGCAAGGGCCAGATCGTCACGCGTTCGGGGCGGGTTCTGCGCACCGGCGACGTGATCACGGTGGACGGCACGTCGGGGCAGGTGCTGGCGGGCGAACCGGCAATGCTGGAAGCGGCGCTGGACGAGGCATTCCAGACGCTTATGGGCTGGGCCGACGCCGAACGCGACATCGGCGTGCGGGCCAATGCCGATACGCCCGCCGATGCCCAGACCGCGCGCAACTTCGATGCCCAGGGCATCGGGTTGTGCCGCACCGAACACATGTTCTTCGAGCCGGGGCGCCTGACGGTGATGCGCGAGATGATCTTCGCTGAAACCAGCGCGGACCGGGCCGCCGTGCTCGAGCGTCTGCTGCCCATGCAACGCGACGATTTCACCCAGCTTTTCCGGATCATGCAAGGCCAGCCGGTGTGCATTCGTCTGTTCGATCCGCCGCTGCATGAATTCCTGCCCACCACGCGGTCGGGGCAACGCGAACTGGCCGAGGCGCTGGGCCTGCCGGTCAAGGACGTGACGCTGCGGGTCGAGGCGATGGGCGAATACAATCCCATGCTGGGGATGCGCGGAGTGCGGTTGGGTATCACCGTGCCCGAGATCTACGAAATGCAGGCCCGCGCGATCTTCGAGGCGACGATCGAGGCCAGCCGCGAGGGCGCGCCGGTGGTGCCCGAGATCATGATTCCGCTGGTCAGTGCCGCGCGCGAGGTCGAACTGGTCAAGGTGCGCATCGATGCCGTGGCCGCCGCCGTGCGTGGCGAACGCGGCCGTGCCTTCGATTACCGGTTGGGCGTGATGGTGGAAACGCCGCGCGCGGCCTTGCGGGCCAATGAAATCGCGCTGAGTTCGGCGTTTCTGAGCTTTGGCACCAACGACCTGACGCAGATGACCTACGGTCTGTCGCGCGACGATGCCGGGCGGTTCATGTCGGATTATGTGCAGCAGGGCGTCTATCCCGAGGATCCGTTCCATATCCTCGATGTGGAAGGTGTGGGCGAGTTGCTGCGCCTCGGCGCGGAACGGGGCCGGGCCGCGCGTCCGAACATCACCTTGTCGATGTGTGGCGAACATGGCGGCAATCCCGAATCGATTGCATTTTGCCGGGACGCCGGATTTGATTATGTCTCGTGCTCGCCGTTTCGTGTTCCGGTGGCGCGGCTTGCTGCCGCACAGCTGGCCATCGCCGACAAGATATAGCCCGAAGACTAGCGCGCGCCGCTATATCTGGTGTTGCCGGCGAATTCTTGCCGCGGGTTAACCTTTTCGAAGTGCTTGCGATTTAGGCAAATCTGGACCTCTGGCCGGTTTTCGGCTAGGCCCGGGTTTGCGTCGGGCCAAGGGGCCGGATGCTGATGCCAAGATGTGGGGATTTCGATGATCAGGTTTGTATTGGGTTTCGTGGCGCTTTGCGCTGTTTCTGCCGGTGCGGCGCAGGCCTCGGATGCGGTTCTGGGCGATCTTTTCCAGCGCGAGGCGCGGGGGCTCGGCGATCTGCCGCAGGCGCGCATCGAACGTCTGCTCTCGGAACCGCGGGCGCACAAGCAGGATTTCAGCTTTTCGGCCAACTGGCTGGACAATCAGCCGGCGCCTGATGGCGGGCCTGAATGGCGCTGCCTTTCCGAGGCGCTGTATTTCGAAGCACGCGGGGAAACCGTCAAGGGCCAGTTCGCCGTGGCCGAGGTGATCCTGAACCGGGTCAAGAGCGAACGTTTTCCCGACACGCTCTGCGCGGTGATCAATCAGGGGACGGGCCGCAAGTACCAGTGCCAGTTTACCTATACCTGCGATGGCCACGAAGAAGTCATCGCCGAGCCACGCGCCTTCGACCGGGTGGCCAAGGTGGCGCGCGCGGTGCTGAACGGCCGCGCCGGTAACCTGACCGATGGCGCGACGCACTACCACACAGTGCAGGTGCGCCCCAACTGGGCCCGTGTCTACACCAAGACCGCGCGCATCGGCGATCACCTGTTCTACCGTCACACATACCGCACCGCCAGCAGCGACTGAGCGCGCGCCGTTTTCGGCGGTTGGCACGCCGTTGATGGTCCTGTAATTGCGGCGGGTCTGTCCTAACATGGGCCGAACGTGCCGCAATACCGGAAAGCCCTGCCATGACCTCTGAAATCCGTCTCGCTTTCGCGCACCCGTCCGAACGCGCGCAGGCGACCGCTGCGCGGGGGCCTCTCGACAGGATATCGGTGCGCGATCACCTCGTCGAAGTCGAGATCGGCGCGTTTCAGGCCGAACGCGGCACAACGCAGCGCATCTGTTTCAACGTCGTCGTCGAGGTGCAGCCCCTGACCGGGCCGATCGACGATGATGTTGACCGTATCCTGTCGTATGATCGCGTCACCGAAGCGATCGCGCACGAACTGTCCGAGGAACGCCTGAACCTGCTGGAAACGCTGGCCGAACGAATCGCCGAACGCATTCTGCTGGAGCCCCAGGCGGTGCGCGCCTTCGTGCGCATCGAAAAGCTGGATCGTGGTCCGGGTGCGCTGGGCGTTGAAATCGTGCGGGGCCGCGACCAGGTCCACCACGACCCGCGCAACGATGCGCGGCCACATCCGCGGATGGTGTACCTTGCCAATGCGGCCATCGCCGCACCGCATCTGAGCGGCTGGATCGATCAGCTGTCGGCTTCGGACCGGCCGCTTATCCTGTGTGTCGGCGCCCCGGACCTGCCTGCGCCGGTCACCGGCCATGCGATGACCCAGCGGCGGATCGACCTTCTGGCGATCGAACAGAACGCATGGGTTCTGGCGTCGCGCGACCCGCGCTGTGTGGTGGTGGCCACGCGCACCGAACTGGATTGGGCGATGAAGAATGGCCGGATCAGTGTGTGGGCGCCTTCGAAGATCGTTCTGGATGCGGTCGATGGCCCGGCCGAGGCCAAGGCCGACGCGATCACGCTGGCCGCATGGTTCGCCGGCTGGTTCGGGGCCGATGAAATGCTGGTGATCGGGGCGGCGCTGCCGGGCGGAGCGGATGTGCCGCTGCGCGCCGCCGATGCCGGCGTGGCAAGGCTGTGACGACGCTCTGCGCGCGGCCGCTGGCGCAACACGGCGGCCTGCGCCCGGCTTCGGCGCTGCCGCTGGCGGGGGGGGCGCTGTGGTTCACCCATGCCAAGGTGTTCGAACGCGGAAAGCCGCCGCACCTTGCCGATGCCACGGACCTGCCCGATGCGCTTCTGGCGCGGCTTTGTGCGGCGCGCGCGCCGATTGCCGGGCTGGACCCGGCGCAGCCTGCGATCATGGGTATCCTCAACGTCACCCCCGACAGCTTTTCCGATGGCGGCCTTCTGGACAGCGCCGAAACCGCGGTGCGCACCGCCCGTGCAATGGCCGAAGCCGGCGCGGATATTGTCGATGTCGGTGGCGAATCCACCCGTCCGGGTGCACAGCCGGTGCCGCCCGAAACCGAAACGGCGCGCGTCGCTCCGGTGATCGCGGGGTTGCGCGCCGAACACCCGGTGGCAATCTCGATCGACACCCGCAACGCCCAGGTCGCCGAGACCGCGCTGGCGGCGGGGGCCGATCTGGTCAACGACGTTTCCGGCCTGAGGCACGATCCAGCCATGCCGGGCCTGTGCGCCGCGCGCGGTGTGCCGGTCTGTGTGATGCATGCGCAGGGCGACCCGCAAACCATGCAGGTGGCGCCGCGCTACGACGATGTGGTGCTGGATGTCTATGATGCGCTGGCCGCGCGGCTGGACGCGCTCGAGGCGGCGGGCATCGCGCGCGGGCGGGTTTTTGTCGATCCGGGCATCGGTTTTGGCAAGACCCACGCGCATAACCTGGCGCTGCTGCGCGACATCGGGGTTTTTCACGGGCTGGGCTGCCAGATCCTGCTGGGGGTGTCGCGCAAGGGGTTCATCGGACAGGTTGGCCAGGCGCCGCGTGCGACCGACCGGTTCGCCGGGTCGGCTGCGGTGGGGTTGGCGGCGCTGGCGCAGGGTGTGCAGGTGCTGCGCGTGCACGACGTGGCCGAAACGCGGCAGGCGCTGCGGCTGTGGCAGGCGGTGCGCGACTAGCGCGCGAACAGCCGCCGCAGCGCGCCGTACTGGCTGATCGCGACACCGCCCAGGATCAGCAGCATTGCCAGCAGCAGCGTGGGCGGCAGCGGCTCGCCCAGGATCGCGACCCCCATCAGCACCGACCACAGAGGTACCTGATAGTTGGTGAGCGACATGAAAACCGGCCCGGCGGTGCGTATCACCTGCACCCGCAACAGGTTGGCGGCGGCGGTGGGCACCAGGCCCAGAAAGGCAACGATGCCGAAAACCTCGCCCGAAACCGCCGGCGGGAGCCCTTCGATCAACAGCGCGGCGGGTATGGCAAAACAGGCACCTGCCATCAGCAGGACGGTGGCGAGGCCGATCGGATCGATGGCAGGCAGGCGGCGCATGACGATCCCGCTGAACCCATAGCACAGCGCCGCGAGGATGCAGGCGAAGCGGCCGGGCAATTCGTGATCGGCACCGCTGCTTTCAAAAGCCTGTGCGCCGATCAGCACCAGAACCCCGACAAAACCCACCGCAAAGCCGGTGGTCTTGCGCCAGGTCATCCGTTCGCCGGGCACCAGGAAATGCGCCAGCGGCAACACGACCAGGGCAACCGATGCCATGGATACACCGGCAAAACCCGCGGTGACGAATTGCTGGCCCCAGGCGATCAGCATGAAGGGCAGGGCCGATGTCAGCAGGCCCAGACCGCCCAGAACCGCGAATTGCCCCGCCCGCGCAGGCGCCGCGAACAGCCGCAGCCCCAAAGCCGACCACAGCGCGAGGCTGGCCAGCGCGCCAAATCCGATTCGCCCCGCCGCCAGCCAGAGCGGCGTGAGCCCGGCCAGCGCCAGTTCGGTGACAAGGAATGTGCTGCCCCAGACAAAGCCCAAAAGGGCCACCATCAGCCAGCTCGACAGGGAGACGACAGGGGCATTCTGCATGTTTTTTGTGCGCTTTCTGCATTCTGTCGGCCCGACCGGCCGCGCAACAGGTTGTTTGAGGAAGCTTCCGCGTTACAGTCTGGGACATCGTAAGGAGGACACGATGGATCCATTTTTTGTTCTGCCCATTTTCATCCTGATCGTGCTGCTGGGTTTTTGCGTCTACTCGCTGAAAGACACGATCTGACGAAAACGCCCCGGCCTTTTCGGGCCGGGGCGATCTTCCGATGGGCGGATCGGGTCAGTTCTTGGATTTGTCGACCATCTTGCCGGCGGAAA
This sequence comes from Paracoccaceae bacterium, assembly GCA_024742705.1. Lineage (GTDB taxonomy): Bacteria > Pseudomonadota > Alphaproteobacteria > Rhodobacterales > Rhodobacteraceae > JANSXZ01. Next base: position 6,603 of record JANSXZ010000003.1, on the reverse strand, counting down.
TCCAGGGCATCATGCCCCGCAGGGTTTCGCCCACCTGTTCGATCTGATGCGCGTCGTTCATGCGCCGGGTGCCTTTGAAGAACGGCTGGCCAACAGCGTTTTCCTGCATGAAATCACGCACGAACTTGCCGGTCTGGATGTCGGTCAGGATGGCTTTCATCCGCGCCTTGGTTTCATCGTAGGGCAGAACCCGCGGGCCGCTGACATACTCGCCGTATTCGGCGGTGTTCGAGATCGAGTAGTTCATGTTGGCGATACCGCCTTCATAGATCAGATCGACGATCAGCTTCACCTCGTGCAGACACTCGAAATAGGCCATTTCGGGCGCATATCCCGCCTCGACCAGCGTTTCGAAGCCCATGCGGATCAGTTCGACAAGGCCGCCGCAGAGCACGGCCTGTTCGCCGAACAGATCGGTTTCGCATTCCTCGCGGAAGTTGGTTTCGATGATGCCCGAACGACCGCCGCCGATGGCCGAGCAATAGCTGAGCCCGATTTCAAGCGCCTGACCCGAGGCGTCGCGGTCGACGGCGACGAGGCAGGGCACACCGCCGCCCTTGGTGTATTCGCCGCGCACCGTGTGGCCGGGGCCCTTGGGCGCCATCATGATGACATCGATGCCTGGCTTCGGCTCGATCAGGCCGAAATGCACGTTCAGGCCATGCGCGAAGGCGATCGCGGCGCCTTCGCGGATGTTGTCGTGGACGTATTTGCGATAGGTGTCCGCCTGCAGTTCGTCGGGCATGGTGAACATAATCAGATCGGCCCAGGCGGCCGCTTCCGCCAGGCCCATGACCTTCAGCCCTTCGCCTTCGGCCTTTGCGGTCGAGGCGGAACCTTCGCGCAGGGCCACAACGAGGTTCTTGGCGCCGCTGTCGCGCAGGTTGAGCGCGTGGGCATGGCCTTGGCTGCCGTAGCCGAGAATGGCCACCTTCTTGTCCTTGATCAGGTTGATGTCGCAATCGCGGTCATAGTAAACGCGCATTTCCGTCCCCTCGTGTGGTGTTGATTCCGGTGTCTTTTACTGTGCCGATGCGCAATTGTGCAGTGTTGTTTTTCTGAGTATTTGGGGAACAATGAAAGGATCATTCGCCAGAAGGGGCCAATTGTGAGAAATCATGCTGGATGACGTGGATCGTCGGTTGCTGCGGTATCTGCAGGGCGACCCGGCGCTGGCGGTGGCCGAACTGGCCGGGCGCGCGGGGATCGGAGCGGGCGCCTGCTGGCGGCGGCTGGAACGGTTGCGCGAGGCGGGGATCGTTCTGGGCCAGGAGGCGGTGATCGACTGGGCCGCGATGGGGTATTCGGTGGAGGTTTCGCTGCGGGTGACGCTGGACAAGACGCAGAGCCGTGCCTTTGACGAGTTCATTGCCGGCGCGCGCACGATTCCCGAAGTTCTGGAGATCCAGACCTTCCTCGGGCGCGTGGATGTGCGTTTGTCGGTGATCGCGCGGGACATGGTAGACTACCAGCGGCTGTACAGGGAGCGGATCCTGACGCTGCCGCATATCGCGGATATCGAGGCCTTGATGCATATCGCGCGCATCAAGTCGGACGAAAGCCTTCCGTTGTGACGGTTCTGGATGAGAAGGACCGGGCCTTGCTGCGGTTGATGGTGCAGGACGCCAGCCTTGGAGCCGGGGCGCTGGGGCGCAAGGTCGGGCTTTCGCAGCCCGCGGCCTGGCGCCGGGTGCGCCGGTTGCAGGAGGCCGGCATCGTTGCCGGACGCAGGCTGCGCCTGGATGCGGCCGGGCTGGGGTTCGGGGTGACCGTTTTCCTGGGCGTCAAGCTGGCGGCGAAAGGGCCTGTGGGGCTGGAGGATTTCGAGCGCGCGGTGCGTGCGATACCCGAGGTGCAGACGGTGGAGCATGTTCTGGGGCTTTATGACTACAGGCTGCGGGTGGTGGCGCGCGACATCGCCGATTTCGAGCGGGTGCTGCGGCGCCGGATCATGACATTGCCGGGCGCGGGGCAGGTGGAGGCGAACGTGCTTCTGAGCGAAGAGCGAAGGCCCGGCCCGCTGTGAGCTGGATGCGGGTGGGGCGGTAGCGGATCGGGGACAAATGTTTCCCGGTGTCCGTCTGTTTGCGGTGGCGCGCGGCGCGGGCGCGGCGTCTTGCGCTTTGCCAGAGCGCGGCACATGCGCTAACCCGGCAGGCAAAGCATGGAGAAGGGTCCGAAGTTATGGCTGCATTGCTGGAATCCGTCGACCCCGACGGCCTGGAAGAATTTTCGGTTGTGTTCACGGATCGGTCGCTGAACCATATGTCGGCTGCGTTCCGCGGAGTGATGACCGACATATCGCGTATGCTGAAGGAGGTTTATGCGGCCGATGCGGTTGTGGTGATCCCCGGCGGTGGCACTTTCGGCATGGAGGCGGTGGCCCGTCAGTTCGGGCGCGACGCGCGGGTTCTGGTGGTGCGCAACGGGTGGTTTTCCTACCGCTGGAGCCAGATTTTCGAAACCGGCGGACTGACTGCCGAAACCGAGGTTCTCAAGGCGCGCCGCAGTGGCAACGATCCGCAATCGCCGTTCCAGCCGGCGCCGATCGAGGCGGTGGTGGCGCGCATCCGCGAGATGCGCCCCGATGTGGTGTTTGCGCCGCATGTGGAAACCAGTGCCGGTGTGATCCTGCCCGACGATTATATCAGCGCGATGGCCGCGGCCGCCCATGAGGTGGGTGCGTTGATGGTGCTGGATTGCATCGCCTCGAGTTGCGCCTGGGTGGACATGGCGGCGACCGGCGTCGACGTTCTGATTTCGGCGCCGCAGAAGGGCTGGAGCGCGTCTCCCTGTGCGGGTTTGGTCATGCTGTCGGCGCGCGCCGAGGCGCGGCTGTCTGAGACGAAGTCGGACAGTTTTGCCATCGATCTCGGGAAATGGCGCGACATCATGGTGGCCTATGAAAACGGTGGCCATGCCTATCATGCGACGATGCCCACGGATGCGTTGCGCGCCTTCCGCGACACGATGATCGAAACCCGCGACTACGGGTTCGAGAGACTGCGACAGGCACAATGGGCGCTGGGCGACGCGGTGCGGGCGCTGTTGGCGCGCAAGGGCGCGGTTTCGGTGGCCGCCGAAGGCTATGGCGCGCCGGGCGTCGTTGTTTGCTATACCGCCGATCCCGACGTTCAGTCGGGTGCGCGGTTCGCGGCGCAGGGCGTGCAGATCGCGGCCGGTGTGCCGTTGCAATGCGACGAACCCGCCGACTTCCGCACCTTTCGCATCGGGCTGTTCGGTCTGGACAAGCTCTATGACGTCGATGGCACCGTTGCGCGGCTGGCGCGGGTGGTTGACCGCGTGCTCTGATCGCAGGTGGGCAGGGCGCGGATGTCAGACCGCGCCGAGACCCATGCGCATCAGACCGTGCCGTACCGGCGTGATCCGGTGCAGCGCATCAAGACCCAGCGCGCGGGCATCGCGCAGCATCGGCGCGCCGGCCATGGATGCCCGGTTCAGCATGTCGATTCCGGCCACGCGCAGCCGGATATCGCTGCGCCGCGCGCGGGCGTAGGCATCCAGAACATCGGCCGTGCCGGGATCTTCGGGATGTGCGCGGGCCAGATCCAGCAGCGCGCGCAGATCGGCCAGCGACATGTTCAGACCCTGCGCGCCGATCGGGGGCACCACATGCGCCGCCTCGGCCATCAGCGCCAGACGTTCACCTGTCAGACGGTCGGCCTGTTGGCTGATGATCGGCCAGATCATCCTGCGCGAGGCCAGTTTCAGCGGCCCGAACAGATAACACGCGCGCGCGCTCATCTCTGCTTCGAAATCGTCCGGCGCCATGTTCAGAAGCTCGGCCGCCTTCGGGCCACGCTCCATCCAGACCACCGCCGAACTGGGCAGGCCTTCGTGATCGGGCAGGGGCACCAGGGTGAACGGCCCGCCGGTGCGATGGATTTCGGTGGACACATTCTGGTGCGGGATCGGATGGGTGACGGCAAAGGCCAGCGCCTTCTGGCCATAGCGGGTGGTTGTCGCGCCGATGCCGGCCGCTGCGCGCATGGGCGATGCGCGTCCGTCGGCGGCAATCACCAGTGCGGCGCGCACCCGGCTGCCATCGCTCAGGCCGACGCGGGCACCGCCGGACCGTGTGAACAGCGAAGTCGTGCCGGTGCCCAGCCGCAGCGAAACGTTGGGCAAATCGGCCAGACGCGCGATCAACTCCCGCCGCAGCAGCCAGTTCGGGAAATTCCAGCCGAACGGCTGGTCCGAGATGTCGGAGGCGTCAAACGCACAGGTGACGCGCGGTTGCGCATCCGCACCGCCAGCGTCAACCATTTGCATCACTTGAAGCGGCGTGGCGTAGGACGCCAGATGTGGCCACACGCCGGCCTCTTCCAGCAGGCTGCGGGCGGGCTGCAACAATGCGGTGCTGCGCAGATCGGCGCCTTCCTCGTCGCGCCCGGTGACGGGGCGGGCGGGATCGGCGCACAGCACCCGGAAGCCCGCGGTGCCGAAGGCGGCTGCCGCTGTCAGGCCGGCCAGACCGCCGCCGGAAATCAGTATGTCGTAGGTGTCGGACATCGCTTTTGCCTCGTATTTCCTTGACGGGAACCTAGGGCGCCGATCGCCCGGGGACCAAGCGACATCCTGTCTCTGGTCAGCTCCAGGTGATGAGAATCAGCACCACAAAGATCACCGGCACAAGCGCCAGCGCCGGCAGGTACAGCCCCGGCAACCCGAAGGTCAGCGCAGAGATGCCCCAAAGGCTGACAAACATCACCAGCGCATACCATATGTTGTCCTTGTCGCCGAACAGAAGGTCGCGCGCGACCCATCCCAGAACCGGAATGGCGAAAAGAAGTCGCTGCCAGATCGGCAAGGCGCGCGGGGTTTCGTGGGCGATGGCCATGGGTCACTCCTGTTTTGACATGACAGGCAGATAGGTGCGCCACGCGCGGAGCATATGCGCGATTTGACGCAACCCGACCGTTTATGTCAGGAACCCCAGGAACCCGGTCAGATCATCGGTGTGGTGGTGAATGTGATCGGCGGCCAGCGGCGTTCCGGCGACATGCACGGTGCGCATGCCCATCGCATGTGGCGCGGCCAGGTTGCGCGCGTCGTCTTCGAACATGGCGGCCCGCGCCGGGGCGATGCCATCGGCGGCGAACACCCGCTCGAAGGCGGCACGTTCGGGTTTCGGCAGAAACCCGGCGTGTTCGACGCCATAGATCGCATCGATCACCCGGTCCAGTCCGCGCGCCTTCAGCACGCGTTCGGCATAGGGCCCGCAGCCGTTGGTATAAACGATCTTGCGTCCCGGCAGCGCGGCGATACGGGCGGCCAGCATGTGATCGCGTTCCAGATGATCCAGCGATATGTCGTGCACTTCGGTCAGGTACGGACCGGGATCCACCGCGTGTTCGCGCATCAGCCCGGCCAGCGTGGTGCCATGGGTCAGCCAGTAGTGCCGGCGCAGGCGGTCTGCCTCGGGGCGGTCCACGCGAAGGGCGGTCATCACGAAATCGGTCATCCGCACCTCGATCTGGTCGAAGAGGCGTGCGCTCGGCGGATAGAGCGTGTTGTCCAGATCGAACACCCATTGGGTGACATGGGAAAAGGCATCGCGTGGCATGATCGCGGTGTAGGCGCTGATGCGGGTCGATGCAATGGCAGGCTTGATCGCGGGCGCCTCGGGGGCTTAGGTTCATGAAACGCCCGAGGAAAGCCGACAATGAACCAATCCCGCAACAGCCCCCAGACCGATGCCTATTCGCTGATCCTGGAAGCGATCGACATCGGCATTTACAAACCGGGCGACCGGCTGGTCGAAAGCGATCTGGCGGAGCGCTTCGGGGTGTCGCGGACGCCGATCCGCGAGGCGTTGCAGCGGCTGGAAACTCAGTCGCTTCTGGCGCGCGACGGTCGCTCGCTGATCGTCGCGTCGCTGGATCACAACCAGATGGCCGAACTTTATGTCGTGCGTCGCGAACTCGAGGGGCTGGCGGCACGTCTGGCCGCGCGTCATGCCACCGCCGAAGAGGCGCGGGTGCTGCGTGAAATGGTGGTGGCCGATCAGGCGCTGGTGGATGATCCTTCGGCGCTGGCGCGCGCCAACCGCAGGTTTCACAAGCAGATCCATCTGGCCTCGCATAACAGGTATCTGGTGCAACAGCTTGATCTGGTCTACCGGACGATGGCCTTGATGGCGACAACCTCGCTGGCGGCGCAGGGCCGAGGCCAGATCGCGCTGGGCGAGCATGATGCCATCGTCACCGCGATAGAAAAGCGCGACGAGGAAGCCGCCTATACCGCGCTCAAGGATCACATCTCGATCGCCTTCATGACCCGCCTCAAGCAAGACGCCGGTCGCCGCGAAAACCGCGGCTGAGGCGCCGGGGTGTCCGGCGTTTGCGCCCGCCATGCGATTGCGGCGGGGGATCACCGGGCAGTGTTCCGCCTTGCGGGCGGTCTGCACCGCCAAACGCGCGGTGTTGCGGCGCGGTCTCTACGGCTCTGTTGCACAAAGCCCTTGGGGGATTCACCCCGTGAATCCAGCGTGATAGCTGGATGGCATGAGCAGACCGATACCCCCGACCTACAAGATCAAGAACTGGCGGGCCTATAACGAAGCGCTGAAGCGCCGGGGCT